>JAEYPF010000006.1 GCA_023411115.1 Methanobacteriota archaeon
GTTTAATTAAATGTTTGATTTTTCTTTAAAATCAATTAAATATTATTAACTATCTAATTATCGCAAAACTAGAGTAATAATCCATTTTTATGAACTTAGTATCATAATTTAATATAAAAATAGAAGTACCTCAAAATCGTTCTGTACGTGGATAAATTCGGGTTTATTTTCCTTTATTATATCTTCAAGGATTAAATAATAATCTTTTTCACTAGCATTAGGAACTAACTGTCTTTTTTCAACGTTTGCCTTGCATAGATCAAAGGGATCGCTTGTCATACCTATAATGAATAATTCTTCTGATGATTCTCTAATTGACTGAATGAAATTATTAGATGGAGTTCCTCCAGCTCCCCCTACAAGTAAACGTTTCATTGTTTGACACCTTTTAATATACAATACATGTTTATAAACTAAAATAACACTAACAGAGCTGGAATAATTCTTTCCAAATCATTTGTATATTTTAGAGAATTCTTAAGGTTTCAATTCCCCTCAAATTGAAAGTTTTTAAAGTTTTTGATTACTCTTAACTTTTAATAAATAAATTCTTTGTTTAATCTGTTTAATCACTTATGCACACATCTACGGAGTATTTATAGGTGTTTTTGTGAGTAATTTAGTAAATATTTTTGAAACAATAAGTGTACTAGGCTAGAATTGAAAAATAAACTGGATAACTTCTATAAAACAAGAAATTGTAAAATTAGGATCATAGATCCACAGATAAGTTAAAAAAGACAAAACATTTTCATTCATAAATAAATTAATTTAAAAAGAAAGATAATTTATTACCTCATATCTTCAATCAAAATTATTTTACCTTTTTCAAACTCAAAAATGGATATACCTTCAATTTTGACGAGTTCACCTTCTTTGGGACCATCATCTGGAAAATCTACACCTATAACGCCCTTAAAACTAATTTTATTTTCTACAGTATCTCCCTTAATTACCTGTTCAATAATTTTCATCTCTCTTTTTTTAAACAAATTTACCGATTGTTCTGCCTGATTTCTCAAGATATCTATACCTTTAAGTTGGACATTGACTTCTCCATTTGCAGTGCTTTTAAGTTCAACATCTTTATGGACATTTCTAAGCATTTCATCCACATTAAATTCATTATAAGCCTTGATATATTCGTCAATGATTTGTTTCATACGTTTTTCTTTCATGATAGTGCCTCTTAATTAAATATAATTGGGAAGATGTTTCATTAAAATATTAGATGGTTTAATTAATAAATTAAAAATAGATTTTTATTTTGACTATGAATCTGAGTGAAAAAATGCAAGGCATAATATTGAGAATATACGAAAAAATCTACGAATTCTACGGCCCTCAGGGATGGTGGCCATTAATAAATCATAAGGAATCAAATCCAACAAAAACCGGCGCTATTGAAGGTTATCATCCTGGAAATTATGATCTTCCAGTTGAGCGAAATCAAATCTATGAAGTAATTCTTGGCACAATTTTGACGCAGAATACATCCTGGTTGTCTGCAGAAATGGCATTATCTAATCTCAATGAATTAAATGCAATTGAGCCTGAAAAATTGTTGCACCTTGATGATGAAACATTAAAATTAGCAATCCGTTGTGCAGGATTTTTAAATCAAAAGGCGATCTACCTCAGGGAAATCACAAAATTTTTTATTAAAATGGATGGAAAAGCTCCAACTAGAAATGAATTACTGGCAGTTAAAGGTGTTGGCAATGAAACCGCTGACTCAATTCTTCTTTATGCTTATAAACAGCCACAATTTGTTGTAGATGCATATACAAAAAGAATACTTGTGCATTTTGGGCTTGTAGAAGAAAATATTAGGTACATGGAATTGAAAGAACTCTTTGAGTCAAATTTGCCGAAGAATGTGGCTTTGTATCAGGAATATCATGCCTTAATAGTGGAACATGCTAAGAGATATTACAGTAAAAAGCCGTATAGTGTGGATGACCCTCTGAATGAGTTGTTGAAGAAGTAATATATTCTTAATTTTTATTTGGATAAAAGTGGATGTTCTATTCAATTATCATCTTGATTACATTACTAAACCCATAAATTTAGATAATATTTTTGCTAATCCTTTTCTAAGAAAATTAACTTCGGGATTATGATAGTAGTAGGCATCATTCTCAAGCCAGCCATGATTTTTCCAATATTTATAATCAAAATATTCGGGGTTGAGTTTTTTAAAGCCGGATTTGATTGACAGAAACATTGCCATGGTTAAAATACTTGGTTTAGGCCTGCCAGCTGCCATTGCATCATAGAACTTTTTCGCCGCTTTGTTAATTTTTTTGTTAGTTTTTTCAATAGGAGTACCGTATTCTGGAATATCATTTGAAACAATGCCAAAACTGTGGGTAATCTTGAATCCCCATGTTTGGGGCGCAATTGAGAAAGGCATTAACATCAATCTTGATCCTCCAACGCCTGAAGTGGTTAAGACCATCGCGCTTTTAAAAAAGCGAGGGCGATGGCAAACATATGCAAAACGATCGATAAAGTTTTTCATAAGGCCTGAAACATTGAATACATAATTTGGAGACGTGAATATGACTCCATCGGCGTTGTGCATTTTTTCTTCAAGCATCGCCCTGTCATCTTTTAAAGGACACAATTCTTCACCTTTCTCAAAGCAAACTCCACAGCCACGGCATGATTTAAGATTTACATCTTTTAAAAATATATACTCAAATTCAACATCACCAAGCTGCTGCATACGTTTTTCAACTTTTCTGGTGAGTTCGTATGTGTTGCCTTTCTTTCTGGGACTTCCTATTATTGCCAGTACCCTCGGATACCTTGTTTCCGGGGCCTCAAAATCTTCGATTTTAATGGCTTTCAAATAATTCCCTCCATAAAACTTACTTACTAGCGTGGTGTACCTTATTTTCGCCATCCAGTAACATATAAATATCAGTGACATTATCTGACTTTATTGATGACATGTTAAGGTAACAAAATGGACAATATGTGATTATTTTTTCTGTATTGCCATCTACAGCTTTCCTTGCTTTCGTGCTTGCAAGCTGTTTATCATGTGCCATAACTCCTGCACCTGCCCCGCAGCAGGGACTTGCACTCTTATTCTTTGAGCCTGGAAGTATTTTCCGCACATCATCTGCTTTTTCTTTTGCATTACATGGATCTTGAATTAAAAATTCTTCTCCTGTAAAATTTGGTTCGTTTAATAAATCAACAGCAAGAATAATTTCAGGATTGAATCCATCTTGTCCTTTGTAATATTTATTGAAAGCATTATAACAGCCAGGGCAAATTGTTATGATTTTCTTAACTCCTGCAGCTTTAAATTTTTTAATATTTTTTCTGACGGCCTCTAAACCTGATTCATAGTCTCCTAAATTAAACAATATATTTCCACAGCAGGTTTCATTATTAATAATGCTATATTTTACTCCACTACTTTGAAGCAGGTTTTCTGCAGATGTAAGTATCTCCGGAGCTTTATATGTTGGCGTACATCCCTTAAAGAGTATAGTTTCCATAATTTCTTGCTTTTTTTCCATAAAATCCACATTAACACCATGTGAATTTCCAAATTTATTGATATTTTCGCTAATTTTAGCTACATGTGGAGTAATAAGATTATTGCATACAGCTTTTTCTCTTGTAACTTGATTGAAACTAGCAGTCCTGCAGTGGTTACATAAAGTACATCTGTAAAGTTTATTTAGATCTTTTTCACTCATATTGCCTGTTAATTTCATCTTTAAAGTACAATATATTGAATTCAGCGGAAAACAGTCTCCACCCTTATTTTTATTCACTTTAATATTTGTCATATTAGTTCTATTCATTATAATTCTCTCCAAAAATTTAGATTTTAAATTGCATAATCCTCACTAATGGAATTTTTCTATTTCATTAAAGTTGAAACAAAGTCAGTGCAGTCTATACTGGTGGCATTACCATTTCGGAGCGTTTTTATGGCTGCATTTTTACTCTGTAGTGATGTGACCTGTTTACTAAGTGATGATATGTCCTCATTACTAAATTCAGCTGCGCCAGTTGTTCCAAATACTCCTAACTTAGCATCTTGGGAGAGTGTTAATGTTTTCAGGTATTTGTCAATAGAGTTACTTACTTTTCCGAAGTACATTGGCCCACCAGCTATAATCAAATCATATTCTGATGTATTGGTTGCAGCTGCACTACTGACACCTGCTACGGTTACATTATAACCATTAGATTTCAGATCATTTGCAATTTCAATTGATGCATTCTTTGCAGCTCCAGTAACACCAGGATCATAAACAACTAGTGCATTTCCCTTGATAGCCCCTGTTGGGCTCAAAGATTCGGTACCTGTTGCTATATAACCCGTCAAACCAGAGCATATAATGCCTGCACCAGCAATTGTTCCTACCACTATTAAACCAATACCTAATCCTACAATACTTACTAAATCCATTTATATTCCTCCTTTTATCCTCTATTCCTCATCTTGCAGTTTTATTGAGTTCATTATAAATTCTACATGTTGAACAAAACGATCCTGATACTCCTCTCCAAATGAGCCTGATGTGTCGCCGTACCGAACTAGAAAATAGTCTGTAAATGCGTTCTGAAAAAACGAAATAAATTCTGTTGCCATTACTTTTGGGTCGGAAGGCTTAATAAGATGATGCTTCATCATAATATTGAAATTTGATTCCCAGAACGAGTATGCAGTGTCCCATAATTCCAAATAGAATTTTTTTACCTGCTGGTTATGGTATAGTTCTATTAGGGTAATTCTGAATATTTTGTCCATATGAGGATCTTCTATCCACCGGGTCATTGTTTCGCCAGACAGTTCCATGAAACCATCAATCCCTATGGTGACAATTAACTCTTCTGTTTCAACTTCCGCTTCCCCAAGTGCTAATACTCTTGATAGGGGATGTTCAACGATCTTTTCTAATATTTCATCCTTGCTTTTGTAGTGACTGTACATTGACGCCTTTTTGATGCCTACTGCTTCTGCTATTTCTCGCATAGATGTCGCATCGAACCCTTTCAAGGCAAAGAGGTTTATAGCAGCTTCAAATATCTTTTCCTTAGTTGTTTTTTCTCCTGAATCTCTTGTACTATCTTTATTTCCAGTCATGTTCATCACGTCCTTTACCAGTAGTTGGATGATCTATACATCCTACCGGTAGGTAGCTTACAAAATATAATGATGTTGTTCATAGTATATATACCTACCGACCGATAGGTAGGTAGGAAGGAATATGAAATAATAAAAATATAATAATTATTACTCAAGTTCTATAGAAAAATTTAGGAGAGATAAAAATGGAAAGTCAAATTGGAGTAATTCATGTATCTATGAAGGTGCATGCGAATTTCAAGAACTTTACTTGTACATTTGAGCTGTTACTCGGCAATTTAGATATATCTGTACTTAATGAAACTGATCCCCGCATAATAGAAAAAGGTCTTGAAGAAATGAGTGGAAAAGAGGATTTAATGCTTTTTGAAGTTCTGGATCATGGAAATCTTTTGAATATACTCGGGTCTCCCAGAAAAGCTAAACAATACATCCTGGGAAATCCCCTCACTGCAATTAAGATGACGCGTCATGATATTAGAGCAGGGCTTTATGCGCCCCTGAGGGTGCTTATTTATGAAGATGATAATCATTCGACTCGAATAGACTTTGATCAGCCTTCATCTCTCTTTAGGCAGTTCAATAATCATGATGTTACAACCACGGCTCAATCTCTCGATAAAAAATTAATAAATCTCATAGGAAAGGCAGAGCTCTTGGCTAAACAGGCAAAATAAATATGGGGAACTGGTTGAAAAATAAAAAAGCTTTTATTGTCCTGCAGGACAGTTTTTGGTGCAGTTAAAACAAACATACTGGGATCCTAGTGACATCGCCTGGTGTAGTTTTCCAATTATTTCATCCTGAATCATTATTTTTTGCTCTTTAGGGCCGCTCTCGAAAAATTTTGTCCAAAACTGCTTATAACCTCCAAATCCATATGGCTGGCTGTTGAACATACATTTCATGACATTAGTTTTGTTTTCTTCACGAAGTGCATTAACTGGGCATTGATTCACGCATATATCGCAGTTTATACATAAATCTTCTTTAATTGGGGCATCTGACTGAATATCCATATCAGTTATGATTGCCGTAAATACTACTTTTGAACCCATTTCAGGGTGAATTATAAGATTGTGCCGGCCAAAGTTTCCTAATCCTGCAGCAAAAGCGGCATGACGCAGTGATACAAATCCAGATGGCATATGTGTTTCTTTATTTATATTCACTGGAGTTGATACAGGTACGGCCATTACATTAGTTTTAAACTCATTTTTTATGAAACGGGCCATTTTATAGGCACATGCCTGTGCAAATTCTGAAACCAGTTTAATACCAACTGAGGCGAACTGCTCATTTTCACTTTCGCAGTTATCGATCTGTTGAAACGCCAAAACTACTATGGACTTTGCTTTAGGAAAGATTTCTTTTATGGGAATAGAATTGGGGCTTTTATAGTTTTCCACTGAAGCAAAGCCTATATCATCGGCTCCAATCTCTTTTGCATAATTTAATAGTTTTTCTTTCATGCTTTCATTCCTATACAAATAATTTGTATACAAATAATATTTCAAAAAAGTATATAAATATTTGGGCTAGTTACAGCTGATCTAAAACCCTGAGAAGCAGCTTGAATTCCTCATCAGATACTTTACCTCTAAACTCCTGATCAAGATCCTGTGCTATATCTATCATTTGAGGTCTAATTTCTTTTGATTTATCGGTTAAACTCACCAGAACTGATCGGCGGTCATCAGGATCTGCTTTTTTTTCTATAAATCCTCGTTTTTCCATCCTGTCAAGTATTCCAGTAAGGGTTGCACCATCCATATCAAGTCTATGTGCCAGATCTTTGAATTTAAGTTCATCTTTATCCCATAATGCACTGAGAACATAGAACTGGACAGGGGTTATGTTAAAAGGGGCTAATTTGCTTTCATAGTATCGGTGTATCTTACGCCTTACTTTGTTGAGTTTAAAGCAGATGTAGTTTTCTGGTCCTTCTGTATTTGCCACGATTTCAACCTCTTTATTGAATCAGTATTAGTATAGTGTTTTTAATTTATTGATATTAGTTATATTAATTTTGTACATTTGTAATAAAAATATTTCAAATAGATTCAAATAATGTAAATAATTATTCTAACTGCGCGTTACGTTGCTGGAATAACGCTCCAGTAAAACAACAGCTTCTGTTACAGTACCTAGGGCCATTTTTGTTTTTGAGTTAGTGATAAAGCCTGGTGTTTCTTCAATATGCATGACGCTGTAGGTTCTTGGCATTTTTCGAACTGTGAAATTTCTATTTGTAAATGCAACAATTGAATTGATCAATATGTAATCGAGATTTAAGTTCTTAGATTCTAAGAATCTTTTTAGTTCTATTGCATTTAGTTTAACCTGTTGGCTTGGATTTCCAAGGGCTTTTGCGGCTATTTTACCTTTATTATTCATCCATTCATTTTCATTGATGATATAATGGCCGCGAAGATTTTTAATGTGGATTAGGAAAATACCAGTTGGCCCTATTACAACACAGTCGATTTTTATTCTTTTACCGGGGATTTTCAGGTTGTTTAAAATGAAATAACCTTCAGGCAGTTTCTTAAAATAATCGGCAGCAGGGTTTTCTTTTGTAGCGACTTTGTAAATATTTCTCTTAGAAACACTTCTTCGGCCTTCTTTTCTGGTGTTTCCCTGGGTTTCTTTTCTTTTACTGAATATGTAAATAAGAACACCTGCAATCATTAAAATAAAAGATATACAATAAATCAGGATTATCTGAATAAATGAACTTAAAACAGCATTGGGATTTTCAAAGTTTGTATTCTGCGATACAACAAAAATGGGCCATACATAAGCCAGTAAAAATATGAATAAACCAGAAATTGCCAGTATAAATCCAATTAATGCTGTTTTATTGTAAGTAGAAAATGTATAAGAATTATCTAAGTCTGCTTCTTTTTCATGCACATGATGGAAATCTTTTTCATAGTATTCATCGAAGTTGTGGTAATATTTTAGACCAGTGCCGCATTTTTCACAGGTATCTAAATCTTTAATGTTAAAATCAGAGTCAACTTCATAGTAAATTTCACAGTTATCGCAGATTAGATAAGGCATTTTAACATCCCTGGTTGTATGTTAATTCCATTTCAATTTCTATGATTTTATTTCTATATTACAGTACTATTTAAGTTAATCCATTTATAATTTAAAAACTTAGTACTGACAGCACTTTTTGAAACTTTTAATTTATTATCTGTTATAAAACCAGTTTTAATCCCTATTATTGTATTTTTAATTAAAAATTTATATTATCCCTCATATCAAGTAGATTATAACTTACTTTATTAGTTTACCGCAATTTATTTGTGTTAATTTACTCAAATGTTTTAAAAAGAACCTGTTATATGAAATTAATATTCTATTTATATTCCATGAGTTATATTCATAAATAATGTGGAATTATAAATATTTTCCAACTAATGATAATAGTGATTAAAATGCAATTTCCAATTACAAGAATGCGAAGATTAAGAAAAACTCCCCAAATAAGAAATATTCTGAGTGAAACGAAACTTAATCCAGAAGATTTCATTTACCCCATGTTCATTAAAGAAACTTTAAAGGATGGCCAGAAAGAGCACATAGATACTATGCCTGGTCAATACAGATATTCATTGAATGATGCAGTAGAAGAAGCAAAAAATCTTGAAGATATGGGGCTGTCTTCTGTTCTTTTATTTGGAATGCCTGAAGAAAAGAATGAAATAGGATCATCTGCTTATGATGAAAATGGGATTGTTCAAAGAGCAGTTAGTAAATTAAAGGATGAAACAAATTTAGTTGTCATAACGGACGTCTGCATGTGCCAGTACACTTCCCATGGGCACTGTGGGATAATTAAGGATAATGAAATAATAAATGATGAAACCCTTGACTATTTATCAAAAATTGCTTTAAGTCATGCTGTAGCTGGTGCTGATATTGTAGCTCCTTCTGATATGATGGATGGTAGAATTGAAGCAATAAGAGAAACCCTTAATGTAAATAACTATGATGACACCCTTATTATGTCATATGCTGCAAAATATGCTTCAGCATTTTATGCTCCATTTAGAGAAGCCGTAAGCTCGGCACCATCTTTTGGTGATAGAAAAACTTATCAGATGAATCCTACAAATACTAATGAAGCTTTAAGAGAAGCAGAACTTGATTTAGTAGAAGGCGCAGACATATTAATGATTAAACCTGCAATAGCTTATCTTGATGTGATAAAAGCAATTAAAGATGAATTTAAAATGCCAACTGCTGCTTATCAGGTAAGTGGTGAGTATTCCATGATTAAAGCAGGCATTGAAGCAGGATATATTACTGAGGACATCATATATGAATCCCTAATATCCATTAAACGTGCAGGTGCAGATCTTATCATTTCTCACTTTGCACCTGAATTTTTAAAGCAGATATAATATTGGCTGAATATAAAAACAAAAATGAATTGAGGAATTAACATGGATCCAGAGTTAATCGCGAAAATAGCACAGGTTGCATCAGTTCTTGAAGTGAGTGGCCATCCAAAACCAGGAAACGTTCATCGTACACAGGACTTCGACGACATGATTTTTGAAGATTTCCTGATAAGTGGCGTTGTTATAGGAGATTTAATGAAAAAAGCCGCTGAAAGGGGAAGTAGATACAGTAGAGATGATTCATTACATGAAATCAGAGTAGGCGAAATCATAAAGGAAGCTGTTATTGAAACAGATAAGTGGATTGGAAACAATACCAATTTGGGAATAGTCTTGATGTTAACACCATTATGTGCTTCTGCAGGGATGAGTTGTAATATAAATGATTTAAGAAAGAATGTAGGAAGAATAATGGAAGCAACAACTTCACAAGACGCTTTAAATTTTTATGATGCTATAAATATTGCAGATGCTGGAGGAATGGGCGAACAGGAAGATTTAGATGTTGCAGATGCCGAAGCACGGGAGAAAATTCTGGAAGAAAACATCAACATGTATAAAGTGCTTCAAATGTCATCTAAATGGGATTCATTATCATATGAACTTACAAATAGAATGCCTATAACATTTGGAATTGGCTTTCCTACATTTAGAACTGTTAAGATGGAATATGGGGTAATAAATAAGGCTACAGTTCAAACATTTCTTACTATTTTGTCCAAAAAACCAGATACTTTAATTTCAAGGAAATATGGGGATGACATGGCAAAACTTGTTTCTGCAGATGCAGATTCAATACTTCAAAGCGGAGGAATTTTAAACCCTCAAGGAGAGCTTTTACTCCGTGAATTTGATAAACAGCTTTTAAGAAATAAGCTTAACCCCGGAACAACTGCAGATATTACTGCGGCTTCCATAATGGTTGCATATCTGGATGAATTTGTATTCTAACAAATTGAATATTTAAATTTAAAGTAATTGAATAAACAGATATAGATAATGACAGAATTATTGCATTAGGAGTAAAATATCATGCTTCAAAATATCATTGATGAGTTACATATTTACGAAAAAAAGGTTTTAAAAGGACTTGAATCATTAAATTATGAGGCAGCACCTGAAGATATTGTTGAATCTCAAAATATGGATATTAAATCTGTGATGAGTGCAGCTGGTTCTTTAGAATCCAAAGGGCTTATAGAAGTCCAAAAAGATGTTAAGCAGGTAATAAGCTTAAGCGATACTGGAAAAGAATATGCTGAAGAAGGTTTACCTGAGCGAAAAATTCTACGAGTTTTAAATGAGGAAGAAGATATACCTATGAAAGATATTGGCAGTAAAGCTGATTTAGATTCTTCTGAGGTTAAAGTAGCCATAGGATGGTTACGTAGAAAGAAATGGGCTGTAATAGATAAGGGAATTGTAAAAATAACAGAAGAAGGTAAAGAAGCGGTATCTAAAGAATATAATGATGAATTGTTACTGGATAAACTTCTAGATACACAAAAAATGCTTCTTTTCAACCCTACTAAATTAATTAAAGATGGATTCGATCTTTTAAAGAAAAGAAAGGGCATTATACAGATAAAAAAAGAACCAGAGTACAAATTAGAAGTAACAGAAAAAGGTAAAGAACTTCTGAATATTGGAATAGAAATCAGGGAAGAAGCAACTCAATTAACTCATGAACAATTAAAAACAGGGTCATGGAAAGAATTAAAATTCAGAGGTTATGATGTTTATGCCGAACACCCTGAGACTTTCCCTGGAAAAATGCATCCATTGCAGAGAACAATAGAAGATATAAGACAGATATTCCTTAAGATGGGATTCACAGAATCAAGAGGGTCTATCTTAGAATCGGCTTTTTGGAACTTTGATTGCCTGTTCCAGCCTCAAGATCATGCAGCACGTGAGATGCAGGACACATTTTATATTAAGGAACCAAAGTATGTCAATCTTCCATCAAATGACCTTATTGAGAATGTTCGCACAGCTCATGAAAATGGAGGGACTACAGGTTCTGAAGGATGGGGCTATTCCTGGGACATTGAAGTTGCAAAGCAGTCAGTACTTAGAACGCACACTACATGTGTATCTGCAAGGCACCTGGCTGAAAATGAACCTCCTCTTAAAATGTTTTCAGTTGGTAGAGTATTTAGAAGGGAGACTATAACTTATAAGCATCTTCCTGAGTTCCATCAAGTCGAAGGAATTGTAGCGTCTGAAGATATAACATTTAAAAATCTTCTGGGTATTATAAAAGAATTTTACCACAAGTTAGGTTTTGAAGTTAGATTTAGACCTGCATATTTCCCTTACACTTACCTATCCGTAGAATGTGAAATTTATTTGCCTCATAAAAAGACATGGATAGAACTGGGTGGAGCTGGAATGTTTAGACCTGAAGTTTTAGAGCCTCTTGGAGTCAAAACACCTGTTTTAGCATTTGGTCTAGGAATTGAAAGACTTGCAATGTTAAGACTTGATATTAAAGATATAAGGATGCTTTACAAGAGTGACATCGGTTGGTTAAGACATTTGCCAGTTAAACTTGATTAATCAGCTTCAATCAATTTATTTTTAATATAAAATTAAGTAGGTTAAGTAGCTTAATCAACTGATGATCGATATTTGAGTATAACAATGAGTGTAGCAAGTCCTAAGAAAAATCCAACAGAATTTGGAACTATGATGTAGATATTATTTAATCCAAAACCATAAATTACCCAGAACATGCCGTTCAATATCATCATTCCATATAAAACTGGAGAAACTTCATTGGAAGTTTTATATTTTAAGATGTCCCTGATCTGGTCAATTGTGCTTATAAACATTAATGTAGAGATAATACTTGCTATTAATCCTATAGTTTCAATATCCATTTTTAATTCCTATTTTATATTTATTGGAATTACATAAATAAAAATAATAATGAAAATTTTCTTCTCTAAATAAAAAAATGTTCAAGGTTTAACAATTACCTTGAAGAAGAGTTTTTCTCAGTTCTCTTTCTGATTCTGTGATCAAATCAACTTTATCTACGGAAATATTTTTTTCATGCAGATACGTTGCAAGTAGTACTGGGGTTATGGCATCTGATACATCTACAAGGACAGCATCTGCTTCATATGAAATGCCATAGGCTCCATAATCTGCAAGCGCTTTAGATGCGGCTTCTAAATCGCTAGTTTTCACGCGGTATGATCTTACCTTTCTTTCAATATCTGCAATGTCGATATTTTTTCTTTGAAGCTCAATGAGAATGTGTTTTCCAAGTGTTTCTTCAATGACCTCCATGTCTACGATGTCTTTTCTTAGGTTTATACGAACCGCCTGTGCAATTTGAGCCAGGTCCCTTGCATGGGCAAAACTTGGCTGTAGACCTTCCCCTCCTTCAGAAACAGGAGTATAAACATTTAAAAATCTTTCTACAATATCTTCACCGTATTTTTCCTCTAATTCATCTAAATTTCTCCTGAAAACCTTTGCTAACTCATCAAGAGGTGGATTTTTAAGGAAAATATGCAGTGGGGCCCTTCTTAAATGAGCTTCATCCATTATACTTATATCTAAGTTAGTGGAAAAGGCAGGTATAAAATGGGTGTGAACAATTACTGGAACTCCCCTTACATAAATAACGTCTTTTTTATTTTCCATCGGTACAATAAGTCTATTTAAAATGAGTTCATGGTCATCACGCTGTCTTCCAAGGTCATCTATTAAAAGTACTCCACCGCTTGCCTTTATTATTGGAGAAGTTTCATAAACACCCTTATCAGGATTGTAATTTGTTTCAAGTTTATTTAAACTAAGTTCTGCACCTGTTAACACAAATGGGGCGTGAATTTTAACCCATCGAGGATCTTCAGGTTGTTCAGGGCACATTTTATGGAAGTCAGGATCGAAAAATTGGACTACTGCCCCTCCAAATTCTATGAATTTTGGAATTATGATTGGTGGAAGAAGGTCAGACATTTTACTTACTGTAAATGTTTTACCGGTTCCAGGAGGTCCATAAACAAAAATACCTTTACCAATGGTACATGATTCCAGTAAAACTCTTTTGGCATGTTCTACACCTACAACATCACTAAAAGTATCATTAACAACATTTTCAGGTATTATGATGGGGTGACGCCCTTTTAATTGAGCTTCCATCATTTTGTAGTAATCATCGTATGAAACTGGTGCCATACCAATGTAGGGGTTTTCTTCAAATGCTCTTCTGGCTTTTTCATGCCCTTTTTTTGTTACAGTATATTCGACACTTGAAAATAAGAATCCCCCTCCAGTTGGAGCACAAAATCCATCTTCTTCTAATTTTCTGAGGTTTTCCTCTAAAATGTCCCAGTGAATTCCTGTCATTTCATTTATTCTACTGGTTTTAATGGTCCCATAACTTGATATGATCTTTAACATTAGATTTTTAACGAAGTTTCCTGAAAGTTTAAGTTTTTCAAGGGTTTTTGGTTGTTTAAGGATCTCGAATATCTGTTCCATCAATTCATCATGATAATAATTCATTGGATCACCTGTTAAGAATACACGAAGTGTTTGTGTATTATATTCACTATTTTATAAACTTTTAAAGTATTTATTGTGCATTTCAGTGCGCTATATTTTTGGGGAATATTTTAGAGGATATCTTTAAGCTCTCCGATATGAGATATTACATCTATATTTATATCTTTTTCTTGAAGATATTCTTTTTCAGATTCTTCAAGTTTAGAATTAACAAGTATTGCAGACATCCCAACGTTTACAGCACCTAATATGTCCTCGCTGAACTTATTTCCAATCATGACGGATTTTTCTGCTTTACATCCCATTTTTTCAAGGGCAAGTTCAAAGATGTGTTGGTCCGGCTTTTCTGCCTTAGCTTCTTCAGAGGTTATAACATGATCAAAGAAATGATGTAAATCAAGCCTTATCAATTTTTCCCATTGTTTGATCGTTATTCCGTTTGATATCACTCCAAGATGGTAGCCTCTCTTTTTTAAATAGATCAATGTGGATGTTGTCTGAGGAAATAGCCTCAGCAGCGCAAATTTAACGTTGTGATAGGTGATCATTCCCAGAGCGATGAGAAGCGGTTTTTCTTCTCCAAATACTCTTTTAGTCAAAACATTGAAATGTTTATCGTAATTTGAGCCGTATTCTGTAATTATTTCCCTTAAAAGCTTATAAGCATCATCAGATGAGAGAGGTAAACCTGCATCTATCATTACATTAAGTGCAGCCTTCCTTGCAAGCTTTGCAAAACCAGAAGTATCGTATAAAGTATCATCAATATCAAAAAAAACTGCTTTTATCATTATTAACACCTGTATAATTGTAAAGATTGAGTATACATTTAACTGGAACAGTTATATATATTTGGAAGTTTTAATTTTAGGGATGTTTTTATTCATGAAATCGTATTATTTTTTTATAGAATACTAGACATATTAAAAATGCAATTCTATGTATAAAATGTTATTTTGTGTTTAATGAATTAAAAATGATATTTGCTATATTATTAAGTTTCAGGGATTTTGATTCGTTATCATAGATAATTATAGAGTATACTATGTCTTTTTTATCTTTGAAGTAGAAATCAATATACATTAAAGTCCAATCTTCCCCCTGAACTGTAGTAACACTTTTGAATATCTCTATTCCGTTTGGATTAATTTCTGTAGTATTTGATATTACTTTAGAATAAGGATCGATATCAGGGGAATACTGAGTTAATTCTCGTGCCTTATTTGGATCATTAATGTCCTTATATCTTATAACGTCGATTCGTGTAGTATTATCCATTAAATTAACTATATTAACCCAATCTGCATCGCCAATTACAGTATGTGGGGTGGTTTGTTTAAAATTTTCAGTGTAGTTAAAAGTTATAAAACCATTAGAATAAATTTGCTGCAAGCCTGAATTTTGAGAATACGGATTCTCTACAAATAGAAAAATACATAGGGCTATCCCTATAATTACTAAAACTAAAATTGGCAATATTTTCTTCAAATTTTATCCCCTTTATTTCTTAATAATGGGTTTTTCATTTGAAATAATATAAATATTACTTTTAATGTTCTAATAAAAAAATTTATTCAGAAACTGACCAAAAATCGATTATGTCATTTAAAAATTCAAGTTTAAGCAATGTATTTTTATGAAAAAATCAACATTTAAAAAAACGCATCAAGACTGCTCTGTTTCTCTTTATGCAGTATTTCTTCTTCAGAATAGCCAAGCGCTTCTATTATCCTTCCCACTGCTGGAAGCACCTGATTTTCAATATAGTAGTTAGGATCGTAATTTGCAATTTCTGCATCTTCTATGGGCACAGCTCGCTTACTTATGGGTTCTCTTCCTTTTACCACAACATACCTTATAATAGTGCCTCTTCCCACATCTCTTCCTTTTTTTATGGATCTCTTCGCAGCTAAAACGTGAGGTGCCATCTGTGCATATTCATGGGGATGTTTAGTAAGCTGTGTATGGATTACCAGATCTTCTAATTTAACATTTCCGTTTCTAAGATCATCAATGACGTCTTTAATGATTTTGGCTGCTTTTTGGGGAGATGCATCTTTCAAGATAGCAGTTAAGACTTTTTGCTGGGTATTCTTAGTTATCGCTGCCCAGTCTCTCCTTACAAGTTCTAGACCTTTCACAACTATGGTGTTATCTTCCTGAATAAGGGCATATCTTTTCTTTGTAACAAAAAAACCTCTTTTAAAGAATCCTTCATACTCAAGTTCCATACCTTCGGGTAAATCCTTATTTATAGCATTAAGGAACTTTTCAGCGTTTTCTAAGATTTCTTCATTCAACAGATACACCATGATTAGATTAAAATAAGATTAAGGAGTATTAATTGATTTATTCAACTAATACGCCGTTTATAATACCGTGTTGACCTGGCCTTGAGGTCACTTTGACCTTTCCCGCACTGGTTTCAACAACAGCGCCTTTTGTTATTATATTCCTACGTACAAAGTGGGTGTTTGCACTGTTTTCAATAACGCTTAAAATTTCTGCAACTTCAACTTTGTTTGTTTCTGGGTTCACTACATTGATTTTGTTTTCATTTGTGAGCCTGACTTTTTCATTTCCGCCTTTGGTCCTGATTTTTTTGATCTTTCTGTCTCCTATTTTAGTTTCAGCTGCATCTTTTCCAAGTTCGGCTTTTCTCTTGTTTTTGTTGAGTTTAGCACGTGCTCCACTTGGTGTTCTTAATGATTCTCCTTGCCAAATTGCCATTATATTCACCTCTATTTAATTCATGATTATTTTTCAGTATGAGAATTTACTTAAATGAACTTCATTAAGATATTATTCTCAAAAAAGCACTATTTTTTTCAAATAGCTAGTAGTATTATACATTAATTCTAAGACACATTATTTATAACTATCTTTGAATTTGAATACTTAGAATATATCAGAATATATTCTCTGAATATATTTAAATATTTAAAAGTTTCAACTCAATTTAATTAAAATATATTCTTAACTTGTAATATATATCAAGCCATATATATTTTAGTATGCTTATTCATTATTAATGAATTTAAGTTTTAATAAGTATCCATTGAAATATAGCTTTAATAAGAGCTTAATTCAAGTTTAAGCTAAGACAAGAATGCATAATTAACAAAAACAATAGGTGAACTTATGAAAATCAGCATGGCACACGGCGCTGGCGGAGAAATGATGCAGAGTCTAATATCAGATATTATACTCAATAATATTAAAAATAAAAGAGTTAATGGGGGAATTGGACTTGGAGAACTGGATGATGGGGCTACAATTCCCTTTGGTGAATACGAAATTGTGATCAGTACAGACAGTCATACAGTTGATCCCATTTTTTTCCCGGGAGGAGACATTGGAAAATTATCAATTACTGGAACTGTAAATGATGTATCAGTAATGGGGGCAAAGCCCCTTGCAATTGCAAATGCAATGGTCATAAGTGAAGGATTTACAAGTGAAGAATTCGAAAAAATAATAAAGTCAATGGATGAAGCCTGTACTGAAGCGGGTGTTGCTCTTGTAACAGGAGATACTAAGGTCATGGAAAAAGACAAGCTAGATAAGATAGTTATTTCTACAACTGGAATTGGTATAGCTAAAAAAGGCGAAGTCACAAGTGATGCTTCGCTTGAAGTCGGAAATAAAATCATACTGACTGGAAGCGTAGGAGATCATGGAATTGCATTGATGTCATACCGTGAAGGATTTGGATTTGAAACTGATTTAAAATCAGATGTTGCACCGGTTTGGGAAATGATAGAAAAAGCTTTAGATATCGGTGGAGTTAAGGCAATGAAAGATCCAACCAGGGGAGGCATTGCCAATGCTTTAAATGAGCTTGCTTTTAAATCTGGTGTTGGAATGATGGTTTATGAAGATAAAATCCCAGTTAAAGAGCAGGTTATAGCAGCATCTGAAATGCTTGGAATTGACCCTTATGAAGTTGCAAACGAAGGTAAAGTAGTAATGGGTGTTGAAGCAGAAAAAGCTGAAGAAATTCTTGAAGCTATAAGGAATACCAAATATGGTAAAGAAGCTCAGATCATAGGTGAAGTTACAGAGGATAAGCATGTGATTATTGAAACTTCACTTGGTGGAAAAAGAATTTTAGAAGCCCCAATAGCAGATCCTGTACCTAGAGTCTGCTAAAATTATTTTTTTTTAAGTTGAATTTAGTATTAATCCCTTTAAAAAAATACTTATAGCTTAAACGAAATAAATAGAAGAATAAAAATATAGGATAGGTATAAAAATGCAGAATTTATGGGGAAAACGGTTTGCAGCTTTATTAATAGATTTTTTGATTATAATGATTATAATATGGGTTTTCAGTGCTATTGTATATCCATTGATCGCAAATGTGAATATTTATGAAATTTTAAATTACTGGCTTATTGTAACTGCATTATTTATTATAGGTTATTTCACATATTTTGAAGGAAAATATAGTACAACGCCTGGCAAAAATGTGATGAAAATTGAAGTTATCGCAGATGATGGCGAAATGGATTATCAGAAGGCTCTCATAAGAAATTTATCTAAAATTTTATGGGTACCATTGATTGTGGATATCATTATAGGTTATGCAGCTGGAAATTCAAAATTAAGGTATCTGGATAAAGTTGCAGGTACTGATGTTAAATTGAAAGCATTATAAGACAAGATTATATCTTATTTTAAAAAATGTTAATTCAGCACAAGTATAAACATTATACTGCTGAAAAATCTATTTTTTTGTATTATTTACTTACTTTTAAATCCTTTTTTTGCCCAAACAAACCATATATTTAATAGTAGATAATGAAATATACTTTTTTGAAGTTATCTTAAGGAGATATCAATGTCAGTTATTTCAAAGTCTATTTGGAGAAGAAAAAGAACATGGTTTGCACCTATATTTTTAGCAGCAATATTAATTTTTATCCAGCTTTTTTACCAGAGATATGGGGCTTCATTTTCTGAAGGTTATTTTCAGCTGGTAATGATCATGTTTATTGTAATTATAATCGCGTTTTTAGGTGAGAGGATTGAAAAAGTTAGAATTCTCAATGAATTAAACACAAATTTAAAAAAAGAAAGTGAAAAGCTTGAAGATGCTAACAAAGAATTGGAAGCATTTGCTTATTCTGTTTCCCATGATCTTAGAGTTCCTCTTAGAGCCATTGATGGGTTCTCACGTATTATAATGGAGGATTATGAGGACAAACTCGATGATGAAGGTAAAAGGCTGTTAAATATTATTCGAGATAATACCAAGAAAATGGGTCAGCTCATTGATGATATTCTTCTTTTGTCACGTGCAAGCAGGCAGGAGATGAGAGTATCTCCAATAGATATGGAATCACTTGTAATGAATGTATTTGAGGAACTAAAGCCCTCTATTGAAAATCGAAATGTTCAGATGGAAATTAAATCTCTTCCATCAACATCCGGCGATAGAACATTACTTTATCAGGTTCTCAGCAACCTTATTTCCAATTCCATTAAATTTACAAGATCTAAAGAAAAAGCCATTATCGAAGTAGGTGCAGAAAAAGGAAAAGATGAAAATACATATTATGTAAAGGATAACGGCGCTGGTTTTGATATGAGATATGTAAATAAACTCTTTGGCCTTTTCCAAAGATTACATGGTTCGGATGAATTCGAAGGAACTGGAGTAGGGCTTTCTATTGTCCAGCGTATTATCCGGAGACATGGGGGGCGTGTCTGGGGAGAAGGCAAAGTGGATGAGGGAGCAACTATTTATTTTATTTTACCAAATAAAGTGGAAGCTCTCGAATCACAATCAGTTTATCATAAAGGGGATAATTAAATGAATTTAAATGAAGTAGAGATTCTTCTTGTGGAAGATAATGAAACAGATGCTGAACTTACAATTAGAGCACTAAAACGGAATAATCTAGCCAATAAATTGGTATGGGCTAAAGATGGTGCTGAAGCTTTAGATTTTATATTTGCAACAGGTAAATACTCTGAAAGGGATGTAGAGGGGGGGCTTCCAAGGTTGATACTACTTGATTTGAGAATGCCTAAAGTTGATGGACTGGAAGTTCTTCAAACTATCAAAGCTGATGAAAGGACGAGAATGATTCCTGTTGTTGTTCTTACATCGTCTAAAGAGGATAGGGATATTGTGGAAAGCTATGAACTTGGAGTAAACAGTTATGTTAGCAAGCCTGTTGAATTTGATGAATTTACAGAGGCTGTTTCAACATTAGGGTTATACTGGATGTTACTCAATAATCCTCCTGAATAAGAGAGATTGATATGAAAGGAAAACTTAAAATCCTGATACTTGAGGATGTTGCATTCGACGCTGAATTAATTGAATATGAACTACGTCGCGAAGGAGTAGGATTTTTATCAAAGAGAGTAGAAACTGAAGAAAATTATATAAAAGAACTCGAAGAGTTAGAGCCGGATCTGATCCTGGCAGATCATTCACTTCCCAAATTTGACGGTCTTTCAGCATTGAAGATTGCAAATGATAAATGTCCTTACATACCCTTTTTATTTGTGAGTGGTAAAATAGGGGAAGAATTTGCAGTAAATGCTCTTAAAGAAGGTGCAACGGACTATATATTCAAAAATAATCTTTCAAAGCTTGTACCTGCAATTCAGAGGGCCTTAAAAGAGTCTAATGAACAAGCTGAACGCGAAAATGCAGAAAGGGCTCTACGAGAGGCACATTTTGAATTAGAAAAACAAGTTCTGGAACGAACGGAAGCTTTATCCAGAGCTAACGAAGTTTTACGCTTAGAAATGGATGAACGTCAGCGAATAGAGGATAAACTTAAAAAATCGCTTGAAGAAAAGGAAATACTTTTAAAGGAGATTCACCATAGGGTCAAAAATAATCTACAGATAATAAGCAGTCTTTTAAATCTTCAATCACGCTATATAAACGACAAAAAAATGCTTGATATTTACAAGGAAAGCCAGAATCGTGTAAAATCCATGGCAATAATACACGAAAAACTGTATCAATCAGAAGATCTGGCAAAGATTGATTTTGGAGATTATGTGAGAAGTTTAATACTCGATCTGTTCAATTCATATGGAATTAATAAAAGCCGTATTAATCTGGATATAGATATTAAAGATGTTCTACTGGATATCAATACAGCAATTCCATGTGGACTCATTGTTAATGAACTTGTAACAAATTCCATAAAACATGGATTTCCGGCAAATAAATCTCCTAAAACTGAAAATAGGGTATTATTAAATTCTGATTCACACATTGCAGCTAATTCATTAGAAAAGGATAGAATATCTGTAAAAATTACCAATGAAAATGAATTTTATATAATGACAGTTTATGATAACGGTATAGGTTTTCCAGATGATTTAGACTTTAAGAATACAGATTCATTGGGTATGCAGCTTGTAATTAGTTTAACAAGTCAATTAAAAGGTACCGTGGAACTTGAAAAAGATAATGGGACTTTATTTAAAATTAATTTCCAGGAATTAGAATATAAGAATAAATTTTAGTCTAATTTTAGCAATCTGGAAGTTAAATAATATTTTAATTGACGTATTTATAAAAATATTTTTTTCCCAAATATACATTATTTTTTTTGATAAATACGTTCCTAATTTTTTTTAAAATAGAAAAAAAATTGATTTTTTTCGTTTAAATTTTAAATTAAAGGTCTTAATTATGTTGTACTGGACTAGATAACGATTAGTCATCTGCAGGATATTTTCACCAAAACAGTAACATGTAGTGGAAAGATTAAGCATATTGTTTTTGAGAAATAATGTTTAAAATGAGATTATTTTTATAAAATAAGAATGGATATTACTGCTCTTTATATTGGTTTTAAAATACCTTTTTAAAGCGCTTATAATGAAAAAAAGAGTTCTAATTATGCTTTTTTCCCATTTTAAAACCATAAACTTTATAAGTAATTGCAATGTAATGAATGTTGTCTGAGAGTCTATAATGCGTTCTTAGATTTTTCAGGCATGGAGGCGGTATAATTAAGCGAAAGTAGGTGTTTGTAGTGTTATTACTATTTAACACTGTACTGCTTTTAAATATAAATACTGGCAGTTCGTTACAGGAAATCCAGGTTTAATAATTACACTGGTCTTTAATCAGTGATATTAGAAAACCTGGAGTTACAGAGTATTAATTATACCCTTTTAAAGGCAGAATACATTGCCTTAAAAAATGCATGATGAAAATAGATTGATTATATCTAGTATCATGCGGAGGGAAACAATGATTAAAAAAGCAATAGTTGCAATAGTGATAATAGTGGCTGCTGCAGCTGTAGTATTTGCTGCTGCCGGAAATATAGGCCATACAAATCAGGAAAATCAGCAAAGTTTATCCACTAGCAACAATGTATCTGATGGTACTACGTCAGATAATAAAAGTCCAACCATGATATCTTCAAATGAAGCTAAAGAAATAGCTCAAAAGTATATTGAAGAACCAGGAGCAACTGCAGGAACACCAACATTAAGTAAAACAGACGGTAAGTATGTATACACTGTCCCTGTTTTGAAAAATGGTAAAAATGTAGGTGAAATAGACATAGATGCTCAAACAGGGGAGAACATGGGCGGTGCAGGAGGAGCGCCTTAAGGGGCGTTTTTTTATTTATTTTTTGCAATATTACCTCAATAATTAATTATTCTTTTTTACTTTAATTTAGAGTTCCTACTTTATTTTTTATTTTACACTTCCAGTTTTCAGGATTAACCAGTTTTTAAAATTTTATTTAGTGAATTTGATAATAATTTAGAGAAAAATATATAGAACCAGACATTACATTATAAAAAGTGACAACGAAAACATGGAATAAATCTTAAGATGTGAAATTATGAATAAAAATCAGGATTCTTCTACAGAAACTACATTTATGGGTGCATCAACAAAACAGGGCTATGATATAGCATCAAAAAGTAGAAAAATAGTAAGGTCATTAATTGCTGATAAAATAAAGGATCTTTCTCCCGCAGAACAATTAATAGTTGAGAGGATTGTACATTCGACTGCAGACCCTGAATATGCAGATATTACAAGGATATCATCTGATTTTATAGGTGAAAGTATAAAAGCGATTAAAGCAAAAAAAGACATCCTTACAGACATAAACATGGTTAAAGCAGGAATAAATAAGTATGAAGGGGAACTAAAATGCTATATTGGTCATGAGGATGCTATTAAAATTGCAAAAGAAGAACAGATAACCAGAGCGGCAGCTGCAATGCGCGTTGCCTATGATAATGGGTTCGATGGAGTTATTGTAATTGGAAATGCCCCAACAGCACTTTTTGAAGCTATAAATCTGGTTGAAAACGAAGATATGAAAGCAAGATCTATTGTGGGAGTTCCTGTCGGTTTTGTTGGAGCTGCAGAATCTAAAGAAGCCCTTAGAATGACTAAAATTCCTAATATAATAACAAAAGGGCCAAAAGGCGGAACACCAGTTGCAGTAGCCATTGCAAACTCACTTATTGGACTTGAAAAAGATTAGATTTGTAGTACTATTTAGATGCTCTATATTTTTACAAAAATGAATTATTTGCTGGACATGAAATAAATTATAAATCAATTCTTTCATTATATAATAAATGATTTTAAAAGATCTATTATTTGATTCAATAATTTGGTTTAAGGAGTTAAAACATGAAATCTGAAGAATTATTCAAAGAAGCCAAAAATTATCTTCCAGGAGGCGTAGATTCTCCAGTTAGAGCTTATAAACCATACCCTTTTTTTGCAGAAAAAGCGAAGGGTTCAAAATTATTCGACGTTGACGGGAATTCTTACATTGACTACTGCCTCGCCTATGGGCCTCTCGTTCTAGGTCATGCAAACGAAGAAATCATGAATGCAGTTGCTGATCAGCTTAAAATTGGTTCAGCATACGGTGTTCCAACTGAAAATGAAATAAAACTTGCAAAACTTGTAATTAAGAAAGTACCATGTGCTGAAATGGTGCGGTTTGTAAATTCAGGTACTGAAGCAACCATGAGTGCAATTAGACTTGCAAGGGCATTTACAGGTAAAAAGAAGATTATTAAGTTTGAAGGTTCTTATCATGGTGCACATGATTATGTCCTTGTAAAATCGGGCTCTGGTGCGGTTGGACTGCCTGATTCTCCGGGTGTTCCAGAAGAGACCACAAAAAACACAGTTTTAATACCTTTCAACGATGAAGAAGCGGTAATAGATTTAATTGAAAAAGATGGAGATGACATTGCAGCTATAATTGTGGAGCCTATAATGGGAAACATAGGGTTTATTCCACCAAAAGAAGATTATTTAAATTTTTTACGTAAAATAACTGGGGAAAATAATATTGTCCTGATATTTGATGAGGTTATTACTGGATTTAGGATAGCTGAAGGTGGAGCGCAGGAATACTTTGGAGTAACTCCAGATCTTGTAACTTTAGGAAAAATACTTGGCGGAGGATTCCCTATGGGTGCTTTAGCTGGTAAAAAAGAGCTTATGGAAATGATAGCTCCAGAAGGTACGGTTTATCAGGCAGGAACCTTTAATGGAAATCCAGTATCAGTTACCGCAGGGCTTGCAATGCTAAATCAGTTGAATGGTAATTTTTATTCTGAAATGGATAAAAAAGGAGAGGTATTAAAAACTGGAATTCAGAATATACTTAATGACGAGGGTTTAAATTTCAATGTGGTTGGTTTAAGCTCCATGTTCCAGATATACTTCACAGATAATGAAGTATATGATTATACAAGTGCCAAATCTGCTGATATTGAAAAATTTGGCAAGTATTTCCATACTTTACTTAAAAATGGCGTATTTATTCCCCCATCACAGTTTGAATGTTGTTTCATATCACAGGCACATGACGAGGATGATATTCAAAAAACGCTGGATGTAATAGAAATGGCCCTTAAACAATGAAATGCGCCAAATCCATTTTTCTTTTTTCATGTTATAAAATCAAATAGAAAAATTCCAAGGATAATTATTGATATAACAATTAAAAGCGCGCTGATTTTTACATAATTTGATGTATGTGATCTATTTTCTACATTTTCAGCCTTTGTACGCTGCTCTTTGACATATGACAGAAAGTTATCTTCCTGTTCCATGATATTTTTTACAATTGATCTCTGTCCTTTGATATTGTTGTATAAACTATTTTCTTCAATGGTGTCCCATAATCTCCATTCACCATATTTAATTTCATTCAGTATCTCTTCCTGCATTTCAATACGTGTTGATAACTCTTCAAAAAATTCTTTTCTTTTTTCAGACTTGCTTTTAAGGACGTTCACTATTTCCTGCAGTTCTTTATAGTCATCATATAGCAATTCTGAACTTTTTCCATTCTCATCTGCATTCAAACCCTTAATCTTGGTCAGGTCATTAATGTTTTCATAAAATTCAAGGTCGTTACCGCATTCACACTCTACAAAATCATTAGGTAATTCATTTTCTTTAAGCGGATAATATCCATAACATTTATGGCATACTAAATATCCATAATTTTTATTAGACTCTTTTAAATTCTTAAAGAAGTTTAATTCAAAAGACTTGCTTGCATTACCATCTGCTGGCATTAAAACACCACATCATTATATATTAATCAGATTTGTTAATGTATTATATAATACTAATATATTAGTCTTATGATAATATGTATTATAATAATTAGGATGAATTTTATTATATTGTATATATCAGTTAACTTAAATGAAGTATTTGACCTATTTTAAGAAACATTAAATATTCATTATTAGAATAAAAATGAATACCCTTATTTAAATAGAAACAACTTAAAGTTAGAATGATTAATATGAATTCATTAATAATGAGTTATTGAATTACAAAGTGCGTTTAATTTAAAGATGTTAACTAAATTTATTTCAAGATGTATATTCCGAAATCAATAATTTAAACTTTAAGTTAAGGGTAAGTATAAAAACATTATAAGTTATAACTCAAGTATAAATGATAACATGAAGATTGCAGCAGGCATTGGTGAAAATAGAAATATAGTTAAAGCTTCAAAAAATGTAGATTTTGAAGTGATTTTAACTGAGTCTGAAGATGAGCTAGTTGATATGCTGCTAAACAAAGAGATAGATGCTGCTATAAGAGGATCCCTTGGTTCTTCAAAAGTATTGAATGTATTAAAAGAGAAATATTGTAATGAAATTTTTAGAACATCATTTTTAGAGGTTAACGGTGAGAAATTTTTACTTGCACCTGTTGGAATTGACGAAGGAGATAGCTTAGAGGAGAAGGTAAAAATAGTGAATCTAGGGGCTGAGTTCCTATTAAAATTAGGAATAGAACCTAAAATTGCAGTACTTTCTGGTGGAAGGCGCCAGGATGTAGGTAGAAGTCAGAAAATTGATAGTTCCATTGCAGAGGGAGAACTTGTAACCAGCATCGTAAAAAGTAAATATTCTGTAAAACATTATTTTATATTAATAGAAAATGCAATAAAGGATAATGTAAACTTCATTTTAGCACCAGATGGCATATCTGGAAACTTGATCTTTCGAACTCTTGTTTTTCTGGGTTCAGTTAAAAGTCATGGTGCTGTAACGCTCGGAATCGATGAAATATTCATAGATACTTCAAGATCACAAAGCGTGGAAGGATACATTAGAGCTTTAGAATTTTCAAATTATCTAGCAAAGAGTAGGAGTAAAAATGCAGGTATTAAAACCAGTTTATAGAGTTTATGAATGGTACATATCAAGAAATCTTAAACCAGAAAACATGCCCAAACATATAGCTATAATAATGGATGGTAATAGACGTTATTCAAAAATAATGGGTAATATGGAGGCAATAGAAGGCCATAGAAGGGGTGTAAATACCCTTGAGAAAGTTCTGGATTGGTCAATTGAACTGGGAATAGAAATCGTTACAGCTTATGCATTTTCTACAGAGAACTTTAACAGGCCTCCAAAAGAAGTAGAAGGCTTAATGCTTCTTTTCCAGAAAGAGTTTGAAGGTATAGCTAGAAATCCCAAGATTCACAAAAATGAAGTTAGAATAAAAGCTGTTGGTAATTTAGATTTGCTTCCAGAGAATGTGAGAGAGGCAATAAGAATTGCAGAAGAATCTACAGCTTCATATAAAAAACGAATCGTGAATATTGCAATAGGTTATGATGGGCGAATGGAAATAATTGACGCCATAAAAAAGATTTCAAAGGATGTAAAGGAAGGAAAATTGGAATGTGATGACATAAATGAAGAAAGTGTTAATGAAAACCTTTATACTGCGGGTTTAGAAGATCCAAATCTCATAATAAGAACAAGTGGGGAAGAAAGACTCAGCGGATTTTTATTATGGCAATCTTCCTATTCTGAACTGTATTTCTGTGATAGTTTATGGCCTGAACTTAGAAAAGTTGATTTTTTAAGGGCGCTTAGATCGTATCAGGAAAGAGAAAGGCGTTTTGGGGTTTAACTTCTCTTTTTATATTTAATTTAACTACAATTTTTACTGAGGAATATTTATGATTGATTCACACTGTCATGTTGATTTTAAAGACTTTAACAAAAACAGAGAAGAAGTAATAGCGCGAGCAAAGAAAAAACTGGATGCAGTTGTTAATTCAGGGGCTACATTAGGTGGAAACAGAAGAACACTTAAACTTGTAGAAGACTATAGAGGATTCATATACGGCACCCTTGGATTTCATCCAGTAGATGCGTCAAAAGCAGATTTCAATATAATTGACGAAGCTTTTAAGGAAATTCATGAAAATATTGATAAGGCAGTTGCAGTAGGTGAAACTGGGCTTGATTTTTACCATATAGATAATAATGAAGCAAGAAACAGACAGGTAAAGGTTTTTAGAAGATTTATAGACCTGGCCAATGAATATGAAATGCCAATAGTGATCCATGCAAGAGATGCTGAAATAAAAGCATTTGATCTGGTAAATGAATATTCCAGAGATATTGATGTTATATTCCACTGTTATGGTGGTGATGTTGAAACAGCAAGTAAAATCGTGGATGAAAGTTATTATGTTTCATTTTCAACCATAATTTGTTATTCTGATTATCATAAAGAACTTGTAGAAGAAATACCGATTCAGAATATACTTACTGAAACCGATAGCCCTTATCTCTCCCCTTTTAAGGGGTATAAGAATGAGCCTGCTTTTGTAGAAGAAACTGTTAAAAAGATTGCAGATATAAAGTCTTTACCCGTATTAAAGGTAGGTAAAAAGACAGAGAGAAATGCAAGAAAGGTTTTTGGGATATAACAAAACTACAATTTAAGTTACTTTTTTCTTAGTTTTAATTTTTAATTGAATTTTTCTTTTATATTAAATATTTGGAGATTTGAGTTTATAGTTTACTACTTAAGCCGCCAGCGGCAGCCGCCGGCGTTATAACAAAAGGAGTTATTCTTCATCATCTATTTCTGCAAACACTTCCTTTGCAGTGTATACGCCGTTTAAAGCAGCTGGAAAACCTGCATAAACAGCCATCTGAATAAGTACCTCAACGATCTCCTCTCGGGTACATCCCACATTTAAAGCTCCTCTAATATGGCTTTTGAGTTCTATCTGTGCATGTCCTAGAGTTGTAAGACTTGCAATGGTTACAAGTTCTCTTGTTTTTAAATCTAAACCTGGACGTGTGTAAACATCCGCATAAGGAAATTCAGCGACAAAACGGGCTAAATCAGGAGCAATATCTTCTAAATTCGCTGATAATTGCCCATATGATTTTGGATTCATTATTTTAAGCATTTCTAAACCTTTTTTATACTTGTCTTCACTCATTTTTTGCCTCCAGTTAAATAATTAAAAAATAAAGTTAGTAAGTCAACATATTTAATTAGTTAAGTTTAATCTAATTATTTCACCATTTTTTTAGTTAATTTCTAGGTTACATTCACATTATATTATTTTCAAAATAAATAAGTAAATTCTTTTTTTAAGTAGCAAAGATGAACGCCCTTTTAAAGAATCCCTCAGTTAGATCTAGAATTTGGTCTCATAGAATAGGCTCTAGATGGTGCATAGTCTTTAGAAAAATTGTGAGATGTGATTCTTAGAAGAGCTCCAGAGGAGTAATGTTACTCTCTACAAAAGGACGGTGGTTCTATTAAATGACTTAAGCGAATCCATTAAAGATACCATCAAGCGAATTGTTGAAAATGGAGTAATGGAAATTTAAAGGACGAAATTTGAATATAATCATAAAATTTAAGTTATGTTATAATTTAATGTACTATGGTGATTTTATGATAGCAGTTAAAGTAATGGAATTTGGATATTCAGTTGAATATCAAAAACATTTTATTAGAATTAATATTATGGGAATGGAAAAAGAAAAGAAGGATAAAATGTTACCTATGATAGTTAATATACCTTTAGGAAACATTAAACGATTTGTAGTTGAATCAGATGATGAAAATGGCTTAAAAATACTTGAATATTTGCCAGAAAGTGAATATCCATTTAATAATGAAATTCCTACTGCAGATGAAATTAAAGCTGTTGAAAAAATGATAAAAGGTTTTATGATTCAATAAAACTATCTAAATAGATATTTTTAACAGTTAAAATATCTTTAATATGTGAATTTATACTAGTAGTCAAGTAATGCAAACCTTATTGATAGAAGGTGTTCTATTAGAATGTAATACTAAGAAATAATATTAAAGATACACTTCGAGTCAATTATTAGGATGATAATAAGATAGTTCAAAAATTGAAGAGAATTAATACATGATTTCTGTGTTATAATGGGATATAAAGTCTTTTTCAAAGTCTTTGATAATGTTTAATATATTTTCTTCTTTTTCTAATTCAGAATCATAATAGTGTATTATAATGTCGATTAAGAACTGGGAATCCTTTTTGATGTATTGCCAGCTGTAACTACAATTGGAATCAAATCTACCTTTTTCATAATTTGTTAAAACAGCTACTAAGTTAGGTTCACTAACATCGGCAGTTTCTACAAAACTCATCATAAAAGTTGTAGTATTCGGTTCTTCTTTACCGGTTGGTTCTAATTCTGTATTCAAATGTTTTAACATTATAGTTCACTAGTATTAATTGGATTATAAATTTAATAAATTTTTCTTTCAATTAATGAATTCAATTAAATAGACCTCAAATGAATTCTATTAATGGCTTATTTTTTATGAAATCACATTATCCACTAATTTTAAGGAAATTAAAAATAAATATTAGATCATTATAATTAGATAAGAATTTGATAAATGTTATTTAAGGGATTATATGAACTCTAAACTCAATAAAAAAGCGTTAAATCTATCATATTTCACTATTATCTACAATATCATAGAAGGATTACTATCTATTTTTGCAGGTTTAATTGCTGGAAGTGTTTCTCTTGTGGGGTTTGGGCTTGATAGTGCTGTTGAATCATTTTCAGCAGTTATAATGGTGTGGAGATTTAAAAAGAGCGGTAAATTGGAGGAATCTAAAGAGGAAGAGATTGAAAATAGAGCGTTGAAATATGTTGGTTATACTTTTTTAATTCTGGGAGCTTACGTATTGTACGAATCTTTAAAGAATATTTATACTGGGGAAATTCCAGAACCAAGTCTTATTGGAATAATTATAGCTATGGCTTCTATTATTATAATGCCTGCCCTATATTATATGAAATTTAGAACTGGAAAAGAGTTAAACAGTAGGAGTTTAATAGCTGATTCTAAACAAACTCTTGCATGTGCTTATTTATCAGGGGCTCTTCTTTTTGGGCTTTTAATGAACTATATTTTTGGAATATGGCAGGCTGATTCTTTAATTGGAATATTAATAGCAATTTACCTTTTAAAAGAAGGATATGAAATTTTAAGTGAAAAATAAAGACTTTAGTACATGGAAACCATATTAAATGGTTTCAAAAAGATTTTAATTAATGAATTCAATAAAAGAGACTTCAAATGAAATTTTATTAATGACTTCTTTTTTATGAAATTTCTAGCGAATTCCAGTTCCTTCGGAAATATACCATGAAAATATAAAATTTTCATTAATCAGGTCATTTGTTATTTATAAGATCAGCTGCGAACTTTAAACCACTTACGTGGCGTCATACGCGTATATTACAAAGACAACGTCCCTTCGAGGAGCCTGATTATCGTAATATACAAGGCATATGACGAAGTTCGCTTATTCTAATCCGTCCCTCACACCCACACCCGCCTCCGATAAGGGGCTTCGCCCCAGAATGCCTCATAATATAAAAGTAATGAATATTTGTAAAAGATTAATAATTTATAAAAAAAGTTAATATAAATACTAATGTAAATTATTGAAAATTAATTTGTCTTAAAATTGATAATTATGCACTAAAAACGCGATAAAAGATGAAATAATGAAATTAAATCCTAAATCATTAGCTGAAAATCAGTTTAAGATATTTGACAATATGCTTGAAGGTGTATCAGTATATAAATTAATTTTTAACGATAAAGGTGAAGTAATTAATGGTATCCTTGTATATATGAATTCTACAACTGTTGAAACTATGGGATTAAGTTCTGTAGATGATATTGGGAAAAATGCAATAGAAATATTTGGTACTGACTTCATACAGCCACATCTTAAAGCAATAAATGAATTACATCAAACAGGTAAGGAAAATCGATTTGAAGTTTATTATGCACCTACAGATAAATATTTCATTGTTTCAGGTTTTGATATAACTGATGACCTTTTTGCAGTACTTAGAGCAGATATAACGGAACATAAAAAATTAGAGGAATCTTTATTAGAATCAGAGGAATCATATAAATCTATTTTTGAAAATAGTTTGGATGCCATTTTCCTTACATCCCCTGATGGCAGAATTTTAGATGTTAATCCTGCTACAGAAAAAATGTTTGGTTGTAGTAAAGAAAAAATCTGTAAATTAGGTAGAAAAGGCATTTTAGATATGGATGACCCACGCACACCTCGAATAATTGAAGAAAGGAAGCGTTTTGGTAAAATTAAGAGCGAAACTACTTATGTAAGGTGTGATGGGTCAAAATTTGAGGGTGAATTTTCATCGGGTATCTTTAAAGACAGAAATGGGAATGATAGAACAATTGTAATAGTTAGAGATATAACTGAACGTAAAAAAACTGAAGAAGATTTAAAAGAAAGTGAAGAGAAATTTAGGTCTTTATATTCCTCTATGGCTGAAGGAGTAGCCATACATAAAGTTTTATATGGATCTTCCAATGAAGCTGTTGATTATGTTATCATTGATATAAATCCTGCTTATGAGCATATTATTGGTTTGAAAAGAAATGTAGTTATTGGAAAGAAAGCTTCTCAACTTTATGGAACGGGTAAACCACCTTATCTTGACATTTTTGCCCAAGTTGCTGAAAGCGGTAATCCTGCACTTTTAGAGGCTTTTTTTGAACCTATGAATAAACATTTCCGTATTCTAATTACTTCTCCAGAAAAAGGAAAATTTGCAACTGTCTTTGAAGATATTACCCATCGCAAGCAAATTGAAGAAGAATTAAGGTTAGCTCGTGATAATCTTGAAGTACAAGTTCAAGAACGAACTAAAGAATTGGAAAATGTGAATGATGAATTAAAGAATTCTAATGATGAATTACAGCAGTTTGCATATGTTACAAGTCATGATCTTCAAGAACCGCTTAGGACAATAGCAAGTTTTACACAACTTTTAGATCGGCGTTATAAAGGTAAGCTTGATAGTGACGCTGATGAATTCATGGATTATATTGTAGATGCTTCAAAGAGAATGCAAAGCCTAATTAAGGATTTATTAGAGTATTCAAAAGTTACATCTAAAGGAGAAGAGTTTAAATTAGTTAATACAAAAGAAATTGTTAAAAATATAATATCTGACTTTCATGTAATTCTTGATGAGAATAATGGTGAAGTGACTTGTGATTCTTTACCTGAAGTATATGCTAATGAAAGATTATTAACCCAAGTATTCCAAAACCTTATATCTAACGCAATTAAATACAGAAAGCCAGAAGAACCGCCAAGGGTCCATATTTCATCAAGGAAAGAAGGTCATGAATTTGTTTTTAGTATATCTGACAATGGTATTGGAATTGATCCAGAATATTTTGACCGAATTTTCATGATTTTTCAACGATTACATACACAAGGAGAATATGAAGGAACGGGAATAGGTCTTGCAATAGTTAAAAAAATAATAGACCAACATGGCGGACGAATTTGGGTAGAATCTGAATTAGGTAAAGGTTCAACTTTTTATTTTACACTTCCTATGAAAATTAGCATTTGATTCTGAAATAGTAAAAGAATATTTGTAAGTATATAATACATTACAAGCTTTAAATAGTAGTTTAACAGACGTAAACATAATGCTTTAAGTATGAATTTATTTGTGTATTTAAAAGTCTATAAATCAAGGTGTAAATAACAATGGATCCATATGTAAACTCACAAAAAATTACTATTCTATTAGTTGAAGATAGTGAACCCGATGCACGCTTAATAAAAGAATTTTTAAGAGAAATGAATAATAATACTGAATTACATATTGTTGAAGATGGAATTGAAGCCTTAAAATACTTACATGTTAATTGTAAACCTGTTGAAGATTGCCCAAGTATTGTTATTTTAGATTTAAATTTACCTCGTATGGGTGGTCATGAAGTTTTAAAGGAAATGAAAAAAGACAAGGATTTAAAAAGAATTCCTGTAATTATTTTAACTACATCTACTGATGAAGAAGATATAAATAAAAGTTATGATGGCCTTGCAAGTTCTTATATCACTAAACCTGTTGATTTTGATGAATTTGCAAAGATAATAAACTCAATTAATAATTTCTGGTTTAATATAGTAAAATTACCGCCTTAAGCTTATTATTAATTTATTTTTTTTGGAATTAAAAAAGCAGTAATGTCCATGCTATCAGTTGGACAATAAACAAAAATAAAATATGGATTAGGGACACTAGGGTATAGAAGTGTCCACTAATAGGGGTAGTGCTATTTATAATCACTTGGAGTTATCCTAATATGAATTGCATGATATGAGGATTAGTATAGCACCAAATTTTATTTTATTTTTAAAAATTTAAATAAATGGTTCAAAACACCGCAGATCTGAAATTAGATCAATAAATTAAACTGCAACTAACGCCGAGATCAAATGAAACGGAACTAATCAGCAGGTGTAAATATTTTAAATTAGGTCAACATATTTAATTAAATAGGATAATATTTAAAATACCCTTTGAATCCATTAATAACCATAAAACAATAGGTGAACAAAATGAATATGAAAATTATTGGTATAATGGCAGTGCTTTTAATAACCTTTGGATTTGTCCAGTCTGTAAGTGCAGCGTCCTCACTGGATAATATCACAAATACAACGCAAAAAGCGCTTAATAATGCTTCTGCTACGGCAAATCAAACAGCTAAAGATGTTCAAAATACAATGGGCCCAATTCAGGACATACTGAACAGTATAAATTCAATTTTAAACACTATAAGTTCCATTGCACAGAATATCCAGCAGATATTTGGCGGTGGAAATAATTAACCATTTTATTTTTTAATTTTAGGACGGTATTAATCTATAAATAATTCATTGACGTGGTAAAGTGAGACCTTACGTAATATTAAATGCTGCAATGACTTTAGATGGTAAAATTGCTACCAAAACAGGGAGCTCTGAAATTTCAGGTAAAGAGGATCTAATTAGAGTTCATAAGCTTCGAAAAGAAATGGACGCCATAGTGGTTGGGATAAATACGCTCTTAGCTGATGATCCAAGACTTACAGTGCATAAAATTGAGGCTAAACCAGAAGATAACCCTGTAAGAATTGTTGTTGACAGCCAGGCTCGCACCCCTTTGAATTTCCGTATTTTAAATGAAGATGCACCTACCATTATTGCCACAACAGAAAATGTGGATCCAGAAAAGATCAGTGCTTTAGAAAAAAAAGCCACAGTTTTAAAGTGTGGTAAAGATAGGGTTGATCTTAAATTATTGATGAAGGAGCTTTCAGAAATTGGAATAAAGACTTTAATGCTTGAAGGTGGATCAACGCTAAATTATTCAATGCTAATAAATGGTCTGGTTAATGAAGTCAGGGTATGTGTAGCTCCAATAATTGCAGGTGGAGTTCAGTCAAAGACCCTTGTTGATGGTGAGGGTATTGGCAAAATGAGTGATGCAATTAAATTAAAACTTAAAAAAAGTTATGAATTGGGTGAAGATCTGATACTGGAGTACGACGTGGTTTAACCTACTAAATATGCTTGTTTTAATGAGGAACGCTGCTTGCAGACAGTTATTTGGGTTTCTATGATTGGTTTAATATCTTTTAAATAACAGCAAATAAATCCCTACTATCAGTAAAATAACAGCTATTATTCCTATCAAATAGTCAAAGAAGCTTGGGACCGCAAATCTCACTACTATTATTAGAATGGCAATTATAATATAAATAATCCCTGTGATTTTATCATTCATAATTGCACCTCCTTTCCTTTTTATATAAATATGTGAACAATAACTATTATATTTTTGGAATTAATGCCATAAATCATGTTTTTAATTATAATAAATGTTATTATAATTAATATGGCATGTTTAATCTCAAAATATTCATTTTTTTATAAAAATTAGCGTATCAAATCATATTCTGGAAATTAAGCGGGAAATTGGCTAAAACTGTTCTAAGGACTTCTGTTAAATGCAATTATTAATATTGCATTGGAATCATAATTAATACAGGAATGTTAAAAATGCAAATTATAGCTCACAGGGGTGCATCTTTTTTTGAGCCTGAAAATACATTGAGATCAATTAAAAGGGCAATAGAAATGGGTGCAGATTTCGTTGAGGTTGATATAAGAATGAGTAAAGATGAAGAACTAGTTATAATGCATGATGCCGATGTTAATCGAACAACAAATGGTAGCGGACTTGTAAAAGATCAAAACCTTGAAGAACTTAAAAAACTGGATGCGGGTCTAGGAGAAACAATTCCAACTCTTGATGAATTAATAAAAACTACAAAGAACAAAGTTGGGCTTGTAATTGAGATTAAAGAACCAGGAACTGAAAATAGGATTCTTCAAAAGATCAGTGAAAATAATTTAGAAAAAATAATATTGGCCTCATTTTTTCATGAAAGCGTTAAAAATGCAAGGGAATTAAATCCATCGGTAAATGCAGGAATTATATTTGTATGTCAGCCTGTCAATGTGGGTCAAATGGCATCTAATGCGGGTGCAAACATTATTTTTCCAAGCTACAGGTATATGAATGAAAAACTGGTAAAACAGGCCAAAAATAATGATTTATTTATATATCCGTGGGCTATTGATGATCCAAAAGTATTTAAAAAATTTGCTGAAATGGGTGTAGATGGTATTATAACAAATAGATTAATAGATAAAAAGTAAATAAAGGATTTTTTTTTCATTTTAATTGATTTAAGTATACTTTAGAAAAATTAAAGGCCTATTTTTATAATTTACTTAAATATACCCTTATTTCTTAAAATCTCCAGAGGATTATCCCTTAATGCCCTTTCAATCTCTTTTTCAGGTAACCCTGCGCCTTTTGCTATAACATAAGCTCTTTCATATGATATGATATCTTCAGGTGCGTGTGTATCTGTATCAACCACTAAATTTGCACCCGCTTCCATAGCCACCTTAACAACATGTCCATTTGAGAGGGAATGCCCTCGTCTTGCACTTATTTCCAGTGCAATATTATTTTCCTTGGCAATTTCGGCTTCCTCATGAGTTATTAATCCTGGATGTGCAAGTATATCTACCTCTGGGCAATTTACAGCTGCCCAGTTGGTTCCTTCAACTACAGGTTCCATCAGGGTTTCTCCATGGACAACAACGATTTCGGCCCCCAGTTTTTTTGCCTTGTTTGCGAGTTTGCCAATAATTTCAGCGGGAGCATGGGTAATTTCGGCACCCGGAATAACTTCTATGTCCCAATTTTCTCTTATATCAAGTATTACGTCCCTGATTCGTCTGACACAATCAATATTAGATGCATCAACGTGATCAGTTATTGCAATTGCCTCATGGTTTAGTACATGGGCTCTTCTGGCGATTTCAGACGGTAAAAGCTCTCCATCGCTGAATATACTGTGCATGTGAAGGTCTATCCTTTTATTAATGTAATTCCCTCCTTAGTACTACTGAATTTAAATTATAATTGTTTTTAGATAATTAATATTGAAATATGATGATTAAACTTTACTTATCTTTTTATTGTCAAACAGCATATTAAATATAATGATGAAATTGAAATGTTAGTTTACTGATTTCATTTCTATCAAAAACATTAGCTGATTGATGTTCAGTTTAAATTTTCTTTATTTATATTTTGATTGTACAAGGTGTTTAAATGAATTGTTCAATATTTGTTCCGTCTCATATCACTGGATTTTTTGAAATATTAGATAATGATAATCCCATCAAGAAAGGATCCCGAGGTGCTGGCGTAGTTATGGATAAGGGAGTCATAACGGAAGTTGAAATCACCGATGGAAGTGGGGCAAAAATTAAAGTAAATGGGAAAAACGACCCTAGAAATGCCTCAATAACCGAAAAAACTTTAGAAATCCTAAAAAACAATTTTAATCTAGAAGGCAAAAAAATTAAAATTGAACACGATGTACAGGTACCTATTGGGGCGGGCTTTGGAACTTCTGCTGCCTTTGCCCTTGGAACATCGATATGCATTTCAAATATCCTGGGACTACCCCTTACATTTAATCAAGCTGCACAAATTGCACACATTGCAGAAGTAGAAATGAAAAGTGGTTTAGGGGATGTAATAGGGGAAGTATCTGGTGGAATTGTATTTAGAACCAAAGAAGGGGCTCCTGGAGTTGGAATCACAGATAAAATAGTTTTAAATGATTCTGAAGAACTCTTTGTCATTTCAAAGACCTTTGGTGAAATCAACACTGCAGATATCATTGAAGACCCTTACCATAAAAAGAAGATCAATGAAATGGGGAGAAATTTGCTGCAAGAACTTGTAAAAAACCCAAAACCGCGAAAATTCATGGAATTATCCAGAAAATTTGCAGAAAATACAGGGCTTATGAGCGATGATGTTAAAGAAACGGTTGAAATACTTGAAAATGAAACAATAGGTGCATCTATGGCTATGCTTGGGAATACTGCTTTTGCAATATCTGAAAGTGAAGATACAAATATAGAAGATGCAATAATTGCCAGAATTGATCACAGGGGCTGCAGATTTCTATAGATGCTTGAATTTATTATATTTTAATATGGAAAGTGATTTAACCCCACATTTTGAAAATTATAATTAGAATAATCACTAAAATCACTATTCTAATGATGATATACACTGTAAACCAGTCCATTATCACACCTTAGTGAATTTATTCAATCTTGATTATGTGAATTAATTCATAAATAGTTTAAAATTAGGTTGATCTCTATTTATTCCAGTCCTGATAATCCCAGACCAGAAGCGGAACATTTATTTCTTCCCCTGACAATCCCCCATGATGACCTGAATTATTGACCCCAAAGGTATCCTTTTCATACCACCATACTGTCCAGTTTCCCAATGGTAAAATAGCCAGGTTACCAAGTCTGTTTTGTAATGCAGAGGATATCTTTTTTCTTCCAAAATAATTGTGTTTAATCAAATAACTTGTTTTACAGACCATCGCTTTTTTATATAATTTATTTTTAAGGAGATTTAAAACATCATCGAGCATTTCATCTTCAATGTATAAATACATGTCACGTGCAGAACCTGCAGGCACAAGGAGATTTTCATTTCTGGATTTTTTAATGTACTTCTCAATTTCTGGAAATTCCTGGTTTAAATAGACATTTTTTTTATTATCTAACGATATCTGTCCATGATCGGATGTTAAAATAAAAAGAATGTCTTCATCAGTGTTATTTAGCATAATTTGCAATTTCTCAATTGAGTTAAATAGTTTTTTTACTTCTTTACTGGATTTTTTAGATTCAGGACCATATTTATGTGATGTTTTATCAATGGCATCATAATAAAAAAGATAATATGTTTTTCCATTCTTTATATTTATACAGTTGGCTAAAGCCTTAATTCCTTTAGATAGTGAATTATATCCCTTTATATCAGCACCATTTAAAAGAATTTTAGAATAGGTAGAGTTAACATGTTTCTTATTTTGAAAAACAACGCTTTTAACACCATGTTGATTTAATTTTTGATATACGGTTTGTGTAGGCAATATATCCTTTGGATTAACCTTATTTTGCAGAGTTTCTCTATTATCACCTGCATATGAAAAAAGTACAGGTGCAATTATCTCATCAACCAGAGGTTCATAGTAGAACCACTCATAAACACCGTGATATGCTACATCAAGCCCTGTATGTATGGTAGTTATATTGGTTGCTGTAGTTGAGGGGAACTGGCATGTTAGAAAAAGATCTGACCCAATTTTATGAATGGTCTTTAAAAAATTAATATTCTCATTAAATTTTCGTAAATAATTTTCACCAAGCCCGTCAATTACAAAAAGAACTACTTTATCATAAGAACAATTAAAATAACTGTAGGGTAATCTATTTTCAGATTTTTCAGGTGTTAAAATAGAAATTATAGAATCTGGTAACTTAGAAAGATTATACTGGTCTGATGGCATGAAAAATTCATTTTCAGATGTTTGATTACTCATTTTCATGGCAACATCTTCAATCAAATTTTGACATCTTCTATAACATATTGTATTCCATCTTCATCCAACTTTGTTGTTATACTTTTAGTCATCTTGCCCACTGCAAAAACAAGTACATTTAGACCTCTTTTTGCGGCAGCAACCGTAGCATAGGGAGTTGCAAATTCAAAATCTGGAAAAATTTCTAATTTGTCTGTAACAGTCCTTGAAATTGTTCCCATTATTCCAACTTTATCAAATCCTTTTTTATAAATTCTCTGGATTTTGTCCATATCAGATGCTCTCGAACCACCCTGATTTATAGTGGGAAGTTTTATTATGGTCACTGTACCATTTCTAAGCTCTATAATGCCAGTTAATTTAATTAAAGCCACATCTTCTCCTTTGGAAGCGTCGTTAAGCACTTCTGCTGATGCATCTGTTTTTTCTTTTGTAGCATATAGAGTACCATTTTCCATTTTAAGACATACATTCTGGCCAGATTTTAACTCTTCCTTTGCTATTGCAGGCCATATGGACTTGTATGTATTCATGGTTTCTACTACTTCATCTGCATACTTTCTAAGGTCAACAGCCTCTTTTTTTAGCTTTTCAATTCCTCTTTTTGTAATATGGTATCTTGCAGTTCCTTCCCTTATTTCCACAAAACCTTCATCATTTAGACTTTTAATATTTTCAGAAACAGCCTGAATGGTTATTCCAAGTTTTTCAGCTATATCTTTTTGTCTTAGATGTGGCTGCTGTTTGGCAATTTCAGCAAGAATCTGGAATCTAGTAAGTTCTCCTTTTTTTTTGAAAACTTTCATTTATTCACCGTTTATTTTTTAAGGATATTGAAATCCTTTGAGGCTAAATTTTACCTTTTAAATATTCATCAAATACATTGAGGAATTTATCCATATTTTCTTCAGGAAGATATGCCCCGCAGGCAACAGAGTGCCCTCCTCCATTTCCTCCAACTTTTGCTGCCACTTTTCTTATTATATTTCCAAAATGTATCCCATCATATGCCAGAAGACGTGAACAGCGCAGTGATACTTTTATTCCTTCAGAATCATCCCCAACAGGTGTAAAGCCTATTATTGGTTTTCTCCAATCACCATAACTTAAAATCATCCCTGCAACAGTTCCGATTACTTCGCTTTTAATTTCACTACCTTCAAAATACTGTAAATTTTGTAGATGAATAATTCTATCATCTTCTCGCACCCATTCCATCTTTTGAGCAAGATATCTCCTGTGCTCAAGGGCGAGCTGATCCATTTCATCCAGTGCAAATCCTCTATCACCTTTCAGGACATTAAGCGCAATATCTGGATGTTTATGGCGGCTGCATGCGTTAACTGCAGTTGAAAATTCACTGGCATCTCTAAGTGGAGAATACTTTTTTTCTTCTAAAAAATCATAAGACTCTCCAGCGACTAGCTTAGGGACGTGTTTTATGTATTTTTGGGGTACTTCACGGCTCAGCATCCTTACAAGCTCAGAAAATATTTTACTTTTTTCTTCCTGAGTTAAATCGGATAAAACTCGGGCTCTTTTACCACTTTTAGTTGGAATGCCGAGTTTATTTAACATATGAATGCATTCCGTTCTGTTATTTGTTATAGGGAGGTTAACATCTCCAAAATATGAAAGGGCCACAAATATAGGTCTTGTCTGTCTTCCGTAGATTGAAAGGTCATGGGCTGTGGCTGTGAGCTTCCTTTGAATACTATCAGCTAGAATTTCCTTATTCAAGCCTACTAATTTTCCACTCATGCCGTTTTGCATGTCTCCAACTGCACTTAAAACTCCTAACCAGCTTAGATCATAAAATCCAAATGTGCGTGCAAGTAAGTATGACATTCCACCTCCTGAAACCTCGTATGACCCGTCTATGCCGTAATAATGAGAATTTAATTCTAAAAATTTGTTTGATATGTGATTATCATAAGCCATGGGTCGCAATGGTGGGTGATGGTCTAAAATGATTATCTTTGAAGAAGATTTGCCTAATTTATCCACACGTTGTCCAGAGCCGAGATCTGAAAATATGGTAAGTTCATTTTCAAGTTCAAGGTCATCTATTTTATCAAGGGTTATGAAATCTACTTCATGATCTTTTTCCAGATTATCAAGCATGGAAGACAGTATTGCACCGGCAGTTATTCCATCACAGTCAATATGGCTATATATTTTAATATCTTCGGCATCTTTGACTATTTCATGGGCTTTTGAGAATGCATGGTTCATTTGATCTTGTGTAATAGCTTCCATTTCTTTTCTGGCTCCAGTAAAAATTTAAACAAAATATTAATATGATTTAAACTTATTTTATGAATGAATATAAATATTTGTAATTTAATTAAATAAAACGTTTTATTTTTGATTGTTTATGTTTTACATTCTTAAATAGGATTAGGACCTCATTCCCTTAATCATATTGCTTATTTTAATCAATGTTTCCCGTTTGGTGGTGCTTTTATCTACAACTACTCTTCCTGAGGATTCCCACCATGATCTTGAGTATGATTTATTATTTTCAACTTCAGGATTAAGATGTAACTTTTCTGCTGCTTTAGAAATTTCTCTTAATTTTGGAGAAGATACAGCGTTTTTCATAGAAATTCGTCTTCCATCTCTTTTTGTTTTTTTAGAATCAATATAAACGGGCCATATTATTGTTCTCATTATTTATCCCTCAAAATCTAATTCATTACATCTACCAATTTGTCCAGCATATTTTTAAATGTGTATTCTTCAGGCATTATTGGGTTAATCTCATATGCATCCAGCACTTTTTTAGTTATGGGGCCAATTGCCGCAACTAAAACCTCATCGTTCCTTAACACATCTAAAATTTCTACTTTATTCTCTTCTTTCGCGATTTTAACGAGATTTTTAACAGTTAATGGGCTTGTAAACATTATAACATCTATTTCTTTATTTAATATTTTATCTATAAGCTCGTATATTTTTGATTTATCATCAGGCATCTCTGACTTATAGGCATCTGCAAGAAAAACCTGTGCTCCTCTTCTTTCAAGTCCATGTGGAAGTGTGTATCTTGCCACCATGGTTCTTGGAAGTCCCATTTTCATGCCATTAACATCAAATTTTTCAAATGATTCCAGAAGCCCTTCTGCAGTATAATCATCGGGAATAAGGTCGGCTTTAACATTGTATTTATTCAACACTTCTTCGGTTTTAGGACCAATTGTTGCAATTTTTAAATTTTCAACACCGTCAAGACTGCAGTATTTAAAAAATGATTTTATAGCTCTTGGAGAAGTAAATATAAGCCAGTCCAGTTCATTAAGCTTACTGCAGAAATTCATCATTTCTCCTGGTTTGGAATCCTTAAGTTCAATGGTGGGAGTTACAATTGGAATTGCACCGTAAGACTTTACCATTTCAACAGAATCTTTAGCTCTTTCAGCAGGTCTTGTTATAACAATTTTTTTACCTTCTAAGCCCTTCATGATTTTGCCTTCTTAATTTTTTGCATCATTCAATCTGATTTCCTTGAATATATCAACAACATGCCCGATAACTACTAAAGCCGGTGGTTTAATATCCTTTTCAGTTATATCTTCCAGCGTACCAGTCACTATTCTTTGACCTTCCATTGTACCCTTTTCAATTACACATACTGGAGTTTTGGGATCTTTATACTTCATAATTTCAGATGTATTTTCGGCTAAATTTCCAATTCCCATCAATATTACAATTGTATCTGCTTTAAAGTCCCATTTAACCTGTTTTTTATCTTTTGTGGGGTCTTCATGACCTGTAACGACTGTAAATGATGTTGCAACTCCTCTGTGAGTAACAGGGAGGCCAATGGTTGTTGGAACTCCAATAGCAGAAGTTACACCTGGAACGAGTTCAAATTCAAGTCCTTCTTCATGTAGAGCAAGTATTTCTTCCCCACCTCTTCCAAACACAAATGGATCTCCACCTTTAAGGCGTACAACTACATCATTATTTTTTGCTTCATCAACAAGTATTTGGTTGATTTCATCCTGTGATTTATAATGGTGTCCTGCCTGTTTTCCCACATATATGAGTTTTGCACCTTCTGCATACTTTAAAATTTCGTCATTTGCGAGTTTGTCATACAGTACGACATCGGCTTTCTTTAATACATTCACTGCTTTAAGAGTGATTAGCTCTGGATCTCCGGGTCCTGCCCCTACTAAATAAACTACCATGTATTCACCGTTTAATCTTCAAAAAATGTAAATAAATAATTTTATAAGTTATACTATGATTTAAAATTAACTATTCCCTTAAAGAACTTAAGGCCATCATCTGAACCTAAAACCATCTCTGAAGCTCTTTCTGGATGGGGCATTACTGCACAAACAAGCCCGCTTTCATCACAAACACCAGTTATGGCTTCCATAGATCCATTTGGGTTTTCACCTTCAAATTTCAAAACAATCTGGTCCTGATCATGGAGTTTTTCAATTTCTTCGTTGTAATAGCGGCCTTCAGCATGTGCCATCGGCATTTTAATTATTTCATTCTTGGTGTACATGCTTGTAAAAGGAGTTCTTGTTGATGTAACTTTTAATTCTACACCTTTACAAATGAATTTAGCATTTTCATTGTTTGTAAATACTCCTGGTACTAAACCAACTTCTGCAAGTATTTGGGCTCCATTACAAATCCCAAGGACCGGTTTTTCTTCCTTGATCAGTTCTTTTATACCATTTATGACTGGAGTAATTGACGCAATTGCTCCTGCTCTCAGGTAATCTCCATAAGAAAATCCACCAGGGATTACGATGGAATCAAAATTTGACAGATCTTTTTGATTCCACCAGATATAATCTGGTTCTCCACCTGCAAGTTTTAGAGCATGGAATACATCTCTATCGCAGTTTGAACCAGGAAATCGTATGATTCCTACTTTCATGGTCTTCCTCTTTAATTATTTTATAAATATTATTTTAATTATGTGCTGGGGGTTATTTTAATTTCATAATCATGAATTACAGGGTTACAAAGAAGTCTCTGGCACATATCATCTACTTCTTCCCTTGCAAGCTGTTCATTTTCTTCATCCAGTATAAATTTAATTATTTTAATAGTATCAGTACCTTCAACTTCATATCCTAAAAGAGCAAGAGCTCTTTGTGTTGTTGAAGCTTCTGGATTTAGCATGCCTTTTTTAAGGCTTATTTTAACTTCAGCATTGTATTTCATTTGATCACCAGAAAATAGCATTAATAAGATATAAAATTTATATTCATAGATTACATTTTATACTTATTAATTTTTTCATAAGATTTTTATTAAAATTCTTTATCATGACTTAAATTCATTAATTTATTCTATATTTCGATGTTCCATTTTTCTTTATCTTTTTCATCCAATATTATGGACGCAACTCGTTTATAGGCTTCAATAACACCAGATTCTCCCTGTCTAAACAGATCTTTATCAAGAATATCACATGTCTCAATATCCCAGAATCTGCACGTATCTGGACTAATTTCATCCCCTAAGACTATATTTCCTTCGCAGTCATATCCATATTCAATTTTAAAGTCAGGAAATAGAAGCCCTTTTGATTCTAAGAAATCTTTTAACACTTTGTTTATTTTTAATGTAATTTCTTTGATCTGTTTAAGTTTATCTTCATCTATTAGGCCAAGTGCGATTGCAATATCATCATTTAGCATTGGGTCGCCATATTCATCGCTTTTATAATCTATCTGTATAATTGGAGGGTCAAATGTTTGTTTTGGTTCAAATGGATATCTTCGAAGAAGACTACCCGCAGCTATGTTTCTTGTAATTACCTCAAGGGGAATCATTTCAAGCTTCTTTGATAACATAAGTCCTGGTTTTATAAGTTCTACATACTGGGTTTTCACTTCAGCTTCTTCAAGCAGTTGGAAAAACTTTGCAGAAATTACTGAATTCCAGAATCCTTTTTCACTGATGTTATCTTTTTTAGCCCCATCCCCTGCTGTAATATCATCTCTGAATTCTACAACAACCTTTTGAGGATCATCAGTTTCATATACGCCCTTGGCTTTACCTTGATATATTAGGGTTCCAATTTTGATATTCATGTTCAACTCCATTCCTTATATTATAGTATCAAATATTTATATAGATATTAACTACAATTAGTGGTATTGTACTTTTATGATTATAAAATTGGTGAAAGATAACTAAAACTATTAATATCAAGGTTTTTAGTTCTGAAAATTTATGAATTTATGGTGAAAATAACAAGAATGTGACTAATTTATATAGATATTAATTATAATTAGTGGTATTGTAGTTTCATGATTATAGATTGATGAAAAATAAATAATAATAGAATAAACATAATTAATACTCATAGAAACACCTGTTGGTGAAATTTATGTGCGGGATAATAGGATGTATACTCAACGATAAAAAAGCTGCGCCTGTACTTTTAGAATGCGTAAAAAGGTTAGAATACAGGGGTTATGATTCTATAGGCATTGCAACATCTGGAAGCGATATAAAAATTAAGAAAGATAAAGGAAAAATCGATGATGTCCACGAAAAATTGGAACTAACAGATCTACCAGGAACAATGGGAATAGCTCATGTTAGATGGGCGACCCACGGGTTACCAACAAAAGAAAATGCACATCCTCATACTGATTGTAAAGATAGTATAGCTGTAGTACATAATGGAATAATTGAAAATTATAAAGAATTAAAAAGCCAGCTTGAAGAAGAAGGACATGTATTTAAATCTGATACTGATACTGAAGTTATTCCGCACCTTATAGAAAAATATATGGAACAGGGAAACAATTTAGAAGCCGCAACAAGACTTACAATTGGAGATCTTAAAGGTTCATATGCCCTTGCAGCTATATCTCGTAATGAACCAAATAAAGTAGTTGGCGCAAGAAAAGAGAGTCCCCTTATAGTGGGAAAAGGTGTAGACGAGTATTTTATTGCATCAGATGTCCCCGCCATATTGCAGCATACTGATAATATTATTTATCTTCAAGATAACGAAATGGTTATTTTAAGTGAGGATGGAGTCAAAGTAACAGATTCTGAAGGTAATGTTGTAGAAAAAGAAGTCTTTATCATTGATTGGACTCCAGATATGGCTGAAAAAGGTGGTTACGACCATTTCATGTTAAAAGAGATTCATGAGCAGCCAGAAGCTGTTAAGAACACCCTTCTTGAAGCATCTGAAATTAAAAAAATAGTCAAAGGTTTCCCTAAATTCAATAAAATCTGTTTTGTAGCATGTGGAACATCGTATCATGCATCTTTAATTGGTAAGTATTTATTTGAAAATCTGGTTGGAATTTCAACAGATGTCATTCTGGCATCTGAATTTGAATATTCTGCAGAAACACTGGATGAAAATACACTTGTAATTGTTATAACACAGTCTGGAGAAACTGCAGACACACTCAAGGCTTTAAGACTTGTTAACCATAAGGCCAAGACCCTTGCTATTGTAAATGTAGTTGGAAGTACAGTTACCAGGGAGGTCGAATATGTTATACATACAAGAGCAGGCCCTGAAATCGGTGTAGCTGCAACTAAAACATATATAAGTCAGCTTACTGCTATTTATCTCCTTACCATCTGTATGAGTGGAAGAACAGATCTTCTAGAAAAATTACAGGATATTCCTGACTATATGGAATCTGCACTTGAAAAAGAAAATCTCATTAAAGAAATAGCAGGTAAATATAAGGATGCCTCTGATTTCTTCTTTATTGGAAGGGGCTTTTCATATCCAACTGCATTAGAAGGTGCATTAAAACTTAAAGAAATAACTTATATTCATGCTGAAGGTTACGCTGCAGGAGAATTGAAGCATGGACCTTTAGCACTTATTGATGATGGAGTTCCTGTTGTTGCAGTAGTTCCACCAGGTAAAAGCCATGATAAAACATTGGGTAATGTTGAAGAGGTAAAAGCTAGAGGAGCCCATGTTATTGGTCTTGGATCATCTAAAGACGAAGATTTAAAATCAGAAACTCATGATATGATTGAATTTGAGGAAGAAATTGATGAAATATTCTCTGCTATACCTTATGTCATTCCTCTACAACTTTTATCATATTATATTAGTATAATGAAAGGTATAGATCCAGATAAGCCAAAAAATCTGGCTAAATGTGTAACAGTTGAATAATTTAAATTAAAATTAAACTTTCTTTATTATTTCAAAATCTTTATTTTTTGCTTATTTTTTGGAGGGATTATATTATTGCACTCACTTGAAGAAAAGATGGCTGATTTTACCAGGCATAGCCAATTGAATTTTGTGGAAGAACTTGACATGATGCAAATATGGGACCGGCCTCTGCTTGGTGTAGCAGGTGCATCTGATCCATTTTGGGAGAAATTGAAAGAACCTGATGTAATTGGGCCGCATCATCTGACACCAAAAGAATGGTTGCCTGAAGCGAAGTCAATCCTTTCTTACTTTTTACCATTTACCGAACGTATTCGTAGTTCTAACAGGCTAAAAGGCTTGCCATCTAAAGAATGGCTTTATGGACGTTATGAGGGAGAAATGGTTAACAACGCTTTAAGGCGTTTAATCATTAGTGCGATAGAATCAGAAGGAGGAAGAGCACTAGCTCCAGCTCTAGATAAACGTTATAAAGTTACTAATCATGTAAGTAACTGGTCGGAACGTCATGCTGCTTTTATTGCAGGTCTTGGAACGTTCAGCTTAAATTATTCTCTAATCACAAGTTTAGGAACTGCCGGCCGTTTTGGCAGTGTCATCGTGGACATGGAATTAGAACCTAAACTAAGACCATATCAAGAAATAGATGAATATTGTACCAAATGCGGTGAATGTATTGGCCGATGTCCACCTTTAGCAATAAATAAAAATGGTAAAGATGCTGAATCCTGTTCTATGTTCCTTGATAAGATGTTTAAGTTAAATAAGCCAAGATATGCCTGCGGTAAATGTCAGACTGCAGTTCCATGTGAATATAGGAAACCAATTGCTAGATAAAATGATTTTTTAGCAGATATATCTAATTTTTTAATAAAATAAATTAATAATGAATTTTAAAAATTTTCAAATATAAAAAAGTTAAAAGTGTCTAATCGCCTGGCCCATTCCTAAATCTACAACATAGTGTTCTTCTGCAAAATATCCCCGTTCTCCAAGTTCTTTAATGAATTCTACAAGGTTTTCAAGGTCTTTTGCTTCGGCAGACTTAAGGCTGATATCTTTTTCACTTACAGATAGCTTCTCATGAGGGCTTTTAAAGTCCTCTGCCACTTGCAACCACAGGCTTTTTGGAACTCGTTCATTGTATAACTGTATGTTGCCAGTGTCGCCTTTAGCTGCTTCAATATCAATATCTGAACTTTTTAACTTCTGAAAATCAGAAATCTTTGTTTCCAAACTTTTATGTATATCTTCAGCTTCTTTAACTCCTTTTTCTTTTAATTCTGTTGTATAACTGCTGATCAAATTTATAAGATCATTGCGGCTTTCTATTAATTCTCTCTCTGTATTCTGGCGCTCTATTGCATAGCTGATTGCTCTAGAAAGTAATCTACTGCTGACTTCTCCCTTCATTAAATAATCCTGTGCACCTTCCCTTACAGCCCTAACTGCAACTTCTTCATCGTCTAAACCGCTTAAAATAACGATTGGTAATTCAGGGTCATATGCATGTGCCTTTTCAAATGTACTAAGTCCTGTACTATCAGGTAAACTCAGATCTAAAAGTAAAACATCAAATAAATCTTTATCTAAAAGTTTAAGCCCGTCTTCAAGCCTTTTTGCGTGGGTCACTTCAAACTCTGTTCTTTTTATATCCTTAAACATCTCGCTTATAAATCTTGCATCTGCGTCATTATCTTCGATTAACAATACTTTAACGACTTTATTTGCCACGATATTCACCTTTATTCTTTATAACATTGAAAAATTGAAAATTTTTAACGCCCTCGAAATTCTATGATTTTCATCAAATTGAAAAATTAAATTATCATAACATTTTAAGCCTTTAAAAATTATAACTTTTTTATATTCCTGTATTACTTTGTTTTTTCATATTATTGAAATTTACTGAAAATAATGCTGAAATCAAGATAAAAATAATCTTACATTAAAAGAAGTATACATTAAATACATGAATTTCGCCTGTTTATACTCATTTTATTTCATATTCTCAAATGCAAATTTATATTAATTCTATTATAAATGTATTACTAATATTTTTTAAATTATGTTTTAATTTTAATTATCATTTAAGACTGTGTTTTTGTATAATAGTTCCTTTTATGTGTTATTTTGTATACACATAGTTAAATTTAAAAGTAACGGTCAATAAAAGAAAATTGATAAAATAAATGGTGAGAAATAAAAATGTCAACGACTAGGGTTCATGGAAGTATAGGGAAATCAATTCACGGAAACATAAGGAAATATTATGGGTTATTAACGGTAATTTGTGTAATTTTAGGTTTTACATTCCCCCAATTTTCTGTTTTATCACCGTACGTGCCTGTTTTACTTGCGATTTTAGTCTTTTCCATGGTCATTGAACACAGTATAGGTGATTTTACAAGAATAGTGAATCACCCTCGAAAAATTTTAGCACTTACTGTATCCAATCTTATACTGTACCCTGTTATTGGAATTTTATTTAGCTATTTCTTCCTTCCTTCACAGGATATTTATGTTGGAATAATTCTTCTATGTTTTGCTCCATCACCAGTGGTGGCCGCATTATGGACTGAACTTTCAAATGGCGATGGTGCCATTTCAGTAACCACAGCATTATTCTCTATGATGCTGAGTATCATTGTCTATCCAATAATTCTTTATTTTATGGGTATTGCATCTCCTGATCTAGCAATATCAATATTTAAACTCCTTGCTTTATCCATATTTGTCCCGGCGGTTATTGCACTATTTTTACGTTTAGAAGAAGAAAAATACGTTCCAGCTAAAAATACAATCACTTTACTTTCATCCTTCGTTGGTCTTTTTATAATAATAGTCGCAATTGCCCATATGGCATCAAATTTAATATCCAATGAGTTTAGTTTGATTTTACTGATTGGTTTTCTGGTTGTTATCTTGCTTGTAGCTGGGTTTGCATACGGTTACATTTTAGGTAAGTTTTTGAAGGTAAAAAAGAAAGATAGCATTGCATTTTTATATTCAAGTAGTATGAGGGATGGTATCATCCCATTAAGTGTTGCAATAACTTATTTTTCAGCTAATGCAACTGTCGCATCTACGATACTCTTAATTATAATGCCCTTTTTAGTTGTGGGGGTTTACTATATGGTGCGTAAATAACCTTACTTAAATGATTCATGTTGACTAATATTTTAATGACAGCACATAGTTAGATTCTTAGATTAATTTTTCCAATACAAATTTAAATTTAATTTAAGCTTGTTAATCTTAATTAGATAGCTTTATAAATCTCAAAGTAAATTTAATAATTAGTTATAAATTAATCAAATAAATGAGGAGTTTTCTATGAATTCAAAGAAAAAGGGAAAGCTTTTTATAGTTTTAATGATATCTTTAATTGCATTTGGGTTTGGTTCATGTATAAACGTGCTGAATTCAGGTAATGATGTTACTTCTGGCTTTTTACCATCCATATCCGCTTCAAGTAATGAGCAGCAAATTTCAACCATAGGTGATCCTTCCTTTGAACCAGCTCATGTCATGAAGCAGTTCTATAACACAACCAATTCAACAAATTCGACTCCTGTAAATAATGGTACAAATAATTCAACCAATCCTTCCAAAAGGAATAGTACTCAATAAAAATTAAATATTTGAATATAGTTTGTTTGAGATTTACGGATTATAACAGCCCCCTTAAATATAAAATCTTCTAAAATATGTTATAATCTCAATTTAAAATTTTATAAGTTCACTTTAAACATTTAAATCTCAGACATCTTTAATTTAAATTCATAGAGTATATAAATAATAAAGACATACATTTGTATGATCTAGCGATCAAATTCTATTTTTTTTAGATAATGGTAGATAATCATGATAATTTTACGGCGAAATAAGAAAATTGTGGAGTTATTTCCCATTGGAAGCTCAAAAGAAGCATTAAATTCAAGGAGAAAACCTCTTTTTTATGGTTATTTAAAGCTTAAACAAATTAACAATCAAATCAGGCCTTACAAGTTTATAGTAAAAAAAGGTGATAAAGAGTCTCTCTTCCCTCCAAGTGAAGCATTGAAGATTTTAAAAAAGCAGAACGTTTATTTAATTGGTGAAGATGAAGAAATAGAAGAAATGCTTAATTCTCTTAATATTGAATTTAAAAAAACACGGATCTGCAAACACTGCACATTAGAAGGTTATATAACAGTTATTAAGCGTGAATCATCTTATCTGCATCATAAGGATTATATATGTAGATTATGCGCTGAAGAAGAAATTAAACGTGAATTAAAATATAATGGAATTGATTTAAGCGTATTTAATAATTTTAAAAGAATGCTGGATAAAACTGGTGATCTTGATAAAGTTTTAAGCGTTTTTAACCCTAAATTTAACCCTGTAAAGAATCCAGATTTGACTCTCTTTGATAAAATTATACCTGGGGAGGATAACACTCCAAAAATGAAAATAGACGATGTTAAAATCCCTGATGAACTTAAAAAGATATTAAAACACCATGGTAAGTACTTGTTACCTGTACAATCATTGGCTTTACAGAATGGACTTCTTAATGGAGAAAATTTACTTGTAGTTTCGGCAACTGCAAGTGGAAAAACTTTAATTGGCGAGATCGCAGGTGTACCCAATACAATGAATGGTAAAAAATTCATATTTTTAACACCACTTGTGGCACTTGCAAATCAAAAATACAGGGATTTTAAGAAAAAATACTCTAAATTAGGGTTAAAAGTTGCAATAAAAGTTGGTATGAGTAGAATAAAAGCAAAAGAGGAGCTTACACTCCCTGATGATGATATTAAAAATGCAGATATAGTAGTTGGAACCTACGAAGGACTTGATTTCCTGCTGCGCTCTGGAAAATCAGAAGATTTTGGGGAACTTGGTACCGTTGTAATCGATGAAATACACATGCTTGATGATGAAGACAGAGGTCCACGACTGAATGGACTTATAAATCGATTAAAATCCCTTTTTAAAGATATACAGATCATCGGGCTATCTGCAACTGTCCAAAACCCTGGAGAAATTGCAAAAGAATTTGGAATGAGGCTTGTTGAATATGATAAGCGTCCTGTCCCACTAGAAAGGCATTTGATATTTGCAAAATCTGAATATGAAAAAACTGATATAATGACTAAACTTGCAAGGGCAGAATATAAAAACATCTCTAAAAAAGGATTCCATGGCCAGACTATTATATTTACAAATTCCCGTAGAAAAACTCATTCTATTGCAGATCATTTAACAAAAAGAAATATAAAGGCAGCAGCATACCATGCTGGACTTTCCTATGCAAAAAAGAGTAAGATAGAGAAAGAATTTGCAAATCAAAAGATTTCAACAGTGGTTACTACTGCCGCTCTTGCAGCAGGTGTAGATTTTCCGGCTTCACAGGTCATATTTGAATCTCTCATAATGGGAAATAAATGGCTTACCAATAATGAATTCTCTCAAATGCTTGGAAGGGCAGGAAGGCCTACTTATCACGATGTTGGGAAAGTTTACCTGATACCTGAGGTTGGAAGAAAATACGGTGATGAAACAGAGGATATGCAGGCTGTTAGTCTGCTTGAAAGTGATGTAGACCCTATTTATGTACAGTACTCAGAGGAAGATGTACTGGAGCAGTCTTTAGCAGATATATGCTCTGGAAGGGTGCACACGTTCAAAGAACTTATAGATGCCTATAAAAATCGAGATATTCCATTAGATTTGGAAGAAGCATATAATATCCTACATGATAAGGGTCTAGTAAATGAACAGAATAATGAAATACTCCCAACAAGATATGGAAGAGCAGTTTCGGTATCTTTCATGGATTTAAATGCTGCAGAATACATAAAAAGGAACATAAATCTGAAAACGCATGACAAAAAGAAGAAAGGATATGTTGATCCTCTAGAAATTGCGTTAAAACTTGAACCATTTGAAAATGCCTATATGTCTAACAGATTAAACAGAAGATTAGGTAAAGCGCTCAATATCAACGTATCTGCCAGATTATTCGCTGATTCCACGCTTGACATATTATCATCTGGTGAAACTGTTTCAAAACTTGATCCTAATCTTCAAGATGCACTTATAAACTTGCAAATCGATTTTATGTCCTGCAGATGTCAGGATAGGCCATTTTGCAAGTGTTTCCAGGAAGAACTTTCCAGAAAAATCCTCAAACACAGACTGCATAAAAAAGATCCTGTTGATATCAGTAGAAAGCTTTTAAAGAATTATCAGATGCATGTATATGCAGGAGATATATTTTCATGGCTTGATGCAATAATAAGGGCACTTGAAGCCATAAGAAGGATTGCAAAGGCCTTTAACAATGAAAGCATTGCAAAGGAATGTTCAAAACGTATAAGATCTATTGAGAATTAAAGTACTGAAATTACTAAATTTATATTATAATGTTTTAGGATCAACTATATAGTAGTAATATTTCCCATCTTTAATAAGGGTAGTATTAGCAGGTTTATTTTCCCATGCTGAACCAACTAATAACACGACTATTCTATAGTCGCCGTTGATTCCTTTTATTTTTTCCTTAATATCATCTAGTGAATTTATTCTATAAACTTCCTTCATAGAATAGGCCAGCTCTATTTGGGAACATCCAATCTGCGAATATCCAATTATTTCTAAATCTGGTGAAAAAAGAATGTCGTTGTACTGTGTATTTTTTTGTATGGAGTTTCCTAGTTCCTGATAATTGTTGCTGTCTGTAGAAAAGAAGTTATGGTAACCATTGTGTTCGCTTAAAACATTAAAAGAGGTAAATGCTGCTGTAATTAAAAATACTATGAATAAAACGTAATTGAATTTTAAGCTGTGCTTTTTAAAGTTTAAAGAGATATAAAATGTATTTAGATTTTTAAAAATAAAGAATAATAAAACTGGAAAAAGTACAAAAGGGATAGTAGCTAATGGGATAGATAATTTAAGCACTGAAAATTCGTGCATAATGGTATGGTTCTTAAATATTATCATCTGTATTATGCATGGCACCAGTATGATTGCTATAAGCCCTGATATCTTTTTAACTTCATCTCTTTTAATTTTTAAAATAAAGAGTATGATAACACACAATAAAACAGTTATTATGCTGATAACAAGCGCTAAAGTGATTATTTCACCGTATCCAGGGTACATAAATTCCTGAATCCTGGTTAAAAAGATATTTGTATAATCTATTCCATCTGCTGACGTACCTGTCCTAAGGAAAAATCTATCAATGGCCTGATTGAATGTGCCCAGTAGAGTTAACTGTAGGATATATAAATAGACTGTAATTAAAGGTATTGCCCAGTAAATAAGGCTGCTCTTTAAAAAAGTCCATATGGAACCCTTAAATATTTCACCTTCAAAAATACGCTTAATATAAACCACCATTATCACAAAGACAAAGAACCAGTCTGTTAAAATCCCATAAAACATTAAAAAATACTGAAAAATGTTTATAACCATTAATTTTTTGTCTGCAGCTGCTGGTCTGATTACTTCTAAAAAGATGAATAGAACGAAGGGTAAAATTACCGCCTGATCTGAGAAATACACATTTTGATGCCAGTATAAAGGAGCAGGCAATAATAACTCAATGAATATGGGCAAAGTAGAAAATAAAAACGAATTGACGTAATCAACCTTCAACTGTCTTAAAAAGAAGAAAATGAGTAAAGATAGGAAAAATGCTATTAAAAAATGGTTAATTAAATTGTATTCCATTATCATCGATGGTGTTGGATCATGCCCCTGTAACTCACTGATTAAGTATATGGGGACAATTGCTCCAGGTAAATATGATGTATATGGATTTCTGCTGGACAATGTAGGGAATTCTATTGATTTTGGATTTTCTAACATTGCAAACTTCAAGTTAACTGGACCTTCTCTATACCAGTTTTCAGTAAATTTAAGGGTTTCAGCTGTAAGGATTTGATGATCATTGCCTGTCTTGTTCCCAATCCAGTTATAGTTAAGTTGATCTCCCATCCACGGCTCTCTGATCTGTACAGTATACTGGAATACAGTTAATGTAATGGAAAATAAGAGTAAAATACAGATTAAGTATTTAAATTGCTTTGATTCAAAATTAAAGTTCATTTTATCACAGTGATAAGTTGCAATATAATTTAAATAATTCAGATAGTCATATGATTAATCAGACAGTAAGTTTTTGATATCCTGGATTATATCATTTAAAGCTGTGTCTATGAGAGATTTACCCAATTCAATATCTATGCAAACACCTTCATCTTCAACGGTCTTTGCACCTTTATTTATTCCTTCATCGATACTTCTTGCTTCTTTAAATCCAACCATCCCAACTTCGGGGTATGTTTTAAAATCACAGTGTTCTGGTAGTTTTGATTCATCAACAATTTTTAAAATACTTCCCATTGAAAGCTCGCCAGTTCCGCCGTGAGGGCCTTCAATTTCTACTATCTTATTATTAAAAATGATTTTAAGTCCTAGTTCTTTTTCAATTTCTTCAATGTAATCCAGCAGAGGTACATTGCCGCCGTGTCCATTAACCAGAACAACTTTTTTGATGTTTAAACATTTTTTTGCACTTCGAAGTGTAGGAAGCAGTTGATTTTGTGCCAGCTGCTGGGCATTCATGTGAATACCGTGTTTGATGTAATCGTATTCTGTCGCTGCATACAGAATCCCTAAGAATTTTGCACCACTTATTAAAGATGCTTGGAGGGCGAGGTGTGCAGCGATCTTAGAATCTGTGTCAATGGGAAGTGCAGCGCCATGATTTTCAAGGTGAGATCCAACTGCAAGGACTCCAATTTCATGCACCTGTGGAGATATTACATTTCCTGATGAGTATCTAAGTTCCATAATATTCACTTTTTACTTGAATTAGACTTTAATCATTATCTGGTTTATATAGACAAATTCCACAGTTTATCACCAATAAAATGAATAGCTTTTACAGCTTTTCCTTCATCCCCTTCCACCATTTCTGGACCGGAAATAAGTGCTTTTCCAATTGCAAGAGGTTTTCTATGAGTTTCTTCAATAATTATAACTAGATCTCCCTTTTTAACTTCAGGATCTGCTTCTGTAATTCCAGGGCTCATTATATCGGCACCTTTTGCAACGAATTTTACAGCACCCATATCTACTACAACATACTTTTCTGTAATATCCAGCTTTAAAGCTCCTTTTAACGTTGGAAAGTATGTATCTTCAATGCTCATGACTAATGGTTGTCCATCTACCAGTATTATGTCATAAGGATCACTTTCCAGTATTTCAACTTTGCTTTTAGAATTAATTAAGGTTGAATAATTGCCCAATTGGTTTATAAGCTTTTTTAATTTCTTTTTTTGAAGGTAATACCTTTTTTTAATCTTCAATTTTTTACACCTATTAAACTTATATCTTATTCCTATTATAACTCTAATAATTTAATATTTTTATTTAAATAAGAAGGAATATTTTAATTTATTTAAACTTTTTACTTGAAATGTACATTTGGAAAAAAATACTATAAAATCAGGGATGTTATAATGATCTAATAATTTATTTATTATTCGTTCTTATTACCAATCATCCTCTTTTTTTAGGTTGGCTACTGAATCTGATATCAATTAATAATATAATAGATTTTGAGTTCTGATTTGATTTAATAGTAAAGCTTAAATATAAATTTGTACTTAAATCATTTTTTAACAATGAACAGAGGAGTAGATAAATTTTTAGTCTTTTTTATGTTATAAAGAAGGGTATCTGTAATCATAATCTTTTTAAGCTTAAATACTATTAAAAACATAAAAATAGATAACATTTCTTACTACTAAATTCAGTTTTTAGTTTAGATTGGTTTCTTAATTAAAAGAAGGATTTAGTTATATTTAATGGTGAAAATAAGGTTATATTGTTGACTTATAGCTAAAGTCCATGATATACTTTATAATTGATGAAGGATACATTTAAATATAAATCGCACCAACAATGAAGTTATAGGAAAGGTGATAATTGTGAGTGTACAGAAGAATGTGAATGTTTCAAGACCACTTGACGCGTTAGGTAAATCATTAAACTCCCAAGTATTAATCAAGCTTAAAGGCGGAAGAGAATTTAGAGGAGTTTTAAAAAGTTTTGACATGCACATGAACT
>JAEYPF010000015.1 GCA_023411115.1 Methanobacteriota archaeon
TTCATTGGTTCGGCGACCATAGCGGAGGGGATACACCTGGTCTCGTTTCGATCCCAGAAGTAAAGTCCTCCAGCGATTTGAACTGTACTATAATGTCTTTTATGGGAACCTCAAGACGTTGCCGGCCTTTCCACTAACACAAACATTAATTTTAAAGATATTTTCAAAATTAGTTTATTAAATAGTAATTATTTTGTTATTAGTAATAATTTCACGAAAGTGAATGTTGTAATGATCTTAAACTTTTTGGGATTCATACAAAAACTTATCTTTATAAATTACAAATTAATCAATGTCATATCATTATTTGACTGGTGCCTACGGTCCTCTTATGAGGTTGGCTAAGCCTTCGATGACTAGGAGAAACCCAGCACTAGACAGACTGCCTGCTTCGAGGGTTGCTCGGGGAGGAAAGGGTGAACTACCTGTGAACCAGTGAGTTAGTATGCAGGCAAAATTACTTTTATAATTGTTAAGTATCCATTAACGATGACTTGTTTTAAAATAGCTTACTAAATTTATAAATAAAAGCACTATTCGAATTGTTTCAAATTTTTAATTTCTTAATTCGTTTAATTTAAGATTTAAAACTTTCTTATTAAGAGATACACCTATTAAACTACCAATAACTCCAAAAAGTATAAATGGTGTAAAAATTCTTAGGTATGTATCTAGCCCTACTTTTGAGGGGAATATAACTCCCAAAATTAGCATCAAAATAATTAGGAGAGAAATTGGGAAAATTCCATTTAAAAGACCATTTTTATATGCATTACTTGAATGTGCTGCGATTAATCCCCCCACAAATGGTGACATAAATGCTATTATAAAAAATGGAATATTTGTATCTGTCATATTTGTGAAATGTACATATAAAGAAAGGGGTAAAGTAATTAAAATTGAAACCAAGGATCCATAACATATTGGAACCCATTTTATCCCTTTATTACTAGTATGATCAGATTTTAGTGTTTTACCACAGAATACACATAATCTAGATGTTTTTACATTTTCTTTTCCACATTTAGGGCAAACATTTGGTTCATCAGGGATATGGTTATTAAGTTCTTGAATAAGTTTTAAAGATCCTCCACATTTGCACACGTCCCTAAAATCTTCTGGAGATTCATCTTTCCGGAGTTTATAATAGTCATTACACCTTTCACAAACTAGATATGATTTCAAAATAGTTGATTTTTTCAATTTGTCCCTCTCCTTTATGCCGAATAAGTGTTTGTAGGTGATAATAATATTATTTACTATTATGCACAAATAGAAAGAATTATATTCCTTATTAAGAAATAAAGTAATATTCTAGCTTTTAATATCGATTATTAAATGCTACTTTTTCAAATGCTATTATTTTTATTTATGTTTTTTGGACTCTAATTTACTGGATAATTCATAAAAGACGAACACAGAAAATATCAACAATTTAATGGCTCAGAATAATCTCTCTTAAAGCTAAATTAATATTTAATCAAGTCTTTTTAGATTATATTTACATTATTCCTCCCCTTCTTATCCTTTTAATTACCACATGTGCCACTTCTTCTGAATCATTAAATGGAAAATCTTCTTCTACAAGTGAAGTCACAGCATCTTCCACCGATATATCAAATCCAGGGGCTCTGCATACACCTGCTTTACCTTTAGGGAATGATTCCATAAGTTTTTCATAACTGTTTATAGGGAAATTAGCACCTTTTAAAGCATTAACAATTTTATCATGTAATTCTTCATCAATACCCATATTTTTACCTCCAAATTTTCTATTTTGGTTTTTCAAAATTCTTTGAATTTTGGAACATAGAAATTAAAAATTTCGAATGTTCAGAAAATGCGATTTTCTTCAACCTCGGCATTTTTTACTAAGATATCTATGATTTGTAATAAATATAAATTTGATCGTAATAATCTAATAAAATAAGCTGATAATTCTCAAACAACAAGATATATTAATTTTACAATTCTCCTAAAAATTCAATCATCACTTTATTAAAGAATTCAGGGTTATCCTGATTAGAACAGTGTCCAGCATCAGGTATAACTACATATTTACTCTGTTTATCTCTTTTTGCCCAATCTTTCATGGCTTTACGTATATTTCCTGTGTTATCATATTCGCCGTATACCAGTAAAAGTGGAGATTGAACATGATAATATGGCTCGTAATGAATGCATGTGGAAAGACCATCCCATATCTTTATGAATTCTTTTTTAGATAATCCATTGAACTGTTTCTTTAATTGTTGCCTTGTTGAAGTTTTTATAGATGATGCATCAACCATAGCCTTTTTAAGATTTTCATAAGGCCACAACCGGAACATCAATGGTGAAGCCCTGACGGCTAGTGATTCTATCAGAGACAATTTGGCAGTGATACAGGTTCCATCAATTATAATCATGGCTTTTATTCTTTCAGGGTGCTGAAATGCAAACTCTTGAATTACATAGGTCCCCGCAGATTGGCCTATGAATATGGCTTTATCTTTACTTAAATCATCTAAAATATTTAACACATCATCTGCAGCATCCTTAATGCTAAAATGTCCATTGAGGGGTCGTGATTGGCCATGCCCCCTCATATCACATCTGATCATCTGGTAATTGTCCTTTAATAAAGGAATCTGTAAGTCAAACTGGGTGTGATCTACACATGCACCATGGACGAAAAAAATAGGGGGTTTATCTGGGTTTCCAGAGATCCAGTACTTGACTTTGCATCCATATCTTTCTATATAGTTTTCAGTTTCGTTAAGGGACAAAATATCACTTTTTAAAAATAGTATTAAATCTTTTTTTGTAAAATAAACTTAAGATATTTCTAAACTTTTTCAATATAGGCCGCTTTAATAAATGGTACTGTTTCAGTTTCGTAGGTACCATCACCATTGTATTCTCCATAAATTTCCAATTGATCTCCTATACTATAATTTATTTTAGTTGAATAAGAAACTAGTATATAGGGATATAATGACAGACCATGGATTTTAATCTGCATATTGGCACTATTTTGATTATTTTCGAATATACCGCATAATTCTCCTTTAAATTTTATTTTTTGCCCTTCTAATGATCCAGAATTATTAACCAATTTATTTAAGTCTAATTCAGTGCAGGATGATTTATATGCAGAAATATTTTCTCCAGTAACAGTTGGTAGATAAAAATCGCTTTGGTCAGGAATATTAGGATTAATATCACTTTCAATTGGACTGATAATTCCTGATTCAGAACCTTCAAAGTAAGCAGCTATGCCCATAATGCTAATAACTGAAATAAAAACAACTGCAACAAATATTACTTCCCAGTCCATTTTATCACTTAATAAAATGATTTTAAAAATTTGATACTTATCTTTTTCTATTATCTGGGAAGATTATAAAAAATTAACGGATTTTAAAAAGAATAAGTTAAGGTGGTTGTATAAGTTCAATCTGCACTCCTTGAGGATCCTCAAAAAATGCTATTTTTGTTCCATTAGGGGTGTCAATTGGACCCCTTGTAAATTTAACTCCTTTATTTTGGATTTCTCGTGCAGATCTATTCATGTCAGAAACTTCTAATCCTACCATAAAAAGTCCATTTTTACCTTTCATTTTTGGATCCAGATTTTCTATGCCTTCAGTCAGCTCAAGCATACTTTCTCCATCCCCTTTTAAAAAGGCAATGGTTACTCCTTTTTCTGGATTGAAACGATTATTTTCTTCAAATCCTAATACGTCAGTATAGAATTTTACAGACTCATCAAGATTTTTAACTGCAATGTTGGTGTATTTAACTTTCATAATATAGCCTCCAATAATTTATTACATATATTATGAACCTTTGGGACTATATTATTACTGATTGGTGGAGTTAAAAATAAGAAAAAATTAGAACTTCCCGAGTATCTCTCCATATATATCTTTCAATTTTCCATCGGACTTCTCATATATCATTCGGAGGATCAATTCAGGCGTACTTTTTGCAAGATAATTCATCTTAGGGGTCCTGTCTACAATTAAATTGTAGTTATCATCAAGACCTTTTGCTTCAATTCCATCAACCCGGACCTGGGTATATTTCATTATCTCACGTGCCATGTGGGTTACAATAACTGCATATGAATCAGAATCTTTTAAGAGATCTATAAAGCTTGCTATTATTTTCACGGCAGCTTCAAGTTCTGTAATGGCTTCTAATTCATCTAATAAAACAAGTTTATTAGTATCTGTAATTACAACTGGCATGAATGTGTTGAGGAATGATTCAAAAGCACCAGCATCGAGTGATCTTTTCTTTGAGAAGAAATATACTTCATCAATTAGTTTAACAGTGGCATCTTCTGCACAAACTGGAAGCCCCATTTGAGTCATTATTGAAATCTGGGCAAGGGTTTCAAGGAGTGTTGTTTTACCACCACTGTTTGCCCCAGTAAGGAGTGCAACATTTTCTGGAGTTTTGAGTGAATAATTTATTTTCTGGATATTAATTTCATTATCAAGGACCAGATTTAGATGTATTGCACCTTCAAAATTGAACTCATCACCTATTTGCGGCGAATTTAAGTCATAGTAATATGCAAAGCATCCAAGTGCAAATTCATAATCGAATTCCAGAATTTCCTGAATTTCGGTCTCAATTCTTTCTTTAAGGGTTGAAAGCCTTGATGCAGCTTTAACTTTTTTATCGAACGTGTTAATATGCTGCTTTGATACTTCCTGCTTCTTAACCCTCTCGAGCTCTTGATAATCTATTTCAACAGGATATTTTTGAATGAATGGGTCAAAAGAGCATCCTGTTTTTTCTTTGATTTCATCTCTGGCTTCTTTTATCACTTCATCAAATATATTCTGGATTTTAGCAGGCATTCCCTCGTTCATAAGGGCTAAAACTTCATCTCCTCTAAGGTCAACTTTTTTGATGCTTTCTTGAAGTTTTTCATCTGCTTTTTTCTTTGCGTCTTCAACGCTGGCGTCAAATATGCTTTCATCAACTTTAGCAGATTCAAGAGAATCCAGAATTTCTATAATTTCCTCTATTGATGATTCACGACCTAAAATATTTTTAATCTTTAAAACATTCACCAGAAGATCGTAGTTTGTGTAGAAATAAGAGAGAACAGCTTCAGGAACTATTTCAAATTCAGATGAATCACTGGTTATCATGGCTACATTATACATGTCATCAAGTTCTATTTGCCCCGTAGAAAACAGGTATACTACTAGTTCATAATCTTCAACAGTTTCTAATTCTTCTGCAGTGATAATGGTTGAATACCTGTTTAAATCCATATCCATAAGTCTTCTGTAATCTTCTCTGGACTCTACAAGTATTGCTCTTGTTGGATCGTATTTGGGCTTTTCTTTGCCTGATGGATTTACTTTTTTAAGTAAATTGCTGATTTCATCCATAGGGAGCGTTGATACAGTTTTCTTTGCATTCATTACAAAATCAAGATTTTCCTGAATTTTTGCAGTGTCCTTTGTTGGGCTAATTAGAAGAATTTTGTTTTTTCCGTATTTTGTATTGGAATATCTAAGAATTCTGGCAATAATATCATCATAAATTTGAACAGCCTGTCCTGTTTTTAAAAATTCTTCCCTAGGATTTCCTAAAGCTGCATTTATTATTTCTATAGCTTTAGCCTGGCTTACACCTTCAATTTCTGAAAGTTTATCAACTTCGAAGTTACTGATTGCTGCGTGTAGGTTTTCCTCGCTGCCGAAACTGGCAACGATTTTTTTCGCTAGTTTGTCACCGATGCCTTTGATTTTTGTAAGTTCCACCTTTTATCACCATTATGGCTACTATAAGTTTTATGAAAACTCGTATAATTTTAGAATAGTATTGTTATAATTTTGAAATTTTTTTTATTATTATCATTATTCAATATATAAACGTCTATATAAATGTCTAGTTTAAATATAGTTTGGTAAGCATGTGAAAACTAATAATTTTCACGGTTGAAAATCTCCGATTTTCAAACATGGAAAAAATTTCTAATTTTTTCCGGCCACAAAATCAAAGATTTTGTGAGCATGTGAAAAATTGAAAATTTTTCCGGCTACGAAACATAGCTTACGAAAAACTTCGTTTTTCGTGCTCCGAAATTCGTAGAATTTCGAGAGTTTCGTAAGCATTTGGTAAGTAATATTTGAATTAAAATTAATAACTAACTATTAAAAGAATAGTTTAAAAAATTGAATTAAAAAGGAATAATTATATGGATCCTACTATTTTTTATATCGTTGTTCTTATAATCACAGGTGCAGGAATTGGATTTGCATCAGGCCTCCTTGGAGTGGGAGGAGGATTTATTATGGTCCCAATTCAATATTGGCTTCTTGTATCTATTGGAATCGATCCTACAATTGCAATCAGAGTTTCATTAGGTACAAGCCTTGCAGTTATACTTCCAACAGCTATAAGCAGTGCCTATGGGCACTACCGTAGAAATGCTGTTTTAGTTAAGCCCATGATATTTCTAGCAATTACTGGAAGTATGGGTGGCATTTTGGGGGGGACTATTGCAGCCAATGTTCCTGGAGGGATTCTTAAAGTTCTCTTTGGAATTACAGCTTTAGCAGTGGCTGTTAGAATGCTGCTTTATAAATCTCCAGAAGTTAAAAAGGAACCAGTTGATAATAATATTTACTATATCATCGCTGGATTTATTATTGGAATAATGTCAGGACTCCTTGGGGTTGGCGGTGGTTTTATTATAGTTCCATTTATGGTAATTGCAATGGGATATGGAATACATAAAGCTATTGGAACTTCAACTGCGGTTATAATATTTACCTCAATTGGAGGGATTGTTTCTTATATTTTTAATGGATTAGGAGTCTCTGGATTGCCTCAATATTCATTAGGTTATGTCAATCTTCTTCAATTTGTTATTTTAGCTGGTGCAAGTATTCCTATGGCCCAATTCGGCGTTAAAGCAGCCCATAAGCTTCCACCACGTCAATTGAATTACATATTCGTAGCTTTGATGGTTTATGTTGGTTTGAATATGATCGGAATTATTTAATGAATGGTTAATTTATAACACAAAGAAAAGTTAGATAATGGTTTTGAAGCAATATTAAGCTCATTTGATTTTGTTTATATAAATAGGGGGTATTGTACCTACTCCACTAATTATATATTTATCTTCTGTAGCTTCTTCTAAAGAAGATAAGATAATTATAAGAAGGAGATGTAGTGTCATCAAGGTTTTTAAGTTTTTCTCAAGATCTTCTATAGGGGAGTTATTTTTTAATTCTACCATTATATTGTCCCCTTCACGTTCAATTTTTAAGTCATAATCACTTTCATTGTTAATATAATTGATAAAATCTTCCATATTCTCAAAGGGATTATTTTTTTTAATATTAAGTTCAGATTTCAGTTTTTTCCAGGAATCAGAATTTATAGAATTCATTAAATCATTGATATTAGTTAAAACTGTGTTATTTTCTGCAGCCCATGATTTCATTGCCTCTTCTACAGCAAGACTATACCATCCTTTTTCAAACTGATATTTTTGCGATGCCTTTTTTCTAAATTTTACATCCAAGTCAGGATCAACTTTGATTGTTATTCGTTTCACGTAAATCCCCTTTAGCAATTATTTAAAATGGAATTAACATTCAATTAACATTGCTGAAATTTTATTGGATATACCTATGAAATACACACATTAATCTTTTTGCATTTACTCTTTTTTTATACTTCTTTGAATTATTTTAACCTTATATCTTTTTAAAACAATACCGTGATATTATGTGGGATATTAAGGACAATATCATAAGACAATGAAAAAGATTAGAAACCAATGATTCTGGTGATCGCAATGAATTTCTAATGGTTATTATAGCCAATAATGATAGACAGGGACTCTGGAATAACATCAGCTTCAGCTTTTACGCATATTGTTACATAATCGAACTAATGGGGGTTATTTTTTTTGATAATCAGTTTATTTTGCTGTAATTTATTAATAATAGTGAATTAAATATTAAACAACTGATTAAAATATAATAAATTTTTAATATGATGTTCTATAATGTTAGCATATGTCTAAAAGAATTTTAGTTGTAGAAGATGGAGAAATTTTAAGATTAGGAACAACTTTACATCTAAAATCATTTGGATATGATGTAGTAGGTAATTTTAGCTCTGGCGAAGAGGCTATTACACATGCACCTGATTTAAAGCCGGATTTAATTTTGATGGATATTAACTTGGCTGGAGATATTGATGGAATTGAAGCAGTAAAGCAGATTCATGAAAAATTAGATGTCCCGGTTGTATATCTTTCAGTATATTCAGATATTCAAACAATTGAAAAAGCTGAATCTACTAATCCATTTAGATATATGATCAAACCTTTCAATGAAGATGATCTTAAATTTACCATTGAAACTGCTATCAATTCGCATAAACAGGAAAAAATATTGGAAGTTCTTAAAACTCATCAAAGTGTTTTAAATAATATTCAAGGGATTGTATATAGACTATATGCTGGGGAAAATTGGAAAACTGATTTTTTTAATGATATGTTCGAAAAAATGACTGGATTTAAATTAGATGAATTGGAAAGTAATGATATACATTTTTTAATGCCCCTAATATTGAAAGAGGATCAAAAAAAAGTAATAAATGCTTTAAATGATTCTATTAAATTAAAAATGTCTTTCAATATATATTATGGAATTAAAGATAAAAAAGGCGAAATCAGGCAGTTCTATGAAATGGGCAAACCTGTGGCTGGAATTAATGGGGAAATTATTCATGTTGATGGAACCGTTTTTGATGTTACTCATTTAACTAGTTTCAATGAGAGTGGAGGGTCTTAAGTCAGATAAATTTTATTAAGTTAAAGAGGCACTTATATGAATTTTCAATACTCGCTTTATGGTATTATACCTCTGATAAGTGCATTTGTTGTTTTAGCTTTAGCTATTTATGGTTTTAAACGGCGCTCTTCGAGGATACATTTATATTTCTCAATTTTAGCAATTTCTGTATTTTTCTGGTGCTTTGGATATGCTATGGAATTTTTTAGCATTGAAATGGGGATGAATATATTCTGGAACAAAATCAGCTATATTGGAGGAGCAATCGTGCCTGCAATGTGGGTTATATTTGTTTTAGAATATGGAAAATACGAAAAATATCTTAAAACATCCTATTTATGTCTTCTTTTGGTTTTACCAATAATAATTATAATTATTGCATTTACAAATGAATGGCATGGACTTGTATGGCCAAGTATTATACAGATTTCAAATCAATCAGAAACACTTTTAATTTACAAACACGGTTTATTTTTCTGGATTACAGTGATATATGGTTGTATAATGACTTTAACGGGGATTATTCTTTTAATTAGGATGTTAATAACTTCATCCAGGACTCATTATCTGAATATTTTTATTTTAATGTTGAGTGGATTAATCCCTATGATTGCAATTATTGTCTACATAAGCAACATTATCAACATTCCGGGATTAGATATCACTCCCTTTGGGTTAACAATATCGGTGATATTGATTTCCATAATTATTTTTAAGTTTCGTTTTTTGGATATTCTTCCAATAGCCCACAAAATGCTCTTTAAAAGCATGGTAAACGGCGTTTTAGTTTTCGACGCTGAAAATAAATTAATTGACGTAAATTCTGCTGCGAATTTAATAGGAATAAGTCATAAAGACATTGGTAAAAATGCTAATGATATTTTTAGCAATTTTCCTGATTTTAAAGCTTTTTATAATGGATCAAAGTCAGAGTTTGAGTTATTTTTGGGAAATCCAATTAATCGATGGATTGATGTACATATGACTTCTATTTATGATAATGAAAATATATTTCATGGTCGTTTAGTTATAATTCAGGATATTGATAGGTTAAAAAGATCTTTGGAAGAAAAAGAGTTAATGATGAAGGAAATTCATCACCGTGTGAAGAATAACATGCAGGTGATATCAAGCTTACTAAGTCTTCAGTCAATGTATCATGATGATACAAAGGTTAGGAATATTCTTCGAGAAAGTCAGAATCGAGTTCAATCAATGGCACTGGCTCATGAAAGACTTTATCAAAGTGAAAATCTTTCCCAGATTGACATGAAAGAATACATAGATCAGGTGATTGTACACCTTTTTACATCTTACAGACAGGATATAAGTAAAATAAAAACATCGATACAGGTAGAATCAACTAAAATGGACATCAATACAGCTATACCTGTAGGGCTAATTATCAACGAACTTTTAACCAATTCTTTAAAGTATGCTTTTCCCCAAGGAAGCGGTAAACTAAGCTTAAAACTTCAAACAACTAATAATCAGTACCTGTTGACAGTAGCTGATGATGGTATAGGGTTACCAGCTAATTTTCAGATTGATCAGACAAAAACATTAGGTTTTCAACTGGTTAATCGGCTGTTAATACAGCTACGGGGCTCAATAGAATTAAATGGAAATGAAGGGACAAAATTCTGCATTAAATTTCCTTATAGAGATCAAAATAATACAAAATGATTTTGGTAAACATAATTTAATTAAGTGGTGTTTCAATGGGCAAAAAAATATTGATTGTGGAAGACGAGGGTATAACTTCATTTGAACTGGAAACAAAAATTGAGAACTGGGGATATTCAGTCATTGGCATCGCTATTTCTGGCGCTGAAGCATTCGACATGGCTATGGAACTTAAACCTGATTTAATAATTATGGATATAAGGCTCAATGGAATTGAAGATGGTGTAGAAGTAATAGAAAAAATTCGAAGTAGGATTGAAGTTCCTTTTATTTATGTTACGGCACTTTCATCTGATAAAATCATGAGTCGAGCACACAAGACAGATCCATATGCGTTTATAATTAAACCATTCGATGATATGGAGTTAAAATTTGCTATTGAACTTGCATTCTATAAACACGATTTGGAAGAAAAGTTTAAGAAATCTGATAAGAAATATACGGACTTAATGAATAATTTGATGACAGGCATTTTCATTGCGGATATGGATGGAAACATAATGTTTATTAATAGTTTCCTGGCTGATATTTTAAGCAACACTTCTTCAAAGAATGCAATGGAAACTAATGAAATATTCCAAAATCACTTCAAGACAAAAATTTTCCTAGAGAAATTGAAAAAAGACGGTGAAATCCACAATCAAATGTTGAAAATAGTGCTACAGAATAAAAGGTATATAGCAGTGAATTTAAGCGCTAAATTGAAAGATAACCTGATTTATGGTGTTGCTACTCCTCAATTGGCTTTTTAGCTGACTTGAGCAATGCATTTATTATAACTCAAATTTTATTGTAAAAATAGTACCGTTGTCCCTTTTAACAGAAATTTGACCGTTTATTTGCTTGGTAAGCAGATTTACAATTGTAAGTCCGAATGAATCTGGATTTTCAAGGTCTATATATTCTGGAATTGATTTTCCATTATCTGAAACTATTAAAATGAAACCATCACTAGTTTTATGCAAACTTACACGTATAATTCCTTCTTTATCCTCTGAAAATGCATATTTTAAAGAATTGGATACTAATTCATTTATTATTAACCCTAAAATTAGCGCGGTGTCAACGTTAAATGAAATATCATCAACATCCAGAAAATAGTGAATTTTTTTATCTGCAGAATATGTTTTTAAGACCTCTTCAAGCAGTTGCATGAAATAGTGATTTAAATCTATTTTTTCAAAGTTAGCATAACTATAGAGTTTTTGATGTATAATTGCCATAGCTTTGGCACGATTTTGTGAATCTAATAAGGCCTCTTTTGCATCTTGATCTTTTATATTAATTGCTTGAAGAGATAAAAGACCTGCTATAGTAACTAAGTTGTTTTTTACCCTGTGATGGGTCTCTTTCAGTAGTAATTCTTTCAATTCCAGTAAATTCTGGTTCTTTTTTTCTGCTTTCTTCTGTTTAGTAATATCTTGAGCAATGTGGCCACTTCCAATAAGATTTCCGTCATGGTCATATATTGGGCTAGTGGAAACTAAAAGCCAAAAATCTGGAAATTCTACTTCTTCGGTGTGTTCTTCATTATTTTGAATTGTTTTAACATGCGGGCAAAATTCGGGAGGTTTGGACAGTCCATGTGTTACATTATAACATTTTTCTCCCATTACGTCATGATTAATAAATGCTTTATTTTTCATGCTTTCATTTATACGAATAATTCTATGTTCCGTATCTAAAATCATCAGGGGAACTTCTGAAGCATTAAATATGGTTTCCCACATCTCTTTTGATATAAATGGCATGTTTCCATGTTCTGATTTAAAATTCATTTTAAGCGCCTACTGATTATTTTAAATCATATACACTAATTTAATTTATTATTGATGTGTTTGAATAATATGGTTTCCTATTAAAATAATGTACTAATGTAAAAGTCCTTGCTCATCAAACAATTAATAAGCTAATTCTATTGTATTCATCTCATTTAATCTTGTGAGATGCCATTATTTGCCATTTAGAATAGGTAAAAGCGTATCTATCTGTTTTTTCAAGCTGCACACTTCATCTAACATTTTTTGGCGTTGATTTTTGTAAATATTTAATTCTTCTTCTAACTTTTTTTGATGCTCTCCCAGTTCTTCGATTTTTTTGTCTTTTTCATTTATTGAATTAATGTATTTAACTTCTACTTTTTTTAGCTTCTTAATTTCTATTTCCTGTGATGCTGCTTTATCAGACGCCTTGAAAAAGTGGGTTTCTAAATTTTGAAGTTCATACTCTATTTTTTGCCGGGTTTTATTGTATTCATCACTATAGTTTTTCGAGGAAACATCATCATTAGTTTTATTTTCTGATGGTTCTATGTAAGTTACATTCCCCTCTTTTTTTTCAATAACAGGTTTTAAATTCCCATCAACCGATTTTATTTTAACATAGCCCTGATTCTGAAATTCTTCAACGGTTCTTGACAATGTATCATTTTCTTCTGTCGATATAATTTTATTCAAATTATCATCTCCTGTTACTTCAACATCCTGATTTTGGGGATTTACAACTTCTGATATTATTTTATCATCAGTTTGTGCTGTAAATTCCTTATTATCTAATTTTGAATCCCTATTTTTGAGCTGATTTTTGATGGCTGACTTTAAATGTTCGTCTTTATCTGTTTTTTGAATATAATCTCTATTATCGAGTTTTTTAACTCTTTTTGACAATTCGTCATCATTTTTTGAACTATAATATATTATGGGAGTTTTGTAGTCTGCATCTATCAGCTTAGAAGTTTCAATGCCGTCCAATTTGCCTTTAAGGTCGATATCCATTATTATAAGGTCATGATATATATTTTTAGCCTTTTCAACTGCTTCATTACCTGTTAAAGCTATTTTTGGGACTTCATATCCCCAACTTTCAAGTTTTAATTTGAGTGTAGAAGCTAAAATGCCATCATCTTCAACTACCAATATTTTTTCTGTCATGGTATCCTCTCAACTGGCAAATTTATTTCGCCATTTATTGTAAAACCTGTTTTCAAAACTTTTTTAATGATTTGCTGTTTACCCGTCCTTTAATGTAATCCTAGTTTTGCCATTATGAATTGAATAATATTTATGATTAAGTTAAATTTTAGAAGATATGAAAATTACCAAATAGCACTAATTCACTAAAAACATACTTGCAAAAACTATTAATAAAACTTTAAAGTCTTATTATTTTTATAATTAGTAATACTACTATTAAAAACATGTTGATTTTGTAGATAAACTAATAAAAAACAGATTAAAAGAAAAAAGTGAAATACATCAGATACGTGTCAATATGTACTTGATATTCTATTTAGGGCATTATAAAGCCATAATTCATTCATCATTTTAGATATACTTTAATCCCAAGTATAATAAAGTGAAATGATAAATAATCGCACATTTAAATTCCATAATTATTTATGCTTGAATAATCTTATAAACATAAAAAGGAGGTGAAATAATGGCAGAAGTTCAACAAATAAGCGGTGGCGCTATGATAGGATGGGCTATTATCCTTGCAATCATTTTATTACTTTTCCCCGGTCTTGTAATTATATTTGCTTGGATATCAGTGATCTTAATGTTCCTTGGTGGAATTGGTGTTATGATGGCAAAATAATTCAGGTTTATACTTATTAAATCTCTTAAATTTTATTTATACTATTTTTTTCTATTTTTTCCATTCTTTATACTAATTAAAATTCTACTTTAAATGATTCAAATATTCTTTTTTGTTTAAATGCGTACGAATAAATATTTTCCTGCGATTAGAAACCTTTTTAACACATTTTTAATATAAGATCAAATCGTAATACATTAATTAATATTAGTATTACAAAATAAGCGTAGAGGTGATAACTTGAGGAAACAATTATTAGTTCTTTTAGTTGCCCTTGCAGTTGCAATAGGACTTTCAGGATCAGCTGTTGCTCAATCTACAGTGACAGTGCCGATTTCTGGCGGTACATATCATCCAAAATTGCTTACTGTTAAAACAGGGACTACCGTAATTTGGGTAAACAGAGAATCTGAACCCCATACTGTGACAAGCGTTAGAGGATTGTTCAATAGCGGCCATATAATGCCTGGAGGTCATTATAGAGCTACTTTTACTAAAGCAGGCATATATCCTTACTATTGCACATTACATCCGAAAACAATGAGGGGTACACTAGTAGTTAGAAGATAACAAAATTGTAAACTAAAAATCAAAAAATTCTTTATTTATTTTTTTATAAGCAGTGTTTTATAGTTAATACTAATCTGTACTTTCTTTCGGTGATTTTGATCTTTTAAAGGCACCTATAAAACCTCCAATTGATCCAATAATGCCGCTAAATACTACTGTAATTAATAGAATAAGTGCAAATATGCCTAATCCACCACCTATAAGGACTTCAAGTTGAATTAAGTTTAGTATTCCAATAATCATTCCAGATATAATACCAACAATTGCACCGTGATTTGCACCATTCCTGTATTCTCCACCAACTGTGTAACCAACATACATTGTTGCTATAAGGTATCCTATTAAGCCTCCAAATGGCAAAAACATTGAAAGGGCAATATTAAGTATTAAGGCCAATACTAAACCAATTATTATAGTTTTCCAGTTAATCATTTTTTTTCCTCTATCTGTATTTTAATTCGTCACTTTTTAACAGCAACACCAATAATTCCACCAATTAATCCTAAAATAAAGCTCAAAATTACCGATAATTCAAGGATAATATATCCTGCGATTATGGTGCCTCCTGTTATGGCCCCTATTTTAGAGGATATGAATCCAGAAACGGCACTTATATCTCCAATGCCTATAATGAATAATAACGCTATTATTAAACCACCAACTAATCCTGAAATTGCCCCTACAACAGCACCATCTTTTTCGTCCATTCCTTCATAATCTTCATATCCTTTGGTAAAGTAAGAAGCTAAGAATCCTCCAACAATTGGGCCTAAAAAGGAGATGGGTAAGAAGACTATTGATAATACAATTGTTAAAGCAGCATTAATTAGAGCACTTGGTCCCATAATTTTCCAGTTCATTTAATCAACTCAAAAGTTTGTGTATATTAGAAATTCGCTTATCTTATTTAATGTTTTTAATGATTTTTTATTCTGGCGGATATTCAGTTATACTTTATGAATGTATGATTATCATATCACTTTTAAACTCACAACAACCTTAATAAGATCAATGATCTAAGAATACTAAAAACACATTGTATCAGGCGATTAAACGTGAAAAAAAGAAGATACATCTTTCTTGACGAAAAGGCGAAAATAGATAGGCTGACCAATAAACTAAAAAAGTATGAGAGATATAAGCCTCATGGTCTAAAAACTTCCGAAGAAGACTTTCGATTACAGGAAAAGTTGGCCCAGCTGAGTATAGTAGCAAGTAATTTCATGATGACTGGCCACAGTCCTACCCTGGTTTTAACTAAGCGAGAAGAAGGAGACGAAGTTATGCTGCCAGTTGGTGGGGGCCAAAAAGACAGGGCTAAAGAAATAATATGCAAAGTCGATTTCAGGAAACTCTATCGTGGTGGAAAGGGCAGAAATATAGACCCTATGATGATAATAACGGCCATCTGTATGTACGTCATGAGGCAGGATAACCCTAGACGAGGGGATATAAAATATTCCAACGATTTTATCAGGAATGTTGGTGTAACCAAAGAAATTTACAGCCATATAAGCAAAAAGCTGGACTCTTACCAAAAAATGTAGAATTTGATAGGTCGCTTTATATAGTGATAGCAAAAATATCAAGATTTATTTTCTAACTTATTTTATAAATTCTATTAAGTATAGCTATTTGTGTCTTATTTTCATTAATTTATGGCTAAAATATTTTAATTTTATTTTAAAGGATTTTTTTAGCAAATTTATCATAATTGAAGATATTTATAAGTTAATTATCCAAAATAATAGTTATAGTCATGTATCGTATTTTTTGATAGGTCGCTCTATATAGTGATAGCAAAAATATCGAACTTATTTTTCTAATTACTTTATCTAAACTTAAAACTGGTAAAAATCTATTTTTATTGAGTACAACTACCAATAGCCAGGGCTATCGTCTCTAGAGAAAAAGAGATTAATTTAAAAGAAAGCTTAGAATACGTGAGTTATAGACACGACTCCAAATGTTTCATTGGTGCTCTGACTTTCAATAACCTTGTTTCCCTGTATTATCTGCACTAATAATAACTGAGTGCTATTATCTGTTTTCCGGAAAGTAACAGATACTGTACCGGGATTAGGCCCTAAATTATACCTATTATTTGCGTTTCCTTGTACTGTCCGATTTCCCGTATTATCTGAGATCGTACCGTTCCACGTTCCTTGATAATTTACATTTATCACTACATTTCCGGCAGAAGTATTTGCACTGGGACTTGGAGATTGATTTTGTCCCTGGCTGTTATTCCCTGCTGGTTGATTGATACAGCCAGATGCAGAAACCATTAATAGAAAAATGAACATTATAGATAAATATTTACCAATTTTATTCAACTAATCACTCCCCTGGATAACTATTATGTTAGAAAAATTATTAATAATTTTCTATAAGTTATGAAATCTGGAGTGATTCAGCCAATATTTTTATTCTTCTGTTACTCCCCTAAGGAAGTTTCCAGTTGTGATCCCGCCCAGAGATATCTTCTTAATCTCATTTTTCAGGGCATTAAGATCACTTTTTGTTTTTCGATAGTCTCTGGTTCCCATTTCAAGGGCCTTTTTATAAATTAAACTCACATCATGAGCATATTTTTTAGTACGGCCTCTTGCATCAATTATAACAGTATCAATGCCTGCACTGGCAATTAGCGGCATATAATTTATAAGACATAACTCTACTGAGTTTAAAATATGGGTTCTACATTCATTATCCAGCCTTATGGGGAACAAGTGACCCTTGATGTCTTCAATCCCTAAAAAGCCTTTATTTTCATATTTAAAAATTTCATCTCCAGCAATACGGGGTATACAGTCTTTAGAGATTATGGATTCTAGATTTCCCTGTACTAAAAGTTCTAATTTTGTATCAATGTCCCTAATTTGGACGTTGGAATTAAGCGTTTTAATTTCATCCTTTGAAAGTTCTGGAGATAAGGTAAAACTTTTGTAAGTATCTTTTAGTTCTTCTATTGACTTATAATTCCATATATTTAGCCCTGCAGATGCAAACAGTTCAATCCCGGGATTAATATTTAATACGGCCTTTGCAGCTCCAATTCCATCAACCATAATTCCGTCAACTCTTTCAAGATACACTTCAGTCAGCAGCTCATTTAAAGAGGTTAGGTAACTATCTGAAGTAATCTTGGGTAATTTTAAGACAAAATTTGTGTTTGTATCCTTACAGATAGATATTGATTCTTCAATTAAACTTAAAATCCCTTGGAATCCGTTAGTTGTGTCAGATTTACACTTCATAAGTGCACTCTGCGTAAAGGGATCAAAATAAATACTATCACAGCCCCCTTCAACAGCACCTTTCAGTATTTCCAGATCATCTGCGTATACAGCTAAATCAACTGTTTTTTTATCCATTTTGATATTTTTGGCTGTAATGTCAGGTTGTAATTCATTTAATTTACCACGTGCTTCTTTTACTTTATCTTTGCTGGGCCTATAAGCTGAAATTAGGTTTTCTTCTATTTTTTCAAATAATTCTCGCCTGAGTTTATTTAATTCACTAATTGGTGCAAAAAGGCCTCCGGGATATTGTATATACATATTTCCAATTATAAAAGGAGTGCCTCCAGTTTTTCGGAATTGTTCTTCGATTGTTTCTTCAGTTATGGGCTTTTTAATGGCTTTCTGCATTTTAAAATCTGAATGTAAATTTAGTCCCATCATAGCTTTGTCAGGGCAATTAAATTTACTTTTAAGGAGAATATAACCATCTCTTTTAACCTGTACATCTAAATCAACAGTTATTTGGTGTTTAAGTTTATTTTTAGTGTCATTAATTATTTCTATGGCTTCACCAATGAGTGATCTACGCCGGGTTATATAAACAAGAGTTCCGGGTTTTAACGGACGCTGAACTTTCAATTTAACTTTATTTTTATAAATAACTGGAGATTCATGTACTGCCATACCATATTTATTTTTATTTATAAAAACAATTCCATCCCCTTTTTCAGGGATGATACTATTTTTAATTTCAACTACAGCTTCTTTATTCTTTTTATTATAATCCTTAACAGATCCTATAAAAACACCACGATTTCCTGGACGATCCCGGCTCATTACGGCACTTTTATCTTTTTCTAAAAGGTACCCTCCTGTAAAATCACGGTTAAATGCCATTTTGAGGTTATCTATGTCTTCTTTTCTGGGTTTCCATTTTCCCTTTGCAATTGAGTCCAGCGCTTCCCTGTACATGCTCACAACGATGGCCACATACTCGGGGGATCGCATTCTACCTTCAATTTTAAGTGAATTGATGGATGATTTGGAAATTCTATGGAGATACTCATAAACTGCCAGATCACGAGTGGATAATAAGTAATTTTCCCTAATTTTTACTTTATTTGTATTAATAGGGCGCCCATATTCGTCTTTTTCCCCTAAAATTAGGTCATATGGTTTTCTACACGGCTGCGCACACATCCCTCGATTTCCGCTTCGCCCACCGATAAATGATGATAAAAGACATTGCCCTGAATAGGAGTAACATAAAGCACCATGTGCAAATATTTCAAGTTCTATTTTTCCTGATCTGATATTTTTACTGATTTCTTCTATTTCTTTTAGTTTCATTTCCCTTGCAAGCACCACTCTCTTAAATCCAAATTCTTCTGCCCATTTAACTCCTTCAGTATTATGGATTGTCATTTGTGTGGATGCATGGAGATTAAGATCTGGAACAAGCTCCTTCGCTAGTTTTGCAACACCAATATCTTGAACTAAAATAGCGTCTACTCCAATTTCATACAGAAATAGTAAATTCTTAGCTACATTTTGAAGTTCGTGGTCTTTAATGAGGGTATTAACAGTTACATAAACTTGTACGCCTCTTAAATGGGCAAAATTAATGGCTTCATTCAACTGTTCATCGTCAAAATTAGTTGCATAATGCCGTGCCCCAAACTGTTTCCCTGCAAGGTATACTGCATCGGCCCCGGCATTTACGGCTGCTTTCAGGGATTCCATAGATCCTGCAGGTGCCAGTAGTTCTGGTGTCTTTGTATTCATCATGTTTCTCCAAATTAGGCAATAATAAATTTACTTAAAAATTTCTACAAAAATAATAGAATAAATATCAATTAAAAACTTATTTGGATTTTAATAATTATATTTTTATTGTAATAAATAGAAGATGATAATAGGGGATATTTTTATCTCAGTTAAAAAATTAAAGCTTTAATAGAATAATAATTAAATTGAAATTATATTTATGATTATTAAAATAAGGAGATACCATGTATATATGTTTGGAAGGTATTGATGGTTCAGGAAAATCAACACAAATTCTTCTTCTTGAAAAATGGCTCAATGAATGTGGATTTGAAGTTATGAGAATTTTTGAGCCTACTGATTTGGATATTGGAAAATTGATAAGGAAAATGCTAAGGGATCCTGACGCGACTGGTGAAAATTTCCAGAAGACACTGGCCCTTCTGTTCGCTGCTGATCGTATGGTTCTTATGGACAAAATTAAGGCTGCAGAAGAAGCAGGTAAGATTGTGATAAGTGATAGATGTTTCTACTCAAGCATTGTGTATCAGAATGACCCTTCATGGTTATTTGAGTTAAATAAATTCGTTAAAATACCAGATATTGTAATATTACTTGATTTAGATGTTTCAAACGCGCTTAAGCGGTGCGATGGAAAAGATAGTTTTGAAAATAAAGTTTTTCTTGAAAATATCAGGGAAAGATACATTGAACTTGCAGAAAAAAATGACTTCTTCATTATAAATTCAAATAACGGGATCAATAAAACGTTTGATGAAATAAAGAGGGTAATTTCTCCTAAAATCGGTAGATGTATCTGATTAATGTAAGTTAGAATTCTATAATGTAACCTTTTAACTATTGACAATCCTATCTCTCCTTCAACCATAATAAACAAAAACACAACCTGAACTGTAATTATCCTCATCTCTATCCTTAATCGAAGGAAATAAGTTAACAAAACTGAAAGCATCATGAATGAATCACGATTAAAAGATATAATAAAATTAAATCTTTTTTAGGTACTATACTTTGATATAACTTTTAACGACTTATATGTTAATTATAGCTCTTTAAAATGCTATTTTTATAAAAGCTTGTTAGATAAATGTCAAATAAGCCGTAAATATTAATTTTATTCTATTTAATAGTAAATATTTACTTATGGCTATAAATTTTAAAAAAATACTATTAATTACATAGGGGGGATAAAATCTTGATAGATTTAAGTATTTTATGGCTTGTACCAATAGCATATTTTATACATATTTTTGAAGAAGGTCCACGATTTATTCCTTGGGCAATGAAGCATTACGGAGCACCTAAAAACTTTAAAGAGTTCCTCGTTGGAAATATTATTCTCATGGGTTATGTTTTAATTTCAGTATCTCTTGCAATCTTTTATACCAATGAATGGACTATTGTGATAGGATTAGCCACTGCTGCATGGATATTTACAAACTTTTTAATGCATGCATACTATACTCTCAGGTATGGTGAATATTCTCCGGGTGTTGTAACTGCAAGTGCAATATATGCACCTGTAACAGTTTTCATCTACTATAACTTTTTAATATCTGGAATACTAAGCACAACAGGAATTATATTATCCATGATCATTGGATTTGCAGTTATGTATGTTCCAACACTTATGCAAATGAAGAGAAAAGGAAAAATATAGAAAAATAAATAAAAGAAAGAGTTTTATTTATTTTAAGTACTAATAAACCATTAAATAGGGATAAAATTGCTGATATTAGTCCAGTTATGGGTATCCCTGTTTTTTGCATTCCGTTAAATCAAAAGAAGTTGACTTCGATAAATATAATTCATCACTCAACATCTTTTGACTCATCTCACGAACTCATATTTAAATTAAGTCATTTTATGCCCAATGGATTAAGGTAAAATAAACAAATTTGATATATTATTTAGATCATAATATCTTATATACAAAAATCAAGCTCTAATAAAATTCGGAGTTTATTTACGTATTTACGGAGACACGAGTATGGTAAATAAAGATGAACTTACGGACATGATAATTAATACAGACTTAGAGAAGGTTCCAGGCCCTAAAGATGTGTGGCAAAAACAAATTGATCTTGATGATGGCAGAATTTTAATTGTGGGATATGAAGAAGAATCAAAAGTCTGTCAAGGGTTAACTAAAGACCTAACAAGTGGCGGAAACGAAGAAAAATGTGCAATAACTTATAGCTGGTACTGGGAAATTAGAGACTCCGAAACATGGGATGTTATCTATGAAAACCATGATACTGATTTGGGGTTCTGTTCTGAAGACTTACAAAGAGCTTGGAGCGATGAAAGCACGTTTGAAGATATTGGTGACGTTCCTGGAACAGAGCTTTGCACATGGAGCGATCAAAATAATATAGAAGATATAGTAGAAGACATACTTGATGATATTCAAGATGAAATTAATATTTAAAAAAATTTGAAATAAATTATGTTAAATGACTTTAAAAAGTCATTTTTCATCTTCTAATTCCTTTATTCTTTCATTTAAACTTCTGATGATGATATCCTGCGCACCTTCAAGATCTTCTTTTTCACCTAAAAGCACAGGCCCGTAATCAGTTTGTTTTAATTCCAGTTCATTGTATTTTTCCATAACTTCTGCAAGTATCTGTCCAGGAGTTCCTGGTGGTATTCTCATTTCATATTTCATAAAATCACCTATTCTCAAGATATTCCCTTACAGGTTTTAAAATTTCAATTAAATTATTTGTCACAGCATTCTTGAGGTCAAGCGGGTGCAATTTTCCATCTTTATATGCATCCAAAAGTTCATTGTAAGTTAATTCAAGGTTTCCCCCGAATTTAGGGGGTCTTTCAATTAACATGGTCTTTTTATTATCGTATATAAAGTGTTTTGCTATTTCAACTATTGGATTACCCTCTACCTCGCCTGCAGGACAGAAACTATTTTTTATTTTCTTTTTTATAGCTTCAGGGGAGTCATCAATAGCTATGAAGTTTTCTTTACTTGAAGACATCTTTTCAGAGCCGTCAGTCCCATGGAGGAGGGGGGTGTGAATAATGACGGGTGCAGAAGATCCAATTCGGGGAAGGTTTTCCCTTGCAAGCATATGAATTTTTCTCTGTTCCATCCCACCAAGTGCAACATCTGTATCTAAAAATAACATGTCTACAACCTGCATAAGTGGATAGATTACTTCTGCAACACGATGATCGGTTTCGTGTCTTGTTATTTGAGCCATACTTCGTTTTGCACGTGCAAGGGTGGTTGAAAGCGCAAGTTCATAAACCTTATACGTGTAATCCTCAGATGTTTGAAAAGATGAACCTAAAATAAATTCTGTTTCTTCGCTTAAGCCATATGCAAGGAAACATTTTTTCATTTGTTCTGATATCTCTTTAATCTCTTCAAGAGTACCTTTTTCGTTTAAATATGCATGGAGGTCTGCAAGAAGAATTTTAATTTTGAATCCTGCTTTCTGCAGGTCTATCATTTTTTTCACGGTGATGGCATGCCCAAGATGGACTTTTCCTGAAGGTTCATAACCAATATAAGCTACAGGAGAATCCTTTTGGAGTTTTTCTTTGAGTTCATCGTGGGATATTATTTCAAGTGTTCCTCTTTCAATCATGTCTATTGTAGTATTAATGTCCATTATATCACCGTAAATTATCTAAAGAAAGTTATATTATGTAATTTAAAGAATCAGATAATTTATATTAATTTAAATCTGTATTTAGGTTTTTTTACATTTAAGTATTTTGAAAATTCTCCAAAATATAAACGATCCCATCTATCTCAATTACTGGTACCTGTGATCCAATTTCAATATCAGCAATTTCAGGACTCATTTCAATATCTAAGGGTTCATATGAAACTGGATGGAGAATCTGAATTGAGTTAGGCGTTTTTGCTGTTACAGTTGTTTCTTTTATTTCTTCTTTTTTTGCAACAGTTTCTATTTTATCGTAATCACGCCACCCGATTGATATTTGATTTCGTGAGATTAAATCTTTAATTAAAGTTCTTTTACCGTCAATACCTATAACCTGACCTAAATTATTTTCATACTTAATAAAATCATGGATTCTAAAATAGGGCATTCGCACTGAAATCCAGACTCGATAGAGGTCTTTTCCAGCGGATTTATCACGGCCCATAAGTCGTGGAGACTCTTTAACAACTCCTCCTACATGATCCTTTATAGCGCTTGCTATCCTTTTCGCGACTTTATAAGAACCAACGTAATAATCTATTCCTTCCTTAAGCACAGCACGCTCTGATATATACGCCATTTTGTTCTTTTTTGCAATTTTATTTATATTATCTGTAATTATCAGGTCTATGGAGTTTATTTCTTCTTCATCAGGAAATCTATTATCCGCCCTAAGTTGGATTACAGCCTCATAGTATCCTGACATGAATTTACTGCACTCTGGACAGACCATTCTATTAATTTTAACGTTTAATTTATAGTCCTGTTTTATAACTTCGCCTAAAACATTTCCTTTAACATGAACAATACATTCAATGTTGGATCCTCTTGCTAAAATCATTTCAACATCGATTTCAACGTTTTCGGCATATTCATTCAAAGTTATATGATCATTTAACGTATTGAATATAACTTCTTCATCTGATATTTCTAAATCATGCCATTTTCCCTTTTCAAGACGAGATTCACAGTGTGCACATATGGTTATTTCAATCTGGTCAGGAACTTCAGCTAAAACAACATCTTCTAGAAAACAGGATTTACAGAGACCACCAAAAAGTTTCTCTTCAGTTTTTCCACATTTTGGACAGAACATAAAAATCAGTTATTAATTTTAAAAAAATTGAAAAAAATGGAAAACAGTTTACAATGTTTTAAGCGGGGCTTTAGCACCGCATGCTTCGCATTTAAGTAAAAATATACGGTCTTCCCTAACTATACGGGTATCTGGCCTGTTACACTCATGACACATAATGAACCTGTTTACGTAATCATCTATTCTTTCATTTATAAGGTAGTGTGTAAATTTACCCTGCATTATAGCTCTGCTTCCTTCTAAATTTCCTGCAGTTCCTAATTCTCTGAGTAAAAACTTGAGAAGGTGCTGAGGGTCCCTGTTTAACGCTTCAGCAATTTCTTTGAAGTTTTGTATAATAGTTCTGTTTCCCTGAATTACGGAATAAGCTTTAGGTACGGTAAATCTTGTTGTTTCAAAAACTTTTTGTGGTAATTGCTCTATAGCTCTATCTAATAATTTATCGTAATCGCTCATATTATTACCTCCACTAAAAATTAAATAAGTTTAGTTATAATCTTAAAATTAATATTTTAAATTAAGAAGCATATAAACTATGCTTTTTATGGCATAAAAAAGTAATGATTTGTGAATGGAAATAGATCCATCACACAGTTTTAAGATAACCAGCAGCAGGTTCAAATACCAACCCTTGCTGTTTTAATTTTGTTATTATCTGTTCAACCTTCTCTTCACTTATGTTATATCTATCTGACATTTCATCAGTGAGTATGCTGACGGGTACTCTACCTCCGTACTCATCACTTAATTCTTTGATGACATCCAGAAGAACTCTAGCTTTATCACGTTCTGATTTAGGTGTACGCCCTTCTACTTTGTCAATATCAACTTTACCAGTTTCAGGATCATATCCGACCTGTTTTAAACATTCCTGCTGCAGTTTAATAGCTCTCTTTGCATCTTCGGCAGTAACTTCTTTTCCTAAGCGAATTTTACAGTTAGCCTCAGACAGTCTTACCAGTGCTTCCAGTTGACGGGCAGTAATTGGAACGGGTGAATCATCATCTTCTGCACCACTTCTCATTCCCACATAAAATTCCTGAAGCACTTTAATAGCTCCATCAGTGAGATCTGGCGATGTTTGCTTCCTTGCGTATGCAATATATTTCCTTAAAAGCTCAGGATCTATTTCAAAAGGAATTTCAGCAGTTTGATGTATATTTAGAATGTGTCCTGCAAGTTTTCTATCTCTATCCGCATTAGGTTTATCTTCAACAACAAATATAAGATCAAATCTTGAGAGTATAGGTGCTGGAAGGTTAATCTGTTCTGCAATAGATTTGTAACGGTCAAATCTTCCAAATTTAGGGTTTGCTGCTGCAAGCATGGCACATCTTGAGTTTAATGTGGCCATTATACCTGCTTTTGCAATACTTATGGTTTGCTGTTCCAGTGCTTCGTGTATTGCAGACCTATCTTCAGATCTCATTTTGTCCAGTTCGTCTACACAAACATTACCACGGTCTGCTAGAACAAGAGCACCAGCTTCTAGGGACCATCCTCCAAGATCATCCTTAACTGCCGCTGCAGTAAGCCCTACACCACTTGTACCTTTACCACTTGTATAAATTCCTCTCGGTGCTAGTTTTGACACATATTTAAGCATCTGGGATTTACCAATACCCGGATCACCCACAATAAGTATGTGGATATCTCCTCTGATTCGGGTTTTATCTTCAAGCTCCTTTGCTGAACCTCCAAACAGCTGGATGGCTATAGCTTCTTTTACTTCCCTATAACCCTGAATTGAAGGTGCTGTGGAGTTAATAATTTTATTATAAACGTCAGGATCAGCTGCAAGTTCTCTTATTTTGGCTTCATCTTCTTCACTTATTTGAAGCTCTTCAAATTCCTGCTCAAGTGCTTCAATGTAATTACAATATATATAATTTTTAAACAGCTTTGTTTGTTCATCACGAACAGTTTTTAAAGTTCCAGTAATTCTTATGATATCTCCTGGAGTTATAGTATCTACCAGATCATCTTCAAGGACCACATTAATTTGTCGGGGTTGTTCTCCTCCAGATAAGTTTTCAAGAGGCTCCTGAATCTTTGTAGTTTGGGTATCTATAAATTCAGATTCATCCTGAACTAATCTAAATGATCTGCCTCCACAATCCTGGCATAATGCGGGTTCACTTATAATATTACTTGCTTGTGGAACTTCATGAAGCCTCATGCAGCTTCTACATTCAAACATTGCACTTACAATCCTTGGACGAATTTCATTAGCTTTCCTAATGATTCCATCGACTGCAACGAATTTACCAATATATTTACTTTTAAGTTCCCTTAAAGGGACAACATTAGTCACATTTTCAAATCTAACCTGCAGATCAGCATTTTTCCGGGTAGTATCGATGTTTTTTATGGCCTTTTGCGCTGCTTTTATAACTTCTTCTGGTTTTTCAATTAGTAAATCCGCCAGATCAGGGTCAAACATTTCAAGCTGTAAATAGTTTATTACAACGGATCTTTCGTCAGGATACTTGGCGAGTGCTTCAGAGACAATTTCTTTGCATTCCAGCGTGCTAAAAAACTCTTCAAATTTCGCTACTGATGTTTTTGATTTTTCGGTTATGGTGTCCATCACTAAGTATATCTGTATATATGTATAATATTCTTTACTATAGAAATGATAATAAATTAAATGGTTAAATATTATATGAAATTAAAGCTTATTTAAATGATTTTTATAATTCTACGTGCAAAACAATTAATACTGGTGATATAATGAAAAGATCAAGATTAAATCTATTCAAAGCAACATCAATGACAATATCGATCCTTGGAATCTTGATGATAGTAGCTACAATTGCAATTTTTGCTTATATTGGTATTCAGGGAGTATCATCTAAAGTTACATCAAATGTAGACACTGGTTCCGCTTATGACCAGCTGGCAGCATTAAAATCAGAATATTCGTCCTTAAGTGCCCAGTATAACTCCACTAAAACTCATGTTAGGTCTGGAAATAAAAAAGCTAAAAATGATTCAATCACTGCTGAACTTGAACTTGTAAAAGCTCAATCTGCAATTGCAGATGTGGAGAGTGCATTGTCTACAAACCAACCTCAAGATGTTGTTACCAATAGGATTAGTGCTGCAACTAATCAATTACAAAGAGCTAAAGAAAGTTTAGATGTATTACTAAATGAAGTTTAGTATAAAAAATTAAGAATCCTGATGTAAACTAATTTAATACAAAAAGAAAAGTGGAAAAGGTCAATTAAAAGGTCATTAAAGTGTCATTAAATTTCTGGTTGATTTTGCATTGCAGGGCGTGACGAGCTTCTCTTTCACGCAAAGCTAAGCTAATAGCTCTTTGGGCCATGTCCTCCAATTCATCACGGGGTAATTCTTTGATACGTTCCATCAGCGTTTCTCTTGGCATTTCTTCACTTTCTAATAAGAAGTAAAATGAGTTCTTAAAAAGTTCTTCATCCATTCGCTTCATACATTACTATATTATTTTAATTTATTTATATAATTTATGCACTCACGTGATTTAGTACCTATTTTTAATAAAATAATAACATTTATACCTTAAAATAATAATTTAAACGAGTAGAGTAATAACATTTGAAAATAACTTATTTGAATTTGTTGGGTTAGCACTGTATTAACTTGCTGTAACAGTTTAAACTTAATAAATTCCAATATAAACGGCTACTTTTTAATTATTTTTTTATTTATATTATTTTAATTTAAAAATATTATAAATAAAGCAAAAATAAATGTCAGTAAACGATATAATAGATTCTATTTTAATTTTGCCCCACAATAAAGATATTTGACCGCGTTAGTACAGTCATTACTGACCGTCTTCACATATTTTTATTTTAATACCGAAGATATTTCCTTATTAGTGAATTCAATTAATTATTTACACAATTATAACAAAATATATCATTATTGTTATTATTATTCCCACGTCATGAATTGAGATTGTGAAATAATGTTTTAAATGTGTAAAAACTAAAAAAAATCCATAATTCATCTGTTTAATACAAATTAGACTTAGTTAAGAATTAAGATGTTAAGTTAGTAATCAGTGAATATAATTTTACCATAAAATTTATCTGTTTTAAAGTCCACTTAATAATATCTAATGTGAAAATATTATAGCAAAGGAAAAGCTGTAGAACTCTTAAAAGATATTCTAAAACCAGTATATTATAAATCAGATAAAAACTGGCTGTTGAAGACGACAATAAAATAGACAACTTGATAAATGAAGTAGTAAATATAAATAAACATTCATAAAACTCTAACAGAATAAAATGATTAGTTCATTACTTAATATGGGGGCAATAGACATGGATGAGCTTTCAATACAGGAATATCAAAAATTAATTAACATTTTAAAAGAGCATAACTATTATTTGTCCTCTTCAATTGAAGAAAAAGCTGCCGATATCATTGAAAGCATAGATTTTGAGGCAAAAAGTAGAAAAAGGGATATTAGTAAAGCAAAAGTCAGTTTAATTAATACTCCTAACGGTCCAGAAATTGGGATTACCTTTGAAGAATAAAAAAATTTCTGGATTAAATTATTTACATGTGTATACTGCTAATTTGCTGGTTACTATTGTTTTAGCTCTTAAAAGAACTTTATCATTATGATTACTTTTTTTTATTGCAAGTTCAATTTTTTCCAGTAAAATTTCTAAATCGGCTGGTTTACATTTATATGCTTCATTCAATAAATTATGGGATGCATTTTTAATATTTGTCACTTTAAGTCAACTCTTGTCATTTTTATAATTTTTAATTGGTAATAGCTCTAAACAAAAATTCTTAAAAGAATGTATGAGTTCAATTATACTCCAAAAATAATTGTTCAATAGTGGTTGAATAACCATATTATTACTATATCATTGAAAGTTATTAAATGCTATGTATGATAGCATTACGCGGTAATAAAATTTTGATTTATATATGCATAATCTTTTATTTATATTGAATGTGTGGAATTAAACCTAAAACAGTTATATGAATTATGCAGAATACCCAAAATGGTAAAAAAAAATGATTTAACTCCATTTCATTTATGGTTTGTAGGTCCTTTCAGGTAGTACTGCGTTGTTAAACCAGTAGTTCTTAAACGTGTAAATATTCTTTCTAAATTTATCCAAATCAACTGGTTTGGTTATATAAGCACTTGCATGATGCAGATATGATTCAGATATGTCATTTTCATCGCTAGAAATAGTTAAAACGACTACTGGAATACATTTTAATATATCGTCATTTTTAATCTCTTCAAGCACTTCCATACCCTTTTTCTTAGGTAAATTCAAATCCAAAATAATTAAAGAAGGTGTTTTACGATTTTTATACTTCCCTTTCTTATGTAAATAGCCCATGGCCTCTTCACCGTCTTTAACTATATTAATATTAATCCACTGTGCTTCTTCACTTAATATTTCTGTTATTATGCGGGATTCAGCAGGATTATCCTCTATGAGTAGTGTTTCTATAGTCTTTACTCTTTTCATCGAAAACAACCTTTCCTTTACTTAAGATTTAATCTTCATGTTTCCCTATAAAAATATTATGGAAAATAATTAGGTTATTCCTATCTAAATTAATTAAATTCTAGTGAATTTATTTTTAACAGGCATTAAATTGTTTATGTCAGTAATTAAGGACATTAAATGAGTACTGGTTCTAAGATTTTAATATAATTTTAAAAATTTGTCTCAGGTAAAATAATGGGAATATTCCTCAAATGAGCATATTTATTAATTTAAGGTATTTCTAAGAATTTTTTTATTAAAATAAAATAGTTAAGCAGGTAATTTCATATCTTTTACATGAAAATTGTTTAAAAATTAATTAAAAAAACTAACGTTTTTTCATGGCTATTATGTACATTTCAACGCTTCCCTTCTTTGAAGATGGAGGTTTAGTTGTTTTAACAGTTTTAAATTTCTTTTTAATTTCTTTAAGAAGTGATTGGAATCCTTCCCCTTGAAAAACTTTTATAATCATATTACCGTCAATTTTAAGAACCTTATCAGCAATTTTTAAGGCATTTTCCACAATATCAATTGATTTAAGTTGATCAATATCCTTTATTCCTGTTAATTTAGGTGCAGCGTCTGATAAAATTACATCTGCGTTCCATCCCAGTGATTCCGCTATTTTTTCAATGGTTTCATTTTTTGTAAAGTCCCCTGTAATTTGAATAAAATTTTCATGTTCAAATGGCTTAATTCTTTGAAGATCCACAGCAACAATCTTTCCATCATCTCCAATTATATCAAGGGCCACCTGAGACCATCCTCCTGGTGCAGCACCTAAATCAACTATATAATCGCGGGGTTTAATAATCCTGAATTTCTTATTAAGCTGCAGTAATTTATAAGATGCTCTGGATCGGTACTTTTCCTTTTTTGCCATTTTATAGTAATGTTCACCTTTTCTGTCGATTTCCCATTTCTTACTCATTTTAAGCTCCTTTAGATTTATTCGTACTTTAATAATTATTTGTTTTGAAATTAAATGGTTTTAAACTTTTATTTATATAAGTTGGGGCAATTTAATAAAATGCTAGTCATGGTTTTTCAAAATTAAGGGCTTTACAAACTGGTTTTCCAATTGATAGTATTTCCACATCTATTTTTTTATTTTTAACATTCAACAGCATCACCGATGGATCGGATAATCGTGGAACCGTTGGGCTACCTGGATTTAAAAGAAGTATATCGTCAACTTCAGTTATAAACGGCCAGTGTGTATGGCCTGTAATAAGGATTTCAACCCCCATTTCCATTGCAATATATTTAAGCTGTTGGGTATCTCCTCTGGGATAAACTTCACCGTGATTAAGACCAATTTTTAGGCCTTCAGCTTCAAAAGAAACTTTTTTTGGGAGTTTAATGCCGTAAGCCTTATCCATATTCCCCTGGGAACACTTGGTTGGAGCTATTTTTTCAAGTTCATTCAGTACATCGTAAGATACAAGATCTCCTGCGTGTAAAATTATATCTACATTTTCAAATATGCTGAATACATTTTCAGGTATACTTGAAGCCCTTTCAGGGATATGAGTATCTGATATGACGCCAATTAACATTTTAATCTCCTATGATATTTTAAATAAAATAATATGGATTTTTATTTGTTATTTAAATTTTTTATGATGTTGACTATAGATATGTAAAATTTTATAGAAAAAGATTGTGTAAATTATCTTTGATTTTCAGTATCTAATTAGTTATGGATTCAAATAAGTTATTCTGGATGATGTCAGTATAATATTTAAATCTTGTATAAGAATTATTTGACTTATTTAACTGTTATTATGTTTTGAGATATTCCTTTAACTTTAAAAATGAAATTTTTATGATTTATATGATCTTGAATATTATATATAGCATGACTTTAAATATACAAAGGTTACCAGATCAATAGATCATAAATTTAAATAATATAAGAATTATTACATATGTTTAACTGCGTATTATTATAATTAATTAAATCTAATAATGAATCATATATACACATAAAATATTATTTGAGGACTATTTTGAGTGATATCATGCATGAAGTCATAATTTGTGAAAAGCCAAAATCATCTGAGAAGATAGCCAAGGCACTGTCTAAAAATTCAACTAAAAATAGCTATAAAAAAGTTCCATACTATGAATTTAAAGAAAATGGTAAAAAAACGACAGTATTATCTGCAGTAGGTCATCTGTACTCTCTTTCACCTACAAATTCAAAACAGCATAAAATTTTTGATATAGAGTGGGTACCTCTTTATGATAAAGATAAACAGAAAAAATACGTTAAAAATTATGTAGATGCCATAAAAAAGCTTTCAAAAGGCGCTGATAAGTTTGTTCATGCTTGCGATTACGATATAGAGGGAACACTTATAGGTTATAATGCATTGAAATATGCCTGCGGTGAGGATAGTGTAGATAAGGCTACAAGAATGAAATTTTCAACCTTAACCAAAGAAGACATCATTAAAGCTTATGAAAATCCAATTCCTGTTGATTTCAAGCAGGTAGATAGTGGTATTGCGAGACATGTACTTGATTTCCTTTTTGGAGTTAATATATCCAAATACCTCACAGATTCTGTAAGAGAATCTACATCAAGATATGTTCAGCTTTCTGCAGGTAGAGTTCAAACTCCCACGCTATCCATACTGGTAGATAGGGAAAAAGAAATTAAAAAATTCAAACCTATTCCATACTGGCTTATAAAAGCTGCACTTGAAGATGATATAATCGCTGATCATAAGGCAGGGAAAATATTTGAAAGAAAGGATGCAGACAGTATCTTAGCTGAGTGTGAAGGTAAAGATGCACTTGTAACAGATGTAGTTTTAAGGAAAACCAAGAGAACACCTCCATTTCCTTTTGATCTTGGAAGTCTTCAATCAGAGGCATATGGTGTATTTGGATTTAGCCCTAAAAAGACCCAGCAAATCGCTCAAAATCTTTATACAGAAGGTTACACTTCCTATCCTCGTACTTCTTCACAGAAACTTCCAAAGAGCATAGGCTATGATAAAATTCTTAAAAAATTAAGTAAAAATGCAGAATTCAAAAGACATGTTGATGACCTTAAAACACCCTTAAAGCCAAATGAAGGTAAAAAAACTGATGAAGCACACCCTGCTATTCACCCAACAGGTACATTACCAAAGAGTCTGGATACAGACGACCAAAAATTATACGAACTTATTGTTTACAGGTTTATATCTGTATTTGGGGAAGATGCAGTTCAAGAATCTATGAAAACCAATTTAGATATTAATTCGCAGGAATTTTCATTCAGCAGAAAGAGAATGGCTGAAATGGGATGGCTGAATCATTATCCATTTAGAAAAATTGAAGATGAAAAATTCCCTGAAATAAAGAAGGGGGATATATTAAAGGTTAATGAGATTTTATGTGAAGAAAAAGAAACAAAACCTCCTGCAAGGTACAATCAAGCTTCTTTAATACGTGAACTTGAAAAAAGGGGTCTCGGTACTAAATCAACCAGGGCAAACATAATATCAATTCTCTATGACAGAAAATATATCGAAGGCCAGAAGATACAGGTCAATGAACTTGGTGAACACCTTATAGATACATTAAAAGAATATTCAGAGGATATAACAAGTGAAGAACTTACAAGGAAGTTTGAAACTGAGCTTGAAGATATTATGGGGGATAAGATTACAAAAGAACAGGTTATAGAAGAAGCTAAAGTTGAACTTTCCTCCATTCTTGACGATATTGAAGAGAATAAATCACAGATTGGTGAAAAGCTCTATGAAGCTTATCAGGAAAGTAGAATTGTAGGGCAGTGTAAATGTGGCGGTAATCTGGTTATGAAATATTCACCCCGAACAAAAGGCACGTTTGTAGGGTGTTCTGCATATCCAAAATGTAAAGTAACTTATCCTATACCCAGGGGTACTAATGTACTCAAAAGCAAATGTGAAAAATGTAGCCTTCCAATGATATCCTTTGGAAAACCACGCCAGAGAGCATGTTTGGACCCAAAATGTGGTAGGGGCGGTAAAGAATCGACCAATGAGGTTGTTGGTATTTGCCCACAGTGTGGAAATCAATTAATTAAAAGAATGGGTAGATATGGTGAATTTATTGGATGCAGCGGGTTCCCAAAATGCAGGTTTACTAAATCTGTAGAACAGGAAGCTTAATTTTATTTTTTCTGCCAGTATAACGAGAATTTACTCATAAATTCTCTATTATTATCTATTTCTTTAAATATTCCTAAAACCTTTTTTGATACTGTGCATCAAGTTACATGCTGGGTTTTCGCTAATTTTATACATAATTCAATGGTATTTTAAGTACGAATCTTTAATATATTTTTATTACTTAAATGGCATTTCATATAATTTTAAATACTTCTAAAATAAACTGATTATAATATAATTTACCTACAAAATAGTAATTACGAGGTTCCACATGAGTTCTAACGAAACTTTGTCCAAACTTAAACCAATAATCATTATAATTTTGTTATTTTTAGTAGCATTTCTTTTCAGGATGGATGCAATGTCCATATCTGCAGTGCCCCAAGATTTACAACCCTATTTTCAAGATCAAAACGGGCTTCCCTATTTCAGTGAAATGGATTCCTATTATAATTATAGAATGACTCAGGATTACATTAATCACGGTTATTTAGGAGATAGCCTAATAAATGGTACCCAATGGGATCTGCATTCGTACTATCCCTCTGGAAGATCGGCAGAATATCCGCCGTTAATTGCAATTATTACGGCATTTGCTTATAAAGTAGTGAATGCATTTGGAAACGTACCTTTAAATGCAGTTGCAATCTGGTTAGCTCCATTTATAGCTTCACTTGCAGTCATTCCTGCATATCTGTTTGTAAGGCGAATTACCAACGATTATGGGGGAATAGTGGCGGGACTTTTAGTTGGTCTGGCACCAGACTATTTTGCCCACACATTTGCAGGGTTCTTTGATACTGACATGTTCAACATGCTTTTCCCAATCCTTATTGTATGGTTCTTTATAGAAGGAATACGTGCAAAAGATGTTAGGAACAGGTCTATCTTTGTATCTCTATCTGTAATTTCCATGCTTATTTACTCAATGGCATGGGAAGGATGGTGGTATTTATTCTATGTCGTGATAGGCGCGGGAGTCATATACCTTTTAGTTTCTAACTATCTGTTTAACATGAAAACCATCAAGCCATTTAAGGAGTATCCTGACAAAATCAAATGGTTCCTGGATCAGCCTGCACTCTTTTCATTAATCGTGTTTGCAGTTGCAAGTTCTATTTTAATAATCATTACAATGGGACTTTCTGGATTTTTCAACGCTTTAGCAAGCCCTATTGGGGCCTCTCAGTTACAAAATACTGTTCAGGGTACTTCATATCCAAATATATATCTGACAGTTGGAGAGCTTCGAGCAGCATCATTTGGAGATGTTGTAGGGGGAGTAGGGGGATATTTGGCGCTTATATTTGGTATTCTGGTCGTTCCTTTACTTTTATGGAAGTTGAAACCAGAAACCGATAACACTAAAAAAGAGGTAAAAGCACCGAAAAGGAAAAGTAAGCCTAGGAGAAGGGCAAAGAGAGGAAAAGTGAAGGTTGTTGAAGAAAAAGTAGAGGAGAAAAACGAGATAATAGATCCTCAGCTAATGGAAACTAAAAAGAATTACCTTTTATACGCCGTCCTATTTGCAGTATGGCTTTTAGCACTGGGTTATGCTGTAACAAAAGGTGTAAGGTTTATTGAAAACTTTGCAGTTCCAATAGCATTAGGTGCAGGGATTTTTGTAGGTTTAGTTGTGCCTTATCTCAAAGAGCATATAAAAGATGTCAGATATGCAACAGCAGCGATTTTAGTGATAATTGCACTGGTAGCATATACTCCTGTATCAACGGCCTACGTCTTTTCAACTTCAAAAGTAGTGCCGGGTGCAGATGATTCAATGTACAACTCCATGCTTTGGGTTAAAAATAACACATCCAATAACACAGTTTTAACTTCCTGGTGGGACTTTGGGCACCTGTTTACAGCAGTAGCAGATCGTCCAGTGACATTTGACGGAGGATCACAAAACACGCCGCGTGCATACTGGGTTGGAAAAGCCCTAACAACAAGTGATGAGAACCTATCAGCAGGAATACTGCGAATGTTAACTTCAAGCGGCGACCAAGGTACTTATACCCTTGAAAATTACACACATAACACTGGTAAAAGTGTGGAAATATTAAACAAGATTTTGCCGGTTGATAAACAGGCTGCTCAAACCATATTAACCAGCCAGTATAACTTAACTCCAGAACAGGCACAAAATGTGTTACAGTACACCCATCCAGATAATCCAGCTCCACATGAACTCATATTAAGTGCAGATATGATCAGTAAAGCAGCTGTGTGGTCCTACTTTGGAAACTGGAATTTCCAAAACGGTACTGGACAGAGTTACGGTTATTCTGCAGCACAGGCATCAGTCAGTCAAGTTAACGGTACGACAGTAATTCAGGGGCAAAATGGTATTGTTGCACAGATAAATGGAACCCAGATAGATGCAAGATTTGTATACAAACAGAATAATCAGACTCAAATGATGCTGCCGCATAAACTAATCGTAATTCAGAACAATCAAATACGGATGAACCAGTTAGTTTCCAATTCAAGTCCAATAAGCATACTTTTAATGATGGATAACAGTAGTGTTCTGGCTGTGGGTATGAGTAAGGAATTTGAAGACTCCATCTTCACAAAACTGTACTTTATGAATGGTACAGGCTTAAGCAGGTTTAAACTTGCTCATAACGATGTTGGAGTACAGGTTTGGAACGTAAATTAAAACTAAATTAGATTCCTGGTGGAATCTAATAATTATTTTTTATTCTATTTTTTTATTTAAAATTTGAATTCTCAATTTTTTATAGACATTAGTTGTATTGGTCTGCAATTTACATAATATTTCGAATTCTATTTACAAGAATATCTGTGGCACTAACGATTCCTACAATTTGACCAGATTCTTCTACTGGTAATCTCCATATGCCGTGGTCAACCATTTCTTTTGCAGCATGTTCAATTGTATCATCGGTATGAATTGTCACAAGATGGGTTTCCATTGCGTCGTGAACTTTAAGATCCTTTAAATTATGTTTATTACCTATCTCTTCTAAAATATCCCATGTTGTAATTATTCCAGTAACTTCTCCATTTTTTTCTACTATAAGGCTTCCTCCCTCGCCTTCTTCTGTAGATTTTTTTAATGCTGCTTCTAAATTTTCATTTTCATCTATGGTTTCTACTCCCTCTACCATAATTTCTTTAACTTCCATCATATCACCTGGATCTATCAATACGAATATGCAACAAATTACATTTGTTATTAAGTTTTAACTAATTATTATTACTTTCTGTGATATAACATAATCTTAAAACTAAAAACATTTTTAAGGATGAAAAAGTTAATAATAAATATATTTGATGTTTAAAGGACTACACTTTTAAATTGAATGTTATATATCATATTTAAGATGTTAGAGTAACTGTGTGCTCAAACTTTAAAACAGAATTTACATATTTTGTAAATAGGCTCTAAGGGGCTTATTTAAGATTAAATTAAAAACAAGATATAATGATTTTTATAATTTGAACTAATTTTATGTGAGAATTATGGCTCTTGAAGACAGAATTAAACAGATTGAAGACGAGATTCAAAAAACGCCGTATAATAAGGCAACTTCACATCATATAGGTAAGCTTAAAGCTAAATTATCCAAGCTTAAAGAAGATGCTATACAAAGAAGTAGTAAGGGGACTAAAGGAAAAGGGTTCCATGTGAAGAAAAGTGGAGATGCTACAGTAGTACTGGTAGGATTTCCATCTGTTGGAAAATCAACTCTTCTAAATGACCTTACAAATGCAGAATCAAAAATAGGAGAATATGAATTTACAACATTAGAGATAATTCCAGGGATTATGGAATATGAAGGTGCTAAAGTCCAAATATTTGATATTCCGGGGATAATTACAGGGGCTTCAAAGGGTAAAGGAAGAGGAAGAGAGATATTATCAGTTGCAAGAAATGCAGATTTAATATTAATAATACTCGATGTTTTTAATCCTCAACACACTAATGTCATAACAGAAGAACTTAGAAATATAGGAATAAGGCCAAATGAAACTCGATCTGATGTCACTGTAAAACCCAAAAAAATTGGAGGTTTGACTGTTTCTTCTACAGTAGAACTTACCCATATAGATGAAAGAACCATAAGATCTGTATTGAACGAATATGGAATTCATAGTGCAGATGTCCTTATAAGAGATGATGTGACTGTGGATCAATTTATTGACAGTTTAGATGTAAGCTGTCGTTATATTCCGATGTTAAAGGTTATAAATAAGATAGATCTGGTTGATGAAAAGTATCTCAATGAACTTAAAGCCCAAATGCCAGATGCTGTATTTATATCTGCAAATAAGCAAATTAATGTTGAAAAGCTTAAAAGAGAAACATTCGATAAACTGGCTCTTATTCGTATTTATTTAAAACCTCAAGGTAAAAAAGCAGATTATGATGAGCCACTTATTGTTAGAAAAGATTCTACAGTTAAAGATGTGGCAAGTAAGCTTCATCGTGATTTTGTTAGGAATTTCAGGCATGCTAAGGTCTGGGGATCATCAGTAAAATTTGAAGGCCAAAAAGTAGGTTTAGATCATGTGCTAAATGATGAGGATGTTTTAAGACTAATAATTAAAAAATAACAATAGTTAAATCTATTAAAAACTAATTATGATTTGTATTTTTATAGATAAATTATAATAATTGGTGAAAAAATGAAGTTGGATGATATAGTTATATCTAAAGCGATAATTGAAAGTTTTATGGAAGATTTCATAGATTATACTGATATTGATGTTGCAATAGGTGGTGGAGGTCCAGCAGGGCTTACAGCAGGATATTATCTTGCAAAGGCAGGCTTTAAAGTTGCACTATATGAAAGAAAACTAAGTATCGGCGGCGGTATGTGGGGCGGCGGTATGATGTTCAATAAAATAGTCGTCCAGGAAGAAAGTAAAAGGATTCTCGATGAATTTGGTATTAACACTCAAAAATATGAAGATGATTATTACATTGCAGATTCCATTGAATCTGTATCAACATTGTGTTCCAAAGCAACACAGGCAGGTCTTAAAGTCTTCAACCTTATGAGTATTGAAGATGTGATGATTCAGGAAGGAGAAGATATTACTGGCCTTGTTTTAAACTGGAGTGCAGTTGAAATGGCAAAATTGCATGTTGATCCCCTTACCATAAGGACTAAAGCTGTAATTGATGCAACTGGACATGATTGTGAAGTTGTAAAGGTTGTAGAACGGAAAGTAGGGCCAAAACTCAATACAGAGACAGGTAAAATCATTGGAGAAAAACCAATGTGGGCAGAAGTTGGAGAAAAAGCACTTATGGACAATACAAAAGAAGTATATCCGGGATTATATGTTGCTGGAATGGCAGCAAATGCAGTTTATGGATCTCCAAGAATGGGTCCAATATTTGGTGGAATGCTTCTTTCTGGGGAAAGAATAGCGCAGATGCTAATTGAAAAATTAAAATAATGAAAATGATAATCCTAATTACAGGAACACCAGGCGTTGGGAAAACCACTGTATCCTCGATACTTTCAGAAAAGTTGAATGCATGCCTTATAAATATCAATGAACTTGTGGGTGAAAAACACATTTATACAGGCATCGATGAAGAACGAGGATACAAAATAGTGGATATGGATGCTCTCTTTAAAGAACTGAACGAAATAATAGGGAAGATTGATCCTGATAAATATATAATCATTGAGGGGCATCTTTCACATCTTTTTGAAAGTTCAGATTTAGTAATTGTTTTAAGAGCCAATCCCGATGTTTTACAGGATCGTATGAAAACTAAAGGATGGAAAGAAGCTAAGATCCGCGAAAACATCGAAGCTGAAGCCATTGATATCTGTTCATATGAATCATTTGAGATTCACGGCGATAAGGTCAATGAAATAGATACCAGTGATATATCTCCAGAAGAAGTAGCTGATTTGATAATTAACGTAGTAAATGGCGATAAACGGTATCCTGTAGGTAGTGTGGATTTTCTGGAGTATTTAGGGAAATTTTGAAATTTTATCCATGTTTATATATGTTGATTTGATCTGATTTTTTAAATTGTATAGATAGAAAAGCTTTTTAAATAGAATACCAGATAAACTACATTGCTATTCTTAAGTAAGTCTTAAAATTCTATATTTAAATGTAAAATTTTTAATTTACAGACTTAAGAATAGTTTAATCTAAAAGATCAGTTTAATCCTGTTCTACTGAATAAATTTTGATCCACCTTTTACAAAAAGCCGTCGAAAATTATGATTTTCGGGCATGCAAAAAATAAATTTTTTGCATGGTGGATGGAAAAGCTTTTTAAATAGAATACCAGATAAATTATAATATTATTCTTAAGTAAATCATATGTTATATTGAGGATTATGGATAATGCGGATTCAATTATAAAATTACTGTACTAATTATTGATTCAGCAATTCAACCCCTACATAAGAGCTTAAGATCCATTTCTATATTCTAATACTTACGAAAAAACTTCTTTTCCGAAGTTTTTCCGTGCTTTCAAAAACTGAAGGTTTTTGATAGTTGCACTAATGACTCATTAGAGGCTAGACTTTGAGAAGGGGAAGAAGACCAAAATGGATGTTAAAAATAGCAGGAGAAAGGATAGATATTCTCTTTAAACTTGCTGAAGAATCATTTGATACTCATCCACAGCGGTCGGATCGCTATGTAGAAATGGCAAGAAACATTGCAACAAAGTACAATATAAGAATGCCCAGAATCTGGAAGAGAAGATTCTGTAAAAACTGTTGCAAATTCCTGAAGCCTGGAAAGAATTGTCAAATCAGGTTAAAGAATTCATATGTTACTATAAAATGCCTTGAATGTGGAAGTGTGGTAAACATTCCATATATAAAGGAGAAGAAAGATAGAAGGAGGAGAAGAGTTGAATCCTACGTTATCAAAAAAGGAATTAATGAATAGATCACTTTCAACAATCACCATAAATATTGGAAAATCTGGAATAAATGAAAATGTTATTGAAGAAATCAAAAGACAGCTTAAAGCACACGAAATAATAAAAGTAAAATTTTCAAAAAGTATATCATCAGAAAAACAAAATTATATAACTGAGATAACCGAAAAATCAAATTCTAAACTCGTTGATTTAAGAGGTAATGTTGCTGTAATTTATAAAAAAAGAAGGTAATTAGGAGGCTAAATATGACTACAGTTTATGATGTTCCTGCAGATTTGCTTATAAGCACAATTGCAAAAGATTTAAGTGAAAATAAAAGTGTAAACCCGCCAGAATGGGCTAAGTTTGTAAAAACTGGTGTTCACAAAGAAAGGAGACCAGAAGATATGGACTGGTGGTACACAAGATGTGCATCAATCTTAAGAAGGGTGTACATAGATGGCCCTGTTGGACTTAACAGTTTAAGATCATACTATGGTGGAAAGAAAGACAGAGGAAGCGAACCAGAGAAATTTGCAAAAGGCAGTGGTTCTATAATAAGAACGGCTTTACATCAGCTTGAAGATGCAGGATTCATTGCAAAGATAAAAGAAGGAAGAATTGTAACTCCTGAAGGAAAATCTTTCATTGATAAAGCATCAAACGTTATTAAAAAAGAAATTCCTGAACTTGCTAAATATTAAATGTTGAAGTTGATTATAATTTTATGGAGGCTGGATTTTGAGCGATATTGAAGAATTAAGACGTAAACGAATGCAAGAGTTACAGCAGCAAGCCGCTGCACAGCAAGCAGCATCCCAAGAACAAGAACAAGCACGCAGAGAACTGGAAGCTCAAAAAAAACAGGCTATGTTGCAAATTTTAACTCCTGAAGCCAGGGGAAGACTTGCAAATTTAAGGCTTACCAAACCAGAACTCGTAGATCAAATCGAACTTCAGCTTATTCAACTTGCTCAAATGGGGCGAATTAAATCCAAAATAACTGATGATCAGCTCAAAGAACTCCTGAAAAATCTTGTTGGTCAAAAAAGAGAGATTAACATAACAAGAAGATGAAAGCCTGTGTTCTATACAGTGGAGGAAAAGACAGTTCACTCATGGCTGTAATTCTTGAAAAATTAGGATACAGCGTTGAACTTGTTACAATGAATTTTGGAATATTCGATTCATTTAAACCTGCGGCAGAATCAGCTTCTGCACTTGTGTTTAAACATCGCGTCTTTAAAGCCCATAAAACCATAGTTGAAAATGCAACTGATATTATCATTAATGATAGATTTCCAAATAATGGAATAAATTACATTCATAAAGAAGCATTAGACCTTGTTTCACGTGATTACGACGTGGTCGCAGATGGGACAAGAAGGGATGATAGGATCCCAAAACTTAAAGCAAGTGAGATCAGCAGCCTTGAAGGGCGAAGAAATGTTGAATACATAACTCTCCGCGGATTTGGGCATAAAACAGTAAATAATCTCTCACAAAACCTTTTTGAAGTCAAAAAGGAACATACAAGCATGGAAAATAATTCCGATTATGAAATTGAAATACGGTACCTCATAAATGAGATTGAGGGAGATAAGGCATCGGAAAGTATATTTCCAAGTCATATCCAATCCCGAGTTGTGGGCTGGAAAAATAGAATTTAATAACTATAAGATTAATGTGGTGAAAAAATGAGTAGAAATAGGCCATTAGCTAAAAAATTAAGGCTTGCCAAAGCCAATAAGCAAAATAGGCGTGTACCATTATGGGTAATGCTTAAAACTAACAGAAAAGTGAGAACTCATCCTAAGATGAGACAATGGAGAAGGAGTAAATTAAAAGTATAAGGGGATTCATATGGAAAGAGTCTATGTCATACCACTGAGAAAAGTAAAAAATGTTCCAAGGACTATCAGGTCCCCAAGAGCAGTGCGTTACGTAAAAGAATTTATAGGAAAGCACATGAAAACAGAGGATATCATAATAGATGCTTCTGTTAATGAAAAAATATGGGAAAGAGGAATTCAAAAGATACCTCCTAAAATCAAAGTAAAAGCTGTAAAAGAAGAGGACGGTTCAGTTGAAGTCACCTTAGTTGAATAGGTGAATTGATGATAAGAAGAGCTAATTTAAATGGGAACCCCAATCTTGGAGTTGCAATTTCTGCTACTGACAAAGTTGCAATAGTTCCCTCTAATTTATCAGAAGCAATGGAACAGCTTATAGTAGATACTCTGGAAGTTCCTGTAATTAAAACCCCAGTTAGCGGGAGTAATCTTGCGGGAGCACTGGCAGTAGGAAACTCAAATGGATTTGTAGTATCTCCATATGCTCTTGACAGCGAAATAGAAGCCATTAAAGAGTCTGGTGTGGAAGTAGCAAGAATTGAAGATAAATTTACAGCAGTAGGTAATATAATACTTGCAAATAATTTTGGGGCCATTGTAAATCCGCTGCTTTCTGATGAATCATTAGAAATTATTAAAGACACTTTAGATGTCGAAGTAGAACGAGGAAGTATAGCTAAATTTAAGATTACAGGGTCTGTCGCTGTTTCAACAAATAAAGGAATATTAGCACATCCTTCTGCGACTGAGGATGAACTTGCATTTGCAGAAGGCATAATGAAAGTTCCTGCAGATGTTGGAACTGTAAATAGAGGTATAATGCTTGTTGGAGCGTGCGCAGTAGCAAATTCCAATGGTGTTATTGTAGGACTGAACACTACAGGTCCTGAACTTGCAAGAATTGAAGAAGCATTAGGTTTTCTTGAGGGATATGAATGAGAACTAAGATATTTAGAATTCAAGGTAAATTTATGATGGGAAATAAATTCAAACCTTTTACAAAGGAATTGAAAGCCATAAATGAAGATGATATACGCGAAAAAATCTATTCAGATTTTGGAAGCAAACACGGAATAAACAGGAATAAAATAGTCATAGAAAACATTAAAGAAATTTCAAAAGACGACATCCAGGATCCACTAATTAAAGCCTTAATTCAAGGGTGATCTTAATGGAAGATAGACAAAGGCTCGAACAGATGGTAAATGAAATTAATATGTACCAGGGCCAAGTGGATGTTTTGAAACAACAAATTGAATCAGTTCAATCTTCTATAGCAGAACTGGCATCAGCTGAAGAAACTTTAGAGGCCATTAAGGGAAAAGAAAATACAGAAACATTTGTACCGATAGGTGCAGGTTCTTTTCTTATTACTGAGCTTAAAAACACTGATGAAGTAATAATGGGACTTGGAGCAGGCGCTGCTGCAAAGAAAAATATAGATGAAGCAAAAGAAAGTATATCATCCCAAAGAAAAGAGTTAGAACAGTTAACTGATAAAATGGTGGGAGATGTACAGAAATTAACTGATTATATCGTGAGAAAAAGCCCTGAAGCTGAAGCACTTCTTAGAAAGGTGGAAAGTGAAGAAGCTCCAAGGCAATAACTCTTTATTTTTTTATTTTAATTGACTTGGAATTTAAAAGGACGTGAATATTTTGTTTGAATCACTTAAAAAGAAATTCAACGGCACTATAGGAAAAATAAGTGATAAACTCTCAAATGAGGAAGAAAAAGCAGAAGAAACTCGCGGAGATGAAATTCCAGAAGAAACCAAAGAAGAAGCTGTGCAAGAAGAAACCTTCGAAAAACTGGAAAAAATTGAAAAACCTTCGGCTGAAGAAAAAGAGCCTGAAGCTGGAGTCAGGGGAAGGATATCTGGAATTTTTTCCAGGGAAAAAAAAGAAGAAGTAGAAGAAGAACCTGAAGTTACTCCAGAGGAAGCTAAAAAAGAAGAGCCTGTGGAAGAGGAAGAAAAGTCCGGAATGTTCTCTTTCGTTACTAAAAAGACAATATCCGAAAAAGATATCGATGATATACTCTTTGAACTTGAAATGTCTCTTTTAGAAAGCGATGTTGCAATGGAAGTCGCAGAAAAAATCATCAATTCTGTAAAAGAAGACCTGGTTGGTAAAAAAATTAGAAGAAGAAGCGACGTTGCAGAATTTACAAAAGAGGCCCTTAAAAAAGCTATTTCTGAAATACTGGGAATTGAAACTCGAGATCTTAAAGAAATGGCAGATAATGCTCAAAAATCGGGCGAACCCCTTAAAATCATGTTTGTAGGGATAAATGGTACTGGTAAAACAACCACCATAGCCAAAGTAGCTACTTATTTTATAAACGAAGGACATACGCCAGTTATCGCTGCTTCTGATACGTTTAGGGCGGGTGCAATTGAACAGATTAGTCACCACGCTGAAAACATTGGTGTAAAAATTATAAAGCACAAAAAAGGTGCAGATCCAGCTGCAGTTGCCTATGATGCAGTAGAGCACGCAAGAGCTAAAGGAAAGGATATAGTTTTAATAGATACTGCAGGCAGAATGCAGACAAATATTAATCTCATGGACGAGATGAAGAAAATTCAGCGTGTTGTAAAGCCCGATCTTATTATTTATGTCGGTGACGCTTTAACTGGAAACGATGCTGTGGAACAGGCTTCAAAATTTGATGAAGCTGTTGGTGTCGATGGAATTGTTCTAACAAAGGCAGATGCAGATGCAAAGGGTGGAGCAGCACTTTCAATAGGTTATGTCATTAACAAACCAATCCTGTTTTTAGGTGTTGGCCAGTCATATGGAGATATAATGGAATTTAAGCCTGAATGGATGGTTGAACAGTTAATATAACTGTTTTAAATTTAAAAATTTTCTTCCGTTTCTATTTTATAATAATTTATTTATTCAATTGATCAAAATAATCATGTGACTTTTTTATTAATTTCCTTTTGGAGATAATATATGGAAAATCATGAAGGTCAATTCAGGGAAATCTTTGATAGATCACCTACTGGAATCCTTTTTTATGATAAAGAAGGTAGACTAATTAATGCCAATCAATCTGCTTTAAAAATAGCAGAAAATTCTTCTTTAGATATTTGTATTGGGGCTAATTTATTTGATAATCTGCATGTTGCTTCAAGAAAGGAAAAATTGCTTAAAAACGGATTAATTAGATTTAAAGACTCCTTGAATTTTGATAATACTAAGGAAATAAGTATTCAAACAAAATCAGAAACGGTTTTTATTGGATGTACAGTATCTGTTACTGCTTCTGGATTTTTAATGGAAATTAAAGATATTACTGAATACTTAAAGACTAAAAAAGCATTAATAAAAAGCGAAACTCGTTTTCATTCTTTATATGAGAATAGTTTTGATGCTATTCTTTTAACAAAGCCCGATGGTAGTATTCTTGCTGCTAATCCTGCAGCAGAGAAAATGTTCGATATGAGTGAAGAAGAAATTATAATGGCAGGTAGAAAGGGCATCGTTGTAGACGAAAGAGTAAAACGTTTTGTTAAAGAAAGGGCAGAAAATGGTAAAGTCCAGATAGAATTAACACATAAACGAAAGGATGGTTCGGTATTCCCTGCTGAAGTTACTTCAAATCTTTTTACAGACGTTGATGGAACTGTTAAGGCCAGTACAATAATAAGGGATATCACCAAACGCAAAAAATTAGAGGAAGATTTAAGGCAAGCAAAGGATTATTTTGAAGAACAAGTTCAAGAACGTACCAAAGAGCTTAATATTACAATAGACTCCATTGCAGATGGAGTTGTTATTTGCAACAGGAAAGGAGATATAGTACAGATTAACGATGTTGCAAGAATGTATTATGAAAATATTCGCCTTAGTTCTAAAGATAATTTAAAGGAACGTGTAGAGAAATACAGGTGGTTCTATTCAGATGGCACGCCTGTAACAGCTGAAAATGTTCCTATTTTTCGAGCTTTGCAAGGTGAGGTTATAAAAGATGTGGATTTATATTTAAATAACTCTGAGGGATTTAAATGGCTTACAGCATCTGCAGTGCCTCTTTATGATAAAACTGGTTCATTGTTTGGGGGAGTATTAACTTTTAATGATACTACAGAACGTAAAGTGGGTGAAGAGAAGCTTAAAGAGACTTTAAATGAACTTTCCGATCTTTATAATAATGCCCCATGTGGTTATCATTCCCTTGATGGGGATGGTTATTTTGTACAGATCAATGATACTGAATTAAATTGGTTGGGATATTCAAGGGAAGAGATCATTGGAAAGAAAAAATTCACAGATATAATTACAGAAGAAAGTGTTAACGTATTTGAAAAAAATTTCCCTGGTTTTAAAGAGCGTGGAGATGTTTACGAATTAAAATTTGACATGGTCCGGAAAAATGGTTCTGTTTTGCCGGTTCTTTTAAGTGCTACATCCCTTAGAGATTCTTCTGGAAAATATGTTATGAGTAGATCTACTTTATTTGATATTACTGAACGTGAAAAGAGCGAGAAAGAACTTAAAATACTACTTAATGAATTAAAACGTTCCAATGAAGAACTTCAACAATTTGCATACGTATCTTCGCATGATTTGCAGGAGCCGCTGCGGACCATAGCAAGTTTCACTCAATTACTGGAAAGGCGCTATAAAGGTAAATTAGATGAAGATGCTGATGAGTTCATAGATTATATTGTTGATGCTGCAATACGAATGAAACAGCAAATTGAAGATTTACTGGAATATTCACGTGTTACAACATCCGGGGCTAAATTTAAACATATTAATACAGATTCTATTTTAAATGAAGCTATCAGTAATCTTAAAAATTCCATAGATGAAAATAACGCAAAAATAATCCGTGATCCTTTGCCTGATGTAATTGCTGATGAGGATCAGTTAATTAGAGTTTTTCAAAATCTTATAAGCAATGCTATTAAATATAGAAAACCCGATGAACCTCCAAGAGTTCATATTTCAGCTTATAAAGAAAGTAATGAATATGTGTTTAGTGTACAGGATAATGGGATTGGAATAGGTAAACAATATTTAGAAAGAATTTTCAGGATATTTCAACGTTTACATACAATAGATGAGTATCAGGGAACAGGAATTGGATTATCAGTAGTTAAAAGAGTAATTGACCGTCATGGTGGGCGTATTTGGGTTGAATCTGAATTAGGTGAAGGTTCTGTCTTTTACTTTACCGTACCGATAAAGAATTAAATTTTAATAGTAAAATTGTATTATTTTATTCTAGCTAGAGTGTTTTAGCAACTTCACCAAATGGCACTACTTCCCTTATCTCAACTTCCATGGGTCCAAAGAATTTTTTAACATCATCTGGACTTTCTGCACTTACAATAAAATATCCATGATGCATTGATTGCTCTTTTGGACAGCTTACATAGGCACTTTCTAAATTAACATTATATTTTTTCATGTTTTCCTTTGAAAAAATTTCTTTAAGCATTTCCACCCCTTCATCTGTTTTGAGCGGGCATTTTTCAGATTCATGTTTGTGGGTTGCAGAAAATAACATAAAATCACCTCAACTTATTACTAAGTTTTTTGGGATATTTAATTTTATAGCAACGACGCATTACTTAAATATCATGTTGACAGATTAATTTTAGATTATCTATTTTTTTCAAGTGATTTCATGAACGCATATCTAGAGATTATAAGGCCAGGAAACGCGGTAATGGCTGTCATAGCAGTGCTTTTGGTCATGCTTATAAGCGGAGACTTTACTTTAAATGCATTTTTAGCATGTTTTGTTGTATTTATTATAACTGGGGCAGGTAATGCAATAAACGATTATTTTGACCATAAAATAGATGCCATCAACAAACCAAAAAGGCCCATTCCATCTGGAAGAATTTCATTGAAGGCTGCGGGTATTTACTCCGTGTCATTATTTGTCATAGGCATAGTCATTGCTTTTCTAATTGGTATCTTACCTGGAATTATAGCCCTTTTAACTTCAATTGTACTGATTTTATACGCATATAATCTTAAAAAAATGCTTCTTGTTGGAAACATTGGTGTTTCATTTCTTACAGGGCTTACTTTTGTTTTTGGAGGGGTAGTTGTTGGTTTAGTAACTACATCTATCTTTTTGGGTGTATATGCATTCTTGATGACAATGGCTCGTGAAATTGTAAAAGACATGGAAGATGTAGAAGGAGATAAAAATGAGGGGGCAAGTACATTGCCAATAATCTATGGGATGAAAACATCATCAATTCTTGCAGCATCCTTCATGGTAATTGCAAGTGTCACCAGTCCTGTGCTTTATTTTATAGGTATTTTCAATATATTTTATCTAGCACCACTTATGGTTGCAATTGTGGTCTTTCTGATATCTGCAGCGTCAATATTAAAGGATCAATCTACTTTAAATACTGCAAAGATTTCAAAAAGGATTAAAATAGGTATGGGAATAATATTTGTGGCATTTGCAGTTGGATCTCCATTTTTAGCCTCTCTAATTTAAAACCGCAATTTTTAACTATTTTTGATGATATAATTGAATATATGAATTTCAAACCAATAGGAATCATAAATTCTCCCTATAAAATAAAGGGCAATTCTCCTCACCAGGGCCGTTTTTCAGAGCAGTTAAGTAAAATAACTATTTTTGATGAATATAAAGATGCATTACTTGATATTGATCGCTATAAGCATTATTTTATTCTTTACTTACTTGACAAAGTTAAAGATTATAGGCTCAAAGTGATTCCTCATGGGAAAGGAACTGAAAGGGGCTTATTTTCTACTAGAGCTCCTGTTCGCCCAAACCCAATAGGTTTATGCCTTGTTGAGGTGATTAAATCGGAAGAAAATGTTCTCACCGTAAAATGGTTGGATGCCCTGGATGGATCTCCTTTACTTGATATTAAACCGTTTTGGCCTGAAGTGGACTGCATATAGTATTGAACATTTGATAAATTCAGCCTTAAAATGCTTAAAAGATGGATAACATAATAAATAGGGGGAATGAATATGGCACCTAGTGATAATGAAATGAAAATAAAGATACTTAAAAACGGCCCATATATGGTTTCGGGGAGCGTTCCATTAATTGAAGAGATAATGACAACAAATGAAGAGGGACATGTGTGTGAATGGCGTAAAGGTGTCCAATATCCACTTAAAGAAAGATATACAATTTGTAGATGTGGGGCATCCAAAAATAAACCCTTCTGTGACGGTACACATATTAAAATTAACTTTGACGGAACTGAAACAGCAAATAAAGAGAATTACATGGATAGGGCTCGAAAGCTTGAAACAAAAGATTTTATACTGAACGATGTCTGGGATCTATGCGATCATTCTCGATTTTGCCTTAGAGGCGGAGGTATAAGGGAATTATTGAAATCTGAAAATCCAGAAGACATTGAGCTTGCAGTTGAAGAAGCTAAAAGCTGTCCATCTGGGCGTCTTGTGTTATGGGACAAAAAGACAGGTAAACCAGTTGAACCTGAATTTGAAAAGTCTATAGTTCTGGTCAACGATCCGCAGAAAAAATGTGATGGGCCAGTATGGGTGAGGGGTGGAATCCCAATAGAATCTGTAGATGGGAGCACTTATGAGGTCCGAAATAGGGTTACACTTTGTAGATGTGGGAAATCAGAGAATAAACCATTTTGTGACGGCCGACACTGGATGACTGCCGAAGAAAAACAGGCATTCAGGGATAAATGGGTCTCTCCTGAAGATTAATTCACTAATTTTTTAATATTTTATTTCTTGTACTTTTTTAAACTTATTTAGATTCTAGTATTTTCCACTTTCAAAGGCATCAAGTGCCTCATGTACATTCTCATAAATATTGTTCTCACCTATAAGGTCAGTCAGCCCTAAATGGTCGAATTCTTCTTTCAATTCGGGTAACATTGAGGTTAATGCGAATTTGATATTTCTTGAGTCTAAATCATGATATAAATCCCTGAACATCTCTGCAGATGTATAATCAATTCCTGAGAACCCTGCAGTATTTAACACAAATAATTTAAGGGGAGGATCGGCTGCATCTACCAGTGCAAGCACTTCTTCACGTAATTTATCAGAATTAGCGAAGTACAGGTCACGATTAAACCGATATATAATTAGGCCGGGTTCACTTGATTCGCCAATTTTAATAGGTTTAAAAACCCATGCTCCATGTTTGTCCCTTGCAAAAATACTGTTGGTAGGCCTGTAACTATGACTTAAATGTAAAATAACAGAAAGGACAATTGAAAGCAGTATTCCCCACAATACGCCCATGATAATTACTGTGGCAGCTGCAATCAAAGCTAAAAAATATTCTGCTTTTACTTTACTGCGAATGTCCTTTAAATTGGATATATCGATCATTGTGATACCAATTAAAAAAACAATGCTTGCTAGAGTTGCATTTGGCAGCAAAGACATTGGTTTTGTGAGAAATAGAATGACTACCAAAACTGCGGCAGCTGTTACAAGTGAAGCCATCTGGCTGCGGCTTCCAGCGTCATCAACTATTTCTGTCTTTGTCGGACTGCCGTTTACCACGAATGTGCCTGTTAACCATGCGGATGCGTTGGCAAGCCCAAGAGCAAAAAAATCCTTATCTTCATCTGCACTTTCTGAGTAGCGAATTGCAAAAGCCCGGGAAGTAGCAGCACTCTGGGATAGTATTATTACAAAACTGGCGACCGTAGCTATCATTAATGTGGGCAAAACACTTATATCCAGAACGGGCATTGAAAAACTTGGAAGTCCTGTAGGCACATTACCTAAAACAGAGATCCCTATCCCTTCAAAATTAAACAAAAAGCTCGCTATAACTGTACCTATAACTGCTATTAGTGCTCCGGGAATTTTATGAGAAATACGGCGAGTTCCAACAATTAATGCCACTACAATTGCAGATATTATAAGTGTAAGTATGTTAATTTGTGATAAATGTGTTATAACGTTAATCAATTGGGGAATGGTGTTTAAACCACCTTCGCCCGGTATTCCGAGCATATTTGAAAGCTGACTTACAGCAACCTGGATTCCAACTCCAGATAGAAAACCAACTAAAACTGTTCTGGACATGAAATTAGCTATAAACCCAAGACGAAGCACACGTGCTAAAATTAGAAAAACTGCGCATAACAGGGCAACTGTAGATGCCAGTGCAACATAATTTGGGCTCCCCAGTGCAGCGACTGAAACTAAAGTACCGGATAAAATTGCCGCAGTTGCTGAATCAGCGCCAACTATTAAATGGCGTGAGGAACAGAAAAGAGCGAATATGGCAAGTGGAAGTAAAATAGTATAAAGCCCTGTGATAATGGGCATTCCAGCTATCTTGGCATATCCCATAACCTCTGGAATTCCAACTGCAGCCAATATTAGTCCTGCTATAATTTCAGAAGCTAATGTTGCTTTAAGAGGCAATACTCCTTCCAGGAGCAACTTATTTTTGGAGGTTATTTTTTGTTTAATATCTTTCATATTCTCTTTTTAATCGTTTAATTATGTATTTTAATTAAAATGTGAATAAGAGATATTGTAACAGATAGTGAATACTATATTTCATTAATTATTGTATAGAGAGTCAAAGAACTTATGTATCCTTTATATTAATATTGTTTTTATTTGAGATAACCATTACTGCTATTTTTAATCATCATTATTTGATTATATTTTAATATAAATTTATAAATGGGCTTTTATGACTTATTTAATGGTTTATAATTATTATTTGCCCTATAGATCACATTTAATATTTTTAAAATATAACATATTGTTATGATAACCATTGGAGGCTGATTTTAAAATGGTAGAAAATATTCCAGAAAAAGGTGCAGTGGTCCAAAAAGACAGAAAAACTTATGCTATAATTCCATATACTCCTGGAGGTCTGATTGATCCATCTACGTTAAGAAAAATAGCTGATGTGGCTGAAAAATATGATGCAAAAGCGCTTAAAATGACCTCTGAACATAGAATTGCCATTATTGGTGTTGAATTTGAAGATATTGATAAGATCTGGGAAGATCTTGATATGAAACCTGGTGGATTCCTTGGTAAAAAGGTTAGGCCAGCTAAATTCTGTGTTGGGGCTACTTACTGTAAGTTTGGAAAGCAGAATACCATGAAAATAGGAATGGATATTGACCAGGATTTTATGGGGATGGAGTTACCCAATAAAATAAAGATTGGGATTTCAGGATGTCCTAATTCATGTGCTGAACCTGCAGTTAGAGATATTGGTCTTATTGGAACTAAAAATGGGTGGAAACTCATGGTTGGTGGAAACTGCGGGATAAAACCTAAAATAGGGCAAGTAATAGCCAAAAATTTATCAGATAATGATGTTAAAGAGATCATAGGTAAGATTATAACTTATTATAAAGAGAGTGAAGAAAGAAAGCGATTGGGCTGGTTTATAGATGAAATAGGTTTTGATAAATTCAAAGAAGAGGTACTTCCTTAACTTCAGTTTTACATAATAAATTAAATGGAAAATGGTTGGTTATTCATTTTTAAAGTTGAGGAAATTGAAAATTTCCGAACATTCGGAAATCAGAGATTTCCGATGCCCCGAAATCGTAGATTTCGTGAGCATTAAAAAATTTTCAATTTTTTAAAGTTGAGAAAATCTTCGATTTTCGAACCTTAAAAATCTATGATTTTTAAAGTTCATAACCAGCTATATTTCCATCCTGCATTTTAATGACTTCTTTCGCGTATTCTGCAGATAATGGGTTGTGAGTTACAGCTACAATGGTTAACCCATCTTCCTCATTTAATTCCCTGATTAATTCCATTATTTTTTTGGTGTTTTCTGTATCCAGTTCTCCTGTGGGCTCATCAGCCAGTAAAAGTGATGGATCATTTGCAAGTGCACGAGCGATTGACACTCGCTGCTGTTCACCACCTGAAAGCTGTGTGTGGTAACGGTCATATTTATCGGACAACCCCACTCTGTCCAGCAGTTGTTTTGCTTTTTTGGAATTTGGGGATAGCATAGGTAGCATTACGTTTTCAATGGCTGTAAGCTGCGGCATCAGGTTAAATCTTTGGAATATAAATCCAATATTTTCTCTTCGTAGTTTTGCCTGTTCTTTATTTGAATAATCTTTGATATTCTTTCCATGCATTAGCACAGTTCCCTTTGTTGGTGTGTCAAGTATTCCTGCTAAATGGAGCAGTGTTGATTTTCCGGAACCTGAAGGACCCATCAAGGCTATAAAAGAGCCTTCGTGTACAACCAGGTTAACACCACGGAGAGCCTGTATGTCTTCTTCTCCCATTTTATATGTTTTCCAGACATGGTTGAATTCAAGTACTTCATTATTCATATCTCAATGCCTCCACTACGTTTAATCTGGATGCTCTCCATGCAGGATATAAACCTGCTAGAATACTTAAAATTGTAGCTCCACCAATTACTGCAGCGACCAGCCATAATGGCAACATTTGTGCAAGTTTTATATTTGCTAGACCATACTCTGCTCCAAATAATGAAATTCCAACTTGTAATAGGACTGCAGCTACAATTACACCAGCTATAGCAGATATAAATCCAATTAATCCCGCTTCTGAAAGTATGCTTCCCAGTATTTCTCTGTTTGTAAAGCCTATTGCTTTTAATACCCCTATTTCGCGTGTTCTTTCGGATACGTTAACCAGCATAATGTTAACAATACTTATAACTCCAACCAGAAGCGCAACACTAGCAATGGCACCAACAAAAAGAGTTACAGTTTTCATTATATCATCAATCTGTTTACTGACATCAGTTTTTGTTAAAGCACTTATACCACTTATAGAACCTTCTATATCCTTTTTTACAGTATCGGGATCGCCTTTAGTACTGGCTGTGATACTGGATACTTTATTGCTGTTCATTGGAAGAGCTTTATTAATATCCATAAACACAATTCCAGTGCCACCATCCCCTCCTTCATTAGTTGTTCCAGTTACCTTAAGTTTCTGGTTTTTAATGGTTATATCGCTTCCAATTTTGTATCCGAACTGATCAACAATTGTCTTGCTGACAACAACGCCGGGCGTTCCATTGATTTTTATCTGATTCCAGTCGCTCATTCCCATAACGACAATGGGCATATTATTCATTTCTGTGTTGAACTGGGTTGTTTTTTTAACATTGTAAAGCTGAGGCATTCCTTCTATTTTGGTGACAGTCTTAGGATCTATGAATGAATCACCTGTAGATCCTGTAAACCCTGATCCACCAGAACTATTTGTTATTGTAACATCTCCCATCATGGAATCGGTTTGTTCCTTCATATAAGATGTCATCCCTGTACCAATACCCATAAGACTAACCAGGGCAGTTACTCCGATTACTATTCCTAACATGGTTAAAGCACTTCTGAGTTTTCTTCTTTTAAAATTTTTTAACGATAACTTGTAAATACTCATTTGACTCCTCCAAAGATACGATTCGTTGTCTGAAATAAGTTACATTTTTTCAATGTAGCTGTCATAATAATACTATTGTTATGTTTATTATTATATTTTTTTAATTTTGTATGAAAATTTTGTATGAAACAAATTTTATCAGATAATAATTGAGGGGGTAATTTTCCTAAACAATTAATATCCTGCATTTTAGCATAATTTTCATTAAAATGCTTTAACAGTATTTTTATTAAACGATATCACATTTATGAATTTAAGTACACTTAATAACTAAGAAATATACAAAAATAGTTTAATTAGGTCATAAATTTTCAAAAATAGTAGTTGAGATATATACCTAAACTTCCAGTTTCCTACTATATTCTTACACCTGAAAATTAAGATAGTGTAATAAAGTATCACATTAATATTTATATAGAACATCATAATATGAATAGAGGAGGCGTTCTTAATGGATGAGGAAAAATTAGGTGAAATGTTGGATAATTTATTTTTGCTATACCAGCTTTTTCAAAAAAATATTTTAAAGTATAAAAATAGTAATGGGCGCATAAAAATGTCATTTGCTCATTATTTAACACTTTTAATATTAAAAGAAAGGAATGAATTATCCATATCTGAAATTGGGAATCAAATAGGGATGAAAAAGCAAAATATGACCTATCTAACTAATAAACTTGTTGAAGAAGGATTAATCAAGAGATTACATGATATGAGTGATCGAAGAGTAATTAAAATTACTCTTACTCCTAAAGGAAATGAATATTTGAACAAGTGGCGAAAAAATAAAATTGAGGAGACAAAAAAGGACTTTTCTTTTTACGATGAAGAAGACATGAACAAAATTTGCAATTCAATTGAAAATATTAAGCAGGTTTTCTTAAGAATAGATGATGGGAGAAGGAATTTTTAAGTGTTTAGAGGGGCAATCAATGAGTCAGATGAAGTAACATATTGAACGATTGAGAATCTCTTTTAATTTTAATATTATGGGCTATAAATTAAGTTCAGCTGCATCGGGTTATTCTATCTCCTTAAGAAGATTAAATAAAAAATTAAATCTTTTTTTTGATTATTTATGGCTGTTGTAATTTACAGAATTCATTTGGGAGTATTGTGATACGATAGGTCTACGTTGAGGGGTACATTATTATCGTCCATCCAACGATTAAATTTATTTAAATCAATTATAACTCATAAATAAGTTCTAAGATGCTTATTTTTGTATTTATTGCTCCATATTGGGATTATTATATAAAAATAATTACTAATAGCTCTTTTTAACTGATTATAATTTCTGATAATCTAACATTAATCCCATTCTAACTTTGAATAGTTCAAAATTAATACTTAAACAATATTTATTAGCAATGTATTAAATAAAAATCCATTAACTACTCAATGGAGGTGAAAAAGTATGTTGGAAGCGTTATTAGCTTTATTAAGCCCCGTTATATCTGTACTGGGAGGTTTAGTTAGTCCCATATTAGGACTTATATTATAGTATTTGAGGCATGAATGTATTTTTGGAGGTGGAAAGTACATTAGGCTGTTTATTGGGCTTTTTATACCCCTTATGTCTAGTAGACGGTCTATTACATTTCGTGATGTGCATATTATTGTTATAATACTGTGAGCGTATTGTAATAGAGCTAAATGGAGGTGAAAAGCATGATAGACCTAACATTTGGGTATTTACACCAGCTTTTATGTCTAGTAGGCGGTTTATTGCAGTCATTAGTATGTCTATTATTCTAATACCGTGAAGTGTATTGTGATAGAGTTGAACGGAGGTGAAAAAACATGATAGACTTAACAGCCGGATATTTGCATCTGTTATTAAACTGGGTAGGCGGTTTATTAGGTTCTTTAGTATGCCTATTATTCTAATACCATGAATTGTTACTGTGATAAAATTTAAGGAGGTGAAAAGCATGATAGATCTAACATTTGGATATTTGCATCTGTTATTAAACTGGGTAGGCGGTTTATTAGGTTCTTTAGTATGCCTATTATTCTAATTGACATGTAAAATAGGCCTATTCTGGGGGTATCACCATCCCTCAGATTTTAAAAGGAGTAATATCTCATCATATAACTTCCTTTCGGATGTTTAATTTAATATATTGCAACGACATGAAGAGATATATGATTATAACTCCCTTTAATTACTTTTTTTGCAGTAAATCGTGTATTTAGTAATTATTACATATCTCTATTCTATGCAAATCAATAATATGAAATTTCAGTTAAAGAGCTAGATGATATTTTTTATATTTCTGTGAAAAATTAAATTAAAAAATAATAAATTGAGGTTCTCAAAATCCTCAAAAAACGAAGTTTTTTGGGAGTTAGAAAAAGCAACGCTTTTTCTAAAAATTCAATTAGAATTTTTGGAGGTTGAGAAAACCTGAAAGGTTTTCGAACCCCAAAATAGAAAATTTTGGATGTCCTTAAAACCAAAGGTTTTGGGACCACAAAAATCAAAGATTTTTGGAGGTTGAGAAAAATTCATTCTGAATTTTTCGAACCACAAAATAGAAAATTTTGGAGGTTGGGATAATTAAATCTATTAGTTAACGAATTATATTTCCATCCTGCATTTTGATTACGTTATTTGCATATTCTGCGCATAATGGATTGTGAGTTACCTCTACAATGGTTAACCCATCTTCCTCATTTAATTCCCTGATTAATTCCATTATTATCTTAGTATTTTTAGTGTCTAGTTCTCCTGTGGGTTCATCAGCTAGTAAAAGTGATGGATCATTTGCAAGTGCACGAGCTATGGACACTCGCTGCTGTTCACCACCTGAAAGCTGCGTATGATAACGATCATATTTACCCGATAGCCCTACTTTATCCAGCAGTTTTTTTGCTTTTTTGGAGTCTGGAGCGATCATGGGTAACATAACATTTTCAAGGGCAGTAAGTTGTGGCATTAAGTTAAACCGCTGAAAAATGAATCCAATATTTTCCCTCCTAATTTTTGCCTGCTCTTTCACAGGATACTCCTTAATATTTTTCCCATTCATTAAAACAGCCCCTCTTGTTGGCGTGTCAAGTATTCCTGCTAAATGGAGTAGTGTTGATTTTCCAGATCCTGAAGGACCCATTAATGCAGTGAAAGAGCCTTCCCTTATAATTAGATTTACACCACGGAGAGCTTGTACATCTTCTTCTCCCATTCTGTAAGTTTTCCAGACATGATTAAATACCAGTACGTCGTCATTCATATCTCAATGCCTCCACTACGTTTAATCTAGATGCTCTCCATGCAGGATATAACCCTGCCACGACACTTAAAAGTGTAGCCCCACCAATTACTTCGGCTACCAACCATAACGGTAGTGTTTGGGTAAGACTAATGTTTTCCATACCTAGTTGCGGTGCATATGTCATAATTCCAATTTCCATTAAAATAGCAGCCACAATTATACCCATTATTGAGGCTATAAATCCTAACAATCCTGCTTCAGCAAGTATACTTCCCAGTATTTCTCTGTTTGTAAAACCTATTGCTTTTAATACTCCTATTTCGCGTGTTCTTTCGGAAACATTAACCAGCATAATGTTAATAATACTTATAACTCCAACTAGAAGTGCAACACTGGCAATAGCACCTACAAAAAGAGTTACAGCACTCATTATTCCTTCGATCTGTTTACTGTAGTCAGATTTTGTTAATGCAGTGGTACCATTTACTGTACTTTCTATAGCCTTTTTCACAGTTTCAGGGTCAATTTTAGTATTTGCACTAATGCTTGTTACCTTGTTATCATTCATAGGCAGGGCTTTATTGATATCCAGGAATACAAGTCCCATTCCAAATCCCCCTTCCTTGGTTATTCCTGTTACTTTAAGTTTCTGGTCTTTAATGGTTATAGTGCTCCCAATTTTATAACCAAAAGCATCAACAATTGTCTTGCTGATAACAACTCCTGGTGTTCCGTTAATTTTTATCTGATTCCAGTCACTCATTCCCATAACAACTATGTTCATACCACTTATCTGGCTGCTGAACTGTGTTTCTTTTTTAATATTATAGAGCTGAGACATATTTTCTATCTTGGTAACCGCATCTGGGCTTAAAAAAGTATTACCCGTAGATCCCATAATTCCAGATCCGCCGGAGCTATTTGTTATTGTAACATCTCCCATGAGGGAATCTGTCTGGCCCTTCATGTAGGACGTCATCCCTGTACCGATACCCATAAGAACCACCAGGGCAGTGACTCCTATTATCACGCCTAACATGGTTAGAGCGCTTCGAAGCTTTCTTCTTTTGAAATTTTTAAATGATAATGTGTAAATACTCATTTGAATCCTCCGAACATACAATAAATCCAAATGATATTTATTATCATATAAATATTGTGTTTTGTTTAATAATGTATTAAATGATTAACTATCAAATTTTTATACTGTCCAGTTCAAATACTTCCTCAATATATCTTCTTTTAAGAGCTTTAGTTATCCTGTAAGCTAAAATTAAAGATGGATTATACCTTCCCTGCTCTAAAGCTATAATTGTCTGCCTTGTTACATCAACAGCTTCTGCTAACTCTTCCTGGGTCATTTTAAGTTCTTTTCTGTATTCTTTGATTTTCGTTTTCATGGTCTCTCTTCTTTGAAATTATAAAAGAAATATGAAAGTACGCAGATTATTATGCTGCCTGAAAATAGTAAGGTGAATGCTACAGGGAAGATTGAGTTGTCTTTAATTATTGTAGTGTAAATTATAGATGCGGCCCCAGCAAATACAACATATAAAAAAGCGTTTCTGGTTGCCAACCCAACATTTCTCTGTAATCTTTCATCATTTTCGCCATAAACTGTAAAATATACTGCAAATGCTGCAAAACCTGCAAATCCAATGTTTCCTGTTACAAAATATAACAGGCATAATGGGCTTAAAAATCCTAGATACCAAAGTGCATTTTTCATAGAACCTCTCCATGTAAAAAATATGTTACATCTAATGTAAGAAATATATTACATTCTATTTAAATGTTTCCATATCCCAAAAATAAATACATTATTTAGTAAAAAAATAGTAATCTGGGTAGTCAAATACAGAAAATTGAATTTAAAAAGAGAATATACAAAATGGACTAATTTAATTCAAAGTTTCAGGTGTAAAATGAATCGTTCATGGGGATATTTAAGTGCACTCGCAGTTGCACTTCTATTTGGGGTCTGGTTTTCACTGGACAAGACGCTACTTGGATATCTTCATCCTTTTGCGCTTGCAGCGCTTACATACTTAATAGCAAGCATATTCTTGTTTTTTATAAATTTTTCACCCCTTAAAAATAAAATATTGCATATTATAAATCAAAAAAGCCAGGTAGAAGATTTTATTTCAAGAAAAGAATACATGATTCTCTTTTTAACTGCCATTTTTGGGTCAGTAACTGCACCAGCATTATATTTAAGTGGTTTAAGTAGAATAACTGCGGTTAATGCTGCTCTTCTGGCCAATATAGAGATATTATTTATTATAGTCATAGGAATTTTCTTCTTAAAAGAGAAAGTTCACAAAAAAGATATAATAGGGTTCGCATTTTTATTATTAGGGGCTGTCTTTTTAAGCACCAACGACCTGCAAAATCTTTCATTTAACCAGAATCTGTTTGGAAGTCTATTGGTAATTTCTGCAGCGTTTTTCTGGAGCCTTGATACCAGTTTAAGCAAGTTCTTAAGCCATAAACAGAACATAATATTTATCACAGCTTTAAAAACTGCAATAGGTGGTTCAATTTTATTATTCCTGTCGTTAGCTTTGGGATTGAGCTTTACTTTACCTTTATTTAGAGTACCTCTACTGCTTTTTATTGGAATTGTTTGTGTAAGTTTTTCCCTTGTATTGATTTATTATTCCATCCGGCTTATTGGTTCAACAAGGACAGGATCTATATTTGCACTCAGTTCTCTTTTTGGGGCTGTGACTGCATTTATTGCTTTAGGTGAACCTTTAACTATTTTTCAGATTTTATTTGGCTTTTTAATGTTAGCTGGTGTTTTGATTTTGTATAAAGGTGAAGAATGAAGACTGAATTCATTTAGGGGAATATTGAATTATCATACTTATATTACTATTTATAAAATTATTAATAATATTAAAAACATATCAATTAAACACTCTAAAGCTTGGAGGTTTAATATGAAGAAAATAGCGATTTTATTGGTGTTAATACTGATTTTAGGGACTATTATAGTATCTGGATGTGCCTCAAATAAGAACAACACTATACAAAATGAAAGTCATATATTTGGAAAAGGATCAAATGAAAGCCAAAATCCTCCCAGAACTGATATGCAGGGGGTATTAGGTAATAATAATGATTACATTCACAAAGTAAGCGCTGTATCGGGTGTATCTAACAGTATTCCTGGATAGGGTGTTAAATTATCCATTCATTAATTTTCTATTTTAAACAAGTGCTAAACAATTTTAAACCTATTTTTCTTCATGCAATAACAAATGAATCACGTGCTAAAATGAAAACTCAAAAAATTACAGCAGGTGGAACTTTAATATGCAATGAAAAAAATGGAATCATTGGTGCAATCATAAAATACAAAGATAAAAATTGTATTTTAACAGCTTACCACATATTAAGAGTCGGGAACTGTAATTTAGGCGATAATGTCCTGATAAATAAATTTAAAGGCAAAATAATTGAGATATTAATAGATTATGATCTCGCAGTTGCTGAAATTTATGCACCGGAATCCTCATTAGAATTTTCAAACTTGGGAAAACCTGAAATAGGGCCTGCATATGCGCTTAAAGGGGAATTTAAAAATCCATGTAACATAATGACCATTGGAAAGACCTATCATTATCTTTCATTTTCATTTAAAACACTTCCACTTCCAGGTGATAGCGGATCGCCCATAATCCAAAATGGAAATGTAGTGGGGATACTGGCATCAATATTTTACACAAATGCCAATGGCATTGCCATATCTCTTGAAATGTTTGAATAATAATAAAATTCAGTTAATTTTGAGCTAATAGGACAGTTTGATGTATAATAACATTAAATTCTATTTTAGTAAGAAATAAATAAAAAATTAAATAAATATCATTAAAGAGTTCATAATTACTTCACTTATAATAACGTTCTAAATATGGTTTTTTCGTTCTAATATTGATTATAACCATGCAATACTTTATTAAAATTAAAAGGAGAGTGTTTTATGGTAATTCATTTAGAAGATCATTTTTTTGACCTCCCTGACTTCAGGAATCGGACTGCTGTCTTTCGTGACCGTGAACATGCAGGAGAAATCCTTTCAGAAATGCTCATGCAGTACAGGGATACCAATGCAGTTGTTTTTGCAATTCCTGCTGGCGGAGTTCCAGTAGGGGCGGTAATTGCCAGTAAACTTCAGATCCCCCTTGATGTTGCCGTGGTAAGCAAAATTACTCTTCCATGGAATACTGAAGCGGGATATGGTGCAGTAGCCTTTGATGGTACAGTCCGCGTGAATGAAGAAATGGCATTACGACAAGGTCTTAATGAAGATACTATTCGTGATGGAATTGAAAAAACACGTAATAAAGTTAGGGGTAGGGTAGCAGAGTTTCGAAGTGGAAAACCCCCTATTCAAGTGAAGGGCCGTCCGGTGATTTTAGTAGATGATGGAATTGCATCGGGTTTTACGATGTTTGTGGCTGTGGAAGCTCTAAGGAAAGCTGGTGCCAATCAGGTAATTATTGCGGTGCCTACTGCCCACTGGGAAGCTATTGAAAACGTGCTTCCAAATGTGGAGGAGTTTTACTGTGCAAATCTTCGGAGCGGATGGGCATATGCAGTGGCTGATGCGTATCAGCACTGGACTGATGTGATTGAGGAAGAAGTTATTGAGATATTAAAAAATTTTTATTAAAAATTTTTTATTCCCCAAACACTTGTGTTTGAGGGTTTTGAAAGGGTTTTAAACGCTAAAATAGTTTAATACCGCAAAATCATAGATTTTGCAGGCTTTTAGATAGATGTGTGCGGAATTTTATTTTAATTTAGGGTACACTCTGGATTTTTTGGTCATGATCGGTTTGGGAGTTAGTTTTTTATGGTTTGTTTAGAAAAGAAGTATTATGGATGTAGGGGAAATTATAAAGGATTCGTTAAAATATCCTTTTTCTGATTGGAAAAAATTTTTGATGTTCGGAGTCATGATTTTATTTGCTAATATTTTTTTTGAATTTGTCCTTTTAATCCCAAATATTGTATTATTCGGTGTTTTAGGAGTTATAGGGTTTATATTTGGATTATTTGTTATTGGTTATATGTTTAAAGTCATTAAATCCTCATTGAAATGTATAAATAAACTTCCCGAGTTTAATAATTGGATTAATATGGGTTTTGAAGGCTCTAAAGTTTTTATAGTTTATATTGTTTATTTAATTCCTGTTATTCTTATAATGCTCTCAATATTGCTGAATTCATTTGATGTACAGAATACATATAATAAATTAACAGAATTTGATTCAATTAATTTCTTGTTAATTCCTTTAATATCAATAATCTGGCCCGGAATTATAGGTATGGTTATAACATTAATTGATTTATCGATGATGATAATTGGAACAGTTATTGTAAGCTGTTTGGGAATTTTATACATTATTTTAGTTGTACCAATAATTTTAGTGGCAATAGCAAATATGGCATACTATGAAGGCGAACTCAAATCAGGATTCAGAATTCGTGAAATATTTGAAGAAATATCTCTTATTGGTTGGAAAAATCTCATAAAATGGTATGTGGTAATTGGAATTCTTTATTTAATCCTAATAATAATAGCAAATACCATAAATTCTTATATTAGTCTAATTAATCCTATTTTAGGAGGATTAATCATGTTATTATTCTTACTTCCCTATAGTTACATATTCCTTGCTCGTTCAGTTGCGTTATTTTATATGCCTGACGAAGAAGAGCATTAATCTTTTCTATTTTCCAGGTCTATAGTGCTTTTTGGATTTTTTTGCAGTGGTAGGTTTACCTGCTACTTGTTTTGGAATTGTCGAAAAAGTTTTATATTTTATTTAGAAATGAGTTATTATGGTAATCCCTGGTATATTTTATTTAATACTTTCTTTAATAATGGGTATTTTTTTTATAATTGTGGGTTGTTTAGCTGTTAAAGATTATATAAGGAATTCTGGAAAGAATGTGTCTTTGATATCCCTTGTATTTTCATTTATTTTAGGAATTGTTGGTATTATGGGTGCTATTTATGGTTTTTTTAGCTTTTTGGTATTATTTGGTTTTATATCATATATTATATTCCTATGTTCCTCCAGATATATTTCAATTAAATACCCTAGAAAACAGGAGGAATATCAGGAGCAATGGGAGATACGTAGGGAAATGTATAAAAACAGCCCACAGTACAAGTATATAAAAATTGCTAGATATATAATGCTCGCTTGTGCAATCTTTTTAACTGCATTTATCATAATAGTTGTATTGTTTAATATAACTTTTTAGCTTCCATTGTAACAAATTAAAATGTCATGAAACCTTTTATTATTATCTGATAGTTACTGGATTTATTATTTATTCATGGCTTCTTGTAGATAAAACATTTAGAAAACATTTATTAGTTTTTAAGTTAAAATTTAGGTATTCAAATATTTTAGAGGTCATTTTTCATGCTAGGCGAAAAAGAATTAATCAAACTATTTCCAGATTTTGAAGGGCTCATTCAACCATCAGGGATCGATCTAAGGCTAGAAGACGTGTTCATCCAAAAAAGTGCAGGGTCTTTAATCGATAACGAGAAAAATCTTCCAGAATTAGAGAAGCTTGAGCCTCCAATCTACACATTAAAATCAAAAACAGCGTATTCAGTAACAGTGGAGCCGAAGGTCAAAATTCCAAAAGGATACTCAATGCTTTACCTTCCGCGTTCAACCCTTAACAGATCATTTATTTCAGTTCATACAGCGGTAGGTGACCCTGGATTTTATGGAACTCTGCAGTTCATGGTCTACAACTACGGCGAATTCGATTATCAAATTAAAAAAGGGGAAAGAATAGCTCAAGCTGTTGTGTTTAAGGTTTCTGGCTCTGGAGAATATAATGGGAGCTATCAAGAGGAAGAGTAAACTCCCTCATTTCAATCTTTCATTATAAATCCTAAACTCAGCATTGAGGGATTTAAATATTTATTTTATAACGCCCTATCCAACCCCTCAACAGCTTCAGGGTTTGCAAGGGTACTTATATCTCCCACATCTTCACCTTTAACCTTAGCTTTTATAACTCTCCTCATTATTTTTCCACTTCTTGTTTTTGGAAGGTCTTCAACGAAATTTATGTATTTAGGAGTTGCAACAGGGCCAATTTCAACCCTAACATGATATTTAAGAGTATCTTTGAGTTCCTGAGAAGGTTTATAATTATGTTTGAGTATAACAAACGCTGAAATTTCTTCGCCTTTTATTGGGTCGGGTTTTCCAACCACTGCAGCTTCTGCAACGGCTTCATGGCTTACAATGGCTGATTCAACTTCAGAAGTACCTATTCTATGTCCTGCCACATTTAAAACATCGTCTTCCCGTCCTTGAATCCAGAAGTAACCGTCTTTGTCCTTCCTTGCTACATCTCCGCTTAAGTACATATTTTCAAATTCACTCCAGTATGCGTCGATGTACCTTTGAGGGTCTTTATAAAGAGTTCTAAGCATTGATGGCCATGGAGTTTTGATTACAAGGTGCCCTCCTTTTTCAGTTAATGAATTGCCTTCATTATCTAAAATATCTGCCTGAACTGTAGGGAACGGCTTGACTGCAGAGCCGGGTTTAAGTGAAGATATTGGAAATGGAGTTATGAGGTGCATTCCAGTTTCAGTCTGCCACCAGGTGTCCATTATAGGGCATTTTTCGCCGCCAATATATTTATAATACCACACCCATGCTTCGGGATTTATAGGTTCACCTACTGATCCAAGAAGTCTTAAAGTACTAAGATCATACTTGTCAGGCCATTTCTCGCCGTATTTCATGAACATTCGTATCGTTGTGGGCGCTGTATACAAAACGGTTACTCCATAATCTTCTACAATCTTCCAGAATATACCAGGATCTGGATAATCCGGAGCACCTTCAAACATAATGGATGTTACTCCAAGTAAAAGTGGAGCGTAGACTATATAGCTGTGTCCTGTTATCCAGCCAATATCGGCTGCACACCACCATATATCGTCCTCTTTGAGGTCAAAAACAAATTTTAAAGAGGCATATACTCCAACAGCATATCCTCCGTGGACATGTGTAACTCCCTTTGGTTTCCCTGTAGTTCCTGAAGTGTATAAAATAAATAGCGGGTCTTCTGAGTCCATAACTTCAGTTTCACATTCATCATTCATATTTTCGGTAATTTCATGCCACCATAGGTCTCTCCCATCATGCATTTCAATATCCATGCCTGCATGATTTACAACAATGAGGTTGTTAATGGTAGGGGTGTTTTCAAGTATATCATCAACATTTTCTTTCAGGGGTATCAATTTTCCTCTTCTTGTGAATCCATCTACGGTTATGGCTACTTTTGATTCGGCATCATTTATTCTTTCTTGAAATGCCTTTGCCCAGAAACCTGAAAAGACCACTGAATGAATGGCGCCTATTTTAGCACATGCAAGCATTGCTATGGGGAGTTCGGGTATCATGGGCAGATAAATACTTACAGTATCTCCTTTTTCAACGCCAAGTTCTCTTAATGCATTTGCAAATTTATTCACTTCACGCCAGAGATGGTAATATGTTATTTTCCGGGTTTCTCCATCTTCGCCTTCCCAAATATAAGCTATTTTATCTTTATTACCGTTTTTCATATGCCTATCAAGCGCATTATGAACTATGTTAAATTTGCCATCTAAAAACCATTCTGCATGTGGGGGATTCCATTTTAAAACGTTTTCATATGGTTTAAACCATTCTAATTCCTTTGCAAGTTCATCCCAGAACCAATCAGGATTATTTTTAGCATTATCAAGTAATTCGTCGTAATTTTTTATATCATATTTACTCATCCAGTTCTTAATGTTACTTTTTTCCACAATGTCTTTTGGAGGATTGAATATCCTCTCTTCCTTGAGCAAAGCTTCTAAATCTCTTGACATTTATATCTCCTCGAGTTTGGAAAATATTTCAACTCACTGGTCTTGATTACTATTAATATTTAATTTGAGGGTAATAAAATTAATTGATTTAGTCCGCCACGGATTAAATTTAATAAATGCAAAAAACATATCTATTAAACGATGAATCAACAGGAAAGTACCCTGAGATGTGCAGATGCTCTTGTTAAAATTCTGGAATTAAATGGAGTTAAATTCATTTTCGGACATCCTGGGGAGCAAATTTTACCATTTTATGACGCGCTGCGGAGTTCAAATATAAAACATGTGCTAATGCGCCATGAACAGGGAGCAGCACATGCAGCAGATGGATATGCAAGGGTATCCGCCGAATTTGGAGTTTGTATTTCAACTGCAGGTCCGGGGGCGTTAAATCTAGTTATGGGAGTAGCAACAGCCTTTAAGGATTCAATACCTATGATTGTGGTTACAGGAGATGTTGATAGAGATCTTAAGGGAAAAAATGTATTTCAGAACGTTGATGTTGAATCTATTTTCAGGCCAATAACACTGGATACATTTCATATTGAAGATCCGGCTGACGGTGTTTTGAAATTAAAAAAAGCAATTGAAATGGTAAAACATGGAAAAACGGGACCTGTTCATCTGAACTTTCCAAAAGATGTCCTGAATGATTGTGTTGATACATCTCTAGTAAATGAGAATGTTGAATATCACGATGATATTCCTTTAAATGGAATCGACGATGCAATTAAATTAATAGAAAAGTCTAAACGCCCACTTATTCTTGCCGGAACTGGAATCATTTGGGCACATGCAGTAAATAAACTGAAGGAATTTGTTGAAAAATATGGAATTCCAGTTGCCACTACTTATTCTGCAAGGGGTGTTTTACCTGAAGATCATGACCTTGCACTGGGAATGATTGGACTCAGGGGTACAACTGCTGCTAACTTTGCAGGGAAAAATTGTGATCTATTAATTGCACTTGGTTGCAGATTTTCAGAACGAACAGTACTTGGAATTGGAGAACCTGAAATAATTCATATAAACCCTGACACTGAAGTCTTAGATGGTGATGTTAAAATTCCGGGAGATGCTGGTCAATTCCTGGATAAAATAAACAGTATCAAAGTCCAAAGTACTGATGAATGGCTTAAGGAGCTGGAAAGCCATAAAAAGACATATGGGATCAAAACTAACTATGAAAATATTCCAATTAAGCCCCAAAGAGCTATAAAGGAAATATTGGATGCCTCGGAAGATTCAACAACGATAAGTGATGCAGGAACACATACTACGTGGGTTAACTTCCTGAAAAAGATAACAAGGCCATCATCACTGCTTTTTTCAGGCGGATTTGGGCCTATGGGTTATGGATTACCTGCAGCAATTGGCGCATCCATTGCAGACCCACAAAAAAGGGTTGTTTTAGTGGCTGGTGATGGGGGATTCCAGATGACAATGCAGGAACTTGCAGTAATTGCCCAGGAAAAACTTCCAGTAGTGATTTGCATTATAAACAACTGCTGCCTTGGAATTATAAAACAATGGCAGGATATACATTACAGGGATAGATACGAAGTAGAACTTGAAAATCCTGACTTTATTGAAATTGCAGAGGCATATGGAATTAAAGCAGAGCGTGTAAATTCACCAGGTAATGTATTTACAGCTGTTAAAAATGCTTTGGAATCAAAAAAACCCTATTTAATTGATATAATGGTTGATAAGGAAGAAGGGATAATTCTGCCTAAAGTTGCTCCGCAGTAATGAATATCATGAATTTTGTAACGAATTATTAGCATCGGATACTTAAAAAATAAGTTTTACCAAAAATAATATAATGAAGTTTATTCAAATCTATAAGAATTATTATAAATAAATTGGCATGAAGGCGATTTAATGAAAGTTTTATTAATAAACCCTCCTGATACTGCTTCAAAATATAAATTCATCGGCCTTGTGGCCCCTCCACTAGGTATAGCTTATATAGCAGCAGTTCTTGAGGAAAATGGTATCAATGTCAAGATAATAGATGGTTCTGCCCTTGAGATGAGCTGGGAAGAACTAGAAAAGGAAATTCCAAAGTATTCGCCGGATATTATAGCAGTTACTGCAGTGACACCAACAATTGATCAGGCACTCAAAACAGCTAGAATCGCAAAGAATACCTGTCCTAACTCTTATGTTGTTTTAGGGGGATATCATCCTACTTTTACTTATAATGAGCTTTTAAAAAATGATTTCGTGGACATTGTAATTTGTGGTGAAGGCGAATACACCATGCTTGAACTTGCAGAGACAATTGAAAGTGGCGGAGATTTAAGAAAAGTTAAAGGTATAGCTACTAAGGATTTTGAAACTCCTCCAAGGCCAATTATTGAAAATTTGGATGAAATTCCATTCCCTGCAAGGCACCTTCTCCCTATGGACAAATATAAAATTTTGAATTCGAAACTTCCAGTGGGTACACTTATTTCAGGAAGAGGATGCCCGTTTAAATGTTCATTTTGCGCATCAGCGGCTCTCCATGGTCAAAAATTAAGATTACGGTCATCAGAAAATATAGTTGATGAGATGGAACATTTAATCAACGATCATGATGCTGATATGGTAGCGTTCATGGATGATACATTCACTGTAAATAAGAAGAGGGTTGAAGAGATCTGCATTGATATGAAAAAAAGAAATCTTGATGTTTATTGGGGATGTACAGCACGTGTAGATACGTTATCAAGGAATATATTGCAGAAAATGAAGGATGCGGGGTGCATAACCCTATTTGTGGGTGTTGAATCTGCAGATCAGCAGAGTTTAGATAATTTAAATAAACAAACCACCATTGAAAGGATAAGAAAAACATTTGAACTTACAAGGGAGCTTGATGTTAGAACAATAGCATCGGCAGTACTTGGAATGCCTGGAGATAACAGGCAGAGCATTAAAAATACAATAAAATTTGTTAAAAGCCTTAATCCATCATATGCAGTTTTTTCACTGGCTACACCTTATCCTGGAACTCGATTTTATATGAAAGCCCGGGAAGAAAATTTAATTAAGATAACTGACTGGTCAAAGTACTCTCTTATGAACCCTGTCCTTGAAACAATGGATTGTTCCCTTGATGAACTTAAAAAATTACAGAGAAAGGCATTCAGAGAATTTTATCTTCGCCCAGGTTATATCTTACGACAGTCATGGATGGACGGAGGTATAATTTTAAAAACAATTTTTGCCATGCTTAAGGATGTCGGCAGTCAAAATAAATGAACTTTTTAATTAATTTTTTCAAAATTACTAAATGATTGGTGTATCATGTTCGAACAAATCTGCCTAAATAAGCAAAAACAAACCCTAGAACCATTAAAACTATAAAATACATTGGTGAAGAAGATAAAAAATCGGAATTAGAACGCATAAAATAGTATATTATGAAATTAAAAGCATGAAATTTGAGAAGTAGTCCAAAAATAAACAATATACCTACGCCTAACAGTTTAATCATATTTGAATTACGTGGTAATTTAATTCCTAGTCCTTTTTTTTCACTAGAAACATTAAAACCATTGGTTTTATCATTCAGATTTTTTTTATATACGAGTTCCCCTCCACATTGACATCTATCAAATCCCTCAGAAACTTTGTTTCTGGGGTCCCAAAATCGTGGATTTTGAGGATCTTTTGGAGATTCCCCGGGTTCAAGTTCGTAATATCCTCCACATTCTTTACAGATAAGGTAGCCCATGATTTCACCAGTATTATTTTACTTTTATAATTTGATTATTAATATGAATAAATATTATGATAATTGGTTTGAGATTTGATTAATGATGTTGAAAAAAATATATATTATGTCTAAATTGCCCTGTTTTACAGATTAAATAATCTCTAATATTAAAAACAAACAAATAAATTTATGTTTCATTTATAAATTAATATTATGAATAAAAAGGAAAATCCTGAACTGAAAAATAAGGAATTAGTGACGGAAAAGCAACTGCCTAAACGTAGATCTTTATTCATGATTTTAATGGCTATATTGGCTTTTTTATGGTTTCTTGCAGGTGGGTCAGCTACTACAGTATTATCGGCCGGCGGATTTGGTTTTCAAGGTGTAGTAATATTTTTAATTAGAAATCCCCTTTCATTTTTAATAATTGGATTCATTCAGATTATTCTGGGAGTTTTATGGATTTTATTCTTTACTTCATTTATCTGGCTGTCAATTTTCCATTTTCTGTGGTCAATTAGATGGTTTTATGGTTTTAAAAAGTACCGAAGTTTAAAAGAAGTGAATGAATAGAGAAAGATTAGAAGTTTATTAACCAGTTGATGCGTGTTTTAATATTATTTATTTACTTCACAATCTAATGTACAGAGTTACAGAGTCAATCAGATATATTTTACTAGCCTATATAACGTAAATAATTATTTCAAATGGACGAAAAGTTAAAGTATGAGAATTATCCAGTATTCTTTATGATCAATAAACATATAGCAATAATTGTTGGATTGATTATATTTGTAACAGCTTTATCAGGTTGTACTTCAGATTCCTTGGCGTCTTTCCAGGGACCAAGTTATATTCCTGCTAATTATCACAGTACAAACAATACTACTGTAGATAATGGTAAACTTTTTACATATCAGGGTAAGGGACAATTGAATTTCTTTACAGTCGTTGCAGCTAAAGATCCTAATCAGGCAATACTTAAAAATCTCAATAGTTCAATTCAAAACGCTCCAACAGAGAATGTAAAAACAACCAATGAAAATTTAACCATAAATGGCCATCAGGTTTCACTAAAAATACAAACTATAAAAATCGTTGGAACTTCACTTTCAACCTTTGAAACAAGTTGGAATTGTCCAAACTCAGGCTTAACCGTTGCTTCAGTTGGAGTGGTACCTACAAGCGATCTTACAGAGATTAAAAAGATGTTGCAATCCATCAAATGCCATTGATTAAATTTAATAGTGTTAAAGCCAACAAAATATAATTTGTATGGTTTTATTTTTTCTTTTTTTGATTACTTTAAATACTGTAATCTCTAAAAAAATTTAAAAAGTAAAACCCTCAAACGCATATCGTTTGGGGTACCAAAAATCGAAGCCAGCGAAAATTAAATTTTCGCGGCGTCAAAATTCATAGAATTTTGACAGATTTTTGAACATATAAGGATCTATTTTCATTATAACTCTGTTTCATCTTTACGTGGAACTTCTGTTTCTTCAGCCATTTTCCATACTTCTTCAAGTGCGTTAACCATATCTCTGTGGGAATAAAACTTTTCAGGCTTAATTTTTTTAAATGTCTCTAATGTTACCTGATCTGCATTATTATTTTTAACCTGTTGAATTACATCTTCTTTAGTTGCGGGATATATAAGACCCTTTAAATAAGGTTCTGCTTCAAAAAGTGATCCACAGGGCATAATTTCACCTTCATTTGTTAGTTAAAATCATTTAGTGGGTTGCAAACTGAAATAACACTGATCAGTTCAAAATTGACCCAAAATACTGTATCTTTTATTTTTGAATTTTTACTTATTAATATATTACTAATATTAAAATAATTATTAAAATAGATAAAATTACTTTTATACTTTAAAAATCGTTTTTAAAATATATTTTTATGAAAATATACTGTTTCATTAATTTTATTTTTTAAATAATGACAATTTAAGAGTTTAAGTACAAAATAATGACTAAATTAAATTTTTTTTATAAAAACCAAAGTACAAATGATAATTTTATAATTTAAAAAATACATAATATAGTTGGGAGTTGAGAAAAATGCAGAGCATGCGAAAATCTTCGATTTTCGCTGTGTCAAAATTGAAAATTTTGACAACATTTTTCGAACCCAAAAATATTTTCAATATTTTTAGAGGTTGACAAAATTCAGCATGAATTTTGGAACCCCAAAATTTTTTTAAAAATTTTGGAGGTAGAGAAAAATGGCAACTGTTGAGGTATATTTTAAAAATAAGCAGAAGAAAGCTCTTTATACGGATGTAACCGATATAATATACAAAGATACTTATGTTTTAATAGAATTTAGCGATGGCCATGTAATGATACCTTACTCAAGCCTGGAACATGTTAAAGTTCAAGATGTATGGCCTGAATCAGAGACTGAAGAATAAACAGGCACTTTTAATTTTTAAAGTTAATAATTGGAATTTTTGCAGCAAACATGTGATTTTATGGACAATAAACAAATACAAAGACAAATATTAGAAATATTAAATGAATTTAATCATGAAAATCCAGGATATTATGCGGCTCGCGTTTATTTGGCAGATAAATTAAATATGGATGATAAAACATTGGAAAAAAACGTACTGCATCTACATAAGGAAAAATATGTTGATATATCCCGAGCTCTTGGAATAAGTTTTAACTCAGTTAAAATAACGGATAAAGGAATCGATTTAGTAGAAAATCAAGAAGCATTTAATGTTCAAGGTAGTCAAAATATTGTGATAGCTTCTGAAGATGTAAATATCATTATAGAAAACAGTTTTAATGAGATATATACAGCAATTGAGTCATTGAATTTAGAGAATAAGGATAAAATCAGACAGAAGGTTAATATAATTCAAGAAGAATTAAAGAAAGATAAAATCAGTAAATCTAAAATTAAAAATTCTACAATATGGCTTAAAAAGAACGCTAGATGGACAATTCTTCCACTTGCTCAAATTATTATGGAATCTTATGGGTTGAATCTGTCTTAATTATAAAATAAATAAAATTGTACACTCATTTTGTAATTTTTAAATCATTCCATAGCTACTTTCTTAATTTTATAAAAACATTTAAATACTATAACGTTTCCATTAAGACGGGTCCAATAATAATTAACATTTAAGGAGGTAAACTATGGGATATAAGGAATCTTTGGCTATTTTGTTAGTTTTAGGGATTTTAAGTATTGAACCTGCAGGTGCAGTACAGATGGAATCGTTAAACCAGGTTAATTCTCCTGGCATGTTAAATTTAGATGATAAAAATCTAAATACGGTTAATGAAAGTATTATAAATAATCAGAACAATAATGACGAATTTTATAAGCTAAAAACGAATAAATTATTCAATAATTGCAAAAATACATTTAAATTAGCCCTAAATAAAGTTAAAAAGCATAAATATCATAAATCACTGCAAAATCCATTAACTACGATACATAACAATAAACAGTTACACAGTTCTTCACATAAAACTTCTACAAATTCTGTAAAATCTATGGAACGCAACGTAGACATCTTTGATGATAAAAACACAAAAAATAATGAAGCAAACTTGAACAATACGGCTGATATAAATGAAACAGCTTTAAATAATGTTACTGGTGAAAATAAAATAACTTTCAATCAAACAGTTCAAAATAATACCAATGGAATAATCTCAAATAATATAACTGACGAAAATAAAACAACTTTTAATCAAACAGGTAATGAAACAATTACAAATGGAACTAATGTCAACGGGACATCCTTAGATAATACAGATGAAAACAAAACGGTTTCAAAAAATGATAATTCTACTAAGGCCCATGTTTTAAATACCATAGAGAATGTAGGTTATGCTTTTGCAGCTATAGCTGGGTGTTTTGCAGTTGGTGCTGCTGTGGCTCCAGAAGGAGTAACTAAAACCATTTGTGTTGTAGGAGCTATAGCTTGTGGAGTGGCTGCAGCAGTTTGTTTTGTTGCATATATATTTGTAGACTGGTTCTGGTAAAAAAATATTTTTACCTTATTTTTTTAAATAATTTTAATATAAGCGAAATTACCATAAAATTAAATATTTCGCTGATTTAGAACTCTTTATTTTAAGAATAAAAAAAATGGAAAAATAGGAGAATTATCCTATAAGATAAGCTTCTTCCACTGCTGCAATTCCATCTCCAAGACACACATCAAGTCCGAGCCCTTTCAAGGTCATTTCAAGGGCAGACATTGTAACGACGATATCTCTGTAGGTAACGTTACCCATGTGTCCTATTCTGAAAACATTGCCTTTCAAGTGATCCTGTCCACCAGCAAGCACAATTCCGTATTTATCCCTCATTGTGCCCCTCATGTCTTTGTCAGTCACGCCTTCAGGCATTTTTATAGCAGTTACAGTTGTTGAGGAAACATCTTCATCTGCAAATAATTCAAGACCAATTGCTTTTATACCGTTTCTTGTAGCGGTTGCAGCTAACTGGTGCCGTTTTATTCTTGCTTCAAGACCTTCTTCCATAATTACATTTAATGCTTCACGCATTGCGTACATTAATGATACAGAAGGGGTATATGGTGTTTCTGCAGGTGTATTCTGTGCATATTTTCTGTATTTCCGGATATCAAGATAATATGAGTTTGATTTCACTTTATCAATTACATTCCATGCATCATCACTTACTGTAATTGCAGCCATTCCTGGTGGTGCTGCAAGACATTTCTGTGAGCCAGTTACACAAATATCAATATTATAATCGTCTACAGCTACGTCATCCCCTCCAAGGGATGAAACAGTATCTACAACATATAAAGCGTTATAATCCTTAACAATTTTACCGACTTCTTCTATTGGGCTTGCAACCCCTGTTGAAGTTTCATTGTGAACTATTGTCACTGCTTTTATCTCATCATCTTCATCTAAAATGTTTTTAACGTCATCAGGGTTAACTGCTGTTCCCCATTCCACATCAAGCTTAACTGGAGTACCATCATTAGCTGTGGCTATTTGGGCAAATCTTTCTCCAAATTTTCCACCAACAATGTTTAAAATTTTATCCCCTTTATTCAAAATATTTCCAACTGCAGCTTCCATTGCAGCTGTTCCAGAACCTGTTATTGTGTAAGATGGATTTTCAGTCTGGAATATTTCGGACATCATTTCATTGACTTCAGTTAAAATCTCGGCAAATTCAGCGCTTCTGTGATTCATTACCGCATCTGACATGGCTTTAAGCACTCGCGGAGCTACTTTGGTAGGTCCGGGTATCATTAGCAATGTTTCATCCATTTTTAAACCTCCAATATTTTCAATATTGGGGTTCCAAAATCTGTGATTTTGGGAACCTCCAATCTAAAAGTTATCTTGAACTTGATTCTCTTTTGAGATACAAATTAACTTTAGAATTAAACAGTAATATAACCTTTACTTCAATTCAAAATCTTCAAAAAATCAAACTATTTATTTACGAAAATTGTCACTAGTTCAAATCTATTTTTTTTAATTAAAAGATATGATTAAACATTCAAATATTTATTTATTAAAAAATGATATATCTTCTTTTATGGACATTGATAATTGGTTTTCATGGTATGAAAAAATACTAAAAGAATTTGGATTTAGCCGTAAAGACGACGAAAAATCTGCAGAAATATTAAATAACCTTTTAGACGAATACAACAGTTCATGTATAGCTGAAACTAAAATAAAAGGGCAGGCAATTATTTTTGGCGCTGGACCGTCTCTTAAAAGAAATATCCAGGAACTTAATGAACTGGATATATTAGAAGAACTGGATTTAAGTAAATTCACGTTAATTGCCGCAGATGGGGCGACTACTGCGCTTTTAGAGGAAAATATAATTCCAGATATTATAGTTACAGATCTGGACGGTAAAATGGAGGATATAATTGAAGCCAACAATGAAGGAGCTCTTTTAGTTGTTCATGCTCATGGAAATAATATGGATAAGATACAGAAATATGTTCCAAAGCTTAAAAGAGTTTTAGGAACTACTCAAAGTGTTCCTTTAGAAAATGTTTATAATTTCGGCGGTTTTACAGATGGAGACCGTTGTATATTTCTGGCAATCGAGCTAGGAGCTAGATTTATACTTTTGGCAGGGATGGACTTTGGAGACATTGTAACTAATTATTCAAGGCCAGATCTAGCAGAATCTGAAGGTAAAGCTGATAAAGTAAAGCAAATGAAATTGAATTATGCTAAAAGGCTTACACAATGGGCTGCTGAAAATGAAAAGGTGCAAATAGCGAATATGTCTGGCGGAGAAAGTGTTAAAGGAGTTGTTGATGTTACATTCCATGATTTCTAAGCTTTTTAATAAAAGTAGGATAAAAAGAAATTTAAGAAATAAAAAATATAATATAAAGTATGGTTAACGTCAGTTACAGCCGGAAAAATTTGTTTAAATTTATTAAATTAGGAAAACCTCAATTTGCAATCTTCTTATTCTTCTATTTTTCTATGGGTGCGCTGCTGGCAGTTTTATTTAATGCACAATTTGATTTAAGCAAATTTATATTGGGATATGCAATTATCTTTTTTTCTACATGGGCAGTTCATTACCACAATGATTATTTTGATTTTAAAGCTGACCATTATGTTACGCCAACAGCAATTTCGGGCGGTAGCGGGGTACTGGTAGAACATCCTGAATGGAAAGAATCTTCAAAGTGGATGGCTATTGCATTGATTGGTTTAACCCTTCTTATTGCTGCTGTTTTTACAATTATATTCTCATATTCAGTATGGTTTTTTGTGTATGTCCTGATTTCAAATATTTTAGCATGGTTTTATGCTGCTCCTCCCATTAAATTATCCTATCGTGGATTGGGTGAATTTGGAAATACTGCAATTGGGCTTTTATTTCCTGGTTTAGGTTACTTCGCCTTGATGGGAACATTGAATCTGCCTTTCTTTATTTTTATCATACCAATGGTTTTTTTACAGTTATTATTTACAAATAGCGTTGAAATTCCAGATATGGAAGGAGATAGGTTAGGGGGTAAAAAGACGTGGATTGCCTCCAGAGGCCGAGAATTTGGTTTTAAATTAATTGCTATTTCTGGATTTCTAGCCACCGTTTCATTCCTTATCATTCCTTTTACAAATCTGTTTCCTGCGAGTATAAATTTTAAAATACTTGCACTTATTTCATTAATCCCACTGAGCCTGGGCATTGTAGAGCTAATTAAAAAACCCTATGATAAACAATCTGCTACCAGATTCTGTATTTATAATCTTGCATCAATCCTTGTAACTGCCATTTTAATTAATTGTTATCTTCTTTATGTTGTTGCGGTGTCATAAATCATGTAACCAATCTTTAATTACAGTGATAAATATGAATTATAATATGGATACATTGCTTAAAATCATTAAATTGGGAAGGCCTCAAATTTTAGTGGGCAACTTTCTTCTTTTTTCTATGGGCGCGCTGCTGGCAGTTTTATTTAATGCACAATTTGATTTAAGCAAATTTATATTGGGATACTCCATTTTATTTACAGCCCATCTTGCAGTTCATTATGGAAACGATTATTATGATGTAAATGTTGATAAATTCAACAAACCAAATCTAGTTTCAGGTGGTAGGGGGATACTGGTTAAAAATCCGGAATTGAAGGAATTATCAAAAAAATTATCTATTATAATCACTGTTTTTTCTCTTATTCTGGCAGCGGTCTTCACATTCGTCTTTAATTATCCCGTAACATTTTTCCTGTTTTTCCTGTTTGGGAATCTCCTGGCATGGTTTTACACCGCACCTCCTGTTAAACTGGTTTACCGCAGGTTAGGGGAATTTGCGAACATAATTGCAGTTGTTATATTTTTAGGGGCGGGTTACTTTACTTTGATGGGAACTCTGGACCTTCCTTTCTTAATTTTTGCTATTCCTGTTATATTTTTGCAAATAATCTTCATTAACAGCTTTGAAATACCGGATATGGAAGGAGATAAATTAGGGGGTAAGATTACGTGGATAGTATCATGGGGCAGAGAATTTGGTTTTAAACTGATAGCTATTTCTGGATTCTTAGCCACCGTCTCATTTTTCTTCATTTCGCTTACAAATCTGTTCCCTGCAAGTGTTGATTTCAGGGTACTTGCTGTTATGTCCTTGATTCCATTGAGTTTGGGAATCATTGGATTAATAAAAAAACCGTCAGATAGAGAGTCTGCCACTAAACTTGCCAGTGTTAATGTTGCTTCTCTTTTTTTAACATCAATTTTAATTAATATCTACTTCATTTACCTTCTAAAATGATATTTTTGGTAAAATAGTATATTTAATTTCTTCTGTAGAATATGAAATCAAAGATAACCTGGCAAAATAACTTATTTTTAAAAAAGTATATGTGAATTGGATTAAAAGATAATTTTACTTTAATTGGCTACGTTTTTTGTCTATAACGTTTCTTAAATCTTTTATAGCATTTTCTAAATCACCTATATCCTTTTCGTAATCTTTTCCTTCTTTTTTACTTGCAAGCTGCATTATAAGTTCTGCAGTTTTAAATTGGGTTTCTCCCAATCTGTTCATAATATTTCCCATTTCTCGGTATTTCTTTTCGTGCTCTTTCCAGTCAGATCCAGCACTTTCTTTCCAATAATCCTTCCAGTAGTTTTCCCAGCTACCTTTATGATATTTTTCCCAATCTGGCATTATAAAACTCTCCTAATACTTAAATGATTCTTTTAAATGTTTTGGAAAATAGAATCATTTTGAAATATGAGTTATTTCCAAACAATAATATTATTATGGGGAATATTATTAATATTTTTTCATATTGGAAACTGGTTGATTTAAAGACTCCTAAAAACAGAGAAAGTTTAATAGGGTAACGATTTTATATAAACACAATTTAAAAGTTATTCCTCAATCATATTGATTAAATGTATAAAAAATTTTATCTATTTATCAATAGAGGAGTATCTATTTTTAAAGGAGAAGTAAAAATGGAAGAAGTTATTAAATCAATTTTTTATTTTATACTTGCAGGCTTCTGTGAAATAGGTGGGGGCTATCTTATATGGCTCTATTTACGTGAAGGGGGCGCTATATGGCTTGCAGTTTTAGGGGGAATAATTTTAGTATTATATGGGGTAATAGCAACATTCCAACCTGCAAATTTTGGAAGGGTTTACGCTGCATATGGTGGAGTATTTATAGCAATGGCAATAATATGGGGATGGCAAGTAGATAAAGTAACTCCAGACCGATTTGACATTATGGGAGGACTAATATGTCTTATAGGAATGGCAATGATAATGTACTGGCCTAGAAATTAGATTTAGAATTAAATTAGGGACATAATAGGTTTTTTTTAATCGATAAATGTTTATTTTCATCTAAATTTTTATATAGCTTGAAATAAGGGCAAATAATGCAAAACTTCCAATAAGCACGAATGCTGCTAATCTAGCTTCCCCGCCTCTGTGTGATTCAGGAATTATTTCTTCAGCAGTTACAGTTAATAAAACACCTGCGGTAAAAGCCAGAATAGCATATTCCACGATTACTGGTTGCCCTTTAAGAAGTAAATAACCTAAAGCTGCGCCGATTAAAACTGGTAAACTGGCAGATAGGTTTAAAAGGATTCTTAAATTCTTTTTGATGCCTTTTTCTTTTAATGCAGCAATGGTAGCGAAACCTTCAGGTATATCTGCTGAAACTACTCCCACTGCAAATAAAAGCCCAAGCTGTATAGCAATTAAAGATCCGGTGCCTATCATTAAACCATCTGTAAATGAATCTATAGCAGTACCAAGAAATATAGCCCAAGCGGCTGTGGACTGATTTAAGCCAGTGAATCTAATTTGCACAAAATTAATTAGCTGGTCTATTGTAATGAAGAAAATACCTCCTGCTATGAACGCTAAAATAACTATCCAGGGGGTACTTGCCTGTAAAGCATGAGGTATTAATTCTACACTGATTACAGCAAGAATAATCCCAGCAGCTGCATGTAATGCCAGACTCAGATTTTTCCTGCTTATTTTGAAGAATTCTGCAGCAATACCTCCAGCAAATGTCCCTAAAGCAGGCAATAATGAGAATAACATGATCAGAAAAAATTCATTCATACAGTATATTATTGTAAATTCATCTCAAAATATTTTTTGGGAAGAATCTACCAACATTATTTTTGTATGATATGTAATTTTCACCATATTTTTCCTTTAAAAACTCTTCTTCTTCCCTTACTTGTAAATTTATTAATAAATAACCCTGTATAAACGCAAATATTGCTATTGCATTTGGAACTATCAGGATCAATGAGAACTGGAACCATAGAAGAAATGTAAAATATGGATTTCTTATAAATTTGTAAAATCCTGTTGTTACGAGTTTATCTTGGGTATTTGGGTCTAATCCTACCCTCCATGAGCTTCCAAGATTTAATCTTGCCATAGTCATTAATGCGATGAATATAATTCCAGCTGCAAAACCGATGATTTTGAAAGCTGCGCTATCAATGAGGGATATATTTGAAATTAGTCCCCAGAAATTAAATCCAGTGAAAAGGTATGCCATTATGATTATATAATACACAATTATAAGGTAAAATGACTTACCAAAGAATTTTTGCATTTCATTAGGGGCTTTTTCACCTATAAAATAGTCATTCTTCTTGAACTTTCTTTTGAAATATGTTGTCAAAAATAAATTATGTAAAAAATACAAAATCAGCAGTATTAAAAAGAATAAAGCTCCTAGTTCCATATTTTTATCTCCTAATTAATTTCATTTTAATTTTCCAGTTGCACTTTATCAGATGACTGTCTATCTATTATGTTTTCATAAAGAATATCGTTCTTATTTTTAATTCCTATTCGCAGCGCATTTAATATAACGGCGAGTGTTAAACCCACATCTCCAAAGGTAACTGCTATCCATAGGGATACAAATCCAAAAACTGCAAATACTGCCAGTGCTACCTGAATTAAAATTGCTGAATAAACATTCTGCTTAACTACCGACATGGTTCTTCTACTTAAATCGATTAAGTAATTGACTTTGGAGATATCATCCTGCATTAATGCTATATCTGCAGTTTCTATGGCTACATCTGAGCCTACAGCTCCCATAGCAATACCTACATTGGCTCTTGCAAGTGCTGGAGCATCATTTACGCCGTCACCAACCATTGCAACATATTCGCCTTTATCAAGCAATTCATCGATTATACGGACTTTATCTTCTGGTAAAAGACCGGCATAATACTCATCAATTCCTATTCTTGAAGATACTGCTTTTGCTGTTCCTCTATTATCCCCAGTAAGCATGACGGTTTTAATGTTTCTTTTTTTAAGTCCCTGGATGGTGCTTCTTGAAAGCGGCCTTATTTTATCCATTAGGCCAATTAAACCAATAATATGCTGGTCATTACCAAGTATTAGGGCAGTTTTACCTTCATTTTGAAGCCTGTTAATTAATTCATCTGGAAATTCAGGATTACTTTTAAAAAGACTTTTTTTACCGATATAGAACATTTTTTCATTAATTCTGCCTTTAATACCATTTCCAGTAATTGATTCAAAGTTTTTAACTTCTTTAAGATCTATATCTGATTCTTTAACGTGCCATGTAATTGCTTCTGCAAGCGGATGTTTAGATTTAGATTCCAACGAAGCTGCTATTTGAAGAATTTCCATTTTAGAGTAATTATTTAATGATATAACATCGGTAACTTCTAATTTTCCTTCTGTAAGGGTCCCTGTTTTATCAAAGACCAATGTATTAATGTTTTTCATCTCTTCAACGTATTTGGAGCCTTTAATTAGCACACCGTTTCTTGTTCCGGATGTTATTCCTGAAACCATTGCTACAGGGGTAGATAACAAGAATGCGCAAGGACATGAAATTACCAGAAGAACCAATGCCCTGTAAACCCATGTGTCTAAAGGTTGTCCAAAGGCTAACGGTGGAACTACTGCTACTGCTGCAGCAACCAGTACTACAGCAGGAGTGTAATATTTTGCGAATTTCTCAATAAAAGTCTCTGTATTGGATTTCTTATTCTGTGACTCTTTTACGAGCTCTATAATCTTTGAAAGTACTGTTTCATCGGATTTTTTGGTAACTCTAACTTCAAGATATCCTTCTTCATTTAGGGTGGCAGCAAATACATCATCTCCCTCAGTTTTAGTAACTGGTACACTTTCTCCAGTTATTGCTGCCTGATTTACTGATGAAATACCGTTGATAATTGTCCCATCTAATGGAATTTTGTCTCCAGGTCTTATGACAAGAATATCATCTAATTTTACATCATTTACATGTAGTTCTACATTTTTACCATTTCTTTTAATTATAGCGGTTTCTGGGGTTAATTCCATGAGAGTTTCTATGGATTTTCTTGCTCTTTTACCTGCATAACTTTCTAAAAATTCAGCGATATAAAATAAGAAAATGATTACTGCTCCTTCTGCACCGGATCCTACCGCAAATGAACCTAGGACTGCTATGGTCATTAAAAGGTTCATACTAAAGTTACCTTTTAAAAGACTCTTAATTCCACTTATGATTAGTTCATGTCCTGATATTGCAATAACTGCCAAAAACAAGATTTCAGCAAAAAGTATCTGGTTGGTAAAATAATCCAAATACAATCCAATAGGCAATAGCACAGCTGATAAGATTATAATTAGGAGATTTCTTCTATTCCATAAGGATTCTTTTTCCTTAAATACTGCTTCACTACATCCACATCCGCATGAATAACCTGTATTTTCGATTTCACATGTATTTGGAGCTTGCTTTTCAGTTGAACCTTCATCGCATCCACAACCACAAGAATTGTCTTTTTCATCGCAAATATTCTGCTCTTTTTCATGTGATGAATTTTCATCACATTCACAGGAATATTCTTCATTCACCTGGCGGGTATCCTGTTTCTCTTCTTTTGGGGTTGAATCTTCACTGCAGCCGCAGCTGCATGGTTCTTCTTGGTTTTGTTCTTTGTTATTCTTTTGCATGTTCTACGCCTATTTTAATTATTTCAACTACATGCTCGTCTGCAAGAGAATAATAGGCCATTTTACCGTCTTTTCTAAACTTAACAAGGTTTTTACTTCTTAAAACTCGAAGCTGGTGAGAAACGGCTGATTGACTCATTTCAAGTACATTAGCAAGTTCACAAACACATAGTTCTTTTTGAGCTAATGCATACATGATTTTAAGCCTTGTAGAGTCACCAAATACTTTAAATGTATCTGATACTTCAAAAAGAAGCTCATCTTCAAGCATCTTTGATTTTACTTCATTCACTGATTTTTCATCTATACCTTCAATTTCACATACATCATTGTTCATATGAATAAATGTTCATATGAAGTATATAAAGCTTTGTTAATGAAAAGATTTCAATGTGTATTACTTTTTAAAATAAGTGTTGAACATAACGCTGGCTTTTAAAATAAATATATATTTATAATTTAAAAGGTTAAATCATATTACATGGACATTGATGACCTTCTCCTCTATGATGAAACACTGTTTAAAAACATCGATGCGTTTAACCCAGACTACATTCCGGATAATTTCATGCATCGAAAATCACAAATGGAGGCTCTTGCACTCTGCATAAGGCCTACATTACGTAGTGGAAGGCCAGTTAATGCAGTCGTACTTGGTTCATGTGCTACTGGAAAAACAACTGCCATCAAAAAGATCTTTGAAATGGTGGAAAGAGCATCAGATAAGGTGGTTTGTGTTTACATAAACTGCCAGATACATACAACTCGATTTGGTATATTTTCACAGATTTATCAAAGGATTTTTGGGCATACTCCTCCAGAAACAGGAGTTCCGTTTTCCAGAATTTATCAAAACATAATGCAGCACCTTTCCAGCGAAGGCAAAGCTCTTATAGTGGCATTAGATGATATTAATTATTTATTTTACAGTAAAAATGCCAATAAAATATTTTACGATATATTAAGGGCTCATGAAGCGTTTGAAGGGGTAAAAACAGGCGTATTTGCTATTTTGTCAGATATTGAATTCAGATTCATGCTGGATAAGAATGTCAACTCTATATTTATTCCACAGGAGATTACATTCAATCCTTATTCCAAGGAAGAAATGAGGGATATTTTAAAAGAAAGGACTAAAATTGGTTTTTACAGTGAAGTACTCTCGGACAAACTGCTGGATGAAATTACTGAATATACAGCATCAAGCGGTGATTTAAGGGTTGGAATTGATCTTTTAAGAATAAGTGGGAACCTGGCAGAGGCTGATGCATCTAAAACAATAGAACGAAAACACATTGAAGAAGCAATTAGAAGTACAGGCTCCATAAATCTTGTTTATACTCTTAAATCTTTATCAGATGATGAAAAAACATTACTGGACCTCATACGGCTTTCGGATAAAGACTTAACAGCTGGAGATCTATACGACCAGTTCAGTAAGAAAAGCGATTCCAGTTATGCTTCTTTTAACCGGATTTTAAATAAACTTGAATTTTTAAGGCTTATTGATACCAGATTTACTGGAAAAGGAGTAAAAGGTAATTCAAGAATTATAATACTTAGATTCGATTCTGAAGAAATCCAAAAATGCATGAACCATATTTAGATATTTGCCGGAAAATTTGAATTTGGATATAAAGCAAAGATTAGTGCACTTAAAACAAAAATAAGTACCACAGTAGCTATTGTAATGCAGGATACCATATTTATTTCTTCTAAATTTATGAAACTTCGTTTTTTTCTAAGATCAATTGCAGCATTTCTACCAGTTTTTAACATATAAATCACTTCCTTATTAGATCCTTTATTTGCAGTTACTTAAAGGAAGAGATAGAGAGCGCATGAAAAGTAATCAAATAAGGAGAAATAAGTTTACAAAAATATATATCAATGTATTAACATAGATATTAAAATATATTACCCATTATTTGATTTTACTTTTATGGAGGGATTTTAATGCCTGAACTAGGTGAAGTTGAGCTTAGAGTTGCAGAAACACTGCAACAGGATGTTGGAAAGGGTATTATAAGAATGGATAATGAACTGCTTAGCAAGATGGACGTTGAACCTGGTGATATTGTCGAAATAATCGGCAAAAGAACAACAGGTGCAATAGTGGGGCAGGCCTATCCAGCAGATGTAGGGCTTGAAATAGTAAGAATGGATGGCCTTACAAGATCAAATGCAGGCACATCCATAGGCGAAACGGTAACAATAAGGCATGCTAAAATAAGAATCGCTAGAAGAGTCGTTCTTGCCCCTGCAACAAAAGGTTTAAGAATAATGGCATCGGGGGATATTATAAAAAGGAATGTAATGGGTAGGGCGGTAGCAAGGGGAGATATATTATCTCTAATATCTCCAAGAAGAACAAGAGAAACTTTTAGGGAATTTCCAGGCGGGGAAAAAGTATTTAGAGAATTCTTTGAATCCACAACTCCATTTTCGCTGGGTGAAATTAAGTTTTCAGTGGTATCAACTAACCCTGCAGGCATTGTCAGAATAAACGACGTTACAGAGATAGAAGTCAGGCCAGAGGCCGTGGAAATAATTGAAAAAAAAGTTCCTGACGTTACCTATGACGATGTTGGTGGGTTAAAACACGAAATATCAAAGGTAAGGGAGATGATAGAACTTCCTCTTCGCCATCCTGAGATATTTGATAGGCTGGGCATTGATCCGCCACGTGGAGTTCTTTTACACGGTGCTCCTGGTACTGGAAAGACTCTTCTTGCAAAGGCAGTTGCAAATGAAAGCGGCTCTAATTTTGTTGCAATAAATGGTCCTGAAGTTATGAGTAAATATGTTGGGGAAGCCGAAAAGAAAATAAGAGATTTATTTAAAGAGGCAGAAGAGAATGCTCCTACTGTGATTTTTATCGATGAAATTGATGCTATTGCACCAAAACGTGAAGAAGTTACTGGGGAAGTAGAAAGAAGAGTTGTCGCCCAGATACTTGCTTTGATGGATGGCTTAAAAGAGAGAGGAAAGGTAATAGTTATAGGTGCAACTAACAGGCCAGATGCACTTGATCAAGCATTGAGAAGACCTGGAAGATTTGATAGGGAAATAGAGCTTAGAGTTCCTGATCGAGATGGAAGAAGTGAAATACTACAAATCCACACAAGGGGAATGCCGCTGGAAGAAGATGTGGATATGGAAGAAATTGCAGATATTACTCATGGTTTTGTTGGGGCAGATCTGGCGGCTCTTAGTCGAGAATCCGCAATGAACGCTCTTAGAAGAATATTACCTGAATTAGACCTTGAAGAACATACCATTCCTCAGGAAGTTCTGGAAAAATTGTTTGTCACAAACAATGATTTTATGGATGCTTTAAAATCAATAAGCCCATCTGCACTTCGTGAAGTGTTTATAGAAGTTCCGAATATCCGCTGGGAAGATATAGGTGGATTGGAAGAGTTAAAAGAAACTCTTAGAGAAGCTGTAGAATGGCCTTTAACTCATTCTGAAGATTTTAAACGAATTGGAATCCAGCCATCTAAAGGAATTCTTTTATTTGGACCGCCTGGAACCGGTAAGACTATGCTGTCAAAGGCTGTTGCAACAGAATCAAAGGCCAATTTTATTTCAGTTAAAGGTTCAGAAATTTTAAGTAAGTGGTTTGGTGAGTCTGAAAGGAAAATAGCAGAAATATTTAAAAAAGCGAAACAGGCATCTCCATGTATAGTATTTTTTGATGAAATTGATGCTATAGCTCCTATGAGGGGATCTGGAGTGGGTGAACCAAGGGTTGTTGAAAGAATGGTAAATACACTGCTTTCAGAGATGGATGGTTTAGAAGAATTAAGGGGTGTTGTGGTTATTGGGGCCACAAATCGTCCTGATTTAATTGATGCAGCGTTACTCCGGCCTGGAAGATTCGATGAGGTCGTACTTGTCCCACCGCCAGATGAAAATGCACGTATGGATATATTAAAAGTCCATACTAAAGATATGGCTCTTGGTGATGATGTAAACATTATAGATCTTTCAAAAAAGACAAAAGGATATTCTGGAGCGGATATAGAGGCATTATGTAGAAAAGCTGGTGTAATAGCCCTCCATGAAAATATTAAAATTGAAAAGGTTTCAAAAAGACATTTTGAAGCCGCTTTAAATAAAATAAATCCATCTACAACGTCACAGACTAAGGAATACTACGAAGAGGTTGCAAGAAGACTTGGAAGAGGATTGGAAGCTAAGAAAGTGAGGGAAGAATTCCCAAGAGAAGTAGCCTGAATTTAATCCAAAAGGTTAATATAAACTTGCAGTCATACTCTTTTAAATGAATAACGAGGTCACACAGTGAAAAGTGATAATCTAAATAAAAGGTTCGAATTTTTTGAGGTTACAGCGGATGTGGGCTATAAAGCATATGGAAAGACATTAAATGAGTCATTTGAAAACGCGGCCCTTGCGATGTTTGAAGTAATGACAGATACATCAAAAATAGAGCCTAAATTAGAACGGAAGATTGAAGTTGAATCAGAAGATGAATGTGCACTTTTATACGACTGGCTTTCAGAATTTCTTGTTATGCTGGATGCAGATTATTTAATATTCTCTAAATTTGAAGTGAAAATAGAAAAAAATGATAATGGATTATCTTTAAATGGAACAGCATGGGGAGAAGAGTTTAATCCAGATATTCATGAAAGCAGGGCTGAAGTTAAGGCTGTTACTTATCATTTGATGGATGTTAAAAAGAATGATGGATATATGGTGCAGGTAATTTTGGATATCTAAATATGCTAATAAATTAGTAAATTTAAATTATTGGTTAATTCATCTTTTTTTATTAAGTTATATGATTTAACAGACTTTGTAATAAGATATTTCCTTTTTTTACATTTAATAATTTAAAAAGGGCTTAAATAGGGTCATTAAAACGAAACATTTATATAGTAAACTACCATTAGTTATAGAATACCGTCTGGTAACAAAATAACCAATGGTCATATTAGTAATATTTTCACTTAAATAGAAAATAAGTAATAGAATCTTATTTTAATAAATAAGCTATTTAATATCTTAAATTTTGTAAAATAATTTTATTTAGTTTAATGTGTAAAAAGTATGTTTTGTACTATCTTCATAGGAGTATTGCTTTTTTTTAACAAAACATTTAAATACCACAACTGACTACTGGCAATATTGTAACCATTGGTTATTTGATGACCATTGGTTACAAATGTAAGTCATAACGGAAGTGAAGCAAATAACCAGGATTATTCTCCTAAGTTATACTTTTCTAATTCCGACGAGATCTAATGACTTCCTTAAACAGAAATAATTTGAGTTAAACCATATTTCCCTCCGACTTGGGAGATCTTATCATAGCTTGCCACTATTTGGTTTATTTTAACTATTTCTGTTTAAATCATTGCTAAAGGGCGAGAGACTTATAGTCTCTTATTCTCCCTAAATTTCATTTTTAAAATGAAAACAATATAAAGAGGTGTAAATAATATGCCAACCTATGAAGATAGAATAGACCTATATGGGGTTGATGGAAAGCTTTTAGAAGAAAATGTTCCTTTAGAAGCTGTAAGTCCAATGGTAAACCCAACAATCGAAAAGATAGTGCATGAAGTTAAACGTTCAGTTGCTGTTAACTTAGCAGGAATTGAAACCGCATTAGAAAAAGCAGCTTTCGGCGGTAAAGCAAATTTCATCCCTGGAAGAGAATTAAATTTACCAATAGTAGAGAATGTCGATGTAATATCTGAAAAAATTCAAAAAATGATTCAGGTAGAAGAAGGCGACGATTTCAATATAAAATTAATCAACAATGGTAGCCAGATGCTTGTGCAGATGCCAACACAGAGAATGAACTTGGCAGCTGATTACACAGTTTCCACATTAGTTGCTGGTGGAGCAGTCGTTCAGGCAATCCTAGATACTTTTGACGTAGATAAATATGATGCATCTGCAGTTAAAACTGCTGTTTTAGGAAAATATCCTCAGACTGTAGATTTCACAGGTGCAAACGTATCAGCATTACTAGGACCTCCAGTCATGCTAGAAGGGCTCGGATACGGTCTTAGAAATATAATGGCGAATCACATAGTCGCAATCACCAAGAAAAACACTCTTAACGCAGTAGCTTTATCTTCTATTTTAGAACACACCTCAGCGTTTGAAACTGGAGATGCTTTAGGAGCTTTCGAAAGATTCCACCTTTTAGGAATGGCATATCAAGGTTTAAATGCTAACAACCTCGTATTTGACTTAGTTAAAGAAAATGGAAGAGGTACTGTTGGAACAGTAGTTGCATCAGTAGTAGAAAGAGCTTTAGACGATGGTGTCATTAAAGTAGCAAAAACCATGCCATCAGGATTCAAATTATACGAACCTAATGACTGGGCTTTATGGAACGCTTACGCAGCATCAGGTTTAATAGCATCTGTAATAGTTAACATCGGTGCAGCAAGAGCAGCTCAGGGAGTTCCTTCCACTTTATTATACTACAACGATATACTTGAATACGAAACCGGTCTTCCTGGCGTAGATTATGGACGTGTAGAAGGTACTGGTGTAGGAATGAGTTTCTTCTCTCACTCCATATACGGAGGAGGTAGTCCTGGTACTTTCCACGGAAACCACGTAGTAACCAGGCACAGTAAAGGATTCGTAGTTCCTTGTGCAGCAGCATCAATGTGTTTAGATGCAGGTACTCAGATGTTCTCAGTTGAATCTACATCTGGATTAATGGGTACAGTATACGGAGACATAGAATACTTCAAAGAACCAGTTAAGTATGTTGCAGATGGAGCTAGAGAAGTAAAGGATAAATTATAATAAAATGATATTTGAGGCGGTAATATGGAAGAAATAAAGGCCGTTGATGTTAAAATATTTCCTTACAGGCGTTTAAAACCCGAAACAACTGAAAAAATACTTAACGGTATCATGGAATATGATGGAATTTTAAGGGTTATGATAAATGGAAATTCCATACCTAAAGTTGTAGGATACGGCCCTGCAAAAGGAACTCAAGTTAATCATGAAGATCGGAAGGTTATTACTGTTAAAGACGATTCCGTAGAATTACGTGTGTCTGTTGGAGAACTAATTTTAACCGTAAAATATGAAGATCTTGATTTATTCCTTGAAAAACTTCAAAATCTGCTGGAAAATACTTTGAACTTTGGATTCGAAGTTTCAACAGGTATTTTCACGAAAACAAATATTACTGTTTCAGATTACTTAAAAGTAGGTTATGGGATTGATAATAACATTGATCCACGTCTCATTGGAATGGTGGATCCAAAAGCAAAGTCCCAAGATACTGTAAAATTAATAGGTGATTAAAAATGGCTTATGAAGCGCAATACTCCCCTGGAGAAACAAAAATTGCTGAAAACCGTAGGAATCACATGGATCCTGATTTTGAACTTAAAAAAATCAGGGAAATTGCTGATGAAGATATAGTTAAAATATTAGGTCACAGAAACCCTGGAGAAGGTTACAAAAGTGTTCACCCTCCTCTTGAAGAAATGGACTTCGAAGAAGATATGATGAAAGAACTTGTAGCACCTATTGATGGTGCCGCCGCTGGTAACAGGACAAGATACGTTCAATTTACCGATTCAATGTACAACGCACCTGCTCAGCCATATGATAGGGCAAGAACCTACATGTGGAGATTTAGAGGTGTAGATACCGGAACATTATCTGGAAGACAAGTTGTAGAAATGAGGGAATCTGATTTAG
>JAEYPF010000020.1 GCA_023411115.1 Methanobacteriota archaeon
CCCGAACATCTCATGATATTATTAATATTATAAAGTTGAATTTTGGAAAATTGCATGTAAAAAATTCTAGTATTGTGTATGTAGTTGTAGAAATAGTAAAGTATATACAATATATTTTCTACAGTAGAAGGCCAAATTAATAAATTTTAGTTTTTTTAAGGAATATGGATATAATTTCCCGTTATATAAATTTTAAGGCAGTATTATAGGCAATATAAGTAATATAAATTCATAATGGCCTTTTTTAAAAAACAAAGATTCATGTTATTATATATAAAGTTTTCGAAATTGTCTTAGAAGTAACCTTTATAATTAGTGTCTTTATATCCATATAACGTACAGTAATAGTACACTAATTAGTACAATAGTACATTGAAAACGCAAGGAGGAAACTCTATGGCTGAGGATGATATAAAAATCGTTATGTTTTGTTGTAACTGGTGTTCCTACGGTGGAGCAGACACAGCAGGTACCGCAAGGATGCAATATCCTCCGAACATACGTGTAATTAGAGTAATGTGTTCAGGACGTATAGAACCACAATTTGTTCTTAAAGCATTCAAAGAAGGTGCAGACGGTGTCATAATCGCAGGATGTCACCACGGTGACTGCCACTATGACGCAGGAAACTACAAATTAGACAGAAGAATGAGATTAATTTACAAATTAGTAGATGATCTAGGAATTGGAAGAGACAGAGTATACCACGACTGGATTTCCGCATCAGAAGGAGAAAAATTCGCAGAAACAGTTAAGATGATGGTAGCTCGAATCAAGAATCTCGGACCATCACCGCTCAAAGGACAATTAGCAGAAGTTGAAGAAGCGGAGGCATAATCATGGCAGAAGAAGGTCAAAAAGTCAAAGTATTAACAACATGGCTCTCAGGATGTTCCGGCTGTCACTTAGCGTTTGCAGATATAAATGAAGCAATTATAGACGTTATGGAACTTGCTGACTTTGAACACAGCCCTGTTTTAATGGATGTAAAATATAATGAAATTCCAGAAGTAAACGTTGCTATCGTCGAAGGAGGAATCCGTAACGACGAAAACCATGAAATGGCTGAAAAAATCAGGGAAAAAGCTGATTTTGTTATAGCATATGGTACATGTGCAGTATACGGAGGAATTCCAGGACTTGGAAACTTATGTACTAACGAAGAGCTTTTAACCGAAGCTTACATAACCTGTCCAAGTAACGTAAACCCAGAAAACATTGTCCCAAATGAAGAAGTACCTACCTTTGAAAGCAGGGTAAGACCACTTGGTGAAGTTATAGATGTAGATTTAAACCTACCTGGATGCCCACCAAGATCGGATATTGTTGCACAAGCACTAATGGCATTACTCAAAGGAGAACCATTAGAATTACCAACAACAAACCTCTGTGAAGTTTGTCCAAGAGAAAAGCCACCTGAAGGGCTTGCAATGGGCGAAATAAAAAGACAGTTCGAACTCGGAAAACCAGAAGAAGAAGTATGTTTAGTCACTCAAGGATTAGTTTGTATGGGACCTGCAACAGTTTCACTCTGTGGAGCAGAATGCCCAAGCATTGCTGTACCTTGTAGAGGTTGCTACGGACCAACTGGAAATGTAATTGACCAGGGTGCAAAAATGATCAGTGCGATTGGGTCTGACTTCGGTGTTGAATCTGATAAAACTATCGATCCAGAAACAGTTGCAGATCAGCTCGACGATGTAGTTGGAACTTTCTACACATTCACACTTCCAGCTTCATTGGTACCTATGAAAATGAGGAAACAGGAGGGAAAATAGATGGTTAAATTAACACTTGAACCTGTAACAAGAATTGAAGGTCACGCTAAAATTACCGTACAACTCGACGATGCAGGAAACGTAGAAGAAACCAGACTCCACGTTATGGAATTCCGTGGATTTGAAAAATTCTTACAAGGAAGACAAATTGAAGATGTACCAAGGATAGTACCAAGGATCTGTGGTATATGTGACGTACAGCACCACCTTGCAGCTACCAAAGCTGTCGACGGTGTCTTTGGATTTACCCAAGACGATGTTCTCCCAGCAGCATACAAAATGAGAGAACTCATGAACTGGGGTTCCTACATGCACTCACACGCACTCCATTTCTACTTCCTCGCAGCTCCTGACTTTATAGCAGGAAAAGACAGGAAAACAAGAAACGTCTTCCAGATCATTAAAGACGCACCTGAATTAGCTTTACAGGCAATAGAACTCAGGAAAAACGCTCTTTCAATAGTAAAAGCTACTGGTGGAAGACCAATTCACCCAACATCAAACTTACCTGGTGGAATATCCACAGAACTTGATGATGAAACTCAAAAAGACTTACTGGCAAAAGCTCAAAGAAACGTAGAATTAGCAGACGCTACAATCCAGACTGCAATTCCAATCTTTGAAGAAAACTTAGACCTTGTTAAAGAACTCGGTTACGTTAAAACATTCCACACTGGTCTTGTAAACGATGGTGTATGGGACGTATACCACGGTGACGTAAGGATGAAAGATGTAGAAGGTAACGATTACGCACAATTTGCACCTGAAAACTACCTTGATTACATCGCAGAAAAAACAAAACCATACTCATACCTGAAATTCCCATACATAAAAGATTTAGGTTACCCAGAAGGTATCTACAGGGTTTCACCTCTCTCAAGGTTAAACGTTGTAGACAAAATGCCAGATGTTGCACCTAAAGCTCAAGATTACCTTAACGAATTCAGAAAAACATTCGGTTACGCACACGAACCATTACTCTACCACTGGGCAAGACTCATAGAGTTACTCGCTTGTGCTGAATGTGCTGCTGATACTTTAGATCAGGACTTATCCGGACAGAAATGGCAAGACTCTCTTGAGAAAACAGCCGGTGAAGGTATAGGTATTGTTGAAGCACCAAGGGGAACTTTAACCCACCACTATGCTACTGATGAAAACGGACTCGTCACTAAAGCAAACATAGTAGTTGCAACCATCCAGAACAACCCATCCATGGAAATGGGTATCCAGAAAGTTGCTAAAGACTACATTAAACCTGGTGTAGAAGTAGATGACAGTATTTTCAACCTAATGGAGATGGTAATAAGAGCATACGACCCATGTCTATCCTGTGCAACCCACGAAATCGACAGTCAAATGAAACTTTCAACCCTTGAAGTATACGACAGTGAAGGACACTTAATAAACAAACTTTAAAACCATTTAAGGGTGAAAAAAAATGATAGTAGTAAACAAAGAAGGCTGCATCAGATGCGGAGCTTGTGAAGGCACATGTCCAACAGCAGCAATCGCAGTAACACCTGAAGATGTGATCTACTGTGATATGTGCGCTGGTGAACCAAAATGTGTTGCAACCTGTCCAACAGGTGCACTAAAAGCTGAGGAAATGCCAGTTGGAGATACTGGTGAAACTCAAACTCGCATAGTGTTCAGTCCTTCAGCATGTAACGAATGTGGAGATTGTGTAGCTGTTTGCCCTCCAAACGTTCTAGAGCTGGAAGAAGGAAAAGTCAAAGCACAAAAACTACAGGGATTCTGTGTAATGTGCCAGAAATGTGTTGACATCTGTCCAGTAGAAGTTATTGGTGTAGAAGGGATCAAAGAGCCTAGAATCATTGAAAAGGACATTACAGGACCTATAGCCATTATAGACTGTGTTGGCTGTGGAATGTGTGTAGAAGAATGTCCCGTAGATGCTATTACACTTTCTGAAACAGGCGAACCAATCGAAATCGATGAAGAAGCATGTATAAAATGTGGAGTATGCGCACAAACATGCCCATGGAACGCAGTGTACATTTCAGGTAAAGAACCAGTTAAAAGGACTAAAGACATAGTAGCATTCGATCTTGACAAAGAAGCATGTATCGGATGTAATGTATGTGTTGAAGCTTGTCCTGGTGACTTTATAAAAGGAAAAGCAACAGACCTTTCTGTAGAACTTCCAGAAATCTGTACAGCATGCGGACTTTGTGCAAAAATGTGCCCAGTAGAAGCAATAAACCTTGAAGTAGAACTAGGACCTGCAAGGCCAGCATCTGAAGCAGGACTTGTAAGGAACGAAGAACTCTGTATAATGGACGGCAGTTGTGCCCCAGTATGTCCTACAGAAGCTATAAGGGTAGTACCAGGAGAATCTTATTCAATGTGTACCCGATGTGGAGCATGTGCATCAATATGTCCTACTGGAGCTCTTAGAGTATCAGAGATCGACAAAGAAATCAATGGTGAAATGGTCAAAAGGGAAAGAATCGAATTCAGCCCAGCACTCTGTGATGAATGCGGTGACTGTATCGAAGTATGCCCATACGACATGCTGAAACTGGAAGAAGGTGCAAAAGTACCAATTAAAGGGTACTGTGTACTCTGTGAAAAGTGTGTTGAACACTGTCCTAACACAGCATTATCCATAAAATAAGAATTTTTTAAGGTGGACTTTTCCACCCGCTCGAAAATTCATAGAATTTTCGGCGCCCCAAACACATTTTGTGTGTTTGAGGGCCTACTTTTTATTTTGCTTAAAAAATTATTTGAAACTACTTTTTGTTGATTTAAACAGCAATTAAAGCTAATTTTTTGAAAGAGTTCAATTATCATTATCTGATTAAAATATTTGCTATTGTGGTATTGTAATACAGTAAAGTGTCAGTGTTCACTGGCCTTTTTGCGTTATGGTTTTAATTAACTAATACACTTGAAAAATAGGTCTGATAATACTGTTTTTTATCTTTTAATTATCCTATTTCATGGGTTTTGCATGTAAACACTCGCATAATGGCATTCCATAAAAATTATTTCAAAAAATTAGCATATGTGAAAAAAGAGAAGGTCAAATTTAATGTCTATTTACTTAAATTAACGTAGATTCCGTGCTTATCAAGGTCTATTTCAACTATTTTGCCCTTGAGTTCTTTTGCACTGCCTAATATGTCTACAAGATCTATTTTTTCTCCGTCGATTTTAATTGACAGAACATCTTCCATGATTTTATCGCCGTCTGTTGAGTAAACAGTTGATTCACACATTTCTTTCACCATTATTATATTGATTCTAATGTTGTAAATATTTGTATAATCTAGATCAATTTTTCGAAGCAGTAAAATGGCAGGTCACGCTTTGGAAAATATTGCTTTCCAACTTTTTTATAACCGCGTTTACCATAAAATTTAAGAGCCCCTGGGTTATTACTGTATGCATCAAGCCGAATAGAAATGTATCCTTTTTTTATGGCATAGTTTTCCCCAAAATCCATTAATCTTTGCCCAATTCCCTGTCCCTGACATCTGGGATCAACAGCTAGTTTACTTATGACTAAAATTTTGCCTGTTTTATCCGACCAGTTTATTTCGCTGTATCCTGCGGGCTGCTCTTCACCGATAGATACTATTCCATTGCACGCTCGAAAATCTTTGATTTTCGGCGTTGAAGGAAATTTTCAATTTCCTGAACAACGAAATCATAGATTTCGTATGCCCCAAACGCACTTTGTGTGTTTAAGGGATCTTTATTTTTCAGGATATGCAGCGATTTGTTTTGGATACTTTCTTTTATATGGCCTAAAGTTGGATAATAATCGTTCCACTGGTATATTCCCTGATTTTCTAGGTCTTTAATGCAGAGTTTAATTAGATTCATGATATTAAGGATATCTTCATTTGTTGCTAGAGCTATTTCCATGAATACACATCATTTTGTTTTAATCAAAAACAAATTTCCCTTTATTTTCAAAAACTTCTCCATCTTCTACAACAACATTCCCACGAACCATGGTCATAACAGGTATCCCTTTAACTCTAAATCCTTCAAATGGGGAATATTTGGCCTTTGTTTTAAAGTTTTCTGGATTTATTACTCCTTCTTTTTTCATATCAGCAACGACAAAGTCTGCATCCATTCCTACCTCAATTTTACCCTTATTTTTAAGGTTGAATATTTTAGCAGGATTTTCACATAAAAGCCGTTTTATATCTCCAAAGCTTACTTTATTTTCATTAACTTTGGTTAAAAGTAATGGAAGGATTGTTTCAAGGTTTGGAATTCCTGGCGGAGCTTCCCACACATTTTTTTCCTTTTCAGGGATTGTATGGGGTGCGTGATCAGTTCCTATTATATCTATGTTATTTAATTCTTTGAATCCCAATTTATGGCCGCTATCGCGAAGAGGGGGATTAGTTTTTGCAAAGTTCCTGCACTTTTTAAGATAAGAGCTGTCTAAAAATAAGTGATGGGGAGTTATTTCTGACGTAACTCTGCAATTTTCATTTTTAGATTCATTTATAAGATTAAGCGACTTTTTAGTGCTTACATGACATACATGGATGCTTAAGTTGAGTTGTTTTGCCAGTGAAGTTGCTTTTAAAACTGCGATATCTTCTGCAAGCGGTGGACGCGCATCTGCATAAATTTCAGGATCCCTGTAGTTTTCTTGTTTCATTTTATCAGTGCAGTGTTTTACTGTATCCCTGTCTTCAGCGTGCACAGATATCAAATGATCCACGGGTAATCCTTTAATTTCATTAAAAATTTCCAGCAGATATTCATCATCAATTAAATCCATGTATATTTTAAAGGAAGCAGGTTTAAGCCCTGCCATTTTTTTAATTTCTTTAAGGTCATCTACACCTGCATGCAGCCCAAAATCAACAATACTCTTTTTCTTTGCAATGTCTAATTTTTCAAGAAATGCTTTTTTAGTGTTTGTTGGAGGACTAGTATTAGGCATATCTAGTACAGTAGTGAATCCGCCGGCTGCAGCTGCTTTGCTCCCGCTTCTAAAAGTTTCTTTCTTTGGAAATCCAGGGTCTCTGAAATGTACGTGTGCGTCAATAAGCCCAGGTAAAACTATATTCCTTTTAATATCTATTATTTTATCACTTTTAGGGGGAATTTTTGTAATAGACACAATTTTACCATTTTCAATTCCTATGGCGTATTCTATATCCTCTGGAACAATTTTGCAATTTGTAAGACATAAATCAATCATTCTGACACCTTATAACTAAATTAACTATATCACAATTATGAATATGCTTATCTAATTTAAATTAATTTCTCCTTTTTAAATAGTTATAGGTTGAATCTTCCCTTTATCCTTCTATATTTCTCTATTAAATCTTTGATTTGTTCTTCAGTATTTATCCTAGGGCTGTAAGGTAAAGCATCCCCGTAAAAATTAATTTCTTCACGTTCTAATTTTTCAATGTTTACATAGACTGTTTTTTTCCATAGATCAAGCCATCCATTTTGGGGTCTTGAATATTTGCTAAGATCTATCCCTAAGTGGTCTTTCCACAGTTCTTCCCTGAACTTCTTTATGGTACCTTTTTTTGGTTCATCGAAATCAAAAAACAAGGCATTCATTTCCATATTAAGGTAGTTCATTGAACTGTCAGGACTACCAAATTCTTCTGCACAGCTAAGAGAGGAACCATCCAGATTAGATGAGCCTATAGTCGCCCAGGTGTCATCCACTATCGTAACCTTGCTGTGCACATAACAATGTCTCAATTTATTCTTTCCATTTTCAAACCTGCCAGACCATAATGAGTATATACCAATTCTAGGATGATCCATTACATATTTTTCCAGATCCATACCCATCAGTCGGAAACCATAATGTTGCCATGTTCTATAGCTAGGAACATCAGGAACTTCATTAATAACCATAATTAATTGTAATTCGGGGTTGTGATCAAGGGCATTTTTTAAAGCGCTGACAATGTATTTATTGGTAAAGTATTGATTTTCAAGATAAATAAAGTCTTCTGCATTGGTAATAGCTCTTCTATATGCTTCAAGGACTCCTCTTTCCCCTTTATTAATTGTATTGGGTGTAATTGATCTCACAATCTGTATGGATTCATTGTTATAGTTTAAATCTTCATTTCGATGTTTTATATTATTTAAGTCATTTTTGGAGGTTTTTTCTAAGTTCAGAGACCTATTTTTTAAGATTTTATCTTTACCCTCAAAATGGATGTCTGAAAGATAATTCCAAAGCTCAATGAAAAATTCTTCTATGTGTTCTATTGCTTTGCCTTTTAAATATATTGAAACATCATGGACGGGGCCTTCATTTTTCCCTCCACGACGAGGCTCATTAACTAAATGCTGGTTAGTGTCCCAGTAAGTCTGACTAAAAGGAGAACCAATAATAAATGCTTCTTTTCCATCCACAACCAGTACTTTAGCATGCATCGCATAGGGACCTTTTGCAGGAGATCTCCTGACATTTACATTGCTATCTTTAAAATAGTTATTCAGTTCATCATAATTGTCTGGAACAACCATATTCTCATTTATTATAATTTTAACGTCCGTTCCCCTACTTTCGGCATCTAAAAGTTTATCAGTAAGGGTTTTATCTTTTTCATACCCACCATCAGATTTAAAAAATCTTGGAATGTAATCTGGATAAAATTCAAATTGAGTTAAATAAATATACGATTCTGCATTATCTATTGAATCTACTATTTTTTCCAATGCCTTTTTGTTATCTATTAAAATTTCAAAGCTGTTATTAGTGGTAAGTCTGGATGGCGAACTATTTTTTAATGTAACGAACCATCCATCTATTCTAGCTCGATCTATTACAATATCATCCATATATTTTATAGTACTTTTCACATTTTCATGAACAGGGGACCTTAAAATCTCAAAAACTCCAAGCTTATCTTTAACAATAACTCTTATATCCGGCTCTTTATCTATAATTTCCATGTATTTGTTTTGCGGATAAAATATCTGGTAATATCCATCCGCATCGGTAATTGTGTGCCCTAAAAGATCATCTTCTAAAAAGAAAAGCCCTTTATATTTGTCCTTTATGAATTGTAAAGAATTAGTTAAATCTTTATTGGAGGATATTAATGGTTTAACTTTAGATTCAACTAAACGTATAGCATTTAGTTTCATTTTTCCAAAATCAACATCCTCTGCTACGACTGCTAATCCTTCTATTGGATTACCTTCTTCATCTATGACTCTGCCTTTAACACCAATATTGCCAGTATTTACTTCTATATCTTCAAAATCAAAAGCATTTGCAATATTTTCTCTTGATTTAGACATTATAACTTCGTCATCTACAAGAATGTCCAATTGTATATTTATTTTATCATCTTTAGGCGTTGTAAAATACTTAATTTGAAAATCACCGTTAATATCAGAAGTAGTTGATCCAAGTTCTTCATTTCTTAAAAAAGAATATTTAGAAGCTTTAACTTTCAAATTAGCTAAAGGCACTTTATTTTCGTCAATTAGATGTCCACAAATCTTATTCCTATGTTTTCTTTCCATAAATATCACTCCCCACGCTTTTTGGCATATTATGGATTTTATAGTGATTTTTTGTTTTATCAATGCGCATGATTTGCTTAATAAGTCTCTAATCAATACATATATTGATCCTTGGGAATAATTAATTTATCTAAAAAAATAAAGATAATGATATGCCTTCGAAGGAAGAATTTGTTAGAGATTTTATAAAAAGAGATAGAAAACTCTTACTTGAAGATGTTAAAAAGGATCCAGAATATTTGGAACCGGAAAATGAATTTAAAATAATTGCAGACTTCACAGAATATTCTCCATTACATATGGGACACAGGCACTGCATGATGATGGCAAAGGAAAAAGTGGAAAATGGGATCTTCGTTGCTGTAGTTCCGGGACCATTTGAGCGAAGCGGTAGAGGACTGCCCTATATCATGTCACGCCATGCAAGGGCAGATTCTGCAGTGGCTGTTGGGGCAGATATAGTTATAGAAGGGCCCCCTATGGGTATAATGGGTTCTGGTCAGTATTCATTGTGTCTTGCAAAGACTTTTAAAGCATTGAATGCAGATTATATTCCTAGGGGTTACAAACCAATTCAAGGTTTTGATAAGATACTCCAGAGAATCTCAGATGGAGGAGGAGTAGCTCCAAAGCCCTATAAAATAATTGATATGGATACCAAAGAGGTTTTAATCAAGGGTAAACTTCATGAAGATAATTATGTTATTGTATCTCTTTCAAGATCCCTTAAAAAGATAAATTTTGATTTCAAAGATAAATTCATCTTCGTAAAGCGTATTGAAGGAGTAAGCGGCACTAAAATTAGAGAAGCTATTTTGAATGAAGACTTAAATTCTGTTGAAGATATGCTGCCCCCTGAAACTATTGAAGTTTTAGAGAGGGAAATAAAGCTAGAAAGAGCCCCCCTTCACGACGTAAGAGACGAAGCAGGCATAATTAAACTTGTAAATGAAGAAACCAATGATTATTTAAAATCACTTGCACTTTTAGATGATAAAACTGCTGAAAATCTCATCAAAAACAGGCCATTTAAAAACGTGGCAGATATAGAAGAATGTATTTCATGGGGCTTCAGTAGGCACTACAAAAATAGAATTTTGTCATCTTTAGAGGCAAGAATAGATAAAAAAACAGTATCTTCATATATAGAGAAGTATCCGTCAGTTATTCGCGTGTTAAACTTTAAAGATAAAGACACACTTAAAAATTTTAAAAATAATATACCTATGAGGAGGATAGAACTATGGCAATAAAAGAAGGAGATTTTATAAGGCTCAAATACACCGGAAAAGTTCAAGAAACCGGTGAGATTTTTGATACTACCAGTGAGGAAGTGGCTGAAGAAGCAGGACTTGTCACTGAAAATAAGACTTTTGGTCCAATTCCAATAGCTGTAGGGGTAGGACATGTATTAAAAGGTCTCGATAAAGGTTTAGTTGGAATGGAAGAAGGTGAAAAGAAAACAATCGAAGTAACACCTGAAGAAGGATTCGGACCAAGAGACCCAAAACTATTACAGCTCATACCAATGAGTGAATTCAAAAAACAAAACATGAAACCATACGTAGGTATGAACATTACAATGGAAGGCCACACTGGTAAAATAAGAAGCATAAGCGGCGGAAGGGTAACTGTTGACTTCAACCATGAATTTGCTGGAAAAACACTGGTATATGATGTGGAAGTTGAAAAGGTAATTGAAGATGACCTTGAAAAGATATACGGAATCATAGAACTTCAGTACTCTAACCCAAACATAAAACCAGAAGACCACGAAGTGAAAATTGAAGACGGTAAAGTAATGATTTACCTCAATGAAATGGCTAAATTCGATAATCAAGTTACATACGCAAAATTCAGAATTGCAAGGGACATATGGGACAATATGGGCATAAACAGAGTCGAATTTGTGGATGTATTCGAGAAAAAAGTAGCTTCTGAAGAAGAAAAAGAAGCAGAAGAAGAATAAAAATCCCCACGTTTGGTTTAATATTTTTTATTTTTAAATTGGTTTTGAATCTTTAAACTGATTCTAAACCTTATCTATTTTTTTATTTAGACTAAAAATACTATGAGATAGATTATCCGATTTAAACGCGTTAATTTTGCTTTTTATATAAATTAGGTCTGTTTTTAATTATATCCTGGTTTTTAGTTTCTCTATTTCATAATGAAAATCGACAAAGATAAATATTAATTTTAATATAATTATTATTATAAAATTTTTACTAATTGGAGAGGTTTTATGCCAAGAAAACTTCTTATTGGTCTATTAATAGCCATATTCTTAATGTCTGGCGCTGTGGGATACATCGTAATAGGAACTGGAGGAACTACTCCTGCACTAACAACCAATACTGGCAATCTAATTCCAGAGGCTGCATCGGAAAGTAACACCTACACAACTCTAGAAGTTAAAAGAGAGAAATGCACCGAATGTGCAGGTACGGGATGGGACCGCAAATTTGCATGTCCTAATTGTGATGGCTTTGGAGTTATAAATTGTACTGCTTGCAAAGGCACTGGAAAAACTTTAAATGAAACTATCTGTCAGTACTGCCACGGAACCGGTGAACTAATTTGCCCGGCATGTCATGGAACTGGGGGGACAAGATGTAAGTTCTGCGGCGGTGATGGTTATTATGACCCAGAAAGAGGAGATAAAAAAGCTCAGTAGTTAATTAAAAATCTAAAAATTTATGTTAAGGGCAATTAATCTATTTTTTCCCTTTAAATTTTTGTTTACTCATTTCTTTTCGTGTTTTAATCTTATTTTTCCTGTTTAATCGATCTCTGATTTTAATGTACAGCAGGATGATTACAACCAACGCTGTAAAAAATCCCACTATTAATGTTTTTAAGTTGATCATTGATTACACAGCTAAAAAATAAAAGATCAAGGCCAGGTAAGCAACTTCGGCACCTTAACCTTTTTAAACCTTTCTTTTACATCTTCTGGCCAGTTTTCAGGGTCAAAACCTTTCTGTGCCAGGAATCCGAATACCCAGCGGGTTATACCGATACCTGTGCAACCTGTCCAGATTCTGTGGTTATGGGTTTCTTTTACAGAAAAGCCCTCTATAAAGTGGGTCCCGTGGATGTTTGCTGAAACCACCGCAACCCCTTTTTCTTGACCAGGTACTACAAGTCTCATTTCCTTTTTAGGGATATCTGGAAACTCAATTCCCCTGTCTTCACTCTTTCTTCCTTCAAGATAGAAAGGGTCGTCACCGACTTCTGTGTACCATTCAAGTTCAAGTTCATCGGCGATCTTGTGGGAAATGTCAACTGAAATATCTCTTATCTTTTCAGTCATTTCAGGTGTTCCCAACCATACAAGCTCAATCCTTTGAAATTCATGAACACGGTCAAGCCCTTTAGCTCCTCCCGCTTCCCAGCGGTATGTCCAGCCGCTTCTATCGAAGAACTTTATTGGAAGGTCTTTTTCGTCCACCACCTGGTGGCTTAAAAATTCATAGAATGGCTCGCATTGGGCAGGAGCCAGTACATATGAAGGATCCTTTAAACCTTCCTTTAGACGGTCAATCGGGACTTCACGTTTAATTGCAAGCTCTTCTCTGAATTTGTTAAATGTTTCGGGGTCTCTTCTAGGTGCAGAACAGTAATACATCCCTTCAGGAAGGCCCTCCAGATATTTCATTTTATCCATTACTGGAATTGGTATAAGCTTTGGAAAAAGGCATTCATCAAAGTCCATTTCATAAACAAGCTTTTCTAGCATTATCTCTTCCATGGCACGCTGCAGTGCTACAAGAGGGGGTGTATAGAACCATTGTCCCCTTCCAGAGAATTTTTTAATCCATCCCAGTTTTACAGCTTCTTCTGTAGGGTCCCCTTCAAAGAAAAATTCCTGCTTTTGGCTGCTGGCTATTACAGTACCGGGTTCCACTTTTGTAACCTGTCTTGTGAGAACATCAGAAGGTTGTGTGACTTCTTCAAGGGTTGGTTCAGCGTCGCCCTGTTTTGGCACTGATTCTTTTATGAACTTTAAAACCCTATCAACGACGTGTTTTCTAAGTTCTGATTCATCAAGTTCTTCAAATTTTATTATTAACTTATTTTTAACGATTGAAGAATCCAAAACATAGGGCATATCCATTATCTTATCAACAACAGTGGCCCCTAAGTCCACTTCTCCAACCTTAATTATTCCAGTAGTTTCATCTACTTCAGGCTCTTTTTTGAGTGGAATTGCAATTTCATATTCTTTAGCGGTTATTTTTCGTACCCCTAAACGGTATTTTTTACCTAAAAGTTGTGTAAGTGGTTTTTTAATACGTAATACGGCGTCATGTGCCCTTCCACGTCTTCCAGATACTATTTCAACATTTAAAGTATTTCCCTTTAAATCCCAGTTTATTATTTTTGATGCATCATCTTTCTGGTCTTCTGGAACTCCTTTTGGGAATATTTCATCATTAGCTTCTTTTATAAACTCTTCTATATCTCCGCGCGCTTCTTCAGCGTCTTTACTGAATATTATTTCTCCTTTAAGTGAGAATTTCATGTATTTTCACCTTTTTAAAAATCATTATAACTATAATAAATGTACAGTATTATATTTCATATTTAGTTTATTTAACTTCTTCTTTTGTAAAATCTATTACCTTTTCGGCCATCATCTCACAAAATAGAATGTCATCTAGGGATGCAAGAATTGTTCTTAATGACCGCGACTCTAATTTATATATAAGGTCATTGTCTTCAACATGTGAGCTTATAAAATCCATATTGTCCGGTTCAAGCGATCCTGACGCTATATTGGCCTCTTTTTTGGTTTTATAAGTGAAAATGACGGTAGATTCTATTTTCATATTCTATCCTCATACTAGCTTAAAATTCTTTCTGCAATCTTTTCTATTGATTTTAATGCTGCAGAGTTTGGATAATTCGTTAGCGGGCGTCCTTCCATGTCTGCTTTAATAACGTTTTCATCCCTTGGAATGCTTCCAATTACTTCAAGATCCATTTCTTTAAGCTTCCCGATCACGAAATTTTCTTCTGTTTCACTGGATACCTTGTTTATCACGCATACAATTTCAGGTATGCCAATATCTAAAGCGAGTCTTTTTATACGTTCTGCAGTTTCAAGGGATTTAAGGCCCGGTTCGACAACTATAATCATTAAATCAACAGCTTCAGCTGTCTTTCTTCCAAGATGCTCTATTCCAGCTTCCATATCCAGTATAACAAATTCATCTTTTTTAAGGATTAAATTGCGCATGAGTGCTTTAAGGAGCACTGAAGCAGGGCAAATGCACCCTTCACCTCCTTTGTCAATGGTACCCATTACAAGGAGTTTTAAATTCCCTTCATCATCATAATTTACAGATAAAGATTCTGGAAGGTCACTTATCTTCGGATTAATTTTAAAAACTTCTCCAAATGACGATCCAGGTTCAGCACCAGTTCTTTCTTTTATAAGGTCTCTCATTTTAGATATTGGCGTAATTGGCTCTGTAATTCCGAGACTTGATGCAAGGTTCATGTCTGGATCTGCATCTATAGCAAATACTTTATAACGTTGTGACAATATACATGCTAATGTACCTGAAAGGGTTGTTTTACCGACCCCTCCTTTTCCAGTTATCGCAATTTTCATATCATTTCACCTATTATATATGACCATTAGAAAGGTATTTTTGTAATCACTGATCATCATTTTAAAGTAAGAAAGTAACAATTAATGCATTACACATATTTCTTACACCCATGTGATCATCATTTCGTATATATAGGATGGAAGGTTTATTAAGTTATAGACTAAAAGATTTATAGAGGAGGATTATTAATGAGACCATATACAAGAAAAGAATACATAAGAAAAATTCCTGGTTCCAGGATAGTTCAGTATGATATGGGAAACCTTTCAGCAGATTTCCCTTTAACAATCAGTCTTGCCCTAAAAAAGCCAGCACAGTTATCACATAACTCACTGGAAGCAGCAAGAATAGCATCAAACAGATATATGCAACGAAGAGCCGGTAGGATGGGTTACCATCTTAAAATAAGGGTATATCCTCATCATATCGTAAGGGAAAATCCAATGGCAACCGGTGCCGGTGCTGACAGGGTTCAGGACGGAATGAGAAAAGCTTTCGGAAAACCTGTAAGCTCTGTTGCAGTTGTAAAGGCAGATCAAAGGGTTTTAACAATAATGACAAATAAAAGGAACTTCAAAGATGCAAAAGAAGCATTAAAAAGGGCTTCAATGAAATTCCCAGTTCCTTGTAGGATTGTTGTTGATAAAGGTGAAGAATTAATAAAATAGAAGAGTGTTAGCATGAAGCTTGTTGAATTTTTTGAAGAGCTAGGTAAAGAGGATGTGGACATCGCTGGTGGAAAAGGGGCAAATCTGGGAGAATTAACGAATGCAGGGCTTCCTGTACCTTCTGGATTTGTGATAACTTCTGCAACCTATGATAAATTTATAAAAGAAACAGGTATCTTTGATGAAATAATGGATATTCTTGATGCTATAGATGTCGATAATACAAAAGAACTTCAGGAAGCTTCAGTAAGGATAAAGAAAATAATCATGGACTCACAAGTACCTGATGAAATAAGAACAACTATAATTGAAGCTTACAACGCATTATGCCAGAGAATTGGCAAAGAAGATGCATTTGTTGCAATAAGATCGTCTGCAACAGCAGAAGATCTCCCTGAAGCATCATTTGCAGGACAACAAGATACATTCTTAAATATTAGGGGTTCAGAAGATGTTTTAGAATATGTACAAAAATGCTGGGCATCTTTATTTGAATCCAGAGCTATATTTTATAGGGAAGAACATAATTTTGATCATTCTAAGGTTTATATCGCTGTTGTAGTTCAGGAAATGGTTGATGCTGAAAAAGCAGGCGTAATGTTTACCGTACACCCCTCAACTGGTGAAGAAAAAATATTAATTGAAGCTGCATGGGGATTAGGAGAAGCTGTAGTATCTGGTTCTGTTACACCCGACACTTACTGGGTAGATAAGAAAACAGGCGAAGCTTTGGACTGCACCATAAGTGAGAAAAATATAATGTTTAAAAAGGATCCTTCAGTTGGAAAGACTGTAAAAGTGGGAGTTCCAGAGGATATGAAAACCAAAAGAGTGTTAGACGACGATGAACTTGCAGCACTTACAGAAATAGGTAAAAATATCCAGAATCATTATAACTTCCCGCAGGATACAGAATGGGCCATAGAAAAAGGAAAAATTTACATGCTGCAGTCCAGACCTGTAACAACACTCAATATGAATAATGAAACAGCAGCAGAAGAATCTACTGAAGAAGAAAGGACAATAATCACCAAAGGATTGGGCGCAAGTCCTGGAATGGCTTCAGGTGCTGTAAAAATAATTAAAGATGCTGATGAACTTGATAAAATAGGATCTGGAGATATACTGGTTACAATAATGACAACACCAGATATGGTCCCTGCCATGAAGAGGGCGAATGGAATCATAACAGATGAAGGTGGAGTAACCTGCCACGCTGCAATTGTTTCAAGGGAACTTGGAATACCCTGTGTTGTTGGAACAGGAGAAGCAACAAAGATCCTTGAAGAAAATGAAATTGTAACACTTGATGGAAATAAAGGAATAGTTTACAAGGGTAAACTTCATGAAGCAGAGAAAAAGGAAACTGCAGAAGAACAGCCAGCAATGATGGCACAGGCACCTATTTTAACTGTTACAGAAGTTAAAGTCAATGTCAGCATGCCAGAAGCAGCTAAAAAAGCTGCTGCAACAGGTGCAGATGGTGTGGGGCTCCTTAGAACTGAACACATGATGTTAACATCTGGAGTGCACCCTAAAAAGTTCATAATGGATGGAAGAGAGGATGAACTTATAAAAATCCTTGTTGAAAACATCTTAAAAGTTGCAGATGAATTTTATCCAAAACCAGTATGGTACAGAACTCTTGACGCGCCAACAGATGAATTTAAATCTCTGGAAGGCGGAGAAGGTGAACCATATGAACACAACCCAATGCTTGGATGGAGAGGTATAAGAAGAGAGTTAGACGAGCCGGAAATATTAAGGGCTGAGTTTAAGGCTATTAAAAAACTCCATGAACAGGGCTACACCAATATTGGAATAATGATTCCACTGGTTCAACACCCTGATGAACTTAAAAAAGCTAAACAGATAGCAGAAGAAGTTGGATTAAAACCTCGAAAAACCATTGAATTTGGTATCATGGTTGAAACACCGGCAGCAGCTCTTACAATTGAAGATTTCATAGCTGAAGGGGTTGACTTTGTAAGTTTTGGAACAAACGATCTGACCCAGTACACACTTGCAATTGACAGAAACAACGAGCACGTTGCAGGCCTTTACACCGAAGAACATCCAGCTGTTATAAAACTCTTAGTTCGCGTTATAAAAATATGTAACGAGGCGGGAGTCAAAACAAGTATCTGTGGACAGGCTGGAAGTATACCTAGGATAGTTGAAAAACTAGTAGAGGCTGGAATTGAAAGCGTATCTGCAAATACTGATGCAGTTGCGGCTGTAAGGGAAACTGTGGCAAGAGTTGAGAAAAAACTTGTCTTAAAAGCTGCAAGAATGCGTTTACAGGAATAAGCATCTATAAATTAAACAATTTTTTTTATTTTTCTTTAAAATTTTATTATTTTTTCCAATATAATTATTTTTCCGAGGATTAAAATGGATAAAAAAGGAATCACAAAACAGGAAATATTCGAAAAACTCAAAGAATTCAAAAGAGAGGATATGACCTATAAATCAGGCCGTATACTCGGTTCAATGTGCACATGTCCCCATGAAATTGGCGTGGAAGCCTATTATATGTTTTTAGAGTCTAACTTGGGTGATTCTGGTTTATTTAAAGGTACCAGGAATATGGAAAAAGAAGTTATCCGGATGCTTGGGGAACTCCTGGGTAAAGAGGATATCTGTGGGCATATAATAACAGGCGGTACAGAAGCAAACATAATGGCCATGAGGGCAGCAAGAAATTCAAGCAATGTCAAAGATCCGGAGATAATTGTTCCTAAATCTGCTCATTTTTCCTTTAAGAAGGCGGCAGATATGTTATGCCTTAAACTCAGGGAAGCAAAACTTGATGAAAATTACCGTGTGGATATCGAGTCTGTAAAGGAACTCATATCTGATAATACTGTTGCAGTAGTGGGTATTGCAGGGACAACTGAGCTTGGAGTAATCGATCCAATAGAAGAACTTTCAAAACTCTGTAAGAAACAGGGTATTTATCTTCATGTTGATGCGGCATTTGGAGGATTTTCGATTCCCTTCTTAAGTTATGGTGGCTATGATCTTCCTAAATTTGATTTCTCCCTTGAGGGTGTTTCTTCAATTACGATAGATCCTCATAAAATGGGTCTTGCACCAATTCCGACTGGTGGAATTCTCTTTAGAGATAGGAGTTATCTTAACAGCATAAGTACTGAAACACCTTATCTTACAGATAAAGAGCAGTTTACTATTGTAGGTACCAGAATGGGTGCATCTACAGCTGCAACATGGGCACTACTCAAACATTTTGGAAAAGAAGGGTACTGCAAAATCTCAAAGAATTGTATGGAAGTTACTGAATATCTGGCTATGGGAATTAAAAGAGCAGGGTTTAAATTAATTAGAGAACCGCAATTAAACATTGTTACGTTTAAATCAGATGAAATGGAAATTGATGAAATTGTGGATGAAATTGAAAAGAAAGGATGGGCTGTTTCAGTGTCTTCTTATCCTCGGGCTATAAGAATTGTGGTCATGCCTCATGTAAAAACAGAATATGCTAGAGAATTCATGAGTGACCTATCTGAGATTTATACAAAGCATACATTAAAAGACATATCTCAAGATAGTGAAAGGAAGACTTCCTTAAAATTAGTTGATAAAACACTACAAGGCAAATGAGCAACCATGAAAATAATTAAAACTCCCGTAACTCGCGACGTGATTGAAGATCTAAAAGTTGGAGATAAGATCGAAATACACGGCAAAATATTTACTGGTAGGGATGCTGCACTTCCAAAACTTGTTAAATCACTTAAAAATGGTGAAAAACTAATTGAAATTGAAGGATCGGTTATAATGCACACTGCAGTAAGCGATGCAGGTATATCTCCTACTACAAGCAATAAAGAAGAAATTGAAGAAAGTATTCCCTATCTTTCAAAGGCAGGGGTGAAGATCCATATTGGAAAGGGAGGTTTAAGCGAGGAAACAATTAAAGCTCTTGATGAAGAAGGATCAATTTTCGTTGTAACTCCTCCTGCTGCAGCCCTTCTTACAAGTAAAGTAATATCAAGGCGCATTGCTGCATTTGAAGAAGAAGGAATGGAAGCAATCTACGAACTAGAAGTGGATGGGCTTCCAGGGATTGTTGCAATTGCGCATGGGGAGTCTATATACTGAATCATTTAATCACTTATTTTCTGAATCATTTATTATAACTCGTTTACCCTCAGCTGTAGGCACAACCTTCATTTTACCGCCTTCAAACTCTTTTTCAAGCTCTTTTCCTTCAAATAACATATGTAAAAATACTCCAAGGGCTGAAACTTCAGAATGCGGCTGGGTTGTAACAGAAACATTCCAGTTTGACTCTTTATAGACTTTTGTTGGAACTCTTGCACCGCCAACCACTACAAGCTTATCTTTTGGTGAATCTCTTATTTCCCCTATAACTTCCTGAACCTGTGATCCGTACATTGTAAGGTGAACTACTTCTCCGCCATTATTTTTCCATTCATCTATGAGATTTTCATAATTTTTCCGGTAATTCACTTTAAACTGACCGCCCCACCGTCCAACGACATCTTCCACGTTTTTCATAAGTTTTGTGTCTTCATCTCCACTTAATGTTACTTCATCTGCTCCAAAAGCTCTTGCTGTCAGGCAAACATGAGTTGTTATCCGTGCATCTCTTTTTTGTCTGTGATCTAGTCTTAAAACGTTGATTTCCACTGTTATCAGTCCTTTAATTTATTTATAAACTTTTGAAAATCGAAGATTTTCAATGCCCCGAATATTTCATATTCGAGGGTATATCAAAATTGTTGTCATTAGAATAAGGGATACTGCACGCCCTATTTCATTAGAAGCACCTAAAATATCTCCAGTTGCATATTTAAACTGCTTTGATGCTATTGCAGCGACTATGGACCCCCCGATTATTCCACCGACTATTCCAAGGATTCCAATAATGTTTATGGCTAAAAATCCAATAATGAATACCAAAATAAATGATAATATCAGTAATTTTATGTTCATTGATTCTATAAATACTCTTCCAGTGCCCTCTTTAAATGGTTTTGAAAATGTTGCACATGTAATTAGGCTCGTTTTTGCAGCTATTTCTGAAATTAACAGCATCAAAAATATTAAACCTGCAGGAATAGCATTAATGGCTGAAAATGTGATTATTGCCACTATAAAAAAGAGAGAAATGCCTCCAGTTCCAATTGCCATATCTCTCATTACTGCAATCTTTTTGTTGTAATCTCCATGAACCATTAGTCCATCACCCATATCCATGAGACCGTCCAGGTGATGAAACCCTGTAAACCATATTGCAAAACTATAAACTATCGCTGATGAGATCAATGGGGATAGATGAACTATGTTCAAAGATATGAATCCAACTGCACCTACAAATATTCCAATTAGACCGCCAATAATTGGCCAGAACCATGTGAAAGTTGCCATTTCCTCGATGCTGGTGTGAATATTTATGGGTATAATTGTTGAAAAGGATATAAGTCCAAATATTCCATTGATTTTGGGAACATTTTTATCTCTAATTAAAGGTGATTTGTTTTCACTTTTTTGCAGTATTTTTTTATCTGACATATCAATCCCAAGTATATTTGATTTTTAAGGCTCGAAGATCTTTGACATGCACCCTGCAACAAGTCCTGCAAAGATATCGTCAAGTACAGGCCCAAGTTCGCTAATTATTCCGGGTTTTTCCTCGTCATACCTTTTAAAATTGAATATTGCTTTGGTTCCGGCGATTTGGTTGGCTACAGACATCCCAAAGACCTCGTCTGAGTATAAATATGCAGGGTCATCATCTACATTTATTCCATGGACTCTATGTTTTGCATAATCTTCTTCAAGCCTGATTCCGGCAATTATAAATGATACAACGTTTAAATCTTCCAGAGATTTTAATATCTGGTTATGTAATTTTTTGTAGAGTTCTTCAGTTTTTTCAACTCCAACACAGAGTTCCATCCCTGCATCAACAAGATCTTCTATTTTAACACCTACGCTTTCTATAAAATCTAAAACTGCTTTTTTATATCCTGAATTTAAAATTGCTTTTTTTGTAGCCTCTCTTACGCATTTCATGACTAAAGTTTGAAGTTCAGCAATATCTCCACCATCATCATCTTTTCCAGTACATGCCACAATTATGGAATCGTACAAACCACCAGTAGCCAGATCTCCTGAAGAACTTCTCACATCCAAATCCCATAAAGCTGCTACTTTAGCTCTTTCAGCACATGAATAAGAGTTTAAAATTGATTTATAACTTAAATTTTTGTTTATAAGCAATATGATGCTTATAGATCCTGCCATATTTTTACAGCTTTCGTTAATGGTTTCTCCAGCATCAGAATCAAAAGGGCCCGCTGAAACTACAGCAGTTACGTAATCAGACGTTTCAACGGCATATTGATTTATATTTGCATCTGTTAGAATTAATGAAACAGGACTCGATATGCTTTTATTTTTTAAGGATTTTTCTATGTTTTCTTGAGATACATTTTCATGAATTGAATGATTTATTATGGTTTTAACAGTAGAAAAGCCATTATTAGAATTACTTAAAGATAAAAAACCTTTTTTTCTGTAAATTATAAAAGCATCATCTTCTATATGTATTGAGGCATCTTTGATACAGATTTTCTGATCCATTAAATCACCAGGCTATTGATTTTTCATTAATTATTGTATATGAATCCATTATTCCAATCATTAATTGATATTCTTTAATCAACAATATTATAATATATGGAGAATGAATATATAATAAGAAGGTGATTGCATGAAAGTTCATCTAAGGGTCTTTGTTGAGATAAAAAATTTGGGAAAAGCCATGAATGCTTTAACTGATGCTGGAATAACTGGATTTTATATTTTAGAATATAAAGGCATGTCTCCACAGGATTGGAAGGGATTCTCCATTAAAGAAGATCCAGAATCCGCGATAATGATGATCAAAGACCATGCAAAAAATGCTATACTTATATGCAGCGTTGTGGATGAAGGAAGGGTGGACGAAATAGTAAAAATGGTTCGTAAAGCCCTTGAAGGAGAAAAATATACCATTTTAGAAGTTCCAATACGCAGGATAATCATAAGCAATGGAACTGGTTAATAAATAAAGGCGTTAATTAATAGCTATTAGTTTATTTTATGTTCGTCTTCTAATTACTATTTTATAAAATATGGTTTGTAATATTTTTCTATTCAATTATAGCCATCGTTTTTCCAATTTTTTATGCAACTGGTTTTTAATGGCTTTGTAACTTAATTTACTTTATTTATTACCTGTACAGTAAAATATGCTTTAAAAGAATATTTTTTTTTATAATATAATTTATTATTTTTTAATTTCATAAAATGTGATTTTAGAAAAATCTATTTTTGTATAATGTCTACTTTAGGTTTAAGTGGGGGATTTATTGATCTATTAGAATTTTAATTAGAATTAACATTTCATTTAATTTTCTAATTTTAAAAAAATGCGCAAAATTTATATATTATGACGCTTTAAACACTCAATTCCCATAATCATACATGTAAAAATGGTTATTAGATAAATTGAAATATTAATTTCCAGATAAATTTAATAAAATATTTATATAAAATAATACAGAGTATTACTAAGTTTAGACGGAGGTGTTAATTATGCTCCAACTGGTTCAGGGGTACCTAACCCTAGTGGCAACAACAACACAACTGAACCAAAAATAAATATGGAGTGTGATTATATTAAGCGAAAAATTAAAGCTAGCACGATAATAGCGTTGCTGTCAATTGCAGCGCTTCTTATTATGAGTCCTGTAGCAGTTTCTGCCCATGGAGTTGGTGCCTACAATGTTAAAATAACATCAAAGTATGTAATGGCAACCGGAAAACATTCATGCTCTATAGGCGATGACTACGGATATCATACAAGAGTTTTCTATAATTACGACCCATCGTCGCATACATGGGGAACTCTTGATTTTGAAGAGGGTCCTGCTTCATGGACCTCACCAGAAGGTATGTGGTATAGTACAGTAACAGATGCTGACTACTGCCTTGTACATGGAAAATCCCATGATAGCCGTGGGTATTATTTAATCCCTTATAATGGGGTTATTAATGGAAAAATAGTTAAAAATGGATATTTTACAGGAAAAACAGTTCCACAGAATAATATAAATCAAAATATAGCTCAAAATAATTCAAATAGTCTAAAAGTCCATGCACAGAATCAGGAGACTATTGAAATCCTAATTGGAGATAAAGTGTATCTAATTAATAAAGACAAATTAGAAAAATTGAAATCCATGAATTTCAGTGAATTATGGATAACTAAGCCGTAGATATAAGCTTATTATCCTTCTACTATTTTTTTAAATAATTTAAAATTAAATTTTATTTTTTTCTTTAAATTAAAAATGTTAACTTGGTAATTTTACCATGGTAAGCCAGAAGCTCTCAATCGATTGTATAACTTTTATAAACTGGTCGAAATCCACAGGTTTTATGATGTAACAGTTGGCATGATTACAGTAAGTTTTTAAAACATCATCTTCGGCACTGGAAGTGGTTAGAATTACTACGGGAATGCATCGGAGGTTTTCATCTTCTTTAATCTCTTTTAAAACTTCTCTCCCATCTTTTCGAGGTAAATTCAAATCGAGTAATATTAAGTCGGGTTTTGAAGTATCTGCGTATTCACCTTTATGGTGTAGGTAATCTATGGCTTCTACGCCATCTTTTACGTGATATAGTTTATTGTTTATTTTGAAGTCCTTAAAAACTTCCATTACAAGACGCGCATCTGCTGGATTATCTTCTACAAGTAAAATTTCAACAGTTTTGCTTATCAACCTATCACCGGGAATAAATTTAAAATTATTAAATTCTGCATACATTTATTATCCCTAGATTTTAAAGAAGGTTTCTTACCTCTTTAAATAAGTATACGATGTGTTTTTTAAGGTTTTTACTGGTAATTTGGAAAATTTAATATTTCAAGGTGTTATAATTCCTTTTTTGGTTTTATTACATTGGTTTTTAATATTTAACCCGATTTTCAATTGTAATAAAATGTATACATAAAATTTGAATGCATAATATTAATATATATAATTAAAATATTAATACTTTTCTAAAAATTCCATAATTTACTTAATAATAATATTTTAACCCATATAATAAGGATTTAACATAAATTAGAAATAAAGGGAAAGATAATAAACATAAAACCTAATTAAAATTTAAAATTAAAGTTATAGCAATGTTAAAGAGGATTGACACGTTAAAATTTAAAATTATTATTTAAAATTTGAAAATCAAGGCAATTTAACAACTGTGAGCCAGAAATTCTCTATTGATTGAACGACTTTTAAAAATTGATCAAAATCCACAGGTTTTGTAATGTAACAGTTAGCATGATTGCTGTAAGTTTTGATTATATCTTCCTTTGCACTGGAAGTGGTTAGAATTACTACTGGGATGCATCGGAGGTTTTCATCTTCTTTAATCTCTTTTAAAACTTCTCTCCCATCTTTTCGAGGCAAATTCAAATCGAGAAGTATAATGTCTGGACGTGAAACCTTGTTATATTCATCTTTTTTATTTAAATAATCCATTGCTGCAACGCCGTCTTCAACTACATAAATATGGTTTTTTATTTGGAAATCCTTAAAAACTTCAACTACTAAACGTGCATCTGCAGGATTGTCCTCAACAAGTAAGATTTCTACTGGTTTATATGTTGCTTGATCTTCCATATTGTTCATCCCTAATTTACGGCAGTTACAATGAATAAATTATTCAAATTTATTTAAAACTACATGAAAGAAAAAAGTTTTAAATAGTATCACGCCGCCCCCTGAGTTATTTTAGGAATATTATAATATCAATTTCGAATTTGATGCAAATCGGGATATTAATATCATTAATTAACCATATTCCTTTTCAATTTCTTTTTAGATAACATAATAAGAAACTGGGTAATCTAATATGTTAATATTCTATTATAAATAGTTTATAGATAATTTAAAGAGTATAATTTTTCAATCTTATTTATTATATGGTTTATCTTCAACTGCAGCATCTTTAAAGGCACGTATACGTCTCATACAAGATTCACAAACACCACAAGGCTCTTCTTTACCTATGTAACATGAATAACTCGAATTTAAAGGGGCATTTATTTCAATACCCAGTTTAACAATTTCAGTTTTGCCCATACTTATAAGTGGGGCTTCAATTTTTATACATTCAAGGGTGCCAATTTCTAAAACACTATTAAATGCATCTAAGAATTCTTTTGAGTTATCGGGGAAAGTAACTGCCTCTTCAAGGTCCCATCCCACAATGATCCTGGATGCATTTTCAGCTTCTGCAAAGGAAGTTGCTATGGCTGTGAAAACTACATTCCTCCCTGGAACCCATACCTTTCGAGCTGTTTCATCACAGATCTCCTTACTATCGAGTTCATCAATTTTAAGTTCTGGAACTTCAGCATCAGAAGTTAATGCTGATTTTCCAAGCTTTTTAAGCCATGGAAGATCTAAAACTGTGTGCGTAATTCCTAATTTTTCACAGACTGCTCCCGCAGACCTAATTTCCATTTCTGCGCTTCTCTGCCCGTAATTAAATGTTAAAGCGTGAATCTCATATTCATCGTTGAAATATGCTGTTGCAACAGTTGAATCAAGTCCGCCGGAGAGGACTGAAATTGCTTTTGGTTTGTTTTTCATAGTATCTCACCAAATTTTAAAGTTAATATTCATCCAGTAACTTCTTAAAAGCATTATTTGCCTTTTTCATTACGTCTTTTAAAGGTATTCCTGTTTCATTTGCTATTTTCTTTGCATCCTCATATTCGGGGCTATAGTTTATTATTTCTTCCCCAATCATTCCAATTTTAATTTGAATATCATGTTCCATTCCACCAATATCAAGTTTTATAGGAATTATTTCTCGCTTAACAATATTTCTGTGAACATATGGCAACACTCTAACCCCAAGTGTTCCAGTTTCACGTATTATGGCTTCTGAAACTACACCGCTATCTTTTGGCTTTGTTATCACTCTTAAAAGATGGCCTGGCCGATTTTTCTTCATCAATACTGGAATTACGCTGATATCCAGTGCCCCTGCTTCCATGAGTTTATCGAACGTGTTTCCAATAACTTCTCCTGTTACAGTATCAAGATTAGTCTCGAGAATAGATACCTTATCAGTTGGAATGATAGATTCTCCATTTACAATTCTTAAAACATTTGGTATTTCAAGGTCCCTTTTCCCTGCCCCGTAACCGATTTTGCTGTTTGTAATTAAAGGATAAAAATCACAGATCTCGTCAACCATATTTACATAAAGAGACGCTCCAGTGGGTGTTGTAAGCTCGTAATTAACAGGCCCTCCAAATGTGGGAACATTTTTAAGTATCTCAAGAGTTGCAGGTGCAGGAACGCTTAATTCCCCATGCATGCTATTAATCCTACCCCCTCCAAGGGCAACTGGCATTCCATAAACTTTTTTAGAGTCTAGTCCGAGTTTGTAAAAGCAGTAAGCAGAGCCAATTATGTCGGCAACTGCATCCGCTGCGCCTACTTCATGAAAATGTATTTTATCTATGTTTGTGCCGTGAACTTTGGCTTCAGCCTCAGCAAGAGTTCTAAATACCTTTTTTGAAAATTCTAAAACTTCGGGGCTAATTTTGTAGTTTATAGTATCTAAAGTTTCAATAAGCTCCATGTAACCAGTAGCCTTTCGATCTTCACATTTAATGTCTGCATAAGTAGCTGAAATGCCTGATTTTTGGATCTTTTTAATTTTAATACTTATATCACCGAAGGGAGAAGCAAAATTTTCCATTACATTAACCACTTCTTCACTGTCCACTCCAAGATCTATAAGTGCTCCTAAAACCATATTTCCTGAAATTCCAGAATTTTGGGGGTCTAAAATAACTACCATTATATCAGGATCCTTTTGAAATTTGATATTTAATTATTAGATTAATTCTAAGTATACTTTATTCAATGATCTTAATAGAATTTGAGATAATCAAGCTATATTTCTAATTGAATTAATGAATAATGATTATTGCTTGTATCCACAGTAAACTGCACCGCCGTAATATTTCCAGATTACATCAACATCTTTAAAACCAATTTCACGAAGCCAGTCTATATGGTCAATTAATTTTGCGGGATGATCTTCCTCTTCTGCAGCAGGTATCCATTTCTCTTCTATTTCTTTCATATCCACGCTTAGGTTCATGAATTCTTTCCACTTATTAATATATAACTTTTGTGCATAGCTGTTTGAACCTAAAACCACGTCAGCGTTTAAAAATATACCTCCTTGAGTTAGAGCATCGTATATTTTTATGTAAAAATCTTTTTTATCTTCATCTGTTACAAGGTGGTGTAGTGCTAAGGAAGAGACAATTACATCGTATCTTTCATTGAAATTATAGTCATAGAAATCACCTAAAACATAATCTATATCATTATAACCCTGTAATTTTATTTTAGCCATTTCAATCATATTTTCAGCTAAATCAAGACAGGTTATCCTGGCATTTTTAAATTGTTCCTTTAATGTTTTGGTTACAGTTCCAGTGCCACACCCTAAATCAAGTACCCTTATTGAATTGTCATGATCAAATGGAATTGAACTGACCAAAGCATTAATCATATCTTTATAATGTGGAATTAATTTCAGAATAATTTCATCAAATTCTTTAGCTTCTTCTTCAAAATGAGTCTTTACATTATCACTTTTTTTCAAAATAATTCACCTTTAAAAATTAAATGGTATATGGTTAATTACTGGATATTTATACTTTTTTTACATGTAGTATTATAATAAATATTCTGATTTTATGGATTTAAAATAAGTATATTTAAATTAATTTAATAGATTCTGTTTTAAACATAAATTAAAAAAAAGAAAGAGTTATTTAATAACTATCAAGGTATCTCCAGCATTAACGGTGTCGCCTTCTTTAATAAAGATTTCTTCTACAGTACCGGAGCTTGTAGCATGAATATCATTTTCCATTTTCATGGCTTCTAATACGGCAACAACATCTCCTTCATTTACCTTATCTCCTTTGTCTACTTTGAGTTTAAGGATCATACCTTGCATTGTAGAAGTTACACCGCCTTCAACAGGGCCAGTAGGACCCTGAGCAGATTCAACACTTTCTATATCCATGTAACCTACAGGATGCACTTTAACGTTGAACACTTCACCGTCTACATCTACCGCGTATTCTGTAGGGATTCCAGAAGGTGCTTCACATGCTTCTGCTTCTGCAGGAGGTATAAGTGGCTCTTCTTCAGCTTCACCTTTTAAGAATTTTGGAGCAACAGCAGGATAGAGGGCATAGGTTAAAACATCCTCTTCTTTTTTAATAATTCCTAACTTTTCTCCTTCTTCTTTATATTTCTCAAATTGAGGTTCAATCAGGTCTGCAGGCCTAACTGTAATTGGTTCTTCATCCCCAATGATTTTCTTTTTAACATCTTCATTGACAGGTGCCGGCGGTCTTCCATAGAACCCTTTGAAATATTCTTTTACTTCTTTTGAAACTGATTTATACCTTTCCCCACCCAGTACATTCATAACTGCCTGAATTCCAACTATCTGGCTTGTTGGGGTTACAAGTGGAGGATATCCAAGATCTTTTCTAACTCGCGGAACTTCTTCAAGCACATCCTCGTATCTATCAAGTGCATTTTGGACTTTAAGCTGGGATACAAAGTTGGACAGCATTCCACCGGGGATCTGGTAAATCAGGACATCCGTATCAACTTGTTCGGCAATAGGATCAAGAATACCGCTGTATTTTTTCCGTATCTCTTCGAAATATTTTTTAATATGTGTGAGAATCTTTAAATCCAGCTCTGTGTCATAAGGAGTACCTTGAAGTGCTGCTACCATACTTTCAGTTGGCGGTTGCGAGGCTCCCCATGAAAGGGGTGAAATAGCAGTATCTAATAGGTCTACTCCTGCCTGACATGCTGCATAATAACTCATGGGAGTCATACCGCTTGTACAGTGGCAGTGTAAGTTTACAATCAGGTTTGTTTCTTCTTTAAGAGTTTTTATAAGTTCATAAGTGTCATGGGGCGATATAAGCCCTGCCATATCTTTTATGGCTACGGAGTCACACCCTAAGCCCTCTAATTCTCGTGCAAATTCTACATATTTTTCTAATGTATGGTATGGGCTAACAGTATATGATATTACACCTTGAACATGAGCATCCTGTTCACGTGCGACTTTGATGGCATATTCCATATTTCGTATATCATTAAGTGCATCAAATATCCTGAAGACATCAATACCATTTTCATAGGATTTTTCAACGAATTTTCGTACTATATCGTCAGGGTAATGTTTGTAGCCAACAAGATTTTGGCCACGAAGTAACATTTGAAGTGGAGTCTTTTTCATGTGCTCTTTAAGTTCTCTAAGTCTTTCCCATGGGTCTTCATTTAGATAACGAATGCATGTATCGAATGTAGCCCCTCCCCATGATTCCAGTGAAAAATATCCTACTTTATCCATTTCTTCAGCAATTGGCAACATGTCTCGAGTTCTCATTCTTGTTGCAAGTAGAGATTGGTGTGCATCTCGAAATGCTGTTTCAATGATTTTTATCTTTTTCATAGTGACCCTCACAGTAAATTTGAATATGTCAATTATAACATCTTTATATAATTAGTCTAAACTGTCATATATACCCTATTTCTTTGAAAAATATTGTAATATTGAGTAAAAAAATAAGAGTACCAGATATCAGTATCATGCCTAAAACTAATACTTTATTCTGCAAATTATGAAATCTTTATTTTCGTATACAACTTCTACATTACTTGGAATTATTTCATTGATGTTTGTTTTAAGGTCTTTATCGAAATAGAGAAGAGAATACATCTCAGAATTTGTTTGTGTATATGAATTGTCGTTTTCAAAGGGGGATGTCAGCCGTTTATCATAAACTATATAACCTATCTTTTCTTTTTCAAAAACGGACAACGGCGTAGTTTTATTGAAATATTTGAAATTTTGAGTAATTGGCATTCCGGATTCAGCTGCAAGGAAGGTCCCAGTGTAAAGATTAGAAATAACCACTGATCTTGTTTTATTCCCGTTTTTATCAAACCAGTTTGCCATATCTACCTCTGAATCACTTGGGGGAGCAGTTTGAACATAGCCATATTTGGTTATGGTCCCGAATTTTGCTATTTTTGGGTTTTCAACAGTTAAAACGCCTGAAACGGCAGATAATGCAAAGATACCTATTAAAAATGCAGATCTAAACGATCTGGATGAAAATGTATTATGTTGTTTAAACCAGTAATAAAGCTGGCTTAAACCAAAGCCGCCGAGTATAGCAAGAGGGATGAGTAAATAGATTAAAACTCTGTAAGATATTACATTTATACCGAACCAGTAAGCATTACTCAGTAAAAACATCACTAAAATCCATACAAAAATGAAAAAATGCTTTTTCTGCATCTTTCCAAAAGCAAAAATGCACCCAATTACTGCAAAAATTAAAACTAACGGCCCAATATTTCCAATGTAAGACAATGCACTTATGGCTTTATTATAGCCTAATGAAGTGCTGTAACCAGTTACAGCTGTTAAACCTTGCTGTATCAAACTGTGGAACATATCTGGCTTAAATAAAAAGAGCCCAATTAGCCCTATAACTGCCAGAATGATTAATGAAATAAGGAAAGCGCCATAATTTTTAAAAACACCTTTATTTCTATTTAGAATCAATTCAAGAATTGTAAATGCAGTTATTATCAGAAATAGGCATAATGGGGCTGCAAGGTGTGTTAAAATGGTTAAAATGAATATAATCCCTGCTATTAATGCATATTTTAGAACTCCTTCTTTAATTGATCTGTAGTAAAGATAAACTGCAATGGGCAGAAAAATTAGGGCCAGGTTTTCTGGAATGGGCAGCACTATTCTGGCAATTAAATAGCTGGATATCATTAAAAATCCTGCTGAAATTCCTGCAATTCTGCCATAAAACTCCTTTGCAACAAAAGATACAGATAATACAATAGACATTGCCAGAACTGGCTGCAGGAACCTTGCAATCTGGAAGAAATCGGTGTTTAGAAGAGTACCTAAACCGGCGATTAAAAACTGAAAGAGGGGAGGATAACCTATTTTTTGCCCATATGGAGCATTTAAAAGCGGATCAGTTAATACAAATCCGTAGTGAGCGTAAACTTTAGCGTACTCTATGTGCATTATTACATCCCAGCTCAGTGGCCACTGATAAGTTAACGTTGGAATTAAAGCTATGAAAAACATGGTTACTGCGGGAATAAGCCATAGATATTTATTGATATGTTCATTGAAATTCATTACATCACTTGATTATCTGTCTTAAAAGAAAGTTTAATTCTGATTTAAAATAATATGTTGGTGATCCATTTAAATATACTCTTGAAACTGATTACATTCTCTCTGTTTATAATCCTTTTTAAACAAAATGCAATTAAATACGCCTCGATAATCCATAAATCAGTACAAAAACGGATCTTTCGAAACATTTATATTAGATAAAAACATAACAGATGTTGTCGGAAGTATGTTTCCTTCTTCCGCCAAGAATCTAAAATTCATTGAAAAAACAAAAGGTGGGTTCTATTATGGTAAGAAAAATAGCAATTTATGGAAAAGGTGGAATTGGAAAGTCCACAACACAGCAAAATACAGCCGCCGCAATGGCTCACTTCCATGACAAAAATATCATGATTCATGGATGTGATCCAAAAGCAGACAGTACTCGTCTGGTACTTGGTGGTAAAATGCAGACCACCATGATGGACACATTACGAGAAGAGGGAGAAGAAGCCTGTACTCCTGAAAACGTTGTTGATACGGGGTATGGGGGAATTAAATGTGTTGAATCTGGTGGTCCAGAACCGGGTGTAGGATGTGCTGGAAGAGGAGTGATCACAGCTATAACAATAATGGAAATGTATGGGGAATATGAAAAAGATTTAGATTTTGTGTTCTTCGATGTTTTGGGTGATGTTGTCTGTGGTGGATTTGCTATGCCTATACGGGATGGAAAAGCATCAGAAATTTATATTGTGGCATCTGGTGAAATGATGGCGCTGTATGCTGCAAATAATATATGTAAAGGTATGGTAAAATACGCTGAACAAAGTGGAGTAAGACTGGGAGGAATTATCTGTAACAGCCGAAATGTGGATGGTGAAGCAGAACTGCTTAAAGAATTCTGTGAAAAACTGGGAACTCAAATGATTCACTTCGTTCCACGTGACAATATAGTTCAAAAAGCTGAATTCAACAAAAAATCGGTTGTAGAGTTTGATGAAACATGTAACCAGGCTAATGAATACAAAATGCTTGCAGAAAAAATTATCAACAACGATAACTTTGTCATTCCAAAACCAATGACAATGGATGAACTTGAAGATCTGGTTGTAAAATACGGCCTTATAGACTAATTGGAAGTGTAAAAATGAAAATGATTAGAGCAATTATAAGACCAGAAAAAACAGAAGACGTAGTTGATGCACTGGATGCAGCAGGACATGTTGCCCTTACTAAAATGGATGTTATAGGCCGCGGTAAACAGAAAGGTATTCAACTGGAATCAATTTATTACGATGAAATACCCAAGCTAATGCTGCTTCTTGTTGCAGAGGACGAATCTATCGATGAAATAGTGGATATAATATCAGAAAATGCTTTTACTGGAAATATGGGTGATGGGAAATTATTCGTAAGTCCAGTAGAAGAAGCATATACTGTAAGAACAAGGAGTAAAGGGCTTTAGCGTGGTGTGAAGATGAAAGAAATCATTGCCATCATACGGCCCAATAAAATGGGAAGGACAAAAGACGTCTTAAATTCACTTGGATTCCCTTCAATGACTGCAAATCGTGTTATGGGGCGGGGTAGGCAAAAAGCAATCTTGAATGAGGTAACATTTGATATAAAAGAGCCCGCTCTTTTAGAAGAAGAAGGAAGCATGAGGTACATACCTAAAAGACTCATATCATTAATAGTTCCAGATGAAGATGCATCTCTGGTGGTGGAAGCCATAATGAAAGTCAATCATACTGGGCAAATAGGGGACGGAAAGATATTTGTCTGCAATGTAGATGATGCAATACGAGTTCGAACAAAAGAAAAGGGAGAAGAAGCAATTTTGTAAATTGTGCTTCTGCATTTATAATTAAACTTATTAAGGAGATTAAATATGCCTTACAAACTTTTTGACGTGTCTAAACCTATTCCTGAGAGAAAAGAGCACACATATGTAAAACACTGTGGCGATCCTGAGGACTGTCTCCCAAAATGTAATTCAAAGACCATTCCAGGATCCATGACAGAACGTGGATGTGCATTTGCAGGAGCTAAAGGGGTTATAACTGGAGCTATAAAGGATGTAGCCCATATAGTACATTCACCTGTCGGCTGTACAGTGTATGGTTACGGAACAAAAAGATATCCAACAACCACGGACATGCCAGACGGAAGTCAATTCCCAGTAAAAGATTTTAACATTAAATACATCATTGGAACAGATTTACAGGAATCTGACGTGGTTTTTGGCGGAATGAAAAAATTACGCCAGGCTATTCTAGATACTAAAAGAGAATTCCCATTTGTAAATGCAATATATCTATATGCAACCTGTACAACTGGATTAATTGGGGATGACATGGATGCTGTTGCTAAAGAAATGGAAGAAGAATTAGATATACCTATTATAGCATTTAATGCACCAGGATTCGCAGGTCCAACACAGTCTAAAGGACACTCTATTGGAAACAACGTTCTCTTTGAGAAATTAGTGGGTAAAACAGAACCACCGGCTACGGGGCCTTATGATATAAATCTTATCGGTGAATACAACATCGACGGGGACCTCTGGCTGCTTAAAGATTACTTTAAAGAGATAGGAATAAATGTCTTGAGTACGTTCACTGGAGATTGCTGTCACAATGAGATAGGCTGGATGCACAGGGCAAAATTGAGCGTAGTAAGATGTCAAAGATCCTCTACTTACATAGCAAAACTCATAGAGGAGAAATACGGCGTCCCTTACATGAAAACTGACTTTTTCAGTACCAAATACTGTGCAGAAAACTTAAAGACCGTAGCAAGGTTCTTTGGTCTTGAAGATAAAGCAGATGAAGTGATCGCTAATAGAATGGCCAAAATAATTCCTGAGTTAGAATTCTATAGGGAAAAATTAACTGGAAAAAGAGCATTCATCTTCTCTGGTGGGCCTAAAAGTTATCACCTTTCTGTTCCACTAGAAGAGGAATTAGGAATGGAAATAACCGGTGTTTCATCCATGTTTGAACATGAAGATGGATTTGAAAAGATGAAAAAACGGGTAAAAGAAGGTGGACTTGTAATAGACGATCCAAATGCATTGGAATTAGAAGAACTGGTTGAAGATTACAAAATCGATTTAATTATGGGCGGTGTAAAAGAGAAGTATCTGGTTCATAAATTAGGAATACCATCTCTTCTAATTCACTCATATGAAAACGGTCCATATATAGGATTTGAAGGTTTCTTAAACCTTGCAAGAGATATGTACACTTCTATCTACAATCCAGTATGGAGTATGCTTGAATTCAAAGAAACTGAAGACCCAGACATACCAAATATCGAAGAGGGGGCAAAATAATGGGTGTAAATATTATAGAAAAAGACAGGACCGCTACAATCAATCCTCTAAAAACCTGTCAGCCGTTAGGGGCAATGTGGGCAGTTACTGGGATTAGCAGGTCAGTGCCACTGGTTCATGGTTCTCAAGGGTGTTCATCATTCGTTAGATATTCTCTCTCACGTCATTTCAGGGAACCTTCAGAAATTGCTGTAACCTCCCTCCACGAAGATGCAGCAGTTTTTGGTGGAAGGAGAAACCTTGTTGAAGGTCTTCAAAACGTCGCAGTAAGACTTAACCCTGATTTAATTGGTGTAATTACAACATGTTCCAGTGAGATCATTGGTGACGATGTAATTGGGTTTATAAAAACTGCAAAGGAAGAGTTAAAGAAAAAAATTGGTGAAGAAGCAACTGAAAAAATAAAAATCGTACCAATAAGCACTCCAAGTTTCGTTGAAACACATCTTAAGGGTTACGATAATGCGATTAAAGCTTTAGCTGATCACGTGGCAGAACCTTCCGAACCTAATGAAAAGATAAACATAATTCCGGGAATGGTGAACCCTGGTGATATACGCGAAATAAAACATATTCTCAGGCTTATGGATCTAGAAAGTATCATTCTCACAGATATTTCAGATCCATTTGATGCACCACTCCGGCCATCTGCAACTGAGTACAAGCCATATTATCCAAAAGGAGGAACAAACACCGAAGAAATTGCTGATTCAGCAAACAGTGTAGGTACAATATCTCTTACCAAATATGCTGGTTCAGGTGCCTTATCTTTAGAGAAAAAATATAATATACCTGCAGAATTAGGTCCGATTCCAATAGGAGTTCAAAATACCGATCAATTCCTCAGGAATTTGAAGAAACTCACTGGTCAGGACGTTCCAGACTCCATCTTAGATGAAAGGGGTTTGCTCATAGATTCTATGGCAGATATAGCTTCCAGATATCTGTTTGGCCGTACTGTAGCCATCTATGGAGATCCTGAAATCACATCCGGAATGGCACGATTTGTAGGAGAACTTGGTATGGAACCTAAAATGGTTCTTACAGGATCTAATAACCAGGAATTCGTTAAAGACATAGAAAAAGTATCTAAAGAAACAGGAGCTGAAATAGACACTCTAGTGGGGCAGGATTTAAGGGCAATGGAAGTATATCTTAAGGATAATCCTGTTGACCTGATGATTGGTAGTTCTGATGCAAGACTTATGGCTAAGGAATATGGAATTCCACTTGTGAGGGTTGGTTATCCAGTTTATGACCGTGTAGGGTACCATAGGCGCCCTATTGTTGGATACAATGGAGGTATTCACCTCATAGATTTAATAACCAACACGATACTTGAGAAATATTATGAACCTGAGCACTGGAAACTTCAGCAGTAATATGTTAATAGACCTCCATGATCTCAATAGGCCAATAAGGGCCTATAACCTTTTAGGGGGTCGTTATTTTTTAAGAAGGAGAATTTGATATTGAAAATTTAGGGGAATTTATATGGAACCTGTTATTGAAACATTTGAATCTCGTAAAAAACACATGTGTGTAAAAGGAGAAGGAATATCCATCCCTGTATGTGATAAGGCCAGCTTGCCAGGTACAGTTACCCAGAGAACATGTGTTTATGGTGGCGCAAGAATTGTTTTAATGCCAATCACAGATTCAATTCATCTGGTACACGGGCCAATAGGTTGTGCTGCATGTACATGGGACATAAGGGGAAGTAAAACATCCCGGGATGATATCTATAAAAAAGGATGCTCTACAAACTTGCAAGAGAAAGATATCATATTTGGGGGCGAAAAAAAGCTATTTGAAACTATTATTGAACTTAATAAGTTGTACAGCCCTGGAGCAATATTCGTATATGCTACATGCGTTGCAGGTATAATTGGAGATGATATAAAAGCAGTATGCAATAAATCAGAAGAAATAACAGGATGTAGAGTTATACCAGTTCAGTCTGAAGGTTTCCAGAACCATAACAAAACCAAAGGGCACTGGATTGGCGGTGATGCTTTACTTGACTATGTAATTGGAACAAAAGAACCTGAAAAAACTACTCCCTTTGACATAAATATAGTGGGTGAATTCAACGTTGCAGGGGATCTATGGGGAATAAAACCTCTGCTTGAAGAAATTGGTGTTAATATCATAAGTACAATGACAGGGGATTCCCATGTGGACGAAATAGCCCAGGCGCACAGAGCTAAGCTCAACATAGTCCAGTGCCAGAAATCATCGAACTATGTTGCCAAAAAAATGGAGAAGAAATATGGAATACCATTTATAAAGGTCAATTTCTTTGGTCTTGAACAAACAACTAACTCCATCAGAGATATCGCTGATTTCTTCGGCAATGAAGAAATGATCGAGAGAACCGAAAAAATAATTGAAAGGGGATTAAAAGAAGTAGAACACAAAATTGATGAAGAAAGAGAGAGATTAAATGGAAAAACCGTTGCTCTATATGTTGGAGGTAACAAAGCATGGTCTCTTGTACGGGCATTTGAAGAATTAGGTATGGATGTAATGATGTCCGGAACAAAAAATGGAATTAAAGAAGATTACGAAAGGATCAAAGAAGCTGTTAGGGATGGTACAATAATTGTGGATGATGCAAATTCAACTGAATTAGCCAGACTTCTTAAAAAATACAGGCCAAACTTGCTAATATCGGGAGCCAAAGAAAAATACATTTCATTAAAGCTTGGAATTCCATTTTGTGACTTTAACCACGACAGAATATCTGCATTTGCAGGATTTAAAGGCTTTGTAAGCTTTGCAAAAGAAGTGGATGCCTCAGTTTCAAGTCCAGTATTCAATTTAACATCTAAAAGTTTGAGAGGTGACTAATATGCATCACGATAAAAAATTTGCAGTAGTAAATCCCTCCAAAATATGCCAGCCAATGGGAGCCGTACAGGCCCTTTTGGGTGTTAAGGATACTATGCCTCTTATCCACGGCTCTCAAGGCTGCAGTACTTATATGAGATTTCAACTTACCAGACATTTTAGAGAACCTATAGAAGTTGCATCAACTTCAATGAGCGAAAAAACTGTAATTTATGGTGGGGAATTCAACTTAATGAAGGCTCTAAAAAATATCGTCGAAAAACAGTCTCCAAGCATGATAGCGGTTGCATCAAGCTGTCTAACTGAAACAATTGGAGACGACATGGCAGGAATAATAGAAAAGTTCAAAGATGCAAATCTGGACAAGAATTTACCTGTCATTATTCCAGTTTCAACTCCAAGTTATACTGAATCTCACGTGGAAGGGTATAACAGGACTGTAAAAGCGCTGGTTGAACATTTAGCTTATCATTCAACACCAAACGGGAAAATCAACATAATTACAGGTAATATATCTCCAGCAGATGTAAAAAAAGTTAAAGATTTATTAAAAGAACTCAACTGCGAAAGCATCATTTTAACTGATACTTCAGAAAACTTAGATGCACCTCTTACTGAAGATACTCTGTCTTTATATGGTGGTGGGACAACCATTGAGGAAATTGAAGATACAGCTAATTCATTGGGTACAATTGCCCTGTCAAAACACGTAGACTCTGCAGGGGTATTCCTTAAGAAGAAATTTGGAGTTGAATCAATTTCTGGACCTCTTCCTGTAGGCCTCGAAAATACAGACAGCTTTGTAAAATCTGTATGCAAACTTGGAGACTTCGATATTTCACAGTCAATAGAAAAAGACCGCGGCAGACTTATGGATGCAATGGTAGATGCCCATTCCTACAATTATCACCGAAAAGTGGCTATATTTGGAGATCCTGACTTCGTATCTGGATTAACACGTTTCACATGTGAAATGGGTATGATTCCTACTGTTGTGTGTACTGGTACAGAAAGTAAAAGATTTATAGAGGATATCAATATTATTTCAGAAGAAAAAGGAGTTTCACCTACTATTTTAGCAGGCGGTGATCTCTATGACATGCACAGGAAAATTAAAGAAATAGGTGCAGATATTTTAATTGGAAATTCCTATGGGGCCAGCATGGCCAAAGAAGAAAATATTCCTCTCTTTAGGGCAGGATTCCCCGTATTTGATAGAATAGGGGCACAGAGAATATCTATGTTGGGATATAAAGGGGGTATTGATTTCGTTGACAAAATAACAAACACTCTACTCGATTTCTACTATGATGAAGCGGGATATGAAATAGTTGGGGAAGAAGGAGCAATGGAAGAATTTTCCAGGGAGGAAATTTAATGAGGATAGCAGTAGTATCAACAGATGGAAAAGTTATAGATTTGCACTTTGGAGATGCCAACCGTTTTTTAATTTATAAAATTGAAGATGGAAAAGGCAAATTTCAGGAAATAAGAGAAAAGACAGTAATGCATTTAAACAATCATCAGGAACGCTGGGTAGCATCAATAGATCTTATAAATGATTGCAAAGCTGTTCTCTGCAGTAGAATTGGAAATGAACCTACTATTGAACTTAGAAAATTAGGAATAAAACCAATACAGCTCGACTGTGATGTTAAAGAAGCTGTTGATGAATGTTCTAAACATTTGTTAAGTTAGTAAACTTGGAGGTGGTTATATTGATAACAGTTAATATAGCTCTGGATTATAAAAAGTGTGAAGGCTCAAAATGCGGGGCATGTGCATGTACATGCCCTACAAATGTTTTTACCCTTGAAGAAGGCAATGTATCAATAAAATCACCAGAATACTGTAAATTATGCGGTAACTGTTTGGAAATTTGTCCCTATGGAGCTATAAAAATAGATGAAGTGAATGGAAGTTTCTAAATTACTGAATGAGGAGATAAAATGGCTAAAGTGACAATTCATCAGGGGAAATGTGACGGTGCAGATTGTGGAGAATGTGTGGATGTTTGCTCTATGGAAGTCCTTATACTTGATGGAGAAATAATAACAGTACAGCGTCCAGAAGAATGCAGTCTATGTGAAATTTGCACAGATGTCTGCCCTAATGGAGCTATAGAGCTAGAAGAATAACTAAACTTTATTTTTTTTATTAATCAACAATTTTTTTATTGTATCTAAACAATATAATGATGTTACTATTTTATAGAAAGTTTAATTAATACAGGTGGTATTTCTTGAAAACAGTTGTTACAGCGTGTACTCGAGATTGTACAGGAGCATGCAGCATCATAGCAAGCGTAGAAAATGGAAAAGTTACTAAATTGCGCGGAAACAAAGGACATGATGTAACTGCAGGATTTTTATGTAAAAATACATCTCATTATCTTGATAATTATTTTTATAGCAAGAACAGAATTCTCCATCCTCTTTTAAAAGAAAATGGGGAATGGAAAAGAATAAGCTGGGATGAAGCGCTGGATATTGCAGCTTCAAAGATTACTTCCGTTATTGAAAAGTATGGAAGTTCAGCAATTCTATATTATCAGGGATTTGGCGCCCGTACAGCCCTCCAGGCAATGAACAGGAGATTTTTTAATTTGCTCGGGGGAGTAACAACCACATACGGTACAATATGTGGGGGAATAGGCCATACCGCCATGGAAATGGATTTTGGGGTTAAAATATCCCACGATCCCATTGATCATCTCAATAGTAATTTTATAATTATCTGGGGAAGAAACCCTGCAGTAACAGACGTGCACCTATGGCGAATTTTAAAAAAAGCCAAGAGAAATGGAACCAAATTGGTGGTAATAGATCCTGTAAAAACAAAAACTGCAAAGCATGCTGATATATTTATTCAGCCGGCGCCAGGCTCAGACCATTATCTTGCAATGGCCCTTGCTAGAATCATTTTAGCAAATGATCTAGTAGATCATGCTTTTATAGGAAATTATACCAAAAATTTCGGTTCATACAAACAAATACTGGATAATTATTCCCTCAAATATTTGGCCAATAAATGTTGTATTGATGTTACAGAAATAGAAGAACTGGCATTTGCATATGCAAATGGTAAACCATCCAGTATCATCACAGGATGGGGGCTTCACAGATACATACAGGGACATCTTGCTTTTCGCATGATCGATGCTCTTGTTGCTGTAACTGGAAATATTGGGGTTTCAGGAGGGGGTGTAAGCCAGGGATTTGAAGAATTTGAATACTTTGATTTTTCTGTAGAACTGGAAGATCTTGGAAAAAACCAGAGAAAGCTTTCTATGCCTCAAATTGGTGAGGCTATCTTAAATACGGATAATCCTCCTATTAAACTCATATTTTTAGCTTCAGGAAACCCTGTCAATTTAAATCCTAACTCTTTGAAGGTTAAACAAGGTTTTAAAAGTGCAGATTTTGTTATTATGATAGATCACTTCTTAAATGATACATCAGACAGTGCAGATCTATTCCTTCCTGCAACTACATATCTGGAAGAAGAAGACTTAATTGGGAGTTATGGCCATAACTGGGTATCTCCAATAAATCCTGTAGTTCATCGTCAAGGAGAAGTAAAATCTGAATTTGAGATATTCCAACTTCTTGCAGAAAAATTGGGGGTCATTGATAAAATATCAGGAAGTGCTAAACATTGGCTTAAAAAACTGGCAGCGCCTATATTAAATCAGGGTATAAATTTTGAAGAATTACAGAAGTCTCCCCAGAGGATGATTCCCTCTTCTAAAATACCCTTCAGCGACAAGAAATTTAAAACAAAATCAGGATGTTTTGAGTTTATTGCAGAATTTTCACCCCAAAATACTGATCTTAAAGAGTACCCATTAAAACTACTCTCGACAATGGCAGAAGACTTTGTAGGGTCTGTAATTCCAGAAAATGAAATGGAAGATGGATTTCTTGTTGTTCATGTTCATCCAGATATTTTAAGTGAAAAAAATCTGTCAGATGGAGATAAAGCACTACTTGAATCACCAGTTGGAAACCTTGTTGTTGAAGTAAAGGAAGACAATGAAGTCAGAAAGGATTATATCCTTACCTATAAGGGAGGATGGTTAAAATATAATAAATGTATAAATGTTTTAACTCAGGATATGATCAGTGAAATTGGAGAGGGAACTCCTTACTATGATACTAGAGTTAGAATAAAAAGATTTAGAGATATTTAACAGTCGGAAATTTAATATTATCTTCTTTTTTATTTAATTAGAATTATCTTGCCTATTTTTTTCATAAATAAAAGTTATTAGAATTTATTTTTTAAATTAATAACTTATTAATTTTATGATTAAATTTATCAAAAATTATATACATGTGATATTACAAAATAGAAGTTAACTATGTAATTACTTGCAAAAGTGGAAAGAGGGTTTAAATATGGATGAAATAGTAATGAAAGGAATGGGTTGGTTACGTGATCTCCCGGATAGGAGAGATTTGACACTGGACATCGAAAAAAATAAAAATAAAGGAATAAAAGACATGGTAAAAGGATTAGGCATTGCAGAACCTGTTAGCGATGTTCAATCTAGTGTAGACTTGAGTAAAGACTGTTCTCCTATAGAAGACCAGATGCAGATTGGATCATGTACTGCAAATGCAGGAGTGGGAATGTTAGAATATTTCGAGCGCAAAGCCTTTGGTAAACACATAGATGCATCCAGATTGTTCCTGTACAAAGCCACAAGAAACTTGATGCAGGTTACTGGAGATACCGGTGCCTATCTCAGAAGTATGATGGGTGCTATGACAATATTTGGGGTTCCACCTGAAAAATACTGGCCTTATACAGACAAGAAACCTGATTTTGATAAGGAACCTCCTGCATTCTGCTATGGATTTGGAGAGAATTATAAGGCAGTTCAGTATGTCCGATTAGATCCCGAAGGTACACCTAAAGATGTGCTTTTAGATAGAATAAAAACAAATTTAGCTGCAGGGTTACCTTCTGTATTTGGGTTTACAGTTTATGATTCTATATGGCAGGCTAAAGATGGTAAAATTCCTTATCCATGCGCTAATGAAAAAGTGGATGGAGGACACGCTATAGTGTCAGTAGGATACGATGACAGCCTCAAGATCAAGAATCCTGGATGTGATATAGAAACTACTGGCGCATTCTTAATTCGTAATTCATGGGGAATTAAGTGGGGAAATAAAGGATACGGCTGGTTACCGTATGATTATGTGTTGAAAGGACTGGCAGATGACTGGTGGACCATTCTTAGGGCCGAATGGATTGAAACAGGACAGTTCGGACTTGAGTGAGGGCTTTAGATCCAATTTATTTTTTTTAATTAGAAAGTCCATATAATATTATAATGACTGAAGAAATGAAAGTGAAGTTAGGGAAGGAATTCGCCATATATCTGGAAGCTAATCCTACCACTGGCTATGACTGGGAAGCAGAATTTGATGAAAGCATTTTAAAATTAAAGGATAAATATTTTGAGCCAGATCTTCCTGCTGCAGTAGGTGGTGGAGGTAAAGATAAATTTGTATTTTTACCTGTTAAAACTGGAAGAACAAATATACTAATGCTTTATAAACGACCGTGGGAAAACAAACCTTTAAAAGAAAAAGTATTTCAAATTTTTATAGGATAAAAACTTATTAAAATAAATTAAATGAAAGATTAAGAATTATCTTTCCCTTTTACCTTCAATGAACTCATTCACCATTTCATACGCTTTTTCATCTATGAACTGCTCTGGTGGATGTTTCATTGTGTAAGCTGAAATTGAGGTTAGCTGACCGCCGATTCCACGATTAAGGGCCAGTTTGCAGCATCGAATCGCGTCTATAACACATCCTGCAGAATTCGGCGAATCTTCCACACTGAGCCTTAATTCTATGTTCATGGGTACATCACCAAAGGTTTTACCTTCCATTCTAAGGAAACATAGCTTATTATCCTTTTGCCATGGAACATAATCACTTGGGCCGATGTGAATATCAGGATCATCAAGCCTTTCTGCAAGCACAGACTGCACTGCTTCTGTTTTTGATTCTTTTTTTGAGTCAAGGCGATCTCTGTTTAACATGTTAAGGAAATCAGTGTTTCCTCCGGTATTCAACTGGTATGTCCGTTCTAATTTTACTCCCCTTTCGCGGAATAGATTAGCTAGTGTTCTGTGGGTAATTGTAGCGCCTATTTGGGCTTTTATGTCGTCTCCAATTGCAGGTATTCCCTTTTCTTCGAATTTTCTGGCCCATTCTGGATCACTTACAATGAAAACAGGCATGCTGTTTATAAATGCAACGCCGGCATCAAGGGCGCACTGTGCATAAAACCGTACTGCTTTTTCTGAGCCTACTGGAAGATAATTAACCAGTATTTCGGCCCCACTTTCCTTTAAAATGCTTACAATATCAGATTCTTCTTCATCAGCTACTACAAATGTATAATCATCATCATATTTGCTCATGTGGGGAGCAACACCATCCAGAACGTGACCCATAGATACTTTAACTCCTATTTCTGGAATTTCAGGACAGAAAACTGTTGTACAGTTTGGTTTTGCAAAAATAGCTTCACTTACATCTTTACCTACCTTCCTTTTGTCTATATCGAAGGCAGCAACCACTTCTATGTCTGATGCAGCGTAATCCCCAATTAATGGATGCATTAATCCAATGGCATCTTCTGGATCCTTATTTTTATAATAATGAATTCCCTGTATTAATGAACTTGCACAATTACCAAGTCCAATTATCGCTATTTTTATCTTCTCCAAATATAACACCCTCTAAAACACTATTAAAACTGCTGATGTGTTTATCAATATTATTTAAAATTAATATCAAACTTTATTTTATTATTTATTCTTATTTTCTTCCTCAAATAATTAGATTCTCTTTAAAAAAGGTTTAGCTTTATTATATTATTAAATGTTTCGATCGACCTATTGGTGATTATTAGAATTAATAACTATTTAAATTCAACTAAAAGAGTTATAAATATAAAAAATTTCAAACCAATATTTTTAAGCATTCAATATGGCTTTTATACTTAAATAATTTTAATTTGAGAAATTTTAAATGCGTGAGAAATAAAGAGTATTTGAATATTTAATAAATTCCAAAACTCATAAGTCCCAGAAAACCAGCTGCTGTAAGAGCTGCACTCCATATAACAATTCCAATGCTCATCCAGATTAACAATGGTTTCTTTTCGGCCCCTAAGGCAATTCCTAGTGCAGCCCCAATTGGTGCACCGAAAAGTAGCGGTGATAAGAATCCTAATCCCACTATACCATATTTATTCCAGATTCTATAATATCTGCTGTCTTTTAGATCTTTATTTTCGCCATAACGCCACTTTATGACTCTTTCTCGGATATTATCTCCAAGGGTTGAAACTAAAAAAGCAGCAAAGATAGCCCCTAAAGCTGATGCAGTTCCAATAACTACTGGATTAAGATTAATGGCCAGTCCAAGTGGAATAGCTGCCCACAATTCTAAAATACCTGCTCCAAAAACCATTAATGTACCTATTATTACATCCATTTTATAACCTGCAAAATTTGATTATAATCTGAATAGTAACTTGGTTTATTTAAAGTTCACTGAAAAAAAATAGAAATTTAAAAGGAGTTAAGAATTCATTAAACCATTATTTACAATTTCCGTTGTTTAAGTTCCTTATCTCGCGTGCAGTAGAAGTTGTATTTAACTCCAATCCCATATTCCTGTGCAAACGGACAGGTAGGGCACATGCATCCCCTTTCTTTATCAATACATTCTGCACTTTTTCCAAGTACACAGAAGAGCTTTTCTCCAGCTTTGCTAGCACATTCTGTATAGGTTGGGCAAATTGGACATATACAGTCTTCTTTCATTTTATTTATGGCAGTATTTTTATCTTCTTCAGACATTCCATCTAATTCATTGAGTTTTTCTTCAAATTTGTCCATTTTCATTCACTCCCAATAATATCTCTAAATCACGGCTATTGCCCAGTAAACAAATAGCCACCAAATCAATACAAGTATTGTTGTACTGACAATGGGTATTTTTCCAAATTCCATTTTTGACATTTTAGAACTTACATGCCAGCTTAAAATAATCGCTATTACAAGTATTAAGCTGTTTACAAGCCCTACTATGTTCAGGGGATCTTTGGACATGACATAGATCCATACAATGGCGGTTACAGCTATTCCAAACCACATCATTGGCCTGAACCATTTAAGCGCTTCACCAAACTTCACAATTGTATCGGTGAGTTCAGGAGATTTCCTTGCCATTACCGTCATTACGAAAAGCACCATTATGGTTCCAAGAGCCAGTATAATACCAAAAAATTCTAAAAACAATGTAGTAACAGGTTTACCAAATATCTGCTCTTTAAGCAGGGGTATTACTATAAGAGCTTTGATGGATTCATCTGCAGGGAAAGATTCTATATTGCCAATTGCTATTGAATATTTACCTGTATTGTTTGCATTAAACACTTTGATGTAGTATGTTCCAGCAGGGACATTTTGGGTAAATTCTGGCCCTTGAAGGTAATAATCTCCTCCAAACTCCTCAAACATAGGTGTCCAGTTTGTATTTGTTCCATTAAGCAGAGCTATAGTTTTTCCAGAGGAATCGGTTATCTGTGCAGAGACGAAATCACCGCTAATACCTGGACTCTGGGGTACAAGGATATTAACGTACAATTTAAATGGTTTATCTGATGTTATTTTATAATAATCTGGTTGGCCGTTTAAATTCCCATAAAACGCCTGTGATATCTCTGGATTTTGCACTATAATAGGATTATTCATAGTGCTGTTTATACCTGCCTCTAATCGGGGCTGATGCGCACTTACAACGCAAATAGACAAAAACAAAACAAGTATTATGATTAAAAACTTTAATCCGAGATTTAATTGTTTTTGACCAGTCATGCTATATTTTATGTACTTAATATTAAATAAAAATTTCTAGTATATCTACGACTTATTCTATGGAATTAAATGCGCTCGAATTTTGGTTTTTAAATGGTTTTTAAGCTTAAAAAGAAATATCGTAAATTTTTTATAATATATTCTACATTTTAAATATTATATGTCTGAAATATCAAGCGTCGAAACAGCTATATTGGGCCTGCTTTATGAGCATCATCATTACGCATATAGGCTTGAAGAAATCATAGAAAAAAGATCAATGCGTAATTGGGCAGATTTAGAATTTTCATCCATAGATCCTGTTCTTAAAAGGCTCGAAGAGCTGAATTTAGTTAAAAGCGAAATGAGAGAAGACAAACCTTCTGTAAAGGTTTATTCAATAACAGATGAAGGCAGAACTGTCTTGATTGAAAAAATTAAGAAACTCATATCTGAAAAAAGCAGAGTAATTTATCCATTTGACCTGGGAATTGCAAATATAAACTTTTTAAGCCGTGAAGAAAAAATTTCAAGCCTTGAATTATATTTAAAATCTTTAGAAGAACGTATTGGATTTCTTGATAATTCAATAAAAGTACAGGAAAAAAATAATGTTCCATACAATTTTATTGCTATTTTTAGCCGATCAAGTGCCCTTTTGAAAGCTGAAAGGGAATGGGTAAAAGAGTTCATTAAAAAGATTGAAGAAAATGAAATATAAAGTGAATTTAAACTAATAACATATTTAACTGGCTAATAACTCTTATTTTTAAAAATATAATTTTAATTTTATTTTGAAATTAAAATTAGGTTACTTATCACATCAAAACCTTTTTTTATTGCATATTCCATGCCCATAATATTGTCTAGATGCTTAAAAACAATTTTTTATTCAAAAATTAGAAGTTATATGTCTTTATCCTGCTCTGCAATACAAAATCCACATACCGCACCAGGATTATTCTTTTGATTCTCTTTTACAGGGCATAAATAAATTCCATTTTCATATTTAACTTTAAAACCACCAGGAAAAGGAGTTCCAGGAGGATGGACCGCTTCTTCTAAAATAAAAGTTGTATAGATTGACATTATTTTGTAAATCTTAAAGAAATTAGGATCGAACCCTTCACCAGCATTTACTTGGATTTCCTGTTCATTTAAAAGATATACTGCTTCTTTAAGTTTTTCACAATCCACATGGCCTTTATATTCTTCTTTATCATCTTTAAGAACTTTAAGTCTTGTAATAAATGCTTCGGTGTATGATTTAAGATACTCTTCCCTGTAGCTTCCCTGCACATATTTAGCATCTTCACTTAAAAAGATAGAAGCTTTCATTATATCAATTATACATATATTAGATGCCTCTATTTTTAAAATTGCCATCAATTGATTTTTATTTGATTCTTTAACTGAAGCAATATCTTTTAACATAGAAACCATTTGTTTATTTTTATCAATCATGAATATTTGCCACAAATTTCACTTATGGCTCAGAGCTTCTTTTTGTATTTATTATATTAAAAATACTACATTTGCTCCGTTTCTTCCTATCCTCTTCTACTGCTTTTTCAAATTCCTTTTCATGCTCCGGTGTTACTGGCATCCATATCCACAACCTTTTGGTTCACTAATTCATAAAAGTGGGATTTAACCGCAGCAGCTTCCCCCACCTATACTAAGACCTAAATTATTTAAAAATGCCATGTAACCCTTATCAATAAGTTTTGTATGATCTCTAAGACCATAAACTTCTATTTTCCCAGAAGAAAGCAAGTTTACGAAATTTGAAGGATCATAAGATTTTAATATTTCTTCAATGTCTTTTTCATCAATAACAAATAATAAGTCTGCATTAGAGCTTTCTAATTCATTTAGCGGCTTTATGCTTATATTAAAACCATCATTTCCTTTTTCTAAAAATACTAACCTTTCTTTGTTTTCTGTCATGACGATTACTATAGCTGAACCCTTAACTAGGTCATCAAACATATTGGAATTTTGTTTGGCCCAATTATCCCATAATTCAACTTTAAACTTCTTAGCTTGTTTTTCTTGTAATTTAGCATTCATTTTGTCAAATTTATTTTTAACATGCTCATATCCTTTTACTTCAAATGGACAGTCTTCTATACAGTAAGTACAACCTTGACTGCAACCTATACAATTTTTTTGTACAAGTTCAATTTCGCTACCACAACAGGTTTCTTTTTCTATTAAAGCCTTTTCAGGGCAAGCTTTAACGCATTTACCGCATTTATCACAGTATTCTGGTATCCATGAATGCTCATTACCCTCTTTTATTGGCAAGTTGGCTATGCTGACAAATATTGCTGAAATTTTTACTCTAGGGCCAAGTTCTGGAGTTATGAGAAGGCCATTTTTCCCTATATATCCTAAACCAGCTTTTTGTGCAAGTGGAGAGAAACCTACAAGACCACCATAAGGATGGGCAATTTCAGTTGCAAAACCATTCTTTCTAAGATAATCAGAGAGCTTAGTGGTTAAAATGCCCAATTTTACATAAGCAGTATCATTAAGATCTTTTGCTTCATCTCCAGGAGCTGTTTCAAGGATTTCTTTAGCCATTTCCATAGTTAAAACAATAGTAAATGGATATTGAACGAATTTATCCTTAATTAATATGTCAGGTGTGAGTTGAGTGTATCCTATACTTTTAATACCTAATGAATGAGCATAATCTTCAAATTCTTTGATAAAATTATCTTCAGCTATGAATTTAGGCTTATCTGGATTTTCTACACGTGATAAATCAGGATAATCAACAGGTCCACAACCACAACCTCCATTATCCTGTGCTTCTGTATTTTCTGTTCCGCAGCCACATCCTGCATCTTCTTCAGGTGCTTCTACAGTTTCTTCACCACATCCACAACCAGTATTTTCTTTTAACTTTTCTTCAGTTTCTTTATCCTGTTTGATGTCTTCACATCCACATTTATTATCTTCCATAAAATTTCCTCCAAATATTGTTCTATTTAAGCGCCTCTTCAAAAGCATCTCTGTGAAAACCGGATGCCATTTCTTTTTTACAATCTTCATCTGAAAACAGCCTCAATTTAGCAGCCCTACAAGGATAATGTTGTAATTTAAGACCAGCTTCCATAGGAATATTTTCTAAATCATCGCTACCAAAATATTTATCCGAGATGTAATCAACCACAAATGTTGTCGAACCACAGGGAGAAGACCGGACAACATCAATAATAGCAATTTTACCATCTTCAAGTGTTATGTCTACTTTAGGCTTCCCTATTTTAGATGTAAACTCATCATATACTTCGTTACCGTTTTCTTCTAATTCACACATGATATATGGGCAAGTTACGTTTTCATATCTTTCTAACTGGTTTTTGAATCCTTCACCTCTCCATGCAGCGACAATTATGTAATCTACATCTTTGTTAACCATATCAACAATGTCTAAGGTAAGATCAGGGTGTTGAGTATAGGTTATTAAGATGTTTGCTTGTTTTATCTTTGTTAATGCATCTGGGGGAATGTCTATTTCATCCATAAACATTGATGTAGGTTGTTCAAGTTCAACGAACTCTGTATTGAATTCCTTTTTTATGTTTTCAAATGCTCTTTCACCGTATGGTCCATCTGTAGCTATTACAACGTTTAACATTTCTTCAACTCCATTATTTACATGAGAATTCTTTATCAATTGGCCTGCAGCATCCTTCCATCTCTTCTAAATTACAGCACCTGTCCTCGGGTAACATATATGAATAGTATAAATCTTCTATCCAGAATTTTAATTCATCCCTAACTTTTTTGAATAATTCTAATTTCTCTTCTTCAGTACCTTCAAATGCTGCTGGATCTTCAAATGGTTGCTTGAAGTATTTTTTACCTCCGGCAAAGAAAGGACATGCGTTATATTGATTTCCACAAACAGTTATAACATACTGGAATTCTTGGCCTTCAAATTCCTTTAAACTTTTAGATCTATGATTAGAGATGTTTATCCCAATTTCTTCCATAGCTTTTATTGCTAAAGAGTCTACTTTTTGGGGGTCGCTCCCTGCACTGTAAACATCAAAATTATCTCCATATAAATCCCTGAACAGCCCTTCTGCCATTTGAGATCGGGCTGCATTATGTATGCACATGAATAAAACTCTTTCTTTTGCCATTTAGATCACCTTTATATTTTAATTAAATAGATGTTTTATCCCGATTTGATCAGTTGATCAAGCCTATACAATGTTAAATGTTGCCTGAGGAATGGAGAGGTAGCAACGCGACGAACTTTGTATTTTCCCACCCACAAACATCTGTATTTAATCTATAAGCTCACTAATTTTCTTTTTCATTACTAAAACACACTTTTCCCCATTTTCATCAAGTCTGACGGGATCAGTAGGCTTTAAATTTTCCAAGTCTAGTTCTTCCTGGGCATTAATAATTTTTGCAACTTTAACGCCTTTTTGTCCAAGTATTTTGTCAACACAAGACCCTTCGCACCCATTGATTGCGATAATAGGATATTTTCTAATTAACTCTCTGAATCCTTCTCTATCTGCAGAGGTTGCACCCATACAGATAGATATAATGTCATCACGTTCTTTGACTGTGTCCGTACTGGCTGCCCTTGTAATTAGACCGTAAGGGCTCATTCCACTACATGGAGCTAAAGCATATTTTTTCTCATTTGCCATAATTATCACCGTTTAGAGTATTACTATTAATTCTTTAACTAAATCAGCAATTTTTGGGTCTGTAAGACTGTAATAAATCCATATTCCTTCTTTACGTCCTTTAATGAAACCTAAATTTTTAAGAATGTTTAAATGGTGGGATACACTTGATTGTGGCTTATCTAAGGCATATATTATCTCACAGGCGCACAATTCGCCTTCAGATAATAAATACAATATTTTGAGCCTGGTTGCGTCTGATAAAGCTTTAAGTTTACCTGAGTATTCTTCAAAATGATCATCATGGGGTAATGATTCCATAAGTTCGTTTAATCTTTGTATTTGCCCTTCATTTGGTCTGTTTCCATCTAAAATGTCACAAGTTTTCATAATAACTCCCCTATCCCTGTAATTCAGTTAATGATTATTTATAGTTTAAATTTTATTCGCTGATGATTAAATCCATATATCTATATATGTCGATATATTGATAGAAGTTTCAAATGGTATATAAACTTAACGTAATATTTTCTGAAAAATATTCAATGATAATATGTTGAAATAAATACAGATGGGGCTGGATTATGAACTGTATTTAAACACCTTTAATCAGAATTAATGATTTAATAAAATAAGTTCTATAGATTGAATTCAAAAAAATTTGAAATCTATTGATAGCGACTCATATGTTATAATACAGCTTTTTAGCTTAAAATTCAACAAAAGAGATTAATTAATATATTTATTTTAATCCAAAACATTTATAATTGAAATGAAGAAACTCCCTTTATGAAAAATAATCGTTGTTGTCCAGTTGATTCAGATATGAAAACTGTTTGGGAAGATGGGCTTCAAAAGGACCTAAAGTCTTTAAAAGAATCTAATATCATTGAAATAGTAGATTTACTTAAAATTTTAGGTAATCCTATACGGATGCAAATTATATTGCTACTTTATAAAAGAGATTATTGCGTTTGTGAACTCGTCTATTTACTTAACGAGAAACAAAATTTAGTTTCATATAATCTGGGAATACTTAAAAAACGCCAAATTATAGATTCTTACAATCTTTCTAAGAACAAATATTACAAATTGAACTTAGAAGGGAATGCAAGGCCTTTAATTGAATATATTAAAGAAAACATGATAGTTGGGTTTTAACATAGAAGATGATAGTATGGGGATAAAAATTACTTTTGCTGAACCTAAAGACGAAAAGTACATTAAAAAACTTTTATCTGAAGCATCTCTCCCTTACAATGACATTTCAAAACATATAAATGATTTTTTATTAGCATCAATTGATGATGAAATCGTGGGAGTAATAGGAATTGAAATTATTGGGTATTTTGGCTTACTTCGTTCTCTAGCAGTTACGCCTTCTGAACAAGGCAAAGGTATAGGGAAACTTCTTTGTGAAAGAATGATAGCTTATGCTTCCTTAAAAGGAGTTAGGGAGTTATATTTGTTGACTATAAATGCTGAATCATTTTTCGAAAGTTTAGGATTTAAGAAAATAGCAAGGGATAATGTATCTGAAGAAATTAAAAGTACCGAAGAATTTAAAAATATATGCCCTGTTTCTGCTGTATGTATGCTCAAAAAGTGATGATTATAAACTAGATTTATTATTTACAGAATTTTAACATCTCTTCAACGTCATAAAAGATGTTGCAGAAATATTTGCATGCTTCTTTTAGTTCTTTTTCACCTTTAGGGGTTAAAGAATAGTATTTTTTTTCATCAATTTTAATTAGATCTTTATTTTTTAATTCATTAAGTGGGGGATAGATTGTTCCAGAGCTGGGCCTTTTACCTCTTCTTTTTCCTAATTCTTTGCTGATTTCGGCCCCTTTCATGCTTTTTTTGCCTATTATCCATAGTATTAGATAAGTTAAATATCCCCTTGGTTTGCAACATTCCATGAAATAGTGTTGGATATCCAACTATATTTTATTTTCTATCGCATAACCGACAATTATAAATATAAAGTGTCGCATAACCGACATTACACAGCATTGGGAGAACAAAATCATGAAGAAAAAAGCATGCAAAATAGGATATTTTGAAAAAGTAAACTTTAAGGGGGGCCTATGATGAGTTTTGTAGATGGATTAAAATCTAGATACATTGCTAAACGAATGAATAAGATTAAACAGCTATATAATAGTGTAAATGGTGAAAAAGGGGCAATTAAATCAAATTCTTCATCTCCAGAAATATTTGCAGTCAATAAAAAAACACCACTCAGAGCCCTTCCGACTATGTTGTCTATAGGAAAAAACATTGAATACAACTTTGAATCATTGAAAAATAATCCCACTAACCCCAAAACAATAGCATCTGATGATTTCATTAAAGAGTTAGAAAATTATGCTAAGTCTATGGGAATCAAAAGTATAGGATACACTAAGGCCCCTCCAGAGTTAATATTCAAAGGTAATGCAATTTTATATGAAAATGCAATTGTACTAACTAAAGAAATAGATAAAAACCATGTAGATAATGAACTTCCCGGAAAATCAGTAACAGATCTTAAACTTTACAATAAACTAGGTAAGATAGCGAATGAACTTGCTGATTATCTTAGGAAGAATGGATTTGGTGCACATGCCAGCCATCCTGCTATTGGGTCAGTTACTTATCCTACACTCGCACAATATGCGGGATTAGGTTATAGGGGGAAAAGTAATCTTCTTATAACTCCAGAATTAGGTCCTAGGCAAAAAATAGCCGCTATATTCACAAGTATCGATAATTTACCATTTAATGGGGCTAATGAACATTCATGGATAGTTGATTACTGTAACATCTGCGGCAAATGCATGAAAAAATGTCCAGAAGATGCTATTGTAGAAATAGAACTTCCTAATGGATCTAAAGGAAGTAAGTTCGTGCCAGAACTTTGTAGGGGGTGTTACGAGAGTTGTACTATTTGTATGAAAGAATGTCCATTCAATAAAAGAGATTATTCTCATATTAAAGGTAGATTTGAAAAAACACAACAAAATAGAAGATAATTCTATCTTCTCAAATTAATTTTGGATAACCGCATCTGTGGCATAATTTCAAACCGCTAAGTTTATATATTTAATTCAACTTTTCTATATTATACAGTTAGAATATTATAATATTAGAATATCAAAAAATATCAGTGAAATTATGTCTAGAATATCAGATATTGAGGCAGCTATACTTGGATTGCTTTATGAAAAACCACAGTATGGTTACCAGATCGAAAAAACCATAGAATCATGGGGAATGCGTAACTGGACTCAAATAGGATTTTCATCAATTTACTACGTCCTTAAAAAGCTTGAAAAGAAAGATTTAGTTGAAAGTAAGATTGAAAAAGTTGAAGGGAAACCATCACGTAAAATTTACACCATCACAGAAGCAGGAAAAGTGGAGATGAAGGAAAAGCTTATGGATCTTCTTTCATGGAATAAAAAGTTAATTTCACCCTTTGATCTTGGCATAGCCTACCTTAACTATCTCGAACCGCAAGAAGCAGTTGACTGTCTTGAAAACTACGTGAAATCAGCAGAGGGCAGGATCAAATTCCTTGAAAGTTCAGTTAGGGTACAGAAAGAATTAAAAGCTCCTTACTATGTAATTGCCCTTTTTAGCAGGCCCTTAGAAGCACTTAAAACCGAGATTGAATGGGTAGTACAATTAATTGAGACAATTAAAAATGCAGAGAATCTTTAAAGCGAGTAAAATTTAGAAGGTGAATAAAATGGAAATAGTGGAAAAGAAACTTGGAAAAAGGCAGGTGGCGTATGTAACATATAAAGGATCCTACGATGAAGTGCCAGTTTTAATGGGGGAAATTGTAGGATTCATAATGGCTAAAGGACTTTCAATAATGGGTCCTCCATTTGGTGTGTACTTCAACAGTCCCCATGAAGTGCCAGTTGAAGACTTAATGTATGAGGTAGGAATGCCATTTGCTGGAGATGCAAAGGAAGAAGGAAGGGTGAAAATCAAAACATTACCTGAACAACTTGTTCTATCAACTATATATAAAGGACCTTACAGCGGATGCGGTATGGCAATTGGTGCACTGGCAGAATACGCCTACAAAAACGGCTACGAAATTATCGGTCCTCCTATGGAAACCTACATCTCAGACCCTAACGAAACTCCAGAAAGTGAGCTTTTAACAGAGATGTGCTTCCCTGTAATGAAAAAATAATTCCCTGGAACACCAAGTGTTCGGGGTTCAGGAAACATAATTTCCGTCAACGCCGAAAATTCGTAGAATTTTTGAGTGATTTCATTTATTTTTTTATTAAGGAGGGGTTCAAAATGGACAAGCATTCTCTTATAGCTCCCTGTGGAATGAACTGTGGGGTTTGTATGGCTTATTTAAGAGAGAAGAATAAATGTCCTGGCTGCAGGGGACCCGATGCAAATAAACCTGTTACAAGGACACGATGTAAAATTAAAAGCTGTGAAGTTTTTAAAAACGGAGAAAAAAAGTTCTGTTTTGATTGCGAAGATTTTCCCTGCCAGAATTTGAAGCGTTTAGACAAAAGATACCGAACCAAATATAACATGAGCATGGTTGAAAATCTTGAATATATTCAGAATTTTGGCATTGAAAAATTCTTAGAGAATGAAGGTGCCAAATGGACCTGTTCTGAGTGCGGGGGCACGATTTGTGTTCATAAAGGCTACTGTTACAGCTGCGGAAAGATATTTTGGAAAGTGAAAGAAATGACAAAAATAGACTTAAAAAAGGAGAATAAGGAACTCTACAACCCTTCTAAAAAGGAAGTTTCTATTGTAGATGTCCCTGAAATGAAATTTTTGATGATAGATGGTGAAGGAGACCCGAATACATCACAGGAATATCAAGATGCAATGGAAGCACTGTTTCCAGTATCTTATAAGGTTAAGTTCATTTCTAAAAAAGAGAAATCACAGGACTATGTTGTAATGCCTCTTGAAGGGCTCTGGTGGGTTGATAACATGGAAGATTTCAGCATTGACGATAAAAGCAGCTGGAAATGGACAGTGATGATAAGGCAGCCTGATTTTATAAGTAAAAGAATGATAAAAGATGCAATTGAAGAAGTGGAAAAAAAGAAGAATCCTGCAGCGTTATCTAAAATAAGATTTGAAACCCTTCATGAGGGTTTATCGGCCCAAATAATGCATATGGGTCCATATGCAGAGGAAGGACCAACAGTGGAGAAACTGCATGCTTTTATTGAAGAAAATGGCTACCAATTTGACGGCAATACTCCTGGTAAAAAACACCATGAGATATACATCAGCGACATGCGAAGAACAAAACCAGAAAGACTTAAAACAATTATAAGACAACCTATGAGTAAGAATAGGTGATTAAATGAATAAAAATTTGAAAATAATTTTGTTTGGATTTTTGGTATGGTTAATACCTTTTTTAGTATCTTTTGTAATATTTCCTTTAAGAACCTCCATGAGGCCTTTATTTGAATCCATAATGCCTTTAGTTCTTACCATAATAGTAATAGCATTAGCATATTATTATTTAAATGATATAACCGTTAATTTTGTAAAAGAAGGGGTAATCATTGGCCTTGCATGGTTTATAATTAATATTGCAATAGATTTAGTGATGTTCATGCCTGCAAGCCCCATGCATATGAACTTTACAGATTACATGATGGATATAGGTCTTACATATGTAATGATCCCAGTTATAACAATAGGAATGGGATATATGGCTCAAGATAAGACATAATAACCGAATGGTTTAATAGAGAATTGTAATAGCGTATCTAAAAACATTGCCATTTATAATGGAATTAAATCTGTGTGATATCATGAATAAAAATTTAAAAATATTAAACTATGGATTTTTGGTTTGGTTAATACCCTCCTTAATTACAGTTACTTCTGCATATTCAGGGGCCATGGCCATTTTTGAAATCATATCAGCAGTAGCTATAGCTGTAACTGTTATAGTGTTTTCTTATTTATATTTAAACGGTTTAAATGGGAATTTCATTAAAGAAGAGTTTTAATTGGGGTGGTATGGCTGATAATTAGTATTGCCATGGATTTACTCTTAATTGCAGCAGGTGTCTCACAGCTAAGTTTAAACAATTACGCAATGTATGTTGCCCCCCTCTATATCATCGTTCCAGCAATAACTATCGGATTAGGTTTATACATGAATCAAAATAAGTCAAAGGCGTAATATCTACTTTGGAGTGTTAATTATGGAATTTGAATCAATCATTGGAGAACTGGAATCTTTATCTAACCCTGAAGATGCAGAAGGGAGGGCTAGATTTGGAATAAGTCATCAAAAAACTTATGGTATAAGAATGCCTGAATTACGACGTATAGCAAAGAATGCAGGTAAAGACCATGAACTTGCAGAAAAATTATGGAATGCAGGATATGGGGAAACAAAAATACTTGCAAGCCTTATAGATGACCCTAAAATGGTTACTGAAGCTCAAATGGAAAGATGGGTTAGTGAATTTGATTCATGGGATGTCTGTGACCAGTGCTGTATAAATCTATTCCGCAAAACTCCTTTTGCACGCCAAAAGATATTTGAATGGAGCGTACGGGAGGAAGAATTCGTAAAAAGAGCAGGGTTTGCCCTGATCGCTGTTCTGGCTGTACATGATAAAAAAGCAGATGATGAAAAATTTGAAGAGTTCTTCCCATTGATTATAAAAGGGTCTTCTGACAGCCGAAATTTTGTTAAAAAAGCTGTTAACTGGGCCTTAAGGCAAATTGGAAAACGAAATATAACTTTAAATAAAAAAGCAATTGAAGTTGCAAAAGAAATTAGTAATATGGATCCAAAAAGCGCTAAATGGATAGCTTCTGATGCAATCAGGGAACTTGAAAGTGAAAAAGTTCAGGAAAGAATTAAAAATAAGTAATATTCTATAAACGGATTTTAAATCTCACCTATCAAATTGGCCAGTTGTTCTAGATTCCGAATACTAAAAATTTCCGCTCCAGCATCCTCATAATATGAAACACAGCTACCAAATTTATTCCATTGAATTTTTGACTCTGGATTTAGTATCAGTACCCTCTTTGACTTATCCGCCATTTCATAAATTAAATCTGCACTTCTGGGTTTTTCGGATATTTTTGGGCCCATCCAATCTCTGCAGTCTGTTAAAATAATTACATATGATTTATTGTTTATATTTGACTGTTCTAAGAAACTTTTAAAGGATGAAAACATATTTGAGCATCTATTTACTTTTTCGTTTTTTTCTCTAACTTCAAATACTTTATCAGATGCCCTTTCAATGGTTGGTTCATCAAGCGCTGATGTAACCTCAACTGTTTCATTATCGTATTCAAATACTCTTACCTTATTAAAAGCCCTTTGAGATGAATAGATGATGCAGAAAAACCAGTTGCTTATCCAATCACACGAAGCACTTATATCACTTAAGAAATAATGATTCATTTTACTCAACTTAGGTTTTTCATTTACTTTTTCTAGAAAAACTCCTCCATACTTCATATTTTTCCTGATGGTTTTTCTAATATTGGTTTTTCCTCTAGAAGATACTTTAAAACGTCTTGATCTTTTGGTAGCGATCTTTTTGCCAAGTTTTTGACATAGGTTCATCATTTTTGGATATAACTGATTCAATTTCACATTGTTTAAAGCAAGAAGGTCTGTAAAACTCATTTTTTCAATGTTAGATTGTATATCATGTTGATTTAAAGCCTTAAACACATCTTCTGTTTTATAACCACTATTTACAAGTTTTTCTACCGCTTTTTGGCGTGTTTTATTATTTAATTTACTAATTCCAGAATTTAATTTTCCACTATATTTTGGGTTATTTTGAAAACTTTGTTTTTTTCCATTTGATTGGGAACCTTCAGATTTCTTATTAATGTACATATTCTGTATTTCGTTTGATAGACTTGTTACTGCATTATTTACCTTTTTAGATTCCTCTTTGGATTCTTGAGTCTTATTATATTGGTTTCCTTTCATTTTCCGTGAATCAGATTTATTTGATTTTCTAGATTCTTGAGTTTCATTATGCTGCAGCTCTTTCTGGAAAATTATATTGAAGATCAGATCAAATTTTTCCCGCTGCTCATGTTCTTTAACGTATATACAAGCTAAAGCTTCTCTTAGAGTTTCCATATCATAGTCCATTAAAAGAGCTGATTTGTAAGCAGTTTTTGTACTCCTTACACTTACAGGAATACCTGCAGCACGTAAAGAGCTTGAAAATTCAATTATTTTGTCCTTCATATCCATCAAATGTTTTAAGCCTTTTAACTTGAAATTTATCTCAGTTCATTACAATTTAAGGGATCTGAAATTTCGAACTTTCTCTTTATCATCTTCATTTTTTAATATAACTCCCTGAATTTTTTTAAATAAATCATCGTCCAGTTCTTCTTTATCCATAGATAGCAGAGCTTTAACAAGGTCAACTGTGGCGCGAATAGATGGTTTTTTCATAAGTTTCAGCCTTCTTATTCTCTGCATAAGCTCAACTATGCTGATTACGGTTTCCTGGGGAGCTTCTGGCAGGTGCATATTTACTATCTCCATTTCTCTTTTGAAATTTGGATAATCGATGTAAAGGTGGAGGCAACGATCTTTTGTTTCATTTAGAAGCTGTCTCCTTGAATTTGAGGTTATAACCATCAAAAGGTTGTTTTCAAGATTAAAAGTTCCGAGATCATTTATTGTAATTTCTTTTTCTGCCATAGCCTGAAGTAAGAAACTTTCAACTTCTTCATCAGCCTTGTCTAGCTCATCTATTAATATAACTGACGGATTTTTGTTTTTAAAGGCAGATAACAGGGATCTTTTTATAAAAAATTCTTCGTGGAATATGTTTGTATTCTGTTTTTCTATCCTGGCCATCTCCAAAAAGAGAAGCTGTTTTTGGTAATTCCATTCTCCCACAACCTGCTCAAAGGTTATTCCCTCATAACATTGTATCCTGAAAAAATCTCTCTTCAGGGATTTTGCAAGAGCCTTTGCAAGTTCTGTTTTACCAGTTCCAGGCGGGCCTTCAATTAAAATGGGCTTTTTTAAGGATAGAGCTACAAAAATTATGGTAGCTATTTTATCATCAGGAACATACTTATTTTCAATTAGAGATTCATTTATATGGTTTATATTTAAATTTTCCATGGTTTGCACCTTCAAATAATTAAAATCCTTTAATTGTATATGTATCCTTATATAATTAATACGTTTCAGCATTTTAATATGAAAAAATATTTAACTTAAAAAAAATGTATATCATGGATTTAAAAAATATGGATTTATGGTACGTTCAAGGATTTTTAAGGGCAACAATTAGTTTCAGGTCTACTAATTTCCATACAAGAGTTCTATCTTCTTCCTGGATCTTTTGGATCGGTTCATCCGGGGAGTGACCTAAAGCCGCCAGAGCATTATTTGAGAGATTTTTATCCTTAATCATCTTTATAAACATTTCTTTGATCTCTTTTTTATCAGGATCATCTTTCATTTCTTCTATACGTCCCTGTAAAGTGACGAATCTATAATTGGACATATCTTTTGCATACTGTTCTATTTCCACAGCTACATTTGGATTTCGCTCAATTTCACCAATTTTTTTACCATACTTCGTTGATAGGAAATAGAGAAATTTTCCGTCAAATACATACATGAATGGAGTGATATATGGATAATTATCTCCTTTAAATGCAATTCGACCAATAAAATTTTGATTTATTAATTCATCATATTCTTCTTTTTCCATGGGTGGAATTTTTAGCATATTCATAAACAACACCTTGTTATAATTATGAATTTTATTATTAAAAAAAATTTTTAGTAATGATGTTTCATTATGAAAAGAATTAAATTAAACTGAGATAAAAATAGGAGTTTTAGATGCCCTAAAATAACAATATAAATTCAATTAAAACCCTGATAAATTTTTAGGTTAATTATTGGCTCTAAAAATGGTTAATCTATTTTAAACCCATTAACGGCTTTAATAACATTGTATGGATCGTCTGAAATCACGCTGCTTCCATATAATTCCATAGCACCTATATCTGCAGTTGGTTTAAAAATACTGCCCCTGTCTACAATCCGTATTACATATGGGAGAAAGGTTTCACCAATTGGCGGACATGAAATAGCCATATTAAAACTACTGACGCCCAGCTCATCAATATAACACCGCAATACTCTATAAATGGCCTCTTTTACACTGTCAATGCCTGATGGATTATCCTTTGAGATGATTATAAATTCTTTTTCTTTAACAGGGGTGATACTTGCAAAACCATTTATATCGGAATCCAGGGCAAGTCCCAGTGCCTTATGAATGCTGTACAAATCCCTGAAATAATTTCGACCTGTTAACTGCATTCTGTTACGGAAATTTCTTCTTAAAAACTGCGGTTTTGCATAATGGATGTTATCTGTCATTAAAACCTGGGCATGACCATGAATCTGTGAAGCACCTGCCTTTTGAAGACAGTTCCATAGGAAAAATGGATATGTAAACTGATTATCATGGTTATTAACCTTTTTAAACCATTTAAACCCAGTTTCTATATAATCAGAAAGTTCTTCAAGGTTAAAATCAAGGGGGTTGTGTTTTTTAAAAAATATTATACTATTCCATGCATCCGATTTAGCAATATTCGCGCCAGTGATGCAGTGTTTACCCTGAACCCTTCCAAACACATCTTCAGGAGTATATTTTTCAGGTTCACAGAAGTCGCAGTTTTCTTCAGATTTTTCAATAAGTTCTTGGATCTTCTTTTGCTCTTGATTTCGCTCTTCTGCCTTCATTCCAGGCCTGCTTGCCCTTAAAGAATTAAACAATGACCCTTCTCCAGTCCATTTGTTATATGTTTTAACCACTGTTTGGGTTCTTATTCTTTCAGCGACTTCTTTTTTTGTTTCTGTAATGTTTCCCTGCTCATCTCGATTTCCAAAATAAGTATGAACTTTATCTTGGAAGGAGGAGGGAATTTTTATTTCTCCATTGGCACTTGAGACATGAAAAATACTGTTAAAAAGCGTGAATAATTCTTTATCTTCTTCTTTTAATTTATTTACATTTTTTTCCAGATCTAAAATGGAACTCATATGACGCCCTCTTTAACTAGCGGATATCCGGCGGCTTTCCAGGCACGTATGCTGCCCAGAACATTAGCAACTCCTTCATACTGGTTATTTTTTAATATACTTGTTGCAATACTGGCTCTATTTCCTGTATCACAGTATACAACAATATATTTGTCTTTTGGTACTTCATTAAGGCAGTATTGTAAGTCCCCAACATAGATATGATATGCACCTTCAATGTATCCTTCTTCCCATTCCCTAAGCTCTCTTACATCAAGTATAAATATAGATTCATCGTTCTGGCGCTTTTTTAAATCATGTACAGACCAGGTATCCACAGTTTCTATTTTCTCTCCACTGTTAGACCAGCTTGTAAACCCGCCTGATAAATATCCAAATACATTGTCGTATCCAAGTCTTATAAGGTACCTCATAATTTGATTAATGGATTCATTGCTTTCATCGATTATTGTAATGGGGTCTTCATAATTGAGCATCCATCCCGCAAAATAAGTCAGTCCATGTTTCCATATATTCAAGGTGCTGGGGACATGGCCTCCTGCATAACTTGCAGCCATTCTAACATCAACGACCTGAGTGTCGTTAATATGGTCTTTAAATTCTTTCAGGGTTAATGGGTATGGATATGGAAGCCTGCAAAGGATAGGTGCTCCATATTTATTGTATTCGGCCATTTTATCGAAATAAGGGGCTTTAACCAATTTTTCCTTTAATTTAAATTCAATGAAATCTTTCTTATTCATCTGAAGGGCATGATTGGTTTTCTTTTCATATCCTATGGTTGTAAATTCACTTTCACGGATATCTGCCCCACATACTGAACCGGAACCATGTGCAGGAAATACCAAAACATGGTCACCTAGGAGAAGTATTTTTTCAAACAGGCTGTCATGAAGTTTTTCTGCCATTTCATGCACTTTATTTTCACCATAAAGATCAGTTCTTCCTACTTCACCAGCAAAAAGTGCATCACCTGTAAAAACCATATATGCATCATCAGATACGTTTTTATCCTTTAATACTAAGGATATACTCTCATCAGTATGTCCGGGTGTTTCAAGAATTTTTAATTCTACAGAACCTATATTAAATGTATCTCCTTCGCTTACAGAGTTCCCATATGCGAAATCTAAATTTTTGCCATGGTATATTTCTGCATTAACTCTTTTTGAAAGCTCACGTGAACCAATTACATAATCTTCATTACAGTGAGTTTCAAATATGTGAGTTATTTTCATATCATGCTTTTTTGAAAAATCTACATAAGAATCACAGTCCCTTCTAGGATCTATAACTGCAGCTTCCCCTTTTGATCCTATAAAATATGATTTATGTGCTATTCCTTCACTTTTAATTATTTCAAATATCATATCATTATCCTCAGCCTGTTTTTTATGTATGGTGCAAAAGAACTTTTTTAACTTGATTCAGCTAAAATCAGCATTGAATCCACAGTAAATAAGATTTTAGTTCATTTATTTTTTAATGGATTTATGTACCAATTATGCAGTTGTATTATTATTTTTATAATAAAAAGCATATATAATTTATGCAGCCGAATTTAAAGATATTAAAACGTGAAAATAGGAAATATAAGATTAAATTGAGGTATAATGCTGAATTTAACCCAGATATATGATTTCTAACACTTAAACAGCATATTAATTCATTAATATTTTAGAAACTATATGAATTACTTTTGGTTATCATTTTTTAAATAAAACATTTGAAACTAATGTCATAAAATTATTTATTAACGCAGTTAGGAGTACAAAACACATTAAAAAGCTTATGAATGTCACAAAAATTGTAGCTATGTCGATAATTTCCAGATTACTCTGAAAACCTTTAATAAAAATAAATCCTCCAATTACTGAAAAAATAATTAAAATGGTTATATGATCGGTCTTCATAACAATATGATATATGTAATACTAAGTTATTAAATTTTATTAAATTTAATTCTTACTCATACATCTAATTGACAACATAAACCAACATAACTCGTTGTAAAATTTTTACTAATATTATGATAACCAATTGCAATATCTCTAAATTTTTTACAAGAATAATTTAATCACAGCATTGAGTTATTTTGCCTTTTTACAGGTTTGTAGTTCTATTTTCTGTTTATTTAATCAATCTTCAAAAATTATTTAAAAATATATATCTTTTCAAGAACAAATTATAATAAAGTTGTAATCTGTTTGATTAAGTAATACTTTTACTATATATTTTATAACAAAAATCAGGGCAAACTGCGAGGGGTAATTATGACAAATATTATAGAAACTAATGATATCACCAAAAGATACGATGATTTCATCGCTGTAGATTCTGTTGATTTGAATGTCCCTAGAAATACTGTATATGGTGTACTGGGGCCTAATGGGGCAGGTAAAACTACTCTTATATCTATGCTGTGTACGATACTGCATCCTACATCAGGAACAGCTAAAGTGAACGGTTATGATATAGTAAAACAGGCAAAGGAAGTAAGGGCATCTATAGGGATAGTATTTCAGTCTAGAGCTCTCGATGATATTTTAACAGGTAGAGAACATCTAGAAATGCATGCTTCTCTGTATGGGGTTCCTAAAGATGTCAGGCAGGAGCGTATAGATGAAATTTTAGAACTTATAGCCCTGGGGAAAAAAGTAGATGAATACGTAAAAACGTATTCTGGTGGGATGAAACGCAGGCTTGAAATTGGTCGAGGGCTTATACACCACCCTAAAGTGCTTTTTTTAGATGAACCTACCCTTGGGCTGGATCCTCAAACCAGGGAAAGTATCTGGGACTACATTTACAATATGACTCAGACCCAGGATATTACAGTCCTTTTAACCACCCATTACATGGAAGAAGCGGATAAGTTATGTGATGAAGTAGCCATCATAAATAAAGGCCAGATAATAACTGCAGATTCTCCACGTAACCTTAAAAGGGAATTAAAAGCTGATACAATAACTCTTAAGGTCAGTGATCCGGAAACATTTGTAGAAAAGGCTAAAAAACTGGAATTTACAAAGGATATCTTCCTCATGGGTGAAGAAGTGAAGATGATGGTGGAAAGAGGTGAAAATTTAGTGCCAGACGTGGTAGAATTTGCCAGCTCAAATGGTATACACATAAATTCTATAGAAGTGGAACATCCTAACTTAGAAGACGTTTTTATCAAATATACAGGATCTCGTATAGTTGGGGAGGGAAAATAATGCCTGAACTAGAGGGAATGTACACTATATGGCTTAGAGAGACCAAAAGGTATATAAGGTACCGTTCAAGGATTTTAACTTCGGTGGTAACTCCTCTATTATGGCTTTTAATATTTGGAACTGGTTTGGGCAGCGCTATCCGGTTTGGAGGAATTCCTGGCGGATATCAAGCGTTTATTTACCCTGGTATCATTGGCCAAACCATTTTATTCACCACCATATTTTCAGGACTTTCAGTGATTATGGACAGGCAGTATGGTTTCTTAAAAGAAATAATGGTGGCACCGATAACCCGTCCATCTATTATACTGGGTAAGTCACTTGGTATTGGTACAGCAGCGTTGATTCAGGGAGTTATTCTTCTGTTACTGTCCTTTGTGGTTGGAGTAACAATGACTGTTCCAGCATTTTTAATCAGTGTTGTGTTGATAATCATCATATCCTTAGGTTTTGCTGGTCTTGGATTGTTAATAGCTTCATTAACAGACAGTCTGGAAGGATTTAACCTCATAATGAGCTTTATCGTACTGCCAATATTCCTGTTAAGCGGAGCACTTTTCCCTGTAACAGGACTTCCAAGCTGGCTTCAGTTTGCAGTATACCTGGATCCTCTTACCTACGGGGTTGATGCCCTTCGAAATGTTATTTTGCACCAATCAGCACTTCCACTTGAGCTTAGTATAGCAGTCATATCGTTCTTTGCTGTGCTAATGATTTTTGTATCTGCATACATGTTTACCAAGAGAGAACAGGGATTGATGTGAATCTCAATTCTCTTATTTTTTTTAAAAACAGCTAATTTAAAATATATAAATTAAATAATTTAATCGCCGTTGTCCCTTGCCTTTTTTAATAATTCCATTTCGCGAAGCAGCATCTCTTTTTTCTTTCTAAGGCTTTTATCTCCATATTCTTTGACAATTATTGGTTCATACTTATGGGAACGGTTTGATTTTTTTTCTTTATCCTCTGCAATGGCATGGTTAATTCTATAATTGAGGTCTCGCCTTAAACGTGCTTCTTCTTCATGTTCTTTATTTTCTTTTAACATTTCCATCTGGAAGGTTACAAGGTTTTTCTTATTAATTGAATAAAATAAACCTTTTTTATCTCCGCCTGCATCATCAGTTACGGTATTTAGATCTTCTGGCCTGTCATTCATGTATTCATCAATGGTATCGTAGTATTTAAGCTCATTACCACATTCACATGTATGAAAATCATCCAGTTCTCTTTCATTTTCAATTTCATAGTAAACATTGCATTTATCGCAGATTAAATACGGCATGATGGCACCTTTAAATAAAATTGATATTAATACATTTCAGATTAATCAATAAAAATATATGCATATAATAAATTTAAAATAAAACAGTGATATGGAAAATGCTATTTTTAATGAATTGGTTATAAGTCAGAGATTGAATTAATAAAACATAAAAATTAGATATAATATGGTGGGTTAAAATGAAAAGTTCAGAGTTATTTTCAAGGCTTAAAAAGGATATGGAAAAATATAAATCAAGAATGGAGCAGGTTAAGGAGCGTAATAATAAAGAAAGTAATTCTACCCGCAGCATTATGTCCAGATATAATTTAGAAAACTTCAACGAGATAGTAAACTCCTCATTTGAAGGGCCTGATGAGGAAATCCCTGAAGAAAAATTGAAAGATTTTCAGGACAGGATTGACCATTTTTTCAGTTTACATTTTCCTGATGATGAGGATTTTCAGGAATTCATTAAGGCAATATCAACATACTTAACTTTTATAGCTAAAAAACCACTGCATCCTCCAGGAATTGTATTTTCAAACCAGAAGGACGTATATAAAAAAGATAATGTTTATCATTGCTCTGGAAAACCTATATTTATAAAAGATAAATTTTCACTTTGTAAATATTGTGCCTGTAGAAGCAGTACTTGAAATAGATTAATCACGTGACATCATTCTTGATAGAAGACTTTTCTCCAGCTTAATAGCCTTTTCTGGACACATTTCACTGCAGCACATACAGTTTATACATTCTGGATAATTAAATTCAGGTATTTCGATACCTGCACTTAAAGCTCCCACAGGACAGTTTTTAATGCACCTGCCACATTTAGTGCAAATTTCAGGATCAATTGCAGGCCTTGACCACCAGAATCTCATTAACCCCTTTGCAATAGATGATGGAACTCTGTCTAATGATATTATAGTTGAAGGCCATTTAAAATCAGTTATCGCCTCTGGTTGATACCCAACAACTTCAATTTTACTGATATCTACTTCTCCAAGCCCCCGTTCGTATGCATTTTTGTTGGTAGCTATTTTTAGGGGATCTCTTCCTAAAACATGGCTGATGAAACTATCAATGGCAACTCCGTCAGTTGAAGCTAAAATCATTCCCAGTTCTTTGGGGTCTCCAGCAGATGGCCCGCTGCCTTCCATCCCTATTACTCCATCAACAATATTTAAACCTGGTTTTGACAGTGCAAATATATCAACAACCAGTTCCGCAAAATCAGATGGTTTTGGAGCTTCCTTATGGTAGTTAACTTTTGTAAGCCCTGGAACAGTACCGTACATGTTTTTAATGGCGCAGGTTAAAATGGTAAGGCCATGGGTCTTGATTTTAGGCACATTAATTATAAAATCAACATCTAAAACGGGCTTTGCTATAAAATAGTGGCCCCCATTGATCTTCTTCTTATAAACACCTGCAGCTTCAAAATTTAAAATTTCTATATCAAGACGCTTGCAGACTTCTTCGATACCTGTAATTTTCCAGTGTTTATCTACATTGCCCACAAGCCCTCCGGGACTGTCGCCAACTAATGGAACGGCGCCTGTTTTTTTAACAGCCATAATAATGGCTTCAATTAATGCAGGATGTGTTGTAATAGCTTCTTCAGGAGCCTTTGCAAGAAGTATGTTTGGTTTAATCAAAACTCTGTCATCTGGTTTAATTAATGATGAAAGCCCACCTAAATTATCCAGGCAATTATTAACTGCAGCCTGTACTTCTTTTATATGGTATGAATTACACTCTGATATACTAACTGAGACCATCTGTTGTTCTCCTGCGTCTAAAATTCATTATTCACAAACCCTGTCCTCATCTTCTATATCAATATATTCAAAGCCTTCTTTTCTGCACCATTCATAGAGGGCTTCAGTAGCGCCCCTTGAAAGACGGCCCTGTTTATCTCCATATTTTTTTCTTGTTATTCTTCTAAATGCTATTTCTAATTCATCTGGAATACATACCGTTATTGCGCCCATGGAAATTCCTCTTTATAAATAGAATTGTCCGGTTAACAAATTAAAGTTATCTCATTTAGGGAAATATTTTGTGGATTATATGGTAACACTGAATAATATTTGAGTTTTTAATGTTTAAAAAATAAATAATTAAAGTAGATTTAGTTAGGCCGTCTGTCTTCAAATTTGATAGGCATGTTTCAATTCTACATTTTTTGGGCTTTATAAACAACAGCCTTCATTTTTTACACCAATTAATCTCTAAATTCTGGTAAAATTTCCTTCTCGCAGAATTCTATGAAACCCGGTTGATCCGTACCTACATGCTGAATACAGACGTGATCAAAACCTGCTTTAGCATAATTTTTAATCTCATTTATGTGCTCCTGGGGGTCACTGCTACAGATCACCTGTTCGGCAAGGATATCTTCATTAATTATTTCTCCAAGCTGTTCAAAATGAGACGGTGTAGGGAGATCACCATTTATTTGAACCGTATTTGCAGATTGCGGCCAGTATTCATATGCCATGTGCTTTGCTTCATCATCGTTTTCTGCCCAGCAGACTGTGGCTTCACCGTAGCACGGTTTACCCTCTCCTCCAGATTCTTTAAATTTCTTGGTAATTCTCTCTTTAGAGGATTGCGCTATTAAACCATCACTACTGATCCCGGCTAATTCTGATGCCATGTCTCCTTCTGCAGCTATATAAATTGGCGGTGATTCATCGGGTTTTGTGTAGATCTTTGCATTTTCAACGGTGTAATAGCAGCCATCGTAATCTTGCAGCCCTTCGCCACCATTCCAGAGAGTTCGAATTACATCAACAGCTTCTGCAAGCATGTCAATCCTTGTAGGGGTTGGGGGCCATTCATCACCTAAAATATGCTCATTTAGACTTTCTCCAGAGCCCACCCCCAGTATGAACCTTCCTGGAAGCATTGAAGCAGCTGTAGCTGCCGCCTGAGCTATAATTGCTGGATGTATCCTGAATGTTGGGCATGTAACGCCTGTAGCAAGAGGTATTCTTTCTGTAACCTGCGATATGCCTCCCAGTGTGCTCCAGACAAATGGACTGTTTCCCTCTTTATTTGTCCAGGGATGAAAATGATCTGAAATCATTGCAAAATCAAATCCTGCATCTTCAGCTTTTTTAGCATTACATACTAACTCCAAGGGAGGATATTTTTCACTGCCAAGTTTGTAACCAATTTCAACCATTAATTACTCCTCCTGATGTTTTTAAATTTAATAAATTTTCATCAAATAGTAATACTTATTCACGAGATAGTATTTATTTTTTTCAAATATATTTTAAAAAATTGACATGGGATGGGACTAACAAAATAAATTGAAAATAAGTTTTAATATTAAAAATTAAACTGAATATAATACTTGCTTCACTTCATTCTTTTTGTTTAAAGAGGAACTATTTTGGCTGTTAACATATAGCCCAAAAGGTTAAAATAGAGACATTTCGAAAAATTTTGAGTGAATAGGTTTTAATTTATCATGCTAAACATTTATTTTGAATATAAAAGACTTAATTACTAATTTATAACAATTTTAAGCCCATATATTTGCAAAAAATATATTTAAGATTATTTCTTTCAGTTTATAATATTTAATAAATTAATTTTCATTTAATATCATGTATTAAATGAATTAAATTAGATTAGTATTAACTAACTTATGTAATATATGATTAACGCAATTAATAAACATTTAAATGATTATTACGATGCAAACAAATTATCTTCAAAAAATCTAAATCCTTTGAAGATCATATAATAATAAAGAATGTGAATTTGGAGTTGAAAACATGCCAAGGATAGTACATTTTGAAATACCAGCAGATAACCCTGAAAGGGCCGTAAAATTCTATGAGAAAGTATTTGGATGGGAAATTCAGAAATGGGAAGGGCCTATGGATTACTGGCTCGTAAAAACTGGTGAAGACGAGGAACCCGGTATAAATGGTGCCATAATGCCAAAGGAATTTGGAGATAAGGTGCGGAATACAATTGGAGTGGAGTCCCTTGATGAAGCTATCAAGAACATAGAAGCTCAGGGCGGGAAAATGTTAACCGAAAAACAGACCATTCCAGGTATTGGCGTCATGGCTGCGTTTAAGGACACTGAAGGAAATATTTCAGTCGTACTAGAACCAGATATGGCGATGGAATGACTTAATTTTTTTTTAAATTTTTGTAGTTACCCAACCTTTAGAATTTAAAGAGATAAAAAAGTTAGATATAATAAGTATTAATAATATATTAATATTTATTAAAAAGGTGATACTCAGGTTGGGAATTGCAATGACAGAATGTCCGAAGTGTGAAGATACGGAAAAAATCCATTATATTGCCAGTTTCTTAACAGATTTCTATATTGAGGTTCAATGCATCTGTGGAAGCTGCGGAAATGTTTTTAGAGAAACATTTGATCTTGATGAGTAATTTCATTTCATAAATGTATTATTCTTGAGGATAAAAACGGGGGTTATTTAGATGGGATTAGGTGCCGTAATTGAAGGTTTTATTATTGCAGTGGTAATTACCATTTTTTTAGCAGTTATTGGAATTAAATCATTTTCAGGATTACCTATTTCTGCTGTAGGGTTCTTGATTGCAGGTATAATTGTTGGGTACATGGTTTATGGGCGAATTTTGGATGGAGTAATTAACGGGGCATTTATAGGTGTCATCGGCGCCATAATTTTGTGGATAATGAGCTTATTTAAGGGTACAATTTCTTCATTTTCTGCAGAATTATCCTCTTATGTTGGTCTGGTAACATTACAGGAAGTAGTAGTTGTAATAGTCGTAGGAGCTATTGGTGGCTTAATAGGCAGCCTTATTGGCTATCTAGTTGCTGGTCGGGGGCCAGGAAGGGGCTGGGGATGGCGTAGAAGATGGTGATTAAGAAATATTTTAATTATTTTAGTTAATTACAAAATTTTTTATGTGCAATTTACTTCGTTATAGCTATATATTACGAAGTATACGAAAATCTATCAAAATTTTTAATTTTGATACCGAAAAAAATCAAAGATTTTTTGTAGGCTTCGTTTTTAATAGTTCAAAAAATTAAAAATTTTTAATGTATTAATGTCATTCAAAATAAATTCTCTAACTCGTCGATTAAATTTCTGGTGGACTCAAGAATGTCATTTGCCAATTTTTCATCATATATGTAGTTATAATCTGCCATTTCCCTTGCCTTCATGGCATAATCAAAATCTGCAAATATATTGTCACTTATAATGCCGTTGTTAACAAACAGTGATTTAATTGCAGATTTAAGGCCTGCATGGCTTCTTTCTTTATATCCTCTGCTAAAAAGCAGCCCTCTAAATGCATGAAACATTGAATAGTAGCTTTGAACTATGGTCCATTTGTAATTACCCTGATTTATAGAATTTTCTGCCGATTTTAAATCGTAACGAGCTTCGTTGATCTCTTTTTCGATTAGTTCAGCATCGATTCCAATCTGTACTATATTTCTTTCAAATGGGAGCTTCATGTAGACCAATTCCTTCTTTATATGGAATAAAAAGGATAATAGTTTCATTTTATAGGTTTTAATTAAATGTCAGCAAATAACTGGGGGATATTAATGTCTGCTTCTAAATAATTTTTTTGTAATTGGGATTACTAAAACTTTACTAAATTATTTTCTATTAATTTAAAAAGCGTAAAATTTCATTAAGAAGCTTTGAGTCAAATATTTATTTTATGAAGCACAAAAGTAGTCAATAATATAGTCAAGAAGATGTCAAATAGGGTATGAAAACATGTTCAAACCAAACTTCAGCTATAACAACAAAATAGTCAATACATTGCTTGAAATCAATTCAATAAGGGATTTCATAGTCAATGCACCACTAGTTGTGGAAATGGAAATTTCACTTAAAAGAGATGCCCTTTTAAAATCAGCACATCATTCCACAGCAATTGAAGGCAATCCCTTGACTTTAAGTCAGGTTGATAGGCTTGCACAGGGCCTTAAAATAAAGGCGCAAAAGAAGGCCGAACAGGAAGTTTTAAACTACCTGAACGTGCTTGAAAATCTTAATAAGTATCCTGAAGATGGAAAAATCACTGGAAGGACAATTTTGAAACTCCACCAGGATATAACTCATTACACCTTAGAAGATACGTATATGGAGGGCCAGTACAGGACTGAACCTGTTCATATCGTAAATAAACATGGTGAAATTGTTTTTACCCCTCCCGCTGCAAACCTGGTACGTGGAGAAATGCAGAACTTCATAGAATGGATAAATGAATGTTCTGAGGAGCTGAATCCAGTTATTGTTGCAGGAATCATTCATTACGAGTTTGTAAGGATTCACCCCTTTGTAGACGGCAACGGCCGAACAACAAGAGCTCTAGCAGTTTTATTGCTGTATCTAAGAGAATATGATATGGAGCAATTCTTTACTATGGATGAATACTATGATTACGACAGGCCAGCTTATTATAATGCCCTTAATTCGGTAGACCAGGAAACACTGGATTTAACGCCGTGGCTTGAATATTTCTTAGAAGGATTTTTGATTTCAATCTCTGGGATAAAAGATCAAATAATGTTGCTTTCACCCAGCGAAACTAAACAAAAAAGGATAAGGCTGTCAGAAAAGCAGATGAAAATAATTGAATATATCCATTTAAACGGCAGTATAACAAACTCTGAGCTTCAAAAATTGTTAAATATTTCTCGTCAGGGGTCTTATAAATATTTGAGGAGTTTAATGGATTTGGATCTGGTGGAAAAGAAAGGGGGGAGCCGTTCTACGTATTATATTTTGAAACCTGTTTGGGTCAAATGACTAGTCATATTAGTAAGCAATTAATAGTCAAATACAAAATTTATAATATTTTTATTTAATTCGTTGGTGCAGATAGATCAGACCTCCTATGCACATCTGTGATAAACCTTAACTTTCTTAAGGAGATCTAATTTATATTTTTAGTCTAATTTTTTCCATTGCTATGATAATTATATGATTTACAATGAGGTGCTAAAAAATCATATGGATCGACTTCATGTGACCAAATACCATATGATTTTTAAAATTATCATAGAATAAAACGATATATTTATATAGGATAATTAAAACATGGTATATTAACAAATAAAAATGAGGTGATTGTTTATGGCTGAATTACCAATTGCTCCAATTGGAAGAATAATAAAAAATGCTGGTGCACAGAGAGTAAGTGAAGACGCAACCGAAGCTTTAGCTAAAGCTTTAGAAGAAAAAGGCGAAGAAATAGCAGCAGAAGCTGTCAAACTCGCTAAACACGCTGGAAGAAAAACAGTAAAAGCATCAGACATAGAATTAGTCGTTAAAAGATTATAGATCTTTTAATACACTCAAAAATTAATTGAATTTTTGGTGCCCCAAACACTTCGTGTTTGAGGGTTTTTATTTTATTTTAAAATTTTAAATCATAACAAAGTCATTTGTACATCTCTTTTGTCCGTTTCAGTTATTTTGTCCATTTTACAGTTTTTTCTAATATGAACAACTTCTAAACCATTTTTAATCAGAGTTTGTGTTATTAAATGATGCCTGTGGCAGTTATAAGGATCTTCTTCGCTGCACATCAGAACTAAGTCATTATCTTTATTCAATTCGATGATTTTATTTATTCCTTCTTTAAAATGGTCAGTTTCTGCAATTAAATCATAGTTTACTTTCCCATCTTGATAATATTTCTTATCTTTAGGTTTTCCACCAATTTGATGGCCAATGAATATATATTTGATATCATTGTCATTTAAGGTTATTTTGAGATTTTCGCGGTTAAAATGAGGGACAAACTTGCTGTAAGGCGAACTACGTACATCCATGACTAACTGGATTTTAAATGTCTTTAATATTTCAATGAATGCTTCAGGGGTTATATTGCTGTGGCCGATGGTGTAAATCATATTATCAGTTTTATCTTTAAATAGTACAATATCTTTACTAATTATAATTTAATCAATAATTCATTTTTTCTGCTCTACTCATTAAAATTAATTTTATTTCACTTCTTTACATAATAATTTAGGAAAAGAATTAAAAGAGGCAGTGAGTAAATGAAAAACTATTCCTTTCAATTTACTCTCTCTATTATGTTGTTAATGGACAAATTTTAATTATTTCGTAAAAATATTCATTAATATTAAGATCAACATGTTTTTAATTCTTTTAATTTCTTAAATATGTTCATAAAATTTATTATAGTACAGATATATAATATTAATAAGCATTAAGGGGGTACTATTTTGAATGAAAAAGTCAAAAATGATACTCGGACTGTAAAACCTGTTGATGAGAAAAGTCAAAAATGGATTAAGAGAATTACAATTCTCGTGGCAATATGGGGAGTTTTGAGTCTTGAATTTTCATCTACTGTATTTGGAATCATTTTTATTCTATTTGCAGTGTTGATCTGGGCATCTAAAAATTTCATGGCCATATATTCACTTGGAGCTGTTTTGTGGATTTTAGCAGTGATACAAGTATTAAATGCATCTGGGTTTATCCATATTGGATTTGCAGAAGGTATGGCCCAAGGAACTGAACTGATCATAGTTGCAATTGCTAACTTTGCAGTAGGGGCCTTCATTATATATAAAACATGGAAATTAGAACATGTTTAGATCTAGAATATAATCGTTCGTCAATTTGTCGATACATTCAAGTGAAATCGCCCGGAATTAAGATTTTGTCTTATATTTTGACTAGCGTAAATATTTTAATCAAAAACATATCCTGAATTAATAAAGAAAAGAGCTTTTATTATAGTAATTCAATCTACTATAGTAACTGTTTATTTATTGTATTAAAATTTTAATTTGGGAGAATTTTATTTTGAATAACATGAGAATTTATCCTTCATGGGAAGAGATCGACGAATTTCAAGAACCTTTAACTGAAGGAGAGAAGGCATTAGCACAATTTCTGGATGAAAATTTAGGTGAAGGCTGGAAAATCTTTGTTAGACCTTATTTAAACAGCAGCCGTCCCGATATCGTTATCTTGAACCCTCAAGTAGGAGTAATGATTTATAAAGTTAAAGAGGGGACACTGGAAGATTATAACTCTAAAGATGGCCCAAAAGAAACTTCTATACTTATTAAACAGGTAAACTATTACAGAAACAAGATGATTGGGCAAATTGTTCCCAATATGGGCGAGAAGATCGATGAAGATAAAAAATTATTTGTCCTTGTACAAACCGGGATCTATCTACATAATATAGGCGGGGATAGCGCAAGAGAATCATTCAATCACTGCAATTATCCTGTAATAGCAGGTTCCGATGATTTAACCAAAGAAAATCTTGATTATATTGTTCCTGGTGCAGCTTATGATAGAAGCAGTTATATGAAAAAAGAATGGGCAGACGAAATAGAGTTCTGGCTTAACCCTCCCTTCCACAGTAAAAGAGGAGCTTTAAAGCTTGAACTAACTGCAAAGCAAAAGAACCATGCCAAGCCCAAACCCGGACACAGGCGTATTCGTGGGGCTGCAGGTAGTGGAAAAACCCTTGTTATAGCATACAGGGCGGCTAAATTGGCAGCTGAAGGGCACAGGGTCCTTGTAATCACGTTCAACCTTACACTCTGGCATTATATCAAGGATATGATAGCAAAAACGCCCTTTGACTTTGAATGGAAAAATATCACATTCAACCATTTCCACGGCTTCTGCAGCGATATTTTAAACGAACTGGGTGTACCTGGACCTCAAGGAAATTACTTTGATGAAGTTGTACCTGCAGTTGAAGAGGCGATTTCAAACAATGATATTGGGGAATTCAAATTCGATGCCATACTCATGGATGAAGGGCAGGACTGCAAATGGGAATGGTACAATTTATTATCTAAATTTTTAAGCGAACGGGATGAGCTGCTGTTTGTCTGTGATAAAAACCAGAACATCTATGGACGGGAACTCAGCTGGATCGATAACATGGGCAATGTTAAGTTCCGCGGAAGATGGGGAGAGCTGAATACAATATACAGGCTGCCGAAGAAAATAGGCAGTGTGGCCAATAAATTCAGCGAAACCTTCGGCCTGGATAATTTAATAGAGACAGAAGAATATGCACAGCTAACACTTTTTGAAAGGCCGCCAATTTTCAGGTGGAAAAATATAAAGGAGAAAGAATGGCTTCAAGCTGTAAAGGATGCGTACACGCTGCTTAAATATCAGCAAAGGGGCTTTGGAGAGGGACATCCGTCCGACATTGTTATTCTACTACCAACCAAAAAAATGGGCATGAAAGCTGTTAAGCTGTTTGAAAGACGTAATATTGACGTGAACCATGTTTTTGAGGTGGATAGGGAGTCTAAATATTCGAGGCATAAAAAAGCGTTCTCCCTTGAAGACCGCCGTTTGAAGATAAGTACGATTCACAGTTTTAAGGGATGGGAGGCGATTCATGTTATCATGTTAATTCCTACCCGTTGGAATGGTGATGAGAACCTGGACTCGCTGGTTTATACTGCAATGACAAGGACCCGGAAAAATTTGATAGTTTTAAACTGTCATGAAAGGTACTTAAAATTCGGTGAAGAGATATCATGTAAATCTGATGACAAAAAGAAGGATTAATGTTTTACCATTTACTAAAACCAGACGAATCAATCAACTTTAAAGAATTATTTTCAAAAAGATCGATAGTATCTTCTTTATTAAACAAAATCTGCATTTTAAGCTCGCTGTGATCCTTTTCAGGTAAATATCGAATGAATTTATTTTTGATGAACTTTTTTGTTTTCTCAAGCATAAAATTCTCTAGTTCTTCATTTTCTAAAATATCATTAATATTGCCGGCAATATATTCAATATCGCTCATTTTAAGCCCCTTAAATTTAAAAGAGGAGTAGTAGGGAGTATCACGAACACTGTACACATCATGGTAAAACTTGAAAATAGAAGAGATTAAAGAGTTAACCTTAAAACCTGCAAATGTGTAGATAAAGACCCTATTTTCTTCAAAGGAAAATTCAACAGGTATCTTGTCTTGCTCAAAACCTGAATTTTTGCTGTTTTGTTCCAGATTTTTTGCTATTTTGAGGCTGACCTTATCAAAATCCTTTAAAAGTTCTTTATTGTAGTTACCAAGTAGGATATCATAGATCTTTCGGGTTAACAGGTAATCCATTGCCCCTCCTTCACTATGCCAGTTTGGAACCACGCCTTCTTTGGCTTTTCTAACTTTCAATTTGAAATTCTCATGGTCTGCTTTTATCACAGTCCAGACTTCCCCTCCTAAAACAAAATTGGAACCGTTTTTCAGTGTATTAATGACAAAGGAAGAATCTAAAGTGCCAACAGTTTTACGGCCTTCCTGAACAGTAAATTCATAGTTGGGCCAGAATACACTGTAAAATTCTAAGAAATTTCTTTTTCCAAATTCCTTTTCAAAAGCATCTCCCAAACTGAGATAAGGACCATTTTCTTCTATAAACTCTTTTTCAACCATATTGTCAATAAAATAGTTATATTCCTCTTTTTCAATTTTAGAGAACACGTAGGAATCTTTAAGGATGAAAAACAGGTCTTTTTTCTTTATCCTTCCGTATTCAAAGATGGTGCTTAATATCTGGTGGAAATAGATATCCTTTGGCTTTTCAGGTATTTTGATGTGTTCTAATTTCTTTTCTTCCATTAAAGACAGTTCTGCAAGTGTCTTAATGACTTCTTCATCCTCATCACAGAGAACTATAGTTCTTTGAATTTTTGTCCTCCTGCCGCTTCTTCCAACCTTCTGCAGGAAAGAGCTGACATTTGAAGGCGGGTTCTTTTGCATTACAATATCTACGTTTCCTATATCAATTCCAAGCTCTAAAGTACTGGTACTTATCATTAAACCATTTTTAACAAGTTTAAAATTCCTTTCACTCTCTTCCCTTGTATCCTTGTGGATAGAGGAGTGGTGGATAAAAATATTTTTAACCTTCAAATGTTTTTTGAATAGATTATGGTATTTTTCAGCTTCTTTACGTGAATGGACAAAAAACACAACTTTTTTATCTAAATATTTACTTATAACCTGAATTATCTTGAAATCATCTGCATAAATTACCTTGTACTGAAAGGGCCGGCTGTTTTTATCAGCCACAACTTCCCTATTTCCACTGGAGGTAAGCCAGTTTAAAATCGTATCTGGATTCCCTACAGTGGCCGACAGCCCAATTCTAGACAATTCATTATTGCAGTAGGCTTTAATTCTGCTGTTTATAATCGAATTAAGCTGTGTCCCCCTGTCAGAGTCCGCAAAATAGTGTATTTCATCTATAATTATATATTTTAAATTTTTAAAAATAGCATTCTTTACATCACTGGATTTATTCATTAAAATGACTTCTAAAGATTCTGGAGTGATTAAAAGTATATCGGTTGGCTTTTTAATGAATGAAGATTTTTGCGATGCAGGGACATCTCCATGCCACTTTGTTACAGTGAGATCAAACTGGTCGCACCAGAATTCAACTCTCTGGTGGGTATCATTAATTAAAGCTTTAAGCGGCGATACAAAAAGCACGCTCATAGGTTCTAAATCATTTTTAAGGATATCATCAAAAACAGGAATTAAAACTGACTCCGTTTTGCCTGAAGCGGTTGGGGCTATGACCAGCATATCCTTTTTTTCCCTAAAGCGAGGTATGGTGGCCTTCTGGATGGGAGTTAAATCCTTCCATTTCATGCGGTTTGCTATAAACCTCTGCAGCCGTGAATCTAGAGTATTGAAAACGTGGGTTATTCTACCACTCTTCCTCTACTTCTCTTTCTTCAAATATTTTCAAAATAGCCTCATTTGAATCTAATTCTGCAGGGTTTTGTTGAATAGTATCTAAAACACTTAAAAATGTCCTTACAAACTCTCTTGGAGTTGTCTTACCTCCAGTTAAAAGTGCGTTATTTTCATGAATGTCCACAAGGTCATCGATGATAGAATTCATTTTAGAACCAGCATCCCAATCATAGACTTTAGCATGCATTTCCACTATTTTAGACCCTAATTCTTTTAATTCTTCTTTTTTAAACCCTTCAAGCCTCATTATAGGCTTCCGGAGATCCTTGTGATCTGTATCTAAGGCATCTTTTATCCTGTCGTATAATGCCTGGTAGGATGGTACTCCCTTCTTCTGGTCTTCGAAAAATTCACTTGTACCTGCAAAAATAAATAGAGTGCTTTCAAAATTCCCTAAGTTACACTCATCAAATATAAAACGGATATAATCGTAAGCCCCATCCCTTAGTTTTGTCATCTGGAGAGATCTGATGTACTCAACTTCATCAACTAAGATTACAAGCCCGCTGTAACCTAAAGACCTTATAAATGCAGACAATGCTTCTAAGAATGTGAATGCATTTTCTTTGGTCACATCTCCTTTAACCCCGAATTTTTTCTTCACTACAAATGGGATGTTGGAATCTCCCCTCAACCATGCCTGGGCATAATTAGCTGTTTCGGTATCTCCAGAAATTAAAGCACTGTGGTACTTTTCTATGGCAATTGCAAATGAATTAGCATATTTTCGAGTTTCTTCAAGGTCCTGGACCATATTTTCACTTACAATGGCATTCTGTCTTGCAGTGTCATCAGTTTCTTCCATTGCAACCATTCTAAGCCCTGTAAGCCACCTTTCAATGATATGTTCTAATGAAGTACCTGTTTTACACCTTAAAGTCTGGACTATATTTTTGTATACTTCTTCAAACTTATAAAACGGAATATCACGGGTTATAGTTACTTTGGAGACTACAAAGTTGTCCTTAAAGGCAATTTCCTCGATTACCTTCAGTAAGAATGATTTACCCCCGCCGTAATCACCCTCAAGGAATTTAGTTGCAGCCTTACCATTTTTTATTTTTTCAAATAAACGTTTCATTTCTTCAATCTCAAGCTCCCTTCCTACACATATTTCAGAAGTTCCCTTAGGCGGTACATTACCTTCCTTTAAAGCGTGAATGATATCTTCGTAGTCGTCCATTTAATTCCCCTAAATTAATTTTATATATCCAAATCTATTTGAATTGCCTCGTGGGCCGTATAATTCAACTAAATTATCCGGATTTCTTGACGGGCTGTGCTTGAACCCTAATTTCCAGACATTTTGCGAGTAGTATTCCAGAATCTCTTCATAGCTCTTAGAGACACCATAAGAGTTTACAAATTTATGTAAAAGCCTGATAAATTCCTTTATTTCAATTTGATTGGACTCTTCAGAGTCTTTGAGGAGATCATAGGCTGCTTTAATTGAATTATTTAAAAACTCGTCCATTGTAAAGGACATTTTCTCAAAATAAACAGGAAAAGTTTTAGCTGAATTCATTCTTCTGGTTATATAATTAAAATCTTCTTCGCCTATCTCCATGAATTCAGATTTAAAAGGATAAGGCAAATTTTCTTTATCTTTTATAAAGTTAAGATCATCTGCAATGTCTTTTACAGGTATTGGTTCAGTGAAATACTTTATTCCCTTTAATTTAATCTTTATTTCGGATTTAAGGACTCCTAAAAGATATTCTGGGTCATCAAATGTGTCTTCTACAGGGCCGTAGCCTATAAATGAGATGTTTTGTTGAAAGGGGGTGAAAAATAATATTTTATCTTCAGCTTTCACAGATTTTATGGCTTTTGATCCTTCATTTGAGATACCTAATATATTCTGCTCATCTATGCTGCTTATTTGTTCCTCATCTATCCGGCAAATCCAGTATTTTGAACTTTTCCCAGCTGGTGTTAAAGTTTGCTGCTCGATATGAACCCCGCCTTTTAAAAGTGACATGTGATTTTTAAATTAAGAAGTGAATGAATGGAAACTGTAATGTAATGAATAAAAATATCTCAATGGATTAATTAATAAACTTTTCTTTAAGACTAATAGAAAATAATAAATGGGCTACGAAACTATCAAAAACTAGATGATATAATGGGTTATATATCTGATACCGTGAGTTATTGAAAAATTATCAATAGATCAGATGTGATGCTTGTAAATTAACTAAAAATTATCAAAAATCAGATGATATAATGGGCTATTTAATATGTGATACCTGTAATGATGTTTACAAATTACAGGATGGGGAATCACCAGAAGATTTTGATCTGTGCCAGTGCGGCGGAAATCTAGAGTATTATGAGACATTACAGGATTTTGTAGACCAGTTTTATAATTTAAGTAATTTTAAATCTGAGGATGGAAATTTACTCCTTAAAAAAGGTTATAATCAGCTGAAGAAAAAAAATCGGGATCTTGAAGATGAGTACTCTAAATTAAAAGATGCTAATTTTGAACTTGAAAGTGAACTTGGAGAACTTAAAGAATTCCAGGACAAACTAAAAGCTATCAATAGGGAAATAGAAGAGGAAAATCTAGACTTAAAGGATAAGCTAACCTTATTTAAAGACAAGAGCAATGGATTAGGAATAGAAAATTCCCAGATAAAGGAAGAAGTGCCTGAAAAAAGCGTTGAATTGGATAAGAAAGGTTCCAATTTAAATGAAAATAATTTAAAGGTAAATGATCAGTACAAACAGACAAATAATGATTATGTAGATTTAAAGAAAGAACTGGGCGAATTAAGGGGCAGTAATCAAAAATTGATAAAAGATCTGGATCTTGCCTCTATCAAATTAGGAAATTTAAGGAAGTTCAACAACGGCTTAGAGGCTAAAAATTATGAGTTGAAGCAGGAGATTTTGAGGTTAAAAGGAGTGGAAGATGCTCAAAAAGATTTAACTGAAAAATATGATCTTTTAAAAATGCACAACAATGAATTAATAAATAGATTTCTGGAGTTAAGGGAGAATCACAATAAATTAGAAGCTGATCATGAAGGTTTAAACCAGAGATATACTGATTTAGAAACGTATAATGACAAGTTATTGACTAAGGATTCTGAATTAAGCAAGAGTTACAGTAAATTGGAAAATAGATTTTCCAGCTTAGAGAAGGAGAATATTAAACTAAAAGAGAGCGATAATTCTGATCCCGAACTCGAAAATAATTATAAGAAACTACAGGAAAAGTTTTTGAAACTGGAAGAGGAAAATACAGAATTAAACGGCGAGTTAATTGAGCTTAAGGATAACTTCTCTAACTTGAGAGATGCAAATGTCAGGCTGAAAGAGAGTGCTAATTCCAATCAGGAATTAGAGAACAGTTATAATGAACTACAGGAAAAGTACTCTGAATTAGAGAAAAAGAACACTGATCTGGCTGAACTTGAAAAACTCAATGAAAAATTATCGAAAGATAATTCTAGATTGGAAACTGATTTTAATGGGTTAAAGGCCAAATTATCTGAACTAGAAGAAGAAAATCTTAATATTGGAGACAATGAATTAAAAACCAATTATTACCGGTTAAAAGTTGAACACAATAATTTAAAGGAAAGATATGTTGCATTAAAGAATAAAAATAAGGCTAAAACTTTAAAAGTAGATTTCTCTGGCGAAAATAAAGATGATGGGGCTTTAAAGACCCATATTGTTTGTGAAGACTGTGGTGAAAAACTGCCGTTATCTCAATTTTACAAGACTAAATCCAATGAAAGGGGATACACAGTAAGGTGTAAAAGCTGCACTCGAAAAAGGAATGCTGCACAGGGACTTGTTGAGCTAAGCAAGTACATAGAACTGGATACGCCCTTTTCAAAGGAAGAGCTTAAAAATGTCACTGGCGACCAGCCCTTTTCTGTTTTTGAAAATTATATGTGGGTTTTGTTAGAGCTTGATATCCTGAGTTACCTGGAAGATGAGGATAAGTACGTTTTGAGGTCTGATGATAATTTGAAGGATTTTTGCGGGACTTATGGGATTTCGCTGGCACTATAATAACTAAAAAAGAATAAAAATAATATGGGGTTCAACTGGCTGATACATAAGACATTTCTTCAACTGCTTCTTTGAATTCTGCAGTTAACTTATTTTTCATACCCATGGCTCGATATATTTCTGGAAAATTGTCATTTTCAACACCATCAATTCCCATACCAAGAGCCGTGCTCAAATCCTGTAATGCAGATAGAACTAAACTATGGGAACGTTCAGCTCATTAGGAGGATTTACATTTTTTATCTGTGATATGGATGTGTCAACAACTTCTTTATCTGCTTCTAATTTGCCTATAACAGTGTTTGAGTCTGCGGTGCCTGTATCGTACGCTTCAAGTGAAGTGTAGAGGTCGTTTACCATAGGTTGCGTGCTTGAAATTGCTGTCGACATCTGGTTTATCTGGGTGTTTTTATCGGGCCCTAAAAACTCAGGCAGTCCTGCCACTGCTATAACCACTAAAATGATAACTATGAATAATAGTTTGCTTTTTAAGGGTTGTTTATTCCACCAGTTAATTACATTTTTAAAACTTTCATATGGTTTAGGAGAGGATTTTTTTGGATCTATTGCCATTTAATTCACATTAATACTTTATTAGTTAATAGTATTAAATATTATGACAATACCTCCTGTTTAAAAAAAGTGGATCAAATAAATTCAAAGTTTTTCAACTTCAATGTCATATTCATCTTTTCTCATCATGACAACAATCAATTTCTCATCTAAACATATTAATTATTCTAGTGGTTTTATTATTGAATTTGCATATTTTCAAGCAGTACATGGACAGCCATAATTCCATATTCTTCAACATTTTATAAGGGGAATATATCTGCATTTTTGCAATAAATTCTATAAAGTTTGTAAAACTATAAGCTTCCACTATAGTATGCGTTGGTACAAAAGAAATTTTGGCCATTGCAATAATGCCATGGTTTTAAGGCGTCGGCTGGAGTGTGATAATATCACTTCTGTGAAGGCTGGTTTTTCCGATTGTGGCTATAAAAGATGAGGACTTAAACCCTTGCAGAAATGTGAACGTTTGAGTTTGATGTTGGTCTAGTAGATGTGGTGACATTTGGTTACTACTGATACCCCCTTTTAATTTTCCAAAAAAATTAAAAATTTTAATTTATTAAGTTAAGG
>JAEYPF010000010.1 GCA_023411115.1 Methanobacteriota archaeon
ACAAATCTTCGCTAAAGTTGATAATCGAATTGCTTTTGCCTTTCCATTTTTTAATATAGAGATATTGGCCATGGTTATTCCAACTTTCTCTGAAAGTTCAGTGACGCTCATTTTCCTTTTAGCTAACATCACATCAATATTAATTATAATTCCCACGTTATCCACCTCAGACCGTTAAATCGTTTTCTGATTTTATGTCTACAGCACTTTGTAAAAGTCTTTCAAATACGGCTGTGGCAGTGGCGATTACAACCGAAATAAAAGTAGCCACAATACACAGAGCAATAAATCCCGCCGGATCATCTCCTTTAGCATGAAATATCCTTATATATAGCGCGGCTATCACAATTAAGATGCTCAATATGATTGCGCAGTATTTTATAGTCCGTAAAGCTCTCACGGAGTCTAGCGAGAATACCTTATTTTGCCCGATGTATCCGAGCAATTGAAATGCCTGATATAACGCAACAAAAAAGGGGATAGATGCTATATACACATATGCTAAAAACGGGTCCTGAAAGTAAATACTAAACAGGTCGGCGTTTGTATTTCTACCTTCAAGCTGGGGAAATATAATCATACCAGCAAGTGCCCCGATTCCGATAAGTAGAATTACCGCCTTTAGAAATAATGTTGATCCTCGTTTCATAATAAAAAACCTCACTTAATTATCATATATTGATTATAGTAAATTATTTATCGATTTGCAATATATTTTTATTGATAATATACTTTCATCATATAAATAGTTTTTTAGATCATCAAATTTTATAAGAGTTTTTCAATTTAAATGAGTTTTATAAGAACAAATTATGCAAATAATTACTTAATTTGATATGAATATTTATTTGTGTAAAATATAATTCTGGAAAAAAGTATTTACTTCGTAACCTATTGTTTATTTGCTCATAAGACATTAATCAACATATAAAGTTGATTTTATAAATATTTATGAATTAAGATTGAAAAGTCATTTCAAAATCATCTAAAAGATAGCTAATGTTATTTTTTTCATGAGATCTAAATAGGAAGAAGAAGAATATAGAATTGTAGTTCTAAACAATTCAGATGAAGAACATCCATATATACCTATTAAGAACTGTCTTCGGAATAATATCCAAGTTTCATAAGATTTATTTAATATGAGTATAAAGTATTCAGGGGTTAAAAAATGCCATTAGTTAAAATAGAAATCAGAAACGGAAAATCCAATGAGCACAAAAAGGCTATATTAGATGGAGTTCACGATGCTTTAGTTCAAGCAATAAAAATACCTGATTACGATAGATTTCAGAGAATCTATGAGCTTGATGAAGCCAACTTTGAATGTCCAGAAACAAAAACAGATAACATCACATTAATTGAGATAACTATGTTTAAGGGAAGGTCTATCGAAGCTAAAAAGGCTCTTTATAAGACTATAAATGATAATTTAGCTCAAAATCCCGGAATAGATGGCAATGACATCATAATTGTCATATATGAGCCACCTTTAGAAAATTGGGGCCTAAGAGGTGGAAAACCAGCTAGTGAAGTTGATTTAGGGTTTGATATTAATGTCTGAACCTTTATTTCTTTTAAATGGGCATCCTATTTAGGCATATAAAAAGACAGTTAACAAATACTAATGCTAACTACGAAAAACTATTTTCAGGTTACTACTAAGGCATCAGAATCAATTAGTGAGATTAGATTTATTGTTATGTAAGATGATAATCGTCGTAAATGAATTCAGTTTCGTGAATCCATCATTCGGTCATTAAAATCTATATTTTTCCATTTAATGCCTAACATATCAGCCTGTTGCATGAGAATTTTTACAGCATTCTCATTTCCTTTAACAAGAACTAAATCTTCTCCAGCTTCTTTATATTCTGCAAATGCAATGGTATTGTAATAAATTTCCTTTTTAATTTCATTTGTTATGTTATCAAGCAGCACTTTACCAACATTGATCCTTGGATCGCCGTCTCTAAGGTACCTGATTTCATCATAAACTTTTCTTTTAAGGTTGAAAAGTCTGTTTAAAAACAGTTCTTCTTCTTTACCGTCTTCAATTTCTTTACTCCTGAGCAGATTTATGAATGTATCTAACAGCTCAGGTAGGGAATTTTCATCTTCCATTTTACCGCCTCTTATAGATTTAAGTTTCCAAATTGTTGTTTTGATGTGCAGTGTAAGTGCTTCAAAACACTGGTATAGGATTGAATATTAACTTATTTAAACATTACATTTTTGAGAAAAAATTTCTTCTTAAAATGCTTAAAATTTGATATAAATCATAATAATAATTTATAAATGCATTTATTGAAATTAATAGATAATTATAAGAATAAAAAGTAAAATTTAACATTATATAACAAATCAAACTATTTTAATTCATTTGACTGATTAATAATATTTACTAAATCATATCATATAAAAATAAAACTTAAAGGCCATCTTCATTCAATTTTGAAAGATATTCATACATGAAATCATTAGATAACCCTAATACCCTTTTCGGATGCACGGAGGCGGTGTGCAACTTGATAAAAAAGGTGAAACTAAAAAATTATTTAATGTTCTAAACTGGTACTACTTTTCTACCATAGATCTCATTCAGTACTTCTCCAAGTCCAACATATACAGCACTTAAACCTGTAAATATTCCCTCATAACCTGCTATCAGTGTTATTGTGGGATTTCCAGTTAATTCTCCTGCTGTTAACAGGAAGAATAGTACTGCTAAACTTAAAAATATGACCTGTAGTCCTCTGCTTATTTTAAGAGTACCTAAAAACATTACCAGGGTGAAAAGGCCCCACATGAAGAAGTATGCTGCTAAAGACGCTGCATCAGCCGGAGTTGCCAGGTTTAATTTTGGTAGTAATAGTAATATTACAAGAGAGTACCAGAACAGTCCATATGAGCTAAACGCAACTGTAGCAAATGTATTACCATTACGATATTCCATTGCACCTGCAATAATCTGGGCTGTTCCTCCATAGGCTATTCCCATAGCCAGTATCATACTATTTAATTCATAAAACCCAGCATTATGGAAATTGAGGAGAACTGTGGTCAGGCCAAATGCTATGAGTCCTAGAGGAGCGGGATTTGCTGGAGTATGTTTTAAAAGCTTTCTCCCGTCTATAGTTATGGTTGCGGTGTCTTCATCCACCATTTAATACCTCCTTTTTTTGATTATAATTATTCTTCAAGCGTTGATATGTCTCCTACATCTTCTCCTCGATCCCTTGCCCTTAAAACTCTTCTCATGATTTTTCCACTCCTAGTTTTTGGAAGTGAATCTACCTGAGTAATCTGTCCTAAAACAGCAACAGGACCTAATTCATACCTTACATGCCTGCTTAACTCTTCAATTAACTTAGTGTTAAGTTTATTTCCTTCTTTTAATATTACAAATGCTTTAATTACTTCTCCTTTAATAGGATCTGATTTACCAATTACTGCTGCCTCTACCACTACAGGATGGCTAACAAATGCAGATTCCACTTCAGAAGTTCCTATTCTATGTCCTGCAATTTTTAAAACGTCATCGGATCTGCCTTGTATCCAGAAATATCCGTCTTCATCTTTTCTTGCTATATCTCCTGCAGCATATACACATCCAGGAACTTCCTTCCAGTAAGTGTTTAGAAACTTTTCTTCGTCTTTATAGAGAGTCCTGAACATTCCCGGCCATGGTTTTTTAATCACTAAAAGTCCGCCTTTTCCAAGAGGTACTGGCTTTCCTTCATCATCAACCACATCTGCATCAATTCCAGGTAACGGCATAGTTGCTGAACCAGGTTTAAGCGGAGTAGTGGGAAGTGGCGAAATCATGTGCATTCCAGTTTCTGTCTGCCACCATGTATCCATTATTGGACAGTTCTCTTTTCCTACATTTTTGTAAAACCACATCCAGGCTTCTGGATTTATAGGTTCACCCACAGTTCCAAGGATCTTAAGTGATGAAAGATTATAGATGTTTGGATACTTATTTCCGAATCTCATCAAGTGCCTTATTGCTGTAGGTGCTGTGTATAATTTTGTTACACCATATTTTTCCACAATTTTCCACCATGCTCCCGGATCTGGATAGTCAGGGGCTCCTTCATATACAAGAGTAGTTGTACCTAAGAGTAATGGACCATATAACAGGTAACTGTGACCTGTAATCCATCCAATATCACCAGTACACCACCAGAGATCCCCATCATGTATATTAAACACATTTTTTAGTGTCGTTGCCACACCTACCATGTATCCACCTGTAGTGTGCAGAACTCCCTTCGGTTTTCCTGTACTTCCTGAGGTAAAGAGTATAAACAATGGATCCTCAGAATCCATCTCCTCAGCTTCAAATTCAGCTGGTTCTCCTTCAATAAGAGTTTCATAGAATATTTCTCTTCCACTTAATTCTGATATCTCTATTGGAATTCCTGTGTGTTTTACCACAACAACAGTTTCAATGGTAGGACATTGCAGCATTGCCTCGTCTGAAACTTTTTTCAAATCAATTATTTTTCCTCTTCTAAATGTCCCATCTGCAGTTATCAAAATTTTTGCTTCTGCATCGTTAATTCTTTCAACAAAAGCACCTACACTTAATCCAGAGTAAACAACACTGTGTATTGCTCCAATTTTGGTACATGCAAGTAATGAAACTATCAGTTCAGGGCACATTGGAAGGTATGTTGAGACTCTATCACCTTTCTTTACCCCTAAATTCTTAAGAGCATTAGCGAATTTATTTACTTCCCTGTATAGCTCATAATAGGTTAATTTTTTTTCATGACCTCGCTCGTTTACATATAAAATGGCGACTTGGTTTCTTTTGTCAGTTTCGATCCATCTATCCACAGCATTGTAGGCCATATTTATTTTGCCGCCGACAAACCATTTATAAAAAGGTTCATTACTGTCATCAAGTACTTTATCCCACTTTTTAAACCATGAAAACTCTTCAGCCTTTTCTGCCCAGTATTTTTCGATGTCTTTTCCTTTTTCGAGTTCTGCTTTCCAATCTTTAATATGTGCTTTTCCAATTATTAATTCACTTGGATTAAAAATCCTTTTTTCGTTAAGTAAGACATCAGTATCCTTTGTCATATCTTTTTTCACCATTTTTACTTTTCTTTTCAACTATGGTAATTAATAAGTTCTTTTTGATATTTATATTTTACTATTATTAATCATTATAAATATTGATTAATCATGTTAAACTCTGGATTTAGAATCCGTTTTATTAAAAGTAAAAATTTGATTTAAAGGACACAAAAAAGAAAAAGGTTTGATAAATTGAATAGATATTTCTAATGTAGTTTTTAGAGTCAATGGAATCTATAACTAGGAAAAATCTACTTTTTACCCAGCATCTTATCTACTGAAGTTTTAAGTGGGATTAATAATGGCTTTAAAGCGTTTTTAGTGTTTATTTTATCCTCACTTTCTTCTTTAGGAGTATCAGTGAGATTTTGATTTAAAACGAAATCCTGCAGCCAATCCGCTAGTTCATAATCAGCAAGATCTTCAAAAAATACCCATGCATACCCTTCATGCTCACTACTTAAATTGAGTTCGCCCTCTACGACTTTACCAGACATTATGATATGAACAGCCCTTATTAAAGGTAAATTTTGTTCACAAACACCAACAACATGAGCTAAAACAATTTTTAAATTAGTTTCTTCATATACTTCTCTTATAAGTGCCTGGTCAAAGGACTCACCCTGATCTACCTTTCCTCCAGGAAGTTCCCATTTTCCAGGATTAGTTTTAGAATTAGTGGATCGCTTAATGATTAGGATTTTACCGTCTTCATCAATTAAAAGGACCCTTACTGCCAGACCAAATACATATTCAATCATTTAATCTTATCCTATGAATTCTATTTTTGTTTTTATATTACTTTTTGACTTACATATAAATTATGTTTAAATTTATGGTGCAAAAATTGGACTTGGTAGATTAATATTGCTCCTGTTAAAAACCAATAAACAAATTATGAAAAAACTCAAATTTAAAAATAAAAAAAATAAGGCTAATGCCTTGTTTAAATTAAAAAGGAATGTAATTACATCATTGGAGGCATTCCACCAGGCATTCCGCCCATACCTTCCATTCCTTCCATTCCTCCACCACCATGTACACCTGATGATGCAATAACATCATCAATACGGAGTATCATTTCAGTGGCTTCTGCAGCGGACTGGATAGCCTGTTTTTTAACTCTTTGTGGCTCAACAACACCAGCCTGATACATATCTACTACATCGCCCTGGAATACATCTAATCCCATGTAGAAAGATTTTTCATGGGCAGCTCTTAAATCTACAAGAGCGTCGATGCTGTCTAATCCAGCGTTTTCAGCCAGTGTTCTCGGTACAACTTCAAGGGCTTCTGCAAATGCTCTAATAGCTAACTGTTCTCTACCGCTGATTGAATCTGCGTATTCTTTTAATCCTTTGGATATTGCTATTTCTGGAGCTCCTCCACCAGCAACAACCTTTTTGTCTTCTACTGTGGATGCAACAACACCAATTGCGTCGTCGACTGCTCTTTCGATTTCTTCTGCAACGTGTTTTGTACTTCCCCTTAAAATTACTGAAACTGCTTTTGGGTCTTTACAGTCTTCTATAAATGTTAAAACTTCATCGAATATTTTCTTTTCATAAACAAGACCAGCTTCACCTAAATCTTCTGGTTTCAGGTCATCTATGTTTGTTACAACTTTAGCGCCGGTTGCTTTTTCGAGTCTGTTCATATCAGATTTTTTAACCCTTTTTATTGCATAAATACCGTTTCTTGTGAGGTAATGCTGTGCAAGGTCATCAATACCTTTTTGACAGAATAAGACATTAGCTCCAGATTCTATGATCTTATCTACCATATCCCTGATCATTTGCTCTTCATTTTCTATGAATGCCTGCATTTGAGCTGGGTCTGTTAAACTGATTTTTGCATCGGTTTCAAGATCTTTAACCTCAATAGGGTATTTAATGAGTGCTATTTTTGCATCATCAATTTGTTTTGGCATTCCTGGATCTGTCCTACCTTTATCCACAACGATACCGTTTACAATCTGGGATTCGTTGACAGATTCTCCCTGAATTCTTTGAATGTTTATGTTGTCTTTATCCACTTCACCATCTTCTTCAACCTGCATCACAGCATCGACAACAAGTTCTGCTAGTGGTTCTCTTGCCATTTCAGAACCTTTACCTGTCATTGCAGTCATTGCAACTTTTAAGAGAGTATCACGGCCATCAGCATCGAATGATATCAGGTTTAATAGTTCCTGTGCTTTTTCTGCAGCCTGCCTGTAACCCATAGCAATGATTGTCGGATGAATATCCTGATCAAGCAGATCTTCAGCTTTTTTGAGTAATTCACCGGCTATGATTACTGCGGTTGTTGTTCCGTCCCCTACTTCATCTTCCTGAGTTTTTGCAACTTCAACAAGCATTTTAGCAGCTGGGTGTTCAATATCCATTTCTTTAAGGATAGTTACACCATCATTTGTAACAACGATATCTCCAAGGGAATCTACAAGCATTTTATCCATTCCCCTAGGGCCAAGTGTTGTTCTTATAGTTTCAGCAAGGACTTTCCCTGCCATAATATTTACTCTTTGAGCATCTCTTCCTAATAATCGGTTAGTACCTTCTGGAAAGATTAAAATTGGTTGGTTTCCACCACCTAATTGTGCCACTATATCACCTCTATTATCTTATATTTTATCAATGTGTAATTTATCAATGGGTTAGAGGTTCTATAAATAGTTTGTGTATAATAAAAGTTTAAAGTAGCTAATTCATGATTTGAAGTTCCATATGTGTTATTTTAATGTTCTTCTTCGTCAATTTCATATTCAAATTCAAATAATGGTTCTCCGCTGATTTCATCCCCTAAAAGATGTTCCATTTCATGTGAAACACCATATGCATTTGAACCTGTAAATTTAAAAGGTCCTTTAACTCTTTTTAAGGTAATTTTCTTTGTCATAGGGTTAAGTGAAGCTTTTATGGCATATTCAGCATCAATAGTTGTTCTATATGGTCTTTTAACGCTTTCTCTTTCTTTTTTGTTTCCACATTTTTCAAGCCTGTAAATGGTTCCTTCCTGATTTAATATAACTGGATTTAAAAACAAAAAAACGTTTTCCAGGGTATATCCTATCATTTTTTCCTCATCAAAACGCGTAATTTTCTCTTTGATGGCCATGACATTTGTAGATTCTACTTTTAAACTCCAATCTCCCCCAAATTTAATTGAAAAAAGTAATGGTAAAAAAACATCGTGAGGAATTTTAAGTTGATTTATTACTTCTTTTTCCTTTATATTAAATGATAATTGTTTTTTAAAATTTTCAATTTCCTTTATTTAAATACCCCCTTAAACTATAATTTTCTGTTATGATTAAGTTAAGGAATAACCAAAATCAGGTAAAGATTGCTGGTATACATTAAATTTAATGCACAGCATAAATTTTTTATGCGTAACGAATTAAGTTGGTTTATATTTTAAATAATAGAACTTATAAAAATTCATATGTTAGTTTAATTATAGATGAACAAAAAATAAATTTTATAGTATATAAATTAATCAACAAAATTGATTTTAGCTTATTATAAATTAGAGGATGACATAATGCCAGTTATAACATTTGATTATGAGGATCTTTACGATATTTTAGGGAAAAAAATCCCAAAAGATGAATTGATAGACCTTTTACCCATGATTGCAAGTGATATAGAAGATTATGACGATGAACAGGTTAAAGTGGAGTTTTTTCCTAATCGCCCAGATCACTTAAGTGTTGAAGGCGTTGCCAGAACCCTTAAAGGTTTTCTTGATATAGAAAAAGGGTTACCTGAATATGAATTAGAGCAATCTGGAATTAATGTAGAAGTTGACCCAGATTTAAAGGAAATTAGACCATATATTGCTTTTGGTATAGTGGAAGGTGTCAATTTAACTGGAAACAAATTAAAACAGATTATGGAATTCCAGGAGGATCTTCACTGGGTTATAGGAAGAGATCGAAAAAAAGTTGCAATCGGAATTCACAATCTGGACGTCATAGAACAACCTTTCTTCTACAAGGCTGCAGATCCTGATAAAGACTCATTTATACCCCTTGAATGTACTCAAGAAATGACTCTAAGAGAAATACTTCAAGAACATCAAAAAGGGAAGAAATATGCTCATTTAATTGAAAATTTCGATAAATATCCCCTTATAGTTGATTCCAATGGTGATGTACTTTCAATGCCACCTATAATCAATGGAGAACTTACTAAACTTACAGAAGAAACCAAAAATATCCTTGTTGATGTCACTGGAACTGATGAAAAAGCTGTAAATTATGCGCTTAACATTATTATGACTTCCTTTGCAGAAGTTGGAGGAAAATTAAAATCATTAAACGTAATTTATGAAGATAGAGAAGTTCAAACACCTGACTTAACTCCCAAGAAAAAAGAAGTAAGTGTCAAAAATGCAGAAAAGAAAATTGGAATAGACCTTACCCAATCTGATGCTGTAGATTACCTTGCAAAAGTCAGAATTGGTGCCGAGATTAAAAATGAGGATATAATTGAGGCTATTGTTCCTGCATTCAGGGTTGATATCTTACATGAAGTTGATCTGATTGAAAACATTGCAATAGGTTACTGTTTTAGGAAAATAGAACCAGAATTACCCAAAATTGCAACTGTGGCAGAGGAAGATAAGGGAGAATCTTTTGATAACATTTTAAGGGAGATATTAATTGGAATGGGCTTTATTGAAACCATGAGTCTCATGCTTACAAGCGAAAAACAGCATTATAAAAATATGAGACTTCCTGAAGATGAACGCGTAATTGTGGCTCAGCCTATATCTGTAGATAGAACCATGTTGAGAAAGAATCTGTTACAGGGTTTGATGGAATTTTTAGAAGATAATAAGCATGAAGAGCTCCCTCAAAAGATTTTTGAAGTTGGAAATGTTGTATTTTTAGATGAAACATGTGAAACATGTACTCGTGACTTTAAAAAGCTGGCAGGAGCTATAACCCACTCAACAGCTAACTTTACAGAAATTAAATCTATTGTAGATGCATTGTTTGTAAATCTTGGACTTAAAATGAATATTGAACCTTATAACCATCCTTCTTTTATAAAAGGGAGATGTTCAAAAGTTAAGGGAACCAATAACTGGAAATCTAAGAATTTAGAGGTAAGCGGTTTCTTTGGAGAGGTTCATCCGGAGGTAATAACCAATTTTGACCTGGAATATCCTGTTATCGCATTTGAAATTCAATTTAGAGACAATGAATTTTAAATTAGTTATAGGGTATTCAATTAGTTATAAAGTATAAAAATTAAAATATCCAAATTATTTTATTTCTTTTTCTATTATCTTTGATTTAAGGACGGGGTTATAACATTTCATAGTAATCTTTTTATACCATTATGTGATAAATTATTAATCACATGTCTGGAGGCAAATAAGATGACTTTTGCTAAATGGGTGAAAATAATTTTGAAAAATCCTGTAATTAAAGATAATAAAGAAACTAATGAGCTTTTCTATGCTGTAGGAGGATATTTTGATAAAAATATAGGTAAAATACATCAGATACATATAAAAGGACATCAAATAGTTGTCTCATGCAATTCATCAGGCGAAATGGTGTCAATGGGCATACCCCTGAATTCAAATGTTTTAAAATATTACTATGGTAAAAATGCCATGAAACTTTCATGAAAGTTTCGTTTGCACTATTCCTTTTTTATTTCATTTTAATGTAAATATGCTATTGAACAATCATTCCTTTATTAAATTTTTAAATCTATTTACCCATAACAGTTACAATAAATTTTCTATTTCTGGGACCATCAAGTTCAACGAAAAAAACACTTTGCCATGTTCCTAAACTTAATGAACCATTTTCAATAGGAATTGTTTCGCTACTTCCAATAAAAAATGATCTTATATGTGAATCAGCATTATTATCAATTCTATCATGTAAATAACCTTTTCCAGTTGGAATTAAGGACTCAAGAGCATTTTGAAAATCTTTCACTAATCCTGATTCATTTTCATTTATCACGATCCCGGCAGTTGAATGTTTGGCAAAAATATTGATTATACCCTCATTTATTTTACACCTTGTAAGGATATTATTAATATCCTTTGTTATGTCTATAATTTCAAGCCTCTTGTTTGATCCTTTATTCAATACATATTTCGCCATCTCCATATCATCACCTTTAATAGTAAATGGTGAAATCTGATAGATAAATTTTTGTAAGTTTGTAATGACCATTATAATAGCAGTTCAGTGGTTAAAATGGTTTATTGATTTAAAAAAATTAATTTTCAAGTTTATTCAAGTCAGCTAGAATTCTTTTAACTATCATATCAGTTACTATATCCGATAACATCCGGGATACGTGAATTAAATCCTGATCCAAAGACCCAACCATCCTTTCTTTATATTGACATAATTCACTATCCGTAACAGTAACTATATAATCTGTAGTTTTCTCCTTCTCATTCCTTTTATGTTTGAGATCCATTTTTACTCACCATTATTTTATTTATTATTTTTAACTAATTTAATATCATACCATTCATATAATAAGTAATAAAAGGGGTTATTCAATGACTGAGGAATTATTTCAAATGCTAAAAGAAGATCATAATAAAATTAAAAATCTCTTAAGGGAAGCTTCAGACAAGGAAGAAAGTACTAAATTTAGAGAAATTAAAAATCAACTGAACATACACATGGAAGGGGAAGAAAAATATTTTTACCCCCGATTAAAGGTCATAGACGAAAATGGAATGAATCAGAGTTTTCAAGAACATGAAGATGCCCGTAAAATTATTAAAGATATGGAAAATATTCCCTGGAAAGAAAAAGAATGGGTAGATAAACTGCATGAACTAAGAAAAACTGTAGAAGCTCATGTTGAAAAAGAAGAAAACACAATATTCCCAGAAAGTGAAAGACTCAGTACCCTTCAAAGGGAAGAAATAGCCAAAAATATAGATGAAGAAAGGAAGCGTCAAAGGTCCAAAAGTATTCCACATGAAAAATTAGTGCCTTTACCTGATAATATAGACATTCCAAGAAGTATTCCTGCATCTAAGGTTAGAATACCTTCAATGTATATAAATGGAGATGTTGAATACGAAGATGCACAAGGACATAAAGTTGATAAAAAAAATGCAACTCATATACGGCTTACAGGCATTGACAGGAGATCGGATATTGTCATAGGACCTGTTAAACGTAAAGGAATGATCAGGTTAACCCTATATTTTAATGATGATAATTCACCAGAAACCATGGAGAAATCTACACATAGCAAAAGTAAAATATTTAATGAGGAATATAGGCCTGTAAGAAAATAATTTAGGGATAAAATAACCCTCAAAACTTTATCAACGCATCTTAATAATTGTTAAATATTTTCATCTGATCATCCCAACTACTTTTTATTTCATTTAATAATACTAAAATAAAAAATGAGACATATGATATATTGATGCAAGACAAAACTAAGGTAGAAAAATCACTTATAGCACCTTCTGCATATAAACTGCAGATAGATATTATAAATAAATTTGCAGGTGGAGACATAACTAAGAATAGTTTACTTACGAAATATATTCCCAAAACACCTCTTAACAATCAATTATTTCTTGCTGCAAAAAAAGGTACTCCCGTTGTTACCTTTGGAAAAAAAGGTAGGCCAAGTATCCTTATTTTAGCAGGTGTTCACGGTAATGAGTTTCCTCCACAAATAGCTGCAGTTAAACTAATAAACAGGCTGGCAGCTGAAAAGCTCAACGTAACAGTACATGTAATTCCTTTTGCTATACCCTCTTCAACTGAAAAAAGCCTTCGATCGTGGAGAGGTCAAGATCCAAACAGGACTGCGGAATTGTTTGGAACACCCACCAACAATATATTAAGCATGGCCAAAAGATACAACATCAAATATTTAGGTGATTTTCATTCTACAAGGCCAGGAGGATATCCAGGTAAGCTAAGTGTTATCTGTTCTGAAGTACCATGCCTTTTAAGCTTCCAGATGGCTGATTTTATAGAAAAAGAAACTAAATCCACGATATTATCCTTTACAAAGGCAGGATCAATGTTTCCAGGAGCACTTGAAGATGTATTTAATCTAGCGGGAATTCCAGCTGTAACAGGAGAATCTATGTCTCCCCATGGGACAGTTATGCCTAGAAGTGTAGAGGCATCCCTGGAACAAATGTATGCATTTTTAAAATTTCATAAAGCATTGAAAGTAGCTCCAGAGGTGACCTAATTAGTCTATGATCATTTATCTTTTGTTAATAGACAGGCGGATATCAGCTAGTTTTACCCAAATATCTGATAAAATGAACTTCTTATAAATTTATATATAATATCAAAGGGTTCGTAGGACTTATTCACAAAAATTGTCTTTGGAAATGTCATATTTGACTTGCTTGTATGATCATAGGTCAACTGTGCAAAGATAAATTTCATATCTGCTTTATTCAACTTTTTGCCATCTACAGTAACTGAATTAGGGACACTTTTATTGGCTTCCATGTAATCATGAACATCTTTGCCAGCTTCTCTGTATTCATCAATTGTAAGGACTCCAAAATATGTGCTTTCACCTGATATATTACCTGAAAACTCACCAGATGTTTTTCCAACAGGATAACCGCTTACATACTGTGAAGTCATGTATAGCCAGTTTAAGGTGCCTATTTTAGGTTTTTTACCGTCTAAAATATTTTGAGAACCATATGCGAGTACCTCAGGATCTATTTCATGAGTTCCAATTAACCCAGAATTATAATTAGAATTTGCCTGATTTTTATTAGAGGAATATGCAACATCGATTAATCCGGATGCGATCTTACTGATTTCCTCATCCTGTGATGAAGTTCCTTCATTAGGTTGAATCAATCCAACTCCAGCACTCTTTAAAAATGAAGAAGGATCATATAAACCTGCAAAATACACATTTGAGTAATTATCGTCCCATGCTCTTGGTAAATAGCTTGTATTATCTAAATTAACCTGTCCATAGTTTATATAAACAATTCCACTTAATTTTTGGGCATCATTTTTAAGATAACCGTTTTTGATACCTTTAACAAGGTCAGTCATGGCCCCAGGATCTGCTGCCGCAATATATGCTGCAATTCCACCTGGTGCGTTTTGTATAGCTCTTGGTGCTTCTCCAGGGCTTGGGGATTCATCATCTATTTCTACATTAGCTGACCCAGATATCGCCTCTTTTATTTTATTAAGCATGTCTTTATCTGTACTTTCAGATACAAGGTTATCACTGGTTATGTAAATAGTAGGGAGGTTTTTATTTGCGTAGCTGTTCATTACAATGCTTGTTGTGATATCATTTGATGACCATAATGTAACTTTATCATTTACTGTAACATTCGGGTATACATCAAAGCCTGCATTTTTCCAGAGAGTCATGGCTACTGGTAATAGACTTAAAGGAGCTTTAACTTTTGTATCTCCATTTTGAACACTTTTTAAAGTATCTTTATCGCTGCCTTCCCATATTCTCTGACTATTTGGATACTGATTTAGCACAGAATCTGGTATCGATGAAGGTGATGCGCAGATTATTATTTTTTTAGCCCCTAATCTTTGAATTTCTTTGTTTACATTATCTGGAATAGTATTTCCAATTATTAAAAGAGGGGCATTATTTTTTATCGCCACAAGCGCTGCCGATACATCCTGACCGGTTCCAAGCACAACAACATCGCTCTTAGTCCAGTATTTACTGGAGAGGCTGACTGAATCTGCAGGAATTTTTTCTCCATTCAGCGATATATCTCCCACAATAACTGCACTTTTACCATTTATGTAATTTAAAACGGCTTGATTCGGATTTTTATCGCTTAAAATAAGTTGACTATTTGTATAAGATGCTGCGGGGGCCGTCATTATCTCACTTGATGGTTCACTTACAAATACGCTTGCCGATACTGGAGAAACAACAATGAAAAACGTTATTAAAAGTATTAAAAATCTATACATATGAAAACACCGTAAAATAGAATATAAATGCCTAAAACTGAGCCTCAATTTCATCTTCTTCCATGATTCGCTCACAGTAGTAGCATCTTAAAATCACTGGTTTCTTTCCAGTTACAAAGAACTTAATTTTAACAGGCTCGTCTGTATTCGATATACAATTTGGATTGGGACATTTTAAGATATCACTTATTCTATCTAAAAGATGAACCTTACTTTTTTCCGCAATTTCATAGTCCCTGATTATATTAATCGTTGCTGAAGGTGCTATTAGAGCTATTTTATCAACTTCTTTAGGGGCCAGTTCCCGCCCTTCTACTTTAACTATATCCTTACTCCCCATCTCGGAAGATAAAACATTCATAGCAACAGTGACTGTAGTTTTTTCATTAGGTAATTCAAGTATTTTAAGAACACTTAACGCCCTATTTGCAGTTATATGATCTATTACTGTACCGTTCTTAATCGGTTTAACCTTAAGTTTTTTTGGCATTTTCATGTTATACCCGCAGTAATTTTTCAAATATATTATATCTAATAAAATTAGTACTCTTTTGTTTATAAATTATTGGTCTTATAAAAAATGGTATTTCTCAATTTTAATATTAGAAATAAAGCATCCTACGACTCAGAGCTTGGAAAGAAATGGTATACTTGATAAATCCCAATAACGCACATATGAAAAGAATAATTAAGGTATTAGTAATAATGCCTCCCTATTAGAACAGATTTACCTAATTATGAACTTTCATGATACTTATTCAATAAAGATGGGTAATATCTACACTTTTTTTAAATTTAATATTTTAAAATCGCTATCTATAAAGATGAGTAATACTAAATTATAAATAATGGTGATTAAATGGAAAATATAGTGAATATGATAATGGCAAGTGAAGTTAATTTAAAAGAAATAGAAAGTGATATTAAAGAAAATGGAAAACCATCAGATGAAACCTTAAAACAGGCAAATGAAATTTTAGAGAAGTTAAATGCAGAAGTGAGTGGAGTTAAAGATGATATTATAGTTTCATCACTAAATGATATAATCTCTCTTTACAAAAAAGTACTGGAAAAATACAAAAAATAAAGTTATTTCATCAAAGCAGGAATTACATGCCTACCAAAATCCTCAATAAACTTCCTTTGATTTCGATTTACGTTATGAAGATAAATATGTTCAAATCCTAGTTTGACATATTCTTCCAGACATTTAATATGATCTTCAATATCTGCAGAAATATTCACTTTTTTATGAATATCTTGAGGTGTTACAAGTTCAGAGGCCTCATCAAATTCTTCAGGGAGTTTTAATTGAGTTTGCACGCGATTTTTGAACGCATTTGTCTTCCACTGCTCCCATGCTCCATTTAAAGCGTCTTCTTCCGTTTGATCATAAGATAACTGTGCCTTAAGGTACATGGGCCTTCCTTTTCCACCACCACGATAGAATGCATTTACAACCTTTTTAAGTTCTTTTTTAGGCTTTGGAGTTGTAATTAGTCCATCAGCCCATCCTCCAACCCATTCTGCTGTTTCAATTGAAACTGCGGCACCAATTAGAAGGGGCGGATTTTTAGGTCTTGTATAGAGAGTGGCATCTTCGATATTTATGTATCCACGATATGTTACAGTTCCGCCTGCCCACAGGGACTTTATAATAGCTGCAGATTCTTTTAAACGTTCATTTCGCTCCATTTTGGATGGCCATCTCTCACCAGTAATTCCTTCATTCAACAACTGTCCACTTCCAACAGCTATCCAGAATCTATCTGGAAACATTTCGACAATTGTAGCGGCTGCCTGAGCTATTATGGCAGGATGATATCTTTGGCCTGGGCTGGTAACCACTCCAAATGGTAATGACGTAGCGTTTAGTGCTGCTCCAAGCCATGTCCATGCAAATCCACATTCTCCTTGATTTTTACCCCATGGATGAAAATGATCTGAACACATAGCAGTATTAAATCCTGATTTTTCTGCAGTCTGGGCTAATTTTAATAATTCACCTGGCCTAAATTGCTCATGTGACGCGTGAAAACCAATTTTCATTTTTTTCCACTTATAATTTCTTTTTAAACCTATTTATTTAAGATTCCCACAATTTTTGAAGGTCCTTTGGGAGATTATGCTTTACTTTATCCAGTTCCCCTCCACCGCTAAGTTTTTTTTGCAAAGTGGAAAATACGCATTTAGTGGCCTCTTCGGTCTTTATCTCTCGCCTTGGAGATTTTTCCTGAACTTTTTCGAAAAACTGGGCTTGATTCTTTATTTTTTCCGGCTTATTTCTTGGAGTATACCCTTCATAATAAATTCCCTTCATAACCATAGGTAATTCATCACCAAATTCTATTGCTTCATCAACTGGTAACCTATCCCTTAATGTTTGAATAACTGCTCTAAATGATATATACACTTCATTTTCATCTTCCCATCCAAGTTCACTCTGGACATCATGTAACCACTCCTTTGTTTTTTGTGTAGATTTATCTATTGAGGAAAATCCAGATCTGGCCATAATTATCACTCTCCCGATACTTTTTTTAAATGTTTTTTAAACAGTACACTATTATTTTTTAATTTAAGTCAATAATAAAATATTCTGTTTATTTAATAATTACTGTACTTAATTCAAAAATGATATAATTCAAAACAATCTAAATTTCAAATAGCTTTTAAATACCAAAGAGGATATTTAGATGGAAAATGATGATGAATTACAAATTAATGATGAATTTAGCCTAATTTGTCCCGAATGTGGAGTAGGAAATTTAAAAGGAACCAAAAATTGCATCGTATGTGATAGGGATCTTCAAGATACCATTGCTTTTCTTGAAGATGACTCTTTTGATCTTGAAATTACAAAAAAGACTATTATAGAATATAGAAAAACATTCTGGGGAACAAATAGAACTGGAAAAGTAAATAAATATATCCTAAATAAAATTGAAGATATTGAATTTGGTACTCCAATTTCAAGGTTTATATTCATCTATGAAGGAAAAAGAGTTGTCTTACCCTTAAGAAAAGAAAATTTGGAGAAATTGAAAATCTACATTAAATCGTAGATTTTCAACTTTATTTAATAGGTGCTATAGAATTATCCTAGCCTTGCACCTGTTTGAGCATCAATGTAAATGCTGACTCCTTCTTCTTGACCATTAGAATTAATAATTGGTACATTCCAAACTAACCTTCCATCAGGCCATGTATTGAGGATAGGATTACCAGCTGTTGCGCCGGATTCTAAAATATACACTTTAGCTATCTGTTTTGCCTGTTGAGCAGATACATTTGTGTTATTCATACTTGTATTATTTGTAGAATTTGTTGAATTAGTTTCATTATTTATTGTGGTGTTGTTTTGCTGTGATACGTTTTGTGGAGTGTTGTTAGACACATTAGAAGTGTTATTACTTTGATCTACGCTTTGTGCCGCCAGATATACTCCAGCAATAACTACTACAATTATAATCACTATTGCAGCCACAACTCCCTTGCTATTCACTAAGTCACCTCCTTCATTATGTTAATATTTTGTTTTTATATATTAAAATAGGTATTGAAGAGAATTGATTTACTAGGACTAAAAATAAAATTTTAGTAAATAATTATATTAAAATCCATGTTCATTTACAATTTTTAAAAATAAGGTTTAATTAGAAAGTGAAAAATATTTAGATGACTTATTTTTCATTTAATTAATCTTCTAATGCTTCAATTGAATTAAAAATAAGTTGAATATCATTTCTTTTGACTTAGAAGAAGTTTAAGATCAAATATCATGGCCCATGCTTCTTCAATTTGTGATGAAATATCAGGGGATGCCAGTTCAATGAATTTTTCCATACATTTTATGGCTTCTTCGTAATTGCCCATAAATTTGAGAACAGACCCCTTACCTGCCCATGCTTTGGCGTCTATTGGATTTAATCTCAAAGCTTCATCGAATGATTCTAAAGCTTCTTCATACTTAGAAAGAGTAATAAAAACGGTCCCTTTATTAATCCAGGTATTGCTGTCTTCAGGTTCAATATCTAATGCTGTGTTAAAGCAGTTTAAGGCTTCTTCGAATCTTTTAATTGCAGCCATGGAAACACCCATATTAGACCATGCTTGGAAATTATCAGGTTCTAAATCAAGAGATACCTCAAAACTTTCAATAGCATCATTATATCTTCCGGAGCCTGAAAGAGCGACTCCTCTATTGTCCCAGACTCTTGCATCATCTGAATTTAATTCCAAAGCAGTGTCATAACATATTATTGCTGCTATATATTCTTTCTGCATCAAAAGCTGATTTCCTTCTTTAACCCACGATTCAAAGACTTTAAGGTCCTTAATCTCTTTATTATTTCTATTCTTCATTAATTAATTTTAGATCATTATTTAACTTAATCTTAATTATTTCCATTAGAAATTGTAGGAAAATATAAAATTGAGATTTATTTTAATTTTCAAGATAATATATGAAGATATGACTTAGATCACTATTTTCCCAAAAATTATCTACGATAAACTACAAATTAATTAAAGTTGTAGGTTGAAAATATGTTAAATTGGAAAGCGATAATTTTAGGATTCTTTGTATCTGTAGTGCTTGGAACACTACTTAGTTTTGTTATTCCTGTAATCGGAGGAATGATTTCGTCCCTTATAGCAGGAATACTGGTTGGTTATATAGTCAACATTAATTTGAGTAATGGGGCTGTAAATGGAGCTATTATGGGTCTTTTAGGAGGATTAATAGAGTCAATAGTTATCCTTATATTAGGTGCAGCCTTTGGAGGAATAGTTGGATTAATTATTGCTGGCCTTGGTGTTATTGCGATTTTGATTCTTACTTTAATTCACGTGATAATTGCTGCCTTTGGTGGAGTTATAGGGTCTGCAGTCCGTGGAAATCGTGATTAAAAATAAACAATTTTTTTATTAAGCAGAAATTTAGAATTAATATGCTACTTTTTAAAATTTCCTGAATTTGATTTATTAAAGATTTAATTTAAAAAAAGATTAAAAAAATAAGATATAATTATCTTATTCTTTAACAACGAATTTTTCTATGAATTTCGCATATACAGGCCTTGTTATGAAAATCCCAATTATAACTCCAAGGATTGTAGTAAATGCAAAACCTGAAAGGATTCCGATACCAGTTAAACCTCTAGATAACCCTACATACAGTAAAGGGATCATAGCAGCGATTAAAGTTGCTGCTGAGGCATAAATAATGAAGAACGCACCTTTCATTTTAATATTAAGTCCAGCTCTTCTTCTTTTAGATGTCTTACCTTTTTTAAGGACCTCATCGGTTATAATTATCTGGTCATCCACACCTGTACCTATCGCTGCTATAATACCAGCAATAGCAGGTAAATCTATATTCCAGTGTATCACAGACGCTGCACCCAAAATCAGGAGAAGTTCTGCTAGACTAGTTCCAATTATAGGCAGTACAAGTATAGGTCTTCTGTACCTGGCAAATATTATAACAGATACTACAATTAATGCTAGTATTCCAGCTATTAGAGCTCCGTTTTTAAACTGATCACCAAGTTCTGCTGATACACTGCTTATTCCTGCTATACTTACCTTAACAGGCAATGCACCTGACTGTAATACAGCTTGAATACCTCTCGCTTCTTGTGTTGCAGCATCTTTTGTAGAGTTACTACCTGTTATTTCTACATCCGTTACAGGAACACCATTAGCAACTCCGGGATCTATGGTTGGAGATGTAATTAATTGATCATCCAGATAGAAATCTACAGGAGTTCCAGATTTACCCTGCGCTGCCTTTGCAAATTTATTAGCACCGTCTACTGATAATGTAAATGGTACAGCCCAATTGGTTCCAGTAACCTGAAATGGTTTAACTCCAGTTATATCTGAACCTGTAATTACTGTTTGATTGTTAATTTTTGCCTCGAATTTACCAGGTGTCCCTATAATTCTTGCAACTTGATCTGGCTGAACACCTGCAATTTCTACAATTACGTCCTGATTACCACTCGGCCTTACTTTAATATCAGCCACACCAAATATGTTTAGACGCTTATCGAGAACTGTTGTAACTTTACTCATTGTTTCAGCATCAACTGGTTGTTCTAGATGTATTTGAACAATAGAACCACCTTTTAAATCCAGTCCCTGAGCTATCCCGTAGGTTGAAATAGCAGCTAAACTTCCAATTACAAGGACTATAAGCAGGATGACACGGTAATCTTTTAGAAAATCTATAACGTCACTCATCTGCGACCACTCTCCATGTACCATCTAAGTATACCAAGATTCATAAGCCATGTAGCCAGTACATCAGCTACAAGCCCTATAATCAAAACTGCAGCAATATTAGCCAGTGTAGTAGCAGTAGGTATGAAAAAGTGTACTATAACATACAGGGCTACCATTGAACCTATGGCTGCTGCAGCCATTGTAAAACCTGTTTTCATGGCATCAATAGCTCTCTCTGTAATTGTTCCTTCTCTACGCTTCAATACCCGAGTAGTAAGCAAAATATCAGTATCTACACTGTATCCTATAAGCAGTAGCAGTGCACCTACTGATGCAAGAGATAGTGGGATTCCAAATAAGGACATTCCACCAACTGCTATAATTATATCAGATAGTGCCGCAAGAATAACCGCTAGGGACGGCACAAAATTTCTGAATATAATAAACACTGTTATGGACATGAATATGAACGCGATAGCAAGCGCCCACATTACCTGGTTCAACGCTGCTTCGCTTAATACAGGTCCAACAGAACTATAACTCAGCACCGTGGCCGTATTATTCAAAACTTGTGTAAATTTAACCACATCAGGAGTTCCACCCATGGTAACAGTGGCTCGATTACCGCTTACAGATACTGATAATTCACTTGGATTTAATCCACTTTGTATCATATTTTGTAATTGGGATTGATCTACAGGATTTTGGAGTTGCAATGTAGCAATGGTACCTCCCTTTAAATCTACCCCTTCATCTAAACCATTTACCGCAATTATTGCCAGTGAAATTATAGTGATGATGACAGGAATTGCTATTAATGGTTTATATAATTCTATTATCTTTCCTATTTTCATTAAACCACCATTTATACTCCATATATTTTCAAATCCATTTCTTCAACTGTTTTTTTCACTTCTTCACCTATTTCAAACATTTTTTTACCGGCAGTTTTTATTAAAAATGAAGTTACCATTCTTCCTCCTCTAACTTCAATTTTCTCTCTCATCCTATCAATAGTTTTTCTGCCTCCTGATCCTCCAAGAGTAGCAAATAATATCACATCCTTACCTTGAAAATTGCATTTATCAATAAGAGTAATTATGGCAGGAGAAGGTTTTCCAGCCCATACTGGCGTTCCTATATATACTAAACCGTATTCACTTACATCAACTGTGGCAGGTTTAATATTAGTCTTAATTTCTCTCATGGCATCAGCAGAAGCCTTTACATAGTTTAAAGGCCCAAATCTGTTCTTCAGATCTTCGATTTCAATAATATCTGCTGAAACCTCTTCTGCAAGTATTTTAGCAGCTTTAGATGTCTTTTTAGTTCTTGAATAATATAAAACAATAGTTTTCATTCAGGACACTCACATATTAATATTATTTTATATAATTAACTTAATATTCCTTTGGTATAGTTAATTCATTTAATAATTTCAATTTAAGGATATTAGTCATTATTATATAGTCAAAGTTAATTTAATGATTTATTAATAACTTCTGGTAGAATAATAATTAATCGAGATGATAATATTGTGCTCAAATATTCTTTTAATTTTCGGCATTGAAGGAGTGCATAGCATGCGAAAAACGAAGTTTTTCGCTGTTTACGGAACGGGGTTCCGTAACCGGAAAAATTGAAAATTTTTCCATGTTACAAAATCAAAGATTTTGAGGCCCCGAACATTCTATGTTCGAGGGTTTAACTTAATATTAAACTTAAAATATCACATTTACCATCTTGACTTAAAAGTTTTATGGATGTAATCCTACAACATCCAGTGATTCTTTCTCATTGAATCCAAACATTATATTCATGTTCTGAATCGCCTGTCCAGATGCCCCTTTAACCAGGTTATCAATGGCAGATATCATAATAATCCTTCCATTTTCATCTATCTGGAAACATCCAATATCACAGTAATTGGATCCTCTAACTGCACTTAATCTCGGAACTTCATCCATCTCAACAATTCTTACAAACGGTTCTGATTCGTAGAATGAATCATACAGCTCTTTTACATATTCCGATGTTACATCTTCTTTTAAAAACGTGTGAACAGTTGTCAAAATACCTCTTATTACTGGAACTAGATGAGGTGTAAATGAAACTTTAACATCCCCAAATTTAGACACTTCCTGCTGAATTTCAGGCATATGTCTGTGGGTTGTAATTGCATAAGGAACGATGTTATCACTTATATTTGGATAATGTGTTGCTTCTGTAGGTTTAATTCCTGCGCCGCTCACTCCTGATTTTGAGTCAATTATAATGGTATCTACTAGTTTTTCTTTAGCAAGAGGTATCGATGCTAAAATACCACCAGTTGGGAAACATCCAGGATTTGCAACAAGATTTGAATTCTTTATTTCATCCCGATATACTTCTGGTAGCCCATAAACCGCTTTTATAGGAGCAGAATGCTCAATACCGTACCATTTCTCATATATAGCTATATCATCAAATCGATAGTCTCCACTTAGATCTACAACTTTAATATCTCTTTCAATTAAATCTGGTACTATATCCATGGACGCACCATGGGGAGTAGCAGTAAAAACTAGATCAGCCTCAATCTTTTCTGCTGGAACATCTTTAAATTTAAGACTTTCTCCTCTTAAATGAGGGTGGACTTTTGATACATTAATTCCTGCATACTGTCTGGATGTTGCAGCAATTATATTTACATTATCATGATTTTTTAAAAATCTAAGCAGTTCTCCTCCAGTGTAACCGCTTGCTCCAATGATGCCTACATCAATCATATTATTTTCACCTAAATCATTTTGGTTGGATGTTTATATTAAAAATTGCGATTTAAAATTTAAAAATAAAATATACCAAATTTAAATTTATTTAATATAATATTCAAATCGGTGAATAATTACGAATTAAGCTTATTAATTAAAAAAGAATAAGTATTATTAAATATAAGGCAGAATATTGAGTTATTAAATATTAAAAATCGTAAATTTTCAGATGTTACTTATTTACTTAATATATAAAGCTTAAAAAGATAGGTATCCCTTACAAATTTTTATAATTTCTCCATAGTTCCCAATCAATTTTCTTTAAATGAAAAAGTATGTATAGTTAAACTATTTTTGTGAAGTTGTATCCCTGATATTTCTTTTTTTAATCCATTTTAATTAATATTTTCTTAACTTTTTACTAAATTTCTAACTCCTATTATTTCACTTTCAGTATATTTTAACTTCAATGTGCTTAAACCACAATCTTAGATTATTCCATGGTTTTCAAAAAAAGGATTTATAATGTCTTAAATTAAAATTAGGCTTATTAGAATGCTTATTTTGCACTTTTTTTTCGAAACATTTATATGATATTGAAGTTAACTAGTGCTCAACCCGGAAAAATACGCTTTAAGTGTATTTTCATGATTGGGAATCGGAGGCGGTACAATTACAAGAAAATTGTTATTTGCAATCCTATTAATATTTGGCCTATCTTTGGTCGGTATTGCTGGTGCAAGTGCAGCAGATGTGGGAACTGCAAAAGTACAGAGTGATAATGTTCACAATGTGCAAAAAAATAACAAAACCGACGCTAATGATCTTAAATATCTGAATAATTCAACTAAAGAACAAAGCAATACAGTTAAAAGGTTAAAAACAGATAAAAAGGTCAATAGTGAAAAAACACCAAATAAGAATATTACAACAAAAAAAACTGTTGCAAAACCTGAAAAACCAATGGCTGCAGGATCACCACCAACAGTAACCTCAAAAAGTTTCACTGTAAGTCAAATCAACGGTGCAGCAGCGAGAGTCAACACGTACGTTAAAACAAAACATAAACTTCCAAAGTATGTGACCATTGGTACAACTCAAGTTAAAATGCCTGCTTTCTTAAAATTACTCACTGCAGACATAATACAATTAAATAGTGGTAAAACAACACCAATAACACTTAAAAGTGTAAAAGCTCCATCAAAAACAACAGAAAGCTTTAAAAGCGGGAAAATTAATAAATCCACTTATTTAGGGCTTGCTAAAAGAGTTAATACATTTATAAATAAAAATGGTGTTTTACCAAAACAAACAACCAGCACTCTTGGTAAAATGAATTATAAATCATTAATCTACACATTTTCCAAGATACCTGCTTTCTACAAAACACACAAGAGACTACCAAGTTATGTATCAGTGAAACCATTGAGTACATCCGGAACTACAGGAACATCCACAGTGAAATTCCCTAAGTCTTTGCAAAAGTATCTTAAAGTCACTAAAAACTGCCAGGCAAGCAATCCAAAAATTAAAGCGCTGGCAACAAAAATAACAAAGGGCAAAAAAACAAGACTTGGTAAAGCCGTGGCAATATTCAACTGGGTAAGGGACCACATTGGTTACTCTTTTTATTATAATACTAAAAGAGGAGCATTAGGTACCTTAAAAGCCAAAAAAGGAAATTGCGTAGATACTGCACACCTGTTAGTTGCTCTTGAAAGGGCAGTGGGAATCCCAGCCAGATATATCCATGGTAAAGCTAAATTCAGAAGCGGTAAATGGTATGGTCACGTTTGGGCAGGTATACACGTAAATGGTAAATGGTACAAGGCTGATGCAACCAGTTCCAGAAATTCATTTGGTGTTATTAAAAACTGGACTAGAGCAACAATAAAAGGTAAATATGCGTCACTACCTTTCTAAAAAGTTGATCATAAAAAGGTTTTTTAGTTGTTGTAAATAGATATGCTTTTTTATCTTTTTAAAAAAATAAAATAGCATTATCTTAATTTCTTTTTTTGATTCATTTTAATTAATATTTTCTTAACTATTTGCTAATTTTTTAGCACCGATTATTTCACTTTGGGTGTATTCTAACTCCAATGTGCTTAAAGCACTATCTCATGTCAGGGCATGCATTTTTAAAAAAGCATTTAAAACGCTTTAAATTAAAATTAGGCTTATTAGAATGCTTATTTTGCACTTTTTTTTCGAAACATTTATATAGTATCCTACTTAACTAGTGCTCAACCCGGAAAAATATGCTTTAAGTGTATTTTTATGATCGGGAATCGGAGGCGGTATAATTACAGGAAAACTGTTATTTGCAGTTACGTTAGTGACAGCTATGTTACTGGCAGGTATTGCTGGTGTAAGCGCAGCAAATGTTGGGACTGCGGGAACACAATTCAGTAATACCAATATTGTACATGAAAAAGTCAATAAAGAAATAATTGGCTTAAAAAGTACAAACAAATCGACTGTAAAGCAAAATAAAGTCGATAAAATTGTAAATTATGTCAAAAAGACATTTTATAACAAACATCTAATAACACCAAAGAAGAACAGTGTAAAACAGGAAATACACAGTACAAAAAACTCAACTTATGCATACTCACATAAAACTAGTAATACTAAGCACAAATCAGATGCAACAAATAAATCAGTGCATACAGTAAAACAGAAAGTTAAAACAAAAACAAACAAAACTGCCCTAAATAGTGAAAAAACATTGGCCGCTGGTGAACCAAAAGAAATCAAAAAAAGAGTTTCAAATAAGATTGTAAAACCAATGGCTGCAGGAGCACCGACAACAGTGAAATTCCCTAAGTCTTTGCGAAAATATCTTAAAGTCACTAGAAACTGCCAGGCAAACAATCCAAAAATAAAACGACTGGCATACGCTATAACAAAGGGCAAAAAAACAAGGCTCGGCAAAGCAGTGGCAATTTTTAACTGGGTAAGGAACCACGTTCGTTATAGATATTATTATAATACCAAAAGGGGAGCATTAGGTACCTTAAATGCTAGAAAAGGAAATTGTGCGGACACTACTCACCTGTTAGTAGCTCTTGAAAGGGCAGTGGGAATCCCAGCCAGATATATCCATGGTAAAGCCAAGTACAGAAGCGGTAAATGGTATGGTCACGTTTGGGCTGGAGTACATGTAAACGGTAGATGGTACAAAGCAGATGCGACCGGTAAAAGGAATTCATTTGGTGTTACTAGAAACTGGAAAAGATGTATAGTAAAAGGTAAATATGCGTCATTACCATTTTAATGGTAAAATACGTAGTATACCTTATTTTTTTATTTTAAGTAAATTCTAATACTAACAATTCAACTTAATTTTATTTTCTAATAAAAATCAAAAATAACTATTTAAAAATAAAAAATATTTAGATTCAAGACGTAATCATGGTTCCAATTCCCTTCTTAGTAAATATCTCAAGGAGTATAGAATGTTTAATTCTACCGTCGATTATGTGAGCAGACGATACACCGTCTTCAATTGCTTTAATGCATGTCATTGTTTTAGGAAGCATTCCTTCAGTTATGATTCCACTTTTAATAAGATCCTCAATTTCATTAACGTTAATTTTCCTTATAAGAGAATCAGGATCCTTTGGATCTTCAAGTATTCCAGGGACGTCTGTTAAAATAACAAGCTTTTCTGCATCCATTCTGGAAGCTATATCTCCTGCTACAGTGTCCGCGTTTAAATTTAATGTCTCGCCCTGATCATCAACTCCAATAGGGGAAATTATAGGGATATAATCATTATCGCTGAGTACATCAATTATTGCAGGATTTATGGATTTTATTTCACCTACAAGACCTAAATCAACCATCTTTTCTTCGCCAGTTTCGCCATTCACTACTATATGGGGGGCTTTTTTAATGGCTTCTATAAGCCTGCTGTCTTTTCCAGAAAGTCCTACTCCTTTTCCACCATGTAAACCAATCTTTGACACAATTTCAGTATTTATTTTACCTACAAGAACCATTTTAACTATGTCCATGGTTTCTTTGTCAGTTATTCGAAGCCCCTCTATAAATTCTGGTTCTTTTCCAATTTTTGCCATGGCTCTTGAGATTTCAGGTCCTCCTCCATGAACAACAATTGGTTCCATACCTACATACTTTAAAAGGACCGTATCTCTTGCTGTAGAGTTCATAGCCGCTTCATCAATCATGGCGTGGCCGCCGTATTTTATAAGAATCTTTTTTCTATGAAATTTCTTTATGTAAGGCAGTGCCTCGATTAAAATGTTAACAGTTTCCATCTTATCCCATTTTGAGTTTATAATTTTATAATAATTTGATTTGTTCAATTGTGAATAGTTAGTTAAACTATTTATAAATAATATGAATATCAGGTAGAATACTCTGAATTTATCTTCACATAATCGTAACTTAAATCACACCCAAATGCAGTAGCAGAGTGTTCCCCAAGGTTAAGATCTACAATTATTTTAATTTCATCATTCTTCATTATTTTTTCAGCAATTTCAAGTTCTTTTGAGCCTTCAGAGGCCTTAATAGAACCTTCTTTTACAATTTCTACATTTCCACTAATTGATTCAAATGTTATATCCACAGAATTTTCATCCATTTCTGCACCGGAATATCCCACTGCTGCAATTACTCGACCCCAATTAGGGTCAGCACCGAATAATGCGGATTTTACAAGTGATGATCCAACTATGGCTTTTGCTGCAGCCTTTGCATTTTCTTCAGATACAGCACCATTTACATCAACTTCCATATACTTGGTTGCGCCTTCTCCATCCTTTGCCATCATTTTTGCAAGTTCAATGCACACATAATCAAGTGCTTCCTGGAAATTTTCATCGATTTCACCTGAATTTCCATTTGACAGGATTATAGCTGTATCGTTGGTACTTTCATCACCGTCTACCACAATCATGTTGAATGATTTATCCACCGCTTTTTTGAGTGCATCCTTTAGCTGTTCAGGTGACGCTTTAACATCAGTTGTGATGAAACATAGCATGGTACCCATATTAGGTGCTATCATCCCAGAACCTTTGGTTATACCACCAATCTTAACTGTATTCCCATTTTTAAGAGTAGTTTGAACTGCAAATTCTTTGGAAAATGTATCTGTAGTCATTATAGCTTCTGCAGCTGCAAAAGAAGCTTCGGGAGAATTCTCAAGTGTATTAAGTGATTCATCTATGAGTTTATTTATAATATCCAATGGTAATTTTCTTCCAATTATGCCTGTAGATGCAACGGCTACATCAGATGATTCAATATTTAATTTATCTGCAACCCTTTTTGTCATTTCTTTTGCATCATTCAGGCCTTCTTCACCTGTAAAACAGTTGGCATTGCCGCTGTTTGCAACGATTGCTGATAATTTACCATTTTTAACTGATTCTTTTGTAACAGTTACTGGTGCTGCCACCACTTTATTTGAGGTAAAGACTGCAGATGCTGTATTTTCCTTACTTACTATTATAGATACTCCATATTTACCTTTACGAGATCCTGAAGCTAGAACTCCATCTACAGCGCAGATTCCTCCTTCTATTATTTCCATAAAAATTCCCCATAAATATCATTTAGAATTAAGCCTAATTAAATAAAATTAGAAAATAGTGACTGATTATATAATTTAGTTTGGATTAGTTTTATTTGAATCGCTACCTTGATTATTGCTGCCACTATCATTTCCTTTATTATTACCGCCATTATCCTGATAAATCTGATCTGTGCCTGTATTATCGGAATTATAAGCATTTTGAGTTCCAGTCTGTATATTTACATTTTTTGTGGATGGAACCTGAGGTATATCCTTATTGGTCGTGATCTGTGTTGAGTTTGTAGTGTCGTTTTGTAGAGCCATTACTATCCCCGCTCCTGATCCGATTCCAAATGCAATTAAAGAAATGATTAATGCAATTATGGCTTTTGCTTCAGTTTCTGGCTTCATGATACCACTCTATTTTTCTATTGTAGGTTTTCATTAATAAATTATACGGATTTTACTAGTCAGCATAACTTCGTGTCCAGATAATTGTTAGATTAATTTAAGTTGCAACTGCGTATAAAATGGCGAGGAATATTGCCACAATACCAAATTCCCAGTATCCAGCACTCCATCCAATGAAGGTAGCTACAAACACAAAGATAAATATTAAAAATGCTTTGGCTTTTCCGTGCATTAAAAAGTCCATTACAGATCTTGAAAATTCTGAAGGAACGTAGTATGCATATGTCCCATCTGCAATATCAAAGACTATAACAGGACTGTTATTCCATATTTTAACTTCATCGGCTATCTGGGCTCTTTCTCCAGATTCCCTTCTACTTTTTCCTATACCTGCCCTGAGCATCGCGCCGTTATTTAAAGCATGCCATGCAGAATCAATACCTGCCCTTAACGCTGCATGTTTTGTTGGCAAATTAGCGACAAAATCATCGCCGCCTTCCCTGTATCCTTCAATTTTCCCGTCGCATTCAGTTTCAATGAAATTTTTAATATCATTCATTATTTCAACGAGTTTTTCACGGCCATTTTCTTCTATAAATTTCGTAGAATCTATAATATCAATGAATAAGTAATTATCGTAAATTGCAGGGGTACCCCTAATCTTTCCAAGTTTAGATGAAAATACTATAGCATATTCTCCCCCTAGCTTGGTAAATCCTACTCCAGATACTTCACCAATCTGTTTGTTTAAATTAATTGCTCTTTCAATGGCAGCTGCCCCAGTCATACCTGCTGCAGCTCTTACATGAATATCTTTCTCCATTCCAAGCCCTATAATCTCAATTCCCACTCTTATAGCATCATTTTTTGAAAGAAGTCGAGCTACAATTTCAGTATTGCTCTCTTCAACTATTGTACCTCTTTCTTTTTTGATGAGATCTACAAATTCTCGAATAATAGGATCCCTTTCAAAGACCTCTATATACAGATATCTATCGCTACCCATGATTATATTACTTAAAAGGGCATATTCATCGACTTTATTTTCTGCAGGTTTTATTTCTATGAATTTTCTACCTTCAGGGATATTATTTGTTCCTATTTCTTTTACAAGGTTATGGAAAATATTTTGAGTTGTAATATGTGCACGATCAAGTTCCAATAGCATTGTCTTGGTGTAATTGATCATCTCTACGTATTCTCTTTCCCTGTCGTTGGTTGGGTAATATTTTGTGCCTATGCTTAAGACCTTCTTTTTAACAAAAACTCCAAAAAGGCCTCTCATTAGATAATCCATGACCATTTAACTTTTTCCTCCTTATAGAGTGAAATGAGTCTCAGTATATACTAGCTACCCTTACTTTCTCCTTTTTCTAAAACAATTTCAAATTGTCCTGGTTTTTCCATTAACATACTTGGTTTAACTGATACAATTGGAAACTTCCATGTTCCAACTCTTGCAGCCACTGTACTTGCGATGTTTCTGGAATTTTTCTTTACAAATGAGTAATCATGATCATTTATTGTTATATTGATATTGTATTTAGATTCTTCAACAACCTCATCAGAATAGAGAATATTAAGCTCAAAGCTACCTGGTTTTGTAAAAAGATCATTTCTAACAGCGACAAGAGGAGCATGTTCAAGTTTAAGCCTATCTCCCACTGTTACTGCAATATTTCCAGCGTATCTAACTGCATCTTTGTAGTCCCTTGGACTTACAAGGACAAAAATAATGAAATCACTGGTTCTTTCTGCATCTTCAACCATGGTCATTACTTTATCAAATAGAGGGATTTTCATAAATATGTCTTCCAGTTTAGAATCAATTCCCTCTTCCTTACTTTTATTTATTCTATCAATTGCTTCTTTTGCAATTGCAATACCGCTTAATTTTTTGGTTTTTTTAACTTTATATGCATCTAGTCCTTTCTTTTCAAACTCAGTAAGGGCATGTGTACAAATTTTTTGCAGTATATTTTTGACTTTCTTTGGCTTTGAAGATGTTCCAATAGCTATCTTTCCATCTTTAACGCTGTAAGGGATTCTTTTACTTGCAATGTCCTTAAATTCATCATTATATTCTCTAAATACATCATTAGATAATATTTTTGCATTTTCTTCGTATGCAATCTTTAAAATAAAATGATCTGCCGTTGTACCAGATGGAACTTGCTGAATTTTCTCTTCTTCAAGAAGTTTGTTGAATTCATCTTTCTTATCTATTTCATGTCTAAGGGGTGCATCCGCTATGGCAAATGGTTCATAACCTAATCCTTTTAATGCTTCAATTGCCTCTAATATGTTATCAAGACTTGGTTGTCCATCTCTTCCTTTTCCAAAGTGAGCTACATTGGATGCATCAATAATAACTTTCAATCAATCACCTTACACCTGTTTTCGAATTTTGCAAGTCGTTTAGAATTTCCATCCGCCTGATTTAAGAATATTTCAACACTATCTGGTTGAATATCAATTGTATTAAAGGAACAAATATCTCTTCCACGAAGTTTTAATGAAGAAACGGTTCCAGCTGTAACAAATGTTGTATTTCCAACGTACCATACATATGGGACATGTTTATGCCCAGATAATACGATATCTGCGCCTCCATCAATTATAGACTTTAAAATATCACCAGCATCAGTTAAAACGTTTCTTTCACGCCCAGTTTTGGGAACTGGAATTATGTGGTGATGAAGAGCTATTATTTTATATAATTTCTTTTTTCCAGCATTTTCAAGTTCCTTTTCCATTGAAGCTTGCTGTGTTCTTCCTACTTTACCATAATCTATATCTGGTTCGCTGCTGTCTAATCCTATAGCGCTAATTTCAGGAGTTTTAACATCTAAAGTCCCGCATCGCTTCTTTATAAGTTCCTCAAAGCACTCGTTTCCAATGTGCCTTGCATCATGATTGCCAGGAACTACAAGTAGTGGACTTTCCAAAAGATCCAAATACTCTGCTGCTCTTTCAAATTCTGCATAATAACCATTATTGGTTATATCTCCGGTTACAATAACTAATTCTGGATTAAGACCATTAACTTTGTTTATAGCTCTTAATAAAAGTTCTTCTTTGAAATTAATTGCACCAATATGCATATCTGATAACTGAGCAATAAATGCCATCTAGCTTAACCTCATGATCGCTTCTGCAAGGTCTCCATTTGTTTCCTTTAGCGCTTTCTCAGCATCTTCTTTACTTGCACCTGTTTGAGCTGATACAAGTTCTATATCCTCATCAGGAATTTTTAATTCTGTTTCTATTTTTATTTCTTTAGGTTTACCTGTTATTTGATATGTTTTTTGTCCCATAAAATCCATTAAATTTACTTTGGGATTATTTATTACAATTTCTTTATCTTTAAACTTTATTATGACTTCTGTGGCACCTTTAACATCTTTCATATCCATGCCCATCTGTTTCATGGCTCTTTGCATTTGTTTAAGTTGTTTTGGATTCATTCCTGCACCTGGTATCATCATTTACCTCCTTTACGTGTTTTTACAGCTTGACCAACTTTGAAATCTTTTATTTCGCGAGCATTTAAAATTGACTTACCAAAAGCCAGTAAATCATCATTTTCATTTACAATTAATACTTCATCATTTGCCCTTATATTTATATCAATGTCTATAACGAATTTAGCAAATATACTTTTTCCTTCCCTTGCAAATGGTTCGGCATCACTATTTACAACTACTCTATTTTTTGGATATTCCAGATAATTATGAAGTCTCCTTGCTCCTTCCATACTCATTACAAATATACCATCACTGGCACGAATTGTTGCAATCAACTCTTCGTCATCGTAAACATGCCTTATTTTACCTGTTTTTCTACTTTTAACTATCTGAATGTCTCCATAAAATAGGGCTTCCCCAGCACCACTGCCAAATTGGTAATCTGCAATGTAATTTATCTTTTCATTGTCATTAAAATCCAATTTTAAATCCTGAATATTGAAATTTTCAAGCTCAAAATCAAGATCAAATCTTTTGATAAGGCTTTCACTGAGTATAACTTCGTTGAAATTATTTATATACCCATTTATGGTTTCTTTAATGAATTTTCTGGAATCTTCATCTAAGAAATCCGGAGCTTCATTTTGGGCTAAAGGATAAACTTCATCAATTTCAAGGGGAATAATTCCAAATGGGATATCCACAACGGCAATTTGTAATGATTTATCTACAGTTTCTTTATTTTCTGTTTTTAAATTTACAATCCTGTAGAGATTTCCAAGTTTCTCTAAATCTTGATCATCTCTGCCAAAATTAGTTAATATATTCTGAATATTTTTAGAATATGGTTTTTTAAATGATGGGAGCAGCAAAATCCTGCTTTTTTGAGGAAGTCTCTGAAGGCGGTTTAAGTGTCTAAATATTTCAGGCCGGTTTAATGATTCTGATCCGCTGTAGAAAAAAGCAGAATTTTTGTATTCTGGATCGTACTCTTCCATTAAGTTTGTATATTTTTTAAGGTTTCTTAAGGCATCTAAAAGATAAGGATGAGCCCTGCACCTCTGTTCAACTAGCTCAAGTAAATTTCCATCGATAATTGCCTGTTTTATCTGTCTTATTTCTGCAAAACTTATATGAAGGTTGTGCTGTGCTATCAGTTTCATTCTCTGATCTTTCTTCATGCTTCTTAGATCATTTGGAGTGTATTTACTACATACTTCACATGAACATGGCATTTCAGAAAGATTTTGTAATTTATAAGTTCCAGTGGGCATCATCAGACGATCGTCTTTAGCATAGAGAATATAGGCAGCAGAATCAAATAAATCACAACCCATTGCAACTGCCAAAGCAAAAACCATTGGATGGCCAGCGCCCATAAGATGCCTTGGCTTTGATTGAGGTAAATTTGGAACTGATGCCATTACAATGTCCACAACATCCCTGTATTTATAATTTTCAAGTAAAGGAACTACAGCCCCAATTGGATAAACCTCAAAATCCATTTCACCAATTATTTTGGCACATTTTGCTCTTAAATCTGGGAATGTAGAACCCTGTACAACAGAATTCAACATGAGATTTTCTCTTGCATCTAGTGCTTCTTCTGCCCTTTCAAGAGTTATTTCCAGATCTTTTTCAGCTCTTTCCCTTTTTACGTATGGCGGAGTTGGAATGTCAAGAGAAGTACCAATATCTGTACCTATTTTTTCTTGAAACTCAATTATTTCCCTGTTGCTTACATCAATGTCTCCATACTCTGAAAGCTGAAAAGAGCCAGAATCAGTAACAATTGGACCATCAAAGTTTATTAGACTATGAACACCGTCTTTTAATGCTTTTTCTTTTAATTCTTCGTTTTTATAAATTATATAAGAGTTAGTTATGACAATATCTGCCCCATATTTTTTAACATCGAGTGTCTGCTTTCCAGGATGAATAACGGGCATCAATGCGGGTGTTTTTACATTTCCATGTGGGGTCTTTAATATACCTACTCTACCCATTGCATCCTTGTATTTAATTTCAAAGTTCAATTTTTCACCTTTTGAATAATTTAAGCTTAACTTTTTTCTGTTATTTCTGATAATCTCTTTATCATTTCATTTATTTTACCATAGGAATTATGTAATCTTGGAATTCCACATCCACAGATACATTCATCAAATTGAGGACAAATTATATATTCTGCTTCTTTTGATTTTAAATTATTTATTCCAAGCGCATTAATGTTTTTAATAAGTCTTCGCTCAAGCCGTGGCTCATTTATATCTTTACCTAAATATATTGGTGTTTTTACAGTTGATGCGAATTTTGTAACACCCCTCATAGATATTCGTTCGTTTTCGCGTTGTTGTAATATTTCATCACTGGATCCTCTGAGTTCTGGATCCCTAAATGGAATTCCTGCATCGCTTAGAGCTATCATCCTTTCATCATTTTCAGATAGTGGTTTTTCAATGTTCTCCTGATTTAAGGAAGCCATAGTTCCCCCACTTTTCCTTCCAAATGAGGGTCCTTCCCCTACATGAAGTCCTGCATAAATCATTGCAGACCTAACTGGGGCTGCAGAAGTATATGTTAGAATAACCCCATCATCTTTAAGTAGACTTTTCAAAACAAGGAAAAATTCCAGTGTATATAATTCAGGAGATTTTAGAGGGGAAAACGGATCTAAAAATACAGCATCATACTTTTTGTCAAATTCATTAATCACATATCTGGCATCACTCAAATATATATTGATCTTAATTCTATCTGGTATTTTTTCATTATGAAATTTAAAATTAAGTATTCCATCATCATACAATTTATCTTCTACCGCTTTTTTAACAACATCATATGATTTAATAGGGTTTTCTATAAAGAGTGATGATGCAAGCGTTTCTTTTGATATTTCAACCATATCTATTTCAATATCGGTATCATCATCTAAAAATTCAATACATGAAGCAGTATTGTATCCCAAACCACTGCATACATCCAGCACTCTAACTTCTTTCTTTCCTTCAAGTCTTGCAGGCTTAACAAATTTTTCCATTGACTCTGTAATAGCACCATGATGTGTGTGCATAGTTTCTGACTTTCCATTTATTATATTGGAGTTAAACGTATATGATCCGTCATCTGTTTTTACAAAATATTCCTTTAAAACCCTTTTAGCTTCTTCCCTTGCTGCTTTATTTCCTTTTTTCTCATCCTGGAAATATTCCCTGATAATTTTCAAAACATCTTCAGTAGCAGTAAGTGCCCGATAATTTCTATTTTTCATGATAATTTGGATTAGATGTTTATTTCATTAATATTTGACCATTAAGTGATTAATTTAAGTTGTAGATTAATATTTTTTAAACATATATATCTGAGACATTTCTTTAAAATTTATAATTTTAAGAAAAATACTTCAATTTTTATTAATATAAAAATAACTAATTAAAACTTTATGTGTTAGGTTCCATGAAAACTGGATAGCATTCCCATTAAATAGCGGGCAGATTATGAAAAATTGTTAATCAGGTGAAAAAATGAAAGGATTTGCCATGTTAAAGATAGGAGAAATAGGGTGGATAGAAAAAGATAAACCCAAATATGGCTCGAGAGACGCTATAATAAGACCAATAGCTCTAGCTCCATGTACTTCTGATACCCATACAGTATGGAAAGGGTCAATTGGCGAAAGACATAATATGATTCTAGGACACGAAGCTATAGGAGTGATAGAGGAAATAGGAAACGAAGTTAAAGATTTCAAACCAGGGGATAAAGTAATTGTACCTGCCATTACTCCTGATTGGGGTTCAGAAGCCGCTCAACGCGGTTTTCCTACGCAAAGCGGCGGTCCTTTAGGTGGTTGGAAACACTCCAACTATGAAGATGGCGTATTCAGCGAATACTTCCATATTAACGAAGCAGATAACAACCTGGCAATTTTACCAGAGAGTATGCCATTGGAAGCTGCAATTATGATTCCAGACATGATGAGTACTGGATTTATGGCTTCTGAAATGGCCAGGATTGAATTTGGAGCTACAGTAGCTGTTTTAGGTATAGGGCCAGTTGGGCTATGTGCTGTAGCTGGAGCAAAATTAAAAGGTGCAGGGAGAATATTTGCTGTAGGTACCAGGCCTAAAGCAGTTGAAGTAGCAAAAAAATATGGTGCAACAGATATAATTGACTATAAATATGGAACTGTAAAACAAATTCTCGATGCAACTGATGGAGAAGGAGTAGATGCCGTAATTGTATCAGGCGGTGGACCTAATATTTTAGTAGACGCATTAGACATAGCTAAACCTGGAGCAGTAATTTCTAACAATAATTATTTCAGTTCAGGTATTGGTAAAGAAGATATTTTACCAATTTCCCGTGTAGGTTGGGGATTTGGAATGGCATATAAAACTATTATTGGAGGTCTTTGCCCTGGAGGAAGAGTTAGAATGGAAAGACTGGCAGAAATGGTGACTTACAGACGTATCGACCCATCAATCATGGCCACTCATATATTCAAAGGCTTTGATAAAATAGAAGAAGCTTTTTTACTTATGAGGGATAAACCCCGAGACCTGATCAAACCAGTAGTCCTTTTAGAATAGATTACAGGAGAATTTCATTAATTCATACTTAAATTGATTCTTTTTCAAAAAAAATTTAAAACCAAGCCTTATATAAAACAACGTTACAATTAAATTATCATTTAAGTTAAAAACTCTAGATTATAATGCGTTAATAAATTTTTATCAAAGAAATGTAAACACTGGTGATAATATGGTCAAAGTTATAGGAATTATAGGAAGCCCACGGAAAAAAGGAAACACTGCGTATCTTGTTGAAAGAGCATTAGATTCTGCTGAAGATGCTGGAGCTGATATTGAAAGTATTTATTTGGGTAGCATGAAAATGGAGCCATGTAATGCATGTGATATCTGTAAATTAACTGGGGAATGCCCTAAAGATGATGATATCAACGAGATTCTTTCAAAACTTCAGGGAGCCCATGGAATAATCGTTGGAAGTCCTGTTTACTTTGGAAATGTATCTTCACAGTTAAAGATTTTAATGGATAGATCTAGACCACTTAGATCTGATTTTAAGCTTAAAAATAAAGTTTGTGGGTCAATAACAGTTGGTGCATCAAGAAATGGCGGACAGGAAACTGCATGCTCTGCAATACATAACTTTTTGCTTATCCATGATGCTGTAATTGTAGGGGATGGGGCGCCTTTTGCACATTATGGAGGGACTGGAGCTGCTGGAGCAGCTGGTGATGCACAAAATGATGAATCTGGTATTGAAACATCCAAAAATCTTGGGAAAAGGATAGCAGAACTGGCCAAAAAGATTCATGAATAATTGATTATACATTTGCAGAAATTAATGAAAAACTTTTACTTTCTCAATCTTTTCTTTTTAAAATATTAATAAATTAACAATAATATCGGTGCGATATTTCATTTTAACCGATAATTTCTTTTATTTAAAAGTGCATATAATCATATGATATATTATTCATACTATATTTTTAAATATAGCATACAACAATATGACCTATAATATTTCATCTGGAGAAAGAACCCTATGAAACAGAGACCAAAAGACCTTCAGAGAACCATTTTATCTGCAGAATCATTAAGTGAGAATTTTGGAGAATATAATCATCAGATTTCCCATGAATCAGTTGATTCTGCTTTTGAACCAACAAATTGGAATATATATGTAGTTATGCCTGCTTATAATGAGAGTAAGACTATAAAAAAGGTTATAGAAGATCTCAAAGACAGAAATTTAAACATGGTCATTATAGATGATGGATCTCATGATGAAACATACAAAATAGCATCTGATTCAATTTATAAATCCCAGATTGGATATGTTTACAGACATGTTATAAATAGAGGATTAGGAGCTGCTCTTGAAACAGGGATAAAAGCAGCACTTGAAAGAAATGCAGACATAATAGTAACCTTCGATGCGGATGGTCAGCATGATCCAGACGATATAATTCCAGTCTGTAAACCAATTATGGAAAATAAAGCTGACGTTGTGATAGGTACAAGAAATTTTGAAAAAATGCCAGCATCAAAGAAATTTGGAAACACTGTGATGAATCTGATAACCAGAATTTTTTATGGAATCCATGTAAATGATTCTCAATCGGGTTTAAGAGCTTTCAACAGAAAAGCTGCAGATTTTTTAGATATAAACTCGAGAGGTTATGGTGTATCTTCTGAAATAATAGGTGAAATTAAAAAATATGATTTAAAGGTTGAGGAAGTAGAAATTAAAACAATTTATACAGATTATTCGATGTCAAAAGGTACGAATCTAGCAGTAGGACTTAAAATACTGGCTAAATTGATAATAGACATTTTAAAATAAAATTTATCAGAAACAACTATACATTCATTTGTCAAAATATAATCAATCATAAAATACCAGAATGAATATTCTAACAAAAGAGGATAATTAGAGAGAAAACATAGATGCAGGCGGTGCATAAATGATATATAACGAACTAGGAGCTCTTATAGGAATAATTGCTATAATTATAGGTCTTTTAAGATTTAAAAACGGTAAAATGTCCCTTGGGATAGCTTCTCTATGGATTATAATCTGGATACTGGTTATATGGATTTCTATTTTCCCAGAATCAACCAATCTATTTGCCAGTTTAACAGGAATAGGAAGAGGTTTAGATGCTGTATTAATATTTGGGCTTATTTTTGGCTATTATCTAATATTTAAAATGTACAGCATGATAGAAAATATGGACAGAGAAATAACTCTACTTGTTAGAGAAATTGCACTTCAAAGAGCCGATTTAAAAGAAAAAACCAGCGATGAATATTCGGCAGATTTAAATTCTACCCCGGATAAGGATAAAATTAAATCAAAATAATCATTTGTTTTTAAATTAGAATAAAAATTAACCCTATGAGAGGACAGTATGAAAATAGGATACTTCATCAGCCATTTTCCATATGTAGATCGCGTCAATGATGCAAATTATAGCAGGGCATATGCACATGGAGGTACTGAAATTGCTGCATATAATCTAGCTCGCAATATAGCAAAAATGCATGAAGTAAACATCTTTACAACTTCCATTGGTTCTGAAGACTCACTTGAAATTTCAGAGAATATGGCAATACACCGTTACGGTACCGTTTTAAAAATTGCAAGTGCAAATTTGTCATTTAACCTTTTATACAAACCCTTAAATCATGAAATAGATATTGCACATGCCCATTATAACATGCCCTATTCTGACTATTCTGCACTACGATATGCAAAAAGAAAGAAAGTACCATTTGTGGTCACCTATCATGCAGACGCACAGGAAAGCGGAGGAAATTTAATCCGTAATTGGGCCACATTAATTTACAACAGAACGTTTCTAAAAAACGTTTTAAACGGTGCAGATGTAATAATTGCCACTTCAAATGCATATGTATATGAATCTAAGTTTTTAAGAGAGTATGAAGATAAAATTACTGTAATTCCAAACGGGATAAATTTAGAAGAATTTAATATTTCCCTTTCAAAGGAGGAATGCAGAGATAAGCTTGGTTTACCTTCTGATAAAAAAATAATATTATTTTTTGGAAATATTGTTGCATATAAGGGCCCCCATATATTATTAAAAGCTTTTTTAAAGGTAAAAAATAAAATTAAAGATGTAAAACTGGTTTTTGCCGGCCGGGGAGAGATGCTGGAAGAACTTGAAAAATTAGCTGTAGAATCAGGCATAAAAGATGATGTTATTTTTACAGGATATGTAGATGAAGGATTGAAGCCATTTTATTATAAATCAGCTGATATATTCTGCCTGCCTTCAATTACGATGGCAGAAGCATTTGGAATTGTAAATTTAGAAGCTATGGCCTGCGGTATTCCTGTTATATCTACTAAACTTGGAGGAATACCTGACGTTGTCCATGATAAAGAAACAGGGCTGCTGGTTAAGCCAGAAGACGTAGATGCCCTTGCAGATGCCATAATTACCCTGGTTGAAAATGAAGATATTGCTGCAAAAATGGGAAGCAATGGAAAAAAAAGGGTTCAGGAGTATTCCTGGAAAAAAATAGCTGAGAAAACAGAAGATATTTATAATAGGTTACTTGAATCTGTCTAGTAAGGTTAAAAAATTTATTTTTTATTGTTTAAAATCTTAGATTTTAATCATAAAAATTCAAAGATTTTTTAATGGTGATAACTAAATGGAAATTGATTTTATAATTGGCCCCAAGACAGATAGAATATTTGGAATGTCTAAATACCAAAATGAAATATTCAAAAGGATTACGGGCGTAAAATTCAATATTATCGAATATAACTCATTAACGTATTTATTTGAAAGGAAATACAAGAGTATTTTTCCTTACAAAAATAACAGTTCCCCTAATTCTCCTTCAAATAAGGCAGTACCTCAAAAAACAATTAAACATGTGGTTTTTAACAGGACTATAAACACTGGAAAGAATATTTCAGACAATATAGATAGGTACAGGTATTCTAATTTGATAAAAAGAAAAACAACAAAGGATAACATTAAACACATAACCTCTCAACAACTCGCCTATTTATTAAATTCATTAAAACTGGATAAAACAATCATTACATGCTATGACCTTATTCCATGGGCATATGAAAATAATAGATCTTCATTTTGGAAAAATAACATTAAAGGCCTGAAAAAAGCTGATAGAATCATTACAATTTCCGAATTTTCTAAAAGTGAACTCATTAAATATGTGAAATACCCTGAAGATAAAATTGACATTGTTTACCCTGCAGTAAACCATGATACTTACTATAGAACAGGAGATAGAAATATTTTAAAACAATTGAACATACCAGAAAACTGTAAAGTAATTCTATATGTAGGATCTGAAGAACCGAGACAGAATGTTGATGTTTTAATAAAAGCTTTTGGAGAACTTAAAAAGAAACTGCCTGAAGTTAAATTAATAAAAATAGGCAATCCTCATTTACACGGTGCAAGAGAAAAACTTTTAGAATTAATAGAAAAGTTAAACATTCAAAAAGATATTGTTTTTTTGGATTTTGTACCTGAGGAAGAACTGCCTCAATGGTACAATGCAGCAGATTTAATGGTTTATCCATGTTCATATGCTGGCTTTGGAATGCCCCCTCTAGAAGCAATGGCCTGCGGCACTCCTGTGATTACATCTAATGTCACTTCTCTTCCAGAAGTGGTTGGAGAAGCAGGAATAATGGTTGATCCCCACGATATCCATGATTTATCAACCAATATGTATGAAATACTGATAAATGATGACTTAATGGAAGATATGAGCATAAAAGGATTAAAAAGGGCTAAAATGTTTAACTGGGATAAATCTGCTCAAAAAACTGTGGAAATATATGAAAAAATGCAGACATATTAAGTTTCATTTTCATATTCAAAAATAACTTCATCAATGATTTTCTGGTAATCTTCAGCTACCTTTTCTTTGGTATCTTTGAAATTATATTCCTCCATTAATTTAAGCTTCATATAAGCAATTAAAGTATAATAAGTTCCTAAAAAACCTAATGAAATACCTCTAAAACCATCTTTATACCATTTAATGAGAATAATTTCTTTAAATGTTTTCCAGATAGATAATAAAAATAGTTTTAATAGATAATTTCTTTCTTTTTTGCCTTCAAATATGTTTACAGCTTCTATTGTAGTGTATCTATTCATTCTATTAACATATTGCTCAAAATCAATATATGAAAAATGTAAAAAGCTTTCATCAGGATTATCTATGTGATAAATTCTGGCATCTGCATTTAGCTTAAAAAAATTATGTAAGAGCTCCCCGAAATTAAGATATCCTTTTTTAAAAAATCGCGGGACCATATCATCCATAGTTCCCCATCCCATTCCATTGATATGTTCACCCGCAAAATAATTGCTGCGTGGAACGTAAACCACATCTGCAACATCTTCCTGTGCAATTTTTACTAATCTCTTTTTTAAATTTAAGGGAACCAGTTCATCTGCATCAACAACAAGTATCCATTCATTTGATGCTTTTTCTAAGGCAAATTGCCTTGCTGGATCTGCATATCCTAATCTTTCATGAAAAAAAATTTTATCTGTGTACTTCCCGGCGATTTCAACCGTTCTATCGTCGCTGTACATATCTACAATTATTATTTCATCAGCCCACTTAACTGATTTTAGACAGTTTTCAATGTTCCTTTCTTCATTGAATGTATTTATGATTACAGATATTTTCATTTTAATCCTCATCACATTATAATGTTAATTTTTACGGCGGCGTCGATTTTTTATATTTATAACCATCTACGATAACTAAACTTATTTTTTAATTGACAATAATAATTTATTGTACTTTTCTTTCAAATATACTCTTAATCAATGATATATCATCAGCATCTAATATTTTTGTAGCAAATATCATAATTAAATATAAAATTACACTTATTAAAACAGCCAATCCATAATTGAGCTGATTTAACAAAATAATTGCCATAACTAGAACAATATTACAAATTACTATTTTAAATGTGTCCTTGATTAATGAAGGAGGGTATATATATTCAGTTTTATTTAGAACATAAAGGAAAATAGGTAATATTAACAATTCTGTAACAACAGTGGCAGCAGAAGATCCTATATAACTGAATTGTGGTATCAATAACAGGTTCAATATTATATTCAAAATAGCACCTGCAGCAGCTATTTTGGCGACTACAACCTGCCTATTAACAGACCCTAACAAGTTCAAAGAAAGGGTGTTTATAAACATGAAAATAACAGCCCAGATCAGTACCTGAAGTGCAATTATCGATGGAATATATTCGGTCCCATAAATAAACAGTATTATTTTATCTGCTAAAAACGTGATGAATACCGCAATTGGAATATTTATAATAAGCATATATTTAAACGAACGTTCATATGCTATTTTAATAGATTCTGCAGAGGTTTTATAGAATCCAGATAGAACAGGGAAAATAGAAACCATATAAACAGAGTATAAAGAAGCAAAAATGAAAATTAACCTGTAAGCAGCATTGTACCATCCTACAACTTCATTTCCCACCATTACAGATAATATTACAGAGTCTATCCAGTAATATATCATTGTAAATATTCCCGTTATTGCAAAAGGCAGAGATTCTTTTATTGTAGGGGTCCAGAAACTCCAATCAACATCCATTTTAGGTAAAGCAAATTTCCAGGAGTAGACTAAAATACTGTAAACTAAAACTACCAAACTGGATATAAAGTAAACAAATGCAAAGACCAGGATATTCAAATTGAAATGTATGGCAATTAAAATTCCCCCCAGCATGAGTACAGCATTTAAAATAGTACCTACAGACTGATATTCCATTTTTTCATAAGACTGGAATATAGCATTAAAAATAGCTGAAAAAGCCACAAATATTACAGAAAATGCAATGATGTATATTATAGTACTTACTTCACGTGAATAACCAAGTAATATAGTTGTCAGTATAAGAAAGCCAAATGTTAAAAATGTAAGTAGTATTTTCATTAAGAGAGTATTAGATACATATTTATCAGATAATTCCTTATTTCTTGCCGTTTCCCTTACTATTAATGTATTTAAGCCAAGATCAGTTATAATTCCAAAAATAGCTGTTAAAGATAGTGCAAGAGATATAGTACCAAACCCTTCAGCTCCTAAATATCTGGCAGTATACAAAGTAGTGAAAAATCCTAAAATATAGCCTATAACTGTAGCTATAAAAAGTACACTGGTGTTTTTAACAATTCTCTTTGCAGTACTCATAAATTCACATCATTTAATCATTAAATAAAGAAGCTTATAAATTAATATTTTAAATGTTTAATCCAATAATCTAAAATAGTTCTTTAAATAATTAAATTTTTAATATGATTAATTAACTTAGAATAATTGAATTTACTAAAACTTAATATTATGTGCATTACTACTGATTTATGGAAAGATGTTGTATTATCATACTCAATTAAATCACTCAATTATGCGTTAAATATAATAAAGTAAATCAAAAACCTTTAATTAGAATAAAATAATTTAATTTAACACTGTTAATCATCTAGGTGATTAAATGAACGAAGATAAAGATAAATGGGATGAGCAATGGAATAATCCTGAAGATATGTTAAATTACACTGATGTTTTCTGTTTAATGGATGAAATTAAATTAAAATATTTATTAGATATTTTACCTGAGGATAAACCGAATACAAAGACCATAGAGGTCGGATGTGGTCCTGCATGGCTTTCATGTGCTCTTGCATCAGAAGGCTACAACACTACATGTCTGGATTATTCTGAAAATGCGTTAAATATCGCAAGAAAAAATTATGAAATGCAGAATAACAAGGGAGAATTCGTAATAGGTGATGCTACAGATATGCCCTTTGAAAATGATTCCTTTGATGTAGTACTATCCACTGGTCTTTTAGAACATTTCGAAGATCCTTCAATTGTAATTAATGAGATGGTACGAATACTCAAACCTGATGGAATTTTTTATTCAGACATAGTACCTAAAAAATTTGCACTTTTTAGGGCACATATTGATTTCGTTAGGAATTTAATTAAAAAAGAAGATGATATATACGAAATAGAGTTAAATTCAGGTGAAATCGAAGATATACTGCGCTCTTCAAAACTGGAAGATATCCATGTTGTCCCTGCAGGAGTATTTTTACCACAAATACCCTATGGTAGAAAGGTTCCTTCTTTAAAAAGGATGGAATATCGGTTCTTATCCCGGATAAAGGGTTTATTTACAGTATGGGATAACACCATAATAGCGGAGTGGTGTGGATTTTATTATTTCTGCTATGCAAAAAAACCGTTGAACAAATAATATAGACTTAAATCGAATTAAATTATTTTTTTATTGTTTTATTTAAATATTTCAATTTTACTTTTAAAAATTAATTCTGTTTTTTTTCAAATGGAAAATTTACAGTGAGTTTTTTTATTATTAAGCACCATGATTGCATTAATTGTATTAAAAAAGATTATTATACCCTGTTTGCCATACAAACAACATCTTTTTTCTTAGAATTAACCATATCTGCATAATAGCACCCTGGAAATTATCTGAGGATAATTATAAATAATAATAAAATAATATTATTATGTAATTACTTAATAACATCAACAAGTTATATGTGGGGTAAATTTATGGATGTAGGAATTGTTCACCCTGAATTGATATATCCAAGGGGAGCAGAAAAGCAGGTATGTAAATTAAGTTACTATTTAGATAAGATGGGGCATGATGTCACTATATACACATTTGAAAAGGAAGATAACTGTGTTTTTAATAATTTACTTGAAAATATAGAAATCATTTCCTTAAATGAAAAATGGATTTCAGGCCCCCTCTATAGTTACAATTTAGTGAGGTGGCATGGTTTAATTAAAAAACTAAGCAAAAAAATTAAAGACCACGATATTATAAATGCACATAACCATCCTGCCCAGTGGATATCAAAATTTACTGATATACCTACTATATGGACATGTAATGAACCATATCAACATAATATTTCAAGTTATTTGAAAAAAATGTACTCTATTCACAGTTTAATCGATAGAAAATTAACTTTCAGCACTAAATTAATATTATCATTAAGTAACAGGATAAAAGAAATCATTAAGATACGATATCCAGATAAGAAAGTAAATATTAGTTACTCAGGCGCGGATCTAGATCAAAAAGTTAAACACGAAGAAAACGACTATTTTGACGCCATATTTGTGGGACCTATACAGGCACAAAAACATCCCTTTGACATAATAAAAGCATTCTCTTTAATTAATGAAGATATAGATAATGCCCGGTTACATTTTGTAGGAAATACCACCAGTTTCATTTCTAAAAAAATGAAAAGTGAAATGATAAAATACGCAGAAAAAAACGATATAGAAGCCATTTTTTATGGTTCAGTTTCAAACAATAAATTATACGAGCTCTATAATATTGCCGATGTTTCTGTTTTTGTTTCTGAAGCAGAGCCATGGGGTATTTTCCCATTAGAGACTATTTTAGGGAAAATACCAACTATAATTTCAAATCAGTGCGGTGTCAAAGACATTCTGCCATCAGATTATCCAGTTGTTGAAACAGGAAACATCAAGCAATTAGCTAACAAAATACTGGAAATTAGGGATGATTACAAAGAATATAAACATAAGACCGCAGAGATCTCCAAAATGATAGCGCAAAAATATTCATGGGAAGCTTACAGCAAAAGAATGGAAAATATTTTTAAAAGCGCAGTTAATTGAATACAAATTTTGTAAATACTAAAAATTATTTAAAACATTTACTATGAAATATCTCTTATTTTACTGGTTCAATATATATAAATCAAGATACAAATAAGATTACCCAATCATATAGTGAATATAATGTCAATTTTAATAACCATAGGAATAGTAGCCAAAAATGAGGAAAAATACATAGGAGAAACTCTGAAAGGCCTTATAAACCAGGACTTTGATGATAGCTTATTTGAAATAATAGTTGTAGATGGCAATTCAACCGACAGGACACGTGAAATTGCAGAAAATCTTTTAAGCAGCTCAAATATAAAATACAAAGTTTTAAACGAGAAAGATTTTGGTTTTTATGGCCTCTGTTTTTCAAGAAACCTCGTAATCGATCATTCCAGCGAAACTTCAAAATATATTGCATACACAGACGCTGACTGCATTGTGGATAAAAACTGGCTTAAAACACTGCATCAATATATTGAGGGAAGTGGAGATGAAATTGCAGGAGCTGGTGGCCCGCGACTGGTTGCTCCAACCAACGATAAAAAGGAACTGGTGATAAATAATTTCTTAACCTCAAATATTGCCTCTGGTGGGAATCCTGCATTTTCTAAAAGGGATGTTCAGTATTTAGACAGTATCCCCAATTACAATTCCATCTATAAAAAAGATGTAATATCTAAATTTAGGTACGATGATAGTCTGATTATTTCAGACGATAATGAACTAAATTTCAGGCTTAAAAAAGCGGGTTATAAATTCGTTTACGCTGGAGATGCCAAAATTTATCATCGAGAAACAAACTCCCTAGTCGAATTTGCAAAAAACATGAGAAATTACGGTATAAATATAACTAATACCATAAAAAAACACAAGTTATTTAAAATAAAAGCATTTACATCCCTGATTTTCTTATTATATCTTATTTTACTGATTCCATTCTACCTTATTATAGGTCCTGTTATTTTAATCCCATTGTTGCTTTATTTCATATTTGCAGTTCTGATATTTATCGAAATTTTAAATAAAACTAAAACAGTCTATTCTCTGCTGATTTTTTTGTTATTGCCAGTTCAGCATATCTTCTATGCATATGGAATGATCTATAATTTCCTATTTGTAAGGCCAGTACATAAAAATAAGATACATGTTAAAAATATTTAACTAAAGATTAATTGTTTACTTTTTAATTTATCATGAATCATGTATTCCAGTGCATACCGAAATGTTTGCAATTTCAGTGATTTAGAGATTACAAATTTAAGCTTAAATTTGTCCTGTTATTTAAAGAAATGACATATTAATTTTCAATTCTTATTATTTAAATAAATATAAATCTTGTTACTACAAAAAAATACTCATGCCAACCAAGATCTTGATTGTAGAGGATGAAGCTATTACTTCACTAGATATTCAAAGATCATTAGAAACTATGGGTTTTGAAGTGGTTTCAACAGCTTCTAATGGAATAGAATCCATTCAAAAAGCTAGAGACCTTAAACCCGATTTAATACTTATGGATATCATGCTAAAAGATGAAATGGATGGTATTGAAGCAGCAGGTAAGATATCAACTTTTTTTGATGTTCCAATAATTTATATCACATCTTATAGTGATGAAAATACTTTTAAAAGAGCAAAATTAACAAAACCTTATGGATTTATTACTAAACCCTTTAATTATCAAGAATTAAGAGCATCTATTGAAATTGCTATTTATAAGCATGAATTTGATAAAAAATTAAAAGAAAGTGAAGCCCGTTTTCATTCACTGTATGAAAATAGTTTTGACGCTATACTCCTAACAAAGCCCAGTGGAGATATTCTTGCAGCTAACCCCGCAGCTCAGAAAATATTTGATATGACCGAAGAAGAGATCATTGAAGCTGGAAGGGACGGCATTATTGTTAAGGATGAGAATTTTAAACATGCTTTTAAAGAAAGAGATGAAAGAGGTAAATTTATAGCTGAATTAGCTGCTAAAAGAAAGGATGGATCCATTTTCCCTATTGAAGCAACTTCAAGTCTCTTTACAGATAAAGATGGGTCTGTTAAAACAAGCATGATAATAAGAGACATTACCAAACGTAAAAAAGCTGAAGAAAATTTCCGTAAGGAGGTAAAACGAGAAAGTTTTCTCCTTGATCTTTACAAAAAAGCACCTAATCTTACAGATAATGAACTATACGACTGCGCACTGGATCATGCAGTCAGCCTCACCGACAGTACTATTGGGTTTTTTCATTTAATTTCCGATGACCAAAAAAATATTATTTTAAATTCATGGAATAGTGAAGCTTTAAAAAGATGCAATACTTCGTTTAAAACTCATTATCCTGTTGAAAAGGCAGGTAACTGGACTGATTGCATACAAACTAAGGGTCCTGTTGTTTATAATGACTTTAAAAATTCTCCTAACAGAAAAGGGTTTCCAGAGGGGCATGTACCAGTAAAAAGATTTATCAGCATACCTGTATTTGATGAAAATAAAGTTAAGTGTATTTTTGGTGTAGGAAATAAAATCGGCGAATATGATGACCATGATGTAGTCCAGATTCAATCGGTAGCTAATGAATTGTATAGAATCACTAAACAGCGCAATGGAGAACAGGCATTAAAAGATGCTCATGATAATTTAGAAAGATTAGTTAAAGAACGAACAGAAGAATTAGAAAAAGCTTACGATGCCTTAAAAGAAAATGAAACTAAGTTCCGTGAACTTTTCAACAAAGCAATCGATATGATTAGTTTAACGGAGTTAAACGATGATGGCACAATTAAAGGATATATTGAAGTAAATGAAGCAGGGGTTAAAAGATTAGGTTACAGTAGGGACGAATTCTTGAATATGACCTTTTTAGACTTGTATTTAGATAGTTCAAACGTACTGAAAATAATCACAGAGTTACTTGAAAAGGGATATTCAACAGCTGAAAATGTTCAAGTAACCAAGGATGGAAGGCAGATACCAGTTGAACTTAATACCCGTCTTTTTAAATTAAGAGGAAGAAATGTGATTCTTGTAATTTCTCGTGATATTACAGAGCGTAAAAAAACTGATAAAATATTAAATGAAACTATAAAAGAATTAGAGCGTTCTAATGATGAACTTCAAAGATTTGCTTACGTCACTTCACATGATCTCCAAGAGCCACTTAGAACTATTGCCAGTTTCACTCAATTACTGGAAAGACGTTACAAAGGTAAACTAGATGAAGATGCTGACGAATTTATGGATTATATCGTTGAAGCAGCTATCCGCATGAAGCAGATGATTCATGATTTACTTGAATATTCGAGATTAGCTACAAAAAATGGAGAATTTAAATCAGTTAACTGTGAAACACTATTAAATAATGTCATAAATGGTTTAAAATTTATGATTGAGGATAGTAATGCCGAAATTACCCATGATTCACTTCCAGAAGTAATGGCTGATGAAAATCAACTTTATAGAGTGTTCCAAAACCTTTTATCCAATGCAATTAAATTTAGAAAAGAGAATGAACCTCCAAGAATACATATTTCAGCTTCTATAGATGAGGAAATGAATGAATACGTATTTTCTTTTTCTGACAATAGCATTGGAATAGATCCACAATATTTTAACCGTATCTTCACCATATTCCAACGGTTACATACAAGAGATAAATATCAGGGTACTGGAATTGGATTATCAATTGTTAAAAGAATTATTGAACGCCATGAAGGACATATCTGGGTTGAATCAGAACCAGGAAAAGGTTCAACATTTTATTTTACCCTTCCCAATCTTTGATTGGGATGTTTGCAAATTTCCAATTTGCAACCGGAAAAATTGAAAGTTTTTACATGCTCGAAAATTGTAGATTTTCGACAGCTGCCAAAAACATAAGCTATCAAGATTATCAAAAATGAAATTTGGAAGATTATATATTTAATAACAATCCAGTTTAAAATGATTCAAATAACTTTTACTGTGGCAAAATGGTTTTAATTTTGATATTTAGGTAAGATAATGATTAGATTTATCAATATTTTATGTATTTATTTCTCATTTTCAATTAATTATTTAATTAATGATCATCTAATAACTAATTACAATAATTTTATGCTTATTTTTTAAGCAAATTTAGAGTTAAAATGAACTTTTGTGAGTATAATGATATATTTTAGAGGTTGCGTAGCAAGAGAAAAACTGAACAACATATCTGAAGCTACAGAAAAAATACTAAAAGCTGCAGATGTTGAATATGAAATACTGGAAAATGAAACCTGCTGTGGATCCTTTTTACTTAGAACTGGCTTTGTAGACGATGCAAAAGTAGTAATGAAAAATACTTTAAAAGAATTAGATGGAGAAAAAATAGTTACTTCATGTGCAGGCTGCTACAAAACTTTTAAAAAAGATTACAAAGAAATTTTAGGCGTTGAACTTGACGTTGTGCATACATCTCAATTTTTCAATGAATTAATTAAAACTGGAAAACTTGAGGTTGAATTTCTTGATAAAACCGTTACATATCACGATCCATGCCATTTAGGGCGACATCTTGAGGAATATGACGTTCCAAGAGAAGTTTTAAACAAAATCACTAATTTAGTTGAGATGGAAGCAAATAAAGATAGATCGAGATGCTGCGGCGCAGGAGCGGGAGTTAAATCTGCATTTCCAGAAATAACTGAGGAAATTGCAAAAATGAGGATAGAAGATGCAGAAAATATTGAAGCTGAAATACTTGTGACCTCATGCCCTTTCTGTATTTTAAACCTGAAATCAGCAGCAAAAAACAATCAGATCATGGATTTATCTGAATTAATTCTTAAAATTATTTAATTTTACAGGCATATTGGGAAGTTTAAAAATGGACGATGTTAAATTAAAGGTCCTCCGAAAATCGTTTAATATACTTGAAAATAGAAAAAAGAAACTCTTCAACGATGAAAAGGAGTTTATAGATGAACTAAAGGATAATGTAAATGAGATAAGGAATTACAGTGTATCAAACCTTGAAGAGCTTATAGAAACTGCAAAGAGAAAATTTTTGGAAAATGGAATTGAAGTTATTTTTGCAGAAAATTCTCAGGTGGCACTGAATGAAATTTATAACATAATTCAAGACGAATCCATTATAGCGAAATCCAAATCTAACAATGTAAATGAAATAGGGCTTTCAGATTTTTTAAACAACAAAGGGATAGAGGTCGTTGAAACTGACCTTGGAGACAGGATAGTTCAATTGGATAAGGAAAGTAAAGGTCCTTCCCATCCAATAGGACCAGCTTCGCATTTAGACATCCATAGAATATCTCAGATTGCATCAGAAAAATTTGGAGTAGATGTAAAGCCAGAACCACGGCCTATCCTTGATATAATAAAGTACGATATCATTGAAAGGCTTTCAAATTGTAATATTGGCATAACAGGGGCAAACAGCGTAGCTGCTGAAGACGGTGCCCTGATCATGGTCCATAATGAAGGTAATATCAGCTTAGTATCAATGAAAGATATCCATATAGTAGTAGTAGGAATTGACAAACTTGTAAGGACTATTGAAGAAGGGATAAGTGTTGTAAAACTTGAAACCATGTTTGCAACTGGAAAAAAAGTCCCGGCATATATTAACGTTATCACATCACCTTCCAAAACAGCCGACATTGAACAGGTACTCCTGAATGATATGTATGGTGCAAAGAGAGTTATAGTAATTCTTCTTGATAATGGAAGAAGTGAAGCACTTAAAGAACATAAAGACTGTCTTCTGTGTATTGGATGCGGAAGTTGTATAGTTTCATGTCCTGTTTACAATGTTACAGGCCCAGATTTTGGGTATAGAGGATATTTAGGAGGTAGAGGGGTGGCTTTAAGCCATTTCATAAGGGATAATAAAACATGTTTCGATTCAGGACTCTTCAAATGCACACTATGTGGCCTCTGCACCATCGAATGCCCTGTTAACATTAAAACAAATGAAATGATTGAAAGGTTAAGGGAAGGATCAGCAAAATCAGGAATTTATCCGGATAAGCATCATGAAACTAAAGAGAAGATCAAAAAACAGGGATCACCTTTTTAAATATGAAAAAACACTTATGATATAAAACTTAATTTTAATAAAAAATGATCTAATAGAAATTATATAAAAGACAGTGATATATAATTTCGATAAAAGATTAAAATAAATGTAAATCCCAAATTAAGGGATTATATTTTATGATAATTAATCATAGACACTAATAAATATTGATTTGATTAGAAACGGAGGTATAGAATTTGCTTCTCTTAATAAGCCCAATAAACACCGAAGAAGCACTCGAATCCATTGAAGGCGGTGCAGATATAATCGATGTCAAAAATCCAAAAGAAGGTTCACTCGGCGCAAATTTCCCATGGGTCATTAAAAGCGTGAGGGAAATGACCCCTAAAGATATGCTTGTAAGCGCTACATTAGGCGATGTTCCATACAAACCAGGTACAGTATCACTTGCAGCCCTTGGTGCTGCAGTCTCTGGAGCAGATTACATTAAAGTGGGATTGTACGGCACAAAAAACTACGATGAAGCACTTGAAGTTATGAAAAATGTTGTAAAAACTGTAAGGGATTACAAAGAAGATGCAATAGTGGTTGCATCAGGATATGCTGACGCCCATCGAGTTGGTGCAGTTGATCCGATGGAAATACCAAAGGTAGCAGCAACTGCAGGTGCAGATGTTGCAATGGTAGATACTGCAGTTAAAGACGGGAAAACTCTATTTGATTTTATGGATGAAGAAAAGATAACTAAATTCAACGATGAGATTCACGATTATGGATTAAAATCAGCCCTTGCAGGCTCGGTAAAAAAAGATCAGCTTTTAACCCTGCATCAACTGGGATGTGATGTGGTAGGTATAAGGGGAGCAGCGTGTGTTGGTGGAGATAGGAACTCCGGTAAAATCCATAGGAGTGCTGTAAGTGAATTGAAAAAGATGATAGAAGACTTTTGAAACTTTGGTTTAATGCTATCAAAGTTCAATGGCTTTAAAATTCTGTAAAAATCAATAATAGTATTAATTTATTTTGATAAATAGGAAGTTGAAGTGAGGTATTAAAATGTATTCTAAAAAATTAAAAGACGCTCCAGAAGGTTATACATTCGACGATTTTTTAATAGTACCTTCTGCATCTTCTGTTGAGCCAAAAGACGTTGAAATCAGGACAAAGATTTCGAGGAATTATAAGATTAATATTCCTATTATAAGTTCTGCAATGGACACAGTCACTGAATCAACTATGGCAATAACTCTTGCTCAAGAAGGAGGATTAGGAGTTATACATAGAAATATGACTATAAATGAGCAGATAAGGGAAGTCAAAAAAGTAAAACAATCAGGTGACCTTACCATAAGAGATGTTATAACAATAAGTCCAGATGCATCAATAAGAGAAGCAAATGAAATAATGGACATGGAAGAGGTTAGCGGACTCCCTGTAGTAGAAAATGGAAATGTTGTGGGGATTATAAGTAGAAGAGATATTAAACCTATTATTAACTCAGATTCTGGAAACAAAGTTAGGGATATAATGACAGAAGAAGTCCTGACTATCCCTGAATCGACCACACCTGATGAAGCGCTGGATATTGCGTATGAAAATAAAGTTGAAAGGCTCCCTGTTGTTAGAAATAACAAATTAATGGGAATTGTAACTATACGTGATATTTTAGAGCGAAAAAAATTCCCAAACGCTTCAAGAGATAAAAAAGGAAAATTTATAGTTGCTGCAGCAACTGGACCCTTTGACCTGGAACGTGCAATGGCTCTTGATGAAGCTGGAGCTGATATTTTAGCTATAGATGTTGCCCATGCCCATAATTTAAATGTTGTGGACGCTGCAAAGACCATTAAAGACAATATTGATGCCGATTTAATTGTTGGTAATATAGCGACAGCAGAAGCTGCAGAAGCCCTGATGGCAAAAGAAATAGACGGACTTAAAGTTGGTATTGGGCCCGGATCCATATGTACTACCCGAATTATTGCTGGTGTAGGTGTACCGCAGCTTACCGCAGTATCAGATGTTGCAGATGCTGCAAAGGATCATGACATCCCTGTTATAGCAGATGGTGGTTTAAGGTTCTCAGGAGATATTGCAAAAGCTGTAGCAGTAGGTGCCGATGCTGTAATGCTTGGAAGTTTACTTGCAGGGACACATGAAGCTCCAGGTGATGTTGTAATTATGAATGGAAGAAAATTCAAGCAGTACAGAGGTATGGGTTCACTTGGGGCCATGACCGGTGGAGTTGGTGCAGGAACAGACCGATACTTCCAGGAAGTTAAAGGACCAATGAAACATGCCAAACTAGTCCCAGAAGGAGTCGAAGGAGTTGTTCCATATAAAGGGCCTGTAAATGAAGTTTTATTCCAGTTAATTGGTGGACTTAAGTCTTCTATGGGATACTGTGGAGCAGAAAACATTCAGGCAATGAAAGAGAAAGCTAAGCTCATAAAGATTACTGCAAGTGGTATGACAGAAAGCCATCCCCATGATCTTACAATCACTAATGAAAGCCCAAATTATCCTACAACACGTTTAATGTAGGATAAATACTATTTTTTTTATATTTTAATTAGAATCTAAATTATTAATTTTAAAGGAATCTAAATGAAATCCATAATAATCCTGTGCGGCGGGAGAAGCCGGAGAATGGGAAAAGATAAAGGTTCACTCATTCTAAATGATAAACCCATGATTCTTCATGTCTTAGATAAAGTTAAAGATGTTGCAGATGAAGTTATAGTGGTTTTAAGGGATCATAAGCAAGTAGAAAAATATAAAACTATTTTAAAAGATGAAGATGTATCCCTTAAGATAGTTACAGATGAAATAAAAGATCTTGGACCGCTGATCGGGATTTTAACCGGACTTTCAAAAATTACTTCAGAATATGCCCAGGTTCTGCCGTGTGATTCTCCTTTTATCTCCAAAGAATTTGTTTTAAAAATGTTCGATATTGCAGAGGATAAAGAATTTGATGCAGTTGTCCCTATATGGGATGATGGACATATTGAGCCCCTTCATTCTCTTTATAAAAAAGATATAGTAAATATTATCAAGAATCTAATTAAAGAAGAAAAGCTAGATGTTAAGTCTCTTATAACTGATTTAAATGTAGAATACATCGATGTTGGAAAACTTGATAAGACTACAATGAGTTTTCAAAATATCAACACAATTAAGGACTTTGAGTGTTATTAATCGCTAATAAAATTTGACCGTATAACAGAAAATTTTATACTTACCGAGTCAATATCCACTTTTTCTCTCCCTTTTAGCATATTTTTCCTTTGCTAATGATACCTGCCGGTTTCAGTTTTACTGTTTAGCACGTTTATAACTATATTTCTCATTTCTTCATAATCATTGCATAAATACCCAATTTCCCCATTAAGTTAAAATAATACTTTCATTTAAAGCTTTTTTTATGACTGTTATTAAGGCAGCATTAACTTCAGAATGTTCAAATCCTATGCATTGTAGTTCACATATTAACATTATATATTATAACCCATTTTTGGTCTTTTGAGTTCTGTAGTATTGTAAACTTATCATTTCGGGAATAACTTCTGCAGTTACTTCATTAACGGCTCCAATTCCTTTATAACTGAATCCCATATTTTTTAATTTATCTGGTGTAAAAATTCGTCGTCCATCAACTATAATAGGTATCTTCATCAAATTCTTTGCCTTTTCAAAATCAATTAATTTAAACTCATCATGACAAGTCATTAAAACCATTACATCGGCACCTTCCAGCGCTCTGTACAGATCGGTCTCTAAAATGCCATAATTTTTGGTATCTTCAACGTATGGATCAACAACTGTTACATTGGCACCTTTCCATTGCAGATGTTTAATTAAAGTCAGCGCTGGTGATTCTCTTGTGTCCCCAACATTTTCCTTGTAGGAAAAACCCAGAATCACTATTTTAGAATTTTTAACAGCCTTTTCATGTTCATTTAATGCGTCCTGAATTAAATTTAGTGTATGAATGGGCATATTATCATTAATTGTCCTTCCAGCAGCTATAACCTTAGAATGATATCCCAGTTCCTTTGCTTTTTTAACCAGATAATATGGATCAACAGGTAAACAATGGCCCCCAACACCACATCCGGGATAATAAACATTGAAATTCCATTTTGTTTTAGCGCCGCCAATTACATCCATAATATCAATATCCAGACGCTCAAATATCATTGCAAGTTCGTTCATCAAAGCAATATTCAAATCTCTCTGGGTATTTTCAATAACTTTAGCCGCTTCTGTAGTTTTAATATTCCTTAAAATTTTGATATCTTTGTTGATGATAGTCTTATATAATTGCCTCGTTACCTCTGCCCATTCAGGCGTGATACTCCCAACAATTCTTGCAACGTTTTCAATACTGTGTTTTTTATCCCCCGGATTATATCTTTCAGGGCAGTAAGCAAGACCAAAGTCTAATCCCGCTTTTAAACCAGATTTTTCTAATATAGGCTGTAAAATCTCTTCTGTAACGCCAGGATATACTGTAGATTCTAAAATAACAAGTTTACCTTTACCCAGACCTTTAGCAATTTCTTCTCCAGAAGAAATAATTGGAGTGAGATCAGGATCTTTAAATTCATCCACAGGGGTAGGTACAATAGAAATAATTATATCAGATTTTTCAGTGGCATGCTTTAAATCAGCCGTTGCAGATAACATTTTGTTATCGACAACTTTTGATAACTTTTGATCAAGATTAAGGTCTTTTATACTGGATATACCCTTATTTATCATGTTTATTTTTTTCTTATTTCTTACAACACCCAGTACATTAAATCCTTTTTCTGCAAAGAAAATCGCTGTTGGCAATCCAACATAACCAAGCCCAACTATACAAATTTTTGCACTTCTGGTTTTAATTTTCTCAAGTAGAGTTTTATACATTGAATTCACCATTAAAAGTTAAAAATATATTTATATTAAATAGTATTAAATAGTAATTACTTAATTAATTAATAATATTATATGTTTAGTTAATATTAATTTTTTTATAAAACTTTGGGCGTTCAATACACAAGAAACTCATATTGCATTATTTTAGAATATAAATTTGGCCAATTTATACCTTAAGAGGTTTATCCACAAATAAGTCATACCACTTATCTATTGTATAGTATTCTGGATTTTTAATCTGCATTTTCTGGATAAATTCTGTAAATTTGGCTGTACTATTATCCCAGATAGTTGCAGGATTATCAACAATATTATGGAACAAATAAATAGCGGTTTTACCCCTACAGTAGTCTGCAAAATTAAGCATATAATTAATGGGAGTGTCATTGAACACATAACAGACTGGTAGCAAATATAAATCATGATCTGGTTGTGCAGGAGATATTAAACAACTTCTCCCAGTTTTCATATCAAGATTTTCCATTGCAACTAATGTATTATCATCTCTAAAATCACAAGGATATGCAACATGATCTGAACCCTCTTCAAAGCCATTTTCCTCCAACCATACTTTAGCATTGTACATCATTTCCATTTGTTTATCTATTGTTTTTCTACCAAGTCCAGTGTGTGTATTAGTATGATTAGCCATTGTCCAGCCATTTTGATGCATTTCTTCCATTTGTTCAACGGATAACCGTCCTTGATTATCTACCCAGTTTGTAACTGTATACATCGTACCTGGAATTCCATATTTTTTCATCAGTGAGTACGCATTATTGTAAACGTCTGCATGATTATCATCAAATGTTAATACAATTTTAGGACGTTCTATTTTTTTTGAAACTGCGTTTTTAGAAGTTAATTTGAATTTCCACGTATACATATCGTATTTTATCTTGAATCTCCATGCATCTATGTTGTATTTTATCGGTCTTAACTCACTATTTATTTCATTTTTTAAAATATTAGCTATTTTACGTGCATTAATATGTTCATTACCTTCAGTTTTGTACTCCTTCAGGAATCTATCAAATAGTTCTGTAAACATTTAATTCTCCTCATCACCAGCATCATCCCTATTTATCGATTGCCAGTTAGTACTATTATATATAACATTTAGTAATATATTAATATTATACAAAATTTCAGTAAAAAAACTGTAATGAAAAATAAAAGAGCTTAAAATATCCACTTTATCAAAAAAAATCTTTCAAAACAATGATTATAAAAGATAACAACTAATAGTGTTTCTTTATTTTTTAAACTAAGTTACAAAATGCGTAATTTACGTAATTAATTCTCATTTTTGTAAGATAATTCAGATATAATCAATCATTTTGCTACTTTCTCCATTCCCTGATATTTTGCTTTTTTATGTTACTTTTTCTCTTCTTTTTTCTTGTAAAATAGTGCAGATTTTTTTTAAATAAATTTAGTATTAAAAAAATATAAAAAATTATTTATAATATTATTAATTAATTATTATAATATATTATCTTAATAACAGGCATAAAGGAATTTAAATGAATAACATAACACTTTATATATCTGCATGTAACGAGGAAAACGTTAATAGAAATCCTCTTAAATGCATTTATGGAAATTTTCCTGAATTTAAAATAAATGCTGTAATTATTGCCTTAATTAATAAAATGCTACATATTAAAGGCCTTATTTTTAAAAATACTATTGATTATTCTGTTTTTGTGTTAAAATTTGAAATTTTCATGAAAATTCATAATAAGTTAATGGGGGTTTTTTTACGAATATTATGATGTTGGCACCAGAATTTCTACCTGTATGGGGTGGAGTTGGCACGTATATAGTTGAGATGGCAAGACATTTAAAAGATCTGGAGCTTCATATTTTGACTCCAAGTAGAACTGGATTTGGTAACGAAAAAATCAAGACAGATTATGACATGGATGAAATCTTTCCAGATAATGTACATATTCACTTTGTAAGTGAAGCGTCTGATACATTTCTATATAACGCTAAATTCCAGTATGCTTGTTTTAAAAATGCTCCAGATATTATTAAAGAAAACGAAATAGATGTCATTCACTCGCATACAGCGCACATGCCGGACATTCTCCTGAATTTAAGAAGATTAAATATTCCAACAGTTACAACTGTCCATACAACAATAAAAGGACAAAGAAATGGTACAAGCAATTCTGGAGCAGGTTTTTTTGATCTTGAAACGTCTGAAAAAATGACATATATGATGTATCCATTTCTCAGGCTAATGGAAGAACATTATTTTAGTAGAAACAGCAATTATATCGTAGTATCCAGTTGGATGAAAGATCAGATAATAGAAGAACAGAACTTGAACCCTGATGATATTTTTGTAGTTCACAACGGTGTAAATCCCAATACATTTAACCCAAAGAAAGCTCAAGATGCAGAAGAAATATTTCCACAATTATTTAATACAGATAAAACTAAAATACTCTTCTCTTCTAGATTTGTAGAACGAAAAGGCGCTAGATTTTTATTAAATGCAATTCCAAAGATCCTTAAAAAAGTAGATGCTCATTTTATATTTGCAGGTACTGGTAAAATTAATTTAAACATTCCAAAAGAAAATTACACATTTTTAAATTATGTAGACTATCTGAAAATGCCTTATCTCTATAGTTCTTCAGATATATTCATTTTAACGTCTCTCTATGAGAATTTTCCTTTAACTGTACTGGAAGCCATGTCTTCAGGATTAGGTGTCATTTCAACAGAAGTTGGAGGAGTTCCTGAGTTAATAAATTCTAAAAATGGTATTTTAATTCCAAAGAGAGATGTTGATGCAATTACTGATAACATAACTTATCTGGTAGAAAATGACCAGCTCAGAAATAATATGGGTACAAATGCCAGGAAAACTATAGAAAAAAAATTTACATGGGACCTTGCTGCTCGAAAAACTAAAATGGTTTATGAAAGAGCCTTAGAAGCTTAAATACTATATATTTAAGATTATTGGTGCTGCAAATGCCTCCTATATTAAAAAAAATATTTATTCTACTTCTTCTCATTTCAATCCTCCCTGTATTATGCATCAACTTTTATGAGAATTATAAGATGCACCCATCATTTTCAACATCTGGACTGAATTCATCAGAAGTACAGGAAGCATTTAAGGCCTCTGGTATGGTTGTAAACCACCGCGATTATGGTTTTGATATTGTAGATGAAAATAATATTTTAGTACATATCCAGTCTTCAGATAAACCTCAGATCGGTGATCAGATAGAAGTACTGGGAGTTCTTGAGCCATCTGGTTATTTTAAGGGTATAAAAGTGGTAAAAATAAGTGAATGGGGTGATGAGTCCTTACTTTTAAGATCTCTTTTTGGATTGATTTTGATCATGATTATATTTTTTAGATACTGGAAGTTTAATTTTAAAATTTTTGAATTTGTTAGAAGGAGAAAAGAATAATGCCAGACTGGTTGACCCATATTTTAGTTGCATGGACTCTCTGTACCATACTGGGGTTTAGATTTAAAACATTTAACCCGCCAAATATTGCCATATGCATGGTAGGTGCTTTAATTCCAGATATTGTGAAGATATCAATACCCTTAACCTTTTTTGGCTATTATTCCTACTATTTAATTGCTGCTTTACACACTCCAGCAGGCTCTACCATAATTGCTTCCATAATTTCAATGTTTTTTAAAGAAAAAAAGCTAATCTTTGGCTTACTCTTACTGGGAGCCGGAACCCATTTTTTAATGGATCTTTTACTTAATGATATTGGAGCAGGTATATATTTATTTTATCCATTATCATGGAGTTTCTGGCAAATTGGATTATTTTCAAATACAGATTATTTAATTACAATCATATCTACGGTTGTTGCTTTAACTGTGTATTTTATATCAATTTACATCAATAAGACAGGACATAAAAGGATTTATCACAATTAATGTGCTTAAACACGTTATTTATAATATAGAATACATTTTTTTGATAATATTCATTTGAAATTAGTTTATATGGCATTAAACAACGAAATAACTATTATTCGATGAAATAATTGAGCTTTCAGTTAAAAAATTGCATTATAATAAAAGTAAATTGACATTAACTATATCAATATCTTAATACATAATATCACATACATTATTAAATTATGATTTAAGATCTAATATTAAAATAGAATTTAAAAGGTGTAAAAATGAGATATGTTCTTATAACCTATTTGCCATTTTCGTTAACCGAAAAGGGGCGATTTAGAGTCGATATTGACGGATGGTACTGGGATTTAAAGGCGCATATAGATCATTTTGAGGATCTGCATGTTTTTGCCCCTATGAAAGAAGAAAAAATTCCAGATAATGAAGAATTGACTAATGTATTTTCAAGCGATGAAATACAATTCCATCCTTTGCCCTATTTTGAAAATAATGCTAAAATTAAAGATCAAACGAAATTCCTGTTTAATTTACCTAAAATAATTTCTATTATAGGCCGTGAAATAAAAAAAGATGATATAATCCATAGTACAGGAGCTGCAATTCCACCATTGGGATTAGCTGTAAATTTCGTATGCTTTCTAAAGGGATATAAAAAAAGACTGCTTGTATTAGATGCAGATTTTATCTCTGATTTAGATCTTTATTCTAAAACATCACAGAACATATTTTCAAAAGGATTTTATAAACTATTAAAAACCTGTTATTACCCTATTTTTAAATATTCCATAAAAAAAACCCCGTTAACACTGGTCGGGGGTGAAAATCTTCTCCAAAGATACAGTGACAATGGAAACGTGGTTAAATATAAAACTTCCTGGATTAAAGGGAAAGATATTATTTCTGAGGCGCAATTAAGTAAAAAAATTAAAAATAGTTCCGATGAGTGCATCAATCTGTGTTTTTCTGCAACATTAATTCCAAAGAAGAACCCCGCATGTGCTATAGAAACCGTTAAAATTCTTAAAAAAAGAGGAATACGCTGTAAACTAGATATTCTCCCTATACCATTTAATGGAGACACATTAGAAGAAGAATTAAAAGAACTCATTAAAAAATATGGACTATCCGATATAGTAAATATTTGGGGAATAGTCCCCTACGGAGAGCCGTTTTATAAAGCAATAAGAGAACATGATATTATTCTGGTGCCTAACCTAAGTGATGAAGAGCCTAGAATAATCTACGATGCTATGGCTAATGGTACCGTTGTTATAGGGTCTAATTCTAAAGGATTTGCCATAATTTCCAGTAATAAAAATGGAATTTTGTGCAATCCTGATGACCCTGAGTGTTTTGCAGATGCAGTAGAAAAACTATATAATAATCGAAATATGTTAAGTAAGATAGCTCTAAATGGTTTAGAAACCATAAAAAATAACACAATTGAAAAAATGCATTATAGTAGAAAAAAACACATTATAGAAACCTTCCAAGGACATTCAAATTAGTTTACAAAGAGATTATTATACTTTCAATCTTTTAATATTACTATTAGTCCAAATTTTCATATTTTATATATATTTTCAGATTTATTTGCTTTTAGTAATACTATTTATATGATTAATAACATAATAATAATTAGTAAAAATACTTTACTAATTTCAAAGGTTGAAAAGGGCATAAAAGTTTTACGTGTTCTGTTTCAATTTAATAGGGAATAAATCGTGATTTAAATCGATTTTACTAATTAAAACATCTGTAGATACTTATAAATGGTTTAAATTATTGGAAATTAAATTAAAACCATGCATTTAGAAAAAAATAGTTGGTTAAGATGAAAATTGCTGTAATATCTGGATCAGATATTTCTGAAGATAACGGAATTTCCATAAGGGCTAAAAGGATATATAAAACTCTTAAAAAAGAACATGATGCCACAATATTATATTCTTACCAGAAAGACTTTAAAAATCTACTATCTATCTTTTTAAACAACCTGATATGGAATTTAAGACTGCTTTACTTAATCCCCCGTCAAAAAGTTGATGTAGTTTATCTTTCTTCAGATTTTCTGGGATTTTTCAGCATTTATCTATTATCCCTGTTAATGAATTTTAAAATTATATTTGAAGTTCACGGGACCATCTCAGAGGAAAACATCAATAAAAATAGGGGAAAAATAATAATTAAAACCGCAGAATTTATAGAAAAGTTCGCTATTGAAAACTCTGATTATGTAATTGCATTATCACAAAACATTTTCGAGTTCTACAGAAAATATAACTCAAACATTGCACTTGTGCCTGTATTTATCGATGAATCCATTAAATTTGACATTCCATCACCTAGTGATAATGGATATAAATCAATAGGTGTAATTGGTCCTTTTGATATGCCTGCAAATGAATACTATCTGGATTTTGTTTATAACAATTTAGACAAGTTTGACGATAATATAATTTTTCACGTTATTGGAGCCTGCGATTACATTATAAAAAGTGATAAAGTTAGATACACCGGATATATCAATTCCTATTCTGAATATCTTTCATTAATAAGTTCACTGGACCTGGTTTTAATACCCTCCAAAATTTCCACATCAGGCCCCTTAAATAAAATATTAGAAGCTATGTTATGTTCTACACCAGTATTAACAACTTCAGAAGGGGCATTTGGTTTGGATAATGTTAAAAACCAGGAAAATATTCTAATTTTCGATGAAGAAGAGATAGTGGAACAGGTTAATCAAAATATATTTAACAAAAGCTTTTTAAGCAAAATAAGTACTAACGCACGAGAATTCGTTCAGTATCATTACAGTAAGGATGTAAATGAAAAAAAAATCCTGAACATAGTCGAAAAAGTCTGAACCAGGTAATATAAATGAAAGTGCTAAATCCATTCCATATGCATAATTGGGGAATAGAAAAGTTTGTATTAGCTATTTTATTAATTCATGTTGCTGTTTTTAGTATCACAGGATTAGAACTACTTGGCATACATCTACCGCTGGTAGGGCAACTGATTGCCTTTATTTATCTTACGTTTGTTCCCGGTATTTTAATTATCAGAATCTTCAGGATGCATAGATTAGGAGCCATTGAAGTTTTATTATACTCTGTAGGTTTAAGTATTGCCAGTTTAATGTTTATAGGGTTGTTTATTAATAGTTTTTATCCCATTATAGGTATAAAAAATCCTATTTCTTTAATGCACGTCTTGTTTACCTTCGGTGCATTTGTTCTATCATTACTAATTATCTGTTATAAACTTGATAATGGATATAATAAAGTAGAATACATAAACATAAAAGAGATTATTTCCCCATGGCCGTTATTTTTCTTCTTAATCCCATTTTTAGTGATAATAGGGACTTATTTAGTTAATTACTACAACAATATCACTTTAATAATGTTTATAATACTTCTTATAAGCGTTATACCAATTCTTGTAGCATTTAACAGGATACCCCAAAAGTACTATCCCCTGGGAATTTTTGTTATAGCAATTTCTTTATTGTACCACACTGCCCTTATTTCCAAATTTGTATGGGGATACGACGTAATCGTAGAATACCATTTTGCAGACATAGTTTTAAAAAATTCATTCTGGGATCCTTCACTGTTTAACAGCTATAATGGTGTTTTGAGTATTGTAATGCTGCTTCCGATTTACAGCATCATTACTAACTTGAATTTAGATGCCATCATAAAAGTTATTTATCCATTTATATATTCCCTGGTTCCTTTAGGCTTATATATATTGTTTAAAAATCAAACCAAGAATAATAAGATAGCTTTTTTATCAGTTTTCTTATTTATGTCCCTATTAACCTTTTTTGTAGAAATGGTATCCCTTGCAAGGCAGGAAGTTGCAGAACTTTTTTTAGTTATTTTTTTAATTCTTTTCTTTTCTAAAGAAACATATTCTAAAGAAGTAAAAGTGGCTTTATATGCTATCTTAGGCTCTGCTTTAATAGTATCACACTACTCTATAGCATTTCTGTACGCGTTCATTTTTTTAGGGGTCTGGTTACTTTTAAATATATTTAGAAGCACAAGATTAGAAAATTTGATTGATAAAATATTTATTTCTTCAAATAATACAAATTCAAAATCTAAAAAGAATTTTTTAAATGTTAGCTTTGTTTCTAATCCAATCATTGCAATTCATAAGGGTTCAAAGGGAGCTAATACTTCATTAAGAAACTATATTAAAGTAAAAGTTGGATATTTATTGAAAAATATTCTGTTTTCTCATCAAAAAAATACAAATATTAGTATAGTTTTCTTTATTCTATTTATAGCGTTTTCTCTAGTCTGGTATTATCTGGTTTCAAATTCTTATACATATATGAATTTTATCTATTTGATCGGTGGAATTATTGGAAGTATCACTGACCTGTTAAATCCAAGTTCATCTCAGGGTTTACAAGCTGTTTTAGCCGAATTTAACTCACCAGCTCGAGTTATTGAGAAGTATCTTTATTTAATTACTCAATTTTTAATTATAATAGGTTTTTTAAGTGTAGTCTTAAAAAAATACAGGAAAAACTTTGAGGACTCGTATATAGCATTTTCATTTTGTAACTTACTAGTTTTATTTGCTTTATTGGTACTTCCAAATTTAGCAGGATCTTTTAATACATCCCGATTTTATGCTTTATCCTTGATCTTTTTAGCTCCATACATTATCATCGGCGGAATAACCATATTGAGATATTTTACTGATAAAGTTGAATCATGGAAAAGCAATGGATTTGAACATTCCCTGAAGCCGCTGGCAGTATTCCTTACCATTTTTATTCTCTTTAATACAGGATTTGCAATGGAATTTAGCGGCGATTATTCTTCTTCAATGGTTTTTAACAAAAATGATTGGGTATTTTTCTTCCAGCATGATCAAGATGTAGCATCGGCCCAATGGCTTGAAAAATATCGAACAGGAAGGGTATATGGGGATTATTTCAGTGCCCTTTCCTTTCAAACATTTGGTTATATTCCATATAACAACCTTAATGGGGTTATCAATGATAGTACCCACGATACAGAAATTTTGTACAAATGGACTGCTCCTGAACCCGGTAATTATATCTACCAGAGATATGGGGACATATTAACCATTAAAACAAGATATAATAATCCTTATTACGAAATTTTTAGCGTAAATTTAACCAAAAACATGAATAAAATTTATGACAGCAATTCAGAAATTTATGGGCCCTCTTAAAATTTTCGACTTAAATTAAGTGTGAGTAAAATGAACAAAAAACAAACCTTATCATTAAATTTTTTTATAAAACTGGCCAAAAAATATGAATCAATAAATTTTTTTGCACGTTTCTCTTTGGGATTATTTGAATATTTAACAAATCTTGTGGGGCATATACCGTCCCATACCATTAGAGACACATTTTATCGTGAATTAATTAAAGTTAAACTGCCTAAAAGCTCCGTAATTTTTTGCAGATGTAAATTTTTCCAGCCGTGGACCGTGAATATTGGAAATAACACGTTCATCGGAAATGATGCATTTTTAGATGGCAGGAAAGGTTTATATATCGGCAGCAATGTCAATATTGCAGCTGAAGCCCGAATATACACCATGGAACATGATATAAATAGCCCTACATTTGAAGGAACTGGAAATCCGGTACATATTAATGATTGGGTTTATATTGGGGCCAGAGTCACTATACTTCCCGGAGTCACTGTTGGAGAGGGAGCGGTCATTGCTTCTGGAGCTGTAGTAACAAAAGACGTAGAACCATGGACAATGGTTGGAGGAATCCCTGCAAAGTTTATAAAAAATAGAAAAAAGGTTAAATACCAGTTAGATACCAGTGAAAGAGGCTTTTTCATGTAAAGCAATAAGTAAGGTGAGAAACACTTATAGAAAGATAAATAGTTAAATCATTATAAGTTAGCCATATAAAATTCTTTTAGGTTTATTATTATCAAATTTACCTTTTAACCCATCCAGATAAGATTCTGTGAAAAAATGAATCCTTCTATATTTATGGTCATCAAATAGAACAATTCCACCAATATCTAACAGGTAGTTTCTAAGGGTTGCATAATAAAAATACAGTTTATTGGTTGAATATTGATTAATTAGCCATATTAAATTTCTTCTGCCGTAATAGAGTATCCATAATCTATCATAGGAAACTCTTCTATTATCCTCTGATATTTCATCTAAGTTATTGAGTTTATGGAAAACAATACTGTCACTTACAAGTAGAATAGGGCTCACTTTCTTTATCCTTAGGCAATATTCTGCATCATCGTGATGGATAAAGAAATTTTTCTCTGGCAAACCTACTTTTTTTATTATTTCCCTGTTTATCATTAAACCCACAAAAGAAGCAAAGTCTATTAAATTATTTTCTAAATAACTTTCATTATCCAGAGGGTTTTGAATAAAAGCCGAAATGTTGTTTATATTTAAATTCCCACGGGTATGCAGCAGTATGATACCATCTGGGGTTTTGACAGTATTTGCAAATGCCAATATGTCTTTTTTTTCGAAATGTTTTGCTAAAAGTCCTAGGGCATCATTTTTAGGCTCAGAATCATCGTCCATAATCCACAGCCATTCAAATCCCTTTTCATATGCCCTTCTCATACCTTCGTTAAAGCCACCTGCACCACCTGTATTTTTATGCATTCTAACATAGTGAAGTTCTATTTTCTCATTGTCCACCAGATTATCCACATTATATTCCCTTTCCCACACTTTTTCTAATTCTTGAGGCGGTTTTTCTTTTATATACCCTTCATTCAAGAGTAACTCCGATGTATCATCTGTAGAAGCATTATCTACTATGTATATGGCATCTAATGGTAAAGTCTGTTCTCTCAGGGACTTTAAACATTCCAATAAAAGATCTTTTCTATTATATGTAACAACAACTGCACATACACCGTTACTTTTCATAAAAATCCTCCTTAAAGATTTTAAGTACATCAGAAATCAAAGTACCCATTTCGTAGTATTTGTATTCTGCAAGCCTCCCAATAAAGACTAAATTATCAAACTCGTTACTTTTTTCTTTGTATTTCTTATAAAGATCGAGATTTTCTTCCTTTGGTATTGGATAATATGGTATATCGTTTTCTTTAACATATTCGCTGGGATATTCACAGGCTATGGTCGTGCTGTCAGCTTTTTGACCTGTTAAATGTTTAAATTCAGTAATTCTTGTAAAATCATAATCGTTGGGATAGTTTACCGTGGCTACTTCCTGATAATAATCCACGTCCAGATTTTTAAATTCAAAGTTTAATGAGCGATAGGGTAGCTTTCCAAATTCATAATCAAATAGTTCGTCAATTTTCCCAGTATAAATTATAGTACTTTTAAACTCATTTCCTAAAAAGTAAAAACTCTTTTTATTGAAATCAACATCTAAAACTTCCTTATAATCTGTATTAAGCATTATTTTAATGTTCTTATTATCCAGCATTCTTTCAAACATCTTGGTATACCCTTCAGCAGGCATTCCCTGATATCGGTCTTGAAAATAGCGGTTATCCCTTGAAATATATACAGGGACCCTCCCAGTAACTGAAGGATCAAGATCTTCTGGCTCTAAACCCCACTGTTTTTTGGTATAGTTTAAAAAGACTTTTTTATAAATGAAATCAGCTAAAAATTTTAAATCATCGTCTTCCACTTCTTTTAATTTCAAAATTGGAATTTTCACGTTAAATCCAAATTTTTCTACCAGTTTTTTTTCTAATTTTTCTGCCAGGCTTTCATGTAACAGTTCATATAATGAATTCAAGTTAAAAGGTATTGGAACCTTTTTTCCATCAACAAATCCTAAAACTTCATGTTGATAGATATTCCATTCACTGAAACTGGATAAATAATCCCATATCTCTTTAGAATCAGTTCTAAATATATGTGGTCCGTATTTATGAACCAGAATTCCGTCTTTATCATAGTGATCAAAACAGTTCCCGCCGATATGGTTCCTTTTTTCAATTATCAAAACTTTTTTATCTAAAACATTAGCAATCCTTTCTGCAAGTACAATTCCTGCTAAACCAGCGCCAACAATTAAATAATCAAACATCATTACACTTCGATTTAATTTTTAATGAATATTCCAATTAACTACTTATTTTACGTTTAAAGACTCATATGATTGTTTATATATTAATCCATCTTTTATACCATTTAAAAAACTTAAATACACTGTGATATTTCCATGATAAAGCATATCTACACTTAAATAAGTGAATTTGAGGGCAAAAACCAGTAAAAATGTGCAGTATCCAATAGGCCGGGCATGTTTCTTCATAAAAATAAAACGGTTTCGAGTTAAATAGTAAGCTTTTATTTTACTTATGCCTGAAATAGAATCTTTGTGCCATATTTTTGAAGGCGGCACATTCAACAGTGTGTATCCTGCATCCCTCATTCTAATACAAAAGTCGGTTTCCTCCCAGTAGGCAAAATATTTAACATCAAGCATACCAACTTTCTCAATAACCTCTTTTTTTACAAGTAAACAGGATCCTTCAACGTAGTCAGTCTCTTTAATAGAATCTCTTTGACCAGTATCCACTTCATTAAAGGCAAAACGTTTTCCGCTGGATGTATACAGATTTACTTTCTGGCCAGCAAAGCTTATCACATCTCTACGGCCATTAAAATCATAATAATATATTTTGGGACCTACAGCTCCAATATCTTCCCTGCTTTCACCCGCCTTTACTAATTCCTTTAAAAAATATTTGTCTACTACAGTGTCATTGTTTAAAAGCAGGATATAATCTGGATTCAACTTCAGGCGTGCAAATTCAATGGCAATATTATTTCCTTCTGCAAAACCATAGTTATGATAATTTTTAATTAAAAGCAGCCCTTGTGCAGATAATTCTTCAATTTCTTTTTTTGACACATCCCTCAATTCATCTTCAAAATATTCTGTTATTTTTACTGGTTTATTTTCTGCAGAGTACTTAAAAAATTCAGACTTCACTTCTATTTTTCCTTTACAGTATCTCCTTATTTTTTGTATTGAATCATCCTCAGAGCCATTATCAACTAAAACAACGTTATAATTATCATATTCAATTTTAAAGAGGGATTCTAAACACTCTATAGTATCTTCAGGACCATTCCAGTTTAAAATTATTATAGAAACTTTAGGATTCATAATCAATCCCCAATATCCAGAATCTGTTATTCATGCTTTAACTCCCAGTTATAAGGTATTTCATTTGAAAATGGATCCTTTCTAGATATTTCTTCTGGATCATGAGGAATTGAAGCGCAATTTGCAACAATTGCTATTTCTGTACCTATTCCCTTGAACCCATTCCAAACTCCCTGTGGGACTTTAACCAGGATATAACTGTCATTTCCCATGAAAATCTCCATTAAATTTCCCTTTGTTTTTGAATTTTCCCGGTCATCATAAAGCACAAGTTTTATCATTCCAGAAATAACAGCATAATTTAGAATCATCCGTTTATGGATATGCCATCCTTTTATAGCCCCTGGATACGCCTTAGAAAAATAAATTTCACCAAAATCCTCAAAGATATCATCGTCGGCCCTTAACATGTGGTAAATACTTCCCCTTTCATCTGGAATCTTTCTGAGAGGCTTAATTTCCACACCCTCTATCTGATTTCCCTTAAAGTTTTGAATACCTTCATTTACCATAAAATAGCCTCTAAATGTTTTATAAGGTAACAATACCATCAGCTTTTGATGCACCTGAAACAAAAGAGTTTAAGAAATTATCAAAAACCTTAACTACGTAGTCCATCCCTTCTTTATTTATGCCGGGATATACTCCAACCCAGAAAAGATTATTCATTACTAAATCTGTATTTTCAAGGGAACCCATTACCCTATATTCAATATTTGAATATGCCGGTTGTCTTATTAGGTTTCCACCAAATAACATTCTTGTAGCGATTTTATTTCTTTCAAGATGATTTACTATATCATCTCTTGTAAAAGGAGCTTCATCTTTAACTAAAATAGGAAATCCAAACCAGCTTGGCTTTGATTTAGAATCCCATTTTGGAAATATAAAATAGTCCCCATATACTTTTAAAGAATTATATAATGTCTGGAAGTTCTTTCTTCTAGTTTCAATAAATTCGGGCAGTTTTTTTAATTGTTCTACACCTACAGCAGCTTGCATATCTGTAACTTTAAGGTTGTAACCGATATGGGAGTAAATATATTTATGATCATAACCTGAAGGCAGATCTCCAAGTTGCCAGTGGAATCTTCTGCCGCAGGTGTTATCACAGCCAGGCCCACACCAGCAATCCCTTCCCCAATCTCTAAATGAGGCAATTATATCTTTAAGTAAGGGATTGCTGGTAGCCAGGGCCCCTCCCTCACCCATAGTTATATGGTGAGCAGGATAGAAACTAAAAGTTGAAATATGGCCGTAAGAGCCAGTATATCTGTTTTTATACCGGGAACCTAAAGCATCACAGTTGTCCTCAACAAACCACAGATCATTCTGGTCTGTAATATGCATAACCTCTTCAATGTCTACGGGATTACCGAGGGTATGGGGAACAAATACTGCTTTAGTTTTTTCAGATATAGCATCTTCAATTTTATCTGTTTTAATATTGTAGCTTCCCTTTTCAACATCGATAAAAACAGGTTTTAAATTATTTTGAATAATAGGATTAAGAGTAGTTGGAAATCCACATGCAGTTGTTATAACCTCATCTCCAGGTTTAAGTTGTTTATCACCAAGATTAGGCGAAGTTAAAGCGGAAATTGCAAGTAAATTTGCAGAAGAACCTGAGTTTGTTAGTAAACAGTATTTAACTCCTAAAAATTTTGCCAGCTCTTCCTCAAACTTATCAGCATATTTTCCTGCAGTAAGCCAGAAATCAAGGGATGAATCCACAAGTTTTATCATCTCTTTTTCATCAAAAACTCTTCCAGCATATTTAATTGAAGACTCACCTGGAATAAATTCATCATTTCCATTTTTTAGTTTAAATAGCTCAGCTACCTTTTCAAAAATTTCCTTTCTAATATCCCCTTCAGATCTCATTTTATCACTCAAACAATTATTTCCATGCCATCACTGGCAATTATAAGCTCTTTAAACTTATCACCCATCTTAAGCTCTATTTCATCCCTCTCTTCTAGAGATTTGTAGTTATTAGCATCGAAATGTGTCAAAGCTAACCTTTTGGCTTTGGATTCTGTTGCAATTTGTATTGCATCTTCAGGGTTTAAATGGGGCCACTGCGGATTTTTTTGACCTATTTTGTAGGAACACTCAGTGATTAACATGTCTGCATCCTGGGCTAGTTTAACTGCATTCTCATGGAATCCTGTATCAGTACAGTATGCCACTACCTTTCCATCAAGCTCAAATCTATATCCTAAACACCTCGAAGAATGAGGTAAATATCTGCATTCCACTTTAAAGGGCAGATGATTCCATCCTTCAGTTAATTCAAAAATTTTGACTTTATAGGGTAATTCATCAAATGGAATTGTGTACGGCTTGTTAATGACCGTATTTAGGGCTTTACCTGTACCTGGCTGCCCGTAGATGTTTATTCCATGACTAAAATCAAATTTATTCATGGAATGCAAACCTGAGATGTGATCAATATGAAAATGGCTTAAAAATAGATTTACTGGTTTATTATCTGACATATCCTCATTTTTTTTATTTATATATTGATCTAATTTGTAAAACCCATTACCAGCATCGAGAACTATATAATAATTTTCTGTTTCCATCAGGACACATGTAGTATTTCCTGTTTCAGTGTCATACCATCCATTAGTGCCCAGAAAGATGATTTTCATTATTTTATCCCAATTCTTTTTCTTCAAGAATATCTACGTTGTAATCAATAATTTTAGAGTTATAATCAAAGAATTTCTGATACCATTCCACTGTTTTTTGAAGGCCATCCTCAATGGTATAGATAGGTTTCCATTTCAGCATTTGGGTGGCATTTTTTGACGATAAATACTGATATTTTATTTCATTAGAAGCTTCATTCAATACAACAGGTTCTAAATCGCTTTTCATTACTTTAAGAACTTTATCTGCTATTTCCAGTACAGTTAACGGCTGTTCATTGCTGAAATTAAAAGCATGGCCATGTATACCTGAGTTCTTCATCTTCTCTGCAAGTAACATGTAAGCCGCTGCACCGTCTTCGATATAAAAATAATCTCTAACCATAGAACCGTCACTTCTTATAATGGGTCTTTCATGCTTTAAAATAGAACGGATAGTACCCGGGACAATTCTATTAAAGTTCAAGTCACCTCCACCGTAGAAATTACCGCACCTTGTTACACAAACTGGTAATCCATATGTTTCATAGTATGAACTGCACAAAAGATCAGAACAGCTTTTTGAAACATCATAGGGATGTCTACCTTCAAGCGGAGTATTTTCGTTATATGGAAGTTCTTTTTGTTCCCCATATGCTTTATCACTGGATGCACAAACTATTCTTTCAACCAGAGGAGATTTTCTGCAGGCTTCAAGAATATTCCATGTTCCTTTAATATTTGATTCAAATGTAGAGAGGGGACTCCTATTTGCTATGGTTACTATAGTTTGCGCGCCTAGATGAAAAACGGTGTCAATTTCATATTCATTTAATGTACGTTCTAAGATGGAATAGTCCTCTAATTCTCCCCTTACAGTCGTTATCTTTTTATTAATTCCAGACCCGTTAAGGTTAGATTTAGGTACCAAGTCTCTTATTAAACCGACGACATTTGCCCCTTTTTCTACCAGAGATCTGGTAAGCCATGAGCCCAGTAAACCTGTACAACCTGTTACTAGGATATTTTTCTCATCCCAGAACTTTTGAGGCAATTTTAACTCTCCTGTATTTTCCCCAGACTTTCCAAGGAGGCTGGGATTCCCATAGTTTGTTTAGGATCTCCAATTCCCTGTAAGTATCAACACACTGCCAGAACCCGTTGTGGGGATAAAGCATTAATTCACCGTCGTTGGCCAGCTTTTCCAGGGGGGCATTTTCCAGTATACAGTCTTCGTCATCATCTACATAATCAAAGAATTCTTTGTTGAAAACAAAAAAGCCGCCATTAATTAGTCCTTCTTTAGTCTGTGGTTTTTCGTTGAATTCCACAATTTGGTTACCATCTAATGAGAATTCTCCAAACCTTGAAGATGGATGTACACCAGTCATTGTTCCTATTTTTTTATGGGATTTGTGGAATTTTAATAACTGATCAACATCAATATTAGCCACTCCATCTCCATATGTGAGCATGAATGAATCTCCATCTATGTATTTTTCTATTTTTTTAACCCTTGCACCTGTCTGTGTATATAATCCAGTATTTGCAAGGGTAATTGACCAATCCTGTTCTGCGTGATTGTTGTGAAACTGGATGTTTTTCCCATTACCCAGTTCTATGGTAAAATCGTTATTCATCATCTCGTAGTTTAAGAAATATTCCTTTATCATATCTCCTTTATATCCGAGACATACAACAAACTCTTTAAATCCATAATGGGAATATATTTTCATTATATGCCAGAGTATTGGTTTATTTCCTATATTTACCATGGGCTTTGGCCGGTATTCAGTTTCTTCTCGAAGCCGAGTCCCTAATCCTCCACAAAGTATTACCACCTTCATATGTATCTCCCTTTTTTAATTCTAAAATTCTTAAATACTCTTTTACTGAAACTTATTCCAAATTTAATAATATATTATATTATTAATGTAATAATATTATAAATAATTATCTAAGACCTAAAAACTCGTTAAATATTTATATTAGATATAAAATGTAAGTAAAGAGTTACATTAGACAAAAATTAAAAAATTAGCGAATTTAATGAGATTAATGGTATTAAAATGATTGATTACTCATTTATTTCATATATTTTAGATATTTAGATGGTAATTATTATTTATAAAAAGTAATTTACCTTATTACCTTAATTAATACAGTCAAATAGATATTTATACGTATAATTAACAATATATTCCCTTTTAATTAAGTGTTTTTTATTTATAAATTTTTTAGCTTGTTGAATTTCAAAAAGTACTTTAAATAAGAATTACAAGTATTATAATATTATAATACTTTATGTAAATATGAAATTCATACAGGAAGCTTATTGATGAATACAATTCAAAAAATAGCAAAGAATACAAGCCTATTATTTATTTCACAAATCATTACCTATGTCATATCTTTCATAACTTTAACCTATACTGTGAGGTATTTGAGTTTAGAAGATTTTGGAATTTTATCGTTTGCACTGTCATTTGCAGGGATTCTGGTAATTTTCACTGATATTGGCTTAAGTTCTCTTATGACCCGAGAAATTGCAAGGGATAAGTCAATAGTTAAAGAATATACAAATAATATCATACTATTGAAAATAATTCTGGTTATAGCAACCATTATTTTCAGTGTGCTTCTTATTTATTTCCTGAATTATGATAAACAAACTATAGAAGTTGTTTTATTAATCGTTCTATCATTTATTTTTAATTCATTTACATTGATGTTCTACTCTATTTTCCAGGCTTACGAATCCATGGAATATCAATCTTTAGGACAGGTCCTAAATTCAATTGTATTATTTGCAGGCATTATGCTGGCTATATACTTCCAGCTGAACCTTTTAGACTTTGCAATGGTCTATTTTATTACAGGAGTAATTTTAACATTATATACCATAATTATCTACAGAAATATGTTTTCTTTTCCAAAAATAAGTTTTAATAGAGAATTCAGTAAAAAACTCATAAAAGAGGCTTTACCACTTTCTGTGGCAATGATCTTCTTTACAATAACCTACAGGGTTGATGCAGTGATGCTTGCCATTATGGCAGGAAATATCTCCGTGGGACTGTATACTGCATCATATAGGCTAATGGAAATCTTAACGTTTATTCCAATGGTTTTTACCGCAGCTATCTATCCAGTGGCCTCCAATTACTATGTATCATCCCATGATTCTTTAAAAATAGTCTACAAAAAATCCTTTGAATATCTAACAATGCTGAGCATACCTATAGTAATATTAGTAGCTTTACTAGCCGATCAAATCATTTTATGGATTTACGGCAGTCAGTATACAGGATCCATTATCGCACTTCAAATTTTAATACTGTCAATTCCATTTATCTTCTTAACTTATGTTTACAGTGCACTGATGGTGTCCATTAATAAACAGAAGTTGCTTTTAAAAATAGTTATTATTTCTATGATTTTAAATATATCGCTTAATTTAATATTTATCCCTTTATATGGATTTGTAGCATCTGCATTTATCACTGTGCTAAGTGAATTAAGCGATTTTGCATTAATGTTCTTTTTCCTTTCCAGATATCTTTATAAAATTCAGATCTCAAAAACCATTTTTAAGCCTTTAATAGCAGGATTAATCATGGGATTATTTGTTTTTTATTTGAACATTAATTTCCTTATATTAATTCCACTTTCATTTATCTTTTATTTCATTATACTGATTCTTTTAAAAACTTTCACAAAGGAAGATTTCGATATAATAAAACAGTTAATAAATATGAAGAGCAAATAGAAATTAGATATAATATTTAATGTAATTTAAGGTACATTGAAACTCCTTTAAATCCAATTAAAGACATTAAAGCATACATCAATTTTTGTTTTACGTTAAACTCATCATTTTTTAAAGCATTTAAATAGAACCCAAAGTTATCTTTAATGGAAAACTCAGAATCTTTAAAAACTGATTGTATAATCAACCTGTTATAGATTTCACTTTTTTCCGACCCATAAAGACCTCTAACGTATTCCCTGTCATACTCACATTCTTCCAGGGGTGTTTTTACAGGTTTCTGGTTATTATATAAAATATTCATTAAAGTTTTTTGGATATTTTCAGGGGCTAATTCCTGATGGTAAATGCTGTATAGACGTTTGCCCCAATATTTTTTAATTTCCGGGTTACCAATTAGTTCTGCACTGTGATTAATTATTTCCCCCTTTGTAGACCCAATAAATGGGTATTTTGAAGGTAAAAAATCCATGGCAGAAGCAAGGGAAAATTTTTTATTAAAATATGCCACAACAGGCAGCTTACATGACATTGCTTCTATTTGCACCATAGACCCGCTTTCAGGAAATGTATCTATTAAAAAATCCGCCATCCCATAAAATGGAGATAGATCTGAATATGGGCCAGTTATAATAAATCTTTCTTTTATATCTTCATTGTCACCCAGATATTCTTTTATAAAATCAAATGAAGGAGGATCAGTTACGAATATATGGTAGTGATTAGGAAATCTCTCCAGCAGCTCTCTTATTGTTCTAAAGTAAATTCCGTTATCTGCCATGACTTTGTTAAAACGGCCTATGGATATTGATATGGTGGCATTTTTTTTAATCTTCCATTCTATTAATGAACTCTTTTTTGGTTTAATAGAAGCAGTAAGGGGTATTATATATGATTCATTGATATTTCTGTATTTTTTGGAATATTCCGCTCCTTTTCCTCTAAATTCTATAAAATAATTTGCTGCAGATTTTCCAAGCCAGAACAGATGGTCAGCATGATTAAAGAAAAAGATTCGGGGTTTATTCTGCAGGGCGTTTAGTGCAGTAATAGCAATAACATCATTTGGATCAATAAAAAGGAAAATATCATCTGGCGCATCATCATTGATATGATTAATTAAATCATGAATTCTTTTTAGATAACTCTCATGTTCTGATAGGTTATAGGCAGGAACTCCAGCTAAACTTTCAATTTTTAATCTGGACGTATTGTACGGATGACAATGCGTAATGTACAAGCTCTGCTTTTGTGAATCATATCCAAGTAGTTCTGCCCACTGCTTAAGCACTCCACAATGCCCCGCACATAGGCCTTTTTTTACCATTATATTGGATCCAATGAATGTGATCTTTTTACTGCCCCCAGTATTTTTTTTGGAGGAGTTATCATCCCTTATTTTCATTCCTATTTGTAACAATAAATTCTCAAGTTCATCATCACACCAGAATCCTAAATGGTTCTGCCAGGCCATAAGGCCTGCAATATAAATATAATCCAGTGCTTTCTCCAGATTTCCTGCTTTAAATGAAGAAAATGCATTGGCTTTAATTGAATTATAATGTTTTATTTGTTCAGTTATCTCAATCATGACAATACCCTAATCTTTCTAATAATAGTTTTAAATAAGGAATAAAAGACTCTTAACGAAATACGATTGGTTAGAAGGTAAATTATAATAGAATATATTTAGCAAATTCCAGTTAAGCCTTAAATTGTGGTATTCTAATTCTTTTTGTAATTCCTTTTTCATTGATTATGTCATTTAAACTGCAGCAGACTTCATTTACTTCATCATGATTCAGCCAGGGATGCATTGGTAATGATAATATTTCACTGGATATTTTTTCTGTTATGGGAAGGTAAACTGAATTCAGTTTTTCATAAGCTTTCTGCTTATGTACAGGGATAGGATAATGTATTTGTGTTTGAATACCTTTTTTCAAGAGCTCTTTTTGTATGTGATCCCTATTTTTATGTCTTATTACATACAGGTGATATACATGCCCTGCATAATCATTTTCTAATGGTTTAATTAGATCATATCCTTCTAAAAGCTCACCATATACTTCTGCAGTATCTTTTCTTGCTTTGTTCCATCTATCTATATAATTTAGTTTGATTCTTAAGATTGCTGCCTGCAAATCATCTAATCGGCTGTTACATCCCAAAAATTCGTGGTGATTTTTTTGATTTTGGCCGTAATTCCTTAGCATTCTCAATTTCAAAGCTACTTCTTTATTATTAGTGACTATTATGCCCCCATCACCATATGCACCCATATTTTTTGTTGGATAGAAGCTGAAGCAGCCTATATCTCCAATGCTGCCAACTTTTTGGCCGTTATATTCCGCGCCATGGGCCTGACATGCATCTTCTATAACAAAAAGCCCATATTCATGGGCAATTTCCATAATTGGAGCCATATCTGCAGGATGCCCATATAGATGAACCGGTATAATTGCTTTTGTTTTCTCTGTTAATTTCTCTTCAATTTTTGATGGATCAATACAGTATGTATCTGGTTCAATGTCGACAAATACTGGTTTTGCCCCGTTTCTAACGATTGCATCTACTGTAGATATAAATGTATGAGAAACTGTGATTATTTCATCTCCCTTGCCAATTCCAAGTGATTTTATTGCAAGAAAAAGGGCATCAGAACCTGAATTTACACCAACAGCATATCTTGTGTTTATATATTTAGAAAAATCGTTTTCAAACTTTTTTAATTCTTCACCAAGTATGAAGTACCCATTTTTTAAGGATTCATGGATTGCCTGGTTTAATTCATGTTCAAGTGAGTTATACTCTTTTTTTAAGTCGACAAAATTTACATTCATGGTAATCACAGGTCCATCTCATAAAAATCATATGCAATTCCTCTGGCGCCAAATTCTTCTTTAAACCTGATTAAACCTTCATTTAAATAGTTGCCATTCTCTTCTGTGGATATGCCGAGATCAAAATATTTTTTTTCCTTAAAATAATCATTAATTAAATAATCTACTAAAATAGATGAAGCTTTCAGCTTTTTGCCCCTATCTGTAGATGAATGGTACTGGCCATGGACTACATGTTTATTTTCATAAACAATTCGACCTGCAAGTATCTCTCCATTTTCCCGTACGGTAAAAAGCTTTATATTATCTGGAAATCTGCTTTCAAGTAATTTGATCTCATCTGCACTATGAACAGGTTTTATTCCATACTTCTTTACTAAATCATACTCCTTAACAGCCATAAACCCTTCAAAGTCATGATCTCTTTTTACTTCCAATCCACTTTTAATACATCTTTTAATGTCTTTCCTTTTTTGTTTATAGAAATCCAGTTTTTCATCTAAAAATATAGTTGATGCAATATCTCTTCTTACTAACTTTGCACCATACCTGAAAAGGGCATAAAGATCCTCTTCTGCAGGTAATGAATGATAAATATGAGGTATTACCTTATAAACAAGCTTATTGACGCCATGGGCTTTAAGATACTCTTTTAATGCCTCAAATATTTCCAGCATTAAACTTGCTTTCATATTTTCATCAGAAACAATGCCGCCATAGGTTAAACCCCCGTGACTGATGACTACATCATTATCAATATTTGCAGGCATAACTGCAACTAACTTATCCTTTTTAAAGAACATCAAAGAGAAATCTTTAAATCTATCGGCATGATATTCCATATAATCTCTATAAAAAAGAAAGGTACCATTTTTTGAATTCCCAATGAACTGATCCCACTTATTTTTATACTCATGTTTGTATTGTTCTACTGTTATTTGCAAAGATCCTGATTTACTGTCTTGACGGATTTCTTTGGCTTTTAAGTTCATTTCAATACCCTTTCTTTGAATTCATCATAGCTTCTGATATAATCTTCCTCTTTAAACGGCTTAGATGCTAAAACAAGACATACAGATCCTGATGAAAAATTATCCAACTCCCTCCATACCATCCGGGGTATATACAAACCATAATAAGACCGGTTTAAGTGAAATTTCATACTGTTGTAGCCATCATCTAACAAAACATCAAAACTTCCATTTGCAGCAATAATAAACTGCTCCAGTTCTTTGTGTGCGTGGCCCCCTCTGCTTTCTCCACCTGGAACATCATAAAGATAGTAAACCCTCCTTATTTTAAAGGGCACATGGTTTTGTTCCTCGATGAAAGTTAGATTTCCCCTTCTATCATCTACCTTTGGGAGCCCTATTATCCTACATTCCGACAGACTTGCATTTTTTAATTCATACATGGTTAACCCCCACTGCAATTTATTTTATAAACAAAATGAAAGCCAAAAAGTTTCATTTAAATGTCTACATGCCATAAATTTTGATAGTCAGACATTTTTACAATACTATTATGTAGTATTAAGTTATTAATCATTAATATAATTATCTATATTTAAATAATCAATTTTAAATACAGATTATCGTTATTATAATTTAGTAACAATAAAAAAGCAAAACACAAAGGAAATACATAATTAAAAGCCCTAAATATAAACAAAAAGAAAAATAACGATATATTCTGGAATATTAAAATTTAATTTAATAATTTCTGCTATTATTAGATTAATATAGTTACATTCCAAACTCCCATTAAAACGTAATTCAAAAATTTAAGAATCTTTCCTTATAGGGTCGCAAAATTTCATTGATGATCTTACATTTTTCTAAATTTATCATACAAGGCATTTATTAAAAAATAATTGGATTTATTAAGTTCAGGTCGAAGTTTAAGAGCACATAAAGTCTTAAATATCCTCCAGCCATCATTTATAGAATCTAATTTAGTGGAATCACTTCTAACACCGTAATTAATGGGTTTTTCCAGAATTCTATATCCTTTTTTAGAAACCATTGAAAACATTTCAGCTTCTAATTCGAAACCTTTAGACCTTAACCCCTCTTTTAGAAGATAATCTATAACTTCCTTTTTAAAAGCCCAGTATCCTGTACAAACATCTGAAACTTTAGAAAAAAGTAAGCTTGCAGTTAAGCTTAGCATATAATTTCCTAAAAGATTGGTTGGAGTTATAGAACCTTTTTTTCTAATTCCACTTAACCGCGACCCCAACACTACATCTGCCTCATCATTTTTTAATTTCACCAGTAGTTTTCCAGCCTCATCCGGATAATATGTGTTATCAGCATCAATCATTATGGCGAATTTTGATTTAACATTTTTAAACCCTTTTTTTACTGCATAACCCTTTCCCTGTTTCTTTTCATTGATTAATAAAGCGCCTGCATCTTTAGCAATGGCAGAGGTATTATCAGTTGAGTTGTTGTCAACTACAATAACTTTTGATTCTGGATACGTCGAATTAATATTTTCTAAAACATTTCCAATTGATGCTTCTTCATTATAGGCCGGTAATACAAACGTAACGTCCTCCATTTATGCCACCTTCAAATATTGAAATATACTACAAATTTTTTATAGTACAAATAATTATTAATGTAATAATAATATAAATATTTGACTATTTATTACTAATGCAGTTACTAACAATTAATTAAAAGATAATTGCCTGAAAAGTAGCTAATACGTAAATAAAAAACTCAAAAAATAAAAGAAGATAGTATCTTACGTATTTTAACAGATCAAAGTACTAAAAAATAATTTATATAGTGAATATTGTTTTAAAGGTATACAATAACCATATAACCCTTAATAATCAACTTGAAAACTAAAATAAAGATCTAAAAAATCAAAAGAGTTAAACTATGATATTTCCATGAATTATTCAATTTTATTTAGAATAAATAAAGATTCACAATCACAAAGTACTCTAAATCATAAAATATAGGATTAAAGAATAGTAAAATAAGTAATTAATAAATTACAATACAATGTTAGTACATACAATGCAAAAAGCCGTCACATTTGAATTAATAGAAACTGAGACTATTTTCTTTAATTAGACTTTCTGTAATTAAATGATAACATAGTTATACCAAATAGAAAAATGTAATATTTCAAAAAAAGAGAAAAAAAGGAACTAAAAGTTTAATTCCCAGTATATACTGCCCTTTAACTAACCTACCCTACTTTCAGGTCATGACTATACTACAGGCTTAGTCTAAAAGTTTTTCTTCGTCCATTAAATCTGGTTTTAGGCCTGATTCAGATTTTATATCAACTATCTGCACCTCATGTACATAATTTGCCCCACGAAGTGCAGATAATATAGCCGCAATGACACAAAACGCAGCACCTATGTAAAACGACATTCTAAGTGCTGGTAAGAATGCTTCAGCTAGTGTTGATGGGAACCAGGTGGTACCTGTTAGTGTTGTTAAAGTGCTTTGAGGTATAGCAGCTACAAATTGAGGTGGTAAAGCGCTCAATATTGTTTGAACAGGATTGTATCCCAGGAATGCTGAAAACAGAGCACCTGTTGGTGGAATATTACTTAAAACAGGAGCCAGTTGTACAGCACCAATGTTTGCCAGTGAAGATGCCATAGCATCCGGGAATGCTTTGGTAATGCCAACTATCACAATAGTAAAGAACATAGCCATACTTGCTGTGAAAGCCGTAGTCATAACTGTTGTTATCATTCCAGAAGCAACACCCCTATCCTGTGGTGATACTGAATTCATTATTGATGCAGTATTTGGTGAACCGAACATTCCCTGTCCTAAACCCATAATAAATATGGCCAGTCCAAATTCCAGGTAATTGAAGTTGTATGGAAGTACTGCAAGTATAATGAATGAAACGGCAGAAATTACCATTCCTGCAGTTGCTATCCACCGTGGCCCGTATTTATCAGAAAGAATTCCTGAAATTGGCCCCATTATCACAACACCTAGTGTAAGGGGCAGCATGTATACACCAGCCCAGAATGGTGTTGATTCATAGCTGTAGCCGTGAAGTGGTAACCAGATACCCTGTAGGAGGAGAATCAACATGAACATCATTCCCCCTCTACCCATGGCATTCAGGAAACCTGCCGAATTTGCATATGTAAATGCCTTAATCTTGAACAGATCCATCCTAAACATCGGGTTTTTAACACGGTTTTCTATGAATGGGAATGTTATAAGTAATGCAATTCCGATTACTATTGATGCAATTACCCACGGATTGCTCCATCCCATTGGATCGCTGCCGTAAGGCATCAGGCCGTAAGTTACCCCAACCAGTATACTGGTTATAGAGGCAACAAATACAATATTACCCCAGATGTCAATTTTAGTTTTTGGAGCCCTCAGCGAAGTTTCTTTAAGTTTGAGAGTGGACCATATAGTTCCTAACAGTCCAAATGGCACGCTTACAAGGAAAACAAATCTCCAATCATAAACAGCAAGAATACCACCAAGCAGTAATCCTATGAACTGTCCTGACATAAATGCAACCATGTTGATACCAAGAGCCTTACCCCTCTCACTAACTGGAAATGCGTCAGTTAGTATTGCTGAAGTATTGGCCATCAAAAACGCAGCCCCTACAGCCTGAATAATTCTAAATATAATAAGTTCTATAGCCCCTGCATCGCCTGTACCTGGTGTTAAATATAGAAGGATAGAACCTACTGTAAATATCAAAAATCCAAGCTTAAAAAGCCTTACTCTTCCATACATATCTGACAATCTACCAAAACTCAAAAGAAGTGTAGATGTAACCAGACCATAACCCATCAATATCCACAGGAGATACTGGAATGATGTAAGAGGATCTATATGAATACCGTTGAAAATTGCAGGTAATGAAATTAGAGTTATACTTCCATTAACTGAACTCATTAAAGCTGCAATTATAACATTGATCAGGGCGACCCATTTATAATCAAGCCCATGTTTTTTAGTGCCTTTATCTGAAACTGTACTGTTATTCAATTTATCACCTGTAAAAATAGCATACTTTCTTGAATTACTATTGTACTTATGAATAAATTCAAAATAAGCTGGAATAATATCCAAAAAAAATGCTAAAATCTATTCTTTATCTTTAATATCGTCTTCCTTATCTGCGGTTTCCAATATCTGGAATGCAAGATCCTTCAATATATCTGCTTTTGCAAGTAAGTCTTCTGCCTTCATAAGCAAAATTCCCCTACCTTCAAGTGCACGTACAATCAGGGTATCCCCACTTTCTATATTGAATAAATCCCTCATATCCTTTGGAATGACGATTTGCCCGCGTTCGCCTACCTTGGCTGTGCTTAAAATACATTTTTTGTTACTTTCATGATCCATTTTTAACCACGTCTATAATTCATGTAAATCATACAAATCATACTTATCACCTATATCTGATAAACTTATATTTAAAGATATTGGATACCCGATTATACTTTAGTAAACTAAATCCGTATAATGGAATCAATATGCTTAATATCGAATAAAAGTTCTTATTTTACTACTATTAACGTTATAATGTATTTTTAGAATTATTGAAGACAAATAAATACCATAAACGGAATTATATACAATTACTGTTAAAAGTGTTTATAAGCCTGTTTGTCACCTAAATCGTTGCAAAAAAAGCACATTTATATATTATACTAACCAATATACTAACGACTCAAAATATGAGGCTGAGAAAAATGCATAACAGAAGAAGATATAAGAAAAGGACTATTTTAGATAGGAAAGGTTTAATCGAAAGAATGCTTGAAGACACATCCAAAACAATTGATAATATAAAGTACGACCTTGAAAAATCAGTTGTGGACTATACATTCGTTCCTGGAAAGGACATAATCGAAACTGATGAAAGTGTCATCGTGCATGTAGATTTACCTGGTATCAAAAAAGGAGATATTGATTTAAAGCTCACTGAAACTAAACTGAAAGTTACAGCTAATTTTGACATTGAGCTTGAAGTGGAACACGGAAGTTACATAACCCTCCATGACAGAAAATCTGGTGTCATGAGGCGTACTGTAAGGTTCCCTAAAAAAGTGATACCAAACGAAGCTGAAGCTACCTTTGAACACGGTGTTTTAACCGTAGAAGCTCCAAAACTGGAGAAAGAAGAAAGCTTCTCCTTGAAAATCAAATAATACAGATTTTCATCCCTTACTTTTATTTTTAAAACTTATTTTGTCAAAGGATTTTTCTAAATAATTACCAATGTTATTAAAAAGATTGTACATATTTAGATAAACTCAGTTATAATTCCTTAATCCAATTAAAATAGTTTAATATGTGTTTAAATACCCAATTAGTATTTAATTTCAAAAATAAGATTTAATCTATAGTTGTATAAATATTATAAAAGTGTAAACTTCATTAATACATAAATCTATTTATCACATTAACCATAGTATTATTATGGATAATATGGCTTTAAATGAATTTATATCAAAAACTACTCACAAAACCCCATCATACCACAAAAAGTTACATTTTATTTACGCACAGATAAAGCAGTACTCTGAAAAAAATAATAAGGATATAGCTGATTTAAAAATCCTTGAAGCAGGATGTGGTGATGGAGGTATAACTCTTCCTTTAATTTCTCTTGGATGTAAGATTAGATCCTTTGATATTGATGAAAAAAGTGTAAAAAATATTCAAAATATAATTAGACATAATAATATCAAAAATATTGAAGTTAGCACTGGAAATGCATATACTTTTAATGATAACCAATCATATGACATAATTATTTTATCAGAAGTTATTGAGCATGTTTTAGACCCTAAAAAAGTGTTAAATAACCTAACTAATATGATGGATAGATCATCTTATCTGATTTTAACATGCCCCAATGGTCATGGTCCCTGGGAACTACGAAATAGAATGCTCATTTATCCAGTTATTAGAAGTAATAAAATACGTAATTTCATGGGCAAACCTCAGTATATACATGGAAGTGGAGAGGATCATTGCCAGTTCTATAAAAAAAATGATATAATGGATTTTTTAAGAAATAAATTTAGTTTAATCTCTTTTTCAAGTTCAGATTCTATTTTGGCAACTTTGGACCTAATTTATAGTAAAAATCAGACGTTGAATAATTTATTTGGAAAACTTGACACCAAAATAGCGGATCACGTTCCACACTGGCTAGGAAGTGGGTGGTATTTTTGCTTTGAAAAAAGTTAGTATTTAATTCTATATTCATTAGTTATCCTACGCTGATTTTTATTATTATAGGATATATGTGTTGCATAAAATCTGAGTAAAATTAACATATTGTCGTATTATCCTAAACTTTATTAATACAAAATAAATAACAATAATTAATGATCATCAATAGAATTACTGCAGGATTCTTTCTTATTCTGATTTTACTGGTTTTAAGCGTCTATTATCATAACCATTATGAATCCCACCAGGAATACCCATCTACTGGAGTTATTTTATCAAGTTATCCTGAAGGTTCCACTGTATCTGTTTCTGGCACTGCACTTAGACAAAATAAGAATGGTTTTGATTTTTTAGATATTTACAAGGGCAAATATGTGGAATACAAAATAGAAACATCCCAGCAAGTTAAACCTGGGGACCATATACAGTTAATTGGTGTTTTAGATCCTTCATATACTATCAAAGCTACTAAGATCATTATAGAAACAGACTGGAGCTATGAATTTGTAATCTTTAGATCTGCGCTTGCTGCAATTTTCCTGATTTTCATATTTTTGAGGTACTGGAAGTTCAACTTTAAAACACTGGAACTCACTAGGAGAAAGTAAAATGCCAGACTGGATAACACATATACTGGTTGCATGGACTCTCTGTACAATCCTCGGGTTTAAGTATAAGCAGTTCAATCCTGCAAATACAGCTGTCTGTATGGCCGGCGCATTAATTCCAGATACCTTTAAAATAGTGATACCCCTCGGATTTATGGGCATACATGCAGAGAATTTCCTTATGCCCCTTCACATGCCAGTTGGCTCCATTATAGTTGCTTCTATATTTACATTATTCTTTAAAGAACGAAAAATAGTCTTATCATTTTTACTATTGGGAGTTTTAACCCATTATGCGCTGGATTTACTCCTTACGAATTTAAATAGCGGCATATATTTGTTGTTCCCATTTTCATGGAATTCATGGCAGCTAGATATCATACCCGACGATGATTTCCATATCACAATAGTTGCGATAATCCTTGCTGTATTGGTTTATTTAGTATCAGTACATCTTAAAAAAGAACTTATGGGGGTAAAATAGGTTACTGTTAATTATTAAATGATTAAACTTCTAAACACACCATAGTTATTATTTTATATTTAAAAGTTTGTTTAATTTGAATTTTAAAAATAAAATTATTAAATTACCTTGGAAAATTTTTTAAATTTTATGAATACTCCTTTTTTAAGCATCCAACTTAATACATGAATTTATTTATCATAATAATTTATTATATTTCATTCTTATGCTCATATAAAGTCCGTAATTACTGATTTAAGCTATAATAAAGTTTATATCCTTTAAACATCATAATATAGCTTGTGAAATTTCTATTGCAAAAATCATAAAGTGACTTGTTTCACCTATTTTTTAAAATTCTTTTTTTAAAACTATGGGAAGATTAACGTTTTTTTTTGCGATAGAAAAGAATAAATAGTAAAAAGTTCCATATATAAGGACTTTTTACGGGTAAATAAAATCATATTTAAAAAAAGGAGGTGAAAAAATGCATAAAAAAATAAAAACGACTTCAGGAATACTCAAATCATCAATGATAGTCATTGCACTGGTTTTTATTTTAGCATTAGCCGTAAATAGTGCTTCAGCTGCAACTATTGATGTTGGTTCAAATTATACATATACAACTATTAATAGTGCTGTAACAGCCGCAAATGCAAATGATACTATCATTGTGCATGCCAAACCTAGTAATTATAATGAAAATGTATCTATTAACAAAGCAGGTCTTACTATAAAGTCTGGAGCAGGTGAAAACGTAACAGTTCAGACCAATGGTGGAACAGCTTTCTCTGTTATTAACTCAAATGGTGTTACAATTCAAGGATTTACTATACAAAGTAACAGCCAAACTACAGGTACAGGAATAAGCATTGGTGGTCTTTATGGCTCAAATAACACTAACATCTTGTACAACATTATACAAAATATCAATACAGGAGTTAGTATTTCGAGTTCTTCTAATAACATTATTTCTAACAACAGTTTTTACAATACTACTACTGCAATAAACCTTGGTACTGTTAGTGGTCGCCCTGGTGCCAACAACAACACAGTATCCTACAATAATATAACCAACCCAAGTTACAATCCAACTTCACAAGTTCGATATGGAATAAAAGATACTACGGCTGGTAGTCTAAATCAGAATAATAAATATCTGAACAATAACATTTCCCACGTAAGTCAGGGCATATACATTCAACAGGGAAATATAACCATATCTGGTAACAATATAACCATTGTAGACGCTCAAAACGTTCCAAGAGCAATATTATTAAGCTTTGGTAGTACTGCTGATCAGGTTAATGTTATAAGCAACAACATCATAACTTCAGAAGGTAAAACTGGAGTAGGTTCTATAGGTATTTACTTGAGCTCAAGTAGTCCAGTAAATGCAAATCTTCAGATTTACAGCAACAGCATTACCAACTTTACAACAGGAATTTGGTTAAGCCTATACAACCCAACCGGAACTCCTGTTACACAGATATATCTTAACAGGTTTTACAACAACACTCAGGGATTAGTAATGTCTAGTTCTAATACCCTTGTTAATGCAACCAATAACTGGTGGGGTAAAAATGATAATCTGGTAGTCTCTACATCTGCAACACCACCAGCTACATTTGACATCTATTACAACGCAGGTACATTAATTTACAACCCCTGGATTATTTTAACTACTAGTGCAAACCCTACATCAATTCATGCAGGTGAAACTTCAACAATTACAGCAGATCTTACCAAAAACAGTGATGGTGTGGACACAACCACTTTGTATGGTGGAAAAACTGTTCCAGATGGAATAACTGTAACATTTACACATGATTCCTTAGGAACAATAAATCCTACGGCCAATACCACGAATAATGGTATTTCAACTACCACTTTCACAGCAGGTTCTAACCCTGGAACGTCTACCATCAATGCAATTCTTGATGGTGCCACCGTTGGTACAAATGTTATCATCCCTCCGGGTAATGCAAATGTTGGCTTGACTTTATCAGATAACACAACCAACCACCGAGCTAGCCCTGGATCTAACGTAACCTTCACAGTAACAGCACACAACAACGGCCCATATGATGCACATAACGTAGTTTTAACCATTAACTTTCCAACTGGAATAGTTTACAAGAATAGCCCAGATGGAAGCTTCAATTCAGCTACCAAAACATTAACATGGAATGTAGGAACATTAGCTGCAGGAGCAGACGCAACTAAAACATTCATTGTACAGTTTAGTAACTCAATAGCAGGCCAAAACGCTGTATTAACAGTTAATGAAGTACAAACTGAAGCTCCCGGAAGTGCAACAGCAAGTGACACCATACACGTAATTGGTTCAGTATTATCAGTAACAATGACCGATAACACAGTTAATCATCAGGCAAATGTTGGTGATCTGGTAACTTACACTATAACAGTACACAATGCAGGGCCCGACGACGTAAGCGGTGTTTCTGTTAAAGATGCACTTAACTTAGGGCTAAACTTCATATCCAGCCCTGACGGAATATACAATTCATCAAGCAGAGCCATAACATGGGATGTTGGAACCATAACCGCCGGATCAGACTTTGTTACCACTTTCGTTGCACAGTTAACCAGCAATTTTGCAGGTAAAAATCTAAACAATACTGTGCAGGTTAAAGTTGATAATTTAGTTAAAACAAGCGCAAGCGATGTATTCTACGTGAAAAAAGCGGTTACAACAGTAACTAAAACAGACAACACAGTTAATCACCAGGCAAGGGTAGGTGATCTGGTAACTTATACCATAACTGTTCATAATGCAGGGCCAGACGATGCAACCAATGTAACACTCAATGATATTCTACCAACTGGTTTAACATTTGTTTCAAGTCCGACTGGTACTTACAATGCAGGTACAAACACTATAACCTGGAACGTAGGCACAATAACCAGCGGGTCTGATGCAGTTGTAACATTCGTTGCTCAGGTAAATAACGGTACCAAAGCTGGTAGAACTGTTAAAAATACTGTGACTGGTACTCAGACTGAGTATGGTGGTAAATTAAGTGGAAGTGACTCCATAAGCATTGTTGCTTAAAAAAAGACTTTTTCTTTTTCCTTTTTTTATTATTTAGTATTTAAAATGAATCATAAATAAGTATTCGAAACCATTTTTCGTAATTATACAAAATGCTATTGTTTTAGGTAACTTTCAATTATTATTAACTCTTATTTAAATATTAAATTATAAATAAATTATTTTTAATAATATTATCCTATGAGCTAATGGTAATATTGTATATAAAGTCCTTGTGATTATTATTTTAAGTTATAATAAAGTTTATATCTTTTAAACATCATAATATAACTTGTGAAATTTCTATTGCAAAAATCAGAACGTGACGTGTTTCACCTATTTTTTATATTCTTTTTCTTTAAACTATGGAGAATCTCACGTCTCCAGCAATAGAAAGAACTAAATAGTAGAAAGATCCAAAATTTAAGGAACTTTTTACGGGCATTTAAAAATATAAATTGTAAAAGGAGGTGGAAAAATGCACAAAAAAACAAAAACGACTTCAAAAATACTCAAATCGTCAATAATAGTCATGGCACTGGTTTTTATATTGGCATTAACCGTAAACAGCGCTTCGGCAGCTGTAATTAGTGTTGGTAATAACAGTACTGGAACCGACAATGCCACAACAATTCAGGGCGGTATAAACCTAGCCCAAGCTAATGATACAGTCGTTGTGCATAATAAAGGTACTAACTGGAAAGAAAGCATCAATATTTATGGAAGCTCAGGTAAAAATGGAATAACCGTTATGGCAGCCCCTGGGGAAAGCGTGACCGTTACTCCACTTACAACTTCTACCACAATATTCAATCTTGCAAGCAATGCTGGAACAAGTGTATTTATCGAAAATGTTACCATTAAAGGATTTAACATAACAGGAGTTACCGCTCAATATGCTATAAGTCTTGTTAACGCAAAATCATGTAGCATACTTGATAACACCATATATAATAATTTAGGTGGAATCAGTTTAACTAACACCGATAATATCACCATACAAAACAACACCATCAGTAATCCTACAGCAAATGCAGCTAGATTAGGGATCATTAGCAGCCTTGCTGTTCCAAATAAAAATATCAAAATACTAAATAACGACATAAGCAACGTTGGAACAGGGATAAACATTGCTTGTCCTAATTTTGTAATAACTGGAAACACAATTAGAACTACAGGTTCTGCTGCTAGTCAAGGTTATGGAATGTGGGTTTTACCTGTCTATGGGGATAACTCAACCAATATTATCAGCAACAACAAAATAACAGGTACAGCTACAAACGTTAACAACATCGCTGGAATATGGTTAACAACTAGCATAGTATCAGTCAATCCGAATACCCAGATATTTGGTAATGATATATCAAATTATCGAAGAGGTATTGTCATAGGAAACATTACAGCCGGTGGTTCTGTATATTCACTAGAAAATGGAATTGGAGTAACAGATGTATACCTGAACCGAATAGTAGGTAACTTTGAAGGTATTTTCTTAGGTTTAACTACTGGAACCAATAATTCAGGATTAATAAACGTTACTAACAACTGGTTTGGAAAAAATACCGCACCAACATACTCTAATGCTGCAACTGAACCAGCTGCAGCCGGAACTAACATATACCAATATGCAGGCCTCGGAACAATTGATCGCAGCACATGGATGGTTTTAAACACAATTGCTAACCCAACATCCATTCTTACTGGCGCAACTTCAACCATCACAGCAGACCTTACTAAAAATAACCTTGGACAGGACACAACACTACTGTACCCTGGAAAATATGTTCCAAATGGAATAACTGTAACATTTACACCAGATACATTAGGAACAGTAAACCCAACAACCAATACCACCCTTAACGGTATAGCAACCACTACATTCACAGCAGGTTCTACACCAGGAACATCCACTATAAACGCTGTTGTAGATAGTCAGGCTGTTGGTACAACTGTTAACATACGCTCGCCTACTGCAAACGTTGGCTTAACTTTAACAGACAACACCACAAACCACCGCACTTACCCTGGAAGTAACGTGACATTCACAGTGACTGCACACAATAATGGTCCAGATGATGCACATAACATGGTTTTAACCATTAACTTCCCAACTGGAATAATCTACATGTCCAGTCCAGACGGAAGCTTCAATTCAGCAACCAAAACACTGACATGGAATGTGGGAACATTAGCTGCAGGAGCAGACGCAATAAAAACATTCGTTGCGCAATTTAGTAATTCTAAAGCAGGTCAAGATGCTGCATTAACAGTTAATGAAGTGCAAACCGAATTACCAGGAAGTGCAACAGCTAGCGACACCGTACACGTAATTGGTTCAGTATTATCAGTAACAATGACCGACAATACTGTAAATCATCAGGCTAATGTTGGTGATATGGTAACTTACACCATAACAGTACACAATGCAGGACCAGACGACGCAACCAATGTCTCTGTTAAAGATGCACTTAACTTAGGGTTAAACTTCATATCCAGCCCTGACGGAATATACAATTCATCAAGCAGAGCCATAACATGGAACGTTGGAACCATAACTGCTGGATCAGACTTTGTTACCACTTTTACTGCACAAGTAACTAGTAACTTTGCAGGTAAAAACCTTAACAACACTGCACAAGTTAAAGTTGATAACTTGGTTAAAACAAGCACAAGCGATGTATTCTATGTCAAAAAAGCAGCCACAACAGTAACCAAAACCGACAACACAGTCAACCATCAAGCAAGAGTAGGTGATCTGGTAACTTATACCATAACTGTTCATAATGCTGGTCCTGATGATGCAACCAATGTAACACTCAGTGATGTGTTACCAACTGGTTTAACTTTCGTTTCAAGTCCGACTGGTACTTACAATGCAGGCACCATAACCTGGAATATAGGTACAATAACAAGTGGATCTGACGCGGTTGTAACATTCGTTGCTCAGGTAAACAGTAGTACACAAGCTGGTAAAACAGTTAAAAACAGCGTAACCGGAACACAAACAGAATACGGAGCTAAATTAAGTGGAAGTGACTCCATAAGCATCATAGCTTAAAAAATCACTTTTTTCTTTTTTTTCTTTTTCTTATTGATGCATTATCTTATTATTAACTCTTATTTAACTATTACACTATAATTAAATTAGAGATAATTATATTATTCTATGATTTAATCGTAATATTATATATAAAATCCCTGTGATTACCATTTTAAGTTATAATAAAGTTTATATCTTTTAAAATTCATAATATAACTTGTGAAATTTCTATAGCAAAAATCAGAACGTGACGTGTTTCACCTATTTTTTATATTCTTTTTCTTTAAAACTATGGGGAATCTCACGTTCCAGCAATAGAAAGAACTAAATAGTAAAAAGATCCAAAACTTAAAGAACTTTTTACGGGCATTTAAAAATATAAATTATAAAAGGAGGTGGAAAAATGCACAAAAAAATAAAAACGACTTCAAAAATACTCAAATCTTCACTAGCAATCATCGTACTGGTTTTTATTTTAGCATTAGCCGTAAACACAGCATCGGCAGCTGTAATTAGTGTTGGTAATAATAGTACTGGAACTGATGATGCAAAAACAATACAGGCAGGTATAAACTTAGCAAAAACCGGTGATACAGTCCTTGTGCATAATAATGGTACTTTCTACAAGGAGTATATAACTATCTATGGAAATGCAGGAAAAAATGGAATAACAGTTACTGCAGCTCCAGGAGAAAAGGTAACAGTTCAACCCATATCAAATGCTAACACAATATTCAATATTGCAAGCAATGCGGGAACAAGCGTATTTATCGAAAATGTTACCATTAAAGGTTTTAACATAACAGGAGTTACCAACCAATATGCCATAAGTCTTGTTAATGCAAAATCATGTAGCATACTTGATAACACTATATATAATAATTTAGGTGGAATCAGTTTAACCAATACAGAAAATATCACTATACAAAACAACAATATCAGTAATCCTACTGCAGTTGCAGCTAGATTTGGAATCTCTGGTGGTACTGGTTATGCAAGTAAAGGTCTTAACGTACTAAATAACGATATAAGCAACGTTGGAAATGGAATTGTGGTTGCAGGTCCTGATTTTAAAATAGATGGTAACACAATTAAACTAGCAGCAGGTACAGCATCTAATCAAGCTTATGGAATCTGGGGTATAACCTACTATGGAGCTGACGCACACAATTTTATCAGTAACAACAGAATAACTGGTGCAGGTACAGGAGCTAACAACCTTGCTGGAATACTTTTATCAAGCAATGCTGTTGGTACCAACCCTAATACTCAGATATTCAGCAATGATATTACCAATATGAGAAGAGGAATTGCAGTTGGACTTACCGCGCCATATACACTAACAAACGGAATTGGGGTCACAGATATATACCTGAACCGGCTTGCTGGTAACATTGTGGGACTTTCATTAACACTCACAACAGGAACCGATAACTCAGGACCGATTAACGCTACCAACAACTGGTGGGGCTACGGTAAAAATGCTGGACCAACAATATCTACAGCAGCCACAGAACCAACCACAGTAGCTACAGGTAAAGATATCTGGCTATTAAACGGTTTAGGAAACGTTGACTACAGTACATGGATAGTTTTAAACACAATTGCCAATCCAACATCCATCGTTACTGGCGCTACTTCAACCATCACAGCAGACCTTACTAAAAACAACCTTGGACAGGACACAACATTAATATACCCTGGAAAATATGTTCCAAATGGAATAACTGTAACATTTACACCAGATGCACTAGGAACAGTAAACCCAACAACCAACACCACAAACAACGGCATAGCAACCACTACATTCACAGCAGGTTCTACACCAGGAATATCCACAATTAACGCTGTTGTAGATGGTCAGACTAAAGGTGCAACTGTTAACATACGCTCGCCTACCGCAAATGTCGGCTTAACTTTAACAGACAACACCACAAACCACCGCACTTACCCTGGATCCAATGTGACTTTCACAGTAACAGCTCACAATAATGGTCCAGATGATGCACATAACGTGGTTTTAAGCATTAACTTCCCAACTGGAATAATCTACATGTCCAGTCCAGACGGAAGCTTCAATTCAGCAACTAAAACATTAACATGGAATGTAGGGACCTTAGCTGCAGGATCAGACGCAATAAAAACATTCGTTGCGCAATTTAGTAACTCTAGAGCAGGTCAAGATGCTGCATTAACAGTTAATGAAGTGCAAACCGAATTACCTGGAAGTGCAACAGCTAGCGACACCGTACACGTAATTGGTTCAGTATTATCAGTAACAATGACCGATAACACAGTTAATCACCAGGCAAATGTTGGTGATATGGTAACTTACACCATAACAGTACACAACGCAGGACCCGACGACGCAACCAATGTCTCTGTTAAAGATGCACTTAACTTAGGGTTAAACTTCATATCCAGCCCTGACGGAATATACAATTCATCAAGCAGAGCCATAAACTGGAATGTCGGAACCATAACCGCAGGATCAGACTTTGTTACCACTTTCACTGCACAAGTTACCAGTAACTTTGCAGGTAAAAACCTTAACAACACTGCGCAGGTTAAAGTCGATAACTTAGTTAAAACAAGCACCAGCGATGTTATCTACGTGAAAAAAGCGGCCACAACAGTAACCAAAACCGACAACACAGTCAATCACCAGGCAAGAGTGGGAGATTATGTAACTTACACTATAACAGTACACAATGCTGGTCCTGATGATGCAACTAATGTAACACTCAGTGATGTGTTACCAACTGGTTTAACATTTGTTTCAAGTCCAACTGGTACTTACAATGCAGGCACCATAACCTGGAACATAGGTACAATAACAAGTGGATCTGATGCAGTTGTAACATTCGTCGCTCAAGTAAATAACAGTACCCAAGCTGGTAGAACTGTTAAAAATACTGTGACTGGTACTCAGACTGAGTATGGTGGTAAATTAACTGGAAGTGATTCCATAAGCATCATAGCTTAAAAAAACACTTTTCTTTTTTCTTTTTTTTATATTTACAGCAAAACAAATTTAATCTACAATTTAAATTTAATAAGCAGCTATATACTAATTTTAATTGTTTATCTATTAAAATATTAGAAAAAAACTTTAAATATTACATTCAAACCTTAGTTATCTTTGTAGATAAAATTAAGATTACAGCATATCAATAACGTGGAATGGTAATAAATGAAGAATGAAAGAGTAGTGATAACTGGTGGTCTTGGATTCATTGGATCTCATTTAGTTGAAAAATTATGTGTAGACAATGAAGTTATAGTAGTGGATAATGAATCTACAGGAAAAAGAATTAATATTGAACATCTAAATTCTGCCAGTATTAAAACTGTGCATGGAGATATAAATTCAATCAATTTGAATGAAATTATGGAGGATTGCAACTATATTTTTCATCTAGCTGCACTTCCAAGTGTTCCAAGAAGTATTAAAAATCCTTTAAAATCAAATGAAGCAAATATAACAGGTACTTTAAATATTCTGGAAGCTGCACGCAATGTAGATATTAAAAAAGTGATTTTTGCATCTTCATCTTCTGTTTATGGGGATACACCCACCATGCCAAAAGTAGAAACTATGCAAGTTAATCCTAAGTCCCCATATGCAGTAACCAAAACTGCATGTGAATATTACTGCAATGTATTTAATGAAATTTATGACCTTTCAACTGTATGTTTGAGATATTTTAATGTATTTGGTCCTAGACAGGATCCAAATTCACAATACTCAGCAGCAATTCCAAAATTCATAGATTCCATTTTAAGAGGCGAATCTCCTACAATATATGGAGATGGGACCCAAAGTAGAGACTTCACATTCGTAAAAAACGTAGTAAACGCAAATATTCTTGCAGCAGAGTCAAACAAAACTGGAATTTATAACATAGCTTGTGGAAGGAGCATTATACTTAATGATCTCATTTCAATGATGAATGAACTCCTTGGTACAGATATAAAACCAAAATATGTTGATTCACGAATTGGAGATATAAAACATTCCCTTGCAGATATTAACGCCGCAAAATCATTTGGATACAACCCAACAGGGAAATTTAAAGACGAGTTAAAAGAAACCATTGATTTCTTCATGAAAACAAGCAGTTTTTAAGGATCAGCTGCAAATAACTTTTGATCTTCACAGATTTCCCTGGTTAATTTAAAAATTTGGTGAAATCTATACTATTTCTTTATATATTTCCTTTAGATCATTTCCAAATTTTTCCATTGACCACTTATCTAAAAGCTTTTTTCTCTTTTCTTTATTTATAATAAATTTTCCATCTAAAATCTGCTTAACAGCGCTCAATAATTTACTGTCGTCTCTAACAGGAATTGTAATTCCAAGACCCTCCGAAAGAATATCTGGAATTCCTCCAACATCAGTTCCAACAATAGGGGTATTACATGCAACTGCTTCCTGAATTACGTTTGGAAGACCTTCTGCATAAGAAGGAATTAAAAAAACATCGGCGATATTGTAATAAAATTTTAGGGAGTCATGGGGAATTGATCCTTCAAATGAAATGTAATCCTGCAAACCACTATCTATGACTGCTCTATTCACTTCCTCCTCATAAGGACCATTTCCAACTATCAGTAAATGTATATCCTTATAAGAATCTATTAATTCAGGTAAAACATTCAATATGTTAAATATTCCCTTATCTTTTTCAGGTCTTCCTACAAAAAGAATGTATTTTTTTGCTGAATCTTTATTTAAAACTTTTGCAGATTTCTCTTTAGAAATCTCATAAAAATTATCAAGATCAACAGGATTTCTCAAACCAATTAACTTATCCTTTTTTATTTCTAAATTACAGTTTAGTACATTTAATTCACGTTCACTTGGTACTATTATTTTATTTGCTTTATTTAATGTTGATTTTTTAATCCACGTTTTATAATGTAGTTTATATCCTTTTACCTTGCAAATTGCTGATTTTCCTCCATGGCGCGCAATTAAAGGATATTTATTTTTTTTACAGTAATAAGCGATTATGTCATACATGTCTAATGGTATCAGACAGTTCACTATGTAACTAAATACAAAAATTAAATCAGGATCATCCTTCGATAATTCCTTGAGCAAATCATAAGAATACTCCCATCCAAATTTACCGTATTTGGGCAGTTTGAGGTTAACCGGTATTTTTTTCATTTTATACCCATATTTATGGGTAAATTCCTTAGTTGTTTTAGCTGTGCTTGAGAGGTAATAAAAAGTAGGTTCTAAACCAGCCATCATTGAGGCTTTACAGAACCTGTGAGGGTAATGGTCACTCCTGGTTAGAATATTATAGTCCAAATCATCTGGTGATTCAAACCTTTCCATATCCTTTTTGTAAAAATTTTCATAAGAGTGGGGCATTATATACGCAACTTTCATTGTATCACTTAACTAAATCCTTGTGTTCCGGTATAACTATTTGATTTTAACGATTATATCAGGATTACTTTTTTCATAACGAACTAGTCCATCAATAATTCCCTTTAAAAACATCTGAATTGATTTATTTTTCCATGAAATTATAAGATATATCCAGAATTTAAATATGAAAAAATATAGGATAAATATAGTGTATTGCAATAAATTTGAATATTTTTTCATGAACCAGAGGCGGTTTCTGGTTAGATAATATGTTTTTACTTCATTAGTGGAAGACACAGAAACTTTGTGCCATATCTTTGATTTAGGATTTACAAACGACTTATAATTTGCAGCAGCGCCTCTACTGCAAAGATCATTATCTTCCCAATAAGCATGATATTTTGGATCTAATAGACCAATCTTTTCAAGAACTTCTTTTTTTATTAAAATGCAGGACCCTTCTACAAAATCTACTTCCCTAATTTTTTCATATTGCCCGCAGTCTATTTCACCATCTCCAATATGAATAGAGGCGCCATTATACATGTTAAGCAGACCACCAGCAAAACTAATAATGTTCTTCTTGCCTTCATATTCATAATTATAAACTTTAGGTCCAATAAATCCTATTTTTTGATCCTTTTCAGCTACTTTTACCAGTTCATCTAAAAAACACTTATCAGTTACAGTATCATTATTTAAAAGTAGAATGTAATCTGTATTTAATTTATTTAATGCAAATCTTATTCCAATGTTGTTTCCTTCAGCAAAACCGTAATTTTGATCATTTTTGATTAAAATCAATTTTTCAGTGGAGGGTAATTCATAAAAATCTTTTTGAAGCTTATTTGCTGTTTCAGATTCTCTCTTTTCATATTCAAATATTTTAACTGGATTTTTACCGGGATATTTTAAAGAATCTAATTTATTACTGCAAAATTCTCTTATTTTTACTATGGAACCGTCTTCAGAACCATTATCAACTACAATTATAGTATAATCATAATAACTGGTTAAATATAATGATTCTAAACATTCGACTGTATCCTTCCATCTATTCCAGTTTAAAACAATGATACTAACTTTATTATTCATTTTTTCACATATAATTATTATTCAGTTTTTTTAAGCATGGATTTAAAAAATTCAATTTCTTTCTTCTCAAATCCTTTTAAAATCCATAATGAAGCTAAATATACTGGAATACAAATTCCAATAACAATCAATGTGCTTAAAATTCCTGTTGGATTAACCAGTATGATTATTAATGATAATAAAAGCGATGCAAATACTGCCTTTGCTATAAACTTCCATTCCACACCCAAATTGAAATATCCTCTGGAATAATGTAATGTAAAGATTAATGAAATGATAAAAGTGATTAGTGTAATGATTGCTGCCCCCACAATTCCGAAATAAGGGACAAATATTAAGTTTAACACTAAATTTAAAACTGCCGCGATAATCCATATTATGCCTATGATCTTAGTATTTTTCTTGATTATAAGCACCTGGGAAATTATTGTATATATACCTGAGAATAAACCACCTAACGCAACGAATGGTGTTACCAAATAGCCGTTTGAAGCAATTTCTGGCGTTGAAAGTATATATAATAATGTTTTCGATAGTAGCGACAGGCCAACAACAGAGGGTATAGCTATTACCAGATAGTATTTTAAAGAATACTGTAAGACTTTATTTACACCATCATGATTATTTTCGTCGTAGTATTTGGATAAAACTGCAGGTAGCATAAGTGAGAAAGGATATGACAGCATTATAACAATATTACCTAATGTATAGCCTGGAGAGTAATATCCAACAAATACTGCCCCCAGTAAAATACCGATTACAAATCGATCACTTAAATTCACTACCCAGTATGATAAGCTGCTTGGGATTGTAGGTATTCCAAATGAAAGGTACTCTTTCATATTTTTAAATTTAGGGAATTTAAATCCAATATCTGAAATTATGAAGGGTAAAGTAAATATAAATAATATTATCTGCGTTAATAGAAAGCCCAAAACAGCGCCTGTCAATCCATAATTGAATATCAAAAGAAGACTTACCACTGTTACATTGATATACGTCTGGAGAATCGTGAATATTGAAAACTTTTTAATTTGCTGAAAAGTTCTAAAATAATTAATCAAAATGTTATTCAAGCAGTATAAAAAAACTGCAAATGGTAAAATCATTCCTACAACTATATTTCCATCAAATAAAAGTTTAGATAGTGGTTCTGCAAATAAAAAGAGCACAAATGCGAGTATTAAACTTGCAATAATAACAATGAACGTAATTGAATAAAAAACTTCCTGTATCTTATCTTTATCTTTCTCAGCTGCTAAAAATCTTACCATTGTAAAAGGCAATCCCAATATCCCTAATAAATATAATAAAGAAACTGAAGTTGTGAATTGAACCCATACTCCATAGTTACTTATTGAAAGATTATTTGTTATAATAGGCAAGAAAACAAGCCCGCTTAAACCCACAAGAATATGAGTAATTCCCACTATTCCTAATCTTTGTGCAAATAATTTGTATTCTTTCAAAAAGTCACCTTAAGCTTTGTTATTAAAGTAAATCTGACATCCTCCATTGGTATATACCTTACTTGTATTTTGGAAGAAAGGGGATGTCCAAGGGTCAATGTTAAATGGCTTGTGTTTTTCATCTCTTCCCACTTTTCCAATCACATTTGGATAACCCAGATATATAAAAGTGTTTTGGGGTGTCCATGAAATATTTTCATCCAATGGCCTTTGATTAGTGTTGTTTATTCCGCCATAACTCCATAAAACTGGCGAATCTATATAATCAACATATACATTATTTCTAGGTTCTATATTATAATTACCAAGCCACACAGCACCATCTACAGACTGTTGGAAAACATCCAGGTTAGTATAAAAAACTGATTTATCCTGAAGATCATTCATATTTATGCTTTGCTGGCTTAATGCAATGGATTGAGGGCTATCACCAGCAACTTCATAGGCAAATCCTGTGTTAAACAGTAGAATTATAACAAAAAATATGGATAAAATTTTTAATGAATTATCAATACTTTTTGCAGTCCAAGGCCTTTTTATCCATTTACTGATAACTTTAAAAAGCGTTATTCCACCTATTACACAAATTGGTGCTAAGAAAATCAAAGATATTTGATATAATCGGGATGTATTAAGTGAGCTGGCAAAAAATGGTATTGCAATCCCTGCAATCAATAAAATGAAGCTCATAACCACGAATCCCTTATATTCTTCCCTTAATTTAAAACTCCGTCTTTTTAAAATAAGGTGAAGAACACCTACTGCTATAAATAATTGGGCAATTAACTGTAAATATTTGGTTATACTACGTAAAGGAGAACTAGCTTCTTTTAATATAATATTTAAGCCCTGAGAAGAGTCTTGATTTAAAAAGTCTGTAAATATAGTTGTTGAAATATGATTACCTATCTTTACAATTGTGACAAAGGGCGAAGATCCTGATACATAGATATACCATGCAATTGTAAAGACTAAAAAAAATGCAATTGAAGTTAGAGTAAAGTAACTAGGCGGAACCTTTGAAACATATTTTTTATGCGAATTTTTAACTAAATTTGTAATGCGTTTTTTATCGAAAAACCATAATGAAAGAGGTATGATAAATAACAAGTAAATATACGATAATGCATAGTGCGAAACAATTATAGAAACGCTGAATAAAAGATATAAAAACGCTTTCTTTGTTTTATCCATATTATCAGTTATAATAATCAAGACCAGTGCCACAAGGAATAATTCTGCAACTTCCTGCCTGGCAAGAGAAAGCATTTCTATAAAAAATGCATAAAATGATACGAAAAAGAAGCATGATAGAAAAGCTATTTTATCGTTTGTTTGCTTTTTAACTACTGCATATATACCAATTGGAACCAGTGCAAACAAAACAGGATATACAATTTTAAAAACCCATGTAAGACTTAAAGAACTTAATACAGAAAATATTGGGGCAAAAATAACCACGCTCAACATTGCATTAACGTCATTAGATAAGCCATAATTCCAAAAAGAGTTATTTATCACCAGATTTGCAAAATAATACTCTTTATGAACATCCCATCCCCAAACATACTGAGATATTAACGAAGTATGGAACAATAAAGATAAGCCTATTACAAAAATTGCAAAAGGATACATTTCTTTTGGAATAAATCTATCAAAAGCAGTTAAAATAACTGTTAATCCAATAACAATGATTAAAACCATTAAAAGAATATTGGTATGATAATAATTCACCAGATATGTACCTATTATCGCTAAAAACGGCATTAAACACAAAAATAAAAAAGGTACTGATAATAACTTCTGAGAATCAATAAAAGACGGATTAGAGAATTCTTTATCCCTTACATAACTTAAAATAGATAATATTAAGACAAAAACATTTACTGTTGCAACTAAATAAGATAATGTAATGGGGTTTAGAATTCCAAAAAGAGGATAAACCATATTGGCTATAAAACCAAGAAACATAAGACTTGTGATGCTTAATCCTACAGAAAATATCAGCGTTTCAATATTGCCCATTTTATGTATCTTTAAAATTCTGATAATTAAGATGCCTGGAACAAATATTAGGAAAATAAACGTGAAGAGTTCCCTTATTATTGGGATGTCTATACCTTTCAAATCCAGAGCTGTTGTTATTAAAACTATAACCTGGATCGTTAATATAACGTTTAAAAACTTGGTGATATCCCAGTCGTTCATTTGAATAGGGTTAATTACTTTCATTTGTATCATCGATTACTTTTTGATATATGGTGGTTAATCTCTTGGAAATATCATCCCATGATAATTCATCTTTCATCTTTTTGTGGGCATTGGAACCCATCTCTTTTCTTAATTGGTTATTTTTTAAAATTGCTAATGTGGCATTTGCCAGAGCTTCTGGATCTTTTGGAGGTACGATGAATCCTGTAACGCCGTCTTCAACTACTTCAGGTATACTCCCAACATCGGTTACAACAACTGGCTTTTTAAAAGAATATGCAATTGGGATTATACCACTTTGTGAACCCTCTGTATACGGCATTACAACAACACTTGCCCTTTGGAAAAGTTCAGCTACAAGCTCATCTTCTATGTACCTGTTGATAATTTCAAGGTTTGAATTGTCTTTAATTAAATGATCATATTTTTCTAAATTACCCCTGCCTGCAATTATAACATTTACATGGGGAATATCCTTTTTAATATATTCTAAAGCTTTAAAAAGATAAATAAGTCCTTTGTAATCATGAATTCTACCAAAAAATAGTATAGATCCATCTTCTTCAACATCATCTTTGCAGTGTTTTGTGAAAAATGAATAATCTCCATGGTTAATAACTGAAATTATATCTTCATCAATCCCATTTTGTAATAATTCTTCTTTAAGTTTAATCCCATGCACAATCAAATGATCTGCCATTTTTAGGTATATATAATTGGTAATTCTATTTATAAAATTGTCTTCCCCTTCATGAACATTAACATCATGTAGAGTAACCACTACAGGATATTTTTTGATTTTAAAAAAGAAAAACAGGCCTATAATCCATATATAATTGCCTGAAATATGGATAATATCTGGGTCAATTTCCCTAATTAAGTTAAAAAGCTTAAAAATATCTAATTGATCTTTATTAAACCATTTACCTCTAGGAGGAGTCTTAACAGTTCTAAGGTCAATCTTTTCATCAAAATAATCATGATCACAGTCTTCAGGGGCGATCAATGAAGTATCAACTGATTCGGCCAGATTATTTGCCATTTGTGATGTATAATGGACCATTCCGCCATCCTTCAACAGGGTAATCAGTGTCAATTTCATGAAATTCACCGTAACAGATTATCATTGATGCTACACGTTCAATTTAATTTGTAAAAATTAGTGGGTTATATCATTATATAAATTCGTTACTTTTTTAGCATATCCGTCCCATGTCCATTTTTTATCTATAACACGTTTTCTACTATATTTTCCCATTTTTTTCATTAGTTCTTCATTGTTTAATAAATATTTTATTTTATCAGCCAACGCACTGGGATCACGGGGTTCTACTAAAAGTCCATTATAACCTTCTTTCACCTGTTCTGGAATTCCATCTACATTCGTTGCGATAATGGCGCATTCGCTTGCCATTGCCTCATAAATTACAATAGGTTTGCCTTCAGCTAAAGAAGGTAGAACAAATAAATCGGCCAAGGAATAAATATTTAATAAATCTTCTCCCCTGAGTTCGCCAATAAATGAAACTACTCTTTCAATACCAAGTTCTTTTGATAATTTCAGCAGTTTACTTTTTTCAGCGCCATCTCCCACAATTAACACTTTAAAATTTATTTTAGATGATTCTTTAACATCCTGAATTGCTTTTAAAAGATAATTCACACCTTTTCTGTCAATTAAGAGCCCCACAAAGAGTATAACTACTTCATCTTTTATTCCAAAACGCCGACTGATTTCTTCCCTGTTCCGGGGTTTAAATTTATCAATATCAACACCCATTGGAATAGATTCAATTTTTTCACTCTCTATTCCTAATTCCCATACCATATCAGCAAGGCTATTACTGATACATATAATTTTGCTGGCATAGTTAAGGGTTTTCATAAACTTTTTATGGACAGATCCATGATTTAACCACGTTGCAAGTGAATCTGTACTGTGAATATCAATAACAAGGGGTACAGACCATTTTTCACATAAGTCTATCATGCCGTATCCATCAGGATAGGCCTGATGTGAATGGATTAAATCAGGTTTTTTAAGGTTTTCAAACATGAAACTGGATATTGAAGTCCTGTAAAATTCACCCATAACGTTATAAAAAAGATTTTTTGGCAATAAATATAAAAAACGAGGCCTGTAAACACTTCCCTCTTCACCATTCTCCATTTTGGGGATATTACTTAATTTATTGTAAGGAAAATATTTAATGGGCAGTGAAAAAGGTAGTGGAGCAACAACTTCTGTTTCTACATGACCTATTTTGGAAATAGCTAAATTTGCCATTTTATTCCAGGGAGTCCATAAATAATAAGTATTAGGATAGTTTGCAGATACTAAAATTACTTTTATATCTTTCATTTTATTTCTGTTTCCTAATTCTATTATTTCTATTTAACGGCCGTTATAATAAATAAACAACCATCACTCATACTTCATAGGTAAAAAACTCTAAATCATTATTTATTCAACTTGAATTAAGTATCAACTAATGATATAGTCCTAAAGCTTCAAAATAAGCAATTATTTACCTCTAGCGTAATTTTCTTCACCTAACTCATATATTTCAGGATCATCAGAGTATAACAATGTCTCTATATCTTCTTTTAGCTTTAAAACTATATTTTTACGGTTATATTTATTCTTAACGTAAATTCTCCCCTTTTCCCCCATTTCCGTTAGCTTTTCAGGGTTATCAATAATATCTATAATTGAATCTGCAATTGCATCAGGAGAATTTGGTACAACTATTCCTGCCCCTGACTCACCTGTCAATTTAACTATTTCCCCAACACCACATGCAACATATGGGAGTTTACATGCCATATACTCATAAATCTTTACTGGAATTACATATTCAAGGGCTTCTAACTCTTTAGTAGGAGCAATGCCAATTAGGGACTGCGAAAGAATTTCAGGAATTTTTTCCCTTTTAACAAGACCTTTAAATTTAACAACCTCATTCAAGCCCTGTAATTTCACGAATTTTTCCAACTCTTCTTTTTTATCCCCATCTCCAACAATTACCAGTTTCAATTTATGATGTTTTATTATACTGTGCATGGCCACAATACAATTTTCTAAATCCATTGCATGCCCTACATTACCCATAAAAACTATTTGCTGCTTTTTTTTGCTATTGGTGCAATAAAAGTTATCAGTATCTACTCCATTAGTTGTTACTTCTATTCTCTTGTCGGCTACATATTTTTCAGATATTTTTTTACGGGTATCTTCTGTTGCTGCTAAAATCAAATCAGTTTTTAAATAACATAATTTCTCATATTTTTTACTAATTTTCTCAAATATACTTCCTTTTTTAAGAAAACCCAATGAAATAGAAGCATCAACCCACAAATCCCTTGTATCTATTATCCATTTCTTTCTCAGGATAATTTTGGAAAATAGGCCCGTAATGCCTGTAAAAATAGGGGGATTGGAAGTTATAATAATATCATATCTGTTCATGTACAGCAACGCCCATGCCATTGCATGTAAAGGAAAAATTAGATAATACGCTATTCTACTTAAAAATCCAGGATCTGTGGAAGAAGGCTGCCATGACCACAAATTAACAAGTTTTATTCCATCAACTTCCTTTGATTCACGAAATTTCCAAATTTTGTTAAAATTAGAATGAGGATATGTTGGATGGGGAGAAAATACCATAGTTTCCATACCCAACTTATTAAGGTTAAAAGCAGTTTCATAAGTTCTTGATGCATTAGCCGTTTTTTCAGGGGGGAAATGCTGTGATACTATTAAAACCCGTAAATTGCTCATTTTTCCACTCAATTAATTATTATGATTTTATTGTTTAGCGTATGGCGTATTAAAGAGTATTACTCATCTTATACAAGTAATTACCCGGATTTTAAATCCTTAATTAAAAAATCGTTATATATTCTTGTTATTATTATTGTTTTCAAGTTATATATAGATAACTGTGAAAATAAGAACAGATAATAGCTTATTAAACCAATTTATTATTATAACGCCTTATTTTAATAAAAAAAAAGAATAAATGCATATTATAATTTTTATAATTTATAATTATTCATTACTGTTTCTCTTTTTTCAAATTTTAATGAACATAAATCATCAAAAAAGACATTCACCATTCAATAAATACTAAAAAAGAAAATAAAACCAGATAATTATCCTGGCCAATTCTACGATCCAATGAAATAGAAATATATTTTCAAACTAATAAAATCATTTTATTCCATTAAAAATAGAACAAACTTTATGAATAACTGAATAAGCCAATACTAAACAACATATTAAGGCAATAATGATTAATATCCATTATAAAATGATATTAATTAATTATATTAAATATCAATTAAATTAATTGTGAATATTTTCACATTAATTTAACCCGCTAAATAATATTTTCTTTTACAGCTTAAAACAGGCCATATCAACAATCCATGTCCATTTAAATAATCACATTCGTTTAACATGAACAACAAAAATTAATAAATTTAAATTAATTTTTAATTGACTATTTTTCAAGAATTATTATTACTACACCTCATTTTATTGTTATATACATAATAACTACTCATACACTCGTAATATTGTTGACATACTTATATAGTATGTATCAATAGAATAAAGCTCGTATAAAAACTCAAATTGCAATATAAATGTGTGGAATTTCCCATACTGACATTTAAATAAGCATAAAGATGTGACTAAATTCACATTCGTTTATAGATGGGATACATACATCAAATCGGGTTCTTATGCTTTAAAATATGTTAATAAAAATTCTAATATATTGAAATTTAAAATGAGGTGGATAAAATGTATAAAAATAAAAAGGGGGTGAAGCATTGATTAGCAAAACCCGCGCAGTAATTATTCTTATGATTTTAGCAGCTATATTCACGTTAGGTGTTAACAGCGCATCAGCATCCAATTGGACTGTCGGTCCTGGAGGGAATTACAGTTATACTAACATCACTGATGCAGTAACTGGAGCCGCAGACAGCGATACTATAACCGTTTATGATAACGGCGGCGTTAATTACACCTATAATGAAAACGTGATCATCAATAAAAATCTTACATTAAAAGCGAGTGGAAATGTAACAGTAAATGCAGATAATTCAAGTAATCCTGTTTTTGAAATAACTTCACGCGGAAGTGGAACCACAATTCAGGGATTTACAATTACAGGAGCTAGCGGATCATACGGTATTTACCTGAATGATGCCGACAGCTGCAACATAACCGGTAACAATATAACCGGAAGCCAGTATGGAATTTACGGAAATTCTCTAAACAGCGCTATATCTAGAAATGAGGTATACGGAAACTGGTATGGAATCTACTTATCAGAATCCTCAAATAATGCAATTTCTGGAAACACCGTTAGAGAAAATGGCTACGGAATAACTCTTGAATCTTCATCTAACAATGGAATATCTGGAAATAATATATATTCTAACACTCATTATGGGATCTTACTGGAAAATTCAAATATCAACACAGTTTCTGGAAACACAATCACAAACAATGAAGATGGAATTTACCTTATAAATTCATCACAAAATCAGATAACTGGTAACCAGATAAGCGGTAGTACAGGCGATCCAAAATACAATCACGGTAATGGAATTATTTTTTCAGGATCATCAAGCAATACAATCTCAGGAAATAATGAAATTACAGGAAATCCAACTGGAATATACCTTGGATCTTCATCTGACGGCAACACAATATCTGGAAACTATATCTATTCTAATACTAATTATGGAATCCATTCCGTTGGTTCTTCAGGAAACCATATTATCAGTAATAACAGGATTATAGAGAACCCAAAGGGAGTATCTCTTGACTATTCCTCTAATAGCAACACAGTTTCTGGAAATATCATCACGAATAACGGTGATAGTGGGGTGTATATCAAATCTTCATCCAGTAACACAATATCTGGAAACACAATTACAGGAAACCTGCATGGAATTTATCTACTCGATTCTTCAGGAAACCATATAATTGGAAGCAACCAGATAACAGGCAATACAGCTAATGGAATTTATTTTTTAGGATCTTCAGGCAATAATATTTCTGGAAACAATGCTGTTACAGGAAATTCAAAAGGAATACTCCTTGAATCTTCATCCAATAACAATGAAATATCTGGAAATAATGTATCAAACAACATTTATGGAATTTGGTTAGAGAATTCAAATACTAACACGATTTCTGGAAATAAATTTGTAGATAATATTGGTGGTTCAATTGGTGAAGGTAACGGAATCACTCTGGTTACTTCTTCAGGAACTATTATCCAAAATAATCAAATTATTGCAGACTATACTGGAAGCTGTTATGGAATTATAAGTCAGGATTCTTCAAATAGTATCATTCATGATAACCTGATAAGCAGCAACACATTTGCAGGAATTAAAATTTATGGTACATCCAATAACAACAATATTTACCGAAACAGGATAATCAATAATTCCGATGGAATTCAGTTCGAAGGTTCTGTTTCAGCAAACGTTAACTTCAATAGTATTGTAGGCAATTCTGGATATGCCATCTCAAATGTAGGTTCTGGTGCCATAAATGCCGAAAATAACTGGTGGGGTTCTAATGTAGACCCTGTTACTGCAAGAATATTTGATAATTCAGGAGATGGTTCAATAGATGCTGACCCCTGGATTGTATTTAATATAACCGCTTCACCGACAACAATCTCAACTGGCGGCCAATCAATCATTACAGTTGATTTAACTCATAATTCAAATGGAGATGACATTTCCAGTTTAGGCCACATCCCTGATGGAACAGAGATATTCTTTACATTGGATCCAAATGAAATTGCGAGCATAAACGATGTTTCAACCACAGTTAACGGAATAGCAACTGCAATTTTAATAGGGGTAGCAGGAGGGAACGTTAATGTTTCAGCTTATGGTACTCCTTATTCTAACCCAGAAGATGCAGTGAGTACATCTGTTACAATAGGTGGTCCTGATCTGGAGCCATATGAACAGAATGTGTCATCAACCACACACTACACTCAAACCACATACCATGTAACAGCTAAAATACGAAATACCGGGGCCGAAAATGCTGGAACTTTCAAAGTCAGCCTTTACGATAACGGAAATTTAGTTGAAGAAAAAATCATAAACGGATTAAACGTTGGACAATGGACAACACTCACATGGGACTGGACTCCTCTCTTTAAAGAAACTGGTAACCATGAACTGATAATTGCTGTTGATCCCCTCAACGAAATACCTGAAGGTAACGAAACAAACAACAACGCTACATTAAATGTATTTGTGCTTGGAAGACCTGACCTATCTGTGCCTTCAGATCTAACCAAAAATGGCACCATTTACACAAATGTTACATACCCTGTAAGCGCTACAATATCCAACAAAGGAGATGCAAATGCTGGAAGTTTCACAGTTGAGTTAATTGATAAAACAGCCAGTGGTTCAACTAGCCTTGGAATAAAAACTGTTGAAGGGTTAGCCTTTGATCATGATCAAACTTTAACCTGGGATTGGACTCCTCTCTTTGGAGCAACCGGAGAGCATTCCTTGCAATTGCTAATTAGTTTAGCTAACGACGAAATCAACGGTACCAACAACGGATTAAACCAGACTATAAACGTAACAGGAAGGACAGACCTTACAGTTCCTTCAAATCTAACCAGAAATGGCACAATTTATACAAACGTCACATACCCAGTAAGCGCCACTATAACTAACAATGGAGACACTGCAGCCCAAAACTTCGACGTTGAGCTAAAAGACGGTTCAACCAGTTTAGGAATACAACACATAGCTAATTTAGGAGTCGGAGCTGTCCAAACACTAATATGGACATGGTTACCTGCCTTTGGAGAAACTGGAAATCATCTCTTACAGTTAATAATTTATCCACTTGAAAACGTCGAATCTAACGAAATCAACAACTTCTTAAATCAAACTATAGCTGTAACTGGAAGAACAGACCTTAATGTACCTTCCAGCCTGAACAAGAACAGCACAATATACACTAATATCACATACCCCGTAAGTGCTACAATAAGCAATAATGGAGATGTTAATGCTGTAAATTTCGACGTGGAGTTAAAAGACGGTGCAACTAGCTTGGGAACACAGCATATTGATAGTTTAGGAATTGGAAATGCACAAACATTAACCTGGAACTGGTTACCTGCCTTTGGAGCAACCGGAAACCACATATTACAGTTAATAATTTATTCAGCTGGAAATGTGGAGTCTAATTTAACCAATAACTGGCTAAATGAAACTATAAACGTGACTGGAAGAACAGACCTCACCATACCTTCAAGTCTAAACAAAAACAGCACAATTTACACCAACATCACATACCCAGTAAGTGCCACAATAACTAACAATGGAGACACTGCAGCCCAAAACTTCGATGTTGAACTAAAAGACGGTTCAACCAGCTTAGGAATACAACACATTGCTAACTTAGGAATAGGATCCAACACAATATTAACATGGAACTGGTTACCAGCCTTCGGAGCAACCGGAAACCATCCATTACAGTTAATAATCTACTCAAATGAGAACGTAGAATCCAATTTAACCAACAACTGGTTAAATCAAACTGTAAGTGTAACTGGAAGAACAGACCTCACCATACCTTCAGATCTAACCAGAAATGGCACAATTTACACCAACATCACATACCCTGTAAGCGCTACAATAACTAATAATGGGGATGTCAGTGCTGTAAATTTTGATGTTGAGTTAAAAGACGGTACAACCAGCTTAGGAATGCAGCATGTGAATAGTTTAGGAATTGGTTCCAGCACAACATTAACATGGGACTGGACACCATCCTTCGGAGCAACCGGAAACCATCCATTACAGTTAATAATCTACTCAAATGGAAATATAGAGTCCAATTTAACCAACAACTGGCTGAACCAAACTATAGCTGTAACTGGAAGACCTGACTTAGTGCCTTCAAATATAGCCACAAACAGTACAGGCACTATTTACACTGGTAATCAGTACAGTGTAACAGCCAGAATAACCAACAGCGGCGATGCTGCCACTGGAAATAATTTTAAAGTTAGATTATATGATAATGGAAATTTAATTGGAGAAAAAAATGTTAATGCGTTAAATACCGGCGCGTTTACCACATTAACCTGGGACTGGACACCTATTATTGGAACACCAGGAACACACACACTGTTAATAACAACTGATACAGACTTTGCTGTGGCAGAATCTAATGAAACAAACAACAATATAACCTCGGACCTCACAGTATCAGGCATGCCTGACCTTATAGCACAAAACAACATGACCACAAACAGTACAGGCAATATCTACACCGGAATCAAATATACAGTATATACCACAATAAAGAATAACAGAGACGCCGGCACTGGAAACAGCTTCAAAGTTAAACTTTACGATAACGGAACTTCAGTAGCCGAGCAAACAGTGAATGGGTTAAATGCAGGAGAATCCAGGACACTGTCATGGGACTGGACACCTATTATTGTCGGAAGCCACTCTTTAATGGTGGTTGTTGATTCCCAAAGCGAAATAGCTGAAAGTGATGAAAATAACAACAACAACTCCACAACATTTACAGCTATAGGAAGGCCAGACCTGAACGCGACCAGCATTGCTACAAACGGGACCATTTATACAAATGTCACATACCCAGTTAGTGTAACTGTCAAAAATAACGGGGATGCAAATGCAGGACAATTCACAGTAGAACTATTCGACGGTGCAACCAGTTTAGGAACAAAAACCATCGATCAGTTAGCAATCAATGCTGAGACTATACTAACCTGGAACTGGACACCAGCATTTGCAGCAACTGGATTACACAACCTGATGGCTGTAATTGACACACTCAACCAGCAGTACGAAATCAACGAAACAAACAATAACATAGCACTAGCTGCAACAGCAATAGGAAGGCCTGATTTAGTACCATCCAATTTAACCACAAACAGTACAGGTACTACCTATACTGGAGTTCAATACCGCGTAACAGCGAAAGTAACTAACAATGGAGATGCTTCTACTGGAAGCGGCTTTAAAGTTAGACTGTACGATAACGGAGCTTTAGTAGAAGAAAAAACTGTCAGTGGGTTAAATATTAATGAATTTACAACATTGACCTGGAACTGGACACCAGCTTTCGGTTCAACTGGAATACATACATTACTAGTAACAACTGATTTAGATAATGCAATTTTTGAATCTAATGAAACCAACAACAATGTAACATTGGGTGTGACCGCAACTGGAAGGCCTGACCTAAATTCAACTGGCATAAACACAAATGGAACCATTTACACAGGAATCACATATCCTGTTAACGTGAATGTCAAAAACAATGGGGATGCGAACTCAGGACAATTCACAGTAGAATTGTTTGACGGCTCAACTAGTTTAGGAACACAAACAGTTTCCGGATTAGCTGTCAACACTGAGACTACATTAACTTGGAATTGGATACCTGCTTTTGGAACAACAGGATTACACAACTTAAAAGCAGTAATAGACTCACTTGACCAACAATACGAAATCAACGAAACCAATAACAATATAACATTAGCTTTAACCGCGACAGGAAGACCAGATTTAGTCCCTTCAAACTTAAATACAAATGGTACTATCTACACTGGCATTACATATCCTGTTAATGTAACTGTTAGAAATAACGGGGATGCAAATTCAGGAACATTCACAGTAGAATTGTTTGATGGCCTAACCAGTCTTGGAACAAAAACAATTGATGGGTTGGCCATTAATGCTAATACTGTACTAACCTGGAGCTGGACACCGATAATTGTAGGATCTCACACTTTAAAAGTGGTAGTTGACTCACTCGACCAAATCTACGAATTTAACGAAGCTAACAACAATATAACAGGAACTGTAACAGCTACAGGAAGACCTGACTTAAATGCAACCAGTATAACCATAAATGGAACCATTTATACAAATGTCACATATCCAGTTAATGTAACTGTTAAAAATAACGGAGATGCGAATTCAGGACAATTCACCGTAGAGCTATTTGATGGTTTAACTAGTTTAGGAACAAAAACTGTTACTGGATTAGCCATCAACGCTAACACTACCCTAACCTGGAATTGGACACCAGCTTTCGGAACAACAGGATTACACAACCTGATGGCTGTAATTGACACACTTAACCAGCAGTACGAAATCAATGAAACAAACAACAATATAACACTAGCTGTAACTGCAATAGGAAGACCAGACCTAGTATCTTCAAATATAACCACAAATGGAACTATTTACACAGGTATCACATATCCAGTAAACGTTACCGTAACTAACAACGGAGATGGAGATGCAGGTACATTTACAGTTAAACTATCAGATGGTTCAACTGGAATAGGATGGATAACAATAAACGGACTAGCAGCCGGAACCAGCACAAACATTATCTTCAATTGGACACCAACCACAACAGGATTACACACACTACAGATAAGAACTGACCACTACAACAACATTACAGAATACAATGAAACCAACAACATATTGAATCAGGATATTACCGTAATAGGAAGACCAGACTTAATACCATCCAACTTAACTACAAATAGCACTGTTTATACTGGCATTACATATCCAGTAAACGTTACCGTAACTAATAGCGGGAATGCAAATGCCGGAAGCTTTAATGTAGAACTATTTGACGGCTTAACCAGTTTAGGAACAAAAAATATAGATAATTTAGGAATAGGAGCTAACACAATATTAACATGGGATTGGACACCTTTACTTGGAACAACAGGATCCCACAGCTTAAAAATAGTAGTTGACTCGCTTAATCAAATCTACGAATCTAATGAAAACAATAACAACCTAACAGCAACTGTTACTACAATTGGGAGACCAGATATTGTACCTTCAAACCTAACCACAAATGAAACAGTTTACACAAATGTTGAATATCCTGTAAGTGTTAAAATAAGCAATAACGGAGATGCAAGTGCAGGAAACTTCAATGTAGAACTATTCGACGGTTCAACTAGCCTAGGAATTAAAAATATAACTAACTTAGGAATCGGAAGCAGTACAACATTAACCTGGAACTGGATACCACTCACTGTTGGAACCCATACTCTAAAAATAGTGGCTGATTCACTTGACCAAATCTATGAAATCAATGATACCAACAACATTACTTTAGACATAAACACATTAGGAAGACCAGATTTAGTGCCTTCAAATCTGACCACAAATGGAACCATTAACACGACTTTTACATATCCTGTAAGTGTTAAAATAAGCAATAACGGAGATGCAAATGCAGGAAACTTCAATGTAGAACTATTCGACGGTTCAACTAGCCTAGGAATCAAGAATATAGCTAGCTTAGGAATGGGAGCTAGCACAACATTAACTTGGAATTGGACACCAGCTTTCGGAACAACAGGATTACACAACTTAAAAGCAGTAATTGATTCACTGGACCAGCAATACGAAATCAATGAAACCAACAACAATATAACATTAAATGTAACTGCAACAGGAAGACCAGACCTAGTATCTTCAAATATAACCACTAATGGAACTGTTTATACTGGCATTACATATCCTGTAAACGTTACCATAACTAACAACGGAGATGGCGATGCAGGTACATTTACAGTTAAACTATTGGATGGATCAACTGGAATAGGATGGATTACAATAAACGGACTAGCTGCAGGAGCCAGTACAAATATTACTTTCAATTGGACACCGACAACCGCAGGATTACACACACTATTAGTAAAAACAGACTTTTATAACAATATTACTGAATTCAACGAAACCAACAACGACCTATACAAAAACATAACTGTAACAACCATATCTGATCTCATACCTACTAATTTACAAAAACCCAATAGCCCAACAACAAACATTACTTATCCTGTAATAGTGACTGTTAAAAATAATGGAACAGCGAATGCTAGCACATTTACAGTTAAACTATTAGACGGGACAACTGGAATTGGATGGATAACAGTAAATGGACTAGCAGCAGGAGCAAGCACAAACATCACTTTCAACTGGAAACCAATCACATTTGGAGTACATAGTTTAAGGATAATAACAGACTTTTACAACAACATAGCAGAATCCAACGAAACCAACAACGAAATATTACAAAATGTGACTGTAATAACATTACCAGATCTTGTACCTACTAACCTACAACCACCAAATAATCCAACTACAGGCATTACTTATCCTGTAATAGTGACTGTTAAAAATAATGGAACAGCGAATGCTAGCACATTTACAGTTAAACTTTACGATGGTACAACTGGAATTGGATGGATAACAGTAAACGGATTAACAGTTGGAACAAGCACAACAGTTACTTTCAACTGGAAACCTACCACACTAGGGTTACATACTTTAAGAACGATAACAGACACTTACAATAACATAACAGAAATCAATGAAACCAACAACGAAATAAATCAAACAACAACCGTACTATTACTACCAGACTTAATTCCATCTAACTTACAAGTACCAAATAATCCTTTTGTCGGTATAACTTATCCAATTACTGTAAAAATAACTAACAGAGGAACAGCGAATGCTGGAACGTTTACAGTTAAATTATTAGACGGGACAAAAGGAGTTGGATGGATAACAATAAATGGATTAGCTGTAGGAGCAAATACAAATGTCACTTTCAACTGGACACCAACCACATTTGGAGTACATACCTTAAGGATAATAACAGACACTTACAATAACATTACCGAATTCAACGAAACCAACAATGAAATAAGCCAAACTATAACAGCCATATCTGGACCTGATTTAATTCCTAGTAACCTACAATTACCTAACAATCCCCAATTAGGTCAAACTTATCCAATAACGGTTACAATATCCAATACAGGCGGATTAGATGCTGGAACTTTTACAGTTAAACTTTACGATGGTACAACTGGAATTGGATGGATAACAGTAAATGGACTAGCAGCCGGAACCAGTACAAATTTCACTTTCAACTGGACACCAACCACAGCAGGATTACACACTTTACAAGTAAGAACAGACTACTACAATAACATAACAGAATCTAACGAAAACAACAACCAAATAACACAAAACATAACCATAACTTCAGGACCTGATTTAATTCCTAGTAACCTACAATTACCTAACAATCCTCAAACTGGTCAAACCTATCCTGTAACTGTTACCATAACTAATAATGGGATAGTTGATAGTGGAATGTTTACAGTTAAACTTTACGATGGTACAAAAGGAATTGGATGGATAACAGTAAATGGACTAGCAGCAGGAGCAAGCACAAACATCACTTTTGACTGGACACCAACTACTGCAGGAGCACATACATTACAAGTAATGGCAGACTACTACAATAACATAACAGAATCTAACGAAAACAACAACCAAATAACACAAAACATAACCTTAATATAAGCTATTTGTAAGTTATAAAAAATTGTTAGGTTAATAACCTAACATAACTTCTATTTTTTGAAATATTAAAAAATTAGTTTAAGAATTTGTTTTTTTATCCACAAAAAATTAGATACGAACTTGCGATCAAAAGTATTATAAAGCATTATACAGATTTTAAGAATATCAGCTATATGGAGATGTAATAATAAAAAATAAGGAAATTATAGTAACAGGCGGGCTTGGCTTTATAGGATCACATCTCGTTGAAGAATTATGTCAAAATAATCAAGTTTTTATTATTGATAACGAAGTAACTGGAAAACAAAGTAATATTGAACATCTTTATTCTTCAAATATCAATGTTATATCAGGAAGCATAACTTCAATTGACTTAAAAGAAGTATTTGAAGGCTGTGATCATGTTTTTCATCTTGCAGCACTTCCAAGTGTTCCAAGAAGCATAAAAAACCCAGTAAAAACAAATGAAGCTAATATTACAGGTACTTTGAAAGTCCTTGAAGCAGCACGTGATACTGACATTAAAAAAGTAATTTTTGCATCTTCATCTTCTGTTTACGGGGATACACCCACCATGCCAAAAGTAGAAACTATGCATGTCAACCCCAAATCCCCATATGCAGTTACTAAAGCAACAGGAGAATTGTACTGTAAAGTATTTAATGAAATATACGGTCTTTCATCGGTATGCTTAAGGTATTTCAATGTATTTGGTCCAAGGCAGGATCCAAATTCACAATACTCAGCAGCGATTCCTAAATTTATAAATTCAATTATGAGAGGAGAATCTCCAACAATATATGGAGATGGGACCCAGAGTAGAGATTTTACATTTGTAAAAAACGTAGTGAATGCAAATATTCTTGCGGCAGAATCAAATAAAACAGGAATTTATAACATAGCCTGTGGAAGAAGTATTATACTCAACGATCTCATTTCAATGATGAATGAACTCCTTGATACAGATATAAAACCAAAATATGTAGATTCGCGGATTGGGGACATAAAACATTCACTTGCAGATATAAATGCAGCAAAATCATTTGGATATAATCCCACAGGGAAATTTAAAGATGAGTTAAAGGAAACTATTGATTATTTTAAATATATAGACCAATAATGAGGAAAAAATGCCTAATATCATAACTTTACTTAAAAGACTTAAATTAATCATATCATATTTAATTAATCTTATAGCTATAGGCCTATATAATCCATCTACCATAGAAAATTACTACAGAAAAAAAGGTTATTCAATTGGGAAAAATAATCGAATATATATACATAATTTTGGCTCAGAACCTTATTTAATCAAGATCGGTAATCATTGTACAATATCAACTGGAGTAAGTTTTGTTACACATGACGGCGGCGCATGGATATTTAGAGATGAAATTCCAGATTTAAATGTTTTTGGAAAAATTGAGATTAAAGACAATTGTTTTATAGGTTTGAATAGTATTATTCTCCCTAATGTTACAATTGGACCAAATTCTGTTGTTGGGGCGGGATCAGTAGTTACAAAAGATGTGCCCCCTAATACCGTAGTGGCAGGTGTTCCTGCTAAAGTAATCAGTTCTACTGAAAAATATAAAGAAAAATGTTTAACACAATTTAAGGCTCAAAACTTAAAAGGATCAAGAGAAACTTGGAAAAAACAATTAATTAGTTACTTTGGGATGGATAATTAGATCATAAATAATTTAATTTCTTAAAATTTTTAATGATATAAAATTTCAGCTTAGTAGGGTTACAATGAACACAATTCAAAGAATAACCAAAAATGTTGGCGTTTTATTCATTTCCCAGATGTTTAGCTATGTTTTTGGTTTTTTTACTTTAGCATACTCCGCTAGATACCTTGGAGTAGATGGTTTTGGAACTTTATCACTTGCAATTGCATTTACCGGCATTTTCAGCGTTGTAATGGATTTAGGATTAAATACATTGACCATTAGAGAAGTTGCACGAGATAAATCACTTCAAAAAGAATTTGTATCCAATATAACGCTTATAAAAATACTGCTAAGTATAATTACATTTATTTTAATTTTTGTAATAGCTAATATCATAGGATACAATCAAGAAATATTAAATGTAATCTATTTGATTGCAATATACACAATTTTTAGTACATTTTCCCTGTTATTTTATGCAATATTTCAGGCAAACGAACAAATGGAATATAGATCTTTGGGAGTTATATTAGCTAGTTTTTTACTTTTAAGCGGGGTACTATTGGCAATTCATTATAAATTTGATATTATCCAATTTTCTTATATTTATGCTATTGTAGGGATTTTAACTCTCGCTTACTCCATATTCATCTTCGTATGGAAATTTTCTTTACCCAAACCACATTTTAATAAAACTCTATGGTTTAATTTAATAAAAGAATCCTGGCCTTTTGCAGTAACTGGAATTTCTCTTACTATATATAAATGGATAGATACACTAATACTATCTTCAATTCAGGGAACAGACGCAGTTGGTCTTTATAGTGCTTCATTTAACTTAATTTCAGTATTGTTATTCATCCCAATAGTATTTAATCATGCTCTTTTCCCATTAATGTCAAGGTATTATAATTCTTCAAAAGAACTACTAAATATCACATTCGGAAAATTACTTAAAATTATGCTATTAATAGCTTTACCATTGGGTGTAGGAACAGTACTAATAGCAAATAAAGTTATAGTCTTTATTTATGGTGATGCATTTATTGGTAGTATAATAGCATTGCAAATTTTAATTTGGTCAACTGTACTAATTTTTGCAAGAAGTCCGTTTGAACGTTTATTGGAATCTTCTAACCGACAACTTGTACTTACTAAAATATTCATTATTAGTGTCATTTTTAATATTTTCTTTAACCTAATTTTAATACCTAAATACAGTTATATTGGTGCATCGATTGTGAATGTTTCAACTGATCTATTGGTTTTATGCATAATAATGTTCATAACAAGGGGAATTAAGGTGATATATATTCCAAAGAATCTGAAAAACAACTTATTTAAAATAATCTCATCAAGTTTAATTATGGGAGTAATTTTGTATTATCTAAAAGAATTAAATTTATTTTTGTTGATAATCGTGGGTATAATCATATATATTATAACTCTATTTTTGTTTAAAACATTCGACAAAGATGAAATATTAATGTTAAAATCAATTTTAGATCGAAAAAATTAAATCATTATCAGATAATCAAAAAAGTAGAATGAGATAATAGAAATCTAGTTCATCCATTTTATAAACTAAAGGATTAATTAACGTTATCTAGGAATAAAATATTATTATAAATTGATAGTATGTCTAAAAAACCATTAGTTTCTATAATAACGCTGACTTATAATCATGAAGATTTCATAGCTGATTGTATTGACAGTGTATTGGCACAGGATTATCAGAATTGGGAACAGATAATTATCGATGATGGATCTACAGATTCAACAGAAAAGGTAGTATCCAAATACAAAGATGCGCGGATAATATATGCTAAACAAGAAAATAAAGGTATTTGGAATTTATATAAGAATTATAATAAAGCTTTAGAATTATCAAAAGGAGACCTAATAGCTATTTTAGAAGGTGATGATTTTTGGCCTCCATCTAAACTATCTAAACAAATTATAGCATTTGAAGATCCTGAAGTTGTTTTAAGTTGGGGAAATGCATATATTGCCAATAAAAATGGAAATATTATTGAAAGACATCACCATGATGTTTTTAAGCCTAATGAAAGTATAGATGGAGATGTAATCCTAAAAAAAATATTATTTTCTAATTTTATTCCAGCGTGTACTGTCTTATGTAGAAAAAATACATTAATTAAAATTAGAGGATTCAAGCAACCTAAAAATTATCCTACTGTCGATCGCCCAACTTGGATACAACTATCAGAAGAAGGTAAATTTTATTATTCAAATGAAATACTTGGCTATTGGAGAAGACATGGGAATCAAATAACTGCAAAGAAAAAATTAGAAATGATAACCGCGAGCGGAGCTTATTCATCTTATTTCTTTAATAATTTACCTCAAAGCAAAAAAGATAGACTTGAAATCAAAGTTGAAGATATTATTAAGAAAAATAATCAAAAAATATCTAATGTATATTTCCATATGGGCAGAGTTGCATTATATGAAAAAGATTGGAAAACAAGTAAAAAAAATTTTGAAGAAGCATTTAACAAAGGAAATTTTTCTTTAAAAACCAAATCCATAATTGGGATTATATTTTCTTATATTAAATTGAATTTTGAGTGGATAGCTACTATCCTAAAATACCCCCAATTAAATGATTTATATTAGCTATTTATTTGATTTTATGTAATAAACCCAAAATTCTCCATTAGAATAAATAGAATTTACACTATTATCCCTACTATCTAAATAATCAAAATCTTGTGGAGTAAATTTCCAAAGATTTGAATATTCAGGGTAGACACTTGGATAAAATATCCTATTTACTTTCCAGTCCACATAATATTCATCTTTAACTAAAGAATCACCATAGCTACTGGTATTTGTATAATTAAAATGAACAGGAGAATTTTTAAAGCCAAATTTCCCACTATTTTTAAAATCTTGTCCCAAAATAGCAGCTGAAAATCTAGTTAGTTGTCTGTAATTTATACTTTCTATAGCTAAACTTTGGTTTCGATTATCCAAAAACCAATTGGAACCTGTTAATTCCATTTGTGTGACTTGAGAATTAACACTTTTTGTTGTTGGAGAAGGATATACATTAAATATGCTTATGGCACTAGATATTACAAGAAGTGAAATGATTAATATTGTTCCAAATTTTTTATAATTTAATTTCGTATTTTTTACAAAATCATAGGAAAAAATTCCGATTAATACAGTTGAAACAAAAAGAACATACCTTAACCCTCTAAAGCTGTCTACACCAGTATAACTAAAAAATGAAAATATGGCCAAGCCCATAAAAATTAAAAATAAAATTGAAAAAGTAAATTTTTCCAAATTAACAGAATTTTTGTAATAGAATATTTTGATTAAAATTATAAGTGAAATTAAAAGTCCCAGAAATATGTATATTAACTGTTGTCCATATGAATCTAAAACTAAATTAAGGAATTGCATAGTAGATAAATTCGCTTTTACTAACAAATTAGAAACGGTGTCTATATTTGTATTACCTGACTGAAAAATTATCCAATTTGCAATTTTAGTTGCTTTTTGCCCAAATGATGAAAAGGAAAGAAACCAAGTAGCCCAAGTAACAAAAATAATCAGTACAGCATTTATTAGGTTACGATTAAGTTTTATATGTCTTGTTCCTTCTATTTTTAACCTATTATAAATGATTAATGCAAGGTAAATACCTAAAAATAAAGGTATTAAATATAAAGAACCTTCTCCGGGATGGAAAAAAGGTATTAATAGTAACATTAAAACAAAAAGAATACTATATATTATAGAATTTTTCTCTTTTGAATAGGATTTATAGAAAAGGAAAAGGATAAAAGGAAGTAAGTAAAAAGCTTGTACACTTGGTGCCAACATCAAGTTTTCAGTTTTGAACAACAAAACTGAAGCAAATGCTGTAATTAAAATAGATTTACGATTATCTTTTGTGATTTCTCTAGACAATAAATACATAGAAATCATGTAAAAGAAAATAAACAAAATTGGTAAAGTTTCTGCAATTAATTCAAGATTCAACCCAGTAAGCTGATTAATTGACGACATCAATATATGTATTATCGGGTAAAAGTTTTCCCCATTTACTCCAGGTGCAGGAAAATGACCTGTATTGACTATATCAAGAGAATACCCAATATGACTCAATACATCTCCACGACCAAATGTTAAATAACCTTGTAAAAAAGGTAAAAGTAAAATAATTAGATTTGAAAAAATTATTATTAAAAAGCCAATTTTCCACCAGTTTGATTCAACATCATACAAAGAATCTATAACCATTATTATAAACCCACAAAAGATGCTTATTAATAAAAATAACCAAAAATAGAAAGGATAACTATCATAAATAGAAACTTCATATCCACTGGCAGTATTTTTAAAAATTATTATGATTAGAGATAATAAGATAAAAATAAACGCAATTAAACAAGTTATTTTTTTAATATTATTATCCATTTATTCACCATTATTCATAGACTAAAATATTATTATTATTTAACAATGATTTTCATTTGTATATGCACTTAATTCTTAAAATTATGTATTTTGACTATTTTATTGATCTGCAATTTTCTCATTTAAAATCTTTTCATAGATTTCATTTAATCTTTTAATTACCATTTCCCATTCATATTTTTTTGCTTTAAGTTTATTATTCTGTGAAAAACTTTTAGATAATGAATTATCCTGAATAATATGATTTAATTTATTAGCTATTTCCTCTGGACTTTTAGGATTAACTAAAAATCCATTAATTCCGTCTTCTATTATTTCATCTAATCCTCTTATGTTTGTAGCAATTACTGGCAACCCACTAGCCATAGCTTCTAAAAGTGCGTTTGGGAACCCTTCAGATAGAGAAGGCAGTACAAAAATATCTGATGCTTTTAAATATAAAGGTATTTCCTCATTAGGAACTCTTCCCCTAAATTCAATGTAATCTTTAATATTCAATTCTTCAGATAGTCTTTCTAAATTATTTCTTTCAGATCCATCCCCAATAATTAAAAGTTTAAAATCATCATGTGTTTCCTTTAACAAATTAATGGATTTTATTAAAAATTCAACACCTTTAACTGGATATAACCTACCAACTGTAATTAATATAGTTTTATCTAGAGGTATATTTAATTCATGACGGATGTCTATTTTAGTTTTATTAACTGTAAACTTAGATAAATCCACACCATTAGGTATAACATTTATTTCTTTATCGACTGTTTTTTTCATTTTTCTTTTCATATATTCTGTTAATGCAATAATTGCAGATGCATTATCAAAAACAGATTTATGAAACTTTTTCATTAATGGATGAGGTAAGTAAAAATCAGAACCTCTAACCCATACTATATAAGGTATTTTTAAGATTTTTTTGCTAAAGATCCCAATTATTCCAGTTGATAAACCTTGAAAGTGAACTAAATCTGGTTTTAATTTCCACAATTTAAAGAATATTGAAATCCAAAATAATGGTGCGCTTAATAAGACACCAATTTTATTATTTTTACCAGGTCTGTATATCCTATAAACTTTAAATCCATCCATAATACTTTCAGAAGGCAATCCTTTATCTAAAGATGTTAAAACAATAATTTCATGGTCATTTTCAGGGTCATTTAATCTCTTTGCAATATTATATGTAGCCACTTCAGTTCCTGCTACCTTTTCTGGTAAAAATAAAAATACTACTATCACTATTTTCATTAATTATACCTCATTTAAATATGATTTTGTAAAATATTCCAATTTAACCGTCAAATTAAAAAAAGATTATTTAGAAGTTTGATCTATAGCTACTGCTTCATCATCTTCAATGAATATTACTGGCTTATTATTGTCATTCCATCTCATTAGTACTTCACTATAAAAGTTTTCAATTTTGTTACTAATAGCGTCCTCTGTGTAATTTTCTTCTATATGTTGTCTAGCCAATTTGCCCATATTTTTACAGAGTTTAGGGTCCTCTAACATTATTTTTATTGAATTATGGAGACTGTTTACATCTTTAGGATCAATTAAGATACCTGTTTTGCCATCTAAGATTATTTGAGGAACCTCACCAACTTTTGTAGCAATTACAGGCAACCCCGATGCTGAAGCCTCTAATACAACATTACAAGCTCCTTCTGATAAGGAAGTTAAAACAAACATATCAGCAATATTCATTAGATCGGGAATGTCATCTCTAAAGCCTAAGAATTGTATTTTATCAAATTCCTTTGCCTCATCTTCATATTTTGCTTTTAAAGATCCATCACCCACTATAAAAAATCTAACGTGGTCATACTTAGAAACTATTTTTTTAGCAGCTGGAATTAAATAATCAACACCTTTAACTTGATCAAGTCTACCTACAAATAAAATAATTTTTTCATTTTCTTTAATTTTTAATTGTTTTTTTAGATTTTCATCGGCCTTTCTTGGCCTAAATGTTTGATCATTAACTCCTCTAGTAATTATAGAAAGTTTTTCAGCCTCAATACCAAAATCAAGAATATCATTATAATTATGTGAACTTAAAAGACGTATACCATCTGCTCTATTTAATATTATTTTACCTAAAGTCTTAGAATGGATATAACCTATAGAATCTACTATTTTATTTCCATAAAACCAGTTTACCCCCGGGATACAGTCTGTAATTGCTACAATAGGTTTATTGATTTTATATTTTAAAAAGAGACTTGGTAATGCAGTTAAAAAGATTGTATGGGAATATGTGATAACATCTGGGTTCCAAGTAGAATTAATCTCTATAATTTGTTTTATTAACTTGTAAAAATGAGGTAAAGGATATCTTACTAAACTAAAGTAAAAAGGAAGTCTAATAACTTCTACATTTTCATTAATTTTTTCAATTTCAAGTTGTCCCTTCCATTTCATAGTAATTATCTTAAATTTGTAACCTCTCTCACTAAGTTTTAAGACATTACGATATTCAAAGATTCCTTGTTGGGATTCCTGCGTTTTTGCGTCTTTAGAAGGAAACCATGGAACAACATAACAAATTTTCATAATTTGTACCCTTTCAGCTATGTATAATTCATAAATTCTTTTCAATTGTTAAGATACCTAAAATCCACCAACTTTTAGGTGCATAGTAATTGAACTCACTCATATTTAAACCAATATGTACAAAATGTGAAAATATCATCTTTTCAAGATGAATTAATAATTTATTATAAAATCAGAGAAATTTATGACCTTTTTTAATTAAAAGATTAAATAGTTGAATTTAATAATGTGGTATTTAAAGAGTGCATAAATATTTTAATTGATAGGAGATCACATGAACAAATTTTTCCAAAAAGACACATTAGCAGCAATTATACTTGCAGTTCTCTGCATTTTGTTCATTACAATTCCCTCATTTAGCAAATTAAGTGTATCAAATGCCATATACGTACTCCTACTTTTCTTCTTACCTGGATTTGCCCTTTTAACTGCAGCATCCCCAAAAATGGGACTTATAAAAAAGATTCTAGCCGGTATCCCTATAAGCCTTGCAATCGTCCTTTTACTTAGTACATCATCAAAATATACAAAAATACAGTTTGAAAACATTGAAATCCTTTTATTAACTTTAGCAGGGCTTACCATATTATTTGCTTTGATTGGATTCGCAAGAGGGCTTAACTTTTCTAAAAAAACCAGATATGTTATCTGTGAAGACTGCCAGGGTTACTACGAACTTGAAAAAGGGGAGTCTTTAGATGATTTCCAGGCCTGCCACTGCGGGGGTAAATTAATATACGCAGAAGACAATTTTTTGTCTAAACCCAAGACTCCAGAAAGAAAAGAAAGAAAAAAATTCTTTAACATTAAAAGATCTCCTAAAAAACCTAAAATAGCCAGTAAGGAATACATCGTATGTGAAGACTGCGGCGGCTATTACAAGCTTAAAAAAGAAGAATCTCTGGATGATTTTGAAAAATGCCACTGTGGAGGTAATTTACAGTACGCCAAAAAGTATTTCAAGCTTGCTAACGCAGATGAAAGTCCCATATCCGGAAAATCTCTAAAAAATACTTTAATTATAATTATTCTGGGACTGCTTGCAGTTGCTGCGGTGATTGTAGCTCCAATAAGTAACAGCATCATTAGATTAATTTTAATGTTACCTTTACTGTTCTTTTTGCCTGGTTATTCCATTGCAAAAGTTCTTTTCAATGATTTATCCCGATTTAAACTGATCATATCAAGTATACTTTTAAGTACTGCCCTTACCTTTTTACTCAGTTTAGTATTCAGCAGCTTTCTAAAAGTTTCTCAAACAATATGTATTTTAGCTTTAGCGGGTCTCACAATCATATTAACAATTGTCTCATATATCAAAACCCCAAAATCGGCTCCAAGTACAATAAAACATCCTAAACTACATGAATCAGAGACAAAAACTCTTAAAGTTAAAAATAAGGAATCCAGATCACTTGATAAAAATCCAGTATTCAGGTTCTATAATAAAAAATTAAAATTCATCCCATCAGATATTCTAATAGTATGGTTAATCACTATTTTGTGTGTAATTTTTGTTCTTGTCCCCTTATTAAATGGTACTTTTTTAAAGACAATTCTGGGAAGTCTTTTAATATTATTTGTCCCAGGTTACTCCTTAATTGCCGCACTATTCCCTAAAAAAGATGACTTAGATGGAATCGAAAGGGCAGCACTTAGTTTTGGCTTAAGTATAGCTGTTACTACTTTAATTGTGCTAACATTAAATTATACCCCATTTGGTATTCGGTTAGAACCTATCTTAACATCAATTTCTGTATTTACAATTTTAATGGGTATTGCAGCTTATATACGAAGATCTAAACTTCCAGATGAGGAAAAACTTAATATAGAGTTCAAAAAATATTATGAAAATTGGTTAAGCTCATTCAAAGCAGAAACCGGAACCAGTAAAATACTATCAATCGCATTAATAGCTTCAATTCTCATTGCAATCTCCGGCACTGCATATGTCATCGCAGTCCCTAAGGAAGGTGAAAAATTCACAGAATTCTACATCCTTGGGCCAAATGGAAAAGCGAGTGACTATCCACTAAATTTAACTGTTGGGCAGACCGGAAATGTAACAGTTGGAATTGTAAATCATGAATATGCTACTGTTAACTATAAAATACTGATTAAATTAAATAATGAAACCATAGACGAGAAAAACATCACTTTAAATGACAATGAAAAATATGAAGCGCCTTTCACATTTTCACCTTCTCATTCCGGCGAAAAGCAAGAGTTAGAGTTCTTGCTGTACAAGTTGCCTGATGAAAACAACACCTACAGGTCCCTTCACCTGTGGCTTAATGTAGAATAAACTTCCTCTTATAACTTTTTTTAACTTAAAAAACCAATATAAATTATAATATTAATTTAAATGAGCTTTACAGGATTAATTTTTAAAAGTAAATGTTATTAAAACCTCTAATCTAAAATGATTAATTTCTAAAAGTTTAATATATTTTCAAGCCGTTTTAAACTACAATTTTTATGTTAGATATGACTTTCAATTGAAAATTTATTAATAAATTTCTATTTATCCTTAATATAACCTTTGAGAATTTCATTGTAACCCATTCAAGATATAATAAAGTATATATCTTTAAAAGATAATAATATATCATAGGGACTTTCCGTAACCCATTGAAAGACGTGATACGTCCGGACTGATTTTTATTACCAATAAATTGGAACCAGATTATAATTCGCGTTTTAATAAATAGAAAAAAATAAATGGTAGAAAGTTCTAAATTTAAGGATCTTTTTCCTTGAAGTTTAAAAAATATTTCAAAGTTTGGAGGTGAAAGACTGCAGGACAATATAAAAAAGGTTAAATCCAAAATCGTAAAGTCTTCAATGGCTCTTTTAATCGTATTTTTTGTCTTTGCATTAACTGCAGGCAGTACTTTTGCAAAAAATATCCAGAATCTAAAGAAAAAATTTTAAAAATAAATTTATAAGTGGAGGGGAAATACTTGGAAAGTAAAATGAAAGCAACGCGTATTCCAATGATTGTAATGGTTTTATTAAGCCTTGCAGTCGTATTTTCGTTCGGTATCAGTTCAGTTTCTGCTGATGTCTATGTAAGCACTACAGGAAATGATTCCTGGGACGGTTCATCAGCAACATGGGTATCAGGTACAATTGGACCAAAACTCACAATTAAAAACGCTACTGGAACAGCGACCAGTGGTGGAACGGTCCGTATTGCAAATGGAACTTATAATGAAAATGGTATATCCATCACATCTAAAACTTTGACTGTTATAGGTGATAACCGGGATGGAACTATTATAAATGGTGGAAAAACCGGTAGAATATTCACAGTTGGAGGTACTGGAACCTTTACCTTTGCTAACCTGACATTCTTAAATGGAAATGCATCTACTGGACAGGGTGGAGCTATCAGCAGTTATCAAGGAACAGCTTTAATTGTAGACAACTGTACTTTCATAAATAATACTGCAGGCCCTAATGGTGGAGCTATATCCAGTAACTATAATCCTTTAACCGTAACCAACTGTAATTTTATAAATAACAGAGCTGGCAGCGGTGCAGGCTGGGGAGGAGCAATTCTCGCCATGGGCGGTGGTTTTTCTGTTCCTATAACAATAACCGGCAACAATTTTGTAAATAATAGTGGAGGCAGTGGAGGAGCACTATATCTCTCTTATGGCTCTGCAACAATCCAGTTTAACAGATTTATTGGAAACACTCCAAATACTGCCCAAATAGACGCTGACACATTTGCATCTGTAAATGCAGACCTTAACTGGTGGGGTTCAAATGCTGGTCCATCAGGACTAGTAACCAGCAGAATACCAGTTAACTCATGGTTGGTTTTAAATGTAACTGCAAATCCAGCTGCTGTTAAATCTGGCGGGACTTCAACTATAAGTGCAAACTTACTGTATGACAATGGAATTTTAACTGATCCAGGTAATCCTGATTTCTATTACCACGACCCAGCATTTGGTCACGTCCCTGATGGAATACCAGTAACCTTTGCCACAACATTAGGCAGCATAAATAGTCCTGCCTTTACAGTTAATGGAGTTGCTTCATCTGCTTTAGGCGGATTAGTTTCTGGTGTCGCTGATGTTTCAGCTACATTAGATAGTGAAACTTTGCACACTTCAGTTGCAATAGACAATGTTCCCCCTACAGCTATTGCTAACCCTCCTGGAGGAGTATATAGCACCGATAAATTAGTTACATTAACAATGAGCGAACCTGGAACTATTTATTACACTACAAATGGATCTACACCGACTACTTCAAGTAACGTATATACTGGTCCTCTTACAATCTCAACTACAACTACTTTGAAATTTTTAGCTGTGGATTTAGCTGGTAACTTGTCTCCAGTTTACACACAAGTCTACACCATTGATAAAACACCACTGACATTGATTACAACTAACCCTAAAAGTGGTGCTACTGGTGTTTCAAGAACAATACCAATTACCCTTAGATTCAACAAAAACATTAAAGTAAGCATCAACTGGTCCAAAATATACGTAAAAAACATGACCACAGGAAAATTGGTCGCAATAACTCCATCTATAAGTGGTAACACCCTCTATATTTTCATGAAATCATCAAGGATTGGAGGTAATTACTACCAGGTTTACATCCCACCATCAGCAATAAAAGACGCTGCAGGCAACAACTTTACCAAAGGGTATCTATTCGGATTTAGAAGTGCTTAAATAAACATTCTCTTTTTTTCTTTTATTTTTAATAGCTTAATAAAATGATCTGTAACTTTTTTTATTGTAAAAGTTGATTGAACTATTTTAAAACATAATTTCACATAAAATATTGATTTTTCAAACTTTCTTTTGAAATGTGTGCATACTTATTTTATACACTTAAGAATAACTATTATTATAGTAATAATATTAATAATATGAGTGTTAATATTTATTACCATGTTAAAAATTAATATAATAATATTACTTTTTATTATTCAAATTGTTTTATCTACTAATTTTGGTTCTAATCTGCAGAATAATTCTAATGGAGAAATAACTTATAATAATATCCCTGCATTAAATCAAAGCGATATTTCAAGAAATAATATAAATGCAGATAATTTAAACATTCAAAAATATTTTCAAAAAGTAGCAAATGTTCCATACAGGGCAAACTACACATCAACAAAACCAAAAACTCCAGCTAAATTTTGGAAGGATAATTATGGAGATTGTGATGATAAAAGTGTTGCATTTGCAGATTATCTATACAAAATCGGTGCTGAAGACGTTAAAATAGTCACAATTGTCCATAACTCAAATAAATATGCCCATTGCGTAGTTATGTGGAAAAATCGTATATTTGATGCAACTGCTGACCCTCCCATATATAACATGGACCCGGAAAAGTATTATAATTTTATTGAAAAACAGGGCTTTAAATTGTGGATAGAATATCCATATATGCCCTCAAATAAGTAATATAAAATACCATTAAATCTAGGAGACTTCTTGTAAAAATTTACAGTATTCTAAACTATTACTTTTAAATTTAAAGCCAATTATATAAGATCATTTTATGCATCAGTATAATTAAAAACTCACCATTAATCATACATTACAGGAATTATTTATGTTAAATCTTATTAATTATTGGCAAATTAGTATTTAATACACTAATAAATGGAATTTATTAGTATGTAATTATATATATTGATATAATTATTAATACTCATAAATGGGTTTAGCGAATGAAAAAATGACAACGGTTATATGGAATAAGAGGGAATAAATATTATCTGGAGGTATTAAATGATCTCAACTGTAACAACTACAACAACCGCAGTGACCACAACACAAGTTATGGCATATGGTATAATTGCAGTTATCGCACTGATTGTATTTTTAGCACTTAAAGAAGTTCTAAGTGCAGAAGCAGATAAAAGTGAACGAATGAAATCATTTGTTAAGGGATCTAACATTGCAATTGTGCCACTTCTTATTGTATTCGTAGCAATTGTAGCTTACAAAGTAGTGACAGTTATCTAGGTGAATAAAATGGCAGACAATCGATTGGTAATAGCTATAGCCGCTATAGTTATAATAATTGTAGCTGCAGTATCTGCAGTTACGCTTATGCAACAACAGGGATCACAAACTAATACAAACATAGGTGACAAAGCTACAAAATTAGCATTCTATAACAATGGATCAACATGGTTACACTTAGATGTTGTCATGGAAAATGTAACTCTAAAAAATGGAACAACCCAGAACTTCTACGCACAGATATTTTTAAAACCAGGTAATGGAACAGCAGTGATCGATTTAAGTAATCTTGCAGGTTACGGCAACGAAAAACTACCCGCTGGAACAACTATAACAATTTTGGCTTGGAAAGGACTTTTTATGCCCGCTAATTCAACTCCGGCTGTTGGAAGTACTTCTGACTTAAACCTGAACATGCAGGGATGGTCAAATACAGGACAACCCGGTAAAGATGATGCTATATACAATGTATTTTTCGCACAAATGAACATAACACAGCTTCCAACAATCTCAGGTGCTGCAATAACTGATAATACAGTTATTATAAAAACAAATCCTAAAGATGTCCAGTTTATACCAGAAATATCTGAAGGTCAGGAACCTATCTTTGAACAAGAAGTGCTGACTGTTGACCAGAACGGTAAAGTTACAATAACAATAGTACAGGCACCAACACTTTGTAAATTAGTGGCCCATACAATTTAATAACTTGTGTAAAGCAGAAAAATTAACTTTTTTCATTTTTTTTACTTTTATGGAAATTTTCAATCACGTGATTAACAATGACACCTAAAGCTAAAATATCTCTACTTGTAATATTAATTTTCATTTCAGGATCTTTAGCATATGGAATTTCAAGCGGGAATTTACAGGAAGCGGTATTCGATAACATGCCTTACAACTACACTTCCCATGTATGGATACCCCCAAACCAGAAGAATGAAGGATCTCTCGGAGGATTCTACACCATATATGGAAAAGGGCATGATTTTAATTTCAGCATAGTACTTCCTGGAGCAGAAAATACAGAAAGTCCCCTTGATTATACAAAGGATGGACTCAACGGTACAGGAAAAATAAATAATATAACTATTACATATGACACTATTGCAGCTCTTTTAACAGGCAACTTAAAGGGAGCAATGTTTAACACGGTATTTGATGGAAAATTCAAGATGTCATGCGCTTCATGGACTGGATACGGTAATTTTTCAAATGATGGCCAGAATTTTCTGGGAAATTTCACAATAAATGGCCCAGTAACTTATTGGGGAGGAAAATTCAACTTAAAACCAGATGGTAACAAGATAAAATTAGAAATGGATTATATCTTGTATCCTATCAATAACCCTAAAAAAGTTAAGAATATTCAAGAGATTATATACATGTAGACTGGCCTTTTATCAAAAACAAATTTCACCTTTCATTAGATTACAGTACTGACCAGCAAAATAACCTTCATTTTTAGTAAGTTTAATTAATTCATTAGAATAATTATTTTAAATCAACTTGTATTTGATTGATAGATAATCACTAAGTGACGAGTTAGATCAGGTGTAAATAGTTCATTATCCATACAAATATAGCGTGTAAGTTATTTAATACCCATATAGCATCTTGATACATGTAAGGAATTGCCCATACAGCAATAAAAGGCATTATCAAGAATAGAACTGTGTTTGAAAGCCCGTGAGATAATGTAACACCAAATAAGCTTCTTGTCCTCTGGAAAGTATAACCATAAAACATAGCCACTCCAAATACAAATAATAAATCAAGAATAGAATTCCATCCAATGTGAAGGGCTGTAAATAACATTGAAGCATAAAGTAAACCAAATATTTTTCCAAACACATTTTCTGCATTTTTTTGAAGTATTCCCCTGAATAAAAGTTCCTCTGCAAATCCAGTAGATATGATGAGAATGGCACTACCCATCAAAACTAGTTCTAATGTAAATGAAGGGATAAGAGGTTCTGGTTTCAATATTAAATATTCAGTAAATCCTAAAAGAACCCCGCTTAAGGCTATAATCACCTGAACCGGAATGTTACCTAAAGTTAGCCCTACTTTTTTTCGAGTAAGTTTTTGAGTTCTCATAAGCGTAAATGACGCCGCAAAAAGAGGTATAGCTATTACTGGGAACCAGTATAATTTTGGAATCTGCATGATAGGTATAGTAAGGCCTATTATCCTGATCATGGGTAAAATCATCATTGAACGCAGGAGAGTTGAAAAATTATAGGATTCATGAATAGATGAATGAACCAGAAGGGCAAATAGTATAGCAAAATCTAAAACAAGACCTACTCTCATGTCAAAGTAAGCAACAACAAGTTCTGCAGCCACAATAGCAAATAGATAAATTAAAAGTGCAGCTATTTCTTTTTTAGATGACCTTACCTTGGATCGTCTGTATTCAAGGTCTTTCATTGCTATCTTTACAGTGGCTTCCCTCTCATGATCTTTAACTTTCTGAAATAATTCTAGAGAACGTTTGTAGTCCATAACAGCATCTTCAATTGCATTTTGCATTTCATAGGTGTTTGCTATAAGATTTGAAACCAGTCCTGCTCTTTTAAAATCCTTTGCTTTCTGGAACTTATTTATGGACTTTTCGTAGTAATCTCGGGCCTCTTCATATTTTTCGTATCTTTCAAAAACAACACCTAACCCTGTAAGTGCATAACCTTCCCCTGTTAGGTCATTAATACTATTATAAATTTTCTGTGCAGATTTATAGTATTCTTGAGCTTCTTCAGGATTATTCAATTCAATAGAAATATCTCCCATTACAAGGACGGTGTCAGCTTCCATTTGGGAGTCTTCCATCCTCTTAAACAGGTTCCATGCTCTTGCATAGTATGAAATTGCTTCTTCCAGTTTTCCTTGACCGTAAAAATTTGATCCTAAATCAAACGCTACCTTGGCATCCATTTTGTCCATTGATTTGCACCTGTAAAATTTCAGAATGTTTAAATATATTCAAATTAATGAACATATAAAATTAACTCAATTAAAAGTATTAAATAAGCCTATTTTAATATTAAAAGTTGGATATTATGTATTCTGAGTTTAAAAACAAAGTGAGCAGGTTACTAACGAATTTTAACTAATTCTACTCCAACTATTTATCACTCATACTTTCATATACATCAATAGTTTTCTCAACGGTTTTATCCCAACTAAACTTCTCTACTTGTGTTAATCCTTTATTCTTCAATTTTTTTTGTAATTTACTATTTTCTAACATATAAAGGATCTTTTCCGATATTTCATTTAGATTAAACGGGTCATCTATTAAAATACCGGCTTTTCCAACCACTTCTTTTAAAGAGCTGTTATTAGAAGAAATCACTGGTGTCCCACATGCCATAGCTTCTAAGGGAGGAAGTCCAAATCCTTCATAGAAAGATGGAAAAACAAAAGAACTGGCTCCACTGTATAAAAAAGGTAAATCTTCGTAATCTGCATATCCTGGCGTGATAATTCTTTCTAAGAATCTTTCACGAATTCCATCAAATTTATCATCATCTAAAATAAATTTAATCAAATTTTCTCTATTTATTGGACCTATCAGTACCAGATCATGTGGGATTTCATCAAATATTTTACTAAATGCTAAAATTAGGTTATTTAAATTTTTTCTTGGGTTAGCATTACCAACAAAAAGCAAATACTCTTTATTTATCCCATATTTAGCTAATATATCTTTTTGCGGTAATTTTGGAGTAAAAAAGGAATTATCAACTCCTAAATGGATGACATTTAACTTTTTCTCTTCTATGCCAAATTTAGACATTAAATCGTCTTTGGTTGAATAACTAACTGTTATTATTGAGTCACTATTTTTGATCAACCTAGGCAATATCACTTCAAAATCTAATCTTGTTATATAACCATGAAGATGAGGAAAAAGAACAGGTGCGATGTCATGTACTGTTAATATATTTTTAGTGTTTTTATCTGATCTAACTACAAAAGGCCCTAAATTATCAATATTATGTAAAATAGACAAGTTTTTTTTCTTTAATATTCTTTTTAACATAAAACTACCTAAAAAGACTCTAATATTAGAACTTTTAAGTATTTTATGATTTAAAACTTCAAAATCAATGCATCGTTCTTCTAAGCCTTTTATCAAATAGTCATTATAACGTCTTTCTCCAGTTTGTGTAGTTGTAGGTATTATCCCAATTTTCATTATTATCATCCTTTAATTGAAATAAGAAATATAATCATGTTTTCTTTAAAGATATGCAATAAAAAGTTAAATTTGGAATATTTACGTTATTTCTCATTATTTTATTATATACATTGCTAATTAAATCATTAAATTTATTTTTAATTGTTGCATTACTGTCATATGCATATTTAGTGGTTACAATTTCATGTTCATTTAAAGTATATACTTCTAATAATGGATCAAAATCTTCAGTAGTTTCAAAATAATTTAGAAGCCTTTCTAAAAGTTCAATTGATTCCTCAACAGATATATCTAATAAACCATCAATTGAAATATCAAATGTTATTACTAACATGCCATTAGGCTTTAATAACCTGTAAAACTCTTTTATCACTTCTTCAAAGTTTTGAGTGTGTTCTAAAACAGATATCGAGTAAATTATTGAGAAATAATTATCTTCAAAAGGAATATTTCCAATATCAGAATTATAAAAGCTAACTGGTTTTTCAGAACACTTATTTATGTTATTGAAAATAATCTCAAGACTTTCATCAATATCACAGCATATTACATTTGAATTTTTGATCTCAGACTGGATAAAATAAGGAAAAAAAGTTATTCCTGATCCTGCATCCAATATATTAATCTTATCATAATTTGAGTCAATATTAGTATATTCCATGATTTTAGAATATACAAAAAGGTATTCCCATTTTCTACTCCACCAATTAAATGGATCATTGCACCATTTTTTAGAATAATAATCTAATTTATCACTATTGCAATTTAAAAACTGTTTTGAATAATTTTCCATTTTTAAATAATCGTTATCCTTTAAAAGTTTTTCATAATCCTTGATTAATGGGATACCTGAATATAATTTATTTTTCAAAAAAACACCTTTATTCTAATGATTTAATTAATTTCACTGAAGTTATATTTATTATTGACTAAAACTATTTATATTCAGTATCATAAATGGGAACTTGCATGGAAAATCTAATAAAAAACCTAATAGCAAAATTGAAAGATAATAATCATTCAAACTTAAAAGATAAGCTATTATATGGTACATTTTGGAATTTAATAGGCACTGTAGCATCGCAGGGGTTTATTTTCATAGCTGGAATTATAACTGCTAGACTTTTAGGTACTGTTGGATATGGTCAGTTTGGGATAATAAACAGCACCATACTAATGTTTTCAACATTTACAGGGTTAGGTCTAGGAATAACAGCTACTAAATTTATATCCCAACATCATGAAAAGGATAAAGCTCGTACGGGACGTATAATAGGATTAACAGCCATTGTTGGAACTTCATCTGGATTATTAATGTTTCTTATACTCTTTTTAATAGCTCCGTTAATAACACTTACTTTATTTAATGCCCCTTATCTAACCTTAGATTTGAGAATAGCTGCACTTCTTCTAATATTTAATACATTAGCAGGTGTACCCTACGGAACAATTACAGGTTTTGGGTCTTTTAAGATAATCGCGAGAAATTCAATAATCCAAGGAATAATTTCATTCCCTATAACCATCGCCGGAGTTTATTTTTTTGGTCTAACTGGGCTAATTTCTTCAATGGTGCTGACTAGCGTTTTAAATTTGTTTCTATATGGGCATAGTATGAGGTATATTTTAAGTAAATACAAAATAAAAATTGATTATTCAAATGCTTTTAAAGAAAAAAATATTTTATGGAATTTTTCAGTTCCATCAATGCTCTCCACCATTGTTGTAGGTCCAATAATCTGGCTAGCTTATACCATAATTGTGAATACACCCAATGGTTATGCTCAGTTAGGAATTTTCAGTGCGGTAGAACAATGGAAAAATGTAGCCCTATTTTTACCTCTTGTTATGGGAACTGTATTACTACAAATGGTATCTTCAAACGTATCCAAAAAAAATGATACGCTCGAAACGATTAATGTTCTCGCAGGATGGGCAATTGTTACTGCTATAGCTTTGCCAATAATCACTTTTCCTGAAATTATTGGACTATTATATGGTTCGGGATATTCATCAACTTTTTTCTTCCAATCTCTTATTATAATAGTTTTTACTAGTTGTATAATTGCATACAAAGATGGAATAGCACGTAACTTAATTGCAAAAGATCTAATGTGGTTAGGTTTCTCAAATAATCTTTTTTGGGGTATTTTATTTATTGTAATGGTTCTGCTACTTAAAAATCTAGGTGCTGTAGGTTTAGCTTTATCTTTTTTAACATCATATGCTGTGACAGCGTTAGTTTTTATACCATTATTTTTATCAAAAGGGGTAGTTCCAAAAAATTTACTTATTTCCAAAGAAACTATCCTTATCTGGTTCATTCTAATAATACAAACCATTATAAGCTTACTCAATTTTTCATTAATCATCAGATTAATTACATTAATAATCTCTTTTGGAATTCTCTTTTTTTCATTTTATCGGATTTGGGATCCAGTTTCAAAAAATTATCAAATAAATAAAAACTTATAAATTAAATAGTTAAAGGATAGTTATGAAAGTACTATTTCAAAATAGAGAAGACGCCTTAGATTCATGGGGAGGAGACACAACTCAGATGATAGAAACAAAGTACCATCTTGAGAAACTTGGCGTTGATGTAGATTTGGGTCTAGAAGATACTCCCAATTTAGATGATTATGATATTGTTCATATTTTCAATACGCAATTTTCAGAATATGGATTAAGGCAAGTGTTAAATGCAAAAAAACAGGGCGTTCCAATTACTTTATCAACAATTTACTGGGATTTAAAATACGCACTTAATAAAGAAAGATATTTATATTCTCAATTGAGCTCAGTTAGAAAGGCTGCAAGGGTCAACATAAATATACCATACATTGCAGAAAAAATATTAGGATTTTTAAATAATAAAGAAAATCTTATTGAAGTTATGCTAAGAGAATCTGATATATTACTACCAAATTCTTATGCTGAGCTTGAAATAATAGTCCAGTCCTTTGACATGCCTGAAGTCCGTTCAAAATCATTAGTTGTTCCAAATGGTGTTTCAATTCCAAATTTTAAGGAATTTGATCAATCTAAATTAAATGATATCCTTCCAGTATCTGAAGATTATGTTTTAGAAGTCGGGTATCTTAAATTTGCTAAAGGACAACTTAATTTAATCAAAGCACTTTTTGATTATCCAGAAATACCTCTTATTTTTGTTGGTGCAGAATTAGAAGATTTTTATAGGAAAAAATGCTTTGAACTAGGAGAAAAGAGAGGTAACACTTATTTCTTAGGAAAAATTCCACATAAAGATATTTATCCCTATTATTATAATGCAAAAGTTCATGCTCTCCCCAGTTTTCGTGAAAGTCCGGGATTAGCAACTCTTGAGGCAGGGCTTTTTGAAGCTAATTGTGTTGTAAGCATGCATGGCCCCATTAGTGAATATTTTGGATTTGATGCTTTTTGCTGCGATCCTTCAAACATATCTTCCATTAAAAACGCGGTTTTAGATGCATGGGAAACACCTAAGAACGATAAACTAAAAAAACGGATAATTAAAAATTTTACCTGGGAAAAAGCTGCAAGAAAGACATTGGAAGCCTATGAACATCTACTTCAATGATACAATGAATCCCAAAGTTTCAATTATAATACTCAACTGGAACGGTTGGAAAGACACAATTGAATGTTTAGAATCCATTTATCAGATTAATTATACAAATTATAATGTTATTGTTTTAGATAACGGTTCAAATGATGATTCTATAGAGAAAATTAGGGAATATTGTAATGGACAAATTAAAGTAAAATCGAGATTCATTGAGTATGATTATAGTAATAAACCAATTAAACTGAAAGAATATACAAAAACTGAATCTGAAAATGCTAACAAAATAAAAATAAAGAATTCAAGCAAAAATAAAGAAATTATATTTATAAAAAACGACGAAAATTATGGATTCACTGGAGGAAATAACATTGGGATTGATTTCGCTCTAAAAAATTTAAATCCTCATTATATTCTGCTTTTAAATAATGATACTGTTGTAGATAAAGAATTCTTAACGGAATTAGTAGCTGTAACAGAAAGTAATAAAAATATTGGTATTGCTGGACCAACGATTTATTATTATGATAAACCGAATAAAATAAGTTTCGCAGGAGGGATGATGAATTTTAGCAGAGGAGAATCTTACCACATGGGCTACAATAAGTCAAATGATGAAAATTACAGTTTTAAAGAAGTTGATTATGTTGAAGGTTCCTGTTTTTTAATAAAAAAAGAATTAATAGAAAAAATCGGAACTCTAAATGAGAAATATTTTGCTTATTGGGAAGAAACTGACCTGTGTATGAGAGCAAAAAATGCAAACTATATTCTCGTTTATGTTCCTCGAGCTAAAATATGGCACAAAATAGGAAATAACACTGAAAATATAAGTGAATTAAGAGAATTTTATCTTACTCGAAATATGTTCTGGTTCATGAAAGAACATGCCAGTAAACAGCAGTATATGCAATTTATCCTCTATTTTTTTGGATTCAAATTATGGTTTCGTATTGGAACCCTCATACTACATCATAAAAGTTGGAAGGGACTAGTTGCATTTTTAAAGGGTATACTTACAGGTGTAATAACTTAATTATCATCAACAAATAGAACTTTAAAAGTTGAATAAACATTTCATAGGAATTCTAAACCTAAATCTATTTATTTAAATGTAACTCATTCATTATACTAATTATTAATAACTGTCATTATACAAGGAAATAAAATAGCACTAATATGTTCAATAAGGTTTACATAACGTTAATGAATTTTATAAATTGAGGTTAAAATGAAAAGAAAAAATTTTATTTCATTTTTAGGAAATATATTCCTGAAAATAGGTAACCATATTATATTTCTAGGGGATAAACCTAATTTAAATGATTCGGTATCTAAAAAAGTAGATGGGAAAAATATAGAAATAGGTAGATATACCTATGGAAATCCAAAAATTTACATGTTTACAAACAAGTACAAACTAACTATTGGTAATTTTTGTTCTATAGCTGATAACGTGAAAATAGTAGTCGATGGAAATCACAGAATGGATTGGATTGCTACCTATCCATTTGGAGAAATATTTGAAGATATTCCTAAAAATAGCGGCCATCCCATAGGTAAAGGAGATATATCTATTGGCCATGATGTATGGATTGCAAATAGTGCTCTAATTTTACCAGGAGTTAATATTGGAAACGGAGCTGTAATTGGTGCAGGTTCTGTTGTAACAAAAGACGTTGATAAATATGAAATAGTAGGAGGTAATCCTGCTAAACATATCAAATATAGATTTAATGAAGACACAATAAATGCACTGGAAAAAATTAAATGGTGGGACTGGCCACTAGATAAAATAAAAGCTAATATTGAACTATTGCAATCTCCAAATATCGAAGAATTTATAAAAAAGCATGATAAATCTGTATAATTACACAATTTATAATAAATTCAGATTCACAGCCTCATCTGAATATTTTAGAGATCTAATCAATTAACAAAGGAATAAGCTATGATAAATAAAATTCGCAATTTACATAAAGATATTCACTATACCATACAAGAGCGCGGGATTATATTCCTTTTAAATAGAGTTGCACATCGCTTAAAAGAAGTCTTAATTACTCCCTATGCCATTTTTAGAATTAAAACAACGAAGAATTATTCTACCAAAAAATCTATAGATTTCTCTTTTAAAGGCCTTGGAAAGCTAATAAAACCTATGCAGTTTAGATATGAGATCTCTGAATTAATTGATTACCTTGAAAAGAGAGAAACAAAATACATCCTTGAAATAGGAACTGCAAATGGAGGCACATTATTTTTATTCTCTAAAATAGCTTCCAGAGACGCTACAATAATAAGTGTAGACCTACCTGAAGGGCAGTTCGGTGGAGGTTATCCCAGCTGGAAAATCCCATTATACAACTCATTCAGGTCACATCAGCAAAAATTATTTTTAATAAGGTCAGATTCCCATGCCTATGAAACATTGGCCCATGTTAAAAATATTTTAAATGGAAAGAAAGCTGATTTTATTCTTATCGATGGTGATCACTCCTATGAAGGAGTTAAAAAGGATTTTGAGATGTATAGTACCCTTATAAATGAAAATGGTGTTATTGCTTTCCACGATATTGTTCCTGGACATGAAAAGGATGCTGGAGGTGTTTTTAAATTCTGGAAAGAAATTAAACATTCTCATCAAGTTAAAGAAATAGTCAAAGATTGGAACCAAAATGGCGGCGGAATAGGCATAATAGAAAAATTCAGTAAACGTGATAAAGATGTATCCTAATGTTTCAATAATCGTATTAAACTGGAATGGTTGGGAAGACACTATTGAGTGCTTAGAATCATTGTATCAAATTAATTATCCTAATTATAACGTTATTGTTGTTGATAATGGGTCTAAAGACGTATCTATCAAAAAAATAAAAGAATACTGTGATGGAAAAATTAAAATTAAATCAGAATTTTTTAATTACACTGAAAAAAATAAACCTATCAAACTCTTTGAATATTGCGAAAATGATTTGAAAAGATTTGAATGTGATAAAATCCATTTTTTAAGTTATTCCTCCAATGAAAAAATAATTTTAATCAAAAATTTTGAAAATAAAGGTTATACTGATGGAAATAATATTGGAATGGATTTTATACTAGAATATTTAGATTCAGAGTATTTAATGATTTTAAACAATGATATAGTTGTAGATGAATACTTTTTAAAAGAATTAATGGCTGTAACAATAAATAATAAGAATATAGGCATTTTGGGCCCGACCAACATGTCTTATGATAAACCTGAGGAAATTCAATCCAGAGGTGCGAAAATGAATTTCTGGACGGGGGGATGGCGTGCTCTGGATCGAGATATGTCTAATCAAAAAATGAATCCAATGGAAGTTGATTTTGTAGGTGGAGCAGCATTTATGATAAAAAGAGAAGTAGTTGAAAAAATTGGCGTTTTTTACTCACCCTATTTTGCCAACTGGGAAGAAACTGATTACTGTATTAAAGCTAAAAAAAATGGTTTTAAAGTCTTTTGTGTACCCAAATCTAAAATATGGCATAAAGTATCTTCTTCAATATCCATTAATAACCCCAATAGAATCTACTGGATCTTAAGAAATAACATCATATTTATGCGTAGAAATGCAAAAATACGATATTTTCCTTCTTTTTTTATCTTTTACTTTTTATTAAGGATTCCCAGCTTTCTCTACTGGGGATTTCAAAAAAATACTGTCAGAAATTCATTTAAATTAATTCAAATGGTGATTAAAGCTACTTTAGACGGTATTACATTTAATATTAATAAGACCAAATAGATATTTCATAAAGAGTAGTCTCCAAAATTTTATATCTTATAAAAACTAACTCAAATGAAAAAGTAGCTCTACAATTCAAGATTTCTGATTAAAATGTTTTCAAAAACAATTGATAAAATAACAAGGGACATTGGACTTAATCTTAGTCAACTTTCAACATTACTTCTCTCCATATCTATTATTCTATGGTCAATCTCTATTTATTTCTCCAAAGTTGAAATAGGGGAATATGGTCTGATTGCTGGATTAAATCCATTATTTTTTGTAAGTATTGGCTTGTTGACCATATCATTTTTTATTACCATTAAATATAACTCTGAAAATAAAAAATTACTCATACTACACCTCATTCCAATTGTTTTGTTTATGGCACTTATACCTGCATTAATTGAAGGTACTCCTCGGTTCTTTTATAACTTCGAAACTACTCAAAATGTTGATACTGTCCTTCAAAATGCTCATTCAAATGCAGCTGTATATAATTATCAAAGCTGGCCAGGTGTATTCTATTATGATGCAATTGTTAATTTGATTTCCAACATATCTCCCTTTGATTCAATTTTAATTATCCCCACATTATTTGTTATTTTAGTTCAATTACCATTTTCTTATCTTATTTATTCAACGTTTTTAAATAAGAAAGAAACCTGGGCTGCGTTGCTATTAACAAGTGTCTTATTTTTTGGCTCTCCAATTTATCTTTTACCTGGAGTAATCGGAGGGATTATGGTTAATTTTGCACTCTTAATATTTTTTAGATCTGTATTAATTGATTCCAAAGATTCATGGAATCTAAGGGTAATATTCATCATTTTCTGCGCTGCTGCTGTAGTTTCCCACTTTTTATCTGTAATTTATTTTTTAATTACTTTGTTCTTCGTTTCAATGCTGCTCCTGCTCTATAAAGGACATATGGATAAAAGATTCATACTAATATTTGTGTTACTTGCAACTTGGCAAGTTTATATTGCAGGTTCATATGCAATGGATCAAATTACAGGTTCTGTTCATACCGCATTTAATTTAGAATCAACTTTAAGCGCTACTAAAAATGCCGCTTTTAGTGGCTCACAACCACATACACAAATAATATACATAAAAATTATTTCGATCTTCCTGCTCAGTCTTTTAGCTTTCTTAGGATTAATTTATGAATTTCTATGGAAAAGAAAATTTACACTTAAGAATTTAATTTTACCAACATGGATCGCTGCAAACTTTTCAATGACTTTTTTAACTTCTTATGGAGGAGAAGTGTTATCAAGAACATTTGCAACTAGTAGTACTACCCTTTATATATTAGGAGCCAAAATTATAAATAATAATAAATTATCGTTAATATTATTGATTATTTTACTCATTTCTCCACCATTATCTATTATTAATGCATATGGAAACGAAGCAATAGATTATGTTTCTCCGGTAGAAATAGCAGGTGCCAATTTCCTTTTTGACCATCATGCACCAAATAGCGTAGTTAAAAGCTTAAGGTCACGAATATGGAACATTCATTCCTTTAATGATTTTGAAAATTGGGGATTTGATCCTCAAAATATGACTGTTGAAAAGCTCACTCCTATTAACGAAAGAGGCGTAAGAGATCAATTTTACATATTAATTGGAAAAATGGATATGGATACATATACATACATAAATGGACCAACTGATTATCCGTATTTAAATGTAATAGATAACTCCCCACAGCATAACAAAATTTATGACTCTCCAGGATTCACTTTATATCAGATAGGTGGTATATAATGAAAATATCATTGATTATACCAACTAGAGATAGAGTTTCCTATCTTAAAAGATGTATTAAAAGCATTGAAAATCAAAATGTACCACCTTATGAACTAATAATAATATTACACAAAGAAGATCAAATTTCTAAAGAATTCCTAAATAATTATTCAACTAAATTAAACATTAAATTCTTTGAAACTGATGGAGGCAGTTCTAAAGCTAGAAATTTAGCTATATACCATTCCTACGGAGATATACTTGCCTTTATTGAAGATGATGTTATTTTAGAAGAAAATTACATTAAAAATATCATTAAAACTTTTAAAAACAATGAAATAAATGTTTTAACGGGTTATACATTTGATATTGGAGTATTAACAACTCCATGGTACATCAACAAAAGTGAATTTGAATATATCCATAATCACAAGGATAATGAATTCTATAAAATGATGATTGAAGAGATTTCAAAGAGATCTGACGGAAAAATATCTTTAGATTCTAAATTTATAAATGGATTTAATTTTAAGTTATATAGAAGCCTTAGATACTTGAGAGATTTCTTTAAAAGTGTTATTCTTCAAGAATGGCCAGTTAAAGGTAAGATATTACCATCAGGTTACAGGAGTGCTTTTCCTGATATTGGACAAATAAATGGCTTAAAAAAGTTAGAATGGTTCTGTGGAGGTAATTTTGCCATTAAAAAAGATATTATTAGTAAATATCAGTTCAATGAAAAAATGGAACTACTTCCCTATGCTCTATGTGAAGATTTAGAGCTTTCTGCAAGGATAGGGAAAGAATACGAAATTTTTATAAGTTCAGAAGTAGTATTGTTCCATTTGAGCTCACCTAGCGGGGTCAAAATTAATCAAAGAGAACGTTTTAAATCCATGCTGGTTAATTTCTACAGAGTAGCATCGTTAAGAGGAAATAAACTTGCATACTGGTGGTCAGTTACAGGCCTAATGATTACTAGACTTTTCAAATTACCATTTTCCTACAACGAAGCAATTTCGGAGATAAAAGGAATAATAGATGGCGTTAAATATTTGAGAAATAATGACCTATAATTAATTTTTCTGTGTTTTAACCTCGATTAAGCCCCGAAATGTCCCATAATAAAGGCATATCATCCAAACAAAATAAAATGGAATCATTTTTGGCCTTAAATTTCTTAAGGAAATCATGATCCCATACAAGAATATTCCTAATGGCGTTAAAAATAAAAGATATGCTTTGTGTTTTATGATTCCTCTTGCATTTCCTTTACCGTACCATATTCTCTGTTTGACAAAGTTTCTAAATGATGAGCGGTGATAATGATAGGCGGTTGTCGTAGCTACGCCAAACTTATATCCATCTTTTTTTAATCTGGAATAAAATTCTGCATCTTCTGCTGCACCTTCAAAAAAAGAGTCGAATTTATATTTTAAAATGATATCTCGCCGAATTAAACATACAATAGTACCAATATACTGTTTTTCTTCCGCTTTATTAAATGTATTTTGCAGGTGAAAGTCTTCTCCCTGCTCCCAGTATGTTTTATCATCTCTTGGATCAGCTAATTGAGCATGTATAGCAACCCAATTATTATTTAAAAGTTCATTAAGCATGTTTGAAAGAACATTCTCGTTAGGCAATTCTGTATCTGAATCTATATATGCTATATAATCCTGGCTTGCATTTTCTGCACCTATTTGCCTCGCATATCCCAAACCATTTCCATTATCGGAGATGATTTTATCAGCATAATTTCTTGCTATCTCAGGGGTTCTGTCACTGGAATTACCATCTACCACAATTATTTCAAAGGGATTATTTTTAACCAAAGATTTTAAGGCCCTTTCTATGGTTTCTTCCCCATTTTTTACGCATATAACAGCAGATATTTTATTCATGTAAACACTTTGATTATTTAATTAAAACTCATTTGTTTATCCAATTTATTTAATCTAAAACATTCATTATGGCCACAATGGTATCATCCATAGTAAAATTATCTTCAACAGCCTTTCTTGAATTTTCACCAACTCGTTTTGCTTCAAGTGGATTCTCTAATAAATAACTAATTTTTTCCCTTAAATCATCTGCATTGTACGGTTCTACAAAATATCCAGTTTTACCATTTTCTATATAATCTATAGTTCCAGCAGTTTTTGTTGCAATTACTGCTTTCCCTGTAGCCATACCCTCCAGTAAAACAGTTTGTCCTGTGGGGTATAGCGTATCTTCGAGAGGCAGTATCACAAATTGAGAATTAGCTACCAGCTTTTTATATTCTTCATGTGAAATTTCATTTAGTACTTCCACATTATCATACACTTTTTGAATTTTTTCATTGGTTGAAATTGGGTCTTTTCCAGTGACAATAATCACATTAATTTTCATGTTATTTATCGCTTTAAAAAGTGTTTCATAGTCCCTTCCAGCCCTTCCAACGCATAAAACATAATTTCCATTATTTTTATCATTAAAAGTGTACTTAGATGGTTCAATTCCAAAAGGAATAAATTCAATTTTACCATGAAATCCTAATAATTCCATCAGGGCTTTCTTTTGAATATTTGAATAACATAATATTTTTTTTACAGGTGAAAGTATGAATCTAAATAGTCTTTGATGAAATGGACTTGATTTATTAGCCATGCGAAGTAATGCAATATCTAGCATGATGTGTTCAGGCTTAATTAACCTATTTCCTAATTTTTGAATTAAAGAAAGGGTTAATCCATTCATTGTTGAGGTAGAAAGAATAAAATCATAATTGTTAATTCGAGGTAAAATTCTTAAAGTCTGAATGGTACACAACAAAAATCTGATGATAATCGATTTTGAAGGGAGTTCAATAATGTCTATTTCTGCTTCAAAGCCCTCTAAAAAATATTTTAATAAATCCGGATCTTCATCATCCTTTTCTTTTGCAGTCAATATTAAAATTTTCATAAAATGCCCTTAATCCTTTATTAATCCACTAATTTGACAGTATGACATTTTTAAATCTATAACAACTATTATTTAAACTAGAATATTTTTATGTGTTGAAAAATTGTACCTTAAAAATCCATAATATCTATAACAAGCTTAACTAGTAACTTTATTTATAAAATTAGCTAATTTATTTACTAAACTCGTATTAACCATAATTTTTTTATTCAACGCTTTATCATTAAGCATGGTATCTTCTAAATGATTTATATCCTCTATAATTTTAACATGCCCGTTTTCTTCCAATTTCTTTGCAAAAGTAAGTTGGTGATCGTTTAGATGCTCACCAAATTGTTCCAACCGTGGAACTGTGATAACAGGAGTTCCCATTACCAATGAATCCAGTATTGTCATCGCTCCGGGACAAATTACTACTTTAGCATCCTTAATAAGTTCTTTAATTTCATCATAATCTTTAAATTTGAAATATTCTGCATTTTGAGGTTCATAGTCAGTATTTCCAATTTGTATTATAACCCTTTCATTTATTTTTCCCGCAACCTCATCCATTTTTTTTACAAGTCTTTCAAAGCCAGAATGCATCCCAGTGATTACAAGAATATAGTTTCCTTTGTGCATTGAAGTAGTTAAATCCTCTAAATTAAAAATTCCACCCCAATACTTCGCTTTTTTCCCATATTTACCTAACATCTCAGACCATAAAACCAAAAATAGGTTGGAAACTGGATAAACTAATTTACCAGTAATGGTAGGCATATCAATTCGAGTGTAACACTCAATGAAGACTGTTTTAACCCTGAAAAGTTTAGCTATATAAAAAAAAGGAATTGCAATTTCTGCGCCGTTGCTAAGTACCATATCCGGCTTTTCTTTTAAAAAGATCCTTATAATACCGGGCAAATGCCTGAAAAGTTTTAGTGGGCTTTCACCAAAGTTTGGAAATAAGTACTTCCTGTATTGAAGATTTCTTGTTCTTATATTGTCATACGTTGCAAAAAAAACATCATGACCTTCAAAAGCATCCATTAAATAGAGCATTTCAGTTAAATGCCCTCCATGAGAACAAACAAGAGCTATCTTCACTTATACCATCCTGAAACTAGGATTACTTTGCATTGAACTTACTATTCTGTTCAATTACAATATTTTCAACATTTGGAGCCATTGAAATGTCTGCAGCTGGAATTCTCCATCCAAGTAGTTTCAAAACGATCATAAGATTCACATTATAAATAAAATTACCCATTATATTTACCATTGAGCCGAGAATGTTGTGGCCAAATTGTCTTGGTATCTGTGTTTCCAACGAGCTCAAGAGTTCATATTTATCAAATTCTACTGATTCAACTTCTAAAGTTAAACCATCTTTAACAGCTTTGGATTTATTTTTGATCCCTGAGTAGCCGTTTAATATTGAATAACCCCATGTAAATATCTCTGTCATGAGTAGTGAGGGTGAAAGAAGTAAATATTCTCTCCAGGTCAGGTATTTTCTTAAAATTACATACCTTCCTCTTTCAACGTGATAAATTTTTTCTGGAGGGACTTGAAGCCTGTAATCATGATAAATAACTGCGTTAGGGACATAAAGCATTTTACAGCGGTTTGTATGGATTTTCCATGAAATATCTGTGTCCTCCATATATAAAAAGTAGTTTTCATCGAACCCGCCTATTTTCCAGTAGCATCTTCTTTCCATTGCAAAACAAACGCCGGATAACCCTTTAATAAATTCAGGCTTATTAAATTTGGATGTATCTTCTCCCAAACCCCTTGTAAATGCCAGGCCAGTGAAATGGTTAATATTTCCAATGGTATTGATTGCAGATCCGTCAAAAAGAAGAGTTTTTGGGACTGTAATGATATTTCTTATCTCTTTTAAAGGTTTCAGTAGTTCTTCAATGGAGTTTTTCCGAACTTTTGTGTCAGGGTTTAAGATTACAACATACTTTCTTTCACTGTTTTTGACACCTAAATTAACTCCTTTACTGAATCCCACATTTTCTGAGTTTCTAATTAATTTAACTCCAGGATATAATTCTTCAATTAAATCTGCTGTACCGTCTGTGGAGTTATTATCTACGATAATAAGCTCTAATTTATCCTTAGAGCAGATAGAATTAATACAGTCTTCAATATATTTTTTATGATTATAAGTAACAATAATCACACTTGTTTCTTCTAATATTGATGCCATTATATCACGAAGGTTTTAATAATAAATTGTATTGTCAGATATTTAAAATTTGTTAAACAAGAGCAATATTGCTCTATCTAAACAACGAGTATTCCTTTGAATTTTATAATATTTAAAGGTTTAGTCATAACAGCCAAATTTGTGAATTTTCTCACATTAATATAATGAAATACATGTTATGATGTGAATATTAGCACTATACTTACATAAATTTAGCGATCTTTGTGACAAAATCAACCGTGCTTCCTGAAAATCATAAATTATAAGTATATGCTATGATCAATTAAAATCACTATCAAGCGGTGAAAATCAATGGGAAAATTATTTGCAATTTTATTTTTGTTAATTATCATAACTGGAATATCTGGATGCACCATAAATCCACAGGCTAATGGTACTTTTGGAGAAAAAAAACCTGTTTCAGTTAGTGATTTAGAAATAATAAATAGTTCTGGAGCCCCTTATCAATATGAAGGAAAAACCACCTACACGGTAAGTGGAGTTATTCAAAATAATTTTGGCGAAGACACAAAATATGTTAAAATGGAAGCGATAACTTTTGATAAAAATGGAGAAATAATTGCAACCAATAATAGTGTTGAACTTGATCCAAGGGTAATACCAGGTAAAGGTAGAAGCAATTTTTATTTTGATTTTGAGGATCCATACAGTAAAATTGTGAAGTACCAGATAAAAATAATTGAAGCTGGATAATTAAATTCAAATTTTAATTACAATTATATCTGTGCCTTATATAATTCTTGAAATCTACCATTTCCATTATAAATAAGTTTGTCTAACGTTCCAGATTCTATTAACTTTCCATTTTCTAACAGATAAATATTATCCGCTTTTTTAAATGCAGATAATCTGTGGGCTATAATCAAAATAGTAATTTTACCCTGGAGTTTTTCAATAGAATTCTGAATAAGCCCTTCATTTTCAGAATCTAAATTGCTTGTTGCCTCGTCTAAAATAAGTAGCGTTGGATTACTTAATAAAGCACGAGCCAGAGCTATCCTCTGTTTTTCTCCTCCAGATAGTTTTACACCGCGATCTCCTACAACGGTTTCAAGCCCTTCCGGTAACTTAGAAATGAATTTTTCTGCTGCAGCCATCTTCAAAGCATTTTTAATGTCAGATTCATTTGCTTCAGGGAATACTGCTAATAAATTGGCACGTATTGTATCATGGAAAAGAAATGGTTCTTGAGCTACGTATCCTATTTGATTCCGCCAGTTTAACACATTATCCTGCCTTAGAGTTTCAGTATCAATCATTATACAGCCATCTGATGGGGTAATAAGTCCCATAATCATGTCGGCAATTGTACTTTTTCCTGCACCAGATGGACCTACGATTGCAGTTGTTTTTCCAGCGGGAATAACTAAACTAATATCCTCAATTGTATTTTCTCTATCTTCATAATTGAAAGAAATATTTTTCAGCCGAATTTCATTGTGCATTTTAATTTTACCATGTTTTATTGGTTCAATTTCAGATTCTTTTTCACATTTTTCTTTTATTTCCATAACATTAGCAAATGAAGGCAGCATGTTTATAAAATACTGGTAGTTCTGTTGGACTGTTGAAAATTTAGGTATCATTCGTATAAAAAGAAAAATTAGAATAAGTAAAGATGCAGTTGGGACAGCCAGCACATCTATTAAGATGATTACAACAACACTTAAAATTAGAGTAGAAAAAAAGCTAAATGAGAACGTTACATCTGCATAATTTTTTACTGTGTCTACATAACTCCTTTTAAGTTCATGGTTGAGCTTTTTAAATTCATGAATATTTTGATCTTCCATATGGTAACTTTTTATTGTTTTCATACCATCTAAGTGCTGTAAAATTGTAGAATAAAAATTTTTGACTTCCTTTGAAATTTTTTCGCCTTTAATTTGAGCTAAATTAGTTTTTCTTTTAAGTAAGAGCAGTATAGAAATTCCAACTAAAAAAGTTAGTAATGTAATTTCTAAAGAAATTTTCAAGGCAAATAAAAGGTATATCAGGATTACTGCAACATTAGTTATTAAATTCAACAGATCGTATGTCCCTATACCTACCCTATCGATTTCATTGGTTAATGCGTGAGCAAAATCAGATGAACGTTTTTTTGAAAAAAACAACCATTTAGAGCTAGTAATCGCTGCATATAACTGTTTTCTAAGGTGCATAGTGTAACCATACTCAATATGGGCTATTCTAATTGACTGCAATCGATAGATATATGCATTTAAACCCATAATTAGCACAAAAATAGCCAGTACACTAATTAATGTAGGTTTTATATTAAAAAATGCAAATATGGAATAGATAAACTGTTCAAGCTGATTAAGAGAACCATACTGCACATCTAGACCCACCAATTGTAGTAATGGCACTAATAATATCAATCCAATCCCTTCAGTAAGACTGATCAGTACCATTAATATCAACGTTAATGTGATATTTTTAGGCATTACCGGAAGGAAATCAGCCAGATATTGCATTACTTCTGATTTTTCTAAATATGATACAAATCTATTTTTTAACATATAATCCCTGATAGTTTAAAGCCTGATCATTACTTTTTTTGCATATCCAGATGTACTGGTCTAAATCCAAGTCTCCTAAATAAAAGTACTGGCCGAATTATGTAGTAAAAAGGATATAAAAAGGAAGGTAATTGCATATCTAAAAAGTCAATATATGTCGGAGTTATTAACGTGCGAATAACATCCTTAGCTCCATATAACATCTTCTCTCTCTTTTTAAAATCAAAAACTGCCTTTTTAGAAAAGTTAAATGAAATTTCATCTTCAAAAAATATTTTCTTTATTATAATCTTTGAAAGATCACCTAAAGAGCTATCATTTTTTATTTGATCGGATATATACTCTGGAATTTCTATTTTCCATATATCATTTACAAGTAAAATATTAATGAGAAATATTCGTTTTATACCTAATTTATCTGCTGTTTCTATTAGATACTTCCAATTGATGTTTTTATGGGTTTTAAGCAGTTGGAAAATATCACAGAGCCATGATAAACTTTCCCAGTCGTGATTAGCACAGTGAATACAGAGTATCAGGAGTAAATTTTCAATTTTAAGGCTTGAAATATTATATCTATTTAAAGTTGTCATCTCTAACTCATCATATAAACAATTTCCTTCTTCATATAAAGATATAAAAGCTCCATGAAAGTTCCAGTGGATCTCAACAACAGCTTGTGTTTTTTCATTAATAAATACATATTCTCGTTGTGTTTTAAGATAAAAATCATCCTTTATATACCTTAAATCATAATATAGCTTGTACCCATTGGAATTTAGTATATCTTTAACTTTCAGAACATCCGATTCACTGACAAATATATCAATATCTGTAAATTGCCTTAATGCTATGTTTTTATAAGCTAAAATAGCTAAAGAAGGTCCTTTATAATGAATACCTTTTATTCCATGTGATTTTAATATCTCAAGAACTTTTAAAAGTTCACCAGTTAACCATAAATTATTTTCAACATTTATCTGGAAAGTTGTCCTTAAATTATCTAAAACATCAACGGGAATAGACTCCGGGCAAATGTTATTGAGCTGAAAATATAAAAGATTTATTAATCTATGTTGAACAGCTAATTTTGTTAAATGTACCCAATCAATCTCTTTTTCAACAAGATTCAGGATTCTGGTTTCAGTTTCACTATCAACATAGGTTCTGGAACAACAAAGCAGTAGTTCATGTTCAGAACTTATATCACGTTTTAAATCAGCGTATTCCATTTATTCCACAAATCCAGATCTGTAATTTCAATATAAAATCTTAAAGTTTTGTATGCTATTTGTCACATATAAAATCTAGATATCATTAATTAAAATGCATAAATAAGTAATAAAAATTAATAATTCGCAAAGTGGATAATCAGCTGATGAAAACATCATCTTCTATTTTTTTTACTAATTCTGGAAGTTCTTCAATGGATTTGTTAACTTTCAATAAATTTACTGCGGTATTTTCCATTAATTTAGAGCACTGCCTTAAGTTTAATGATTTAGCTTTGTTTTGAAACATTATGAAGCAGTAAGAATTATGTATCAATCCCATTAACATTTCCTGGAGGCTTGATGAAGTATTATGCGAATTTTCGCTTTCATCAAGTATATAAATCTTTTTTAAAGGCAATGGATCCTTTGAAAAATTAGAAACTGCGCAATAAAAGCGATCTTCAGGCCCTACTGTTATTTTAGGTGTGATTTTCCTATTCCATGTAAAATTTATCATTTCAGATGATAATTTTGTTTGTGACAGACCAGGTAAAACAAGAGGCATTTCATTATCCATTTGAATTACCAAAATATCATCAGTTACAAGAGGATATCCTTTTTTATTTAAAGCCATAGCTACACTCGATTTACCAATTCCAGAATACCCTAAAAATGCAACCGCACCATCATCAATTTTTACTGCACTTGCGTGTAAAACTAAAAGTCCCTTTTGATGAAGAAATGCTGCAAGTACAGGGCCTATAATATATGAGTTTAAAGTATATTCATCTACATCCTTTTCAGGAGAAACAATTATTTCTCTTTCGCTTACTTTAAAAGTCCCCACCTCTTTCCAGTAAAGAAAATAATCATTTTTATCCTTATTAATCCAGAAAAGATCATCCTTTACAATTTCTTTTGATGAAGAAAAGTCAAACTTGCCTAATTTTATAATTACATCCGGTTTACCTGGATCCAATTTACTTTTTTCATCAGGAAAATTAATTTCTGATGCAATATTCAAGCCGTAAACTCTGTAATAATTCAAAATATGCCTCTTACTAAATAGTATCGTGATGAAGGGTTATAACTAAAATATGTTAACCCTACATTCACTAAAACTCGAATTTAACCGAATCTTGATTTTCCTGCTGTACCATCACCTTTGGTACCACTTGCACCCCATGTTAACTTCTTAGCTTCACCATGAACTGTCAATTTTGGAGTTGAATACTCTCTTTTTATTCTTTTTTTAGAATTCATTTTACTCACTCATAATTAACTGTCTTCATTTTACTAATAATCTAAAAACAATATAAATTTTTCCACAACTTTATTAAATAAATATCTATTAATTAAAGGCCGTTTCGCAGTAACCACAAATGTAAATTAATAGCTTTCCATAAAAGGTAAGGTTCATTACCCATGTCTACAGATTCGTATGATTTTGATTTTAATTTATCAAATAACCCATTTATGGCATTAAGATCAATATATTTCCCTGTTGAATTATTATTCATCTGCATCATACTTTTTAATTCGCCTTTACCAAATTTTAAGAGATTAAGATTAAAGTTTGCATCAAAAAATGTTTTATTACGCCGCCACTGGATTTCGGGAGGAAGAATGCCCTCCATTGCCCTTCGCATAACGATCCTATCCCAACCGTTAAATAATTGTTGTTCAGGAGGTAAAGCCAGACAGAATTCTAATAATCTGCGATCCATGAAGGGATAACGAAATTCAATATTAAATACAGCTGCAGTTTTGTCCAGTTCTTCAAGTACACTTTGATAAAGGCCAGAACTAAGTTCATAGTAATGATTATCTCTTGAACTCTTTCCCTTCTTATGAAAATATTCATTTAAAATTTCATAACGTTTTAATAAATCTATTCGCTTTGCAAAATCTTCATTGATAAAATTCTTTTCATCACTGTGATATAAGAAATCTCTATTAAAAAAAAATCTCCAGATGCGTCTTAAAAATTCAGGTGTCATAGGGCCAATTACTTCAAAAAAGAATAATTTATAAGGATTTAAGTTCATAAGACTTGATCTTCCTTTAATTTCATTTATTAATGTTCTGAATTTCCTTTTACGTGCAAGTTCATGTAAAAGGCAGAACCCTTTTCCTACAGTAGCATCCCCTTCAAAACCATTTAAAATAACTCTGACATCTTTTTCCTGGGCCTTTTTATAAAGTGACCAGAATACATACATACTATGGGCAGATTGTGGGCCTTCGTTTGGCCATAAAGTATTGTCCATCACCTCAAATGGATTTATTCCATCACCCTTTATAAAATGAGAATCAAAATCCATCCATTTTGAAACTATTTTTGAATAATAACTCTCATCACATTCAGGTAAATCATGAAAAACAATTGAAAAAGTCTTTAATTGTTGTTTCTCATTTGATAAAAGTGTTTGCGCAGTACATGCAACAGAGGAAGAATCAAGACCGCCGCTTAATTCAGATCCTACTGAATACGCACTTCTTAAACGGCAATTGACAGCTTCCTCAAAAATTTCATGAAATGTTTCGGCATATTCTTCATCGGAACCCAAATTTAATTCTCTTTTGGGATCAAGCGACCAGTACTGCTTTAAATCATTGTTTTTAAAATCAATGTTTAATGTATGGGCCGCTGGTAAGCGGAAAATATCCTGGTAAAAAGTATTTTTCCTGTCTTCATCCATGGAAATTAAATAATCTGCTACTTTCACTTCATTAATTTTAGGTGAAATTTCCCGGAGTAATGCTTTGATTTCTGTTGCAAAATAGAAACCATTATCTGATAAATAATAATAAAACGGTTTTACTCCCATGTGATCTCTGGCACAAAATAGAGTTCCTTTATTTTGGTCCCATATAGCAAATGAAAAGTCCCCTAAAAGCTTTTCAGGGCATTTTTCCCCCCATTTCTCATAGGATTTTAAAATTAGTTGACTATCTGTGATTAGTTCTTTGGATTTTTCAAGTCCTAAATCTCGGATGAGTTCACTTCTATTATCAATTCTTGCATCTGCAGTTATAGCTAGACTATTTTTCTCATTAAAAAAAGGAAGTTTTTCATTTAAAGACTCAGGAGTAGTATATAACATTAAATGGCCAAAAGCTATAGGCCCTTCATACCATATACTTGAACCATCTGGTCCTCGATGAGAAAGCATATCATTCATGCTCTTTATCAATTCAGGATCAACGGAACGTCCATGATTTAAGAAAATTCCTGTAACTGCGCTCATTGTATTTTGTCACCCAGATTTAATATAGGAACATAGTCTGTATCTGATTCCCCTAAAACTATTTTATCATTAACTTCTAGCCATGCATGAGCATCTAATTGGCCTTCACTATTTTTATTAACACCTAACTTAATGCTTGAAGGGCAATTTTGCCCTGTTAATAATATCTGTGCAGTTAAAGCACGGTTAAGACATGTACACATCGGGACGAATCTGCTCATTACTATAACAGACCATGTAGCTTTTTCTACAAAACTTTTTTTACAATCAACTTCTTCATCTGAAACTGTACTTCTTTTTACAATATTTTGAATAGTTGAAAATGGAAGTATCCAGAGCATTATTCGGACTGTCCAAAGTAAAAGAAGAGTTTTTACTAAAAAATATGCATCATTAAAATTCAATTTCCTTAAATTATCGATCAATCTCATCGGAAACCTCAATTACAAAAAGTTTGTGGTTCATGAAATCTAAATTTCAATTAACCTCAAAAAATTTCATTTTTTTTGGGTTCGGAAATTTTCAATTTCCTCAACTTCATAAATTTTTAATTTATGTGGTTCGGAAATTTTCAATTTCCTCAACTTTAAAAATCTATGATTTTCAATGTTCAAAAACGTCATGCGTTTCCTCAACCTCAATAAGGCCCTTATCCATAAGATTCTGGAGTAAATTCATCAAATCATGTTCACAGGTGTCTTTCTCCACATCATATTCTTCCATAATTGCATCAAGAATCTCAGTAACCGTTATTGATTCCTGGATTAAATTCCATATAAATGCACCTGAAGGATTTAAACCATAATATACCCCATCTTTAAGGCCTAAAATTACAGTTTCATCTTCAACATCGCAATGAACAGTTTCTTTTGTGGCAATAACTCTGGAAGAAGCCGATAATGAATTCATGAAATGTCTCCTTGTTCTTTAATCATGATTGGTCACTAATTATTTATATATTTGTCCAGTTAAAATTCAGATGCGATGCTTTTGGGAGAGTAATTAACGCTGAAAACGATATTTTTTTGAATTTTTAAATTTATTAAGTATTTTTGGATTATAGAGTATTATTATTCATTTAAAATTTGATAATATAATTAATTATTAGTTTATAATTATTACTTCACCCTATTAAACTCATAAACTAAAATATAGTTATTAATATTTCTTTTTTTGGTAAGCAAAACTTAAATATCAGTTTTTATTAAACTAAAAATCACATGGAAATTTATACGTGAATTTAAAGGTGTGATTATTTTCACATAACTATGCAATTAATTTATAAAGTTAATATGAGAATTCACATCTCTTTAAAAATAGGTAAAGAAGCATTTAACTAATTTGTTAATTATTTCAGGATATTTTTAATGCTTGAACCTAAAACGGGCATAAAGGAGGTGAAAAAGTTTGATTTCTATTAAAGCGAGTAATTTCAAGAATTATCAAATTTATTTTCTTATAATGGTTATTACAGTTGTAATAGCTTCTTTATCCATACCAGTAGCAAGCGCTGCAAATATTTATGTTAATAGTACAGGGAACGATGTTACAGGAACTGGAACAATAACTAACCCCTACAAAACTATTAACTGGGGAATAACCAAAGCAGCTAACGGTGATACTGTAAATGTAGGTACAGGAACTTTTGGAACTTATACAAATACCACAAGTAAAGATTACAATATAACGATCTCAAAAAACTTAAATATAACTGGTGTAAGCAAAGATCAGACCATTATTAACCCTGCAGGAAATGGATGGGTACTTAACATTGCAACTGGATTCACAGTTACTCTATCAAATTTAACCATTACTAATGGAAATGCTGATGACTCAGGTACTCAAACAACTAATGCTTCAGGAGGCGCCATTACCAATCAGGGCACTTTGATTGTAAATAATTGTAATTTCACCAGTAACAGCGCAAGCGCTACAGCAAGTTCAACATCATTTTTAGGCAGTTCCTCAACAGCTTATGCATACGGTGGTGCTATTTATAATACTGGTTCTTTAACTATAACTAACAGCACTTTTACAGGTAACCGTGCCACTGCAAATGCGAATACAGGAGTGGTTTTGGGTGGTTCAACAGCTAATGCTTATGCAGAGGGAGGTGCTATTTACAGTACAGGAACCTTAACTGTAACTAATAGTATTTTCGTAAATAACACTGCAACAGCATCAGCGACAGCTACTGCTTTATTTGGAAGCACTACAGCACGATCCTATGCTTTTGGTGGTGCCATTTATAACGCAGGCCCATTAAATGTATCTGGCAGTAATTTAGAAAATAATCGTGTAACTGCTACCTCAAATCCAGATACAACATCTGATGCTTATGGTGGAGCTATTTACAATATTGGCGGTACTGTTGATGATAGAGAAATTCACTTCAACCGAATTATTGGAAATACAAATTATGATATCTACAGTGCAAGCGGCGCAGTAGATGCCGAAAATAACTGGTGGGGATCTAACACAAGTCCTAGTAGCAGAGTTTCTGGAACTGTGGATGTTAACCCATGGTTAGTATTAACCATAACTGCAAATCCCGGCTCAATTCGTAGAGGAAGCACATCTAATTTGTCTGCTGATCTAACGCATAACTCCAATAATCAGGATACTTCAAGTCAAGGTAATGTTCCTGATGGAATTCTAGCAGCTTTTAGTATTTTAATTGGCAGCACCGTGGGAACTGTAAACCCAACAAGTGCAAATACAATAAACGGCAGAGCAAACTCAACTTTCACTGCAGGAAATACACTCGGAATTGCCAGAATAGCAACAACGGTTGACGGAGTTACTGTTTATACAGATATAATAATAGGAAACATTGCAAACCTCGGAATCACCAACACCATTGCATACGATGACTCTGTAAGTTATCTTCATGATACTGGATTATTCCATATCATAGTGCGCAATAACGGTCCTGATGATGCTACAGGAGTAAAAGTAAACATCACAATACCATCTGGTTTCCAACTGCTTGCAGTAAATCCAATAGTAGGAACATATGACACCTTCACTAATATCTGGACCATAGGAAACATAAGCTACAACGGAACAGCCTGCCTCGATTTAGTACTAAAAGTTATTCAATCTGGTACTTCACTTACTGTCACAGCAAACGTCACAGGAAATGAAAATGATACCGATTTAAGCAATAACACAGCAAGTAAAACTGTAAATATCTTACGAGCAGCAGATCTACAGGTTACCCAAACAATAAGTAACATTACCCCCAATCAGGGGAACAGCATTACTTCTACAATAACAGTCAAAAATAACGGGCCAGACAGCGCAAACAACATAAGCCTATACTACAAACCACCAGTAGGCCTCAACATTGCAAGTATAACACCATCAATCGGTTCTTATAATTCAATTACTGGTTTATGGACTATAAATTCACTCGCATGGAATGGAACAGCAACATTAACTATAATAGCAACAGTAACAGCACCAAGCGGGACTATAATTAAAAATACAGCCAGAGTCGCAGGTGAAAACGAAATAGATAAGAGTTATAACAGTGCAAATACAGCTAATATACGTGTTGGAGGGGCCAGTTACACACCAAAAATAGATTTAGAGATCTACAACTACTATTATAACTTCGATCAGGACTCTGTAGGTGGCACAGTCCAAAGAAAACTGAAAGACACCGCAATGTTCTATGTGGATTTAAAGAACTATGGACCCGATGATGCAACTGGAGTAAAAGTAACATTCATAATCCCTGCAGGCTACCAGCTATTAGCAGTAAATCCAAAAACAGGAACATTCGATGCCTTAACTAATACCTGGAACGTAGGTACTTTATGCAGCGGGGGTTGGGCTTACTGTGATTACATAGTTACAGTAATTCAATCAAATACCGTACTAAACAGCACAACAAATGCCACAGCAGCAGAAACAGACACCAACTCAAGCAATAATGGTGCAAGTGCAATTGTACAGGTTCCAGCAGCAGCAGATATACAAGTGAACCAGACAGTAAACGATACTCATCCAATTACTGGAAGTACTGTTAATTACACAGTTACAGTAACAAACAACGGACCAGATACAGCAAATAACATAATTATCTATTATAAACCACCCGCAGGATTAAATGTTGTAAACATAACACCATCTACAGGTTCTTATAATTCAACAACCGGAGAATGGACCATTAATTCATTAGGTGTGAATGGTTCAGCTACTTTATCTGTAACAGCGACTGTAACTGCATCAAGCGGAACTATAATTAAAAGCATGGCTACAAGAATTAGGGAAACTGAAACAGATCCTAACTGGACTGACATTTCAAAAATAGCATATCTACAAGTACAATAATCTATATTTTAAGGGTTTTTTAAACCCTCTACTTTTAATTTTTGATTAAATTATATTCAAATCCAATATTTCATAATTGGCTTTTATTTGAGGTATTTAACCATATTAACCAGTTATTTAACTGTAATTTTATAATTAAATTATTAAAATTCATTAATCCTAAATTTAACAGATATTATAATTTTAAAATATATTATTTCAATCTGGAAATTTATTATATTATTTTAAGTTTTACTATTTATTTATTATTTAATCATATTTATGGCAAATATTATTCATACATAAGTAATATTAAGCCAAATTATGTGTATTAATAGGCATATTATCCCTATCAATTTGATTTAAAGTGAGCAAAGATTAAATAGTAGCTAATTTAATATAAATCACATAAATATCTTGATAAGTTTATAAAGCTGTGATAAATGTCACGTGTATAGTTCACTACAATATACATATGTGCAAAAAATCACATTTTACTGAAACAAATTGGATAAATATAAAATCATGTTAAATTACTTATTTATCCATTTCAAGATATTATGATTCTTAAAATTTAAATATGGGCATAAAAGGAGGTGAAAAAAGTTTGATTTCAACAAAAAAAATTAACGCTAACTTGATAATGATTTCACTGGTTCTAATTAGTTTAGCAGCTATTTTCACCTTTGGGGTGGATAATGCTTCGGCTGCACAAATAGGAAATATATCCATTCAAGATGAGAATCTATCAAATAACTTATCATCAGCAAATTCACAAACATTAACTGAAACCGTACAAAATACTACGGCAAACACTTCTAAATCTAATCAGACATCTACTTCAAAATCTAAGGTTCATAAATCACCTGATCCTCAAATTTGGAACAATGGTGCCCCTGTATCCAGAGGTGGGCATCCTGCAGGCTATGTTTACTCCACAATTGCAGCTGCTATTAATGATGCTATAGCTGGAGATACCATAATGCTGGAAAATGGAGCCACTTTTACTGAGCGCATTACTGTAAACAAAGCTTTAACATTTGATGTGCTCAATAATGGTCATGCTACTATAGACGGTACCAATGGAGGTAGAATAGTCACCATAACTGCAACTTCAGGTACTATTACATTTAATGATATAACGTTTGTAAATGGACGTATAAACAACGATGGAGGCGCCATTTACAATAATTTTGCGGGCACTACTGTTATTGTGAACAACTGTATTTTCACAAATAATGTTGTAACCGGCAATAACCATGATGGTGCAGCTATTTACAGTGTTGGTTCTTTAACTGTGAATAACTGTAATTTCACAAGTAACAGTGCAGCAGCAAATGGTGGAGCCATTTACAGTGGTAATGGTCTGACAGTAACAAACAGCAATTTTACAAGTAACACCGCAATAAATGGTGGTGCTATCTACAACAATGCAGGTACTTCAACTATAACCAGCAATAATTTCATCAGTAATTCTGCAACAACCAGAGGTGGAGCCTTTTATAATGCCAATGGTGCTGCTACACTTCAATTTAATAGAATTACAGGAAATACACCAAATAATAACCAAATACGTCAAAATGGTGGAACAGTAAATGCAAACAACAATTGGTGGGGAGATAATGCTGGATCTACTGGAAAAACATCCGGTACTGTAACTGCTACAACTTATATAGTTTTAACTGTAACAGCTTCACCAGCACAGATCCCCACTTCAGGCACTTCAACTGTTACAGCAGATTTAAATCATTTAAATAATGGAAATTTAGTTTCTGGAGGTCAAGTTCCTGATGGAATACCTGTTACATTTACCTGTACCTCTTTAGGTTCTATTAATCCAGTTAGTGGAACAACACTCGACGGAATTATCACAACACTATTTACAGCAGGTTCAAATTCTGGAATTGCAACAGCTAATGCCACAGTCGACGATGAAAATGTAGGTACCGATATCACTATAGGTACTGATATCTACGTTTCAACATCAGGTAGTGACACAACAGGAGACGGAAGTCAGAGTAATCCATATCAAACCATTTCAAAAGGAATTTCAATGGTTTATCCTGGAGGAACAGTACACATCTTAAGCGGAACATACAATGGAACAAACAACAGAAACATAGCAATCAGCAAAAATGTTAACCTAATAGGAGAAGGAGGAATAGTAACAATTGATGGTCAATCCACAAGTGTGATATTCACAATAAACAGCGGTTACACAGTCACAATGTCAAATTTAACACTTACAAATGGGGATGGCGGTGATGGTGGTGCAATTTCCAATAGTGGTAATTTAACAATAATTAGATGCAATTTTGCCAATAATACAGCTTCTAACGTTTATGGTGGTGCTATTTACAGCGTAGGAATATTAACTGTTGTAAATAGTAGTTTTACTGATAACATTGCTTATGATGGTGGTGCTATTTCTGGTGGAACTACTAATGTATTGCCTACAGGTCCTTTAACAATAACAAACTGTACTTTCACACATAACATTGCTACTTCAGCTGGTGGTGCTATATGGAGTCACGGTACTTTAATAGTAACAAACAGTACTTTCACAGATAATGACGCAAATATATCCGGTACCGCAGGTACACCTAAAGGTTGTGGAGGAGCTATTCGTAACTGGGGAACATTAAATGTTACAGGTAGTACTTTTGTAAATAATACTGCAACAACTAATGCTGCAGCTATCTCTAATTACCAAGGTACAACTACAGCTAACTTCAACAGGTTCATAGGAAATGGTCCAAATGATATTAATGCTGAGTATAACGGTGCAACTTCTACTGTAAATGCTGAAAACAATTGGTGGGGTTCAAACTCAGGACCAAATGCAGGAAGAGTTACCGCTGCTACCGGCGCTACTATAGATGCTAATCCATGGTTAATTTTAACCATAACTTCAAATCCTAATTCAATCCGTAGAAACGGTACTTCTACAGTAACAGCCTATTTAACACGTAACTCCAATGGTGTAGATACTTCAAGTCTAGGTTACTTACCAGATGGCATAACTGTGACTTTTGGAAACGACAATTTAGGCACAGTAAATCCAACAACAAATACTACAGTTAATTCTAAAGTAAATACAGTTTTTACAGCTAAAAACACTCCAGGAGTTGCCAGAGTATCTGCGACAGTTGATGGAGTTATCGTTTACACTGATATCATAATCGGGAATGTAGGAAACTTTATAATTAACAACACAATTGCATACGACGACTCAATTATTTACCTGCATGATACAGGGTTATTCCATATTACAGTGCACAACAACGGGCCTGATGGTGCTACAGGAGTAAAAGTAACATTCACAATCCCTGCAGGACTCCAATTAATTGCAGTAAATCCAATAGTGGGAACATATGACACTTTGACCAGCACATGGACTATAGGTAACATCAGTAACAATGGAACAGCATATCTTGATTTATTATTGAAAGCTGTTCAATCTGGTACTTCACTTACTGTCACAGCAAACGTCACAGGAAACGAAGAAGGCACAGATGCAGTTACAAGTAAAACTGTAAATATCCTACGGGCAGCAGATTTACAGGTTACCCAAACAGTAAGTAACATTACTCCAAATCAGGGCAACAGCATTACTTCTACAATAACAGTTAAAAATAACGGACCAGACAGCGCAAACAACATAACACTATACTACAAACCACCAGCAGGACTCAACATTGTAAGTATAATTCCATCTGTAGGTTCTTACAACTCTGCTACTGGTTTATGGACCATAAGTTCACTCGCATGGAACGGAACAGCAACACTAACCATAACAGCAACAGTAACAGCACCAAGCGGAACCATAATCAATAACACAGCCAGAGTTATCAGAGAAGACGAGATAGATAAACGTTACAACAGTGCAAATACAGCTAATATACGTGTTGGAGGGGCCAGTTACACACCAAAAATAGATTTAGAGATCTACAACTACTACTACAACTATGATCAGGATTCAGTAAGTGGCACGGTGCAAAGGAAACTGAAAGACACTGCAATGTTCTACATAGACTTACACAATAATGGACCCGATGATGCTACAGGAGTAAAAGTAACACTCATAATCCCTGCAGGCTACCAACTATTAGTGGTAAATCCAAAATCAGGGACATTTGACAGTCTTACAAACACATGGAATGCAGGCACTTTATGCAGTGGTGGCTGGGCTTACTTCGATTACGTATTAAAAGTAATACAATCCAATACAACACTAAACACTACAGCAAATGCTACAGCTACTGAAACAGACACCAACTCAAGCAATAATGGTGCAAGTGCAATTGTACAGGTTCCAGCAGCAGCAGACTTAAACGTAAACCAGACAGTAAACAATACTCACCCTTCAACTGGAAGTACTGTTAATTACACAGTTACAGTAACAAACAACGGGCCAAATGCAGTAAATAATGTAGCCCTAAACGATTTACTACCATCGACTTATTTCAGTAACGTAAGTTCATCTGCAGATACAGGTAGTTATAATTCAGCTACTGGTGTCTGGAACATTGGAACTTTGGGAGCAGGTGCTACAGCAACATTAACCCTAACCGCAACAGTAACAGCATCAAATGGAACCTTAATTAAGACCAATGCTACGCTTATTAATGGGTCTGGAATGGACTACAACTTAACTGATCAGGAAAAAGAAATGATTATACAGGTGTATAATCCATAATAATTGATTTGGGGTTTAAAACCCTTTTTTATTTAATTTTCAAAAATTAATTTAATTTTTAACCATCAATTTTAAATAAGATTAATTTTAAACTCATTCAAAATCTATTCCATTTTATAAGATTGTTAAATTAACTTCAAAAGGTATTATTAATGAAAAAATGGTACAATTTAGACATCATTCTGGTGATTTTATTCACAGTTTTATGCATGATATCAATTGTTACACCAATATTAAATGAAACTTCAATCAGAACAATCTTAGGTCTTTCTTTAATTCTTTTTTTATCTGGTTATTCCGTCATATCATTTCTATTCCCAAAAAAAGATGATTTAGACGCTATCGAACGTATTGCATTCAGTTTTGGACTGAGTATAGCAATAGTTGTATTGACTGGATTAGTTTTAAATTATACCCCCTTTGGAATTCGATTAATGCCTGCCCTCATATTCCTATCCACATTTACATTGTTAATGAGTATCTTTGCATTTATACGAAGATCAAGAATCCCTGATAAAGAAAGATTTAATGTTAATTTTGAAAAACATCTCAAAAATATTAAAGGATCTTTAAATATAAAATCAAAAACAGATAAAATACTTTCAGTCTTATTAATTTTGTCTATTGTCTTTGCAGTCTTCACCATAGTTTACACCATTGCAACACCGAAACAGGACGCAAAATTCACAGAATTTTATCTTTTAGGGCCAAATGGAAAAGCAAGTGACTATCCAACAAATTTATCAGTTGGGGAAACAGGAAATGTTACTGTAGGTATTGTAAATAACGAGTATGCCAATGTAAACTACAAAATGGTTGTTAAATTAAACAATCAAACGATAAATGAAGAAAATATCACATTATCAAATGGTGCTAAATATGAGAAACCTTTCACCTTTGAATTATCCGAATCTGGTAAAAATCAGGAATTGGAATTCTTATTATATAGATTACCAGACGATACCAATGTTAACAGGTCTCTTCACTTATGGATAAATCCACAGTAGTCACTATTTTTTCATTAAATATGTCAAATTATCCAGAATGTAATATTCATTGTTTATTTATTAATAACTCTCTTAATTTCATATAAAAATTAATATGTGAAATAAATCACATCTGAATATTAAAAATGGACAATTATGTGAAAAAAGGCACAACTTTATAGGTTTATTAATAGGTTCTAGTGATAGAAAGAGTAAAATATATATATTAATATTAAATAAAGATAGTGATTAATGATATCAACTGTAACAACTACTACAACCACTGTGACCACAGCTCAGGTTATGACATACAGTGTTATAGCAGTAGTTACCTTAATTATATTTTTAATACTTAGAGAAATTTTAAGTGCAGAAGCTACTAAAAATAAGCGCATAGATTCCTTTGTTAAAAGATCTAACATTGCTATATATCCTTTACTAATAGTATTTTTAGCAATCATAGGTTATAAAATGATTACTCTGATTTAAAGGCGGTTAAATGGACAGAAACAGAAGTATTGGGCTTGTTGTACTAATATTATTGATCATTGTAGGTATAGTCTTTTTTCTTTTTATGAACCCAGGGCAAGCAACCAACGGTAATGAAACAAAAATGGGAATATACAACAATGGAACAACATGGATACACGTATTGATGGCATTTGAAAATGTGACAGTTATTAATGGAACTGTGAATCAGAGTTTAGGAGATCAGGGGCCTATCAACATTGAAAATACCACAAGTAACAATATAAAAACAACCACATTTTATGTTGACGCATGGCTTAAACCCAATGAAAATGGATCACCAGTGGACAATTTAACTGGAAAAGAAGTCATTGATCTAAGTAAGATCGTCGGCTATGGGGATCAGGCCGTTCCAAATGGAGTAGCATTTCCCACAAAAATATGGATATCTATGTACGGACCTGGAATAAATGAAAATGCCGAACCAGTGAACAATATGAGCTTTTTAATACAGGGTTGGTCAATGAACTCAACACCACCTGCAAACCCTAAATTAGTTACTGTTAAAGCAGTAGAACCAGAATTATACAATTTTAAATTTACAAATCTCCATGTAAATCCACTTCCATCTAATATTAACGATAATAAATTAACTATAATACAGGATCCCAGCTCATTTGCAACACTATTATCACAAATGGGTAACGATACCCAGTACATAAGCGTAGAATTTGTTGTTGTCGATTCTGATTTTAAATTAATAATTGCAAGAAACAGCTTATTCAATCTTGGTTTCAACAATACCAGAAGCTACGGACCTAATACAATATCTGCCATTGCAGATCACTAACATATAAATCCTTGAACTACCAATCAGATTTCAGTGAACTACATGGAAAAAAATAAAGTCTTAATATTGATTTCAGTATCTATAGTTGTCTGTGGAATTTTAACCCTTGGATTTGCACAGGGCAGTATAGAAACTCTTTTATTTGATATGATACCCTACAACTATACTTCTTATGTAACATTGCCTCCAAGTGAAAATACTGGTTCTTATGGAGGATACTACAAAATATTTGGACAGGGGACCAATTTTAATTTTCAAATGGCATTTACCGGTGCTGAAGATTATACAGATCCACTTGAATATACAAAAGATGGGCTCAATGGTACTGGAAAGATAAACAGCATTCAGATTACATATAGAACCCTATCTGATCTCGTATCAGGCAATTTTAAAAATGCAATGATTGATACAAAATTCTCGGGTGTTTTTAATATGAGCTGTGCTGCATGGACAGGCTATGGTAACTTCTCAAATGACGGTCAAAATTTCACAGGGAATTTTAAAATAGATGGTGCACTCAATGATTGGGAAGGCAATTTCAGTTTTATTATTGACGGAAATAGAATAGCTGTACCTGCAAAATATATAGCATATCCTAATGGAGATAAATCACCTGAAAAAATAACCCACGTTAATAAAACATATTACATGTAACTGGCTGATATTTATTTTAAATGTTGTTTATTTAATAAAATGCAATATATTGGCATTTAACTAAATGCTATAAACGGCATTACGAGGAATAAGACTGCGTTTGATATACCGTGTGACAGTGTTATTCCAAACAAACTTCTTGTTCTCTGGAACATATAACCATAAAATATCGCGACCCCAAACACGAAGAAAAGATCTATAATGGACTGCCATCCTATGTGAAGGCTTGTAAAGAGCAACGATGCGTATAAAAGCCCGAACAATTTGCCAAATAGGTTTTCAGCATTTCTCTGTATAATTCCTCTAAACAGCAGTTCTTCTGCAAATCCAGTTGAAATTAAGAGGATTATCCCTGCAAATAGGACAGATTCTATACTGAAATAGGATATAAGTGGTTTTGGATGTAAAACCTGATACTCTACAAATCCTAGGATAATTCCAGTAGCCCCTATAAGAAGTTGAACAGGAATGTTCCCAAGAGTTAAACCCAGATCTATAGGAGTAACTTTTTGTACTCTAATTATGAATATTGCAGATACAAAGAGAGGTATAGCTATTACAGGAAACCAGAAAAGTGAAGGAACCTGTAAAAGAGGCATCGTTAGGCCAATAATTCGAATCATTGGAATTACAATCATACACGTTAAAAGATTAGAGAAATTATAATCAGTTTCCATTGAAGCATGTACTAAAAGAACTGAAAGTATAATTGAATGGATTACAAGCCCTATTAAAACGTTGCTATATGCTGTCAACACCTCTGCAACTATAATAGATATTAGATATCCCATTAAAATTAAAAACTGCTTTTTAGAAGATATGAACCCGTATCTTTCCGGATGAAGTCCATCGATTTCCTCTTTTAATTTTAAAGCTGTTTTAGCACTTGTTTTATCCATTAATTCACCTAAATGAATGATTTATAAATAATATAAGATTTTCTGCTCTCGAAATCTCTCAAAAATCCTACGGATTTTTGGAGCACAAAAATCTTTGATTTTTGTAAGTTTTAATTTTCGGTGTTTGCGAATTGAAAATTCGCAACCGTAAAAATTCATAGAATTTTTACATGCCTCAAACGCTCCGTGTTTGGGGGTTTTATTTCTGATTACCAAACATATAAATTTACTTATAAAACAGGTTAATTGAATCTAAAATGTATGAATTCAAAGTATATATCGTAATAAAAGAATGAAAATATATATTATAATATATGAAAGATAAATTTTATTTATTCTATTACATATGCAATTATGAAGCAATGATTTTAGACATACTAAATTGAAATAATTTATTATATAACATACTAAACTAAAAAACAGTAATATTCGATATAACAAATTATTTATAGTTTAAATAAGAATTAAATAGTATTTAACGTTTTAACTGTTAATTGAAAATCAGTTTTAATAAAAGTGGAAAAAATGAATAAAATAACTGCAATATTACCTGCTTACAACGAAGAAATATCCATTGGAAGTATTGTACTTAGTACTATAAAATATGTAGACAATGTAATTGTTATTGATGATGGCAGTACTGATAAAACCTCAGAAATAGCAGAACTTGCAGGAGCACGAGTGATAAAACATCCTACCAACAAAGGCAAAGGAGCCGCATTAAGAACTGGTTTTGAAGCTGCAAGCGAATCAAAGATCATAATAACTTTAGACTCAGATGGCCAGCATAACCCCGAAGAAATACCAAAGTTAATAAATCCCATAATAAATGGCGAAGCAGATGTAGTAAATGGAAGCAGGTACATTAACGGAAATAAAAAAGATACCCCATCATACCGGCGTATTGGCCAGACAATACTTGATAAAGCCACTAATTTCAGCAGTGGGCTTGATGTTACAGATAGTCAAAGCGGATTTAGAGCTTTTGCAAGACATACTATACCTGCTTTTAGATTCAGCTGTATAGATTTTGGTATTGAAAGTGAAATGCTACTGGATGCTGCAAACGCAGGGCTGAGGATTAAAGAAGTCGAAATTAGCGTTAGATACGATGTTGATGGATCTTCAAAAAATCCTGTAAGTCATGGAATGGGTGTGTTAGTGAGGATAATAAATGATCTTGAATTTCAAAGACCTTTATATTATTTTACATTGCCCGGAACTGTAATAATTTTATTAGGAGTATCAGTAAGCCTTATGTTCTTAGAAGATTATTTATCTGGGGGCAGTACAACTTTATTACCTACTGTTCTTGCCATATTGTTCACTCTAGCCGGCGGATTTTTAGCATTTACAGGTATAATTTTAGATTCAATGGCAAGAATGATTAATAGAATTGTAAATAATTCTAACGACGATGTTCACTTTAAAAATGTCACCAGTTCCCATGAAAGTGAAGTTAAACATCACGGTAAGTAAAAACCTATTTTTTATTCTATGTTGAAGTAAATGGATTTTTAGATTTTATTAAACACCTGTTTTAATCATTCAGAGGATATAATTAAAGGTTAATTAGATAATGAAAAAGGTTAAATAATTCATTAGATAATCTATTAGTTACTCATATCCATTACAAACCAAAACCAGTGCTATGCATTAATTGATGCTGGCTAATTTAACATAACTGTTAAAAATACCTTGTTCAAGTCATAAACAGTTAATTTCTAATTTTGAGTTGAAAAAATGAATATTTTTATACTAACATCAGGGAAGTATGGATCAAGAATCATAAATCAAATGGCCAAAATGGGTTTTGCATCCTCTATAGTTGGAATACATGAGGTTCCAGAAGATCTACCCGAATTTATAGACGATGTCAGCGAATACATTCCAAATAATCTTTCTAAAGCAGATTTAATCCTTTCAATAGGATTATATGGCGATATAAACATGATTATACCTGCTGTTGCATCTAAAACCGGGGCGAAATCAATAATTGTTCCAATACATGATCCTAAACAAATTCCAATTGGTCTTCAACGGGAAATAGAAAGTGAAGTAGGCGACCTGAAAATAGTCTTCCCAAAACCTTTCTGCTCACTTGAACCAGTTGGTGACAGATATATAGATGAATTTGTAGAATACTTTGGAAAACCAGAACTTGAAATTAAAGCTGATGGATTAATACGGAATATTGAAGTAAAAAGAGGAGCTCCATGCGGTTCAACATGGTTTGTAGCAGAAAAATTAGAGAATCGGCCAGTAGATGAAGCTGAATTTGAGGCTGGAGGTCTGTATCATAATTATCCCTGCCTAGCTTCTATGAGTGTAGACCCTCAAGTCGGAGATACCATATTACACCTTGCAGGTTATAAGATCAAAGAAGCTGTAAAAAGAGAACTTGGATTTGCAGCAAAATCTGCTGTGGTGGATGAAGAAACATGCCAGGGTGGAGATAACTGCGGCCATATATGCCATGAAGTATGCCCCAATGTGAATATAGGGGATGAAACTGTTAAGATCAAAGAGAATGGCAAGGTAGAAATAGATGCCCTGTCATGCGGATGCTGTGAAATATGCATCCAGAAATGTCCATTTGGGGCTATCGAACTTAAGGAACATATAACTTTAAAAAAGAAGTGAATGAAATGGAAGGAAAAGTAATATTTATAGGTGCAGGACCCGGAGATCCTGAACTATTAACTATAAAAGGTCAAAATGCATTAAAAAATTCAGATATTATTATTTATGCTGGATCACTTGTAAATAAGGAAGTTTTATCGGTTGCCAAAGAAACCGCTGAAATATATAACAGTGCTTCCATGAACCTCGATGAAATTCTGAAAATAATGGATGTACAAACAAAGAATGGCAAAATTATTGCAAGGGTGCATACAGGAGATCCATCTATATACGGCGCAATAGGAGAACAAATCGAATTTTTAAGAGCCAATAATATTGATTTTGAGATAATTCCGGGTGTTAGCTCATTATTTGCGACCGCAGCAGCGCTAGAATCAGAATTAACACTACCAGAGGTATCGCAGACAGTTATTATTACAAGACCTGAAGGTAGGACCCCTAAACCTGAATCAGAATCCATTAAAGAACTGGCAAAACACAACGCTACAATGTGTATCTTTTTAGGGATTCACATGATTGAAAAGGTTGTTCATGATCTTTTAAGTCATTATCCCCAAGATACCCCTGTTGCAGTTGTTAAGAAGGCTTCATGGAAGGACCAAATGGTCATTAAAGGAACGCTGGATGATATTGAATCTAAAGTTAAAGAAGCCGGAATTGAAAAAACTGCAATTATAGTAGTTGGCAACGTCCTTAATCCTGGTGATATTACTCCATCCAAGCTTTACGATGCTAAATTCACACATGAATACAGAAAAGGGTGCGAATAGTTAATAAATAGATCTGTACACTGATTAAAATAAATACCATAACATCTAAAAATAATAAAAACTACAAAAAAAACTTTCTTCTGCATTTGAAAATCTCTGATTTTGTGGGGAAATTGATCATATGGATAAAATAAAGAAATGGTTCAAGGGACTAAACAACACAGATAAGGCAGTGCTTGGATTAAGCGTATTTTGTATAGGTGCCTTATTATTCATTGTTCTTGCAGGAATACTTGTTCCAGATATTACCTATCTATCTTTAGAAACATCTAATGCCCAAATAGATAATAAAACTCTTGAATATACCATAACAGGCTCTACAGAACCATATGCACAGGTTTATTTAAATGATACCAATTTAAATTTAAATAAAGTTCCTGTTAAAGTAGATTCTGACGGTAATTTTAAATATAACGTTAAAATTCCAATTGAAGTTACCGATACAAAGGTTTCTGTAGTTTCACAGGTACATGGAAAATATGAAGTATCTCAGGATATTGAAATACAACGTCCATTAACTTTTCTCTCAATAAAACCTATGCAACAGCTCAGTTATGGAAATAAAACAGTTGAACTAGAGGGTAGAAGTGATCCAGGTGCAACTATCCATATTGTCTCAAATATGGCCCTAAGGAATAATCTTAATTTTCAAAGTTATATAGATACAGTTTTCAATGAACCAGTGGTTAACGTTGTTACCCTCAAAGCGGATTCCAATGGATACTTTAAACATAAGTTTGATGTCCCTCTAAATTCTACATCAGCTTATGTCAATGTAACTGCTGAATCTCCAGGCAAAAGGGACTCCACTCAAATTCAAAATATTACCCGTGATTATGATATATTCCCACTAATTACATCGATTTTCAACAACAGTGATGCTTCAAATAAGGCTGAAATGAGGAATTTCTCTGGAAAGGGTTTTTCAATTAAGTACCCATCTACCTGGCAAAGACAATCCTATAAAAATGCAGGAAAGGACGCTAGATTGTATTTAATCTATGGATACAGTGTTGAAGGCATAGTCTGGTATGGTAAAATTGGTAATGAATTTGGAAATTCCCTTGAAGATTATAAAAACATTCAGGATACCCGTATACGTACATGGTGGGGTGGAACTGAAGTTTTTGAACAGGATATCAATTACAATGGTATGACTGGATTCAGAACTGTATACAAATGCCAGAATAACCCAACATTTTCAAATGATGTAACCCCCCCATTTTATATCGATCGTACAACTGTTACAAAGGATAATGTTAATGTATTTGAATTACAGCTAATAGTTTACAGTGATTACTACGAAAAGAATGATTATTTAATCGAACAAACCGTAAAAAGCTTTAACATTAACTGATTTCATATTATTTTTATTTTAAATGCTTATTTTTCAAATTAGTGTTCTTTGATATTTTTAAAATACCAATCACAAACTATATTTATACTACATGTAATATATTAACTGAAAGGTAACATATTACCTAAGTGCAGAAGTACAAATATATTCATTGAGCTGAGAGAAATGTCAGATCCAAATCTAAAACAACAAATAGAAAGGCTGGATATGGAAAAATACATATTGGTATTTATATTCCTAATTCAACAGCGCTGGGGTTACATAATAAATAAAACGTTAGAAGAAGACAAAATAACAACTAAACAATGGTTGATGATGATAATTATAGAAAATGCGTTTAACCATGACCCCTCCATGCAGGAAGTGGCTGACGCATTAAGCACCAGCCATCAAAACGTAAAACAACTGGCTGTTCGATTAGAAGCAAGAGGTTTCATGAAGATAGAGCGAGATCCTGACAACCGCCGTATTTTAAGGTTAAGAACTACAGAGGAATGCCGTAATTACTGGGAAAATAGAGCACCAGAAGATATTAAATCGATAATTGCTTTATTTGAAGGCCTTGATGATAATGAAATAGGATCATTATTTGAAATTATAATGAAACTGGAGAAAATATCTGAAAAGTTATATCTGGAAGCGAAAAATGCAAACAGGTAAATTATGAATTCAAAAAAGATAAACAGAATAATTATCTGTTCCCGTACATCTTTTCATAGTAAGCCACGTATTCTCCACTTTTTATCCTTTCCCACCACTGCCTGTTGTCTAAATACCACCCGATAGTTTCAGCAATTCCTGTCTCAAATGTATATTTAGGCTTCCAGCCCAGTTCTTTCTGCATTTTGCTCGAATCTATTGCATATCTTCTATCATGGCCTAATCGGTCTTTTACGAAAGTAATCAGAGATTCTGGCTTATTCAGATTTTTAAGAATCAATTTTACAATTTCAATATTTTTCTTTTCATTATTTCCGCCAATATTATAGACTTCTCCAATATTTCCCTTATGAAGAACCAGATCTATAGCAGTACAATGATCATAAACATGCAGCCAATCCCTCACATTCAATCCATCGCCGTATACGGGCAACGGCTTATCTTCCAAGACATTAGATATCATTAAAGGAATCAATTTTTCTGGAAATTGATATGGGCCATAATTATTAGAGCATCGTGTAATATTCACCGGTAAATTAAAGGTTTCATGATATGCCCTGACCATCAAATCTGCACCAGCTTTACTTGCAGAATAAGGACTATTTGGAGCCAAAGGAGTATCTTCTCTGAAATACCCGGTTTCACCCAGTGAACCATAAACTTCATCGGTAGATACCTGCAAATACTTTTGAATGCCGTATTCTTTGGCAGCGTCCAGAAGAACCTGAGTACCCAGTACATTTGATTTTATAAATATTTCTGGATCTTCAATACTGCGGTCTACATGAGATTCAGCTGCGAAATTTACAATGTAATCCACATCAGCTGTAATTTCAAATACTAATTCTTTATCAGTTATATCTCCTTTACAAAAGGTGTAATTAGGGTTATCTTCAATTCCAGTCAAATTTTCCAGATTTCCACAGTAGGTAAGGGCATCTAAGTTTATAACTTCATAATCAGGATATTTATCGAGGATATATCTTACGAAATTACTACCTATAAATCCTGCCCCTCCAGTAATTAGCATTTTTTTCATTATCTATTCCTCATTAACCTGTTAAAAATTAGTATCAGTTTCCTTAAACGATTTTAACCCCTTGTCCTTTTCTGATAAGCTAATTTCTGTAATGCCATCTAAAGGCCAATCAATGTTTATATCAGGGTCATTCCAAATGATCCCACCTTCGTCATGAGAGTCATAAAAGTCAGTGCATTTATAGGTAAATTCTGCCTCATCTGATAAGACTAAAAAGCCGTGGGCAAATCCTTCAGGCACATAAAACTGTTTTTTATTTTCTTCAGAAAGTATAACTCCTTCCCATTTCCCATAGGTTGTTGAATCCTTTCTTAAATCAACAGCCACATCAAAGACTTCTCCCTTAATTACACGGACCAGTTTACCCTGAGGTCGAGTATATTGGAAATGAAGTCCTCTAAGGACTCCTTTTTTAGATTTAGACTGATTATCTTGAACAAAATCAAAATCCAACCCTGCTTCTTTAAATTCTCCTGAATGATAAGTTTCCATGAAATAACCACGTTCATCTCCAAATACAGTAGGTTCTATGATGTAAACGTCTTCAATGGTTGTTTTTATAAATTTAAATTTACCCATATCTAGTCTCCTTTAACAAAAATTTGAAATTTTAAAAGTTACAATTGATTATTGTTAATTAGATCAATAAGATATTTACCATATTCAGTTTTTTCTAAAGTTTTGGCTAATTTAAGAACTCTGCCAGCATCGATCCATCCATTATGGAAAGCGATTTCTTCTAAACACGCTATATAGAATCCCTGTCTTTTTTGTATGGCTTCAACAAAATTACTGGCTTCTAAAAGTCCATTATGTGTTCCAGTATCTAACCATGCCATTCCACGGCCTAATAATTCAACTTTTAACTGCTTTTTCTTTAAATAAACATCATTAACAGATGTAATTTCAAGCTCTCCTCGATCAGACGGTTTTACATTTTTAGCTATTTCAATTACTTCATTATCATAGAAATAAAGTCCAGGAATAACATAATTCGATTTAGGGCTCTCTGGTTTTTCTTCAAGGGAAAGCACATTCCCATCGTCATCAAACTCAACTACACCAAAAGCCTTGGGGTTTTTAACATAGTAACCAAATATAACGGCGCCTTTTTCTACAGAAGCTGCCCTTTTCAATATCTCACTGAACCTGTGTCCGTGGAATATATTATCTCCAAGAACCAGAGCCACGCTATCGTCGCCTATGAATTTTTCTCCCACAATAAAAGCTTCGGCCAGCCCTCTCGGTTCATCCTGCACAGCATAGGAAAAAGAAACTCCCAAATTACTACCATCTCCCAGTAACTCCTCGTAGAGAGGTAAATCTCTTGGAGTTGAAATAATCAGTATTTCCCTAATCCCCGCAAGCATTAGTACTGATAATGGATAATACACCATTGGTTTGTCATAGATAGGGAGTAATTGTTTTGAAACAGCTTTTGTTATTGGATAAAGCCTTGTACCCGATCCTCCTGCCAGAACTATTCCTTTCATTTTTTATTCTCCTTATGGTTAAACATATGAATACAACTATAGTAAGTCCATATATTCTCTTAAAGCCTCTTTATAACTTCTAATTTCTGGAAATCCTTCCATTCTCCAGTTATAATTTTCAAGAACTGAATATTTTGGCCTTGGCGCCGGACTTGGAAATTCTTCTGTGGTAACAGGCTTCACTTCAACCTCGATACCAGCAATCTCAAAAATTTCTTTAGCATATTCATACCATGAGCAGTGTTCACTATTTGTAATATGATATATGCCATAAGACGGTTTTTTAATAAGCTGTGCAATGGCTTTTGCCAGATCCACAGTGTAAGTAGGGGAACCTATCTGGTCATTAACAACAGAAATAGTATCATTTGTTTTGGCCAGATTAAGCATTGTTGTGATGAAATTAGGGCCGTGGAATCCATATAACCATGATGTTCTAACAATGTAAAATTTATTTAAAATATCACGGATGTATACCTCACCTATATGTTTAGTTTTACCGTAAACACTTAATGGATTAGTTTGATCGTATTCATAGTAAGAACTGCCCTTAGTACCATCAAAAACATAGTCAGTACATATATAAACCATAGCACTGTTCGCTTCTCTGCATGCGACAGCCACATTTCTTGTTCCAAGTACATTTACCTTATATGCCATATCTGGATTTGATTCACTTCCATTCACATCGGTAAACGCCGCAGCATGTACCACCACATCTGGATTGATTTCTTTTACTGTTTTGATGGTTTTATCAATATCTGTAATGTCCAGTGTATCGATTGTTGTGGTGCTAATTTCATTTTCAATGGATAAAATATCTACCAGATCATGCCCTAGCATGCCTTCTGAACCAATTATTAATACATTCATTTTCTCAAGCCTTCAGTTAAATTAATTTAAGATAACAATTATAATAAAAATTTATATTTATTTACTTTGCTTAATCTATATTACTTTTTACAAATAACATACAGGTGCAATTAATTGAAATGCTAATAGAATATAATATTTCTTTCAATATGTATTCCATTAATTCAATCCTAAATTTACACTACAATTAGCTTAACATAATCAATTTTTCGACTTATCTGAAACATTTTTGCAAGTTTCTTAATTCTATCAGCTAAACCATCTAAAATAAAGATTTCAAGACAGGTGTCATCCTTAAGATGACTGTGAATTTGAGTATTGATTATATCCTCAAAGTCGTGTTTTATTTCAGTTACTTTATCTTCAGCGTCCTGTTTATGAATTAAAACCAGTATAGAATTAATTTCACCCTCTAATTCTTCTTTTTCTTTATTATCTGCTATTAACATCCGTGCACTTGCTCTAATTACTTCAGATCTTCCAGAAAAACCAATTTCATCCTTTATATTATCTATTTCTTTAAGCAATTTTTCATTTAAAGATATGCTGACAATTGGCATGTTCTATTATAAGTTAATAATTTACTATAAATATTTTGCTAAATTTTATTAACAATATATTTAAATATTAATAAGAACTAATAATAAACTAGTAGAACTTTAATAGCTGCTGGAGATTCTAGATGGAAACGAGAAGAATACTGATAGTATCTTTACTCACTACTGGCATTTTAGTGGCTGGATTACTTATTTATTTTGCTGCTAGCAGTCAAGAAAGCTCAGATAATGGCAAAATCGGCGTAATAGTAAGTGTAGCCCCTGAAGCGGAATTTGTAAAAGCAGTTGGTGGAGATAAGGTAAATGTTGTGGTAATGGTACCTCCTGGAGCAAATCCACATACTTACGAAGCATTACCCCAACAACTTAGAGAGATAAGCAAAGCAGAGATGTATGTTGAAGTGGGAACTCCCCTTGAATTCGAACTGAATTACATGGACAAAATAAAAAGTGCCAATCCAGACATGCTCATTGTAAACAGCTCTACTGGAGTGAGTTTAATACCCAATACTGCAGAACATGAAGAAGGCAGCGACCCCCATATATGGGTATCTCCAAAAAATGCAAAGATAATGGTAGAAAATATATATCAAGGCCTTGTTCAAGTAGATCCTGCAAATAAAGGATATTACATGAAAAATCGAAATAATTACTTGCAGCAGCTGGATAAAGTGGATAAAAATCTTACAAAATCCCTCAAAGGAAAAGAAAATAGTAGTATATTAGTATATCACCCTGCTTGGGCTTATTTATGCAAAGACTACCATCTACAGCAAATATCAATTGAATCTGGAGGTAAGGAACCAACTCCCCATGAAATTACTAGCATAGTTGATCTGGCCAGAAAAAATAATATAAAAGTAGTTTTTGTAGAACCTCAGTACAACCCAAGTAGTGCAGAGATTATAGCATCAGAAATTGGTGGAAATGTTGTATCTGTGGATGATCTTGGTGAGAATTATATAGAAAACATGAAAAAAATAGAAGAATCATTCGAAAACCAATAGTTTTCGATGTATCAAAATCGGAGATTTTGATAACATTCGAAAATTCATAGAATTTTCGATGTGACAAATCCCTCAAAAATTCTACGAATTTTTGGGGCACGAATCGGAGATTCGTGAGCTCCGATTTGTCAACATTTTCTAAATTATAGAATCCAAAATTAAGGAAGTTAGATCATGACATTAGACGCCGTAGAAATAAAAAATGTGTCCATAAAATTTAATGATCTATCAGTTCTTCATGATATTAACCTTTCTGTAAAAGAAAACGATTTTATGGCCATAATTGGCCCTAATGGAGGAGGAAAAAGTACACTTCTCAAGATAATTCTGGGGCTGTTAACTCCCGATACTGGTGATGTTAAAATCTTTGGTAATGAGCCGGACAGAGTAAGAGATTTAATTGGCTATCTTCCACAAAGTATTTCCTTTGATCCTGAATTCCCAATAAATGTTTTTGATACAGTTCTTTCTGGCAGGTATAAAGGACTATTTAAAGGATATTCTAAAGAAGATAAAAAAGCTGTAATAAAGGCTTTAAAAGAAGTAGAGCTGCTAGAACTGAAAGACAGACAGATAAGTAAGCTATCCGGTGGGCAAATACAACGGGTTTTTATTGCAAGGGCGATTGTAAGAGAACCTAAACTTCTTATTATGGACGAGCCAATGTCCAGTATCGATCCAGAAATGCAAAATTCATTCTACGAACTTTTATCGAAGTTAAAGAACAAAATGGCAATTATTCTTGTAAGTCATGATGTAGGTGCAGTTTCAAGCCAGGTGAATAAGATTGCCTGTCTTAACAGAGAACTATTTTTCCATGGACCTGTTGAAGAATCTGCAGAAGGGTTAGAAAAGGTTTATAAGTGTCCACTTGAACTTATTAGCCACGGCATTCCCCATAGAGTGCTTAAAAAACATTGATATATTCTATTAAAGGCAAAAAAATGATTGAAATTTTCCAGTACGAGTTTATGCAGAGAGCTTTTATTGCAGCTGTACTTGTAAGCGTTGCATGCGGAGTTGTAGGGACCTACGTAGTTATAAAAAGAATAGTCTCTTTAAGTGGGGGGATATCCCATGCTGCATTTGGAGGTGTAGGTCTTGGTTATTTTTTAGGTTTAAATCCGGTGTTAGCTGCCATTCCATTCAGCATCGTGTCGGCAATAGGAATTGGAACTATAAACCAGAGAGTAAAGGTCAGTGAAGATACTGCTATTGGAATATTGTGGAGTATAGGTATGGCTCTGGGAATAATATTTATCAGCCTGACACCAGGATATGCTCCAGACCTATTTAGTTACCTATTTGGAAACATACTCACAGTTGCTAATTCTGATTTATATATAATGCTTATTCTGGATTTAATTATCATAGCGACAGTTTTTTTGTTTCAAAAGGAATTTTTAGCAATTTCATTTGATGAAGAATTCTCAAAAGTAGTTGGAATGCATTCAGAACTCATTTATATGCTACTTTTGTCATTAGTGGCATTAAGCGTAGTTGTTCTTATTAAAGTAGTTGGAGTGATTCTTATAATTGCTCTTTTAAGCATTCCCGCCGCCATAGCCAAGCAGTTTACTTATGACATTAAAAAACTGATGTTTTTTTCCGTAATTATTGGAATATTTTTAACTACTACTGGCTTATTCCTTTCTTATATCTTTAATTTAGCTTCAGGAGCCACTATTATTCTTGTTTTAGGAATTGCTTTTATAATATCTTCATTGTTAAAAAAATACTGGTAATTACGTCTATTTTAGCTTTTTAACAATAATAATCCAAAATATATAGAGATAATTTAAATCCATTAAAAATTTTATTGTTACAATTTCATGTAGCTATATTATTCATTGTGAAAATAATCACATTTATGTGAATGAAAATTTATTTACTTGTGACATTCATTTTAAATTAGGGCCAAACAAGTCCATGGTGAAAAGTATTGGATAAAATTATCCTTCTTGTTATTTTTTCCATTCTTTTCACCTCCTTTATGCCTTTATTCTCTAATTTTAAAATTTCTACAATTATTTATAAATTAAATATAATGTATCCATTATGTAAGATTCCCTCATTTTTTGTGGAGTTTTATCCATTTATTATTAAATAATTTAAAAAAATCAATTATCTTAAACATTTATAATCCCATAAGTATAATATCAGTTTATGAAAAACGAATTAATTGTTTCGTTGATTTCTATCTTAATTTTGTCCACAACTGCTTCAGTTGCATTTGCAGATGTGATAGAACCAGGAATGAAAGAAGTTAAATTCTATTATACTATCTTAAATACAAATAATTACCCTGATTATGTCTTTTTAATCCATGGAACACCTTCTCCTCCATATGAAATAATTAATTCCAGTGAATTCAGTTTTTATAAATCCAGCACAGTTTCAATTTATGCCATAAAAAAATCTGATTTTAATAAAATAGAATTATCAAATATGAGTAGCTCAGAAATTGATAAATTCTTTAATAATGATCCCAGAGTAATAAAATCAGATATAAAGCTTGAAGGATCCTATAAACAGGTAAGTATCAATGATCCTCTTGAAAAAGCTACTGTAGTGCTTAATATCACCTCTTTGAATCAAAATGAAATGAACTCGTCAAACACAAGTGTTTGGGGCGCCAAAATTCATAAAATTTTAGCGATTCAAAAGACCAAAGTGATATTTACATATGCAGACGGAAAATCACAGGAAGAAATATTTAAAGATCAAAATATAACACCAGAACCTTCCAGTAAAACTGATTGGATTCCTGAATTAGGGTATATTGTTATTCCAATTGTAGCAATCATTGCCATCGCTATAATTCTTATATCAAGAAAATTTAAATGAGAACATGACATATTACCTGACTGCACTGTTCATTACAGTTGTTGTAGAATTTTTAATTTTATGGCTTTTCACCAGAGATAGACTTGAAAAGCTTCTTCTCTATTCTTTACTTATAAATTCATTTACGCTCCCATTAGCCACATATAGCTACTACAATATTTTAAACAATATTTATATTATAGAAATAGCTGTAATTATTGTAGAAAGCGTTTTAATAATGCTGTTATTACAAATGAAATATAAAGTTGCCTTATTGATTTCTCTAATTGCAAATTTTATAACTGCTATAATTGGTTTTCTAGTTTAGAAATTTAAAAAAAATAAGTACTAAATGCAGACCAAAATATAATTATAAATTGGTCTGCAAATGTATGCGTGGAGGCGATAACTAGGCAACTATCTATATATATATGCACTAGTTTTCAATTAGTTAATATATTATTCATTATTAATAATACTTTCCATTATTTAGTATTATTCAGTAATCACCATATATAGTTCATATTTTGTACGTTCATGAAAGTGAAGGCACTATACCCATTAAAAGTTCCCTAATAAACTTAATTTTAAATATAAATGGTTATTTAAATGGTTTAACAGGATGAACATTAAATCAAAGTGTCAAATATATTAAAGTAAAATAACCAGTAAACCATTTGGATTCTAATATATTTGATATAATTAACGAAAAAAACAACAATTTTTAAATGGGTTTAAATTTAGAATAAATCGCTATAATTACATGAATCTTAAAATATTGATTATGAATTAACACAGTGAAAAAAATAAGAATTAATACAATTTAAAAAATTAAAAAAAGATACCTTTGAAATTTTCTATTTTAAAATACTAAACTTTAATCTCCTTTAAAATGACGTTAATTTTCTTTCTATTTTCAAGGAATTCAATTGAACCATCGAAATGCTCCATTATTGTCCTTATAAATTGTAACTGTGATGATTCAGTCCTTTCAAGTTCACTGGTTTCTTCAATGTCATTGTAATTCATTGTCAGTTCTATACTTCCATTATAAAATTTTAAGCCCATATTCAACTCATATTTGTCTTGGCTCTGGGATAACTCATCTACAAATTCAAGACGCTCATCATCAAGGAACTTACGTTTTAACTGGTCGGATATAAGCTCGTTTATAATTAACCCAAGAAGAATTGCAGTATTTATATCAATTAAAATTCCGCCCATATTCAGATTAAGTTTAATGAGATTTTTATCAACTGCATATACTTCCATGAGGTAATTTATAAGATCAACAGTATATTTGTCAAAACTAACCATGGCAAAATCTTCAGACTGGTCTAATATTTCATTAAGCAGCATGATTGCATTTATACGGGTCTGGCTTTTAATATAAAAATCATCTGGATTTTCATTTCTAAGGGAAGCATCAATGGTAATTATGGTTGAAATCATCTCCAGAGTAAACTGGATACGTCTATATATCTCATCTATAAGTGTTTCCTTCTCATTTATTTCCTCTTGAAGATATTTATTAGCTCTTTCCAGCTCCTCTGTTCTCTTTTCAACCAGCTCGTTTAAATAATATCTGTGTCTGATTAATTCATCTTCAATAAGCTTACGTTCAATTGCGTAAGATATGGATCGTGATAGTAAAGGACTGCTGACATGCCCCTTAACAAGATAATCCTGTGCACCTTCACCTACAGCTTTAATAGCTGTTTCTTCGTCACTAAAGCCGCTTAATATCACAATAGGTACTTCTGGAGCCTGTTCATAAACACTGAAAAATGTATCAAGTCCGACACTATCAGGAAGACTTAGATCAAGTAGTAAAATATCATAACTGTCCCTGACAAGACATCTAAGTCCCTCAGAAAGTCTTTTAGAGTGGTGTAATTCAAATACAGGATTTTGAACTTCCTTCAGCATTTCCTCTATCAGCCGTAAATCTTGAGGATTATCTTCAATTATTAAGATTTTGATGAGCTTTTCCATATTACTTATCCCCTAATCTTCATTCAAATTTGATGGTAATTTAACTATGTTGAGCCAGAATTCTTCAATAGAAGTTATAACTTTAAGAAACTGGTCAAAATCTACAGGTTTAGTGATGTAACAATTTGCATGATTATTATATGTCCGGATTATATCTTCTTCAGCACTTGAGGTGGTTAAAATGACTATAGGAACACGTTTTAAGGCTTCATCCTCTTTTAACTCTTTTAAAACTTCACGACCGTCCTTACGAGGTAAGTTAAGATCAAGTAAAATGACATCGGGTCTAGGTATATCTGCATATTCAGCTTCCTGATTTAAAAAGTTCATTGCATCTACACCATCCTTTACTACATATAATTTATTTTTAATTCTAGTATCTTTGAAGACTTCTTTTATCAATCGTGCATCTGCGGGATTATCTTCAACCAGCAAAATATTTATGGAATTAGTCATCATCTAGTCACTCCTAAAGTATACCATTACAGGCACAAATCCACAACTCACTCTGTATCAGTATATTTCTGATTATGTATTAAATTCTAATACAATATTAATCTTAATATTTTAGACTCCAAATATCATTATGAAAAACAATGATTCTATGGTAAAATGAAGAGATCTATGTTTTAGATGGTTCATTTTAAGTCCGGATAGTTCATGATATAGATCAATCACCATATGAATTAAAGCAGCCAGTAACCCTATCTCAAGGGATAAAAATACAATGGAAAGGACAACAAAATGGAATAGGGCTTCTAAAGTTTCATGAATGATCCAGAGCCTTATGTTTGAAACTACATTTCTTTTAATTATACCTCCAAGTAATATGTAGAAATCGGCAAGAATGCTCCACATTATTTTACTGTGAATTTCATCACTTATTGCAAGTACTACAGCAATATAAAACCATAATAGTTCCATAGTTACCACCGTTAAAATCAGAGGGATACCTAAACATTTTATTATTCGAATTTTTAAAGTAATATTAAAGCTACATTTAAATTATAACATATTAAGATATGTTACTGGAACTAATTTCCAAACTTTTTAAACCATGAGTTAATTAAATTAAACCATATAATATATTAACATAACTTATTCTTAAATTTATATAAAGGAGAAGTGAGATGACCAACGACAATATTCCAAAGGACTATGATCATAAAAAAGAGGCCTCATGGCAAAACAAATGGCAAAAAGACAATATATATAAGTTCATAGGTGAAGGGACACGACCAAATTACATAATTGATACACCCCCACCATACCCTACAGGCGCTACCCACATGGGACATGTCTTAAACTGGACTTACATAGATATAATTGCAAGATTTAAAAGAATGCATGGCTATGATGTCCTTTTCCCACAGGGCTGGGACTGTCACGGACTTCCCACAGAAGTTAAAGTTGAAGAAACCCAGGGAATAAAAAAAGGTGATGTACCTCGTGATGAATTCCGGAAAATGTGCATCGATCTTACGACTCAAAACATCAAACAGATGAAATCTCAGATGATATCACTTGGTTTTTCGCAGGACTGGTCAAGGGAATTCGTAACCATGACTCCGGAATATATGAGGAAAACACAGCTCTCATTTTTGGAAATGTACAATGAAGGGTTAATTTACAGGGGAATTCACCCCGTAAACTGGTGCCCAAGATGCGAAACAGCTATAGCCTTTGCAGAGGTAGAGTACCATGAGAATGAAACTTACCTAAATTACTTGGAGTTTCCAGCTGAAGAAGGCGAAAACGGAGTTTTAATTGCAACAACACGACCTGAACTTCTATCAGCTTGTGTAGCTGTAGTTGTACATCCAGAAGATGAAAGATACAAAGAACTTGCAGGAAAACGCGTTGAAGTGCCTTTATTTGGACGTAATGTCGAAATAATAACTGACGAAGAAGTAGATCCTGGATTTGGTACTGGTGCAGTTATGATATGTACCTTTGGTGATAAAACCGATGTATTATGGGTAAATAAGTATGATCTTGATATAATAGAAGCCCTGGATGAAAAAGGAGTAATGAAAGACGTTTCATGCAAATATGCGGGTCTAAATATCCAAGAATGTAAAGAAAAAATCATTGAAGACCTAAAAAATGAAGGATATCTTAAAAAACAGGAAAAAGTAGACCAGAACGTGGGATTATGCTGGAGATGTAAAACCCCAATAGAGATACTGGTTAAAAATCAATGGTTTGTAGCAGTTAGAGACCTTATAGATGATGTAAAGGAAACTACAGACCAGATAAAATGGACTCCAGAGCATATGGAAACACGTCTTTTAAACTGGACCAGTTCAATGGACTGGGACTGGTGTATATCACGCCAGAGGATATTTGCAACACCTGTTCCTGTCTGGTACTGCAGCGAGTGCGGAAAAGTGCACATCGCATCTCCAGACATGCTGCCTATTGATCCAACTCAAGATAAGCCTGAAGGAAAATGCGAATGTGGTAATAGTGAATTTATTGGTGAAACTGATGTACTTGATACATGGATGGACAGTTCAATAAGTCCCCTTTCCATTACTGGCTGGCCAGATGAGGACTTTAAAAAATACTACCCCACAGCACTGCGGCCACAGGGACACGATATCATACGAACATGGGCCTTTTATACAATACTTAGATGTAAAGCACTGACAGGAGAAAAACCATTTGATGAAATAGTTGTTAACGGAATGGTATTTGGTGAAGACGGCCATAAAATGAGTAAATCAAGGGGCAACACAATAGTACCTGAAGCCGTTTTAGAGGAATACGGTGCTGATGCTCTGCGTTTATGGGCTGCAAACAGCGTACCTGGTTCTGATGTTCCATTTGCATGGAAAGATGTAAAATATGGTTATAAATTCCTGAGAAAGTTCTGGAATGCATTTAGATTTATAAACATGCATATAAATGATTTTAAACTGAGTATAAGTGAAGATGAAATCCAGGAAAACTTAAATCCTATGGATAAGTGGATATTATCAAAATTAAACCGCTTACTTGCTGAAGTAACAGATTCACTTATGTCTTATAATTTTGCAAATGCAGTAAACAAAGTTCAGGCGTTTATCTGGCATGACTTCTGTGACGAATACATTGAAGCAGTAAAATACAGGCTTTACAACGATTCTCCAGAACTCATGAGGTCAAAAGAAGCTGCCCAGTATACACTTCAAGCAGTGATTTCAACTTCACTGGTCATGTTAGCCCCATTAACACCTCATTTTGCAGATGAGATTTACCAGTACGTTTCAGATTTAGGTATAAGTATCCATGAAACTCTATGGCCAGAGGTAAACGATGAATTGATTGATGAAGACGCAGAAAAAACTGGAGAAATTGGAGTAGAACTTATAGGGGAAATTAGAAGGTTCAAATCATCCAAGAAAATGCCGTTAAATGCAAAGATAAAAACTTTGAACATATACACTCATGATTCTGATTTAATTCACCAAATAGAAAAGCTGGATGAAGATATAAATGGTACTATGAGAATAGAGAATTTAAGTGTAATGACTGGAAAACCAGATATTAAAGAAAAAGTCATTGAAATTACTCCAGTTATGGCAAAAATAGGTCCTGAATTTAAGGGAGATGCCCCAAAGATTGTAAAATACCTGCAGTCTGAGAATATGGATGAAATTGTGGATACCCTCGAAAAAGATGGAGAAATCACAGTTGAAGGCAACAAACTGACATGGGATCACATTGAAGCCAAAAAACAGGTCGTTGGTAAGACTGGAGAGAAGGTAGAAGTTATCCATGCCTCTAATTTAGATGCAATTTTAGAAATAATTATTTAAAAAATTTATTTTTTAAATTTTTTATATTAAAAATAGAAAATTTTTAAAATTTAAATAAAGTGATTCCATGGAACTGGAAATTCAAAAGACAAACACAATTGAAGGAGCTATCAAAGCTCCTCCTTCCAAAAGTTACACCCATAGGGCCATTATAATATCATCCCTTGCAGATGGGAAATCCATACTTCATGACCCGCTCTACTCTGAAGATACACTTGCATCTTTAAATGCATGCAGAGCACTGGGATGTGATATTAAGCAGGAAGATGACAAATTCATCGTTAATGGTACTGGTGGAGCTTTAGAAACTCCAGAAGATGTTGTTGACCTTAAAAATTCAGGAACAACGCTCAGGATAATGACAAGTGTTGCAGCTCTTGCTCCCAATTACACTGTTTTTACTGGAGACAACTCCCTTCGGACACGTCCAATGCAGGATCTTATAGATGCACTTGAAGGCCTTGGAGTCACTGCATTTTCAGTTCGAGGAAATGGAAAACCCCCAATATGTGTTAAAGGAGGATTTAAAGGAGGCAAAACAAGCATAAAAGGAGATGTCAGCTCTCAGTTTATTTCTTCACTCATTATCGCTTCTCCTTACGCTGAAAATCCAGTTGATATTAATGTAAAAGGAGATTTTATCTCCAAACCCTACGTGGACATGACGACTGATGTTATGGAAAGATTTGAGGTTAACCTGGATTATGATAAAGAAAATGTCTCATTCCATGTAGAACCCCAAACGTATAAAGGCAGGGACTACACAATCGAAGGGGATTATTCCTCAGCTTCTTATATAATAGGTGCTGCAGCAGCACTGGATGGTGAAGTTACAGTTAAAAATATTTTCAAAAATTCAAAACAGGGCGACAAACAAATATTAGATATTGTCAGGGATATGGGTGCCCAGGTTAAAGTTAAAAACGATGAAGTTACAATAGTTGGACATGGAGAACTTCAGGGCATAAAGGTGAATCTTGAGAATTCACCGGATTTGCTGCCTACTGTCGCAGCACTTGGGGCGATATCTGAGGGCGTTACAGAGATTATAAATGTTGAACACGCTCGTTTTAAGGAAACTGACAGGATTCATACCTGCGCTCTTGAACTCTCAAAGCTTGGTGTAAAGGTTAAGGAAAAAAAAGACGGACTTGTAATTAAAGGAGGAGCTAAAGGGGGAATTGTTAAATCTCATGGAGATCACCGCCTTGTAATGGCGCTTTCACTTGTTGGATTAAAAGTCGGCAATGTGAGGATAGAAAATGCCTCAGTTTACGACGTATCCTTCCCTAATTTCCCAGAGGCTATGAAAAAACTTGGATGTAATGTAGAAGTCGGCCCATAAAATTCACTTATTATAGTGAATAACCATGATTAAGCACTGATCTTAACATTTTTAAGTGCTTAAACAATTAAAAATAATTAAATAAGTCATTTGAATTATAATCTAATAATTTACGTTATTCACTAAAAACTGGATACCTGATGGATATGATAAGAAAAAAAGAAACCAAGATCGTAATCCTCGGATCTGCAGATTCCGGGAAAACAACTACTTTAGAAACTCTTTTAAATAGAAGAAACGAGAAAGTAACAAAAATTGAGTGCAATGGTACTACAGTTTCACTTGATTACGGAAATACTGTCATCAATGGTGAAAGAATCCATATTTTTGGCTCTCCAGGCCAGGAAAGGTTCAAATTCATGAGGGAAATTTTGTCCAATAATTTAAATGGTGCCATTGTGGTAATCGATAATTCTATGGGAGTTACTGACACAGACATCCAGATACTGGAAAGTTTAAACAACAATAACGTTCCATATGTAGTTTTTGCAAATAAACAAGACATAGCTCCTGGAAATCTTGAATCTGAGTACATTAAAACTCATATCCCAATAATTCCAACCACTGCAAAAGAAGGAACAGGAATTCAGGAAGGATTAGAAGTTCTTTTAGAATTAATATCCAATTAATTATTATTTTAACTTATTTCATTTTATTTGTGATAACATGTCTTCAATCATTTTAGGCCCATCAACAATCGCCAGTCAATTCTGGTGTGAAATGGCAGTTGATTTAAGGCGCCAGTATGGAGAAGTTCACACACCAGAAAAAGAAAAAGGTACAGAGATTCATAAAGACCGATTTCTCGAAGTCCTGGATGAAATTGTGGTTGAAATTAACACTCCTGCCGATAAACTTCATTCCAATGTCCATAACATGATTGTAGGACTCGAACTGTACCAAAAAGAAGGTTTAACTCGTGAGCTACCAGTTCTATCTAAATTTGGCTCTGCACTGATAAAGGGCATTATTGACGAGATTAAACTTATAGAAGAAGTTGAAGGCTTTGGTAATAAAAAAACAAAGCATAAAAGAACCCAAATAGTCGAAATGAAGACCCGGAAAAGCTTAAGCCCACCATCAGCACAACAGATACTTCGGGATAAAATGCAGGGAATGATCTACTGGTATGCACTTAACTCCATGATAGAAGGAAAAACTGAAATGGGAGATTTCTGGACTGCCTACAATGTTGATTTAATCGAACCTGATTTTAACGAAGTTATTTTAAGTGAAGAATACATGGAAAGCCTTGAAGTTCCTGAAGATAAAAGGAAAGAATTTGGAAGTCTCCTTGCAATCGGGTCACTGATAAATGAAACTATTAAAAAAATCAAGGAGCTTCCTGAACTATCAAAAACCATTGAAATTATTTATATAAATCAAAAAACACTTACAGAAGTTCACAGAGAAAAATATAAGTTTGATGAAAGGTTTTTCACCCGTGGAATGGAATGGGCACTTGAATACTGGTCTGGAAAGAGAGGCCCATCGTCTGTTGGAGAGGCAAACAACTGGAAATGCAACTTCTGTGGCTATTACACTCTCTGCCCTGCAATACACAAGAAGTGGAAACAAGGTGATTAAAGTTCAAACTCAAAAAAAGATCAAAATAATAATGGAGAGGCTCCATAAATACGTAAAAAAGCCCATAGGAAAACCAAATCCATTTAGAGTTCTGATTACAACTATTTTATCCCAGAGGACCCGGGATGAAAATACTGATGAAGCTGCAGCTACCCTTTTTGCAGTTTATAAAACACCTGAGGAAATCGCCAACGCTCCCACAGAAGAAATCGAAAAATTAATTAAAAAAGCAGGTTTTTTCAGGGTTAAAGCACAGCGGGTAAAGGAAACTGCAAGGATAATCCATGAAGACTATAATGATGTAGTTCCAGATGATATAAACGAACTTCTGGCACTTCCAGGGGTGGGAAGGAAAACTGCAAACTGTGTTTTGGTTTACGGCTTTAGATTAGATGCAATTCCAGTAGATGTGCACGTGCATAGAATATCAAATCGTTTAGGGCTTGTAAAAACAAAAAATCCTGATGAAACAGAATTGGAACTCATGAAGATTGTTCCTAAAGGCTACTGGCTTGATTTAAATGAAAGTTTTGTGAGGTTTGGGCAGGATATTTGCAGGCCGATTGGCCCGAAGCATGATGAGTGCCCAATTAATGATTTGTGTGATTTTTATAAGGAGATGAAGAAGGAATCTTCTTAAAAATGAATCATTTAAAAAAAAATTCTACTTTTTGCAATTATGCACATTAAATTACCTTTAAAACATTCTTTGTGCCGGTATCTGCTGTTTTTATAAAAATATGTTGTTTTCTATTTTTCAAATGGTAGTAAATTTGATATATTCTTAGAAATTCTTAAATAATACTAATAATATAATTATTATTACTATTTATGAATTGGAAGAATGATATATTTGCAAAATACCATCTACATTGCCTCATTTATTTTAGTTACTTTCGCATTAATTGGTGTCTTTAATTTCATTCACCTTGATAATTCTCTAACGAAAGATGATATCAATGAGAATGGTATACAGACAATTGACCCAAATGATAACATAAAAATTCTGAATAATCAACTGGTAAAAGAATCAGACATTTTTGTAGTTAAGGGACAGGCACAAAATACCGGGCATGGCCAGATGAGATATATATCAATAACAGTTAATTTTTATGATAAAAATGGAAAATTACTATACTCCAGCTTTGACGGTGAAAGTTACATAGCTTCTGGTGAAATCTGGAATTTTGAAGTTCCTTATCGAAAATCTGGAGATCCTTATTCTTATAAAATAGAAGTTGGCCCCACAATGTAACGGAGAAACAACATGCCACAATTGAGAGATGACTACAATATTTTTGCAGGACAAGACATACAGCGGACAAAAGCCCTTGCAGACGGCGTATTTTCCATTGCAATGACAATTTTAGTACTAGAACTTAGCATTCCTTTTATAGTGAATGTTCATACAGAAGGGGATCTTTGGAGTCTTTTACTGTCAACATTACCCCGGTTACTGGTTTATTTCATGAGCTTTATTACATTAGGGATTTTCTGGACAGGCCATTCACTGCAGTATACCTATATTACACAGAGTGACAGGCATTTAAACTGGCTCTCTATTTTTTTCCTGATGTTCGTCGCATTAATACCGTTTTCAACCGCTTTTCTCACGGAATATATCACATTCAAACTTACAATAGGAGTTTACTGGCTAAATATTTTAATTCTTGGTATATTCACATATATTCACTGGCAGTATGCCTGCAAAAGCGGGTTTATCTCTCATGAAATTCCTGACTTTGAAAAAGCAGATAAAGCACTGCGAAACAGAATCATAACAGCGCAGATATTTTATGCAATCGCGGCTCTCCTGTGCTTCATCAGTACCTACTTAAGTATTGCAGTTCTCATTGCAATCCAGCTCAACTATGCACTGGCACCAAGCTTTAGAGGCAGATCCATATAAAATCAAATTATACATTATCAGCAAGTTCTTTAATCCCTTTTTGAAATTTAGGGGGGATATAAATAACTGGCTGCTTAATTGAAGTAGCTTTATCTTTCAAACCCTTATCTGCAGTAAAAAGAATTGAATTTGTAACAACGGCAACCTCAAGAATTATATCATCCTCTGTTTCTATAAGTTTTTTCTTATCTTCAGGTAATTCTACCCCATAACTACAATATAAGATGTCAATTTTCCTTTCTGCCTCTAATTTCTGTAATTTTTCTATTTCATTAAAAAAACCCGCTTTTAATTTCCCTTCACACAAAACAGAAACTATTTCTTCCACAAAATCAGGAATTAATATTTCAAAGCCGTCTAAAAATTCCAGTTCTATAACTCTTGAGAGAGTATGAGATATTAAAACACATATATCTGGTAAAATTCGAATACTGGGATCATCTTCATTATATCTCATTTTATAACCATTTTTTTTTGATTTTAACTGGAAATTCATTAAAATTATTATATATTTAGAGTTTAACGCCCGTTTTAATTAATTTAGCAATTAATTTTTATTGTTTTTTATGTTTTTTAAATAATACACAATATTAAAATATTAATACTATTACATATATAATTAATATCATAATTATAGAAGGTATGATTATTTTGAGAAGTGTAACATTTTTGGGTACAGTTGGAATAGTTTTAATAGTAGTAATTAGTATTTTAGGATTTTTTAATTTAAATATAAATTCAAATGTAAATGATGACCAGAATAATATACGTCAGGCCCTCCAGGATCAAAATCCATCCAATGGAAGTCTTAAAATTCTAAACCACCAGATGACAAAGACACTATCTGGTGAATGGACAGTTAAAGGAACAGCTAAAAATGTTGGATCTGGCACACTTCAATATGTTACAATTAACGTCAATTTTTATAAAAATGGATATTTATTTTATTCCAATTTTGCCAATTTACACAGTATTGCTCCAGGTGAGACCAAGGACTTCGAAGTAACCTGTCGAGGTCCTAATAGCTCACCCGATTCCTATGATCTCTCTTTAGGGTCTACATGGTAATCAAAAATATAACTTGAATTTGTAAATAAATTAAAAACTACTATAAAGTGAAAAACTGACATATTTTATAGATTCTGAGTCTAAAATTGATTTATTGTAAGGAAGCAATATTCATCTTATCTCATAGAGAATTAATGAATAAAAACAGGAAGATGGTGAAATAGTGGTTGATATCAGTGATTTTCCAGCAAAATTAAGATGGGAAATTGCGGCTAAATCCGCAAGTACACTACCATTAGCCCAGGAAAAAGTATATAAAGATATTTTGGGTCAGGAATACACAAAAATTAGGCCATTAACCGATACCATTAATTACATCCTATGGATTCAAGGGGGAAAAAATGCCAGTATTCTGTCAAACCATCTGGGACTTCCAGCCAAAACAGCAGAAGATGTAGATAAAGCTCAAAGGTTAATTTCAGTAATTCTTTATGGGCCTGAAATCAAGTACAAAACCGTGAATGCGCATAAAGACCTGGTAAAAACACATATAACCAGTTGTCCATTTCTAAACAGAGCTAAAGAATTTGATTTAGAAAGCAAAGACCTTTTTGAAAACTGCAAGGCCTATACCAAAACATTCATTGACAATTTAAATCCCAAATACACAAAACGGTTCACTAAAGCAATGTGTGCAGGCGATGAATACTGTGAAATCTCTACCGAGATAAGAAAATAAAAATTAATGAAAAAATTAGATTTTTTAGGGATCATCATTTTTTAAGGGCAGCAATTTCCTTAGCAAATGACTCAAGCACTTTTTTAGATAATCCTTCAACGTACTTGAGTGATCCAGCACATTCATGGCCACCACCATCTATTCCCGCTTCAGGAATCTCATCTGCAAGTTTTATGATGATAGTATTCAGATTAAATCCAAACATTTCATTCACTGCATCCGTTGCCCTTATAACACCAAAATCAGGTCCAAAGGAAAGAGTTATAATTGGATTTTCTTCTCCATACTTTTTAACCATTGTATCGTGCACATAACCTGTAGTTTTACCTGGTGCAGGATATGTAAATTTATGGGCAAATTTTTCAACATCTAAAACGTTGAATATTATTCCATTAGGGAGTTTCTGTGTTTTAAGATTTGGAAGTGCTGCCCTGAGCTGATTTTTAATTCTCCTTTGAGATTCGTTATAAAGAGCTTCGATGAGTTTTGCATGCTTATCCCTGTTTCCAAGGCCAAGAATTGTATCTATAATACCTCTACCATTCATAAACCTTAGATAAAATGCTTCAAAGTCCACACATGTTGCAATTTTTTCAAGATCTTCCCTTGTATAACCCTTTTCTCCAGCAAGTTCTATGTACCTTTGAGCTTCATCAGAGCTTGCATGATCTCCAACTGCAGCAATACCTGGTAAATGCATCAATTTATCTTTAACCTCTGGATTTATCATCTTTGCCACTTCGTATGCAAGCGCTCCTGCTGTTATCTCAGAATTACCTCCAACGAGGTAAGGATTCACATGTACATCTACATAGTCGTCCACAACCACCCTTCCATTTTCAACTTCTCCAGGATAGTGGTGATCCACAACTACAATCTCAATATCATAGATTTTAGCTTTTATAAGTGCCACGATGTCTTCTTCAGTTGATCCATTATCTAAGAGGACTATCAAAGGTAATTTCTGGCCATGTCTTTCCATATCCTCCAGTGAAAATGATAAATCCTTTACTACATCTTCTATTTCATAAAAAGGAGCTTTACTTGGAGCTCTCTTAAAGAAATGCCATTCTGCATCACTGCCTGGATTAATTTCCCGTATTAAAGGAATTACAGCCTTTTCAATTGCAACTCCGGCACATATTCCATCTGCATCAGCATGGTGCCTTACAAGAATTGATCTACCATCGAAAATAGCCCTTCTTATGGCTTTTGCAGCAAGACGCATTTTATCCTGTAGTTTATCAAGAACTTCACTCTCAATTAGAATTTCTGTTGTTTCTGGCTCGGCTTTTTTATCAATTGCCTCATCAATAAGCCTTCTTGCCTCAATTGACTCTTTACCATGGAGTTTTTCAATGGATTCAGACTCGATCTGAATTTTACCGCCGTGAATAGAAACTTCACCAAGTGTCTCAACTATATCTCCAATGTTTATATGAGGGTATACTCTTATTCCAGGCTCATCAAAGGCTGCCACCCATGTAGTGGAAGTTTCATCTGAAATTGTAAAAATTGTAGGTCCTGAAGTTTGTTGAATTTGGATTATTTCTCCCACAATCCTTACGTTCTTCTTAACCATATTTTTAGTAATTTCACCAATAGGAGTTCTCGCAATGTTTTTTCTAAGCTTTACAAGCTCATATTTTCCTTTGATATTGGATATTGAAAGATCAACCTCTCCTTTGGCGTGATTTATATTAATAACTTTTACAATAAGCTCATCACCAACATCATATCCGAGCATTCGTCCTCTAACCAGACCATATCCCTTTTTTGAAAGGCTTACGAAGATTCCCCAATCTTCTACCCTTGTGACTTTTCCTTTATAATTTGATCCAAGCTCAAGATCATTAATGTCACAGGCAGGATGCAGGGCATAGACCTTAGTTTTAACCTCACAATCTTTGCAGTAATCGCCAGCCTCTATTTCTTTACCACATTTTTTGCATGCATTAATTTCGCCCTTTCCATTACATGATTCACAGGCTTCTGTTACTTCTATTTCCCCTTTACCTTTACAAACATCGCATGGAATTTCATGTTCTTCATCTAAATCAAATCGTTCCATTGCGCCTTTTGAAATTCCTTTGACATGCTTTTTAACATCCATCTGGCTTTTAACGCCGCTTCCATGGCAGCTTTCACATATTTTATAACTAAGGACTTTATGTCCCTTACCTTTACATTCTAAACAAGTTTTAATCATAATATACCTCAATTATCAAAAACAAAAATTGTTGAATTTTAACTTTATTTATTTCAATAAAAATCACTGATTAATTTAATTATGTTTACAGATCGTATCAAGTATTATTTAAATACGTTCATTTTATACAAAATAATTTAAATACGCTTATCGTTTTTATTAGTATACGCTTTCTACAGGCTTTTGCCGATATTTAAATTCCAAATGGTGATTATTTAAACTTAGATGGATTTTGTTCCACTATCTTATCATTTTTTGATTTATAATCCGTTGATCTATCCATATATCGATTTGCAAGTGATACGTGGTTATTACCTGTTACACTGTCCTTCTGCTGGAAGTAATTAATGGCCTGTTGAAGTTCCAAAGTAGCGTTAACCCTGGAATCTATTTCTCCCATAGTATTTTGCATATATTCTATAAGAACACTATCTTTAGAGTTTTGAGCAGAAGTTAATGCCTGTTGTGCAGAAGTTTTTGCGGAATTGAATTCAGATAATGCACTATTAGCATTAAATGTTGCATTACTAAGGTCAAAGCTATTTGTATCATATACTGCCTTATTATAAAAGTCATCGCCTTTTTTAAGATGATCATTGATTGTAGATGAGAGTCCATTTATATTGCCTATATCAGATTGAGTACATCCAGATATAGCTACTATAGACAGTATAAGCATTACCAAGAGCGTTGAGAAAATTTTGTTTTTCATATCTTTCACTTCTTATCTAATAGACATTTGCTTTTAAAATATAAAAAATTTCTTATTTTTAAAGCATCCCCACCTAAGTTTAACTCATAAGGATATACTACATTAAAATGATTACTTTTTAATATAAAATAAGATTATAAATTGATCTACAAAATAGACAAAAATAATGTAAATAGAATGGATTAAGGTAAATACCAATTTAAAAGCGTTTTAGGCTTAAACTGATTCCCATAATCCATGAATGCTACAATATTCTCTAGCACTGACCGCATCTATATTTTCTAACTTAATATCAAATTCAGCTTCTGGTTTATCACCCGGCTTGAGAATCTTTCTATAAACTCTGCCGTCTGCAGCTATTTCTATCCATTCTATACAGTGATTTTCTTCCATTGGATGTGAAGTTGAGCCTATTTTAACTTTAACTCCGCTGTCTGTTTCTTCAATGACAGGAATATGTTTTTCAGGCCCTATACCACTGGTTTTCTCTTCAAGCAGGTGCATTTGATTACCACAGCATACAAGTCTTCCAGTACCTATATGCATAACCTCAACTACATTTCCACAGATATTGCACCTGTAAACTTGTTTTTCTTCAGTCATTGCTATCTCCTAGTACTCTTCACATTTAATTTCAAAGTAACCCGATGGATGATCACAGGACGGACATTTTTCTGGAGGCTCTGTTCCAATATATACATGCCCACATTTTCTGCAACTCCATTCTACCTCTTTATCTTTCTTGAAAATTGTACCAGCTTCAATTTGTTCTAAAAATTTTCGATATCTTTCCTCATGATGAGTTTCTGCATAACCAATTGCAAATAATCTGTCACTTATATCAATAAGTCCTTCCTGTTCAGCAGTATTTGCAAACTCAGGATACATTTCAGAATTTTCGTAATGTTCCCCTGCGATTGCAGCTTTAAGGTTTTCAACTGTGTTCCCATAAATAATTGGTGCCTGTGCTGAAACAACGAGTTCATCTAATTTTTCTCCACTTTCTGATTTTAAGCCTTGAATCATTTTCATTATCCATTTAGCATGTTCCCGCTCGTTATCTGCTGTAATGAGGAAAATTTCAGCCAGTTGCTCATAACCCTCCTTTTTTGCAACCTTAGAATATAAAGTATATCTATTTCTTGCCTGACTTTCACCAATAAAAGCCTTTGCTAAATTTTCCATTGTTTTTTGCATAAGATATCACCTGTTTTTATTTATAAGTTCCTTTTTATAAATTTTTATCGGATTAAAAATTACATAGAAAAATCTTACATCAACCATATATCATAATTATAATAATTTTTTTATTAATTCTTTTATTAGACCAACTTAAGCTTTTCTCAAATTTTATATTAATAAAAATTTAAAAATTAATAATAATCCATAAGATTACTGGTTGTGAGTTTATGAAAAAAAATGAAAATATTGAAAATATGGGTGAATTAGAATCATTTTGGGTTAAAACTACTCCTAGCACTAATTTTAATACATTAGAAGAAGGATTATCTGTTGATGTTGCGATATTAGGAGCCGGAATTGTAGGAATTACAGCAGCGGCCCTTTTAAAGGAATCAGGACTTTCAGTTGCAGTAATAGAGGCTCAGAAGATAGTCAAAGATGTAACTGCATATACAACAGCCAAAATCACGGTTGCACATAATATAATATATCAACACATTATATCTGAATATGGGGAAGAAGGAGCCCGCAAGTATGGTAAAGCAAACCAATCTGCAATTGACAAAATTGAATCTATAATAAATAATTACAATATTTCATGTGATTTTAAGCGTTTTCCATGCTATCTTTACACTGAAGGTGGTGACTCAGATAAAATAAAAAAAGAATCAGATGCTGCCAAAAAAGCAGGTTTGGATGTATCCTACGAAAAAAAGATACCTTTAGAAAGATTTAATGTGAATGGAGCTGTAAAATTTGAAAACCAAGCTGAATTTCACCCAAGAAAGTATCTTATTGGATTAATTGAAAAAATACATGGTAATAAATGCTATATTTTTGAAAATACTCGTGCAATGGATATAAAAGAAGGAGATATAAACGAAATAACTACAGATAAGGGTTCAATAAAAGCTAAAAATATTATTATTTCTACTCATGTCCCATTTTATGATCCCGGCAAGTTATTTACAAAGATGTACCCTAGTCGTTCTTATGCACTGGGATTTTACATTAAAGAAAAATTTCCAGAAGCAATGTTTATAGGGGTAGATCCTGTTTACACTTATCGTGCAGTTCCAACAGAAAAGGGAGAAATGATAATTGCTGGAGGAGTAAATCATAAAGCAGGACATGTCACTGATACAGTTGAATGTTATGAAAGGCTGAAAGAACATGCAATGAACCATTTTGATGTAGAATCTATTGATTACCACTGGTCAACACAGGATAATATTACAATGGATAAAGTTCCCTATATTGGTAAAGCTAATTCCAAATCAAAAGGAGTTTATGTCGCAACAGGATTTATGAAATGGGGGATGACCAACGGGACAGTCGCAGCAATGATTCTTTCTGATTTAATTTTAGGAAAAGAAAACCCGTGGAGTTCATTCTTTGACCCATCCAGATCAATGCCTAAACTTGAATCAACTAAGGAATTCATTGGTACTAATATAAGTGTTGTTAAAGAATTATTAGGTGGTAAACTTTCGCGAGCACATTCTATGGATCCTTCTAAATTAAAAGAAGGTGAAGGAAGAATATTAAAGACAAACGGTAAAGAAGTAGCCGCATGTAAAGATGAAAATGGGAAAATCTATGTTTTATCAACTCCATGCACCCACATGGGATGCAGAGTCAACTGGAACAACGCAGAAATGACGTGGGATTGCCCATGCCATGGGTCACGATTTAACTATGATGGAAAAGTTATTCACGGGCCCGCACTTATGGATCTTAAGGAATACAAAGATTTAGAAAAATAAACTATTTTTACATACAATTTCTTATTTTCAAACTAAATTAGGATAATTCAACATTTTAAATATATTAAGACTTCTGCTATAAGTTAATACGATTTTAAGAGTTATCAAAATGTATTTATCCTATCCCTGTAATAAAGATAGTCTATATTTAATGCTAATTACAGGTGATTCTTTTTATGGAAAATAATAATAACGTTAAAATGTCAGCTTTACTCATTGCAACACTTGCATCTTTTGTTACACCATTTATGGCGGCAGCAATTAATATTGCGCTTCCTGCAATTGGATCAGAGTTTCAAGTGGATGCTATTTTGCTAAGCTGGATACCAACATCATTTTTACTTGCATCCGCTATGTTTGCAGTTCCTTTTGGTAGATTGGCAGACATATGGGGAATGAAACGGATTTTTATTTATGGTATGATTATCTTTACCCTCTCATCATTTTTATCTGCAGTTGCACCTTCTGCACTTTCTTTAATTGCATTTAGGGTTCTTCAGGGAATTGGAGCTGCAATGATATTCGTTACAAGTGTAGCGATAATAACTCACGTATTTCCACCTCAAGAACGAGGAAAAGCTATAGGAATAACAATCGCCTCCGTATATGTGAGTTTATCACTTGGTCCTGTCCTAGGGGGAATAATGACACAAGCTTTAGGTTGGAGAAGTCTTTTCCTTTTAATGGTGCCTCTTGGTTTATTAGTTACTGGCCTTACTTTCTGGAAGCTTAAAGGAGAATGGGCTGTATGTAAGGGGGAGAAATTTGATCTGCCGGGTTCAGTGATTTACAGTATTGCACTTCTCATGCTCATATATGGATTTTCATTACTCCCCGAACCAGTGGGTATCATAGTAACAGCTTTAGGATTAATTGGGTTAATAGCATTTGTTATTCTTGAATTAAGAACTAAAAGCCCTGTATTTGAAATAAATCTGTTTAGAAACGCCACATTTGCATTTTCCAATTTAGCAGCTCTAATTAGCTACAGTGCAACATTTGCAGTAGTCTTTCTTCTGAGCCTGTATTTACAGTACATAAAAGGATTAAATCCCGGAAATGCAGGACTGATTTTAGTCGCCCAGCCTATTGTAATGGCTGTTTTAGCTCCGATAGCAGGTAGACTTTCAGATAGATATAATCCGCGTTTAATTGCGTCCATTGGTATGGTCTTTACAACGGTAGGTCTTCTATTATTCGTCTTTTTAACTGCAAACACAAGTTTAGAATTTATAATAGCTGGCCTGATATTGTTAGGTATCGGATTTGGACTCTTTTCGTCCCCCAATACCAATGCAATTATGAGTTCTGTTGAAAAGAGATTTTACGGCGTAGCATCTGCATCAGTGGGGACAATGCGGTTAATTGGACAGACACTAAGTATGGGGGCAGTCCTGATTATTTTTGCCATGTACATAGGAAACGTTCAGATCATGCCTGCTCAATATCCTGCACTTATGTTGAGTATTCAGGTCGCGTTTGTTGTGTTTACGGTGCTTTGTTTCCTTGGAATATTTGCTTCCATTGCTAAAAGTGGCGGAAGTAAACAATAATTCCATAATAACTGAAATCAACTATGAGGAAATATATGATTTCCTCTATTTATTTTAAATAAATTTATTTTAATTATATTTTTTTAATATAAAACAAAAATTTAAGCAGTATAATTAAAAATAGGGCATTTTAAGACATATTTACATAGATTTATTATAATCATTATTTTCTATTTTTTTGTAATTTGTATGCCTATTTAACAAAATGGGATAAAATATAAGTAGTACAATCAACATTAAAGAACAATTAATTATTATAAAAAAAAGTGACTTCACTATGAAGAGCATAAAAGAAATTGCTGAAATTTTGAGTTTAGATCTATCTGAAAGGGAATTAGGAAATCCTTATTTTAACGATTCTGACTATAGAACATGTCCACTAAATAAAGAATATTTTCATCAAATTAACTCAGCTGAAACTGATAGAAAAATTGCATTTGTTGATGGGGGCAATCAGGAGCTCTTACCTGCTCCAGCTTATTCAGTACAATTAAATCGTGTTTACTTCAGCATATTTAAAAATAATAAACGAGTTTCACTCCAATCAGAAATCCCTCAAAGAATAGAATTTCTTTCTTATACATCTTCCAAATTGAAGAATGGAGATATCAATTTTCAAACAAAAATAAGGCCTGTAAAGGATAAATTTAGCAAATTTTTACCTGATGAAAAGGATCTTCAGGCCAATGCACGTGAAGAAAACGTAGAGGCGGGTACACAGGTTGGAATGCATAGAATGGCATCCATGGCCAGAAGATTTGCTGAGTGGAAAATCACTGAACAAATTATAGACTTAGAATTAGAAGCCGGCGATATAATTATAAGAGATGGATCATTACAAACAGGCCATCAACACGAATATAAATATGTAGAAAACGTTTTTAGAAAAGCAATGGAAAAAGAAGTAATTATTACAGGATTATCTAAAACATGCAGGTTAACTACTGACACTCAGGTTTCCCTTATAGATTCTATTCAAAGGTTAGCTGAAGAATCAGGAATCAAATATGATAAATGGTGCTATTATCCAGTTGCATGGAGCAAAGATGCTAATCGTGAGCATAAAGCAGTGATAATGGTTGTTAAATTAAATAAACATGCACATACAGCATTTAGATTTGAAATATTTAAAGAACAAGTAAACGATATGGGAGACCAGAAAAAAGAGATATTAGATATTATTTCTTCTATTGCTGATAATTCTAGAGATATTAAGATCCCAGGTTATCCTTATGGACTTATTGATGCAGATTTATGGGCCAGAGTTAAAAATGAGGAGATGGAAGGTTATAAAACAAAATTATATTCTGAACTTTCTAGAATGGGAACCTGGAAGCAGGTTAATCCATTGATCAAAATTGTAAATACACATGAAAAATTAGATGGGCAGTAACTGGAGAGGGTTAAATGAATGAAAGAGGTCAAATTATAGGCGGAGGATTAAAAGACATTATTATTAGAGAAAAGAATGGTGAAAATTTAGAACTTGGTGAACTTTTAATCGTTGAAAATGCCCCCCAATCAGAAGCTGAAAGAATTTATACCATTCTTCAGGTTAAAGATATTGAATATAAAAGTCAAGCTCATCAATCCACCCATGAACTACTTTCAGGTATGAAATTGGAAGGATATGATCCTGATCTTGAATTTATGGAACCTGAATTAACTAATTATAACTTAGGGCGCGCTAAGTCTTTACTCTATGTTCGGGAAAAGATAACAAACGGTGAAAAAGAATACATCACCAAAAGCCCCAAAAGACTGCCTAATTTTTTCAGCCCTATTAAATCCATTGAAGAATCTGATTTAAAATTCCTGGAGCCAAAAAATATCGAAAATTCAATTTATTTAGGCGATATTAGAAGTGGATCAACTGTAGAAGAAGGAATTAAAGTTTATATTGACCTGATTAAATCATTGACACATCACATTTTAATTCCTGCCACAACCGGTAGAGGGAAGAGTAATTTAGTTAAAGTAATGCTCTGGAGTATTTTAGATACGCAAGGAGCAGGTATTCTTGTTCTAGATCCCCATGATGAATATTATGGAGACAGTATTAAAATTGGCCTGCGGTACCACCCTAAAAAGGATGAAAAACTTGAGTACTATTCTCCTGATAAAGATAATGATGATGCAGTCACATTAGCTATAAATGTAAAAAAAATACGGCCATATCATTTCAGCGGGATTGGCGGATTCTCATCAGCGCAAACTGAAGCCATAAGAACAATCTATAACAAATATAAGTCAAATTGGATAACTAAAATTGCTAAAGGAATAGATAGAGATGTCCTAAAAGAAATGGGAGTTCATGAAGGGACTGCTGAAGTTTTAAAGAGAAAAATTGAAACAAAATTAGGTGTATATTCTGTTGATATCGATGATAATCCTGCAATGGGGAAAAAATGCATATTTAACAGTAATTTATTTGTTGGTGGAGACTATGGATTATCAACGGTAGAAGACATTGTTAGGGCATTAGAAGATGAAAAAGTTGTTATCATAGATAGTTCAAAATTAAGTGATTTTGAAGAATTATTTATAGGCAGTATCGTAACCAGTAATATATTTAATAAATATAAAAGATACAATTCTAAAGAATTAAAAAACAAACCAGTTATCAGTATTGTAATCGAAGAAGCGCCACGAGTTTTAGGTCAAGATGCAATAGAAAGTCACGGCGGAAATATTTACGGTACAATTGCTAGAGAAGGCAGAAAGTTCAAAATAGGTTTGATTGCGATCACCCAATTATCCAGTGTTATTCCTAGAGCGATTTTAGCCAATATGAATACCAAAATTATTTTAGGAAATGAAATGTCGCCTGAGAGATCCGCAATAATCAATAGTGCATCTCAGGATTTATCAGATGATGAAAGAATTATTGCTAGCCTGGATAAAGGCGAAGCTATTGTAAGCAGCGTTTTTACTAGATTTGCTATCCCTATTTATACTCCTGAATTTAAAAAATATGTTAAAGAATATTTAGATGAAATACCTCAAGACAAAACAAAAGACCTTAAAACTATGGTCATAGGTTGATAAAGATGCACAAGTTTGCCCACATTGCTGACTGCCATTTAGGAGCTCAAAAATACACTGAACTAAAAGAATTAGAAATTAAAGCTTTTAAAGAATGTTTAGATAAGTGTATAGAAGAAAAAGTAGATTTTATTATCATTGCAGGCGATTTATTCCATTCCAATCTTCCAGATATGGGTATTGTTAAACAAGCCGTTGGTAAATTGAAGGAAGTTGCAGAAAAAGGGATTCCAGTCTACATCAATTATGGAAGTCATGATTTTAGTCCCAATGAAACTTCAATTATCGATGTAATTACAGAAAGCGGTTTGCTTAAAAAACTCTTTAACGGTTACGTCGTTGAAAATGAATTTGGTGAAGAAAAGTTAAAATTGAAGTTCATAACCGATAAAAAAACGGGTGTCAAATTAACTGGAATATCTGGACGAAAAATGGGATTGGACGATACTTACTATGGAATGCTTGATAAGAAAAGCCTTGAGGAGGAAGACGGCTTTAAAATTTTCGTTTTCCATACTGCAATTAAAAATTTACTTCCTGATTTTTTATCTAAAATGGATGGAATTGATATTAAAAAATTACCACAAAATTTTGATTACTATGCTGGAGGACACATACACAAGCAAATATGTGAAACCCAGATTGAAGATTATGGAGTTATCACTTATCCCGGACCACCTTTTGCTGGATATCCCCGCGATTTAGAAATGAGCGCAAAAGGAGAAAAAAGAGGATTTTATATCGTGGAATTTGACGAAAATATCCAAAGTGTTAATTTTTGTGAAGATAAGAATTTTTATGAGTTAGATTTAGCTAAATACAAATTTTTACAGTTTAAAGCAGATCACAAAAACTCAAATCAACTATACGAAGAAATATTGTCTAAAATAAAAGAAGAGACATTTAATGGACAAATAAATGAAAGAATAATTATTTTAAAGGTTAAAGGAGAATTAACTGGTGGTAAAACATCAGACGTTAATTTCCACGAGATAAGAACACTTCTTAAAGAATCAGGAGCTATACATGTAAGCATCAATCATCATGGGCTTGTTTCAAAGGAATTTACAAAAATTCGAGTCAAAGGGGAAACTACAGCAGAAATTGAAGAAAATTTGCTCTTAGAAAATATCATCAATATAGAAGTTGAACAAAAAGAATTGAATGCCAAAGAAGGAGCCCAACTAGCTGTTAACTTATTGAAAACCATAAGACAAGGCCCTAAGCCTAATGAAAAAAAATCAGATTACAATAAAAGGATCTTAACTGAATCAGTAGATGTATTGGATTTGGAGAGTCATTAAATGATTTTTAAGACATTGACATTGAATAACATTAGGAGTTATAAAGACAATGACCCTATAAAATTTCCAACTGGGACATCTCTCTTTGAGGGAGATATTGGTTCTGGAAAGTCTACAATTTTAATGGCGATTGAATTTGCTCTTTTTGGCCTTGGAAATCAAAAAGGTGATTCTCTACTTCGAAAAGGGTCAAAAAAAGGATATGTAACCTTAGAATTTGATGTTGGTGATGATAATTATTTAGTTCAACGATCTCTAATACGAAAAGAGAACGATGGACCCGTCAGGCAGGAAAAAGGTATTTTAGGTATCAATGGGGCAAAAATCGATCTATCCCCTTCTGAAATTAAAGAAAAAATTTTAGGTATTCTTAATTTTAAAGAACCACTCAACCCTAGAGCTCAAAGTGTAATATTCCGTTATGCAATTTATACACCCCAAGAAGACATGAAATATGTACTTTCTCAAAAACCAGATGATAGACTTCAAACTCTCAGAAAGGCATTTGGAATAGAAGACTACAAAATAGCTGCAGAAAATGCTAATTTATTGTCCAGATTAATTAAAGATAAACTCATTGAGCTAAAAACTGAAACAAAAGATTTAGATGAAAAGAAAAACGATCTATTTATTTTAAAAGGTAATTTAGAATCAAATGAAAATAAAAATACAAAATTCCAATTACGAGGGGAAGAGTTAGAAATTTTACAAAAAAAGCATACTGAAACACTTGAAAAGCTTCAAAAATCTGAACTAGAACTTAAAAAGATACAGACAGAAATTCCCCATTTAAAAAAACAGATCGGGGATAAAGAACAGCTTTCAATTAAGTATCATAATGAAATAAAGTCTGCTGAAGAAGAAAATCAGCAGAAATTCACTCCCCAAATTGAGACCCTTGAAAAAATTGAACTCCCAACTACAGAAACTGAAGATGATATAAGCAATAAACTGGCCACTATTAAAAGAGTTGTTAATGAACGCAATAATTTAGCCTCCAATTTAACTATGCTTGAGGAAAACAAGCAGTCCATGGAAAATAAATTGGGCGATACTAAAAATAAAACTTCAGAAGACTTAAAGAAAGAAGAAGAGTCATTAATTAATAAAATAAAAGAACAATCTGAAATAGTAAATACAGATAAAGAACAATTACAAAAAATTTCTGAGAAGATATATAAATTAGATGTAGAAAAATCGGAAATTAAGAAAAAATTGGCCAATGTAGATGGTTTGGGAGATTTATGTCCTATTTGTGGCAGTATATTAAATGATGAACATAAAAAAAATTTAGAATCCGAAAGTGAAGAAGAAATCAGGAAAATAAATTCAAGTTCCAAAGTCTTGGGTCAAGTACAGCTAAAAGGAAAGGAAAAATTAGAAGCAGGAGAAATCGAATTAAAGGCCCTCGAGAATAATTTAAATTCATTAAAAATACTTATAGAGAAAATATCAGGTTTAGATGATCTGAAAAACAAGATTAATTCTATTAGTAAAAATTTAAAGAACAGGGATGTAAATTTAAAATCAATAATGGAAGATTCAATTGAATTTGATGAAACAGAGAAATACATAACTTATTTTGAAACCCTTCTTGATAAACTAAAAGAATACAACAGGAGCCAGAAGGAATTAGAGAACCTTAAATATCAATTTAAAAAGAATTCTGATAAAATTAATGAGAATAAAGATAATATCGATCTTTTAAGTAATGAAATCAATTCATTAAAACAGAATTTAGTTCAATTTGAAGAAAAATTAGAAGAATTGAAAAATGTGCCTAATGAAATTTCTGAAGTGAAATTTAACCACCAAAAAACTGAAGAAGAATTCCAGTTAATAAAAGAAAAAATCGTTGAGACCAAGACTTTGATAGAAAAAATGAAAGAGGATATATCAAAAGTTAAAGATGAAATCAATAAAAAGGAAGGTCTCAAGAAACAATTAAACAAGTTCAATGATTACCACATCTGGCTCAATGACTACCTGATTCCAACCCTCAGCTTAATAGAAAAACATGTGATGCAAAAAAGATACGAAGAGTTTAATGAGGATTTCCAAAAATGGTTCAGTATATTAATTGAAGACACTTCAAAAACTGCTAAAATTGATGAAGAATTTACACCAATTGTGGAACAGGATGGCTTTGAACAGGATATTAATTATTTAAGCGGTGGTGAAAAGACTAGCGTAGCGTTAGCTTATCGTTTAGCTTTAAATAACATTGTTCAAAAAGTTTCTACAGGAATGAAATCTAATTTATTAATATTAGATGAACCAACTGATGGATTCAGCAGAGAACAGTTGTATAAAGTTAGAGAAATTCTAAATGAACTGAACTGCCCTCAAATAATCATAGTTTCTCATGAAAGGGAACTTGGAAGTTTTGCAGATAATGTATTTAGGGTAGAAAAAATTGATGGAAATTCCTGTGTTACTTTAATGGAATAACATTCTGTTTTTGTTTAATTCTTAAATATATTTTATTTACGAAAATTACCACTATTTTACTAAACTTTTAAAAATATTAATCAAATATCAGCCAATATTATTTTCAACTTATTTAGAAAACATTTATATGGGGTGAAAGGCAACATACTTCCGGTTTAATAAAATTTACTTAAATCTTTAGTAAATAATTTTTAAATAAAAAATTTAGGAGGTTGAAGGAAAATCTTATATTTTCCTGAACCCCCTAAAAATTAAAAATTTTTAGGAGGCATCAAAACGAATGTTAATTTAAAGGTTTTTGGATTTCCCTTGGCTATACTTCTCTTTATAGTAGTAATGCTTATTCCTACACCGGGTTTAAGTTTTGCAGGGCATGCAGCACTTGCACTTTTGATTTTCGCCATAATCATGTGGGTTACCGAAGCGTTGCATCTGGCAGTAACGTCATTATTACTGCTGTTTATTCAACCCATAATTCAAGTGACTAGTTTTGAAAATGCTGTTATTGGTTTTGCCAACCCCATTATCTTCCTGATGATTGGAGGATTCATAATTGCAGAAGCAATTCGTAAAAGCGGATTAGCACAGCGTTTAACTTATACCCTGCTCAACAGATTAGGTACAACTCCCGATAGAAGCATATTCGTGGTTGTTTTCTCAACTGGAATTCTTTCAGCGTTTATTGAGAACGTAGTAGCATTTGCTATGTTACTCCCCATAATCAAGGAAATTATTCCACTTATGGGTGTAAAAAACCCTGAGAAAGGCGGAAGTAATTTTGCTAAAGCTATGATTTTAGGTGGATCCTTTGGTTCTCTGGCCGGTGGATTTGGTACAGAAATCGGAACTGCACCAAACCTAATGGCTGCAGCTTACACTCATATTCCATTTGTAAACTGGATGATATTCGGTTTTCCACTTGCAATAACATTATTACTTATAATCTGGAAGTGGATGGGTTTCATGTTCAAACCTGAGTGTAAAGGAATTATAGGTGGAATGGAAACCATAACTTCTAAAAAGGTAGCATTGGGACCTATGAGCAAAATGGAAAAAATCACTCTAGGGGTGCTTTTATTCACAATATTCCTATGGGTTACAACTAATTACACAGGAATCGACAGTTTTTCAGTAGCATTGATCGGTGCAGTACTATTATTTGCATTTAGAGTAATCGACTGGAAGGACGCCCAAAGAAACGTTGACTGGGGTTTAATAATCTTTTTTGGAGGAGCACTGTCATTAGGAGCAGCGCTACTAAATACAGGGGCAGCAGCTTGGTTGATAAACGATTTAGTGGCATTATTAGGCAGTAATCCATCTACAATTCTCATTATGATACTGCTGATGATCATAGGAGTCTGTATCACTCAAGTAATGTCCAATATTGCATTATCTGCAATATTAATACCACTATCAGTAACTCTAGCAACTGCACAGGGACAACCAGTCGGAATTTATGCAGTTCCAGTGGCAATTGCATGTTCACTGTCATTTATGCTGCCAATGGCTGACCCAACAGTGGCAATGTCCTACGGAACCAAGTACGTGAATATAAAAGAAATATTCAAGGCAGGATTACCTCTGGTTATAATTGGAATACTGTTGACTATAGGCGTACTATTTGTAGTACTTACATTTGCGCCATGGCTCATAGCAGTATAGGATAAAAATTGTTAAAATTGTAGGATTTATTCTACAAATATTCTTTATTTTTTTAATATAGGATCTATTTTGATTATTGATATCGTTAAAAATAAGTAAAGGTGAATCTAATTTTTTTATATGATCACGATCACTAAAAAAGAAAATCTCGTTTTAAATCAAATTAAATATCTTCAAGCAGAATACAACGATGGTGTGCCATCTAATATCCTTAAATTAGATCTTTCAATGTCTGAAACTGAATTTAAAGATATACTGGGAAATTTAGAAGATAAAGGATTAATATCAAGATATGATAACTATATTAAGGCAAATGTGGTTGACTCTAAAATAAACGCTGTAGAGTCAAGAGAGGAAGTTTTAAGGGAAGATCTTAACCAGACAGAAAAAAAAGCATTTGAAATTATCAGGAATTTAGCCAGTGATGGAATTATTTCAAAATATTCCCTGGAAGGAAATCTTCTTTATAATTTGAAATTAAGCAATCTCCAAATGTATCATATAATTATTTCCCTCGAAAATAAAGGTCTGATAAAAAAAATTCAAATGAAAGATGGCGAACATTATAACATAAAAATGTAGACTTTAATTACTGTTTTGATATATCTTTAGAGATAAATGCGCATTACATTCTGATATGTACATTCACTTGGTCTATTCCATTATTAATTCCATCTCATTGAATGAGGGATGTAGGATCAGGAATTGCACCACATAGAAGCGATATAAATACAATCACGACATTTGAAAGCAATTTTAGTGGATTCAACGTGTAACCTCTGTTACTATAACGAGTAGCACATGATTTTTCACTTCTTTTTAAAATTTTACCAATTTCCTTAAAATTGTAACCTTGCTCGCGTAGTTTACACATCTTAATATCTTCCTCAAGTGTCCATTTACAACCTAAACGACTATCTTGATTCCCACTCATCTGTAATCAACTCTTCTAAAATCATTAGAATTATACAATTTTCCATCCGGCCCCTGTGCCAAGTATACCCCTCAATTTCCTTAAGTTCGATCTATTCTGAACATTTAACTAAGTCTATTTTTTCAATGTGCATATCAATCACATATAATGAAGTCTATTACCTTTATATCATTTAAACTAATCTTCAAAGCACCTATTTGAATTAAATCACAAACATTATGTTCACTAAATTCCTTTTTTTAGCATCTATAACAACCTCAAAAAAACTTTTTAAAATATTTATAATAAATCCTTTTTTATAATTTAAAGCTTAATTAACTCTTTAATATAGTAAATTTTCTTAAAGAATGTCTACTTCTGTATTTAAGCCCAGATAACCCATATAAAAATATTTAAATACTAATTTTAATAAAAGTATTACACGGTGATTTTATGGTTGAAGAAGAAACTCAAAAAATACCTGTTTCCCCTGCAACATTCGTTTATCATACCGAAGACGAATATATAATGGAAGTAGAGCTTCCGGGTGTAAAAAAAGAAGATATAAATATTAATGTTACAGAAAACACCTTTTGTGTCAGGGCTCCAAGGAGAAATACAGAATATAATGGATGTTGGGTACTTGCTCACGATTTCAACCCAGATAAGGGCAGTGCAGACTATGAAAATGGATTACTAACTATCAGGATGCCTCTAATTGAAGAAAAAGAGAAAAAACGCAGGGAAATAAATGTGAAATAAGTACAATTTTTAACTTTTTACTATTTTTTTAGAATATATGTAAATTGGATACAATCCTATTTCATGTCTAAAAGATGTGTAGGTGCACTTTTCAAGATATCATTATATCCATGAGTAAGGGTTAAATTCTGATGGTGGAATGTACATTATTTTTGCATATCCTCTTTTTAAAAGCTCAGAGTTTACATTAACTTTATCTACATAAACCACAGCAAGAACTCTACCGTACTTATCATAATATTTGGCATTATCTATATCCAGATAAACCCTTTTTCCAAGACATGTCTTTTTTACAAAATCTTTGGCTTCATGATATCCTCTTTGGTTTTCCTCAGGCGTGTTTATACCTACTAAACGTACTCTCCCAATTCCATCAACATCGATGGTATCTCCATCAACGATATGGGTACAAAAGCCATTTGCATCATAATTAGATGATATTTTATCTGAATTATAAGCAGTTATAGACGTGACATTAGATACACTAGAATCATTTTTCTTTAATTGCTCATTATTTCCAATACATCCAGAAATAGCAATTATTATTAGAATAATCCCAATTAATGATATTTTTAATTTCATTTAAATTCCTGCAAATTTCTTAGTCATAGTATTACTTCAAAATTTTAAAACGATTTGCTTGAATATAAAATAAAAAATTTTCTATTTTTAAAGATACACTTATACAAAATAGCCATTAACTATTTTTTTACCGTTAATGGTACCTTTATATGGAGTTAAATAAACTCCTCTTCCATCATGGGATTTCCCATGAACCAAACACCAGTCCATATCAGTTACGGAACTGTACCACATTCCTTCAGGGTTATTTTTTCCAGAACCAATTTCAAATTTTAAAACTCCCCATCGGCTTGATGAAGGATCATAATTCTCAAATACCCTTGTATGGTACTTATAATCAGTATATAGACTACAGCTACATTTAGCAGTGGCATACACATATTTTGGTGTTATTATCACGTTATAAGCACCAACACTACTTACTGATGCTTTTTTGTAATTATACGCTGCATTCACTAATACATTAATACCTCCATTAAAATCAATTTTTATATCTTTATCAAATGTAGAATTATTATCAGTTCCTGATGAAGGAAAGATATACATCGACATAATCAGTACCAATATAAATAAAAATAATAATTGTTGACTAATTCTACCGCCTCCTAGCCTAAATACAAAAATTAGGATAATTTGAACTATTTATTTTCATTTATAGGCTATATCTGGATTTATTATTTATTATCCAAAAAAGAACCTGTTATAAGGTTCTTTTTTGAATATAGATTTTATACTGATGTCCTACAGCAATTCTAGATGAATACTTTCATGTATTAACAAGTTATACAAAGAAATAATGGTATCCATAAGTCCTGTAAGGAACAGTTTTCCATTTTCCGTTTTGATATAACTGAACTGACCTGTGTCTACTTGAATATGCTGTTGCGTATTGAATAACTCTTGACTGATATCCAGCTGCTTGGAACTTGCTGTTTAAATATGAACTCATAGCCCAGCAATCCCCTGCTCCTATGCGTTGCATAGCCGAAGCAGTGCTAGCACTGTGGCTGTATCCATATTTAGCTCCAGATTTCATAATTGAGTTTAATGCAGGATCACTTGTATTTGCTTTGCCCTTTGATCTATAACACGAAGTACTGTAACTTGATGATGCCTTAGCTCTGGTATATTTGTATTTCCAGTAATGTTTCCATACATATCTCCATTTTCCATGGGATTTATACCAGTGTCTGTACCATTTTTTCACTTTTACTTTGTATACTGCATTTACTTTCAAAACGTTTTTGTCGCTCAAAATCTCTGATTTTGGCGTTGAAGGAAATTTCGTTTCCTGAACCGCAAAATCTTCGATTTTACAGGCCCCAAACATTTCATGTTTGGGGGATTCACTTAAACCAATTTTTTCATTACCTGGCAATGTACTTTGGTTTGTTGTCCCATATATTGGAGAAAAAACCAACATTACTATAGCTACCGCTAATAGTAATGAAAATAGCGATTGCCGCTTAATTGTACCGCCTCCTCATCCAATAGTACCAATACACCTATTTAGAACTATCTGGACTTAGTTATAGTCAAATTAATTTCATATATAAATCTTTTCATTTAATTTTCCAAAAAAGAACGTTATAAATCCTTTTTTATGATTTAAAGCCTTATTACATGTTTTTGTTAGAATAAATTCCAGATCAATTTACTCGAATTATCTTTTAAACAAATTAAATGATACAAAAATACTATTTAATCATAAAGGCATTATCAATGTATTAATCAAGAGACAATATCTTTTAAAATAATATTTAAATTAATTAAATTAGATTAATTAATAATATATTAACAGTTTGTTATGAATTAAGAAAATAGGATTAGCTTAGTAAATAATATCCATTTTAAAAAATAATCCATTAAAATCATTAATTAGTCCTAATTTTTGATTATTACCCTATAATATTTAAAAATAGTCTTAAATTGAATGTATTGATAACAAAATAATTAAAAATAAAATATAAAAAAACCTAAAATTTTCAGGTTTTTTAATTGTACAAATTATTTAAATTTTTACATCTGTATTGTTTGTATCTGTAGTATTAGTTTCTGTGCAATTTGTGGTTTCAGTTGTGTTTGTTCCATCTGTACTATTTGTATCATTGGTACTGTTTGTATTTGTTGTATTTGTACTGTTTGTAGGAGGAACAACAACTTTAGTAGTGAAATAACCATTAACAACGTTTATTCCATTAATGACACCATTATAAGGTACCAGGAAAACATTACGGCTGTCATGTGATTTTCCATGAACTAAACACCAGTCCATATCTGTAATTGAATCATACCACAGTCCTTCGGGAGATGTCCAACTTGCTGGCCCTTGCTCAAATTTTAAAGTTCCCCAACGTTTTGTCGCTGGATTGTAATTGTAGAAAACTCTTGCATGGTAATTATAATCAGTATACATGCAGCAGCTACATTTTGCAGTAGCATATACATATATTGGTGTTATTACCACATTATAGGCACCGACACTGCTTGTTGATGCTTTTTTGTATACGGTTTTGTAGACGTATTTGTATTTATATACATATTTATACTTCCACTTGTATTTCCATTTTCCATTGGATTTATATCGATATTTGTACCGTACTTTCACTTTTACCTTGACTTTCACTTTTACTTTCGCAGCATTTACCTGTAAATAATTTGTACTGCTTTCACTTAAATCAGTCTTCGCATTTCCATACGATGCAGACTGGTCTTCGTTCCCTTCAACAGAAGGGAAAATTAACATTGCCATGCTTAAAGCTAATAACAATGCCCACGTCTTTCGTCGCCTAATTATACCGCCTCCTTACCCTGCAATATTAAGAAATAATATTATGGGTATTTTGGACATTATTATGGTCACTTTTAAATCATATATAAGTTTTTTCATTTTATTTTACAAAAAAGAAGCAATTAAATCCTTTTTTTACGTTTAAAGACTTATTAGAAGTTATTGTTCCAACGATTCAGTGATTGAATCTACTGATTCTTATTTTTAATTAAGCAGTACAATTAAAACCCCACTTGTAAAAAACAGCGATGAGGAATGCTTTTATGCTTTATGCCCCTATCTTCAAATAATCTATGGTGTAACCATCAAAGTTGGTTATTACGTTGCTCATCCCCATGTCATAATTCTTAAAAATAAACCCTTTTAAATTGAAATTAGTACATATAAAGCATAATGACTGCTTTTTAAATAATGTTGAAAGAGGTGTTAAATTTTGAAATAATTAATAATTTTAATATAAATAAATTAAATTACAATATAAAGCAATAATAACCTTAAAAATGTTATAAATGATGAAAAGAAAATTAAATTATGATATAGTTTGAAACGGAGTTAACTAAATGATATTAATCGTTGGCGGAGCAGGATATATAGGATCTCATTTAAACAAAGAAATCAATAAAAAAGGCATTGAAACTGTAATATTTGATAATTTAAGCTATGGCCATAGAGACTTTGTAAAATGGGGAACATTTGAACAGGGTGATTTAAGCCGTATAGAAGATATACGATCTGTTTTCAGGAAGTACCCCATTGAAGCAGTGATGCATTTTGCTGCATTCACCTATGTAGGTGAATCTGTAGAAGATCCACAAAAATACTATATGAACAACGTTAAAAATACCTTAAATCTGCTTCAGGTGATGCTTGAAGAAAATGTGAAGTACTTCGTCTTTTCTTCAACATGCGCAACCTATGGAAATCCTGTTGAAATCCCCATAACTGAAAATCATCCGCAAAACCCTATAAACCCCTATGGGAAAGGTAAATTGATGGTAGAAACCGTTTTAAAAGATTACAGTGACGCATACGGTTTAAAATATGCATCATTAAGATACTTTAACGCGGCTGGAGCTGACCCTGATGGTGAAATAGGTGAATTGCATGATCCCGAGACACATTTAATACCACTTATTCTGGATGTGGCTATTTCCAAAAGAGAAGATGTAAAAATATTTGGAACAGATTACAATACTCCCGATGGTACCTGTATTAGAGATTACATACATGTTACTGATCTAGCAGAAGCACATATTCTAGCTCTTGAATACCTTCAAAACGGTGGACAAAGCGATGTATTTAACCTCGGAAATGGAAATGGGTTTTCTGTAAAAGAAGTTATAGAAACTGCAAGGAAAATTACAGGTAAAGACATTAATGCAATGGAAGCAGATAGGAGACCTGGAGATCCCCCAATTCTTGTTGGAAGCTCCAATAAAGCAAGAGAAATATTAAATTGGAATCCAAAATATGATGAACTGTCTAAAATTATAGAAACAGCATGGAACTGGCATAAAAGTTTGAATGAAGTTATTTAATGCTAAAAAATTATATTCTATAATTTTACTTATTTTTGAATATACAACTGTTACTTATTTACAATATGGAATGTTTTACTGAAACTGTATCTCAGGAAATACAATGTTTTGGTTGAAATGATATTGTTATATTAGATTTAGATTCATGTAAAAATAGCCTTATAGCAAATGTTGATTATTTTAAGCAGTAGTTAATTAAAAAGAATGAAGATGAATCAACACTAACTTTAAAATTTTTTGTTAGTTAGTCTATGATAAACCTCTATAAATCAACAGGTACCATAGCACTATAATTACAACCGCAAAAATCATTGCGCTTATGATTAAATTTCTATCGTTACCAAATATAATCGGAATGGGCCCTATTAAAATTACTCCCCCTGTATGGATTTCTTCATTTTTGGAAGAAGTAGATTGTAGGGCTGTTCCTATGAGTATAAGTATAATTCCAACGAAGATAACTATAATTCCAGCAATAACCAGTACACCCGCGTTCATAATATCCCCTAATTCTATGAAATTATGTAATTGTCGATATAATATACAAGTTCAATTTTAAAATTATGCTTTAATTATAATTAATTTTCTTTTTTAAGACGGTATTCTGATTTTCCATTAGATGTTTTATGTTCAATTATATCATTTTCACACATTTCTGCCAGTATTTGTTTTAATCGTACATCTAACTGGCATTCTTCGTCCCCAGTTTGATTACATAGCAGTGCATAACAAGGACAGGTTATAATATCTCTTAAACGTCCTTTTTCAGTCCATACATCGGTTCTATTTAACGAATCATATATAGAAAGATATGATAACAGCACTTTTTTCTGTTCATCAGTAACTTTTACCTCATCAACCATCCCTTTAATTTCGTCAATTAGAGATTTGGTATTTTCAGTTTCATTCTCTGGTACAACAAGGAGGACATGAACCTCTTTAGCGAGGTAAGAATCACCGCGAATTATTTCAAAACAATCTTTGTTGAGTACCATTCCACCTACGTCTTCTATGTACTCAACCAGTTCATTAAATTTATACACACCGCCTCTAAAAAAGAAAACTTCGTACATAGTAATCGTTAACTCTTTTTTAAGATTTGATGGGGCTTTAAAATGCTGATCCCTGTATCCTCCCCAACTACTTCAATTTGAACAATCCAATCAGGGTTCATATTATCTGCTATAACATCTAAGTGATTAAGTAGTTCATTTGATACTGCATTAATAAGTTCTTCTTCTGATTCCAGGTATTCTCTACCTCTTAAATCACATCTTACTACAAACGAATCCTCTGAGTTCATTTTTTCCCTTGCAATTACTAATACCTGCTCCAAAATGATGCCCATTCGCGTTTTTACAACCAAATCAATTGGAACAGCCTTAGATATTACAGTTGTTGGAGCTTCATTTAATATCGTCACTGCTTCTTCAGGATCCATAGTCAATTCAACTAAAACTACATTTGGATATTGTGATTCTTTTATATAAAGAACTGGCTCATAACTTGAAAGTGCAAGTTCTATTTCTTCTATCCCTACTAATTCTTCACCAGCACGCGCATCTTTGTGGCCTTGAAGAGTTACCAGAAGATTAAAGCCATCTATTGGCCTGATACGTCCACCCCCTAAAAATAGACTATTACTATTATATGTAATTATTAATATATTAAAATTATGGATAGTAGAGTGGCTGTTGGCCCAATATTTCATGCTTTTGATCATGAAAATAGTTTAAGAATAATCTCTAATTATATCTGTTTTTTAAGATAATTAAGTATCAAATAGGCCAAAATAATCGATAAATTCAATTTTTGAGTGTAAAATTATAGATCTATTGATTAAAATCACCTACATTTTATTTAAACACCTCTAAGTTCGCTTAGTGAACTTTCACTTATGTAATTGATTTAAAAAGGTTTTTTATGTTTAGTGATGAATATTACCCAAAGATCTAGTAATAGCTTTAAATTAAATGGTTCATGATATAATATATCCTCAAAAGCTATTACTTTATAAATAATTATTAATATATCCAATGTTATGGATAGTCGAGGGATAATGACTGTTGACCTTATGTTTGCAACACTTTTGATTGTTATACTTAGTGGAAGTATAATAACAGTTATATCAGATAGAATAGATGCCACATCACAGACAGAAGAACTCGGAAAAGCAAGAATGATTGCAGAAAGTGTTGCTGAAGCTATTAACAAGGCCTATTCTGGTGGAAATGGCCATTTAGAAACAATTAGTTTAGCTAACAATATTAAGGATAAAAACTATTATATAAACGTGAATTCATCAGGCGTTTATGTTACAGTGGGCGGAATGACTGGTAAATCATATATAGTCCCAAAAAAATTTTCAAACTCCAATTTACTGGATGAAGCTCAAATCACTCTGCATAACGGTGCAAATTATACTATAAAGAATGTAAACAGTTCAGATGGTAGTAACTGGATAGTAATTACACATTCTTAATTTAAGATAAATAAGTATATATTTATTAATACCAAATCAGATGTATGGATACTGAAGGCCAGACATCTATAGAATTGATTCTTTTAATAGGATTTGTACTGGTACTTGTTCTGGGAATTGCGTCATTCTTTGGAGATAATATTGAATTAAACCAGGCTATGGCTGCAGCAAGGAGTGGAGCAATAGAGGGGGCAAATACAGATAGTTTTGCAATTTATCCTGAAGATACATTTAAAAATTACACAACAGAGCATCAACGACTTTTAAGCCAGAGCAGCGTGAAAATAATAAGGATAGACTATACCAATCACGGATTTAATGACAAATATAATAAAACAAAGGTGCAGCTCCAAATCACTGCTTCCGCCATCAATGTGCCAGATCCAAATGATAGAAATGTTTTAGGAGATCGTGTTAACTTTTATACAAGAAAAAGTATATGTGAATCATTTGATACTGCTTATCAGACGAATGATGTGTTTAATCCTGCTTTCTCAAATAGGTATGTGTTTACAACTGTTAATGTCAGGTGGATTTAATTATATTATCATGGAATTAAGAGTATATGCTAAAATTATCCCTATAGCACCAAAAAGAATCCCAATTAGCCATACAATCAGTACAACGTTTTTTTCTGACATAGGTCTTCTTAAAACAGATCTGATAAGGGAATTAAAGCCTCCATCTGGAGCTATGAGTTTTCCATCATCTCCCACTCTGGTTGGAGTATGATTCTGTCTTTCAACGACTCCTGCACTGTAAAATTTCAAGACTGCATCGATTATATTTGGGAGAAGTACAATGAAAGCGATGATTTTTACACGTCCTATAAATGCCACAAGCACTATACATGCCCCAATGATAAGCGTTCCTACATCCCCTGGAAAAACACGTGAAGGATGTCTGTTGTAAAATAAAAATGCAAGAAGAGCCCCTAACATTGCCATTGTTATTATAGCAACGTTAAACTTGCCCATTATAATAACAGAAATAGTAAGAGAGACCATTGCAATTGCTCCAAGACCAGATTCAACCCCATTTAATCCAGCAAGCATATTTGTTAAATTAGCACCAATAGATACTGCTATAGGCATTGATAACATGTAAATAATACCTACACTTGGAGGAGCAATCCACATAATTGGCAGTCCTGCAAGCCAGAGCAAAATAAGCTTTTCCTTAGAAGATAGCATCACAAGGTCGTCTACCATACCTACTATACCAACTAAAAGAATTACAACCAATGTTACCATAAACTGGTACTGGAAGGTGGGATACAAAGCCATTCCAATAAACATTCCCAATATAAAACCAAATAAGATCCCTATACCGCCCATTTCAGCTACAATTGGCTTCGTGGGCTTGTGTATATCTTTACCAACTATCTCAGCATCTTTTAATTTATTAATTAATCTAGGCATGGTCACAAATGTCATTGAAAATGCAAAGAGACCACAAATACATGAAACCACTAGTAACATCTGATAGTCGCCAAAAAACATATCCGCCATTGAATCACCGTGTCAACTATTTCACTCGTTTTACTTGAAGTATTGAAAGTAAAGTAATTTAATTAAGTATCTAATGATGTTATTTTATCGCTTTATAAGGCAATAAACGGTCCTGAGAGGAATACCTAACTTTTCAGATATTTCCTTCGCTGAAAAACCATTATTATGTAATTTTTTCACTTCATCTTCTGTTTCTTTAGAATATTTAGGTTTTCTACCCCTTTTTAATTTGGTATCTTTAAGATAATAAACCGTTTTAATAGGAATTTCAAGCCTATCCGATATCTCTTTTGGACTAATTCCGTCATCTATCATTTTTTGAATATCTTCGGCTTCAGTATCACCATATTTTTTAGGTCTACCCCTTTTAATTACAGGTTCAACCTCAATTCCAAGTTCAGATAATGCATTTAAATATTTTTTTGAAGTTCTAGGATACAAACTACTTGGAACTTTAATCTTTTTAAGATTTGGATATCTGTCCAGAAGCTCCATAATAACCTGTGAGGATAATGCTTTTTTTACATAAATTTCATTTTCATTATCCAAAATACCACCATATTACATAGTTTTCTAATAAGATAATTTAAAATTTACTAATATTCAAAAATATTCTGAACATACGTTACTTTTTGATCATCTCTAAGAATTTTTGTGCACGTTTAGATGTGGGTTTTCCAAAAGTTTCAATTTTCTCTTTTTCAGCTGTAACTTTTTTAGGATCAACTGAAAAAAGAGTGGCTGCAACTTCAATAGGTAATTTTCCAGTTATGTTTAAAATAGCAGCACCAACTGAGGGTGGATCTGACTTAACATGAAGTCCCTTAACTCTATTTTCAATTTCAAATTTCTTTGCTACGGTTTCCCTCATATTTTCTATATACTCTATCTTTTCATCAGTATATTCCTTTAAAATCTTAACTACCTGCTTATCAAAATCTTCAAAAGCTTTTAATTGATTAGTATCAAGATTTGGACGAAGATTCGGGAAAGGCCCAGAATATTTATTCCTTCTATCATATGATGTGGTTAAATAGTATTTTAAAATGTCCCATAAAATAAGGATCCTTGGCATTTCAACAAATAGCTTCATTTTAACTTCTTTTCTAGTCTGAAGGTCATTTTCTAGCTCTTTATTCATAATGCCATTATTATCAACGAGGTTGTTATCCTTAAGTATTTCATTTAATTTATCATCCCTTATATCTGCCTTATCTTCAATATCTGAAGTTATGGAATCTGCAACACCAATTGCGGTTTTAAGGGCATTATCGTAAATTTCAACCTTAGTTTTATTCTTTAAAAACACATCTAAAACATCGTCAAGAATTCCATCAGCTATTTCCCTTGCAAATTTCACATAAGCAATTGAAAGAGCCGTTTGGACCTGTTTATCATTTATAATAGCTGGTTTTTTCCTGTGAAATTGTAAAAATTCAATACGTGCATTAGGGCCGTATTCTTTTCGAATTTCCTTTTCATAGTTTAATTCATCGTCTATATCGATGTTTACCCTTTTTCTAATCCATCTGCCATCTTCAAGCACCCGAACAACTAAAGAGACTGTTTTAACCAATCCTCTTTTTTCATGTTTCAATATTCTAACCATGTTTCGGAATGCTTCTCTTCCAAGGGGTGATAAATCAGATATTCTTACCATATATTCCCCTGATAAAGGTAAATATTTAAGGGTGCCTAATCTATAAACTCCCTGATTATTTTTTTCTAACTTTAAGTCCTTTGATCCGCAGCTGCATTCTCCAGATTGAACAAATTCAATTTCATGATGCCTGAACTTTTTTTTGCAGACATTACAGGTTATGGTTGCAAATTCTTCAAGATGTCCAATGGCAATTTTATGGGATGCAATAGAAGATTTAACCCGATCTAAAATATTTTTTTTAGCCGCAGCCTTCATTCTAAAGTACTGAGTTTGTCGGGTAACATCATGTATGTCTTCTGCCTTTAATTCAGTGGTGGGGGATCTAGAAGGCCGGATTAAAGATCGATATGGTGCCTTGTAGCCTTTAATTTCCATGGTGTCACGTAGTTCATACAGGTCGTCTATATTTTCCTGTAAATAATGATAAACAGTGATAAAGCTTTCAAAATCACTGATTTTATCTACCTGTATTCTTTGACGCTTTATTCTATCAAGGAATTTTTCAGCCCTTGCAATTAAGACAGATTCGTTCATTTCATTCCCTAAAATCAATTTTTATATAAAATAAACTATTTTATTCTTTCACCAACATCAGTATTTTCTGCATTTAAAACACTTAAATTGTCAGAAGTTGCAAGTATCATGCCCTCAGATTTTATTCCAAAGAGCTTTGCTGGTTTTAAATTCACTAAAACAACGACTTTTTGACCTTTTATATCTTCAGGAGCATATTTTTTAGCAAGACCGGCAACAATCTGTAATTTTTTCTCTTTTATATCTACCATTAATTTTAATAAGTTCTCAGAGCCTTCAACACGTTCTGCTCTGATTATTTCACCAATTCTTAAGTCTATTTTTGCAAAATCTTCTATACTTATAATATCCTTCATAGTTTCAGTTTCCTCTAAATTTTCATAAAGTGCTTCTTTTTCTTTTTCAATTACATCATCATCAATTTTAGAAAATAATGGTTTAGGTTTACCAATTTTGTGGCCTGCTTGAATGAATTCACTGGCCTTTTTCCAGTTAGTTGCTTCATCCACATTTAAATTCATAATATCCATTATTTGTGGAGCTTTAACTGGAATATAAGGAGTTAATATTACGGAAAGTGTTTTTGCAAGTTGATTGCTTAAATATAAACAATTTGCAGCTTCCTTCTTGTTTTCTTTCACCGCTTTCCACGGTTCTTTGTCATTGAAATACTTGTTACCGAATTTTGCAAGTTTAATTATTTCAATAAGACCTTCTCTGAATTTAAAGTTTTCTATAAGCTCAGATACTACATCTGGTATTTTGACAATTTTATTTTTAAATTCACTGTCGTATTCATCAAATTCAGATGGTTCTGGTATTTCTCCATCAAAAAATCGGTTTGTAAAAGTGAAAGTCCTGTGTAAAAAGTTTCCAAGTACATCTGCAAGTTCATCATTTACTCGGCGCTGGAAATCATCCCATGAAAAATCTGTGTCACGGCCAAGGGGTGCATTTATGGTAAGATAATATCTTACAATATCAGAATCAAATTTTTCAAGGAATTCAGATGCCCAAATAACCCAGTTTTTGCTTGTTGACATCTTCCGTCCTTCAAGCGAAAGATATGCACCTGCAACTACATTATCAGGGAGTTTACAGCCATAGCCCATAAGTAATGCAGGCCAGAATATTGCGTGGTGGTATATGATATCTTTTCCTATAAAATGGATTGCTTTATCATTCCAGTAATCTTCCCATGGCTTATTCCCTTTCCGGCTCCATTGTGCAGCCGACGATATATATCCAAGGAAAGCTTCACCCCATACATATATTATTTTACCATCAGCATCTTCAAGTGGGACTGGGATTCCCCATTCCATGTCTCTAGTTAAAATCCAATCTTTCAAACCTTCTTTTATCCACTGAAGTGCATAGTTTTTGACATTTGGTGGTAATTCATTATTTCCTTCGATCCATTCTTTTAATGCGTTTTCAAAATGACTTAATTTAAAGAAGTAATGTTTAGATTCTTTAATTTCAGGAGTGGAACTGCAGATAAGGCATGCCGGTTCTTCAAGCTGGATTGGATCCAAATGTCTTCCACAGGTCTCACAATGGTCTCCTCTTGCTCCTTCGCCCTTACAATGAGGGCAAATTCCTTCAACATATCTATCAGGTAAAAATCTCTTGCATTCATTACAATAAGGCTGTTTAATAACCTGTTCATAAATATAATCATTTTCATAAAGTTTCAAGAAAAAATTCTGTGAAATTTGGTAATGAATAGGATCCGTTGTCCTTGAAAAATTGTCAAAAGAAATGTTACATAAATCAAGGTCATGTTTTATCATTTTATGAAATTTATCTGCGATTTCTTTAGGAGATTTTCCTATTTCTTCCGCTCTGACCGCAATTGGTGTCCCATGTTCATCAGTTGCACAAACAAAGAGAACATCGACATCATTCATTCTATTATAACGTGCATAGATATCCGCCGGAATATAAGTCGATCTTAAATGCCCTAAATGGCAGGGCCCGTTTGCATATGGTAGTGCACTGGTGATAAATACTTTACTCAAATTTATTCCTCCTTACTCAAAAATGAATGACAAAGTTCATAAACCCTGAAATTCATGATTTAAATTATAATAAGATATAAAAGCCCTAAAAAGCTGAAATAGTAATTAGTATGTATATATAAAATTTCTGAATTTAAATATATATTATTTTTCTATTTTATATATTTTAAAATAGACTGATGTTCTATTTTTTAATTCGGTTGAACCCTTTAAAATATTTATTTACATCATGTGTCATATTTACGTATTCTTATATGACCGTTCTTATTTTATGAAATTCAAAGCACTAGAATGCATCCATACAGTAACTATTTATAATAAAGAGAATCAGAAAGCAATAACCATATGATACCAATGTCCTTTATAAATCCTTTATCTGATGAAGGAAAACAAATAGTCAGGGAAGATGGAGGGGATTTAGATCGGATATTTGACGAAAATATAACGCTTATAGAGGCAATTAACTCCATTAAATCTCAAGAAATATCAGATGACAAATACATACCCCGAAATTATGTTGACCTCGTGATTAAAAGGGTAGAATGGTACATTGAGAAAAAAAATGATCCTAAATACAACTATAAAAAATACGCTTTTCTATTTGATCCTAAAATTACAAAATTTGATACAATTGCATTTTATATTCTCTGTCAGGCCGTAGCAATTAAATTTGGCCCTAATTCCAGAGAAAGTAGAGCTTTAGTAGAATTACAAGGACAAATTATTGAAAATAGACTTGAAGAACTTTATGAAAGAGATAGATCAGAAGTTGTAGCTAAAATAATGAATAATCTTATTGTTCAGGATAAAATTAAATGGACATCACTGGCTGATCTTTTAGGCTCAAAGAAAATTAATCTCCAGGATTTAGTTTTAAAGGATGGAGAAGTTATATTAGACTGGGAAGACTTTATGGAATATTTTGGAGATGTTGTAAGACTCCAACAGCCCGAAAGAATGTACAACGTGTTTATTGGAAATAGGATTAAAGAACTCATCATGATCAAAATGATCATGCAGAACACTGAAAATTACATAAAGAATGTGCATGAAATAGCAGGACGTGAAGTAGAACCCAATTCAACGCTACTAAAAATTGCAGAAGAAGTATCAGAGGCTCTATCAAAAGAAATGATGTATTATGGAACTGTTGGAGATGGTGGAGGTGAAATCAAAGCTTCGCCACTGGACATTGAAAAGTTTCCACCATGCATTAAAAAAGCTTTAGATGGAATTAAATCCGGTGGAAGGAACGAAGTCATTGTTTTATTTTTAACACCATTTTTATCATATGCAAGACTTTATCCTTCAGTTTTCAGGAGAAATACAACTTTAAAACTGTCTGATGTTGATAAAGACCTTAAAATTGCTGAAAATGAGATTTTGCCCATGATTCATGATGCAGCAGATCGATGCAGTCCACCGCTTTTTGATGATCAACCACAGGAAAAGATCAATATAAATGCAAAGCTCGGGTTTGGAATGCATGATAAGTTGAGTCTTCAACATGAAGGAGAAACGACATGGTACACACCAATGAGCTGTGAAAAGGTAAAATTAAATATGCCTGCTTTGTGCAAACCAGACAAAACATGTAAGGGCATAACAAACCCCCTGTCTTATTACAATAGAAAGATGAGGGAAAAGTAATTAACTATAATAATTGAAATTAAAAGGTCAAATTCATGGAATTTTTCAAACAAGCAACTCCTGAGGAACGTAGAATCTATTATAGAGAAGAATGGGACATCAATCAAGTCCCCGAGTTCGTATTAGATTTTCTTGAAAACCGTGAATTTGGGTTCGACCACTTTGGAAGGGGACCTAATGACCGCTACAAAGTCTTCAATACCCCCCAATATCTCAAGCGTTTTTTAAGGACTAAAACACCGTTTGCAGCATATTGTTCAGTTGCTTTTTATGAAAAACCACGTAAAAGAGAGGGATGGATGAAATCAGAGCTTGTTTTTGACGTTGATGCCAAAGATATCCCCATCAGAACATGTAACTGTGATAACGTGTGTGAAATATGTCTTAATGAAGCTAAAGAGATTGTAAGTAACATCATAGATACATTAAAAGAGGATTTAGGCCTAAATAACATTCATCTAATTTACTCTGGGAGAGGATATCACATACGTGTCCTTGACGAGCCTGTTATGAGTATGGACAGTGATGTGCGTTCTCAGATTTTAAAATACGTTGTGGGAGCTGATGTTCCCAACGATGAATACGAAGATGGAAATGAAAAATTCAATCCTCCACATTTCGTTATCCCCTTTGGATATCCAAAAGTATTTACAGATAGAGTCAAATATGCACTTCTTCACTTGACTGAAGGCTCGCAGATCGATGATGTTAATATGAAACTTTTAAAAGATGTTTTAAAAAACAGGGATCTTTTAAGAGATGATCAGTGGGGTCCATTTAAAAATGAAATTGGCCCTGTAAGATATAAAAAAGTAATAAAAGGTATTGCATCGTTGAATATGAGCTTAGTAGATGGAAAAGTTTCAATCGACCTTAAAAGAATACTCAGGCTACCTTCTTCTCTACATTCCAAAGTGAGTATGAGGTGTACCGAAGTTAAAAATATTGAAACTTTTGACCCGTTTAAAGATGCTGTTCCTAAGTTTGTCTGGGAAAGGAATGATTAAATCATTTTAACGCCAAAGATACACGTTTTTATTCAAGTATTCATAAAAAAACAATAAAATATCATTATTCACTTCTTCAGATTCCAGAAACTCCAGAATATCTACTATTTCATATTGGTTTAAAATTTCAGCTTTAATATGTTTTCCAAATTTAAGAAATCCGATTTTTGTTTCGTTTAAAATATTATTAAGAAATGATTTCACGTCTTTATGTTTTCTTTCAATTTCTGCAGTCCATCTGTCTTCTTCAATATAGGCCTTGCTTCCATATTTATCTGCAAAACGTTCTTGATGACTTTTTGACCATACAAAAGGTCCAAGATGTTTTTTTACTTTGGGAAGTTTCCATACTTCCATTTCAAGCAATATTAAAACATCGTCTTTTTCATCTGTCCATGAATCTGTATTGAATATTCTGAAGTCTTCTCTTTCTAAAACTCCCTTTACTGAATTCTCTGTCTTTTTAATCTGAGGATACAGGGCATCTGCAGGTATTTCAGGAGGTTTAAACCTGATTAAAAATGTTTTTGTATCCCTAGTTTTAAATTCATTTTTTATTTCATCAAGGTTCAAATCAATATTTTTTTCAAAGAAATAATCTTTTTTTGGATTATTAAGGAAGTTCCTTGATGCCACGATAAATTCAGACATCTTTTGAAGCTTTAAAGCTGCCGCAACATTTCTATTTTTATCTGTAGGGTCAATGACAACAAGGGGTTCATTAAATAGTTCTCCAGTTCCGTAGTTTTCAAGATCTATTTTATAATTAGGGCTCCATTTTTCAGCCGCAGCTTTTAAGACATCTAAAAAGGAGCCGTAATAAATCACCAGAAGTTCACAGAGATATCCCGAAAATCCGCTCACTTTAAATTCTGCACTGTAAGTATGGATAGATTCCATGAATTTTTTAAGCAGTAAAACTTCATCCTTCTGATTTTCCTTTAAATTCTTCCTTACATATTCCGTATGTAATATTGTTCTGTCTACCGCTGATTTAAGCTCTTCTGCACTTTTAATAATATAACATGGTACAAAATCAATTTCAAATCCTTCAATAAATCCTGTAACATATGGGTGAGATGCATATCGTAGTTCATATTTGCCCTGCATTTTCTCAATACATCTATTCCCTAAAAAAAGGCCACATTCCTTTAAATCTTCTTCAGAAGTGCATAGCGGGAATTTTATGAAAATATCAACATCTGCTTTTCCAGAAAGCCATGTGCCTTTAGCGACTGAACCTACAAGAACCGCTTCTGCATCAATATTGTTCTCCTTCGCAATTTCATTTATAGCACTGATTAACCTGTTTGATAATGACTTTACTTTTTCATTTTCTTCTTCTGTAGGTTTTATTTTCTTTAGCACACTGTTAAAATCGATATTTTCCAAATTATTCACCAAACTATGTAGTTACTGAAAATAATTAAATAAAATTTAGTCTTCTTTTTTAAGGTCAAATTCTTTTACTACAGTATAAACCGGCCCGGTATCACGTCTGAGTACACTTTCCATGAGCAAAAGTTTACTAATTTTCATTTTTCCAATTTTTATTTCTTTTAGATCCTCTATTTTTGATATAAGAGCGTCTTTATTTTTAGCTCCCCTAACTCGCCCCATTGTTAGGTGTGGAACATAGCTTCTTTCTTTTTTAAAACCTAATTTCACAAAATCTTCATCCATGTCCATCTGTAGATTCGAAAAAGATTCTGAATCTTCTACTCCAAGCCACAATACTCTTATATATCTTGGATTCGGAAATACACCTACACCATTGATAGAAAGTTCGAAGGGTTCATAATTCTGCACTTTGTTTTCTACAGCATCGATGATTTCTTCAGTTTTTTCTTCATCTATTTCACCGAAAAATTTGAAGGTAAAGTGTAAGTTATGGGGTTCCACGAACTTCACAGGTGCATCAGCTTCTTTTAATTGCTTTTGCACTTCAGTTATTTTATCTTTAAGTTCTTCATCAATATATGCAGCTAAAAATGCCCTCATGAAAAATCACCTTTTTGCAAGATCTTTTATCCTTTCAAGACTTTCTTGAGGAGTCTCTATTGTATTTAACATATACACGTCATTTTTTGTAAATAGTTCTTTAAAAAAATTCACCCTCAAGTTATATTTCCTTGCATCCCTTATCATCTGGTGAGGATTACAAAAATCCTGCTTTATCATGTAATCTAAGGCATCAGCAGGGCTTAGTTGTCTAAATGGAGGATTTTTTTTATTCCGCTCAAGAAGTACTACTGTTTTAAGTGTTGCACTTTCCCTGGTACGCCCATCAAATAATGTATTGACGTCAGCAATTCCTCTACCTTTAATATCAAGTTTGACCCTTTTAACTTCTTCTGCAAACGTTTCCCATACATCTGCCAGGTCATCCCTAATATAGGAGTTCTTTTCTGAAGAATAGATCACATCTGCATTACTGAAAAAACGTGTGAAAAACCAGTCGTCTGAAATATAGTTAAAGTTTTCATTTTGCAGTAACCCATAGGTTAAAGTAGTTTTTCCAGTACCAGGAGGCCCAATTATTGTAATTGCATGTCCCATGTAATCTACAGCAGATCCATGGACAGAGTATCTCCTGTGTATTGAATGATAATCTTCAAAAAAATCAGAAATCGTTGCAAGGGCAATACTTTTAATCCATCCGTAATAATCACAGTTTCTCACTATGGTCACCTTGGCGGTTGGATCATACATCACCTGCAGGTCTCCCCCATCTTCTATAGAAAAAACCTTGGAATGAGGCCTTACATCCTCACTCATAAATTTGAAATTATCTTCCCATTCATCTTTAAAACTTTCATTATCAGTTAAAAGTTTTACACATGCTCCATGAATGTTTGCTTTCAGTTCAAACTTTATTACATTAGCAAGTTCATCAGTTAACCTATCTTTCGCCTCGGGAGTAATTAACTCAACTTCATAATCCGACATTTTATTCCTCCTATTATATCAGTACAACTTTCTTATTCAATAGGAACTACCGGAAATTTAATGTCTATTTTTCAATTATACTTTCTTCAATGGACATTCCAAAGTGCCTTGCACCTTTATCAAGGTATACCATGATTTTATCGCCGACTTTAATATCTGCTACTGATACTGGAGCTCCATCTTCACTGACAAGCCGTATAGTTTCTGCATTTTGAAGCAATGTTTTTAATTTAATACCCTCATATTCTGCTTCAATAAGCATTAACGGCCTTTTTTCAATTTTAACTCTTCCTACAATGGCAATCTTTGTATTTCCTTCCTTATCTACAGTTAAAACTTCATCTCCAGTTTCAATTTCTGAAAGGTATTTTGTTTTGTTGTTTGGAGTCATTACATAAGCGTGCACAGGACCTGCATTTACTCTGAACGGGCGTGAAGCTACGTATTCACTTTCCATTGATTCACTATGAACTAAAAATAACCCTTTGGAATAAGATCCAACGAGCATGCCTTCTCCAACTTTCATCATGGAGCTTGTATCAACACAGACCCTATCTCCAGAGCCTACGGGCTTTACGAGAGTTACTGTTGCAGGTTTAAGTTCATAATGTTCAGATTCTATTTTTTCAATTAACGATGTAACTTTTTTAATCTGCTGTATGTCAGAAGTAAAAAGAAGTACTCCATCTGTACCATGCTCTAATGTTTCAAGAGCGAGTTTTGCTTCCTCATAATCAGGAACAGCTGCAATTAATTTAACATCTTCTTTTTGTAAGTCTGCTATAATGTTTTCTAAAGGAATAATCTTCCAGTCTTTTCCCACAAGGATCACATAATCTGCAATTCTTCCAACTTCTGATGCTAGTTCTTCATGTTTTTTACTGGTAATTTCAATATAAGCTGCAACAGCTTTTCCTTTCCTTTTGAATGCAGTTACAGCCGCTATATCTTTTGACAGAGATAAATCATCCGGAATTTTAAGTGTGCCGTCTCCCTCACCATGCCTACCTACAAGAACTATATCTGCGTCATCGTGATCTGAAACTATTTTGATGTTTCCCAATTTCTTTATATTTTCAAGATTTTCAAAGTCAACAACGTAGTCTATCCCTGATTCAAGTGCTGTAGTAATTATACCTTTCTTTTCATCCCAGTTAGTGCCTTCTGCCATGATCCATGCAAATTTCATAAGTTTAACCTCATATATCCATACTTTTTAGAATCTTTCTCTACTAATTTCTTGCTATAAACATTGTGTTTTTTTTACCTAATAAATATAATAATTTTCAAATGTTCCACATTTTAATTTAAATAATTAAAAAATAATTGTTAAAATATGAGAAAGGCCGACGGGAAGTTTTTTTTATTCATGGGCTTTTTCGAATTCAATAACTATGTTAAGACCCTTCTCACCATCCCCTACCATTTGAAATATGAAACATATCTTCAAAGTATTACTTTTTTGTAGGTCCCGATTGCAGCTGACAACTGGATCTAATTCTTCCTGGTAAAAATCAAATAAGCAATATCAAACATTATTTTCCATAAATAATCCTAAATATTCAAAAATATACAATTTTTAAAAGAATTGAAAAATTAAGGACAGTAATACTTTTAATTTTTAATTAAAAGTATTTATTCTAGATAACTCCTCTTTTTTTTAAAGCTTCGAAGTCATCTTTAGTAGTTTTAATTTCTTCACCCAATACATCTTCAACTTCTTTGATTTTTTCACCCAACCAAATATGTAATTCTTTAACTGTTTTTATAGACATAACAATCTCATACTTGGATTCAGGTACTAATTCGACTGTTTCTATATGTTTTCCGGTTTGTTTTGGAACTTCATTATAAAAGAATAATCTAAAATCATAATTTGTAAATCCTCCAAAAGCACCCGTAGCATATATTTGTTTATGTTCTTGATTTAAATCTAAGGGAATATTGCTTATTTGCTTTGCTTTTATGCCTTTTTTTCCTTTTTTCATATTAATTCTCCCTAAGTTCTATCAAAGAGTTGGACTTTATATTTCCAATACTAATTAATGAAGACTTATGTTTTGTCATACCAAAATTATGTGCTACCATAGCTCCAGATGGTTGTACTTGTTCCCATATATTGTTAAATGGTTTATTGGATACATCTAAAGTTGAATCAAATCCTTTAATTTGATGTATTAGTTTTGTACCTGCTTTTTCACTTTCAATTTTTTCTTCTTTAACTATTTCGTTTTTAATAATCTCTTCAAATGGCTTTATTGGATTTATCTTTTCATCTACAGTTTCTTTATATGTTTTCATTTCTTTTTCAAATTCAATATCTGCTAATTGATTTTGAAAAGAATTTAAGGCTTGAGTAATAGTAGATTTCATGTTTATTTGGTATAATTGGCCATTTCCTATACGTCTGGTTTTATTTATTATTCCATAGTCTAATAAATCATTGATGAATGTATCCAACGTGTTTCTAGATATTTCAGCGCAGTCAGCTATGTCAGTTTTAGTATATTCGGTGTATGGATGCGACAATAACAAATCAAATACTTTTGCTCTTTTGCAATTTTCACCAAAAATTTCACTCAGCATATATTAATCACCTATTTGTTCAATTAATGAACGTTTAATGTTTAATTATTTCATATTATAAAATTTTTTCTATTATATAAAAAAAATCAGATTATTTTTATATATAATAAACTCTTAATAAAAAGTATGGTAAAGATTACCAAAAGAGAAATGGAGGAAATTAAAGCAGATATCTTAATAGACCTCCTTAAACATACATATGTAGGTAAAAGACATACTTCTGAAGATAATATCCTTAAAGGTTTCCCAAAGAGTAAACAAGGGAAAATTAAAAAGGTTAGAAAGATATTAACAAAGGAAAAATTAGTAAATTGTAAACCTACTTCTTATGGTCCAGAATGCAGTATCAATCCTAAAAAAATAATGGAAATACTATCACTGCCCAAAATAATTAAAGCTTCAAAATATGACGAATTGTTAAAAAAAAGAATTAAAACTTATTTAGATAACTAACCTTTATAATTATTGAATTTGTAATGAATTTATTCTCATATTTTCAATAAATTTTTAAAACTAAATGCATCACCTGCAGATTTAGGATTGGATTCAAGTTTAGAAATATACTGGCCCTGAACCTCCAACAATGTTTCTAATTTTTTATTTTTATCCTGGAGATCCTTTCTCTCTTTCCTTAAAGATTGGATTATGGATCCTAACTTTTCAAAATCTTTTTTATTGACTACTTTAACAAAATCGTCAGCTTGGAAAGGGTTTGTATCGTCTAATTGGATAATATATTTCTCTGTTTCTATTCTACGCTCTCTCATCTTCTTGTCTATTAATATTGTGATGTCTTTGCATTTTTTGATTCTGGCATCTACCACGTCCAATATTACCACCTGAGTATAAGATCATGTGCCTATGGTTTAGTTGATAGTGCAAGAGCATTAGAAAAGTAATTCTAAAATAGAAAACATTTAATCAATAGATATAAATAATCATTTATACTTATTTATTATGATGTCGCTATTTTTATCTATGAAAATAATAATACTACTATGGACATTCTAGATTTTATTATACTGATGGTTTTAATGTTTATAGGTATAAATTTCATTATAGAGATGTTTGTACCCTCCATAAAAGAGTCCAAATCTATAAGTCAATTTCCAAATAATTTAAAAAACAAAATAGCTGATAGAAATAAAAGAAGGAAAGTATTATCATTTATATTTGACTATAATTTTCATTTAAGAAGTTTTATGCCGTACATAATAGGTTTTGTATCTTTTATGATTAGCTATTTTTTAAAAGATTTAAAAAATATTAATGATATTTTCATTTTAACACTTACAGTAATTTTAGTTTATGCAACATTATCTCTTTTAACACTCACATATTCCTTAATATTATCAAATAGGAATAAAGATGTCATTAAATACGAAGTCTTAAATGATGAAGTTTTAACAAAAATATTAGATGCTAAAAAAGAAGAGGAAGAGAAAGAAAGATTGACTAAAGTTTATATTGAAGATAAATATAATAAAAGTTTTAAACTGGAAGCTATGATGAAAAAAAGCGGGGAAATATTTCTCATGGCTACTCTTTTATCTGCTATTAGTTTTTTATTAATATATGGCGCTGTATTATTCACAACGTTGCCTCTTAATTCATATAATTCAACAATTATCACCTTTGATAGCGTTAAACCATACTTGACTAATTCTTTTTTTGACTCTTTCTTAATATCCATCTATTATACAGCTGCTGCTTTTTTCCTAATTAGTAGTATTATAAACTTTATAAAAGGTTTGATTGTATCTACAAAGATACTTAGAGAAAAATTTTATAATAGTTTTACTTAAAAAATATAAGGGGAGGTAAATATGTATCATGCCTTGGTAAAATGTCCTAAATGCGATTTTATAGGTATTCGGAATATTCATGAAAATTTAAATGGTGACAAAACTTGGATTTGTCCAACATGTGAAAAACGATATACAAATGTAGGGATAATAAAATAAATTTGGAAATTTTTTGAAAAAAAATAGAAGAGCATGTGCAATTAATGTCTTAAATTTAATAATTAAATAATAAAGTATATTAATCAAATGTCAGTTGAATGATTATGAAAAATGATGCTAAAAATTCAATTTCTATGGAAAGAGTTCAAAAAGATTTAAAACTTAGTATAGGAGACTATGGGCATGCATCACTTAATGCAGGTGTAACTACTATATTTTCTATATTATTTCCACCATTTGCCCCTATATTCTCCGCTGTATTTGGTACTGTAATATTACCCCCCCCTATATCCAAAAGATTAAATGATTTACTTTTTGATATTGTTAAAGGATTAAATGAATTAAAACAGATGCATGAAAATTTTGAAATTGAAGATCTTGCTCAAAATGAATCTTTTCTTACCACTTTAATTCATGCTTATGAGTTAGCTATACGTACTCATCAAAAAGAAAAGCTTGAAGCATTACGTAACGCTGTTCTTAATTCAGCACTGCCAACTGCTCCCGAAGATGATATAAAAATTATATTCTTAAATCTTATAGAATCATTTACAGTAACTCATATAAAATTATTAAAATTTTTCAATGAAAGAAGGTCTAAATATTGGATTGATAATTTAACATCGAAAATTGACTATAATTTTGATTTTGCAGGATATTCTTTTAGAGATGATGTTTCTGTAAAGGTAATGACTTTTGAATTTGGAGATGTAATGGCAACTACATTTCCTGATTATATTGAAAAAAACATGCTATATCAATATGCTTTAAAAGATCTTGATTCACAAGGTATGGTTATTCGTGACCCTGGGGATACTACATTTAGAGTAATTCCTATTGATGGCCATAGTGATCCTCAAGTACAACCATTTGGTAAACAATTTATGGAATTTATAGAATCTCCTTTAAAATAAATATAAAATTTTTGAAAAAAAATAAAGAGTAGTTATAAAATAAATTAGTATAAAAATTTAATTGGAGCGTTTATCCCACCATTCGTCCGGGAGTTCCATATTCAAAATCTTCGTTCCATATACTTCCCAATGTATCATTTGGCAATCTTCTTTTTGCCAGGTTACAAAAAGCTTCTACAATGGAGGCTGATCCCGAGTCTTTTCCTTCAATTTCTCGCATCCAAAAAGCTGGTTTATACCTAACTACGTTACTTAAGATAAACAATCCTGCAAATATCATTGTAAATGTTTTGTAAATACCACAATCAAGAGGTGTTACATTATATGTCCCTGCCACTGTACCTTTTTGTAAATTCGGTGCCTGGGCACCATGAGAAATTTTAGAACAACAAGAAGGTTCGTCGTAGTGACGGCGGTATATTTCAGATAAATCTGGAATTCTACTCACTACATCTTTAAACGTGAAAATTTCTCCTCTTTCTGGTATAGATTCATTTATACTTTCGCAAAGACCTTCGAACACACCCCCATTAGTGATTGCAAATTCTTTTTCAATTTCCCATTGAGATTGATCTTCTTTATAATCTCTCAGATCATTCCGAAATTCTGGTTTAGCTGTGCTTATTTTACCATTTAAACCATGATATTCAAAATCAGATAGTCTTTTAGTTGTATTGGCCAGAATAACAGCTTTAACAAGCACGTGGGCACCGTAAAACTGTAATAATGGTTGAGTAGCTGATCCCACAGTTTCAGCAGCTCTATAATATTCATCTGCTTGCCGAATACAAGATACTATTTCAAATGACCTTTCATGAACTTCATCCGGATCGTGATGTATTTGTACCCTTTCAGATTGTATTTTTCCCAATAATAAGTTTTCCACATTTTTTTGACTCTTTAAATATCTAAGTTGGTTCCAAATTTCAGTTTGCGGCGTTTCAGTCCAAAAAAACATTTTTATCCCCCTTTATTAAGTTAATGGAATATTATCTTTTGATCAGTATAAACTTACTTCCACTAACACCAATCTTAGAAATTTTACGAAAAAAAATAAAGAGCAATTGCATTTAATTTCTTAAAATGTAATAATTAAATGATAAAATATATTAATTAATATATTAATAAAATAATGGGATGGGACTGAAAATCCTGAAAACATTTAAGCACCGATATATTTCAGGAAAATAAGTTTTCATCACAATTCTCCTGGATAGGTAGCCCCTCCTTTATACCTTATTATCCGGGAGGATTGATCTAAAAATTAATTTCTATTAAACGTTTTATTTTATTATTCATGTGACTATAGTCACGTAATGGGCCATTCTCTTTAATTAATATTAAAATTTTAAAAATAATTTTTATTCTAACTAAAGATATATTAATTAATATAAATTTATTATTAATTGGATATCTAAAAATCCTGAACAATTTATGTACTACCCGTTTAGGATACTTAGTTTCCACACAATTCTCCTGGACAATCTCCTCCATGTCATTTGGTATCCAGGAGAATTGATCTAAAAAATTTGCATTATTGTTCAATAGGTTATTTTTCTTTAATGATTTCTTCAAGTTCGTCCATGAATTGTTCTAAGCTTTTATCATCATTTGTAGTCCATTCCATCCCTGCATAATCGTATAATGCTTTGAAATGTTTTTTTAAAATGTCAGTTGCTTTTTCTTTACTCATAAAAATTCATCCCTTTTCCTATTATTATTTATATGGTTTTTCCTCTTTAAATAAGAATTAATATGAATTTAAAAATAAAAAGAGGTTTATTAAATTAAAAAAGAATATGTAAATTATAAAGCTCTGTCTACTATGGTGTTTGCCACGTCTTCAGCGCTTTTAAATGGGAAGTCACTCTCTTTAAGAACAGTACCCGCGTCACCAGCTTTTAATTCAACACCATCTGCTTTGCATGTAGTTTCTGCACCCTGTGGAAATGCTGCTAGGAGTTCTTCAGGTGAATTTATTGGGAATTTTGCACCTGCAAGCGCCCCTATAATTTGACTTCGTATTTCATCTTTAACTGCCATTATTTTTTCCTCCAATTATTTTTTAAAAGTAATGAGTTTTTATACTCCTTTAACTCATTCGAGCACTTTTCACCCATATAACTATTGTTAATACAGAATAATAAATTTAATCGTCATTAAAATATACTAACTACATTTTATTGACCTTAAATTGACTCTATAGAACAATAGTTATTAATTATATTACATATATTATTATATCCATATAACGATTAACTAAATGCAGTCCCAAATATTTCCCTCTCTTAGAATGAGAATATTTAAATTCATATTATGTAGTAATTTGAACCAATTATTTAATTTCAAGAAAGAGTTCTTTTTAAAATTATTTTAAAGGTTTAATTTTCTTATAAATGTGACTATAGTCACGTAATGGACCATTCACTTTAAATAATATTAGAATTCATAGAATGACATAGTTTACTAATCTTTTGCTGGCACCCCCAATGTCAGGACCACTTTCAACTTAGTAAACTAACTATTTAGGGATACTCCCAACTCACGATCCCATAGCGGAGTATCCTTAAGCCCTTTTGTTTTAAAATTTATATTATCATTTTAATGTCATTATTTACTAATAATAATTCATTTTAAGCTGTTATAAATAAATTCCTTAAAATTTAGATAGTTTCAAATATAATAAATTAATTTTTTTGCATAATATTTTATATAATAAAGAACAACATTCAAGATGGAGGGGGGATTCAATGAATTCATCAGGGCAGGTTAATGTTCTATTAGTAGAAGATAACCCCGCTGAAATTCGTATAATAACTGAAATATTTAAAGAAAATGCCATTAATTTTGATATTACTAGTGTTAAAGATGGTATGGAAGCTATGGACTATTTAAATAAAATAGGAAAGTATAAAAATTGTAAAACTCCTTCTTTAATTTTATTGGATTTGAATTTACCTAAAAAAAATGGTCTTGAAGTGCTTGAAGAGATTAAAAATGATAATATGTTGAAATGTATTCCTGTAATTGTTTTAACTAATTCTAGCGATGATAATGATATAACAGATGCATATATACATTATGCAAGTGCTTATATTGTTAAACCTGTGGATTTAGATACATTTAGCGAATATATAGATATTATTAAGCATTACTGGTTTAACTACGCAGTATTACCAAAAAAATCAAATGATTAATAAATATTACAAAAAAGTTATATATTTCATAAAGAACAAATTATTTAACGTTCACTAAACATAATGTTCCTGGACACTGCTCAATTGTGTGTCCAGGAGCTATAAAAAATCTGTACTATTTTATTATGCATATTAAAGATTTACATTAGATACATTTTAAAAAATAAGAGTTGAGACCAAATTGAATAATACAAAAAATACTTCTGAATATCTGTTAAATAAAGCATATAAATGTAAATCGACTGAATTGGAAAATTTACTTCAAGAGATTGAGCTTGCAATCCAAAAAAGTGAAAAAAAAGATAATGTTCTTTTAAGGGCTAAAACAGTAGTAACCAGCAAATTAGCAGTAAATAATTGTAAATAATTTAAGTACAGAAGTCTTAGTTACTTTTAAATGTAACGTCAATTTCTGGACCATTAGAAGTATTAATTAAACTAACTTTTGCTTTACTAATATCATATTTTTTACTTTTAGCTTCAAAATAAATACTTTCAATAATATCTGCAGCTTTTTCTTCAATTGATGTGGATAAAAGATAGTTATATTCTTTTAAAATGCTGATTAACTTCTGGTATTCATGTATAGAAAGTTTGTCCAACATTTATATCCTCCAAGCAATTTAACCAATAGATCTTTTTACGAATGTTTATTTATTTGTTCTAATTCATTTACTAATTTATCTATTTTATTATCATCTTCACTGGTCCATTTTTTATCTACTTTAAAATATAATGGTTTTAGAATATCTTTTAAGAGTTCTGCAGCCTTTTCTTTACTCATAATATTCCCCCAATAAATATTATTAAATGGATTTTAAACTAAATAAATTTTATGATCAAATATAATTAAAAAAAATAAAATCTAAAATTAATTATAAATGATAATAATTACTAAAATATCCTAAGAGAATCTATGCAAGCAAAAATCCTCATTGTTGAAGATGAATCCATTACAGCAATGGATATTAAAAGAACTTTAGAAATATTAGGTTTTGAAATACTTCCAATAGCTTCAGAAGGGGAAGAAGCTATTAAAACAGCAGAAAAATTAAAGCCAGATTTAATACTTATGGACATTAACTTAAAAGGGAAAATAAGCGGTATAGAAGCTGCTGAAAAAATAATAAATCTTTTGGATATCCCCATAATATATCTAACTGCTTTCTCTGATAAAAAAACGTTTGAGCGAGTTAAATTAACAAAACCCTATGGATTCCTCACTAAACCTATCAATCAGGAGGGATTGTGGGCATCTATAATAACTGCTCTTTATAAACATGACATTGATAAAAAGTTAGCAGAAAATAAAAAACGTTATAAACTGTTTTTCAATAATCCCCTAATGGGTTTTGCATTATGTGAAATAATTACGGATAATGAGAATAATCCTATCGATTTTGTATATTTGGATGTTAATCAGGCTTTTGAGGATTTTACTGGATTAAAAAAGGATAGCGTAATAAATATAAGAGTTACAAATGTATTCCCGCCTGAAGATGTTAAAGAAATTATTAAAATATATGGAAAAGTTGCTTTAACTGGAAAATCAACCACTTTCGAATATCCAATGCCATCTTTAAATAAATGTTATGAGATTGCTGCTTTTTCACCTCAAAAAAATCAGTTTATAGCATTCTTTACAGATATTACAGAGCGAAAAAAAGCTGAAGAAAAATTAAGGGAACTACAACACAATCTTGAAGAAAAGGTTGAGGAAAGAACTGTAGAGGTTGAAGAGGCTTATCATAATTTAAAAGAAAAAAAATTAAGCCTTAAAGATACGATAAACGAATTAAAGCGTTCTAATAAGGAATTGGAACGTTTTACTTATATTACCAGTCACGATTTACAAGAACCATTACGTACCATTACCAATTATACACAATTACTTGAACGTAGATATAAAGGTCGTTTTGATAGCGATGCTGATGAGTTTATGGATTTTATCACTGATGCTGCCATTAGAATGTCAAATATGATTCAAGGATTACTTGAATATTCACGTGTTGGAACTCAAAAAAACGAATTTAAATATTTTAATGCTGAAGATGCTCTTAAATCCGCTTTAGAAAATTTAAAAGTATCCATCGCTGAGTGTAATGCGGAAATTACGTATGATACTCTCCCAGTAATTCATGCTGATGAAATTCAGATTATACGAGTGCTCCAAAATTTAATTAGCAATGCCCTTAAATTCCGTAAAGATATATTCCATCCCAGAGCGCATATTTCTGCAATTAAAGACGAGGATAATAAGGAATGGATTTTCTTAGTTGAAGATAATGGAATTGGATTAGAAGAACAATACACAGAGCAAATATTTGAAGTATTTAGGCGATTACATACTATTGACGAATATCAAGGCACAGGCATAGGGCTTGCAATCGTTGAAAAGATTATAAGTTATCATGATGGGCGTATATGGGTTGAATCACAATTAGGAGTAGGTTCAACATTTTACTTTACTATTCCGATTAAATGAGAATGGTACTTAAATTGAGTTTAGCCTATTAATATATATCTAAAAATTAGTTTTAGTTTTTGAGTGCATATTTTTAGGTATTTTTTAAAAATTCTCTGTTATATTTGTTCATAATGATTAATCATGTACGTGAAGGTTTTTAAACCAGTATACCATATCATAGCATGGATTGACTAGTAGTTGATCCATGACTCATATGTCTAATGACTTAAGTGCGTCACTTAAGTTCCTGGACGCACATGACAAATCCCCCGTATGCGTCCAGGTAAAACCCATTTAAAAAAAAAATAAGCTAAATTACTTTACCAGCCTATATGGGATTTTAGTTCATCCCTCTGAGTTTCAAGCACCTTCAATCTTTCATTAAGAGTTATTTTTTGATTATCAATAGAAGATATTTCATCTTTTAAAATTTCAACACTTTTATCTATTTCTTTTATAAGATTGAGGTACTTTATTTTTACAGCTTCATCCATAACTTATATAGAATTTTAAAGTATTATTTAATTTTTTCTTATTAATCTACCAAATCACAAGGAATTGCTATAATATAAAAAAAAGATAGTTTATGGCTTATTACATATTATTCTTAGCTCATTTATTAAGTTAGATACTTTAATATCATCTTCAGGTGCCCATTTTTTATCTATCATAACATATAATGATTTTAATATTTCTTTCAGGAGCTTTTCAGCTTTTTCTTTATCCCATTTATAATTCCTTTCCAAAATTATTATCTTCTACACAGTTCTTTCATCAATTGGAATTGCAAAGTAAAAATTATATAGAAGATTGTTTAAACAAGAGTTTAGTATTAAATAGCAACGATAATCAATCATACAATTGAACTGGGAGATATTAATTCCTTTTGTTATATATTATTTCTTTTATAACACACTCCCTCCCATCAAAGACAGTTATAATCGTTAAATTTATAAATAGGCATAAAGGAGGTGAAAAAGATAAGAAAACAAATAATTACATCTAAAACTATTATTCCTTTACTTCTCATAAGTTTAGCATTGATCTTTTCATTTACTATGGATACTGTTTCAGCACAATTTATGAGTCCTTCGCCAAATTCTAGTGTTATTTATGTGAATGGTTCAAATGGAAGCGATGATAACGACGGTCTTTCATGGGAAACAGCAAAACTCAGCATTAAAAACGCAACAGGAACTGTAAATATCAATGGAACAGTTTACATAGCAAATGGAACTTATACAGGAATAAAGAACACTAACATCCTTATTGATAAGAATATGGCCATTGTTGGTCAAAACCAGACTGGTACTATAATTGACGCCCAAAATAGTGGCAGAATATTCTACACTCCATATGGTGCAGGTGTTAACATTACACTATCTAATCTGACACTTAGAAATGGAAATTCAGGTGGAAGTGGTAGTGCTATCTTAGACGACAATGGTTTGGGCGTTTACAGCTATTTGAACATTACAAACTGTACATTCGAAAATAACCATGCAAGTGGCTGGGGTGGTGCTATATATGGCTTTAATGTTGTTTTGAATATTGTAAACAGCAGTTTCACTGGTAACACTGCAGAAGGTCATGGTGGAGCTATTTCCTTCAGTGGAGAATCAGCAGCCAATATGAATGTAACTGGCAGTACTTTCACAAACAACAATGCAGATGGTAATGGTGGAGCTATTTACAATGGTGCTGATCTAACTATTAAAGACAGTAATTTCACTGGTAACACTGCGCCAAGTACATCTATGTATAAAGGTAATGGTGGTGCAATTGACAATTCAGGAAATTTAGCTGTTATTGACAGTGCTTTCACAGGTAACACTGCACGTTGGACTGGTGGAGCTATTGAGAGTTCTGGCGCGTTAACAGTAACTGGTAGCACTTTCACAGATAACAGTGCAAGTCATGGTGGTGCTATTCACAACTATCAAGGTATTTTAAATATTGCCAGCACAACTTTCACTGGAAACACTGTAATTTATAATGGTGGTGCTATTCACAATCAGGGTACTTTGAATATAACTGGCAGTACTTTTACAGATAACGCTGCAAGTCAGGGCGGTGCTATTTTCCATTACCAGGATACTGCAATGATTACTGGCAGTACTTTCACTGGCAATAGCGCAAGTTATTCTGGTGGAGCTATCAATGGAGGAGGTACATGTACTGTTATTGGCAGTACTTTCACTGGTAATACAGCAAATGATTATGGTGGAGCTATCCTAAATTATGATAGTTTAACTGTTACTGGCAGTACTTTCACTGGCAATACTGCAATTGAAGGTGGAGCTATCATCAATACGGGTACTTGTACTGTTACTGGCAGTACTTTCACCAATAACACAGCAGTTAATGGTGGAGCTATCTGCAATTATGGTACTAATACTTGTACTGTTACGGGCAGTACTTTCACTGGCAACAAAGCAACTGCAGGTATTGGTGGTGCTATTTACACTTCAAGTAGTTTAACTGCTCATTTCAATCGATTCTACAATAACACTGCAGTTAATGGTACTGCTATTTACTGTTATAGTGGTTCTGTGGATGCTGAGAATAATTGGTGGGGTTCAAACAACCCATATTGGAATAGCCTTATATCCGGATTTACTAATCCAACAAATTGGGTTATTTTAACAGTAACAGTAAACCCTACAAACATTAATAACACCCAAACATCGGCTATTACCGCAGATTTCAACCACATTAATGGTGGCGGTGATTTAATTGGAGGACATATTCCTGATGGACCAATAACTCTCTCAATACCTTGGGGAAGCTTCACAAGCTTTGAAATAACTCATTCAGTCACATTAAACACTGTAAATGGCGTTATGACTTCCATGTTCTATGCTAATGAAGGAGCAGTGAATTCATTATTCAATCCGGTGCAAGTGACAGCAACCGCTGATAATTACACTACAAATAACACAGAATCTGCATATATCAGAATCAACAAAACAGCAGACCTATACCTAAACATAATAAGCAGCAATAACAACCCACAAGTAAGAGAAACATTCACACTAACCTACAAACTCGGAAACAAAGGACCAGATAATGCAACAAATGTTACAATGACTATTCCATTACCAGAAGGTTTTGAAATATCACAAATCACTGGTGATGGAAACTGGACTTACAATGCAAACACTAACACAATAACATGGACTTTAAATAACGTTCCTGTGGGTGATCCATACTTGTATATCTCAGGTTGGTCAAATCATGCTGGAACTTTCGTTTTCAGTTCATCAATCACATCAGATACTTACAATATCAACACTGAAGGCGTAACACCAATCACAATTAACGCAGTAAATGAAGTAAAAGCAGCAAGCAAAACAATACCAATGCAAAAAACAGGGTTACCAATAGCAGGATTAATACTGGCAATTCTTGCAGTATTAGGTGGTTTAGCAACCTCAAAAAGAAAATAATCTACTATTTTTCTTTTATTTTTTTTAGACTATAATTATAAAGAAGTCATACAAAGATTATTTGCAAAAATAAGCAATTTAAAACAAAACTTTGCTATACTTTAACTTCTAATTGGAATTGTAAAGTAAAAAGTAGAACCTTCACCTAATTCTGATTCAACCCACATTCTACCATTATGACGCTCAACAATTCTTTTTACGACCGAAAGTCCGATCCCAGTTCCTTGATATTCATCCCTTGTATGTAAACGTTGGAATATGTTGAAAATACGGTCAAAATATTGTTCTTCAATTCCAATACCGTTATCTGCGACGCTAAACACGTATTCATTCTCTTTTTCGTCTTTAAGTACTGAAATATGAATTTTCGGTGGTTCATCCTCTTTACGGAATTTAATGGCATTGGTTATGAGGTTCTGGAAAACTCTTGTAAGCTGATTTTCATCTGCAAACACTTCTGGAAGACTGTCATATGTGATTTCAGCATTATTTTCAGTGATTATAGCTCTAAGACTGCTTAAAACATTATTGACTACGTCTTCACTATTAACCGGTTTAAATTCACCACCCTTTGTAGCCACTCGAGAATATTCTAATAAGTCCTGAATCATCTTTTTCATCCTAACAGAAGCATCAACAATATAGTCAATAAATTCATCAGCATCACTATCTAATTGACCCTTAAAACGCCGTTCAAGTAGTTGAGTAAAACTTGCAATGGTTCGTAATGGTTCTTGAAGGTCATGAGAAGTTACATATGCAAATCTTTCTAATTCATCATTAGAACGTTTTAGTTCTTCTATAAATTTTTTTCTTTCTTCTTCGGCTTTTTTAAGTTCTGTAATATCCTGATTTGCACCATAGGTTTTTATAGTATGGCCTTTATTATCTTTAATAACTCCAAAACGGACTATTATAAAACGCCTTTCACCATCAGTTCTAATGATAGTGTGCCCTATCTGTCTAAAAAAGTTAGGATTATCTGTTTTCAGGGCTTCCTCGATTTCTTCTGCTACCCAGTGAGATTCTTCAGGAGGAAGGAATCTCTGGGCATATTCTTCAGAAGACATCTTTGGACCGCCTTTATATTCAGCAGTTTCACCATATATCGTATAAAATCTATTATCAAATGTAAACAGGTCAGATTCAACATCATATTCCCAATACGCCAACTTGGCCATATCCATAGCAATTTTGAGCCTTCCTTCACTCTCGCGCAATTTATTTTCAGCTTTTTTACGTTCTGTAATATCACGAGAAATTGCAAGGGTAACATCTTTTCCTCTAAGCTTAAAAATATGAACACTAACTTCAACCGGAATCTTAGAACCCCATTTAGTCACATGGACAATCTCAAACGTTACATGCTTATTTTTAATTAATTTCTTTGCATTTTCAGCCATTTGGAACCTATATTTGGGATCAATTATTTTTGCTGTATCCATTTTTAAAAATTCATCTTTACTGAAACCTAATCTTTCAGTTGCAATGTCATTCACTTCTAAAAAGCGTCCTGGTTGGCCATTTTCTCCAAGTTCAACAAGAGTAATCATATCATTGGCTCTGTTGAATATCTCACGAAATTTCTCCTCACTTTCACTAAGTGATTTGTAAGCTTCTTGAAGTTCCCTCGTCCTCTCTTTAACTTGAATTTCTAAATTAACACGCGATTTTATTAATTCATCTTCCATTTGCTTACGTTCAGTCAAGTCTCTTATAACTAAACTCGTTTTAAGGGATCCATCAGCATCTGCAAAAATACTGGAAACCGTCTCAGCAGGAAAAGTAGAACCATCCCCCCTTTTATAAATTAATTCAGATTTAGCCCTACCATTTTCTGCTCTTTCTTTAATAGCAAGTTTAGCCCGTTCATCCATGACCAAAAGTCCATCTCTACCAGCTTTAATAATTTCTTCCTCACTCATCAAAAACATTTCTTCTGCAGCGAGATTAGCAGCAAGGATATCGCCTTTTGGAGTTGATAAAATTATAGCATCCATACTATTTTCATATAATGAACGAAACCGAGTTTCACTCTCTTTTAAAGAATTTTCAATTTTTTCACGTTCCTTTAATACAAAATAAGCAGTTATAGTGGCTAAAATTGTTGTAAAAATTATTGTTACAACATGAGACGGCCAAGTTTCTATTGTAGGATAAATAACCATTTTTAGGACTTCAAATGTACTCATAAACCCAAATACGACCAACATTATTAAAATGACCTGACTTTTTATGTCATTTTTAATTTTAAACATGATTTTAGCCCACAAACTTAAGTTTTGTGATGCTTGATCTTTGGGTTTCATTATTATCGCTCATTTAATTTTATTTATATATGATTAAAATTATTAATACAATTTCCTAATTAATTAAAAAGTATAAATTTCAAATAAAATATAAAGATTTCCTTAATTATAATCATATTCTAGGATTTATAACGGACTAATAACATAAATTAAAATTATATTTAGATTATAATCTTGTAATTATTGATTTTAAGTTCTCTTATCTTTATTTTTTATTGATATTTAATTTATATTTTTAAATATTCATTTAAATTAGATAATTATTTATGTTCAAGTATTTAAATTATTAATAAAAAGGAGGTGAGATAATGGAAGAAACTAAAGAAACTAAATCAGTTGAGGAAGTAATTGAAACTAAATCTACAATTAAAACTGTAAAATCTTTACCATTAATCGATGTTTCTTTAATAGTGTCAGTGATTGCTGCAATTATATCATTTATTGCCGGGATCCTTTATTTTATTGCCGGATGGTCAACAATACACCAGATAAGTACTTATATTATTAGTTTGAACCCTGAGACTGCTAATGTTGTTAATTCTATTGCAGGTTCAATTACCGCTATGGGTGCCCTATACTTAATTATAGTCTGGCCTATCATGGCATTCATCGGAACATTTATAGTAACTGCAATAGCTGTCCTACTATACAACTTCTTAGCACCAAGAATAGGCGGAATCAAATTAGAATTAGAATAACATTAAATTTTTATTTTTTTTAATTTTAAATAGAGAAATTAAGGGGGTAAATGTATGAAAAAGTCAGATATAATAGTCTTTGGAATTTTAGCTATTTTAACACTGGTTGTTTTTACTTCGGGATGTGCCAGTAACGAAAAAACTATATATCAATACAATTTAACGGCAGGAAAATCTCCAGATTTTGTAGGAGTTCAAAATATAACTATACCAAATGGAACTAAATCGGTTAAGTTTGTAGGTCAAGATTTAGCCAGACTAAACTCCAATATAAATACGTCTAATGTGCATATATTGATTTTAAATACCATTCCAGTATCTGGAGCAACTGGTGCAAACTATACAGTAAATATACTGGAGCAAAAAACCATTAACCTAGCAAATGAAACACAACCGCTAAATGTAACATATACTTTTAATGACGCCAATATAAAAGGACTTTTAATTACCAATACCAACGCTAAAGGAGTTATTCAAATAATCACTTCTTAAGTTTAAACGAATGAATAAAAGATGTGTGGATATTCTTTTAAATTTAATATTTTTTTTTGAATTAAGTAAAGAAAATTATAGATAAATTCTACTTGACTACCAGTATCTCCCTATAGAAATATTTATATATATAAACTTTTAACTTTTTAAGTAAACGTTTATTATATATTAATGGAGTGATTTTAAATGTTGAAAAATGGCTTTATTCTTCTTGTCGTGCTTTTAATAGTTAGCATAGTTCCAGTAAGCGCGGCAAAAATGAGTGAAGTACTTAATAATGGAAACAATATAGATGAAAAACTTTCAACAATAAATACTAATTCGAATGAAATAAAAAAAGTTGAAGACGAGATAACGAAGCATGCTGCGAATATAAATGACTCTGCAAATTATATAAAGGATAATTGGTGGAAATTTTGGCAATGGAGTGAGGTATCTAAACATATTTCTACAATAAACTCTGAATCTAAGCAATTGGAAGCAAATGCAACTGATATTCAAAATAAAGCACAAATAATTACTGAAAATTCTGAGGAACAGGTTAATCAGGGTAATAACAGCTATGAAGACGCACAATCAATGGCAAAACAACTAAAGGATCATTTTAAAATAGCTTTCAATATTTTTAAGACTTCTCCATCTGAACTTAAAAGCGGTGATATAGTACAGCTCGAGACTGAAAAAGGGTATTATAGATATTTAATTTTTGATAAAATTGATAAAGAAAATGGATTTGCCTTATTTAACGGTAGTAATGGTAAAGTTAATCAAATACATGTAGAACAACTTCCTTCATTAGTTAAATTAAAACTAACGCCAAATAATCCTGATTTTGATAGTTCGCAAGCTGTAACTCAAATATATTCAATTCAAAAAGAAAATATAGGTCAAAAACTAGATGAAGCTGAAAACACGGAATATACCGCACATATCCTTAATATAATTGCAGTTTCTCTAATGGGGCTTGCCGTTATATTAGCTATAATTGATGCAATTCTGTGGATATTGGTTATCGTTACAGCAGGTGCTTCAGCAGTTCCTGCAGGTCTTGTGGCTGTTGCAGGTTGGTTAGTGTGTGCAGCGGCAACTGGGCTTTTTGCATCAGCCGGTATTTTATATGAAAATGCGAAAGAAATGAAATCCTCTGCTGAAACTGAATTAACAGATTTAAACTCATATCATAGCGGTAAAGTAAACCATGCACCGGTTGCAGGAAACAGTACAGTGAATACAGAGTCTGGAATGGAAGTTCAGGGTGTGTTTAATGTTACTGATGTTGATGGTGATAATTTGACTTCAGATGTTGTTGTTCAGCCTGAACATGGTATTGTGAATATTTTAGCCAATGGAAGTTTCAGTTACAAGTCTGAAAAAGATTTCTTTGGTAATGATACCTTCAGTTACAGGGCAAAAGACTCTAAAGGGCTTTATTCAAATGATGGATTTGTGACAATAGCGGTAAAAGAAAACGGCACATTAAACGTTACTGCACAGAATTTAACTGTCGATGCATTCAGGAACACGCCTGTGACTATAAATATCAATACTACAGGCATCAATAGTTCATATGATGTGGTTATTATCCAGAATCCTTTAAATGGAAATGTCAGTGTATTAAATCAGGAAACTATGAATTTCCCTCAGGTTCAATACATACCATTCAACGACTTTACTGGTAATGACACTTTCAGCTATCAACTATCCTACAATGGAAGAACATCGAACATCGCATGGATCAACGTAGTTGTGAAAGATAACATTTTTAACCCCTTTCAGCAAATTATAAATAAACTGTGATATGAACAGTTATTTTGCCTGAAAACGATTTTTCAGGTAAAATTTCTCTTTTTTTTGATTAATTTAATTTTTAATTTCAAAATTAAGTAAAGAACGATTTTCTATCTATTTTAATTCAACAGAATAGTACCATATATTACGGCCATTTGTAGCATGATCCATTTCTAATGTTCTGCATTTATAATATCCTCTGGTAGGGTCCATTATATAGTAATATCCTCCAGCAACACCACTAATTATACAGAAATGCCCATAGTTATTGATGAAACCTGAGCAATCAGCAGGTCCTGTTTCATAATGACATAACACTCCTTTATATTTATCCAACGCTGCTTTTACATTACTTGGATTCCTTGACATTGCTTTAATTATAAGTCCAGCTTGAGCCTGTCTGGATGGATCTAGTAAATTCTTAGGTGGTGTTCCTGGATTCTGGTCATTATATATAGTTCCAAAGATCCTTGCAAGTTCTAATTCAGATTTAGGGTTGAATAATTTAGTTGAAATCATTGAAAGTGAAGTAGGACAGCAAGTATACTTATTGTCCTGGAGATTCAGGATTGTAGGCTCTGCTTTTAAAATGTTTTTTGTCACAAAATTAGGGAATCTACCATTTTTAAGCCAGAAATTATAATAACCGTAAAACATTCCACAATATTCACCTTTAGATACATCTATATCTTTATTTGTATCCATATCATGCATTGTAGCATAATTTGGTAATCTTCCATTTGTTTTAATAAAATTTCTTATATTTGCTTCAGTTTTTTTCATATTTGCTAAATCTGATCTCATAAGTTTTCACCTTCTTTGTTGTTTTAAAAGTCGAAACAAAGTATATAACAAAAGAAATAAGTTCAAAAAGAGCATTAACAAATTATATTCATTACAAAGGGCCATTCTTATAATTTGGCATAAAAACATAATCGCTAAAATGATTATAAGAAATAATCCACAAAGATCACAGAATATTTCAAGTAAAATATCCATTTTAATCCCATCCTATCTTTTTAAAGGTTTTAATGATTAATATTCCGCTCATAATACCCAAAATGATGAATAATGCAATATCTTGAATATTAAACATGAAAATCATCTTCGGGCTCAATTTAAAAAATAAGATTAAATAGCTTTTTAATTTAAATTTAAGGGATTATACCTGGTTTTTAAAGTAGTATTTCCATAGTAAAGAATAATATGCTTAGTAAACACACTGTTTCATGGGGATAAGATGCTTAAATTTTTTGAAACCACTCATAACATTGTAAATAAAAATGAACTGAAAATCTTTGTATCATTCAAAGATGGAGATATAACAGCTTTTGATGAAGCAGAATATTTAAAAAATAAAACAAAAGAATATATTGACTTTTTAAATGAGACTACTAAATATGAAATTGTTTATGATGCAGGAATACATGTTAATAAATATTTCATGGTTGAATTCATGACTATTGTTTCTATACCTGCTCCTGTTCCTGATATTATTGAATTTACTAAAACTGAATTTAAAAATCAAATTGAAGAAACTTATATTTCATTTTATGGAAATTTAAAATCTTGATCATTCTTTTTAGCTGTTTTGACCCCTTAGCATGGTGGGCGCTAATTCTTCAGGATTTACACCCATTCTCTCTTCAAATAAAATTACCTAATATTGCTCCAAGGTAAAAATTAATTTTTAAGTGATTCAAAAATAATCATTAAAATAGTTCCCATTGCAACCGTACAAAGCCAGCAATTGATTAATCCGTATTTAATGGTTAATCCATAGATAATTATAGTGGCAATTGAAAACATGGATCCATAAAGTAAATAGAAGATAGCCAAGGCTAATGGTTTTGAAATAAGTTTAAAAATCATATGATAAAACCTCATTAAATTTAATAAAAAATAAATAAGGGTTATTTAAAACATATTATTATTAGATTAAGGAGGATGTTTAATAATGAAAATGGTTCCAATTACTGGACAAGGAATATTTTGGGGAGCGATATTTGGATTTATAGGGCTATTCATACCGGGTATAATTCCTCTTGGAATCCTAGGGCCTTTCGGTCCATTAATAGGTATTATTTTAGGTGCGTATTGTGGATTATTATATGGTTACGGTAAAAGTGAGCATAGACGTGAAAAAGCTATAATACATCAAGCTAACTTAAAAGAAGCAAGAAAAAATAGATAAAAAAAATTTTAATTTAAATTTGGATTGTCTTGATGCGCAGTAACATCATTCTTTGCTTTTGTTGAACTAGTTAAATCCACTCTTTTTCCATCAACATAAACTGTATCATGTGTTTTTCCTTGACTATCCAAGTATTCCTGTACTTTTTGTGGATCTTTAACCACTTCTTTCATATCTGTATTAGAATTATTTGAATTAGATGAATTTGAGCTTTCAGTACCATTTGAACTGGAATTATCATCATTAGTACTATTAATTGTTGAATTATCCCCTGTACTGTTATCTCCCTGTATTAATGGATTTAACTCCCCACTTACAGCCATCCCTCCAACTGCAAGAATAATCAATACCGCTAATGGTATTATATATTTATTCATTCATCTCACCATTAATAATACTGTAATAAATCCCATATAAATATTATGGATTAGATATTCCATTAAATAAAGGATTTATAAGTTTAGATCCTACCTCTTCTTTATTAACCCCCGGAGTAGTAATTGTAACTGTTTTTCCATCTATATCAACATCCATATGCTGTTCTCCTTTCTGTTTTACAAGTTCTACAGCTAATTCTGGATTCTGAACCACTTTTTTAAGTTTAGCATTATTTTTTAAAATATTATCCGGATTTGTAACTATTTCTTCTTTTAATTTATCTATTTCATCTGCCATAAACTCACCATTTTATTATAATCCAATGACATCTACCCATCCAACAATAACTAAATCCACACCTACACTTCCACTCCAAGCTACACCATTTGGCCTATTTGCAGTTAATGTAAGCGACGTGCTAGAATTACTCGATACAGTTACTGTAATTTCACCTAACGAATCATAAACTCCATAAGAAATATAATAGTTGTATACTGTAAATGGCAAATCAAATGTCTGTGTATATTTAGAACCGCTTCCATTTGCAGCGACTTCTACGTATTGCCCTAAAACAGTTTGTATTCTTGGAGTAACACCCTCACTAGCTAAAACACTTTGAGCTGAAACAGTCCACATATCAATAGGCAGTAATTTCAAATAATCAAGAGCAATATAACTAGTATCTGGAGTTGTTGGATGCGATTTAATCACAAACTTATATACATTATTTTCAGTGAAAAACGCACATCCAGCAGCATTTCCAAATCTAGGACTTATATCAGCATTTCCAGGAATATCAATAGCTTTAACTGTTTCATTACCCTCTTCATCCTTAATCCAATACTCTAAAACAAGACCATAAGGATTCGGTGTATTTGTACAGTCCCATCTTACATTTAATTGATGTAATCCCAGCCAATCATTGGGAATCTTCTGATAACGAGTATGCATTATCTCTTTATTAGGTCCAATAACATATGCCATTTGACCTCCTCGGGCATAATCTATATCCATTCTATCTGAATCATGGCCTCTATTTTCACCTTCCAATGGATCAAAAATATTAAAAGGATTTTTTACTTGACCATAAGATTCTATAGCTGAAGATGACATGATTTATACCTCATATTTATATTGAATTCGTGGAATTGAAAAAGAATAACTTGAATTACAATTAGCTTCAATCAACACTCTTAAAGCGTTAAATGCATCTAAACCATCCGGCCCCAAATTACATATAGATTGATTACTCAAGGGAATATCTCTTGATATATATTCAAGCTTATTATATGGTTTTACCTTCAAATATGCTGGATTTTGTGGTAGCCAGTTACTTGAATCAAAATTTAAAAGTAATCCTGCATCTGCTGGTGTATCTGGATTTATTGTTACATTTGATTCTTCACTACTCCACGCTCCAATAGTTGGGGCATTAATGGCACTATCGTATGGATGAATTAATATATTATCAAACATCATACCAGAATCAACAAATCCAGCGAACCCTTTATGTGTATTTGCAACATTACAAGAGTAAGATACACTAAATACCATGTTACCTGCATTATACAGGTTAATTACTCCATTCCAATCAATAACTGACCATGTATATCCAGTTCCTGCGGCTTGTCTTGTTGTTGTCCAATGCACCCTTTTAAGTTCAGTAGGGGTTCCACCTTCTGTTTTTATTAAAACAATATCCATATATGTGCCAGCCCAGTAAGTATATATTCCTAAGTTATTGTTTGCATCAACATATCTAAGCCATATAACCCAGTATGGAGCATATTGATTAGTTCCCTGTGTTTTAATTTTAACATTAAATTTATACCAATAACCTGAAAGTGTGTTAGCTACTCTCATTCCTTGATTTTTATTTGTAGTTCCATTACCATTGTGATTTAAACTATAATTTCCAGATATTGCTCCTCCAGCTTGATTTACAATACTTGGAGTTCCACCTATTGTAAGCCATTGAGCATAAGGTGAAGTTCTTCCACTACCATAAGCTCCATCTTCCCAATCTTCATAAAATACATTTGCTAAATTTCCAATATAAGTGGCACTTCCATTACCATAAAACATATACAAATAACATTTAACTGGACTTTGGTATAACTTAGGGATTTTAATGAAGTATTGTGCTGTTGATCCATCAGTTTTTTTCCATAACATGTATTGTAAAAATTCAAATTGATATCCATTCCATAATACAAATCTTACATCTTCAAAATCAGTTTGCATATCTGAATCATAAGCTACTGTAATAGGTCCTATTAACGTATAAGTATGTATCCAACTGTCTGTTGAGCCTGTAATGATTGATAATTTACGTTTACTCCATCCATCAAGCCACTGCCTATTTAAAGTTACATATTCATATTCTGACAATGGTAAAGGCATGTTTACCTGTATTTTATTTACTGGTGCTGTTCCTAATTCATTTGTAAAAGCGCTTTGACAGGCGCTTTTAATTAAGTCAAATGTTAATGTCTCTTTTTTTAAAGTTGTAGGACATGTATTGATTATTTTTTTAGCTAGATCTGTTACATATCCATCTCCAGTTATTCCTTGTAATGTTAAAGTTAATAGAAAATCATTATCAGGTACACTGGCCTGTCTATTTAAATCTACCATTACACTATTCCAAAAGAAATCAAACGTTTCTGTAGGTTGAAAACTACTTATGGCCTCTGCAACTACTTTTGAACCATCAGTTAAAGATGGACTAAATATAAGACCATCTTTATCGGTGCATAAGAAATTGGGCGCCTGTTCATCAGGATACATGTCTCGTTGGAGAACTCCAGAGCCTTTATAGGTTTGTGTCATTGTTACCATGATTTTCAACCTCAATTACTATAGGTTCCTGGAGAGGCTAAGCCCATATTCATATTTCCATAGTTCCTATAAATCTGATTTATAACTGTTAATCCTAAATCTCTTAATTCTCTGCGATTGTTAAGCATTTCTAAACGATCTAAAAATTCTAATGAAGGATAGTTCATATCAGCTTTACTTTCAAAAACAGTTGATTTACTAAGATCCATAGTTTGGGTAATTGTAGCTATTTTATGAATTCTTGAGATCCTATTTGAAAGAATGTTTGCAGCCATTAACTGACCAATCTCTAACAAAGTACTTCCAAAGATTCTAACTGTAAATCCAATTTTATTAGCATCCTTATTATTCATGACATTGTTTTTAACAAGAGTATTAGCATCTGTTTGATTATTTATATCTCCCGCGCTGTCGTATTTCTCGAAAGGTCCAAAATGATCTATGCTTTCATCATCTTGAGCTGACGCACTACCCGCTCGGCCATTTGCATAATTGAAACTAACCTTAGATTGATTTAAGAATCCTTGTCCATGAGGATCATTCTTCCAACTTTCAAGTGATATTAAATTATCGGCTTCATCAATCACAACAGAACTAACCTGATTTTCCTCAGGTAAAACTACCAATACATCCTCGCAACGTTCTATTCCCGGACGTACATATGCCACATGATTTGTTTTATCACAAACATCATTAATTTCTCCTAAAGCATCTTTAACATTATTCTGCCCTTTATATTGAGGTGCTTGCTGCTGAGTTCTATATGAAAGGAAATTATCAACCCAAATGGCACTGCACTTCCTTTGATCAATCATATCCTGGGTAATTGTGCCTACCATAGAAACATCAGTAATCCAATATTCACTACTTGGTGCCTTTGTTTTAAACATAGATGCAAGATCAAATGTTAATTCCCTCCAAGTACCATCTCTTATTAATTCAAAATCACCAATTTCATTAGTTACATTATCTTTGCCTGTAACGTGAACAGTATAAGGAATTGCATCTGTGAAATCCTGTCCAGCACGGAACATGCTAAATTCAAGATTAAACTCTAATGGATACCTGGAACCTATACCACTCACATAGTAATGATTGAAATATTGATTAAATTCAGCGGCATTCCACGGATTTAAAGGATCATCAAATAAAATAGCTCTTGCAGGTATTTCAGTATAGCCCGGAGGTAAACTATGAGGTAAAGTAAATTTTAAACATGGCGGAGACATTCCATGATTCGGGTCCCGATGAGGGATCCATCCTGTAACAGTTGTATCAATAAAATCATAAGGCCCTGAAAAATTCTTATAAAATCCATATTCCCTGGGCACCCCATACGTTTGTATTGAATATTCTTGTGTTTCTGAAAGGCGCCTTATAAGTTCATAAACACTGCCCATTTTAATATAATTAATTTTTTGAGTGTTATCTGCCGCTGATACAGTACCAATACTGAAATTATGATAAACCATATTTCTTTGCAGGTTCATTAAGCTTGAAATAAAATCAACAGTTAATTCTGTATCTTTGGGTGTAGGTACTAAGCAAAAGCCGCCAAACATTGGAATTGCATTCTGTCTATCAGGACCTAAAATTATACTTATTGAATCAACAAAGCCTGGCTGTAATGGTAGTTTAGCATCCTCCTCATCATTCCAGAACCTGTCCTGCATGGCCATTTTGACTTTACCAGTGTTAATGGCATTTACTGAGTTCTGTGTAAAATCAAAATAATCTACATCAACGCCTTTTGTTCCGGGATGGCCAAAACCATCACTACTATCAGTATATCTGTCTATTCTCACTATTTTAATAGATTCAACATAAGCCTGCTTTGTAATATTTACTGTAAGATTATGCCATCCCTGTTTATACCATCTTAGAGGATAGCGAATTCTTTCTATATGGTCCCATTGATGATAAGCTTCAATGCTTACTTGATCTTTATTTATGGGTATTGCAACGCCATTATCATAGAATGTGACATGTCCATAATCATCGGGGTGGCGCCTCATCCTTATTTCTACCCTGTAAAATCCTGTTTCGGGGAAATAATAAGTTTCTGATAAATTAACGCTTGTAATGGTGCTTTTTGTGGATAAACCAATTATATTCATGCCGTTGTAGGTTCCTGTGTTGCAGGTGGCGCTTCTATCCCAATTAAGTAAACTCATTTTGTCATGATTAACATGATCTATACAGTCAAATATTACCTCCCACCAGGGATCCTGCACAATTGTAAGATGGTTGGCAGTTGTTAATGGTGAAGATGTTGCAGCTAGCATGATAATCACATTCAAAAAAGAGGGATTAGTTTTTAGGTAGAATTACACGTTGAAGTGTTTGATTTCTCCATTCATTTGCAATATTTACATCTGTATCATAGCTTTCAGTTGCTTCGGTACTGTCATACCATCCTATACCTGTAAAAACGCTTGGTAGTATGCTATCTGATTTAACTGTTGCCTTGTTTAACTGGTTTATTTGCATTCTAAATCTATCACCGTTATTGTATACATTGGCATAGTCTTGAAGCTGCAGAGGTATATCTGTATTTGCTGCAGGTGTTGTTATTGGATTTGATGAAGTATGGCCATCGCATTCATAACGATTTTTCAAAGTATATGTAATTGTAGTATTAGGATGTTCAATATCCATGGTTTTTTTAGCACGTCTTAATGTAGCTATCAGTTCATTTGGACTGTTAATCCTTAATTTAAGTATATTATCATTGATTTGTAGCAATTTCATCGATTTAATAGTTCCAATACCTAATTCATTCATTAAAACCCAATCATGAGCTATGGCTTTATCCCAATAATAAAATTTAATGCTGTTTACTGTTGTTTCAAGCCTAATAAGGCCGTTATGGCAGTTGAATTTAGTTGGATTAAGCTCTTCATTTACATTTATAATTTGTTTTCCAGCTGGATCATATAATGTGCTGTAAGCTTTTACAGATCCATCATAAAAATGGCTTGGATCACAAATAAATTGTAAATTTCCAGGAGGATTAGGATAACATATAATATTCCCATCTTTAGAAAGTCTATTAAATGGTGTTGGTAGACTGGATGCATTTAAAACAGTGCATCCAACAGGCAGACCAACTATATTGTTATATTCTCTATCCTTCCAAGTGTAAATCTGTAAAAAGCTTGATTTCATTGTCTGGGCAATTGTATCGGCACATTCAAAAATATATCCCGCATAAAGAGATCCAAAGGTAGAAATTGCTGTTGGTCCATAGTATTTTTGAATATAACCATTTCCATCTCCAATATCTAAACTAGCTGTAAGATAGCCTTTATTTCCAACAATACCCATATCTAACTTCCATTTATGGGTTGTTGCGACTGTAGTTGTATTATTTATATGAGTGGTTACTTTGCCATTTTTATCAATAGATCTAATAGCAAATTGTATCGCAGTACTGGTAACATACATCATGATATAAATCATGTCTTTCCAAACAATATTTCCTGTCTGACGATTAGGGGATAAGAAGAATAATAAATATTCTCCAGGCCTACCAGCAGCCGGTGTTGTAACCTTTTTTAAATCAAATTCAATACTCATTGGTGCTGTAAATTTTTTTATTGTTTGAGTGCTCATAAATCCTTGTTTATTTAAAACTGAAGCCACAGCAGTAAATGTAAGCTCATCCGATACAGCAGAAATTGAAGATGAACCAGTATTCAAGCTATATTTAACAGCATCATACCAATTCCCAGTAGTTGGATCTATATTAAATGTTGTAAATGGTTCATTTAACTTAAAATTCTGTACTTGATGATTATAATCAGAAGAAAAAACCCTATCTACAGTGTAATCCATTGTTAAAGGTTCAAATGGATCATAGCTTAACATGTCAATAGTACATTTTAAGTTAGCTTTAACGTTACTTATCAGGTTTTCATCCGCTGCTCTAAGTATTCCCCATCCACGGCGCCTATAACCCTGGCCTGTTACTCCAGTGGATGTATCAACATAAATGATGCCCCATCCTCGGTTTGACATTCCAAGAGTAGTTTTTTCATTGTAATTATCACGCTTTCCAGGAGTTATTAATCCCTGAATATCTTTTGCATCCATGTTTAGAATGTTTCCCGTTGTGAATTTTTGAGTTGCATCATCTGGAAAATCATTATCAGCAAATTTAGCGCTGCGTTCTGTTGTTACTGGACCTAAAACACATGACATAATAAAGCTCTCCTACTAAAAAAAGAAGTGTTTAGTAACGGATATTACGTTTAATACCAATTACCCTATCTTCTTTCTCCTCTTTTAACAAGTCTAATACAATCTTTTCAACATCATCCCCGATATGGAGATATAAATGAAGTTCTTTTGCGAATCCATATTGTGATGTTCCATAGTAACCGCCAGCATATCCTCCAGCTGCAAATGGATTTGGATTTGTATAATTTCTCATACTTCCTGGTGGAGGGAACCATGACCTTCTTTGCTGGAAAGCGGTTGTATCGAATGGAATTCCTTCTACCATCGCCCAAACGTGACGTGTATTAGTATTTCCCCAGTATCCTTTTGCAAGACCTGTTTTAAGGCCCATTGCCCTGGCAAGGCCCATTACGATCTGTGCACCATCCCAACAGTTGAAATAACCGCGTTTTAGAGCTTCGGCAGGGTCATATTTATGGTCATAATAGAATTGGTAATGAGTAGGAGCAATTAGGTCTGTAATTAACCTTGTAAACAATTTTAAGTTATTTCCATTACCTAATAGACCGACATCAATGAGATCTCCATTGATGTTCATTTTCCATCCTTTGGCTATTTTAAGGATGTCATCAATCCAGTATTTACTGAAATCATAATCACCAGCATAACAGTCATTAGTAAGGCATGAATTATCCATAGGGATTTTAGCCACTTGCTCTTGACTAGTTGCATCGCCTGAATAATATCCTCCAGCATAACCTCCTCCAGCAACGGTGGCTGGATTTATACCTGTAATTGATTCAATATTGTTAAATGCAGCTCCAAGAACACCTGCGAAGAAACCAGCATATTTACCATTGCCTGCACTACTGGTTTTATTTAGTTGGCTTATATCAGGAGCTCCAGCATATCTATTGCCTGCATTACCTCCTCCAGATCCTCCTCCAAATGGATGAGTAAGCCAGTTCCAGAATGAGGATAATTTATCCCATAGCCATTTGATAGGTCCATATACTTTGTCTTTTATGATGCCTGCAGCTGTTACCATTCCATCTTTTAGCTTATTCCATGCTTCTGACAGTTTGTCAATTATTGGCTTTGCTGTATCCCATATTTGCTTTAATACTCCCCATATTTTGAGGAATATATTGTTCCATACCCAGTTAGATGTGTTCCAAATTGAATTCCATATCCAGGTAATGGTATTCCATAATTGCATCATTATAGGATAAGCAAAATTCCAGATACTTATAAGGGCATTCCAGATTGTTATTCCTATTGTATTCCATACCCACATTGTAGTATTCCAAATGGAAGTCCATATCCATGTAATGGTGTTCCATAATTGTACTAAAAGTGGGTAAGCGAAATTCCAGATACTAACAAGAGTATTCCAGATTTTCATTATGATATTGTCCCATACCCAACTTACAACACTCCATACTGTTGGCCAGAGCCAGTTCCAGAAGTCCAATATGGCTGTTCCTACAGTTACAATAACGCCCCATAGGACAGTTAATCCATTGATAAAGTCCTGTACTAATGTCCATAGTAATGATACGATACTATTTTGCATTCCCTGTGCAGCCTCATCACCGAAAAGTAGCTGCATTAATAACGTAATGGGGTTATAATGGCCTATCAATGTAAATATGGTACTTAAAACGCTTGTAGCTATTGCTCCCCAATCAACAGATGAAATCCATGTTATAATACTCTGCCCTATATTTCCAAGGCTTGAAGTAATCCAATCAAGGAATCCCTGGCCGGCATTTTGAGCACCTCCACCAAATAAGAATCCCCATATTTGACCAGCGATATTTCCTATTCCTTGGAGTGCAGCCATTATTCCATTACTAAATGTTGCAGCAGCATCCTTCCCAAATAACGCATTTATCATTAAGGTTACTGGATTATAATTAGCAAATGCCCATACTAAGAAGTTTATTACATCGACTGCAAGTTTTCCCCAATCAATTGAAGATAATCCTGACCATATGGCAGTTGCAAGACCAGATATAAGTAACCATGCAATATATGGCAATTTAACAAGTATGGCAATACCTAATTTTACCATTAATTCTCCAACTTTAGTTAAAACAGCCCCCCAGTCAATTTTAGACAATGCTGTTGAAACTTTTTGGATTAATTGAGAGAATTTATCAGGTTTAACTGTATTTTCTACTCCTGTAACCAGTTGATTTCCTGCTGTTTCACCTGCTTGCTGACCTCCAAAAAGTGTGGCAAAATCAAAGTTTTCAAGCCAGGCTATAATACCATCAATAGCACTACTAAATCCATCTACCATCCTTGCAAAGATTCCAACCCAATCAATACTAAGGAACCAGTCGGCTATTGAAAAAATTATAAACCCAATTGCCTGAGGAATAGCATTTAAAGCATTCCATAAACCACCAAGGATTCCCTGACCACTATTAAATGCATCAGTTACAATGCTAAATGCAGTGGCTATGGCCATTATCACGTTCCATAATGTTTGGCCTACAAGGACTAATCTATTCCATGAATCAATAAGCCAATTACCGCTTCCAGGGATACCGAAAACCCAATTAACGGCACCACTTATCATATTCAATATATTCCATAATGATTGTCCTGCCCATACAAGAGTGTTCCAAGCTGTAAGAAGTCCACCGTAAATATAGTTTCCTAATCCTGATAATGCAACATATAATTGTTGTCCAGCGCTTACAAGGTAATTCCAAACATTTCCTAATTGGGCCATGATAGCAGCGCTGAAACCACTTAAATCATTCCACCATCCCCAAGCTCTACCAAGCTCGTAGATTGCGATTGTTACTCCTATTATGGCTATTGCAATCCATGTTATGGGATTCATGAGAATAGCTGATGCACTGGCCCATAATGCTTCTGTGAAACTCCATGTTGCTACAGTTGCAGCTGATTCTCCTGTTATAAATGCTACAAAACTTATAGCTGCATAATCAAGCATTCCTGAAAGTCCTAATTGACTTGCAGTAGCCATATCTAATCCTAAAATATAGGCCCCTAAGCTTAGAGCTGTATAGTCAAGTGATCCGGCAAATCCTAGTTCACTTACAATGGCCATGTCTAATCCAGTAACCATTGATACAGTTGCGACAGTTACAAATCCAATTAAACTAAATACTGGGCTTAGAACACTTATCAAAATTCCCAATGTTGAAGCTAAAACTAAGGCGCCACCTGTGAAAAAGATAAATTTACCAATAGTGTTTTGTGTTGCAGGATCCAATTTAATAAACCAATCCAAAAGTGGACTTGCAGCATTTAATAGGTCTGTAAATCCTTGAGTCATAGCCCGCATTAATGTATCAGTGATAATTAGGACCTTGTTGAAATTCCCTAATGGACCTGAGGTCATTGTGGAAATATTGTTACCAAATTGATCCATAGATCCTTGCATCTTTGAAACCTGCTCCATAGCTGCAATGCGCTGCTCTGGAGTTTGAGCAGCTTGAAGAATCTTAGCCTGTTCAGGTGTAACATCTCCACGGAATAAAGCTGCTTGATACCCTGTAGTCAAATATTGACCATAGTTCCTCAGTCTTTCTTGACGTTGGACGGGATCAGGAGTAAATGCTGCTGCATCCATAGCACTAAGCGCCCTATAAGTCTGATTGGGTGCAATATTACTTCCAAGAACATATTTAAGTAGATTACTTATTTGCTGGTCTGAAGTGGATGACGCAATAGTATATTTCTGGTATCCTCCATAGTATTGTGCTGCAACATCAGGAGTATACCTATTCTGCATCATAGCTTGTGTGGTAGCTTTACCTTGGGCTGACTCCCATACCTGGCCTCCTATCATTCCTCCCATGATGGTGGCCATATAATCTGAGGCTCCCAAGCCTCCTTCAAGATAATTTCTTATGCTTTTTGCACCTGATTGTGCAATATTTGTCATTCTTTTAACTGTTGCTTCAAAATTAGTTGCAAGACGATCAAAACGGGACCCGTTAATAATACTTAGATTGTTACCTATGGCTCTTACACCTGCATTGGATGAATTACTCATCCTTTGCATTACACCATTCCAAGCATTTCCAATACGGCTTCCAACGGATTCTACATTACTGGCCATCTTTTGATTTAATCCATCAACACGATTAAAAAAGCCAGTTACAGCTGCATTTCCATCCCTATTCCAAACTTTATTCCATAAATTATCGTAAGAAATTCCAACATTTTTTGCTGTGTTGTTTAGCTTTTTCTCTATATTTTGAGCTGAATTATTCACAGATTTTTCAGCATTTCTCATTCCGTCTACTATAGGATTTGCAAAATTCTTTAGACTGTTAGCTTTATTTTGAACGTGTTGCATTGCCTTGTCAAAATTAGCTATAAAACTGGAAGTGTTTAGTAATAATTCTCCAGTTATAACTCCGCCTGTAGCCATAACGAACTCTCCTTTTATGAAAAAGCTGAATAAAGAAAAAAAATGCTGAAATGTATAAAATTAAAATAAATTTTTTATGCAAGGACTTTCTGTATATTACGTCCATATACGCGTCCGACAGTCCTTCCAACTTCAAACATGCCTTTAGTTAAAAAGTGGTCTGTTGGCGCTATCCCGGGCTTACGTCTAGGGTGATGCATAGGTACATCATGCTGTCTAAGAGCATAACGGTAATAATTGGTACTAATAGCATCATAACCGACTTGAATCATCATAAGAGGTGGGGGTAAAAGCATTCTATAAAAGAATCCCCCTTCCAGGTATCCATGCAGGAAAGGTACATAAGGATAAGTATGTTTTTCAATATCTTCTGATAACTCCTGTCCTGCTATTTCAGTTTGAATATTTACTCGTAATTTAATTTCTTTTGAGGTTTTAATCATGTTAGATGGATTTAAAACTAAAAAGGACATAATAAAGCCTCGTTTGAATTGAGCCTGTAGAGGGATTTGAACCCTCTTTGATTAACGCTATGTTACTACAGGCAAAAATGAAATAAAAATGGCTAATCTGGAGCATCTTCACCCAAGAAATCCTCAATTTCCCTACTATTTTCCATAGGTTCATCTTCAGGAATGTACTCCACATTACCACTATGGCCCTGATGACCATGTCTTCTTTCCTTTTCTAAGCGTTTACGTTCCTTTTCTTCCTGTCTTTCTTTACGGTTCACCATTGCAAAGAAATCATAACTCCAAGTATCTCTTACTTGATTTGGAGTCCATTTGAAACGGTCACATGCATAGAACATGAAATCATAAAGGGGATCCCCTAATGGATCCATCCATTTATGTTTGAAATGCAGCTGGATTACTCATGAATGATATCTGTCCTTTAACCGCTGCCAGTTTCATATCCTCAATGTAGTCTTCTAATTCTTTTTCAGTAATTTTAGTAGCTGCAAGGGTGTAAAGCTGGCTCATCTGGTTAAGTAGAACATATTCATCAGGGGTTATTTCTGCAAATTCTTCAGGTTTAATTTCAATAAGTTTTCCAAGAAGTTTTCCTTCTTCTAATAACTTTTCTTTAGCTGATAATTTAGAATCATTTAATATTTCCTGTCTTTTTTCCTGGAAATCAAAAATATGTTCCATTTTAATGTTTTTGAAAGTTCTTTTTTTTCCACATAATATCATCTGTTTTAACATAGCTATCGCTCCTCATATTTTTTAATTCTACAAAAAAGTTTTTAAAAATCCCCTAAAGTAAATGGGGAAAATAAAAGGAATATTTTAATTTATACTGGTGCATAAGTTGTAACCTTATTCTGTAAAAACGCTGAAACACTTGTATTTGTTTCATCCGGAATAGCTTTCCATTTCAGATCATACGTTTTAGGTCCATCACCTTCTTCAGTAGGTTCATTTTCAGTTATTATGGCATTTAATATGTCTAATCTGAATATGTATGGATATATTGTTGGTGTTCCACTGGCTTCTTTAATCATTCCACCAGTAACCTCATATCTGAGCATACCTTCTTCATTTGTTTCAATTGGTGTGGTCCCTGTTGGTGATCCTGTAATGAACTGCCTCTGTAAATCAGTATCAATATGCCTTCTTTTAAAGCCACCACCAAGTTCTAAGCCGCCCATATCTTTTCTTGTAACACCAAAATCAGCGTCTTGATCTCTATCTGTTTCAATTTTATTGTCTACTGATACATCTCCTTCCATGAATCCTGCCATAAGGGTAGTTCCAATAGGATCTTCACCACCGATAGGATCCCAATAAACACGTAATTGTGGTGCCAAGAGTGGTGGTATTCTGGGAGTAGCATAAACAAGAGTTGGTTCTGTAACTCCGAATATTGGTAAGTTTCCAGCTGTTTCTGCTGTAAATGATGGTGTTTCTTTGGTGCTGAATTTGAAATCCATTTTACTGACTATACAATCATCAAACCGTTTAGGTTTGCCATCTTCACCACTACCTACATTATAACCTTGGAAAAATCCTAGCGGTGGTAAATCTCCATCTTCTGATTCTTCAAATGTATGTTTATATGCAGCTGTAGTAAGCCATCTTGAAGTGTCACATGATCCTAGTAATCCTCTTATGAGATCCCCTATTATTTCATCAGGCCTTATTACATCTTCAATATTCGGCGCTGAACTTCCACCAGTTACATCTACGCCTTGGAGTTTGTTTCTGCTTCCTGTGTGGCCTTCATCGTCAGTTGTATCTTTTTTAGCACCGCCTTTAAAGCTTTTATATTTAAATAATCTTGTTGGCGCTGCTAATGGTGTGCCCATTGCTGATTGTGGTCCTCCACCAGCCCAGTTATATGCATTTGATTTTGTCACGTTTGACATAAGTTAAGCCTCCTTATCTTCTTTGTTTGTATTAGCTGGAGGTCTTCCAGGCCCTTTCTTTGCTTCTTCTTTTATTTTTTCATAATGCTGGCTTGCTGTTAATCTTTCAATTAAAGGCTGCACACCCTTATCTGGATTTCCCTGTATCATATCCTTATTTCGCAGTCTTCCTTCAATGCCTGTTGTAATGTTTTTAACAATACATTTATTAGTGTCTACTTCAACGATATCTCCGGGATTCACAATTAAACGGAGTGTTGCGTCTTTTACTGCCGTATCGCCAATGTGCTTATCGCCAACATATTTAAACTGTGTTCTCACAATTTCACCTCTTTAAAACTAGTTTTTTCTAAAAATTCAAATAATGAACATAAAAATGAAAATTAAAATTTATCGACACTGTAGTCCAGCAAAGCTTCATAAATGATAGTTTTAGCAATTAATTTAATCATTTGTCCAGATGGAACGGATAATTCACGTTTATAACTTCCACCAAATTTCTTTCCATAAGAATAACCAGTTATAGGTGCTGGAAAATCAAAATTATCTTCAGCATCTTCAAATACTGTTTTAATTCGCTGCCTGAATTGGTTCAAAGTAGGTGTTTCTGCTGTTCTTAATTTTGGTGGAACATAAACAATTACCCTACATTCTATATTATAATTTCTCTCAGTTTGGCCTGAATGCTCAATATCCCCTGCTTCTTCATCATCTAATTCAACGCTACCACAAATTTTACTTAATTCATTGGTCTCCTTGTCAAATGGTACTAATTCCTCTGATTCATACCAATTAACTTTAACCAATTCATCATCTCTTTTGAGCATGTCAATTACACGTAAAGTCATCATGTCCAAGATATCTATAGGATCATCTACCATATAATCCCCTCCAAAAAGAGTAAATTTAAACTAAAACAACCTCATAATGTCCTTGTATTCCTGTTAAAACTTTTTTAATATCATATTTAGAAACCAGACCTGATTTTGGATCCTCATAAATAACCTGATTATCTTCTTTAAGATAATCCATATCTTCCAGTTTGAACATGCCTATTACATAACTACCTTGAATTTTTAATTTGCCTACATTCGAAGTTTTTTCGTATTCGTTTTTTTCAATAAGGTCACATTTAATATCAATTGTTGTGGGCTCTTCACATATTGTTTCTCCAGCAAGATTTTTCTGGATTTGTCCATCAACTATTTTAGGTACTCTGTGGATAATTTGCACGTCTTTGCCGTATTCATCTATATATTCATTGAACATTTCTTCGAATTCATTCATTTAAACAGCCCCTATAGGTGGTAACGGCATCAACTTCAAATATAATTCCCTATAAATCTTACAATCACTACTCTCATTATCCTCATCAATATTAGAATTAGTATAATTCACACTGAAATTCCCACTTTTAAAACTAGATATTTTCTTATTTTCTTTAATTTTCTTATTTAAAACTAGCCATGCTAATACTCCATATATACAGCATTTCCGGGCTGTACGGTTAGAATTGGTAAGTGTTGAGTCCATTTCTGTGAGTTTTTCTGATAGGTCTGTGATTTTGTATGTTATATCACTGTCCATTGTGTCATCTGTGATTCTTCCAGCAGATTCCTGTTTAACCTGTTGAAGTGTGCATAAATCTCCATCTGCCATTTTCCACAGCTCCTCTAAAAAAGAAAAGAAAGTTATTTATTCAAAGCTAAATCTAATGCTCTGATGACACGTTGATTATGACTATCCAGCGTACTTTGATTGTTTTTAACAAGTTCAGCCTGTTCAGATATATACAGCTTGATATGTTCATCAGTGTCTTGGAATGGTGATTGAGCTTGCCATGGATGTCCTTGATCTCTGAGTGTTATTTCAGCAGCGCCCATGTTTTCAGGAGGTAATTTATAAGTTACTCCTATGTAGCTGATTTTACCACAGTCTTTACATTCGTAATTATCTGCCTTGGTCCAGCTTTTCATGCCCTGCTCTGGTGGTTCCATGTATTCTTCAGGTTTCACTCCGAATTTACTGTTTTTAGCTGCTCCAACTTTCCTTATCTTTTTACTATCACATGCTGGGCATTTAATATCTTCTAAAAGTTTTTTCTGTTCTTTTAAATGTTCTTCCTGTCTTTCTTGCTGCATTTCATCTATTCTAAGCTGTAATTGTTCTGATTTTGAAAGTTCTGATTTTTCAGGAGTTTCAACTTCTTTAGTTTGTGGTACTTTTTCAGGTGTTGCGTCTTCATCAGGCTGTATTTCTTCCTGTGATTCTTCAACAGATGCTGTTTGTTCAACTTCTTCAGTTTTATCTTTATCGGCCTTTTTTTCAACCATAATTTAAGCCTCCCTAAAAAAAGGTAATAGAGTTTAGCTACCACCAGATACAGGTAGCCTAGTAGTGTCTATTAAGTTTTTAAGTAAAACAAATGCATCTGTTTCCTTAACGTCAATACTCTGATCAGTTTCTATGTTGTATGGTATATTACCGTCCTCATTTATGGATCTTTCTTTAAGTATAATGTCTTTTGAAGGAACTCTTTCAGCAATCTTAGGGCCGTAATCGCCAAGAACACCGTCGACACCAGTTGGGAAACCAACAGGGACTTTGATTATGTCATTTACTCCATTATCAAAGTACTCCGCTATTAATGATGCATAGGTAGCGCTAGTATTAGGTATGCGTTTAAACATTTTCCTGTATGCAACAGGTCTTAAACCAAGTTTCCTACCTGTAAATAAATCATTTTGTTCTAAGAGAGTGAACGCATCATTTATAACAGTTTCAGGATCTCCACCACCAACACTATTCCACTGTGAACCATTAGCTACAGCAATCTCTAATGTAGTGTCAAGAATACCATCTGTTTTGTAACCTGCATCCCCATTGAATATAAAATCATTGAGATCCTTTGAAACTAATTGTGCACTTTGTCTGGCAGCGGTATCAGGTAATTTTTGCCCTGAATTTTGTGCAGCTGTTAATTTATCTTCATGTAAGTAGAACCCATGTGCAATATTTAGCATGTACACTACTTTAGTTTCCAGTTCTCCAATTTCCCTTGGAATTGGTTGTCCAGGTCTACCTCTTCTAGCCTTTCCTTTCAAACTTTTTAGTTTGTCGCTGGTGATGGTTTCAATACCTACGGGTAGTTTATCACCTTGTTTTATTAAGTATAATCCGTTTAAGGCTTCTTCTAATTCTTCAGATACAACATCATTGTAGTAGTTGTATGCTGGACTTCTAATTATTCCCATATTCTTATGCCTCCATTAAATTTTCTTATCTAAATCAACCATTTTGATATCACCAGCGATACCACTGTCTACAGCTTCACCAAGTATTTGGCCATTTAAAAGCATTGTTATAATGCCACTTAGGTCAGAAGGTACTACTATAGGCACGGCATCCCCGTCAGCATCGATCATGAGTTTTTGTCTTGCAGTAATGGTTGCACCGTATTTTACAGGAACCACGCCATTAACTTGAACCATTGGTGGTTCTCCTTCGTAATATCCCTCTCTTTTAGTAATTCCATCAGCAGTATGTCTCATATAATTAGGATCCCATACTGTGACACCTAAAACATGGCATCCTGCTGTACCTTTTTTAACCTGTTTTTCAGGGTCTGTTCCAGGTTTAACTCCTTTGTAATATGGAATGTCATCTTCACATCTAACATCTCTTGATAATTTCCTCCCATTTGCACTTTCAGGTAAAAATCCCATGCTTACACCTCCTCATCAACAACATCTTTTCCAATGTTATGGATTTTATTCCATCTTTTCTCTGCTCTTTTTTCATGTACATCGGATTGCTTTTTAGCTTCTCCACCGCCACCAAATGCCAACGGCTGGCTGGTTACAAATTGTGCATTATATTTTAGAGTTTCAATTTCCCTTTCAATAAGATCCATTCCATTATCTTTCTCCAGGTCAGCTTGTAATCTGGATTTAAGTGCTTTTTCCTGTTCTGGAGTCATGTCTTTATTGACTTTCTTATAGCGTTCCATAGCATCTTTGAGTAAAGCTGCTTTTTTAGTCGCTGTTTTATCTGCTTTTAAATCTGTAACGTCGTTTTGTATAGGTTCAAGTGCTTTCTGTGCTCCTTTCTCTGCTGCTTTTTCAGCTATTTCATCAACTTCTTCCTGTGTATACATTTTCTGCGCTCCATTAGGTTCAGGCTCAGGGGCTGATCCCCCACTATCGTCATTTGAACCTAAACCTGTGAAGTTTTTTAAAACTCCTGCAAGTTTTTCAGGTGCAAGACCTTTAAGCCTCTTAATAAGCCCTTCTTCATCCTCACGGGGTTCTTCTGGAGATTCACTTAATCCTTTAAGTGTTTCAATCTCCCTTTCAATAAGCAGTTCTCCCCCTTCTTTCTCCAGGTCTGCTTCTAATCTGGATTTAAGGGTGGCTTCATCTGCATCTGTCATGTTTTTATTCAAATTTTTGTGTAACTTAATTGCTTTTGCAATTAGAGCATCTTTTTTTAATTTAGTCAAGGTATCACCTCTTGTTTTTTGACTTTTATCCGGCTTGCCATGGGTTTTCGCGGCTTTGCCTTCATATCTTTTGGTAATGCTGTACCCATTTTCAACAGATTTAAATATTTGACTACACACATCGCCAGCACATTTAATTTTAACACCCTTTGTAGCTGATACAGTACCTAGGGTATCTTGATTTGCTGGTAAAGGTGTTAAACTGATTTCTAAAAGCAGTATATCGTATATGTGGAAGCTCCAATTTTCTCCACGGTTCCATTCTTTGAGGAAACCTCCAATGCTAAAACCGAGTTCAATTGGGAAGTCTAATAATTCTATTAGCCATTCTTTTTTGCTGTTGAGTATTGCAACTTTAATCCATAGCTTACTAATGCCATCTTCAATGATTTTTCTGGCTTCAATGATTTTACCAAGAATATTATCGTAATTATGGTTGAAAAAAACAGTTAAATCTACGGCCTGCTCTGTCATTGAGTCTATTGCTTTGTCTTCCATTACGTCTTCGTCAAGATCTGGATTTGTTGTTGATGCTAATCCTTCAATGTATAATGTGCCATCGTCGCCTATGGATTTATTTCTAATTTTCACGTTGAATTGACATTCTTTATAGCCTAATTGGGTCATGTCTTCTGTTAATTTTTCTAGCTTTGATTTTAGTACACTGTCATCGTGTTTTGATTCATTGATGATTGTTGGAAGATAAGAGTGGTTTTTAATCATTGAAATTACATTGCTCACGCTATCCCTCCTTTAAATTGTTTAAAAAAAAATTATTTTTAAAAATGAAAATTAAACTATAGTTATAACTGTTTTAAATCCACACCTGCCATGAATATGTTCCATTGGAACTTCATCAGGTGGATATGGACTGTTTTCTTCAGCTAATCTACAATAAATACAAACTCTACTATCTCCAGCTGTAATCCAATAAACATCAATTTTCAATAAACTTATTGCCATGCCAACAATTAGGGATTCAATGTATCCTGAGTTATAACTTTCATTGTATCCCCACATGCCCATTGTATCTATGCGGGCTATGGCTGCTTTAAATATATTATCTAGCCAGTTGTTATCATCTATTTCATCAGCATTTACAGGTCCTGGATAGTAAGATTCCACAGCGCCATAATAGTATTTCCTTTTAATAGAATCAAGAATGCTAGTATAAACTGATTCAACATTATATGTTTGTTGTTTAACTATTGAATCACGTCTTGGCTGTTTACGTGCCTGTTTTTGCTGTTTTTCGTTAAATTCATCTAATTTTTCATTGATTAAAGCTAGAGTAGTGGCATAACCTTCATCAAAACGGTCTTTTAACAAGGGTTTGTTGTAGTTTTGACTGTCTTTAACATCCTGTTTTAATTCCTTTTGCATGGCCTTTAATTTGTCTTCAATCTCTTTATTGGAGCCATCAACCTTTTTTACGCGTGCATAAAATGCTAATAAAATTAAAAGTAATTCTTCACGGTGCTTTAATTCGCCTTCTGTGGCTGTTCCTTCACCTAAATTTTCATCTGGAGTGAAATCTAAGCCTTTTGTTTTCTGGCTTTTATGGGTTTTTACCAGGTCTTCCAGTTCTTCTTCAGGTAGTCTTGAGAGTGCATCATAAAGAAATGCTTCATCAACACTAGTTTTACCTGTGTGGCAGCAGGAACATTTAGGCATAATTTAACACCATTATTTACAGGTTTTTTTCTTTTGGATTATTCTATTTGGTACTTTATTTCTTTCATCAGGCTTCCATTGACCTTTATTTCTTTTCATTTTGTGCATAGAAAATCTCCTTCATAAACTTATTATATTTCCATTTTTGAGCATTGACTGAATCCTTGCAATCTTATTCTGCTGCTCTGTATTTACTGAATTTCTAGGTTTATGATCTGCACTTTCTTCATCACCAAAATCAATCTGATCAGGCATATCAGCAGCCCTTCTAAGCTCCGTATTAGATGCAGCATCAACACCAATTAATGCCAGTATCCTATTAATTGCAGCTAAAACATCCTTGGGTAAGAATGGATTATATTTCATTTGAAGCCATCCTTCCTCAATTCCCTGACTTCTAATATGTCTTAACATTACTCTTTCAACGAATGGCCTTATCTTCTTACGGCCTCCCTTCATTTCACGCTGTTTTATACATGCATCGGCCACAGTTTCCAGAGTAGATCTATTAACATCTTTTAAATTCATGTTTGCAAGTGGTAAAGGTATACCCATACGGAAACTAATTGATTCTAATGTCATTCTCTCAGCCGAGGACATATCATCCCCACCTTTACCCCTGTAACTGGTTATTTCAGCAGGTTTTATGAAACTGTAAGTTATAAGCGATTCATCCTCTCTTTCCTGTTTACGGACTAAATTTTTTGATTCTGCTAATTTTTCTTTAGATTTATCCCAATCAGATAATATTTGTTCACCCATTGGTGTTTTTCTCAATTCTTCAACATCAAGAACATAATGTTTATAATCTTTAGCATATTTCTGCATCATTTTAAGCCTTAAATGCGGCGCACTTCCCAGGGCCCTAAGATCAGGTAAACAATTAGCCATTGCACTATTACCCAAAACACCATACTTTGCAAGAGTACCCCTAATTGAATAAGTACATCTTACCTGGTCTAATACAACACTTTCAGGCTCACTATCTAAGATATACTTTGGATTTCTTTGTATGAACGGTTTTATTCCCGTACGGTCATAAACGGCCTGTCTTACACTTTCCATATCCAATGTAAGGGGACTTATACAATCTACCCCATAACACTTCTCTTGCGGGCTATAATAGTAACCTTCATCTACATTAAAGGTTTCAACAGTAAAAGCACGGCCCAATCCTTCATAATAATGTGACCATCGTTGCATTGTATCGAATAATTCAATACGGTTAGTGAATTCAACAGCTTCAGCCACCGCATCAGCTCCATCATCTTCACTTTCAAAGCCCCTAGGTACATACGTCCATCCAACACCAGCATCCATTTCACCCATTAACTCTATAAATGGACCCGCGCCACCATAGTATAATTGTAACAAAAATTCAAAGTCATCACCGGCCGGATAATCTTGTATACGTCTAAGCTCTTTTTTACTGAACCCTGGATCAAATCTTCTTAAGATGCCTACAATTTCCTCCTGGACATCACGATCCAGCAATGGCAACTTATGAATGTCCACCGGTTGAGTGTTCTTCATTTCATAAAATCTTAGATTACTGCTCATGATTATTCCCCTATATCTTTGAATGGATCCATTGTATCAGGATAAATCACATCAGCAGGTATGTCAAATTCTCCAAATGCTCCACTCATAGCATCTACAAAATCCTTATGCCTTCCACCGGGAAATGCACTGCAAACCTTTATAAATCTGTCTATTGCTTCTCTTTTAGTTTTATAAACTTTTTTTCCTTTTATCCTTAGATCCATCATGTTAGGCCCTGGAGCCTTACAGTAAATATAAATTTTATTAACCTTAGCCCAATTTTTAACAGGTTTTGCCCTCTGTTCCTTATTCTGGTTACGTGGCTCTACAACTCCTTCAAACAAGTATCCTGGCATATTTATTAAATATTTTTTAACCTGCCCCTTAGCTGCTTGCCCTGGGTCCTGTGGAATACAATACTTCTTATTATTACCATTTATTAATTTTTTACCGCCTTGTTTGGCGCTTTTCATTATTTCAGTAAATACAACATCTTCCTCTTCCCACATTTCATCCATATAGGTTATGTAAATGTTTCTATCGGCTGTTAATGCGAATCTTATAGTTGCAGTTGCAGCACCTCTCAAACTTATTGGTCTGCTTTCAGGATAACTGGTTGCTGCAAGGTCAGACCATTGAATCTCTTCAATAATATTATTCGGTAAATAATCAACAATCTCAAAAGAATCTTTATTGAAATAATCATTTTCTCTAGGTTTCGGGTCCTGCTGATGAATAGCATTAAAATCATATTCACCAATATCCTCTTTAATATCAAGCAATTCCTCTTCATCTCTTTCCTCAGGAGCCAATGCTTCCCCAGGTTCACGGCCTAATATATCATTTTCTTCAGCTAATTCAGGTAAACGTAAATAAACCCATAATTTCCCTAATTTCTCACCACACCTCAATCTAGGAAGAGCTTCCTCTGCTGAGATCCATTCACGATTTTGTAATATTGTTCCAATTAAATCATTTTGGTCTAATCTTTGATGTATAACAATTGTAACAGCTTTATGGCCTGTTATTTTATCTTTTTCACGTCTTGACCTTATAGCTGTATTAAATAATTGTAAAAGCTTTTCTTGATGGTTTTCACTTTGAGCTTCCTCAACATTTTTAGTTGGATCATCAATTATAATCCAATGACCACCATGCCCAAGGATACCACCACGAGGAGTACTACAAAAAAATTCTCCAGGATTCTTAATCTGTTCAGTTTTCTTTATTTTAAAAAAATCTTTAGCCTGAGTATCTTTACTTAAAGTTGGTTTTAATGGAAATACATGACCATACTCATCTAAATAATTTTTTACAGTTCCACCAAATCCCCTAACAAGTTTATCAGAATAAGATACAAGAATAATTTTAGAATAGGGCCGGTACCCAAGAATATAAGCCGGAAATATTTCTGATATTTCCATTGACTTTCCAAGCCGCGGCGCCACTGCACAGGCAAAGTTTTCTACCTGACCACTCCAGCAATAATGAAGAATCTCTATAATAAGATTAATGTAAGGCCGCGGTTCCCAGATTTCATTTGTAACTATGCGGCTGAAATCCCAAAGATCAATTGGTGGATTTCGATTTTTGCTTTCTGGCATAATATCGATCCATCGCTTCACGTTTATCCTGGATATACTCAGGATCCGTCAACATGTCCTCATCAACATTAACATTTACATCTGACTTTTGAATTTCAGTAGGCTGATTTTGGATCAGTAAAGCAATCTTCAATAAACGCTCTAAATCTTTACTGCTTTCAATCTCAATAGGCTGTCTAGTCTTGTTATTAACCTCTTCAACATACTTATTCAAACTAAAATGAACAATACCAAGATACTTAGCCTTATTATCAACTATAGTAGTATTAGTTTTAGTTTCAAGTACATCCTGAATATCCACATCTCTTACAGCTATTTTATCTTCCCATTTCAGCAGTTTATGCCAGCGCCATGCAGTCCTCTCAGTAACCTTAAATTTTTCAGCAACTGACATGATGCTGTCAGTGACTGACTTTCCTTCATTGAGTTTAATGTAAAAATGTTCGAAGGCATCTTTGTGATTTTGGGTTTCTTTCATTGAAATCACTTGTTAAGAAGTAATAATAAACTTGAATAAATGTATTAAATATAAAAATAACTATTGAACTTTGATTGCAGTTTCGCCTGTAAATTCTTCCCATCTTTTGATTATTACATCACAATAATGAGGATCTAATTCCATCATATAACAAGTCCTTTCCAGCTGTTCGCAGGCTATTAATGTGGTTCCAGAACCTCCAAATGGATCAAAAACTTTGTCATTTTTGTTAGTTCCGTATAAAATAAATTTAGAACATAATTCCAAGGGTTTTTGGGTGGGATGCCCTACTCTTTCAGGATTGGATTGCATTGCTGCATATTTCATTACTGTTTTGGGATATCTTTCTCCAGTTTCATTTATTTTATCTGTTCTTTTCATCTGATTAACTGGATTAATCCCATTCCCTTTTAATTTGTAGGGTTCTCCTTCATCCATTATTAAACTAATGTTAGTTACAATCTCTTTTACCTTGGTTTTCTTTCTTTTAAACAGATAGATATTTTCATGATTTTGTTGAAATCTTCCCTCAACAAAATTGGCAAATTGAGGTTTTTCCCATATGCATTCCTGCCAAAATACAAAATAATTCTTAAAACTATTAATTATTTCATTTCCAAAAGGTAATTTGCAAAATATATGAATTTGCCCTAATTTATTAAGTAGAAAATTAAATAGATAAGCAATTTCGTCCCAATTTAATTTAATATCCCATTCTTGGGCTATTTGACCATATGGGGGATCTGTAAAAATTAAATCAATCAGATCATCTTCAAAAAGTAGATTTATATCTTCAGTTTTGGTTGAATCTCCACACATTAAACGGTGATTTCCAAGCTGCCATATTTCCCCATGTTTGACTATGGACTCAATCTCTTCTTCAGGTTCAAAATTATCTTCTTTTACTTTACTTTTTGTTTCTAATTTTGTATCTATTTCTTTTAATTCAATTTCATTAAAACCCGTCAGTGATGCATCGAAACCTGCGAGTTTAAGTCCTTCATTTATGCTTTGTAATTTTCCATAGTTCCAATCTGATTCTTCATTCAATTTATTATCAGCTAGCATATATGCAATAGCTTCAGGACTATCGTGCATATGTTTCATTTGTCTAAATGGAACTTCCTTATATTTTAGTACATTTTTTGCTGCTAGGTATGCTCCTTCTCCTGCGAGAATGTAATTATCTTTGCTGATTATTATGGGTCGTCCCCAGTCTAATTCATGGATACTTTTTGCAATTTTTTGTATTTGCTCTTCTGTATGTTCTCTTGGATTTTCAGGATGTGGTTTTAATTCTACTATTTTTATAAATTCGGCCATACTTATCACGTGCTCTCACATTATTTATTTAAATGTGGGAGTTGCTATTATCAAAAGGGGGATAGGGCCGATCTATCCCCTCCCAATAGCAACTTAAAATTAATAAATGATCATAAAAACCTCTAATAACAATTATTTTATATAAAGAATAAAATTTAATACAGTATAACTATTATTTACTAACATCAATCTAAAAGGAGGTGAAACTAGGAATGTCAAAGAAAATCAACCGACATGTTACAAAAAATCCTGACGGAACATGGAATAATATAAAAGAAGGAGCAGAAAGAGCATCTTCAGTCCATGATACTCAGGCAGAAGCAGAAGCAGCTGCGATTCGACAAGCAAAACAAGAGAAAGGCGAAGTCTTTATTCATGATATAAATAATAAAATCCGAGATAGAAAAAGCTATGGAAATGACCCTCGAAAAAGTAAAGGTTAAAGCTTCTCTTTTTTATTTTTTGTTAAATCCTTAAAATAGTTATAATTAATACTTTTAAGTGGATTTCCCTGATTGTCTATTGTGATGAATAGTTCCTTGGCTTAGTCTTTTGACTTCTTGGAGGTATGCCATTTTTTTAACCATCCAAAATTTATATTAATATCTTATTATCTTAATTAACGCAAAGTGATTATAGTGGCTAACGAAGAGATGGTACTTTTAGAAAAAGTTAATTATAGACAAGTTAATTCTGGTGAGGCTAGTTGTATTCATTGTAATAATTCAAATGATAATTTAGATGTTTCAGATGAGGGTATTCTTGAGTCTAAGTGTTGTTATTTAATGATGAAAGTGGATGAACTTCATATTTGTGATTTAATTAGTTAATTTCTATTCTATTATAGTCCTTTTCCTTTGGCAACTTCTTTTAATTGCTCTAAAAATTCTTTAAATTCTTTTTTATCATTCATTTCTCCATTAAGCGCAGCTATCCATTTAAGAACAAAATCCATTTTTGTTTCTAATCGAGCAATACTTTTACCATCTTCAGGATTAACGCATTCTTCTACTTTTGCAAGTCTTTGTAGAGCATTTATAAGAAATATAGCTACAACAATTGAAGGTCCTATAACAATTCCTATTATTGTTAAGATAGTTTCGAGTAGTTCCATCCATCCCACCACACATTAAAAAAAATATAAAAAATTTATTGTAGTGGTTCTCCGCCACCTGCAGCTGCATCTTCATTACTTTGGAACTTACTGGAAACTGCATCTATCGCATAAGGTACTGCATACGCAAATACAAATGCACCTAAAGGAGTTGCAAAATATTCTTGATTTGTATTATATATGGTTAAAATTCCGACAAATGCAACTATTACTGTTCCTATTGTGTTTAACTGCCATTTACCATCTACCTTTTGAGGTAGGACAAAATATCCCGGCATTATAATTATTCTGACTATAATCGCCAAGACTATTGCTAAAATTATATATGGATCCATAGAATTTCCTCCATTTATCAATAAAAAAAATCCTTATAAAATGATTATAAGGATCAAAATTTGTAGGTGTTTTTTTCACGGTTCTAAGTCTAAATGAAAAATTAGACTCCCATAACCGATTTTTTATGAGAATAAAAGAGAAAAGAGGGTGACTTCTTTCCTCTAAATATTGTAGTACATATAGTTGATATACGAAAACTCTTAGGAGTTTCACTCTATCTTTTGAAAAACTGGCAATTTCTCAAAAAAGTTAATATACTTGGAGTGAAAATGAAAGGACCCTCTGTGGGTCCTTAGGGGATCTATTTTTGCAATTCACATTTGGAGTTGCCTGTATCATCTGAATTAATAGATGAAAATTAATTAGAAAGTTAGAGGAAAATAGGAAACCTCTAACCTCTAGGTGATTTCATTTAAGCTACTTGAAGATCAAAAATAACTCCTCATTATATAGAGCGTAAAACAAATTCTTAGAATTCTAATAATCTATTAAGATTATTGCTTATAACCCTATAACCATGCGTATTTAATCCAAAGGATTCACAATATTTACTATCTTTAATTTTAATATGTCGTTTATCCTTTTTCTGAAAATAAATACATACACCTAAAACAATAGCACGCTCATTCAATCTACTATGGATCCTCTTTAATGAAAAATTATCAATAACATCTTTAGAATCCTGTCTCTGATATGCCGTCATCATATAATAACCTGCAATTATATCCACTAACAACGCATTATGTGAATCATTATACCTCTGCTTCTTAGTATTTTGATACTTCTTTAACAATCCATTAACACGTTTACCCTGCATTGATAAGCTTTTAAAATTTTCATTTTCAAATTCTTCACTGAAATCATGAGATTCATATTTAAAATAAGGTGTTATTAGCCCGCATCCTTCACATACAACTTCTCCATGGAAATCATCCAAAGCTTTAACAGGATGTCCGCATTCAATGCAGCTGCTATGTTCCAGGCTTACATATTGAATATTTTTTGATGGATCGCTATAGTGTTTAGCTTCTTTTAAATGGAATTTGCTTTTATGTTTTTCATTGCTGTAAAAATTCCTATAAAAGTCTTCTAATTTCTTATCAAGAAAAATATCGGTTAAATCAGTTTGTATATCAACTAAATCGGAGTTGCATACTGCCAATTGAAACCCTCCAGCATATAGATAGAGGAATATCCTGGTAGTGTTTTGAAAAAAATAGGTTAAATAACGAGAGTACCTTCTTTAGGATATAATTTTCAAGGCCGCCCGGGGAATTTTGGATGTTGTGGTGGTCGCCTCCAAATAGAATTCCTCCTCTGGTTAGTCTATTGTACTTCATTGCTTATACGTTGAAAACAGTGCTTATAAAGTAACATAAGTTATTTATATACAAAAAATAAAAGTTAGTTGGGGATCTAATTTTGGATGAGACGTGGTGGTCGCCTCCAAATTATTTCCCCTTTATTCTAATAAAATTAATTTTTTACTTTAAATTCATCATTGATGTATATATACACCTGACTGCTTACGTAAGAAAAAAATAATTTATATCCTGCTGCCTTTTCCATTTTCAGTATTAAATCTTTATTTAACCTTTCTGGATAAGTCATATTAAAAACTAATGTTAAACATTCCTTTTCCCATGAAGGAGGCTTCTCATACTTTATAAACTCAGTATTCCCATACTCAATTGGAGTAACACTATGAACATTTTCTAAAATTTCCAATACATTTATACCATCTGACAAATCAATCACCTGCTCTATTAACTAAATTATCACTTGAAATGCTTATACTTGTAGGATCCACTACTTTCCATCTGCCACGAATATCCTCTTCAATCTTGTCTTCCTCCATCAATTTAACAATAATTTTCTTACCTTCTAATTCACCTTTTCTATTTTTTGGGAGTTTTGCAATTTTACAAATCTGCTTTAAAGATACTAAGTCCCCTATATTCAATTTGTTGTAAACAATGGTGGCTTTGTCTTCATGCATTTTAAATATAGTAAGGCCACGTGTTTCAATACGTTTTTCATAAGCTTCCTTTAAATCATCAGGAATATTCACGAAATTGTGCCTGTTAACTTTCCACATATTAGTTCCATTAATATTATCCACCCTTCCAGATGCTCTTAACTTTTTACTCCAAATTTCCCGCCAATTATACTTACTATCATTGCCCGTGAATTTTTTAACAATATTTTTAAGATATTCCGTAGTTACTTTATCTTTGAAATATATAGGACCTATATCAAATTCATCGAAAAATTCTTTTATCATCTTGTCTTCATCGTGATCGGCGGTGGTTAATTCATGTTTAATTGAGCCTTCAGGTGGGAACTCTAAAGGTATTTCACCATCATAATTCATCGCCCTTTTATCAGCATCTGCAAGATGTCCATCCTCCAATACATTTAACATGGCATTTTCAAGCTCTTTTTTTGTGGAACCCCATTTCTGCCCATGATAAAAATAGGAAGCTCTTTGAAATCGTATGAATACTTTTGCATCAACTTTGGGAGGCCTTATATTTTCCAATAGGATCCCTCCCAAAACTTGTTTGAATAACCTTGCCTTATTTTTGCTGAGAAAGTGTCACTTTTTCCGATACAATCTACATTTTTAATACTACTACTACTAAACAATAACACCATATAATATATATATAAACAATAATTCTTTCCATTTTTTTTAAACAAAATCAATAAATCTTTATAAAAACGTTTTAAAAACAATACTAATACATTTCTAGAAATAACGTTTTCTAATGATTTTTTTCCATGTATTTGAGATAAATTTTTGCAACTTCTAGTTACACGATAGTTAATTATACCACCGCCGTTGCATACTGTTTCATTCCTCATGTGGTGGTCGCCTCCAAACAGAATATTATTTAACACGTTTCCAATGAATTAATTTCGATTTATATTTCTTTGAATATTTTAATTCCCCTTCAACCAGCTTAGATCTCTTCAGTATATTTCCTAACCTTTTACCTCGCTTATCTAATTTCAATAAGAATAAACCATTACTTATCAATCCTTCATCTTCAAAAAATTTCTGCAACTCTCTAACAGGAGCCTCATTATTCTCTGCAATATCATCCAAGTATTTCAACGTGTTTCTTACTGCATCATCTCCATATTTCATGGGTTTTATCCATTCCACTATTATCGAGAATATCAAAAAGATAAAAAGTTTAAAAAGTATTTTTTTAATTTTCGTGAGACCATCCTCCAAAATCCCTGTTATTTGTAGTTTAATCTACTTTTGAGGTTAAATAATCTAATTCCTCATCCTTAACCACAAGTACATAATAATGTTTTCCTCTACTGTCTATTGTCATGACTTTTTCTGGCATTAATATTCTCCTATATCCATTATTAATACATCATTAATCTTTTTACAGTGTAAATTCCCTTATCCATGATTATAAAATTCCTTTCTTTATTTTTCATTGTTCTACTGATTGTTGCAACTATAACGCCTTTTTTAGTGATCCTGTAATTGCCATAAACTTTTTTACCATATCTATTAATTGCAGTAATATGGCCAAATGCAATTTGAATAACGTTAAATCCTTCTTTTCGTAGAAATTCATCGAAAGCAACTAGTTTGTCTGATTTTGTAGTTCTTTTATCAACAAAAGATGAAGTCATTTAGATATCTCCAGCAATTCACATGCACATTTAGGTTTCAATTTCCCTTCGATAGGCATCCAGCATCTAGGCCCTCCACAAACTGGACACCAGTTTTCATCATTTAAAAGAAAATTATGCTGATGGCGTGTTGCCTCTTCAATAACATCTTCTAAATCTGACATTCATATCGCCGCCTTTCTGTTTGTTCTTTTAACATATCCTGTAATTTCTTTAACAGTTTAAAGCCGTTAATTTCAGCCACTTTGAACATACTAGCGTGGATGTGTTTGCAAATCAGTTGTTTAGTGGATTCTCTATCGTTACGGTTATGAAAGTCAGGGCAGCTGCAATTCCAAGTATCGTCCATCATATCAACCCGATGGATCCCTCTGCCATTAGAGCCTAAAACTTCAAAACTCATCATGTCATCTGAAATAAAATCAACTGTTACATGGCCTGCTATGTATAATGCCCAGCCACGATCTACACGGTTCAATTAAACTCCTCCAAGCAGAAAAAAATAGGGCTCTTAGGTGCCCTCTCCTTTTACAGGTAATTCTCCTGTTTTAGCCCAGTGTAAAAGATCGTCTATGGCTTTCAGTTCAGGTAATTCATTTACTTCTTTTTTGGTTAGTGTGGTGGTCGCCTCCAAATTATTTCCCTCCAGTTTATTTTCCTAACATTCCTATTGGCAATGGTTTGCCATCAAGCCTTCTAATTACCATCAGTAATGGCTTAGGTTCTTTGCTTTCAATTTTTAAAATAAAATTATTCTTCTTATCTAACATTTCACGTGCTTCTTTTTCAGCTCCAGCAACGTTTTCAGCTTTTAAATCAATCACTGCCACTTCTTTAAACACAGTAATCTTATATTGTTTTTTCATGGTTTGGCTCCTGTGTAGTCTTTCATTTTAGAAGGTAACACTTCAGGTGCATTTTCAGCTATAGGTTTAACTGATAAGATCCCGCCCAGGATCCATTCAGGTTCTGTTTCACCATCAAACAGGACTAATAATGCAGGTCTGTTTACTTCCATATCGTCAAGTACTCCCTGTTTAACGGTGCCTCCAACAAAGCAGAAATTACAGCGCCTACCCTTGAATGCTTTTACTTTGTCGAAATAACCTCTCTTTGGAGTGTTAAAATTCTTTTTATCCATTGTTTTATTTCCCCTGTATTTCTCTTGCAGCCTGGGCTTTGATCCGGGTTATATCATTGCTGCTTAAATCCCATTCATCAGCCATTTTCACAGCCCATTTAACAACCTCTTCAGGTGTAGCATCAGGAATGTTATTTCTTAATTTTAGCTCTTCCCTGATTTCTTTAATGTATTGTCTCGCTTGGGGATCGTCACCCATGGGCACAGGCTCTTTAATTGATTCTTTCTTTGTAGGCATAGGCGCTGTTTCAGGTTCTTTTTCTGTATTGTCTTTTGCAGTTGCTTTAACTATTTGCAGGTTAGGGGTTTTGGCATTTGGATTAGAAGCTTGAACTGCTTTAACTGTGACAGATTCTAACTTGTTGTTTATTGTTTCTCGGAAAGTGTCGAATACAACGCTGTAACTTTCAAGTTCATTCAGTTCTGTAATGTTTAATGCATGGCTCAAGCTATCTATTAACTCGTAGACTCTGCCTCCATGTTCACCGTAGATCTTATCTACACCGTCATCATGGTAAGCACTTGTTATTAAACCACAGATCCATTTGGTTTTTTCATTTTTATTTTTAAGAATAACGTAGAATTCCTCAACGTCTTTGTTTTTGATTTGTCTTTTTTTTAGTTCGCCTATGTGTATTATGCCTGTAATTTCTTCTCCGATTTCAAGTTCATTTAGATATTTTTTATTGTAGTTGCTTTCATCTTCATAGTTTCCATTACCTTTTGATATTCCAAGATCCAGCATTCAATCACCTCGCCAGTTGTCCTAATTCTATTAAAACTCTTACATCTTCAGCTAACTTCATAGCGACCGTTTTTTCTTCATCTCCCATTTGTTTCACGTCCTTTCTTTTTTGTAAGGATTGAGCTAGCAGGATTTGAACCTGCATCAACTGAACCGACGACATGAAGGGGGCACTGTTTATGGATTCAGTTTTAAACCATTAAGCCCATATATACCCTGCCATTGGTGATAAACACATTTGAGCGCACATATGGCAGGGCCTTAGTATTCAAACACTTTTACAAACCTTCCAACATGCTTCTCACTACATGTTGAATAGGACCTGCTGGATTTGACTCCTAAATAAAATCACTTCAATTGGCTGAGGGGAATGATTTACAGATCCATATGAAAATTTTAACCAGGCCTCGCTCTTAGAAGGCAATCACAGAACGAGGCTATAACACGAGGGCATAAAAATTATTTAAAGACTTTTTTACGGTTTTCAATAACGTAAGTGTCGTATTCTGTGATTAGGCTTTGTAGGGTTTTTCGTATTGTTTTTAAGAATAAAAATTTAATAAAATTCATCTAAATCTCCCCTATTGTTTTCATAGATTTTAATTTATTCTGAGCTTTCCATAGTGCTGTCTGGTATCCACAATCGCATTCAAAATAAATCCACCATTTACCCTCTTCTTTTACGAGCCTTACGCCGTTATCGTCAGGGTGCATTTTCACGATCCCATGTTTGGATCCGCAGGTAAGACATCCTACTTTATCAAAAATTGCATTTATTTTTGGATCCATACAAACTTCAGTTCCAAGAACATCTGCTTTGAACCTGTCCAAATTTGTTGTCCCAGAGCTGTCCATGGCATAGCACCATTTGCATGGAACAAAATGAGCTCCATCTGTTGGTACAATGTGAGTCCTGTTCATCATTTTTATAGCACGACATCCTGGAGCATGTAACTTTCGTGTGTTACTATTTCCTATAAGATATCCTCCAGGCACATAGCCCTTTTTATCTTCAATACTTCCGTGAACCTTTTTAATAGCCATGACCGGGTTGTCATGGTTTTGGTTTCCTTCTTTTGGTTTCACTCCTATCACCTTATTCAACTCCTTTTTTGATTATCCATAATTATTGTACTCCCAAACTTGTGTGAGTTTGTGAGTTTGTGATTAATTGTTTGATTTATTGAATATATAAATGTTTTCTTTTTGTGAGTTTGTGAGTTTACACTAATCTTTATATGTGATAAAAAAAGATATATACATACAAAATAAACAGAGGTGATAAAGGTGTACATAATGGTTAATGAAAAGGCAGGCGAGACAACTAGAACATCATTTACATTAAATAAAGAACAATTTGAAATTTTTAAAGATATATGTCGAGAAAAATATTCAACAGACCCTCTAAACTCTGGGGCAAATGAAGCTATTGCAGACTTCAATAAAAAAAACAAAGAATACTTAAAGCCTAAATATGATAGGCTTAAAGAATTGCTTGATAAAGAAAATTCAAAATAACTATTTTTCACTAATTTACACAATAAACAACTATTTCTACTTATGTCATCTATACTTACTTTCTCATTCTCTAAATGATTATTTATTGGGGTGAGAATCCCGTAGGATTCTCTGAATATATTTTGCGTGGTGGTCGCCTCCATTTTCCCATCTAATTCGCTATGGGTTGTCGAATTATTCACTACTATAGTTGTGAACGTTAATTACTTCATTTAAACTCCTAAATATAATTTATTGACAATGCCATGATGTAGTCAAGTCATTTTTTGACTCCAGTACATCATTGACTTGAGTACATCATGCACTTATTATTATTGTCATGACAACATCATATTTTCTGCTCATTACACCATTTCTTGAGAGCTTCAACAGCACCTTTAGAAAGACGCCCTTGTTTATCACCATATTTTAACCTTGTTAATTCTCTAAATGTGTCTTCAAGGTCATCTGGTAAGTTTACAGTGATTGCTCCCATTATAATCTGCCTCCAAGGTTTAGTTTTAATTTCGTATTATTTAAAAAGAGTACTAAGAGAGCATTTGAAAAGTAATCCATTTATTAACGTTTTTTATGAACTATGAAATCATAAGGATATGAATAGTGTTTATGATTAGAAAAATTATATAGTGAATAGAAAACCATCTTTAAATTTAAGGGGGTATGTTTTTGGTTATAACTGAGGATGATATTAATTCCACAAATGAACAGCCTTTTATGAATCACTTAGAATGGGAAGGATTGCAAGAAAAGTATATTATGGGAGATTATAATGAAATAAATTCAGAATCACTGCCTCCTGGATCCAAAAAAATTGAGATATTTAGAAATAAAGACTACAAAATTAAAGGTAAATTAACTGGAGATTTTAAAAGATTAGATGATATGAATATTCTTAATGGCAAACTAGATCCAAAGAATAAGTTTATACCTTTTAAACATTTTAAAATCTTAGACATTGATGCAGAGTATGAAATTAAATGTTCTTTTAAAAATACACGCTGTACACATAATATAATAGAAGGCAGAAGTTTTAGTTCTGATATGAATATATCATACTTAAAAAGGGACTTTACTAAATCTGAATTTAGAGAAATGTCTAAAAAACCAAAATTATCTTGGTTTACAGAATGGTTTTTAAATGGCCCTAGAAATTTACAATATGGAGGTTCAATTCGTTATTCGTTATGCAAAAAATATATTAAGCAAATGGAACTCCCTACTTATCCTGCTATAAGATTTAATCATAAATTATATAAGGATTTCTTAAATAAGGAGAACTACAATTTAAAACAAAAATATTACAAACGGGGAAGTAAGTTAAAAGGCTACTTATTTGTTGAATTCGAAGATAATGATGGCAATGATAAATATTTTACAATTCAATCAGTTCCAGATCATATTGGCCCTCCTTGGTCTAAAAAAATATCTATTGAGTATAAAATCGACTGGTGGATGCCTACTATTGAAGAAAGACAAAAAATAAATGAAATTGTTAGTTTTCTAATGGGACGACAACTAATTAGTATAGGTTACGCAAAATATGATGAAAATGGCATGCTATTTGAAGATTGCTCGTATAATCCCAATATTTCTGATGGTATACATTTACAAGATCTATGTAAAGCCAATGATATCCCCCCGGTAGATACAATTAAAGACCAGCTAGAATTAACTAAGAACAATATACATAAATACAATATTTCTGTTTATTTAAAAAAATTAATACCTAATTATTTTGCTTTACGGGATAAATTAAATTTACATGATGTATTAGATAAATATTGGCTTTCACAAGCTATTCCTAAAGAATCGGAAATTATTATTTTGGCAGCTTGCTTGGAATCACTAATTAAATCGTGGTTTAAATCAAATAAAACTAAAAGTAAAGGAGTATATATATCTAAAAAAGAATTTGATAACAATTTAAAGAGAGGATTGAACTTAATTAAAATTGAATTAGGTGAAATAGAAGATTTAAATCAAGAATTTAAAGATAAAATATTCAAAACAATTGAAAATTCGTTTCAAATGGCACCTGGTCAAAGGAATAAAAATTTTTTTAAAGAAATTGGATTAAATATAGGTATAGTAGAAAAAGAAGCTATTATTTACCGAAATAAACCAGTTCATGGCGATATTCTTGTTCAAAATACAACTACAGAAATTGATGAATTTGCAAAGATGATAAGAATGACTAATGCTTATCGTACACTAGTAAATCGCGCTATACTTAAAATTTTAGATTATGATAATAATTATGTCGACTATTATCACAGTTCATATCATCTGACTGAAGGCATAAGGCGTATAGATGATCCAATACCCCCACAAGATACATTAATCCTCTAAATCTCAATAATAATTATTCCTGAGCTTTCTTCCATTTTCTAAATCTTTTCTGAGTTTCTTCATCATCTTTGAAGAATTCCAGCACAGGCATGGTTTCAATGAATCTCTGCTCTAATCTTTCATGACCTTCCTTAATACTTTGTAATTCTTTATCTTTTTCCTTTTTTTCCATCAGACGTGTTTCGCGTTCTTTACTTAATTCTTTGATTAAAATATCGTACTCTTTTGTTGTTATTTCTCTTGTAATAACCTTTTCAATACTTAACTCTTCAACAACACGTTTATATTGTTCTTTAAGCGAATCTATATCTGGCTTAAAATAAGCATCTGTAACTGCAGCAATTGAATGGCCTAAAAACCAGTCTATAGTTAATTGAGGCACATTATTGCTGTTTAATGTGGAAGCAAAATATTTCCTTAATTTATGACTTGTAAAAAAACGGTGGGTTCCTACATATCCGAAATCACATTTATCATTTAACCTGCTGAAGTATTCCAGGAATCCTGGAAAACTCATTTTATTTCCACGTGCTTCAAAAAGAGGATCATCTAATGATACAATTGGTTTATTTTCTTTAAATCGGTATAATAAATAATAAATAATTGATTGTGTTGATTCAGGGCTGTTGAAGGTTATATATTCCATATTAGTTTTAAAACGCCTTATTTGCCAGGTTCCAATAATATCATTAATATTTTCTCCAAGCTTTTCAGCTATTAGGTATATATTGAATTGTTCGTTTTCATGAGGTTTGAAGTAATCTGCAATAGCATTAAGGAAGTCCTTATATTTCAGGTTAATTACTTCTGATCTACCCATTCCTGATGAGCTCATGAGTAAAATAATAGCTTTGTATTTGATGTTGCAATGTTCAAGTACTTTGAGAATATCATCTTTACCAACTACATCTTTACTGGTAATTAATTTCTTTTCAGAGGTATTACCTATTCTGATTGGTGGAACTTCGATCTCAAATTCCCTATAAAAAGTTTTTACACTGGTAACATATGCTTTAATATGGTTATTAGTATGATTTTGCTCCGTTAAATAAGAAATATATTCATTAAAGTATTTTTTAATTTTACGATTCTTTTGACGGATCCTTTTATCTTCCTCAATTTCGGCCTCTTCAATCAAATAGGAAGGAATTGATAAAAAAGTTATTTTGTCTGATAAGATAATTCCTTCATTTTTCCAATCTTCTACTCGTTTATCTTTAACAAAATTAGAAAATGCTTTTAATCTAAAAATGTATTGTTTTTTGGTTGAATCTCGTATGGGACGGCTATTTAAGAAATCTTTGACATGTGGGTCCTGGATGATCTCTTCAATATTCATATGAATAGATTGTAATCTATTACTATAAATAGTATGGATTAATGTTTACAAATTTCATAAACAACCATCCATAATTTTGCAAATTTAATTTTCTTCCATTTAAATATCTATTCAAATTAACCTTCAATTATTTTCAATGCTTCTTTAACTTCCATATTATTGTGAACAATTTCTGCAATAGCTCTTGTAGTTTTTCTTGGTGATTCAGCCTGGAAAACGTTTCTTCCAATTGCAACACCTGCCCCTCCAACATTTACAGCATTTTTAACCATTGTAAGGAGCTGCTCATTTGTTTCAACCTTAGGGCCTCCAGCTATTACTACAGGAACAGGACATCCACCAACAACTTCCCTGAAAGTTTCTGGATCTCCAGTATAGTTTGTTTTTATTATATCAGCACCTAGCTCAGCTCCAGCACGTGCTGCAAGCTTTACGACATCAACATCATGTTCTTCTGCGATTCTTTCTCCTCTAGGATACATCATTGCAATAAGGGGCATTCCCCATTCATCACAAATTTCAGAGGTCAATCCAAGTGTCTCAAGCATTTCAGGTTCCATATCAGATCCAACGTTTACATGGACAGATACAGCGTCTGCACCGATTTTTACGGCTTTTTCTACCGTTGTAACCAGTACTTTGTGATCTGGATCAGGGCTCAATGAAGTACTGGCTGATAAATGAATTATAAGGCCAATATCTGAACCATATCCCCTGTGGCCTGTACCTACCATTCCTTTATGCATTAAAACTGCATTTGCTCCTCCACTAGCAACCTCATCGATTGTTTCGGTCATATTGCCAATACCTGCTACTGGCCCTATGGAAACACCGTGATCCATGGGTACTATCACAGTTCTTCCCGTCTTCCTATTTATTATTCTTTCAATTCTAATCTTTTTACCAATCATTAGACATCCTCCTACTTAATTTTAGATGACCAGAGTGTAAATTCTTTTAATCTAGGCGGAACACCATCTTTAGCTGATGATTCCAAATATCCATATTCAGATTTTATTGTTTCTTCTGTTTTTGATGAATGTATGAAGTCAAGAAGACCTCTATTTCTTATTATTGTATCTCGAGGTTTTAAACTTGATGACCATATGAAGAAGACCTTGAAAGTTGTATCTGGATGATAGCCCCCGCCAAGATCTACAGATAGTACGTCACATTTTTTAATTTTCTTTATTACATGCTCCAGTGTTTCATGAAGCCTTACATCATCTTTTATAAACTCTACATTTTTATATTTATCCACTAAATTCCCCATACTTTCTATTGACTCAGGGCTGTTATCTAGGGCAATAATTTCACCTTCTGGTGCTAGTCTAGAGATAATTTTTGTGGAATTTCCGATATGACATCCAAGTTCAACAACAATATCGTCTGTTTTTATAATATCTTTCAATGCTTCCCTATAAACTTTAATATCATATACTACTTTTATCATAAAGCTCCCTGATTACGTCTTATAATTTATTAAGGTCTTTAATTTATCTGCATTAGGTTTTATCTTTTATCACATTCATGTAAATCATTAATTCATTACTTAAATTAATTATTAGACCTTATCTTTCATATATTTAATTAAAGTCATCAAGTTCCAGATTTTCAAGATAGATATTTAATATTCTTATAAATTCAGGATAAACCAGATATCAAAATAGGCAAGTAAATGTTTAAATATCTTAATCAACATATCAATTACTGAAAATGGTTTATTTTATCTAAAAAGATTCAAATGGAGAAAATTTTTATGAAAGCTACAGATATTTTGGGAAAAAAGGTCATTGATAAAAATGCATTTGAAATAGGAAAAGTTTCTGATTTCGATGTAGACGCTGAAAAATGGGCTATAATTGGAATATACATATCTTCAGGAATTTTAGGGTCCGATTTAAGAATAGATATTAATGACGTGGCAAAAGTAGGCGATTACGTTACTTTAAAAATTGAAAAATCTGTTTAAATATAAATCTACTACTTTATTTTTAATCTAAACTCCTTGCAGCCATTTCACCTGCAAGATAACCTGTTGAAAAAGCTTCCTGTAAATTATAGCCTCCACTAGGGGCACAAAAATCTATAATTTCCCCAGCAAAATAAATACCTTTTACTATTTTTGATTCCATGGTCTGTGGATCAATTTCTTTTCGGGATATTCCACCGCATGTTACCATAGCTTTCTCAATGGGTAATGAACCAGTAATAGTTAAAGGAAAAGCTTTCAATAAGTTTACAAGCTTATTTCTTTCCCCTTTTTTAATCTGATTTACTTTTTTCTTTGGATTTATGTCTAATAAATCTGTAAATATTGGAATCATTCGATTGGGCACAAAAAGCTTCATAAAATTCTTAAATTCAGTTTTACTCCTCTCTTCAAATTCATTAACTAATTTTTCCTCAAGTTTAGGAACTGTCATTTCAGGTTTAAAGTCTATAAAAAGGTTTACTATTTTATTTTTTTCAAGTATTGAAACTATTTGGCTACTTAAATCCAATATTAATGGTCCTGAAACCCCAAAATGTGTAAAAATCATATTTCCATTGTCAGAAACTATTTTTCTTTTTCCATATTTAAAAGTAAGGCACACATCCTCAAGGGATATTCCCTGTAGTTCTTTAACCCATTCTTCACCTGTCTTTAATGGAACGATTCCAGGCCTTAGAGTTGTTACTTTATGTCCAATTTTCTCTGCAATTTCAAATCCATCACCTGTAGATCCTGTTGCTCCATACGAAATACCTCCAGTGGCTAAAATGATCTTTCTGGTGGCCATATGATTATCATTTCCCAGGTCCAGACTGAAATAATCTTTTTTCTCTTTAATTTTTATTAGCCTGGTGTTATAGTTTATTTTAACTTTATTCTCTGATAAATACTCCTTTAAAACTTTTATAACTGACCTTGATTTATCAGTAACTGGAAACACCCGCCCTTCTTTCTCAAACTTAAATTTAAGCCCTTTAGACTCAAAAAATGTCATTAATCTCCTGTTTGAAAAAGCAGCGAATGCCGATCTAAAAAAGGCTCCCTTTTTACCGAATTTTTCCATGAAATTATCCAGTGATGCGGTGTTCGTTATGTTGCACCTGCTACTACCTGTAATTTTAAGTTTTTTGCCTATAATATCGTTTCTTTCTATCAATATAACATTTTTACCAAGCTGTCCTGCCCGAATCGCTGCCATCATGCCTGCCGGCCCCGCACCCACCACAACTACGTCATAAAGTTTCATAAAATTTCTCCAGTTATGTAAATTAGTTAATTTCTAATTTAAATAAATAAATTTCAATTTTTCTAAATTTAAAATCTGTTGATATCATTTTTTAATTCAAACTACTAAATTATTTATTTTAGTAAATAAAAATTGGGTTGAATTCTGGCATTGTATTATATAATATAAAATCAATGACTAGATGTATGGATCGATATTCGGTAAATTTCCACCATACAAATTCCATACATTTAATCACTCAAAAAATCAGTGAGGGCCAATATGAATGCTAAAGAGTTATTATCTAAATCCAAACCTATACTAATTATAATTTTATTATTCATCCTGGCATTTTCAATTAGAGCAGATGCAGTTAATATAAATGGAGTGCCTCAGGACTATAAAACATTATTTGAAGATCAAAATGGACTTCCATACTTCAGTGAAATGGATTCCTATTATAATTATAGAATGACGCAAAATTACCTTGATCATGGTTATTTAGGGGATACCATAATAAATGGAACCCAATGGGACCTGCACTCGTACTACCCATCAGGTAGATCAGCTGAGTATTCGCCATTAATTATCTATATTACAGCATTTGTTTATAAACTGGTTAATTCATTTGTAAATGTACCTTTAAATGCAGTTGCAATTTGGCTAGCTCCATTTATAGCATCACTTGCAGTAATTCCAGCATACCTGTTCGTAAGACGAATTACCAACGATTACGGAGGAATAACAGCAGGACTTTTAGTAGGCCTGGCACCATGGTATTTCGTCCATACATATGCAGGGTTCTTTGATACTGACATTTTTAACATGATCTTTCCAGTCCTTGTTGTAGGTTTCTTTATTATAAGTATGCTTGCAAAGGATATTAGAACCAGATCAATATATGTATCCATATCTGCTGTTTCCTTGCTTGTTTATTCAGCAGCATGGGAAGGCTGGTGGTACATGTTCTATCTGGTGATTGGTACCGGATTTGTATATCTCCTGGTTTCAAACTATCTATTTAAAATGAAAACCATCAGGTCATTTAAGGAGTATCCTGACAAAACTAAATGGTTTTTGGATCAGCCGGCACTCTTCTCTTTAATTGTGTTTGCAGTTCTAAGCATTATCTTGTTAAGTATATACTTAGGACCTTCTGGACTTGTAAGTGCTTTGAAAAGTTCTGTGGGGGCATCTCAACTACACACCGCTGCTCAAGGTACTTCCTATCCAAACATTTATGTTTCAGTTGGAGAACTCCAAATCCCAACTATCTCTGATGTTGTTAACCAGGTTGGAGGAATTCCAGCATTTGTACTGGGTATTCTTGTTGTTCCATTACTTCTATGGAAATTAAAACCAGAAGGGGCTAAAAAAGAAAATGCAAAAAGTGTAAATACACCTCCAAGAAAAAGTAAGCCTAGAAGAAGGGCAAAAAGACATAAAACAGAAGTTGTTGAAGAAAAGACACCAAAACAGGATATTATAATGGATCCTAAGGTAATGGAAAATAAGAAAAATTACCTTTTATATGCAATTCTATTTGCAATATGGCTAGTGACAATTGGATTGGCTTTGACACAGGGTTCAAGATTCATTGAACAATTCGCACTACCAATAGCATTATGTGCTGGTGTATTTATAGGTTTGATAGTACCTTATATTGCAAAATATATAAAAAATGCCCGCTACTGTACGCTGGCAGTCCTGGCATTAATTGCACTGGTAGCCATCATTCCTGTCTCTGGTGCATACGGTACAGCAAATTCAATAGTTCCAGGGACTGATGATTCAATGTACAACTCAATGCTTTGGGTTAAAAATAACACATCCAATAACACAGTTTTAACTTCCTGGTGGGACTTTGGACACCTGTTTACAGCAGTAGCAGATCGACCAGTGACATTTGACGGAGGATCACAAAACACACCGCGTGCATACTGGGTTGGAAAAGCCCTAACAACAAGCGATGAGAACCTATCAGCAGGAATACTACGAATGTTAACTTCAAGCGGCGATCAAGGTTATTTAACCCTTGAAAATTACACGCACGATACTGGTAAGAGTGTAGAAATACTGGATAAGATTTTGCCGGTTGATAAACAGGCTGCTCAAACCATATTAACCAGCCAGTATAACTTAACTCCAGAACAGGCACAAAATGTGTTACAGTACACCCATCCAGATAATCCAGCTCCACACCAGCTCATATTAAGCAGTGACATGATTGGAAAAGCCAGCGTGTGGTCATACTTTGGAAACTGGAATTTCAACAACAGCACCGGACAAAGTTACCTCTATTCTGCAGAAGAAGCAGTTACCCAGCAGGTTAATGGTACCACCGTGATTGGAGCACAAAATGGTGTTGTTGCGCAGATAAACGGGACCAAAATAACAGCAGGCATTCAGTACAGCCAGAATAATCAAACTCAGATAATGGATCCACACAAGCTAATTGTGGTTCAAAATGGGAACGTAGTGATAAATCAGGTGGTTTCAAACAGCAGTTTATACAGTATACTGCTTATAAACCAGAATAACACGTATATTGCAGTTGCAATGAGTAAAGAATTTGAAGACTCCATGTTTACAAGGATGTACTTTGAAAATGGTGCGGGTTTAACCAAATTCAAGCTTGTGCACTCTGAAGGTGGAATACTGGATCCTTATGGAACGACTGTCTGGAATGTAAGTTAAAATAGATTCACTTAGAATCTCTTTTTTTATTTTTTAAATGTCCAAAATTATTTTTAGAGATTACAAGTTCACCTAATTTCATTAACCATTCAAAAGTAGAAGAACTATATTTTAAAGAACTAAACATCTTTTAAATTATATGCATCGTCTATTCAAAATAAATAAATTCATTAAATTTACAATAAATTATCAATAGATATACCCATATGACACGGTTTGATCTATCTTCTGTAATCATAGGAAGTATTGCAGGAGGCTTTTTCTCACTAATATCAACCTATGCTAACCTTTCAGGATTTGGAATACTCTTATCCAATGTTGTAGCTGGATTTGTTGCAGTGTATGTCAGCAAAGCCAAAGAAGATTATATTATAACTGGAGGAGTGCCAGGGATCCTATCAAGCTTTATAATGGTAATTATTGCCTTTTTACTTCCATTTACCCCACTTGGATTTAGTAATTTGGATGTTTTTGGATTTGTATCTATCGCTGTTTCTATAAGCGGTGGAGGGTTTATTCTGGGAATGATCGGTGGGGCGATTTCAAAAAAAGTGAGTAGTTAAAATTGCTTTGAAGTATTTTTGATTTATTGCCCAAATTACTACTTGAGCCGTCAGCGGTAGCCGGCAGTGTAAAAAATACATTGAATTAAAATTAATTTTTAATAAAGAAGGGAAATTCTTAATCTTCTTTGTCTGGCATGTAAAATAATGCCACTGATCTTGCAAAATACATGAAGAAATATGGGGCGATAATTAATGAAGTTAAAAGCCCCCCCATAATATCGATGTGTATTAAGCTAAAAATATAACTTATAACCGTATTTATTCCCATAAATATGATTAAAAAGATAATTCCATTCACTATATACCATTTTATGAGATTGCCCCACCCTATACTTGAGATTTCATCAATTATTTCACGGAATCTAAATGCTGATTTAAGTTCACCTTCATAGTAAGCCATATTCGCTATTGCAACTAATAATATTGGCGTGATGATAATCATGTACAGAATTCCAATAAGAGCATAAATTACCCCATCAGGCATGATAAACATGGTTAGATCATATAAAAATGCACTGATAATCAGGATTCCTTGCCAGATCACAGATAAAAAAGGGTTAAGCAAAAATTCAAATGGGTTTAATCTAATACTTTCCAAAGATAATGTAAAGGAATCAAAGAATGATACAGTTAGAATTAGTATAATTATGATGGCCGGGATTGAATAAATAATAAATGTTAAGAATACTTTAACACCGTCCGCACCCATATCAATCCAATTTTTAAACTCTGGAAGTTCTTTTTTACCATCCAATGATGATTTTATAATTTTAAATACATATCCACTTACTAAAAAGCCAATTATAAAGCCAATTCCTACCAAAAGAAATTTTAAATCCATATTTGTTATGCCTAACGATACAGCAACAGTGGATATACCATTAACTATTATTATAATTCCAAAAATCAAAATTTTCTTCCAATCTGAAAGTGGATACTTCAAAGCATCTTTAATTATTTCCCCTACGTTCATACTCCACATTCCCCTTTATAATTTATCATCTAATTAGTCATGTGGAAGTACTTGTATATAAATCGATAATATCGGCATATGTAAAAAGATTGGTGCCCATTTATGTGACTATTTTAGAATTAGAATTTAGGATATAGCTATTACCAAAAATAAATAAAAAAGAATTCAGTTAGTAAAAATAAATTGTATTGAGCTAATAATTACAAAATAAGATAGAATTATGGAGTTAACCTTCTTCTATCCCTTGGGAACAAGACAGTTTCCCTTACGTTTTTAGCTCCAGTAATACACATTGTGAACCTTTCAGCACCTAATCCCCAGCCAGCATGTGGCGGCATTCCGTATTCAAACGCTGCAAGGTACCTTTCAAATGAAGCAGGATTTAAACCTTGTTTTTTAATCCTTTCCACTAAAAGATCGTGTTTATGCACCCTTTGGGCACCAGATGATATTTCAAGGTCTTTATACATCAGGTCAAATGCACAGCTTTTTTCTGGAGTTTCACTGTTTGGCATTACATAAAACGGCTTTATATCTGTTGGCCAACCAGTTATAAAGTAATATCCGCCCATATGTTCTCCAATTGCTTTTTCAGCTGCTCTTGATAAATCTTCCCCATGTCTAATATTAACCCCTTTAGAATTTACGATATCAATAACTTCATCGTAATCAATTCTTTCAAATGGTAACTCCGGTACTTCTAAATCTACCCCTAAAACCTTAAGCTCATCTTCGCACTGGTTAGCAATGTTTCCAAGGACTGTGTGTACCAATCCTTCAAGAATATTCATTACATCTTCCTGATCACAGAATGCTGCTTCAAAATCTATTGAAAGAGCTTCATTTAAATGCCTTAAAGTATCGTGTTCTTCAGCCCTGAATATTTGTGCTATTTCATATACTTTATCTAGTCCAGTTGCCATCATCATCTGTTTGTAAAGCTGAGGGCTCTGACTAAGGAATGCCTCTCTTTCAAAGTAGGTTATTGGGAAAAGTTCAGTCCCACCTTCAGTTGCAGATGCGCCAAGTTTTGGAGTATTTATTTCAATACATTCATTTTCCTCAAGGAAAAGCCTTACGCTGTGGAGCATTCTACTTTTTATCTTAAATATGGCATTGACAGGTGCTCTTCTAAGGTCAATATATCTAGAATCCAGACGTGTATCCATTTCTGCCTTTACCTTTTCTGTTGTATCCATTGGAAGAGGTAATTTGGATTCATTTAGCAATTTTATTTCTGCAGGGATAATTTCATAACCGCCGGGTGCTTTTGGAGACTCCTGCACGGTTCCTTTAACTGCTATCACTGATTCTTTCCTTAATTTCCTTATTTCTTCCAGTAGTTCCTTTGAAATTTTCTTACTTGGTGCTGTAATCTGGATAATTCCATCCCTATCCCTTAGGAGAACAAATATGATTCCTCCAAGGTCTCTTATTTCATGGATCCATCCCATGACCATTAATTCTTCACCGCTTAATTCAGGGTCTATCCTTTTTGAATAATGAGTTCTTCTCCAATCTCTCAATGAGTCTGTCAATTAATTCACCTCTAAAATAGTAATTTTAAATTTAATTATTTAATCGCTTTAATGATTCTACACGAGTAAAAATACTTATTGCCTAAAGTCACTAAAACATTCTTCCAATATTTTGATATTCAATCCTCTAATCGCTTTTTAAATGATTCTGCATGAGCAAAAAGTCCTTCATGTTCTGCAAGGGTTATAATAACATCCTTTAAATTTTCAACTCCTTCCTTTGAAAGTCGTTGTACAGTTGGTTTTTTAATGAATGAATCCACCGAAAGTCCAGAATACATTCTGGCACATTTTGAAGTTGGAAGGACGTGGTTGGTTCCAGAACCATAATCTCCAGCTGCAACTGGTGTTAATTCTCCTAAAAATATGGAACCTGCGTTTTTGATGCCTTTTAAAACATCTTCAGGATCTTCTGTCATAATAATCAGGTGTTCTGGAGCATAATCATTTGCAAACTCCACAGCTTCACTTAGAGAATCAGCAATTATTATTTTACCATACTTTTCAAGGGATTCCTCTATTATTTTACTTCTTTGCATGTATTTAATTTTTTCTAAAACATGAGCATTTACATCATGAGCTATATCCTCTGATGTTGTAACAAGTGCACATGCTGCATTTGGATCATGTTCAGCCTGAGCTAAAATATCATATGCAATGAATTCTGCATTAGCAGATTCATCAGCTATTATAAGTACTTCAGAAGGCCCTGCGGGGAAATCTATATCCACATCACCGTATACTAACTTCTTTGCAGCTGTGACAAATATATTTCCAGGACCAACAATTTTATCAACCTTAGGCACGCTTTCGCTGCCAAACGCCATAGCAGCTATAGATTGAGCCCCTCCTATTTTATATATCTCATCTGCGCCAGCTATATCTGCTGCAGCAAGCACTACATCATTTACACTGCCGTCAGACATTGGTGGTGTACAGCATATTATTTTGTTAACACCTGCAATTTTTGCAGGGATAATTGTCATCAAAACTGATGAAGGGTAAACAGCGCGCCCTCCAGGAACGTAGCAGCCCACAATTTCAATAGGGCGAATTATCTGGCCTGCAGTAATCCCTTTATCCACTTCTTCAAACCATTCACTAGGAACTTGTGCTCTATGGAATTTTTCGATGTTTTTTGCAGCTTTTTTTAGGGCATTAATTACTCTGCCATCGACCTTGTTGTAACTCTCTTTAATTTCCTCTTTACTGACTCTAAGATCATCCAGTTTAACATTATCAAATTTTTCAGTGTAAATTTTTAAAGATTTGTCTCCAGTTTTCCGGACATTGTGAAGTATATCACTTACTATTTCAACTACACTTTCAGCATCAATTTGAGAACGTTCGGTGAGTTTATTTCTCTCTACGCTTTTAAGTTTCACGATCTCCATCATATCACAAACTTAGTTTGTTGAATTAAATTTAAATATTTCACTAAAAATAGGGATTTAATATAATTATTTAAATATTCATAAAATATTTTTTCGTAATGATAGTATAATACTATAAATTTTTGATTTTTTCATATAAAAAGGGAATATCTGGTTGAAAGATGAACATTATTTTGCAATATTTAAAAACTATTTTTATTTAGTTGCAAATATAGATAATCACATCTAGTTAAAATACCAATAGTGAAAAAGAGGAATATTTTAACATATTTAGCAAGATATTTCCTAAAACACTTTTAGAAAGTAATTCACATAACATCCAAAACTATATCCACTACTATATTAAAAATATAGTAAGGGAATATTAAAATCGAAAATTTATCATCTTTTTTTGATGTGCATGCAACACAATCTATATATAACATGCCATTAAATTTCAAAATGATAAAGGAGGGGCTCGCAACTATGTATAAAGACGAACTCATACAACTGCATCAGTTCTTGGTATATGTTTTAAAAAGTTTAGAAGATGGAAACGAAGTTAAAGACGAATGTGAGGAATACTTCCGCCTTAATATAAGCCCACATCATATCCATAGAACTAAAGCCGAACATAAATACGCCATTTTCGTGTTATCTGGATCTATTTCTGAACTAATTGCAAAGAAAAACGACGGCGCTACACCATCTAATATAGCCAATGGTTTATCTGAACTAGCAAAAAGATCAAAGAAAGAGTTAATTCGGTTGCATGAAGATAGCGCATTAAAATATCAAAAAGATAAAAATTTAGAAATTATTTAGTAAGATAATAGATGTAGAATTTAATTTTGTTCACTACCTTAAACTTAAAAATATTTAACCTCCAAAACTCAAAATACCTATTACAAATTAAAAGTAGGTATTTTCATGAAAGGTTTAAGGAAAATGATATGTTTAGTGGATGGTGAACATTATTTACCTGTTACAAAGTCTGCCCTGGACTTGCTGGACAGTTTAGAGCACAATGAAATCGTAGCTGTTATTTTTATTGGTGGAACTGAGAAATTAAGGGAAGTTTCTGAAGAAGGTATTTCCGAAAAAATGGAAAGACCGGTTCATTTTGGTGAAGATCATCACAAAATACCCTATGGGTTAATAGGAGAAATGATCGAAAAATATAACGCCGATGTCGTCATGGATTTAAGTGATGAGCCAATAGTTGATTATTCAAAACGTTTTAAAATCGCCACTGTCGCGTTAGAAAGAGGGGTTCCATATGAAGGACCTGATTTTAAATTTTATCCCCTCACAGAACATGATGTTTTAAAAAAGCCGTCGCTCAAAATACTGGGTACTGGCAAAAGAATTGGAAAAACTGCAGTTTCAGCATATGCAGCCAGATTAATCCATAATAGGAAGTATAATCCATGCATAGTTGCAATGGGTAGGGGCGGTCCAGAACAGCCAGAAATCGTTCGAGGAGATCAAATAAAGATAACTCCCGAATATCTAATGGAACAATCAGATAAAGGTGTGCATGCTGCTTCTGATCACTGGGAAGATGCTCTTATGAGCCGTATCTTGACTATTGGGTGTAGAAGATGCGGTGGAGGAATGTTGGGAGATGTTTTTCTAACCAACATGAAAAAAGGTGCTGAACTTGCAAATGAAGTGGACGCTGATTTCATAATAATGGAAGGCAGTGGAGCTGCTATACCCCCTATTAAAACAGATACCCATATTGTGCTGGTAGGTTTAAATCAACCTATAGATAACATAAAAAACTATTTTGGACCATTTAGAATAAAATTAGCTGATTTGGTAATTCTAACAATGTGTGAAGAGCCTATGGCCAGTCCAGAGAAGATTGAAGAAGTAGATAAATTTATAAAAGAGGCAAATCCTGAAGCAACAGTCATATCAACAGTTTTTAGACCCAAACCCCTTGAAAACATAGCAAATAAAAATGTTCTTTTTGCTACAACTGCTCCTGATGCAATTAAAAAAGTACTTGTAGATTACCTTGAAGAAAATTACGGATGTAAAATTGTAGGAACCACTTCTCATCTTTCAAACAGGCCACTACTTCAAAAAGATATTGAAAAACACATAGATGAAGCAGATATTATGCTTACAGAGCTTAAAGCTGCTGCAGTAGATGTTGCAACTAAAGATGCTCTGGAGGCAGGTTTAGGTGTAGTATACTGTGATAATATACCCAAAGTGTGCGGCGGACTTGAAGGAGAGCATCAGTTACTTCAAAACGCAATAATAAACGTTGTTGAAAAAGCAATATCGGATTTTAAATCAGAAGAGAAATAGAATTTCTTTTCTCTTTTTATTTGGTTTATTATCCCAAATTTAGACAAAAGAAGAAAATAATTGTGTTTATTTTAATTTATTTTTTTAAGATTTTAACACCATTAGGTGTCCCTACAAAGACTTCATCGACAACCCCTGAGAAAATACCATTTTCTACAACTCCTGGAATAAAATTGAGTTCTTTTTCCAAATATACAGGATTATCAATACTTTCAAACTTAACGTCGATGACAAAATTACCGTTATCAGTTATAACAGGCCCTCCCTTCATTTTGCCCATTCTTAACGAAGGAACTCCTCCAAACTGTTTCACATGCTTACTAACAGTCCTGCAGGCCTGTGGAATTACTTCAATGGGAACTGGAAATTCTCCAAGTTTATCAACTATTTTTGAATCATCAACAACGACAATAAACCTATCTGAAGCATAATCAACAATTTTTTCCATTGTATGTGCTGCTCCTCCTCCCTTTATTAAATTTAAGTCACTGTCAACTTCATCTGCACCATCAACCGCAATGTCAATGTCATGTTCTTCAAGAGTAGTAAGTGGAATTCCACTCTCCTTTGCAAGCAAAAATGACTGATAAGAAGTTGGAATACCCAGTATATCAATTCTTTCTTCCAGAATTCTTTTTCCAAGCTTTTCTATGAGATAATAAGTAGTAGATCCAGTTCCAAGCCCTACTACATTTCCATCTTCAATCAATTCTGCAGCAGCGTATCCAACGGTTTTTTTAAGTTCCATAACTTTAACCTCTGTAAAAATAATTTTAAAATCAGTTTCATTACTTTAAAAGTACTAAACTAAGTTTTAATCCTTTAATGCATTCATTAGATGGCTTTCCGATGGATTTAACTATTTTACACTTATCGTCCTCGTATAAACCCTCTGGAAAGCATAGTTCTCTCATGGTGCATTCTTTATCGCATTCTGGAAAATTAAACGAGATCATAGATCCTTCAAATGCCTTTTTAGCATCTACAAGTGCTTCAACATCAGCCCTTTCTACTTCAACAACTTTGACTTTTCCATTATCGTGTATAGGGCAAGGATGTTCTGTATCTTTAACATCCACTATTACATACATTCTTCCCACTTCTAAAGAATCAATGCATGTATTTTTGAATCTACACGCTTCACATTCTGCAGAAGCTCCATAATGCATGAATTTAAGCCCTTCTTCTGCAAGGGTTTTCCCAATGAGCGTTATCATATTGATCTCCTTTGTTTCATTAATTAAACTTATTATTATTTCAATGTTCTGATATAAAAAAACATTTGGTATTTGAATATAAATAGTTATCATTTGAAATTTCTTATACATTAAACAATTGTATATAGGTTAAACATCAAAAAACAGGAATTAATGATATTATAATTGAATTTAATCAAAATTAGTGATTATTTTAAAATATTGAATAGTTGCTTAATTATTTATAATTGATTTTTGCCATTTATACTGTATTTTTACATTTAATCGCCTGTTTTGAAATTTCAGTAGGTAATTACTACGGTACCACAACAACTGGAATTTTTGATGATCTTAAAACTCTATCAGTAGTGCTTCCAAGTAAAACCCTGTTAAAGCCGTGCCTGCCAGTTGCACCCATAACTACCAGATCGATATTCTCCCTGTTTATGGTTGAAAGGATTTCTTCGTACGGTTTCCCACCTGTAACTTCAGTAGACAATTTAACACCCTTGCATAAACCTTTACATTGACTTTCTTCTAATTTTTCCCTGAAACGTCCCACTACCGATTCACCTTCTTTCTGCAGTTTATCATATAATTCTCCTCTAAAATTTGGCAGATATGCAGATCTTAGGAAATAAGTGTCAACCACATATAAAACAAGAATATCGGCATCACTTGCATTGGAAGTCCATATAGCATGTCCTCCGGCCCTTTCAGCACATTCAGATCCATCCATAGGCAATAATATTTTCTTATACATAAATCAACCTCATAATTATTATATTATTAACTCATATAAAATTAATACTATATTTCAGAAAAAATAATTAATTAAAATGCTTATTTTAAATATTTTGATATAAATTGAATATTTAAGGATTAAAAATGGGCTACTTTGGCTTTGTGGCTACAAACATGCCTGATTCCTTGGTAATTTTTATTGTTCCTTGAGTTTCTAAAATATTTTCAATATACTCCTTGAAACCTTTTATTATATTCCCCTGAATATCTTCTTTAACATTTGTAAAGGATAGAACATAATTTACCAGAGGTTCAGCTTCAGTTACTGCAAGACTATCACTATATTTCACCAGTTTAATATCTTCAAAGGATGTACTTAACTGTTCTTTGCCATTTTCAAGCCCAAAAGCACGTGCAAATGGTTCTAATGAGCAATTAATTTTTTCATCATAATCATATACTAGATCACTCAATTCTTTCATATATTCTAGTCCAAAAGCAGTTGCATAAAATGCACCGTCATTTTTTAATACCCTCCCTATCTCAGATAAGGCTTTTTTCCTGTCAGGAACATGATAAAGCATGAGGTTTGCAATAACAATATCAAAGGAATCATCGGGGTATGGAATTTCTTGGGCATCCATCACTTCATACTCAAACCTATCTGCTGCATCATATAAAATGAGTTTTGCATCATCAAGCATCCCGCGAGAAAAATCGGATAGTGAAATTTGCGCATCTTCTGGTATTCTATTTAAATTTGATTTCCACAATATTGCATTTCCACATCCAAGTTCCAGTACTCTGGCATTTTCAGGAAATTTAATCTGGTCAAATATCCATAAAGTCCACTTATAGGAATTAGTTCCAAACCGCCTGTTTAATTCAACCCTGGCCATAAAATTCTTTGAGTTTGCATACTGATTTAAGAGTGACTTCATTGTATTCCCATATTTTTAAAGTTTAAAGTTTAAATTTTATATAACGCCGGTTGCAGTGGCTAATTCTTCAGCAGCGTCTTTTGTGAGTCCTCTATCTCCCAAAATAGTATATCTTTCTTTTCTAATTTTATGGGCAACTGTCAATGCCTCAATAATATATTCAGGATCTAAATTCAGTTCATATGCAGTGGTTGGGGCTTTTATGGTTTTTAATGTATCTCTTATAAATCTCCAATCCCCACCATGAAGATACATCATCATTATGGTCCCAATACCACACTGTTCTCCATGTAATGCGGGTTTAGGGGCAACAATATCTAAAGCATGACTGAATTTGTGTTCAGAACCGCTTGCAGGCCTACTTGTTCCTGCAATGCTTATAGCCATTCCACTGCTTATCAACGCCTTAACTACAAGGGCAGCGCTTTCTATATGGCCCTCTTTTATAGCATCGGCAGATTCTAAAGTCATTTTAGCTGTCATAAGTGATAATGCAGATGCTGAATCACTATAATACTCATTTAATAACCTATGAGCTAATTTCCAATCCAAAACTGCAGTATAATTTGATACAATATCCCCACATCCTGCTGCAAGAAGTCTAAATGGTGCTTTACTTATAATTTCTGTATCTGCAATAACTCCAATAGGTGATTGGGCTTCAAGAGATACAGATCCCTTTTCATTCCTTATAGATGCCCTTGGTGAGGCGATTCCATCGTGTGATGCTGCTGTAGGGATGCTTATAAATTGGATACCATTTCTTGTGGATGCCAGCTTTGCAACATCGATTACTCTTCCTCCACCAACTCCTAAAACTACAGATACGTTTTTTGAAGCGTCCTGTATCTCCAAAACAGCTGATTCTGAAGCATTATCAATGGTAAAAGTTTCAACAGCGAATTCTTCATTTTGAAGACTTTCTATAGCCTTCTCTCCGGCAATTTTGAGGGTATTTGGTCCACTTACCACCAATACTTTATCTTTAAACATTAGATCCTTACAGATAGAACCTGTTTCTTCAATTACTCCCGCACCCGTATGAATTTCACGCGGCAGTTGAATTTTTCTAAAGTCCATATTATCGTCCTTATTAGTCATATTCATTTATCTTGCTTTGCGGTTTATTTTTTTAAACCTATATCTTTTTCTATTTCAAACTTTCTCTAATTCCATTAAAACCTGTAAATTCAGTTAATTTAAATAAAAACTTTTAATAATCAATAATTTCAAAACAATCAAAATTCATATTTAAGTACAACGAAAAAATAATATGAATGGGTAAATTATATAAAGTAATATTAAAAAATAAATTAAAGAATTAACATTGGTCATCTTTATAACAGAAACATCTTTTTTCTGATGGCTGAAGATAACACTGAAAAAAGCATTATAGCATTAATTCAGGCAAGTTAACATATTAAACTGATTAGGAGTGAATAAAATGGCAAAAGTTAAAGGAACTAAAGTTAGAACAAGACAAAAACCGCATTATAAAAAAGCAGGAAGTAAAAGAGGAAGAGGCGTGAAGCATTAATAGCCTTAATTAAGTAATGTTTTAAACAGTTCTAAGTATAAAACGCTTATCTTTCTTTTTAATTATAATTAAGTATTAATTCTTATTAAAATTAAATATAACCCTTTTTTTATTTTTCAATAATTAATTCTATCAATTTTATAGTTTAATGATTATAATAATATTTAAACTAATTTTAAAAGAAAAAAGAAGATATTAAATCAAATAAATAGTCTAGTCAATAATTTACCTATCATGTCGTTGCTTGTTTGTATATGGCAGTGATTATAGCATTCAAATCTCCAGAGTAAATGTAGTCATATCCATTATTTTTGAGATATTGATCTGGGTGTGCTAAACCTGTAAAGCTAGATGGACTATAATTATCATCATGTGCCCTTGGCAACCATGCTAAACCAGTTATATCAACAGACCATGGAGCCATCCATACACAAAATACTTTTCTGGTTCCCACTAACTTCTTATAATAGCTCTGTCCCATTTCATATATTACCCCTGCATCAGCGCCGCCATATATATCAACTATTAACGCATTTGCAGGCACACTACTATTTTGAAGCACAGAATAATGAGTATTGGTACCTAAACCTGCATTTATTGCAGTTATCCCCAAAGCTTTTAGACCATTTATAATAGCGTTAATTCTATTTATATCGGTTGTTACTCCGTTTATATTATCACTGGTAATATATACTGTCCTAGCTTGTGTTATAACTGATTTTGTAACGGTTGACCATGCATTTACTGTAACATAATTTGGTAGTACGTTATTTGTTTTGTAGTAATTGAGTATCTTTGAATACATGTAAATTAAGGATTCGGGTCTTAATTTACCAAGAGTACTCGTTGCATAGTTTGGTACAACACCATTTGCATCTACAAATGCATTGACTCTTTTAGCGAGGTCTAAATAATCTGCCTTACAGATATTCCCGCTGGTAATGCTTTCACATGGCTGGGTTGAAGCACCTACATTTTTAAGATTTATAGGAGTTGTTATTTTGCTGTTTATCTGTAGTAAATCTGCAGTCAGCAGTTTTAAGAAGTCTGGCATTTTAACCTGAACTGTACCAATTGTAACGTAATTTGGAAGACAATGGTTAGTTTCTATGTATGCTTTGACTTTGGCTGCTGCATCGTTGATTTGACTTATAGTAAAACTTGTTGAAGTCACTGTTGCAGTTTTTACTTCTCCCGCTGCAGCGTTTTGTTCTTGTGTACCAATACTGGTAGATTTTGTTACATTTGTTATGTTATTAACTACAGTATCTTGAATTTTAGCTGATTCATTCGTACCAGCCTGTGTGTTAACTTTTTCTTGTACAGTACTGTTATTAACAGACTGCATTTCTGCAGTCCCTATCTCTGATGCGCTTGCGTTCGAGATACTAACCAGTAATAAACTGGATATTAACAGGACTGCAAAAAGCAATTTCCTTGTAATTATACCGCCTCCGATTCCCAATCAAAAACTTCATAAAAGTTTTTCTATAGGTGTGCAGAAATTTGCTGGCATAATATATAAATATTTTGATTTTAATCCCTGAAAAAGACCGCTTTAGAGCTCTTTTCATGATTTAAAGAGCTATTTGAAGTTATATAAAATTAAGTATCTTGATAAGTTCCATTAATTAGTACTTTTAACAAATAAGGTTGTTTAAAATGTTATTTAGCAAAAATAAGTGCATTCATAATTTTTACATATTGCAAAAACAACCCCTAATTATTTAAAAATATCTATTAGCTGTTTATTTGGATTAAAACCATTTTTTTGGGAAATCTAAGAATTTAGGCCATCCATATTAAATTATTAGAGATTTGTATGTTTGAATTTTTTATTATAAATCTAATATTCCTAAATCATTTTTTTACAGGATTTAAGTTTAAATATATTACTGAAATAAACAAAAATATTATAAAATAAATAAAAAATTATACTTAAAAATAATATATCAATAAATTACAACTACTTAATTGTTAAATAATTATTTAAAAACAGATATGATGATTGAAGAAATAAATCAGGTCTTATTCACTTTTATAAACCAATACACTGGTTTAAGTCCTTTTATAGATAGTATTGCCGTAGTAGCAGCACAATACATGCCCATAATTTTTGCCCTATGGCTAATATATCTATGGATTAAAAAAGGAAATAAACATAAAAATATTGTTTTATATAGCTTATATGCAGCTATATTAGGGCTTATCCTGAATTTTGTAATAAAAATCTTTTATTTTCATCCAAAACCATTTATGGTGCCTGTTTGGATACCATTGTTTTCAGTTTCTGCGGGGACTTCATTTCCTTCGGATCAGGTTACATTCATGCTCTCTGTAGCATTGATGATGATATATTTTAAAGAAACAAGGAAATCTGGAATAGTATTATTTATTTTAGGAATAACTGGAGGTTTTGTTAATATATTTAGTGATGTGAATTTTCCACTCGATATCTTTGGATCAGTGGGCATTGCAATAGTAAGCACTGTAATTATATACCTTTTTAAGGAGAAATTGGCACCATTAAATCAGATTTTCAGGTTGATATATCAAATATTAAAATAATTTAAAATAGCTTGGATATATTCTTAAAAATCATTTGTTCCTTATATCATTTATTTGAAATCTAAAAAATTATTTTTTAAAGATACCTTTAATCTTAAATAATTAAAGCAACAACTATCTACTATAATATTAAAATATTCTCATAGTGCAAATGAATGTATAAATCATTCAATTAATTGCAAGTGAATGATTTAATTAATGTTTATGAATAACTGTATGCAGAACATGAACAAAAAATTTTAATTACTTTAAATACTTTTTATTATTAGATTTTAATTAGGTGAATAAATGACAGATTTCAGTGAATGGTTCCACAATATCTTAGAAGAGGCAGAAATAATCGATGATAGATATCCTGTAAAGGGAATGCATGTTTGGCAGCCCCAAGGATTTAAGATAAGAAAATATACTCTGGAAATTCTTCAAAATATTTTAGATAAAACACATGAAGAAGTACTTTTCCCATTACTGATTCCTGAAGATGAACTTGCAAAGGAAGCCATACATGTTAAAGGGTTTGAAGAAGAAGTTTACTGGGTTACACACGGCGGATTAACTGAATTAAATAAAAAGTTGGCACTTCGCCCTACAAGCGAAACAGCAATGTATCCTATATTCTCATTATGGGTAAGATCTCACAATGATCTTCCAATGAGGTTTTATCAGATTGTTAACACCTTTAGATATGAAACAAAACATACAAGGCCTTTAATAAGGGTCAGAGAAATTACTACATTTACAGAGGCGCATACTGTACATGCGACTGAAGATGAATGTGAAGAAGAAGTACAAAACGCTATTAAAATTTACAAAGAGTTCTTTGACACTCTCGGAATCCCTTATATGATTAGTAAAAGACCTCAATGGGATAAATTCCCTGGTGCTAAATATACTGTGGCATTTGACACCATCATGCCAGATGGAAAAACACTTCAAATCGGAACTGTCCATAATCTTGATCAAACCTTTGCAAAGACATTCGATATAACCTATGAAACAGAGGATGGAGAACATGAATACGTATATCAGACATGTTATGGTATATCCGATAGAGTTATAGCTTCAATTATAGGAATTCATGGAGATGAGAAAGGATTATGCCTACCGCCAGCAGTTGCACCATATCAAGTAGTTATCGTTCCAATTATATTTAAAAAAGGCGCAGAAGAAGTTTTAGAGTTCTGCAAAGATACAGAAATTAAACTTAAAAATGCTGGTTTAAGGGTTCATTTTGATGACCGAGATTTAAGAGCAGGTAAGAAGTTTTATGAACATGAAATGAGAGGAATCCCTTTAAGAATGGAAATAGGTCCTCGCGATATTGAAAATAAAAACGCTGTAATCTTTAGAAGAGATAAACTTGAAAAAGAAACAATTTCAATTGACTCTGATGAATTTATAAATGAAATCAAGACCACTTTAGATAATATAAGTCATGATATGAAAGATAAAGCATGGGAATCGTTTAACACGCATATAAGAGGTGCTGAAACCGCTGAAGAGGCTGGTAGGGAAATTGAAGAAAATAAAGGAATAGTTACTTTCCACTGGTGTGGAGATGAATCATGCGGAAAAGAATTTGAAGAAAAGGTTAGAGTGGACATTCTTGGAGTTAAAGAAGATGAAGCAGGATCATGCCAATGTATTAACTGCGGAGAGTCCGCCACATGTAAAACTATGATTGCAAAAACCTATTAAACAGAAACGGGGAAATAGATGAACATAAGAGTCATAATTGTTGTATTGATAATTTTACTTTTTGCTTTAGCTTCTGGAATGTTAAGTTATTCTATGTCAGGAGGAACATCTCTTAACAAAGCATATAGCAATGGAAATATCAAAGTAGTCCAGAAAACTGCAGCAGGTGCAATTCCACATGAAGTTAGTATAATGAATAATGGGAATAGTGCTGTTAAAGTTAAAAAAGGAGATGTTCTTGCAAGCACTGTATCCCAAAATCTTGTAATTGCAGAAGATAAGCAGATATCAGCAAATTCAAATGAAACTGTAAAAGCATATTGCCTGTATCCTTCTCCAAGAGCTGTTGTAAATTCCAAGTTGTTACCTGTAAACGACACAAATAACGCCATAAATCGAGTGATAAGTAACTCAAATCCATCAGATCCTCAAAGTGCAATGAAAGCTCAGCTTCAAATTTGGGTAATCACATCAGAAGGAAATTTAAATATATATACAGGAGAGCCAGTATCTGTTGTAGAAAACCAGAACATCACATGGAGACAATTCCGCCAGAATGTTACCAGCGCTAAAAACGATGTTATGACTTTATTCAATGTTACAGAAGATCAAATTAAAAACCTAAATCAAACAAAATTGAACTCTGGACAAACTCAATCCTGGATAGACAGTACTATAAACTGGATCAAAGGAACTTTAGGGATTGGACAGTAGTGAATTGAAATAAGGATTCAAACTATCTGTGTAAATAATTTGATTAAGGAGTTTATCATATGGAAAAAACATTTGCCATAATTCCAGTATCAAAATTTAAAGATGCAAAAACCAGATTATCTCCAAAATTATCCGTAATAGAACGCGAAAATCTCTTAAAAGCCATGTTAAAAGACGTAATTGGAGTCTTAAATGGGTTAGTTGAAAATATAGTAATTATAAGCTCTGATGATGATGTTTTAAATTTTGTTAATGAACTTGGCGTTGAAACTTTAAAAGAAGAGGGTATCACTGATTTAAACGGCGCATTGGCTCAGGCCATCGATTATTGCTCTAAATTTTGCGGCAAAGTGCTTATAGTACCTTCTGATGTGCCGTTAATTAAAAAAGATCATGTTAAAGGGATATTAAATAGAGGTTCGGAATTTGATGTTGTTATTGCTCCTGCAAAAGGAGGAGGTACAAACGCACTTCTATGTCCAACTTCTTCATTTTCTGTAAAATTCGGGGATTACAGCTTCTTTGAGCATATAGATGAAGCCAAAATAAAAGGTTTTACCTACAGTATTTATGATTCGTTTTATTTATCACTGGACGTCAATACTGCAGAAGATCTGGGAGAAATAATGCTTCATGGAATAGGTACTGAAGCAAGGAGTTATTTAAAAAGAGTGCAGCTTAAAGTAAGATCTAATCATGGCTCTGAAAGGCTAGATGTTAATCGAGAGGCCACCGTATGATTGCAATGTCAATCGCTGGTTTTGATCCTTCAGGCGGTGCAGGAGTTTTAAATGATGTCAAAACTTTTTCTGCATTTGGTGTTTATGGAACTGCTGTAATAACTGCCCTCACTGCCCAAAATATAAATAATGTAGAGGGAATTCAACCAGTAGATACTCAATTCATTAAAAAACAGATTGATGCTGTTTTGAAACAGGAAAAAATTGAATTTGTAAAAACTGGAATGCTTTACTCCAGTGAAATCATTAAAACAGTTGCTAAAAAGGTTAATGAATATGGATTAAAAGTTGTGGTTGATCCTGTAATGATAGCAGGTTCTGGAGGGCCTTTATATAAAAAAGACTTTGTTAGATCCTTGAAAAAGCATCTTTTACCCATTTCCATATTGGCTACCCCTAATATACATGAAGCTCAGGAAATTTCTGGTATTAAAATAGAGAACACAGAAGATTCTATCGAGGCTGCACTTAAAATTGGAGAAACCTGTAATGTTGTAGTAACTGGAGGGCATCTTCAAGGATCTGATGTGCTTTTCAATGGTTCAATTAAAGTTATAGAAGGAGAACTCATTGAAAGTAGTAATACTCATGGTAGCGGTTGTGCCTACTCCTCTGCAATTGTTGCATCCCTTGTAAAAGGAGATGATGTTGAAACTGCTGTTAGAAAAGCCAGAAAATTTGTAAAAGAAAGTATAAAGTATGGAAGTAAAGGTACTTTGAATCAGTTCTGGAAATGCACTTAATTAGATTTGAAATTGCCCTATAGTCCCAATAATTAAGGCACCACCAATACAGGGCGGGTCGTCTCCCTTATTACTCTTTCTGTTGTGCTTCCAAGTAAAAACCTGTCCAGGCCGTGTTTACCAGAAGCCCCCATAATAACCACATTAACGTCTTCTTCATCCATTATTTTAAGTATTACTTCATGTGGTTTGCCTTCTTCTATTTTAGATATGAATTTAACGTTTTTACATGTTCCCTGGCATTGTTTTTCTTCTAATTCTTCCTTAAATGATTCAATAGCTCTTTTTCCTTCTTTTCTCAATTCTTTCTCCAAATCTTCTCTGAAACTTGGTAGATATGAGGGCTGCAGATAATTGACGTCGATTACGTTTAAAACGATGATATCAGCACCAGTCACGTCTGCAAGGGATAAAGCTTGTTCACCCGCTCTTTTTGAATTTTCTGAACCATCTGTAGGTAACAAAATTTTTTTATACATATATTAACCTCCTTGTGAATAAAATTCAATATTATCCTTGAATACTCATTTTCTAGCCAGGGAGGCGTATATACCTCCAAGGCAAAGTATGGTAAATATGATAAATGTTATCTGTATACTCTGAATCAGTGCAGGGTATTGTTCAGGCATGATCTGCACCCTACCTATCAAAATAGAGAAGATCAAAATGGCTATACCCATACTCATTACCTGACCCACCAGACGCATGGTGCTGACTGTAGCAGAAGCCACGCCAAAAAATCTTCTTTCAACAGATCCCATGATAGCATTAGTGTTTGGGGAAGAGAATAGTCCAAATCCAAGACCTAATACAAGAAGTCCCATTAGTATGTAGGTAAATGTTGTTTGTTCATTGATAAATGCAAAAATTAAAAGACCGACCGTTACCAAGGCCATCCCTACAGAAGCAATTATACGGGGTTCATAGCGATCTGAAAGTCTACCAGCAAATGGAGTAACTATAGTCATTATTATAGGCTGAGCCACTAGAATTAATCCTGCACTCTGTGGATTTAATCCTTTAACAAACTGCAGATAAAGACTCAAAAGAAATGTAACTGCAAAGGTAGCGCTGTAGTTTATGAGTGCTGCTGCATTGGAAAATGCAAATACTCTGTTTTTAAAGAAGAGTTTCATGTCCAGTACTGGACTATCTATACTCAATTCCCATCTTGTAAATCCTATAAGTACTAAAATACCTGCAATTATAGTAATTATTCCCCAAATCTCAGGAAGCAATGAAAATCCGTATATAACCAGTACCAGGGCTATGCTGTAAAGTATTGAACCCGGTAAATCAAATTTTTCTCCCTTACATGCTGCCCATTCCTGTCCTTTTAATTTCCAGAATATCAAAACGATTACCAGCAAACCTAATGGTACCATCAAATAGAAAAGACTTCTCCAACCAATGTAATGAGTTATAATACCACCTAAAACAGGCCCGAGAGAAAGTCCCGTATAAACAGCCGCAATATTTATCCCAATTGCTTTTCCTCTTTCTTGAGGCGGAAATGCAGATGTTATAATTGCCAATCCAGTAACAAAAATCATGGCGCTACCAATTCCCTGTAAAACCCTGAATCCAATAAGTGCAACGGTGGAAGGGGCCATGGCAGATAAAAGAGATGCTACTGTAAAAATAATAATTCCATAGGTAAAAATCTTTTTCATTCCATGAATATCAGCTATTCTCCCAAAAGGGACAGCAAACATGGCAGATGTTAATAAAAATGCCGTTGGGATCCAGCTTAACAAGATAGCATCTGCAGCAAATTCAGAAGCAATTGCTGGAAGTGCAATATTAACAGAAGAACCCATAAATGGTGTTAAGAAGGAAGCTATAGTAGCAATCAACAAAGCCGACATTTTATTAACATTGTTACTCATGGATACACCCTTTAACTAAAATTATAAAGTAATATTTGTGATTCGTATTATATAAAAATTTAGAATTAATGTTTTTAGGTATAAGGAGTATATAACAAGTATTTACTTTTAAATACTTCATTTATCCCTATTTATTATTATAAGCCGCCGCTTGATTTAATAATTTAAAATCATTAAATGGCTAAGCTATTAATCAGTAAAATAAAAAAAATAAAAAATTGTTTGGATTATAATTCATAAACCTCTTCAGGTGAAAGCACTGTAGCTCCACCATCTTTTAAAGCCATGATTCCTGCATCAATATCTTCTGTACGCAGTACAACCGCGGCTTTTTCTCCTTTCTTTTCAACAAAAGCATATATGTATTCTACATTAATATCTGCTTTATTTAAAATCTCAAGGATACCGTCCAGTCCCCCTGGTTTATCTGGAACCCCAACTGCAATTACTTCGTTCATTTTAACCACAAAATTACCTTCTTCAAGGGCTGCTTTTGCTTTTTCAGGTTCTGGAACTATAAGCCTTAATATCCCAAATTCGGATGTATCTGCAATGGAAAGAGCGCGTATATTTATTCCAGATTCTTTTAAAATACTCAATGCTTTCCAAAGTCTTCCTTTTTTATTTTCCAAAAATATTGATATCTGTTTTAATTTCATGTTTGGTCACTCCAGACTATACTCCTTCTACAATTCCCTTTTATCTATAACCCTTACAGCTTTTCCTTCACTTCTTGGAAGGGATTGTGGTTCAACAAGAGTCACATTAACCCTTAAACCAATCTCACTATGAACACGATTTTCAATCATCTTTTTAACTTCTTCAACATGCTTTACTTCATCTGAGAAGAATTTTTCAGATGTTTCAACCTGAACTTCAAGTTCATCCAGGTGATGAGGCCGTGTAACGATGATTTGATAGTGGGGCTCGAGACCCTCAATTTTTAAAAGAGCTTTTTCAATCTGTGATGGGAATACGATTACACCTCTAATTTTAAGCATGTCGTCTGTACGCCCTGTAATTCTATCCATTTTAATAAGTGTCCTACCGCAGCCGCATTTTCCCTTTCTTAAAGTTGTAACGTCCCTGGTACGGAAACGGATAACAGGCATTCCTTCCCTTGTTATGGTTGTAAGAACAAGCTCTCCCTTTTCTCCTTCAGGTAGTGCTTCAAGGGTTTTAGAATCAATGATCTCTGGGTAGAAATGATCGTCAGAAATATGTAATCCCTCTTTATCTTCACATTCCATGGCGACTCCCGGCCCAATTATCTCAGTTAGCCCGTAAATATTGAGCGCTGTAATATCAAGCCTTTTTTCGATTTCGCCCCTCATTTCTTCTGTCCACATTTCGGCCCCAAATACACCTGCCTTTAATTTTATTGATTCTTTACTTATTCCTTCTTTTTCAGCCATTTCACCTAAATAAAGTGCATATGATGGAGTACATGTAAGTATAGTTGTTCCAAAATCCTGCATAATCTCAAGCTGCCGCATGGTGTTTCCAGCAGAAATTGGAACTACTGTAGCTCCAATTTTCTGTGCACCGTAATGTACACCCATTCCACCAGTAAAAAGTCCGTAACCATAAGCATTTTGAATTATATCTTTTTTTTCAGCTCCAGCCATTGCCATGGCACGAGCCATAACCTCGCCCCATACTTCCAGGTCATCTATAGTGTAACCTGAAACTGTTGGTTTTCCAGTTGTTCCAGACGTGGTATGCACTTCCACTATTTCATCTTCTGAAACTGCAAACATTCCAAATGGGTATGCATCCCTAAGATCCGTTTTAGTGGTAAAAGGAAGTTTTTCAATATCTTTAAGAGTATTTATATCCTCTGGTTTAACACCTGCTTCATCAAAACGTTTTCTGTAATATGGAACGTTTTCATATGCTTGCTTTACGACTTTCTGTAATCTTTCAAGCTGTAATTTTTCTTTTTGATCTTCTGACATGCATTCTGCTTCTTTATTCCAGATCATTTATCTCCCTACCAATCATTAGTAAAAATCATACCTATTTAATTAAAAATTTACTTTATAACTTATTTATTTATTGAAATATTTCCTATTTAAAAAAAGTTATGAGTCTAATAAATTAACTTCGTATTTTATGAAATAACCGCCTCTAAAACAACAGCACATATAAATAAGATTATTTTCCTTAATCTAACAATTTTAAATTGGATATTATTAGATTAATATCATTCATTTTACTTTTAAAATGTAAATTCAAGCTTATATATCCCTGAAGCATTTATTAAAATTATTTTAAATCATTATACTTACATAAATCCATCTATACACTTATAAATCCGAAAAACTTATTAACTAAAGGATTACTAAATAATAGATGGCAAAGGGTATTCTAATCATGTAATTTTTACCGCCTAAACCGATTACTGATTTTCCCTTTGCCCAAAAGATATAAATACGCTTAATTTACCGCCTAAATGGGGAAAGAATTATATAAATATTTATAATATTATTATAATTCTGTATTTTATTTAAATTCAAAATAAGTTAAATTACTAATGTAAATCCGTTAGATTTAATAATACACGCTAATTTTAAAATTTTAAATATAAAAAAAATTGAACCCTGCAGAAATTCATAGAATTTCTGCGGCCACGAAATCGTAGCTTACAAACACAAAGTGTTTGTGCTGTCGAAAGCAACGCATTCGACGCCCCGAACATTTCATGTTCTAGGGCTATCACAATCAAGATTGTGATGCACCAAACACCATGTGTTTGAGTGCTCCGAAAATCTCCGGTTTTCTAGAGATTTCGCCGGCCTCAAACATTTATGTTTGGGGTCCCAAAAATTCTATGAATTTTTGAGGAAGAAATTTATAAAATTTCAATCTTTCAACCATGCCTCAATTCTTGAGTTTACTTCATCCCAGTTTACTATATTCCAGAAAGCTTCTACAAAGTCTGGTCGAACATTTTTGTAATCAAGGTAGTAAGCATGTTCCCACACATCAAGGACCATGAGTGGAGTCCATTTAGGAGCCATATTTATGTTGTGTTTTTCTAATTGTTGAATAAACAGATGATCTGTAGTTTTACACAGAGTAACAACAGCCCATCCTGAGCCTTCTGTACTTATAGCAGCCTGTGAAAATTCTTTTTTAAATCTTTCAAAACTGCCAAAGTCTTTTTTAATGTAATCAGCTATTATGCCAGTTGGTTCTCCCCCATTTTCACTGGCAGGTCCAATATTTTTCCAGAACAGGTTGTGAAGCTGGAATCCGCCAGCATTAAATGCAAGTTCCTTTGCTTTAGCTTTAACATCAAAATCTTCGCCTTTTTCCCTGGCTTCATCAAATAATTTCATAATACCATTTGCAGCATCGATATATGCTTGATGATGTTTCTGGTGGTGTATTTTAAGTTGTTCTTCAGAAATGTATGGTTCTAAATCTTTATATCCATAATCTAACTCAGGTAATTCATAAAATTTCTTTGCCATTAAAAATACCTCCATTGAATTTAACTATATTTCTCTCCATTTCGATGTTCTGTATTTTTTAAACCATGGTTTATGGCACAGCCACCAGTCTACACATGCGTATTCTCCTGCTTCTACCATATGCTTCCTTTCAATTATTGATTCCTGATCCTGTGCTGGTGGAATTATAACATTGCTTCCAAATCTTCTATTTAGCGGCCAATCAGCTGGAATTGCTACGTTATCTTCTTCAGTAACTCTAAGACCTTCAACTGCTCGCAGTATCTCGCTGATATTTCTTCCAAGCTCCTGTGGATAGTAAATTATCGCTCTTATGATTCCTTCAGGATCCACTATGAAAACAGCCCTTACTGTATTGCTTCCCTTTGCTGGATGAATTAAACCAAGTCTGCTTGCAATTTCACCATTATCAGCAATCACTGGGAATTCAATTCTCACATTGAAATTTTCCTTTATCCATTCTATCCATTTCAGGTGTGAGAAAACCTGATCAACGCTGAGTCCAATTAGTTCACAGTTCAGCAGTTTAAAATCGATATAATGTCTCTGAAATTCTAAAAATTCGGTTGTACAAACAGGTGTAAAATCGGCTGGATGACTGAAAAGAACAAACCATTTACCTTTAAAGGCTTTCGGAAGCTTAATTACACCCTGAGTTGTTTTAACTTCCTTAATTTTTGGAAATGGATCACCAATAAGCGGCAATCCGCCTGCTGATCCTTCTTCGGTCTTTTTGGTTTTCCTAACTTCATATATTTTTACTTTACTTCCCATTTTTGACCCTCATTTTAAACAAATTCTTCAAGATATTCAACATTATTATTTTATTATTCATGTTAAATAATAATTTCGCTTTTATTAAAGGAATAATTAAAAAATCTCATGTTAATATCAGAATTTTAAGTAGATACATCTGAAAATCTATAAATAAGAAAGATTAACTTAGATTTACCATAATCATACCATTATATTTAAATATAAATAAAATAAGTCTAAAAATGAAGGGTTTTTTGTATTAAAAAGATAGAATGGTGTTAAAAGGAAAATGGAGTTACAGTCCATTTTGCGCTGCAGGTGGAGTAAATACCCTCTGTGCAAGTTCACTGTCCAGCATGAATAGGCCACTCTTAGATTCGCCTGCAAGTTTAACTTTTTGAAGCACTCCATTTGCTGATTCTTCTTCTTCCACCTGTTCAGCTACAAACCACTGCAGGAAGTTGGTAGTGGCATGATCACTTTCTTCCATAGACAAATCAACAAGACTATTTATCAAACCAGTGACCTTCTGTTCATGTTTATAGACATGTTCAAATGCAGCCTCTGGAGATTCCCACTGCGATGGCGGTTCCTCTATAGAAGGCAATATGACCCTTCCTCCCCTTCGCACAATATAATCATAGAACTTCATAGCATGAGTCAGTTCTTCCTGTGCCTGTACTCTCATCCAGGTTCCAAATCCATTTAATTCTATGGATTCAAAATATGCTTCCATAGCTAAATAAAGATATGAAGAATACAATTCCGCATTTAATTGCAGGTTTAAGGCCTTTAAAACTCTTTCTTTAATCATTTCATTCCTCCACTACTTAAATAAACCATTATGTTTTCTAATAATCTCATCTGCCAGCTTGTCTATTTTTTTAAAGTCATCTTCTTTCGGATATCCTTTAACGATTACAGGATCAATAATTTCTGCCTTTATATTAGTCATGATACCTTTTAGTAAATCTACTGTTCTTCCGCCCCAACCATAAGAACCTACTATAGATACAAATTTCAGTTTGGGTCTTAAAACATTTACAAGATATGCAGCATAAACTGCACTTGGATGTGGACCAGTGAGAACAGTAGGTGTTGCAATTACAACTGTTGATGCATCTACAAGAGCATTAGCCAGTTCACCAGTATCAGAAGTAGTTAAATTAAATGGTTTAACTGTTATTCCGTTTCTAATTAAGATATCAGCCAGATAATCAACTATCTCTTTTGTACTGCCGTGCATAGATACATAGGGTAGAATCACTTCATTTTTAGTATTATCAGATATCCAATCTTTATATGCTTCAAAAATAAATTCTGGTTTGTTGTAGACTGGACCATGACTTGGTGCAACTATTTCAACAGGAAGATCCTTGATTTTTTCCATATCCTTCTGAATAATTAGCCTGAAAGGCATCATTATTTCAGCATAATATCTTTTTGCAGCCAGATAAGTGTGGGCTTCGTCAGTTACAAAAAGATTACTTTCTGCTAGATGTGAGCCAAAGAAATCACATGAAAACAGAATATTATCTTCCTCAAGATAGGTCACCATCGTATCAGGCCAGTGGACCCATGGAGTGTAAATGAATTTCAGGGTTTTATCTCCAAGTGAAATTGTTTTCCCATCATCTAGAGTTATAAATTTCTCTTCTGGGATTAAAAGCAAGTCTTTGAGAAGTTCTTTACACTTAGGATTTGTTAAAACCTTTGCATCTGGGTAAACTTCCAGTATTTTTGGTATGGAACCTGAATGATCCTGTTCAGCATGTTGAGCTATGACGTAATCAACTTCAGCATCCAGTTTCTGTAAATTATCCAGAAGTTCCTTTTCTTTAGCTGGATCAACTGTGTCTATTAAAGCCGTTTTTTCGCTTCCTTTTATTAAATAGGAATTATAGGTTGTTCCATTGGGGAGAGAGATAATCTCATCAAATATCTGCCTATCCCAATCAATAGCGCCCACTGCATATATTTCAGGCTTTATTATTCTGTAAGTCATATTAATCAACAGGTTCAAACTGATCCTTTCCAACTCCGCACATTGGACAGAGCCAATCATCAGGAAGATCTTCAAAGGAAGTACCAGGTTCTATTCCAGATATTGCATCGCCTTCTTCAGGATCATATATGTAACCACACGCCATACACATATATTTTTTCATTTTAAGCCTCCACACTGTTTATTAATGTTAAAAGAGTATTTAAATGATTTTTAAATTTATCTAATTTCAATAAATCGGATTTTACCTGCACCACATTTGGGGCAGCGCCATAAATCAGGCAAGTCATCAAATGATGTACCCGGTTCTGTATTTGTTTTTGGTTCACCTATTTCAGGGTCATATACATAGCTACATACCCTACATTTGTATTTACCGGCCATTGAATTCACCTTTTAATTAAAATTACTTCTAAATTACCTAATTATCATAAATCGGATTTTACCTGCACCACATTTGGGGCAGCGCCACAATTCAGGTAAATCATCGAACGCAGTACCAGGTTCTGTTCCTGTTCGAGGTTCACCTATTACAGGATCGTAAATATACCCACAGACTCTACATCTATATCTCATAGATTAAATCCTCCTTTTTATACCTCCAAATGACTTAATTTCAGTTTATATATTAACTTTAAATTTGTTTTTTAATATTTATAAATCTTGCAGAATTAATTATATCATCAGATTATTTCTCAGGGATTAAATTCATTATCACGACCATTAAACTTACAAATTTTATTTAAAGATATCATGGCCAATTACATGTAATTTAAAGCCATAATACCTAAATTAAAATATTAAATATTAATAAGGCCTCTCCCATAGCTCTATATCCCCATTTACTACTTTAAATACAGGATTTGGCCTGGGAAAAACTACCTTCATTAAGGTTTCATATCTTTTAAAATCCCTTAACATAAGTTTTCTTTTTAAATGTTTTAATTCATAGAGCATTTGCCCTTCAGTTACTTCTATTTTTGAATCAGAAAACTTAAATCCAATTTTATCCCTTTTAAAATTGTATTTTCTTTTTTTTGATTCATTATAAACATTCAATAAATAAGTATCAATCATAAGTACAGGATCATCCTGTTTTTTAAACCTTTCAAGTTGAGGATGATTTTTATAACCTTTAGTTTTACCTTCAAGGACATTTCTGGCCATTATTCCTTCTCTCCAGAGAGCAACAAGACCTTTAGTATCAAGGTATTCTGGATGTAAAGACCATAACCTCATTTCATCACCCAATAATTAAAAATAAAAATAAAATTTTATAGCCGTTTATCAAAAACAAAAATAATTTATTTAACAAGCATTACAGGTACGTCTACTGATTTTAAAATACTTTCAGCTACACTGCCCAGTAATATCCTTTCTAAACCTTTTTTTCCATGAGTTCCAATTACAATAATATCTGCATTCATTCTTTTGGTTATTGTAATTAAATCCTTACCCGGATCTCCAAATACAAGGATTTCATCAACGATCACGCCTTCTTTTTTTGCTTTTGCACTTAAATTTTTTAATATGGATTTACCCTCATCTTCAAGAACATCATAAGGATAGATTAGTTTTTCGTCAATTACGTAGACACCAACTATCCTTGCATCGTACTTACTGGCTAATGAAATTGCCACATCTTCGGCCCTTCCTGCATATTCAGAACCGTCTGTTGGAACTAATATCGTTTTAAACATTTAATACACTCCTAATAAATTAGATAACTGTAAAACTCATTCTACCTTTTTTAGATGATCTCCAACTACAAAATTAACTCCACCTAAATGTAAAACTGGTTTTACCTTTTCTACATCCAAGTTACCCTCTTTTAGGGTATCTTCTTGAGCGCTTACATTTAAAACCTCTCCTACAATAAGGTTATGATCTCCTGCATTTTTAATCCAGTGTACTTTACACTCGATGCATGCAATGCATTCTTCAATTCCTGGTGGCGAAACCTTTTTAGAAGGTTTTGAGGTAAGATTTGCCTTTTCTATTTCATTTACCCCATATGGGAACTTTTCACCAGTTATCCATAATTCCTTTAAAATATCTTCCTTTGGGATGTTTACCACGAACTCGTCAACTTCCTCTATGTTCTTATAGGTATCATGAGATGTGACTGATGCAAATGCAATTAACGGCGGATCCATTGAAACAGGCATTGTAAAAGAAAAAGGGGCCGCATTTACCTCTCCTTTTTTATTTATAGTTGTTACAATAATGGTAGGACGTGGAGCCAGTACTTTATATGCATTTTCTGTACCTATTTCTTCAAAACTCATTTAATCACCTTAACTGAATTAATTAATCAATTTTAATAAAGATTAATGGCAGCTGAATTTTTCAGCATATGTAACGGCCAATTCTGCCATTAGTCCTTATAATATATTTGTATGCAATAATTTATTATTCTTTGCATTAAATATTCAAAGATCCTTATCCTATATTTTATAATTCGGCTTTTAATATCCAAATAGGGATATTCCTTAATTATATATTATAAACTATTATCATTCCATCAAATAATCTGCTTTACAATTTTTTAGGAACTCATCGCAGATTTTTTGAGGATCACCATCACCAACCAGTCCCCCATCTTCAATCATCAATGCTCTTGTTGTGACCTCCTTGATAAAATCTACATGGTGACTTACCATTAAAATAGTTGTGTTGAATTTCTTGTTTATCCTTTTAAGAGAATTTGATACCGTTCGCAGTGTTATTGGATCAAGATCTCCAAAGGGTTCATCAAGGATTAAAACTTCAGGATTAGAGGTTAATACTAAAGCTAAAGTGGCTCTAACCTTTTGACCACCTGAAAGTTCATATGATCGTCTATCTAAAATATCAATGGATAAATCAAGTGCTTCAAAAACTGGTTCGGCATATTTTTTAACTTCTTTATCAGGGAATTTTGGGAATAACATATCTAAAATATCTGATTTAAGACCAATTTTCTCTAACCTTGTTTTAGCCTCAGTTTCTGGAAGGTCAGTAAGCTGGTAAAGAATATCAAGGATTTTATCACTTATTCCCAATTCTTCCGCTTTTTTACGCGCCATTGCCATAACGTTTTCATCTTTAACACCAAGCCGCGATGCAATTTGATCTTTAATGGTTGCATAATGAGTTAGAGCAAATTCCTGGTGCATGAAACCCATTTTTTGCCTTACACCCATCCTTTTGAGTCCAAGATCCTGCATATTGACCCATTCATCATTTAAGTTAAAAAGGACGTTCCCAGAATCTGGAATATCAAGTCCGGCAATCATACGAAGCAGAACCGTTTTTCCAGCCCCACTTTGCCCTATTAACGATACTATCTCCCCTTTTTTAATATCAAAGTTTATATCCTTAATTTGAAGCGTGTTTCCCCCTTTTAAAAGGAAAAACCTTTTATCTAAATTATCAACTTTTATTATAGGATCTCCTATATTACCTGCCCCTGCTAAAGGTTCAACAGGTTCCATTGGTTTTTTAAATTCAGCAATTATTTTATCAGGTGATCCTTCATCCTTTATTTCCCCATTTTCCATTAAAATTAGCCTGTCTGAAAGGTAACTGTGAACTTCAGGTAAATGAGATACAAGGACAATTGTAACTCCTAATTCTTTGTTTATATTCCTAATAGCAGATAATATTTCCTGTTTTGTTTTTGGACAGGACATTGTAGCCGGTTCATCGAGTAATAACACCTTTGGCTGTTTTGCCAGCTGTCTTGCCATTATAAGTCTTTGTTTTTCACCGCCGCTTAAAACAGGCGCAAAATGATCGGTCTTATGGCCAAGACCTACGATCTCAAGTATTTCCTTCGCCCGTTCACCAAATTCGGCTTTAGCTTCATCATTATCTTGCAGTGATTCATCACCGTATTTAGCTCCAGATAGTTTCCTTATAACATTTTCCAGAGCTGTTTCTCCCCATAAACCAAAGGATCTCTGAAGATGAATTGCAGTTGCCTTTTTAAGTTTTGCAAAATCGTAAGGAGGTGAATTTGAGGAAACTTCTATGGCATCAAGGGTTATTTTACCCTTGTCAAAGGGTTCTACACCCCTGAGAATCCGCAGTAATGTACTTTTTCCAGATCCGCTCATTCCAATTATCCCTAAAATTTCACCTTGCTTAACCTGGAGGTTAATATCATTTAAAGCCTCAATTTCTTCACCATTTTCCATTTTATATATCTTGGATAAGTTTTCAACTTTTATCATTGATTACACCTGTTTAAACAAATTTAACATTTAGTTAAAATTCAGTAATCTGAACTATTGTTCCTTTTTTTAACAAATTCTAGTCTATAAAATATTGATCAACGCTATTTATTAATATAAGATTAGATTATTGTTCTTTTTAAGCTTTAAAAGATTATATCAAAGCCAGACCTAAAGTAGGCTATTTGTAAAATCACTTCTTTATTATTATAAAATAAACTGATTTAAATTATTATGCTAATTTTCCAACGGCACCATAAAACAAGTAATAAATTTTAATATAAAAGTAGTAAAATACTTAAATTTTAAACTTCAAAAAATGAAATTAGAGGAAATATGTTCCAAGTTAATCGCTATAAATTTGGATCATTTTAAATAATAATGCCAATTACTAAACCTATATCCTATTCAAGGATAATTAATTCATTAATTTATATGTAAGGTTATCTCATCATGAGATGGCAAAGCGTGGAGGTGAAAATTTGGCACAAAAAAGGCAGCAAAGATTTAACGTAAGTCCAGCACAGGTTGAAAAATCCATAAAAGGTACACATTTTCCAGCGCAAAAAGAGGATTTAATTCAGCAAGCAAAGGAAAATAATGCTAATCAGGATGTTTTAAATGTTTTAGAAAGGATGCCTGATAAACAATTCAATTCTCCAGTAGATATAAGTAAAGCTATGGGAAGAATGTAATGACATATCACCTAAAATTGTTAAGTAGGGGCATCAGCTAACTGGTGATTACCCCTACATACAAAAATATTTAACTAAAATAGATTATTTTAGGTTTATGTGGACTAATTTTAATGAAACTCGGTTTATTAAAGGCATAAGACTCAAATTATATTAATATATTCATTGATACTTGCAAAAATTATATTTACAGAGATTGCAGGCAAATAATTTAAATTATTTCAATTTATTGTGAGAATAGACATAATAGTTAATGTTAACTTAGACCCTAAAAAGTAATACAAAAATACTATTTTTGACATACTTTTCAAGTGTATTACTAAATTTAAATTTTAAATTAATTTAGTAATACAAAAATACAATTTTCGACATACTTTGCAAGTGTATAACGAAACTTAAACTAGTTTTAGATAATAAAAATTTTTAACAATGTTAATAATATCCAGTTTTATATAAACAAACTATTAAAGCACATGAAAACAGATAAATTAAACAGGTGATTGATTTGAGAGGATTACTTGTTGGAAGAATGCAGCCAGTTCATAAAGGGCATCTTCAAGTTATAAAAAGCATTCTCAAAGAGGTTGACGAAGTTATAATAGGTGTTGGAAGCGCCCAATTAAGTCATACATTAAAAGATCCATTTACTGCAGGTGAAAGGGTAATGATGCTTACCAAGGCCCTGAGTGAAAATGGTATTCCTGCATCTAAATATTATATTATACCCGTACAGGACGTGGCTTGTAATTCTATCTGGGTGGCACATATTAAAATGTTAACACCTCCTTTTGAATATATATATTCTGGTAATCCCCTGGTTCAACGGCTTTTTATTGAAGCTGGAAATAAAGTCACAGAACCACCTTTATTTAATCGAGAGTTTTATTCTGGAACAGAAGTTAGAAGAAGAATACTTATGAATGAAGATTGGGAATCACTTGTTCCTGAATCTGTTGTAAACGTCATTAAAGAAATTGATGGAGTTTCAAGAATTAGGCATTTATCTAGAAAAGAAACTTCTGAATTAGTAGAATTTTAAGCACATTTATGGTGATTACATGACTCTAAATGTTAGGATTATAAAAAAAGACGAAGAGATCATTACAATTTCTGACCTCATAAATCAGGTTAAAAAGAACCCTAAAATTGACGAATGTGGTGCGGTATTTTCCTTTGAAGGCATTGTAAGGGGTAAAGAAAATGAAACAAAAGTTAAAAAGTTGAATTTAAGCACTCCAAATGCCCTTAAAACTCAAAAAGAACTCAAAGAAATTATAAAAGAAGTTAAAGATAAGCATGGTGTAGTAGAAATAGCCGCAGTACATTATATTGGTGAATTTTACACTGGCGACTCACTTTTACTCGTAGTCGTGGCTGGAGCACATAGGGGAGAAACATTAGATGCTCTAAAAGAGTCAATAGAACGTATAAAATTCGATCTGGAGTTTAAAAAGGAAGAATTTACAGAAGAAGGAAAAAACATTATTATGTCCGGCGGATAAGCCATTAAAAATTATAAATAGTTAAAGGAGAGATGATTTTGAAAAATATAAGGGATAGTGTCCATGGAAACCTTTATATTGATGAATTTGAAATCAGGTTGGTGGATACTCCCCAAATACAGCGTTTAAGACGTGTAAAACAACTGGGATTTACAAACCTAGTATATCCTGGCGCAAATCACTCTCGTTTTGAACATTCCATTGGAACCATGTACACTGCGTCTAATATTGCAGACAGCGTTGGTCTGGATGAACATACCAAAAAAATGATCCGATCATGCGCACTATTACATGATGTAGGTCATGGCCCTTTTTCACATGTATCAGAAGGTGTTCTGGACGCTCCACATGAATATCTGACATCTAAAGTTATTGAAGAATCAGAAATTTCAGATATACTATCTGAAGAGTTTGATCCTCAAGAAGTAATAGATATAATACACGGAAAGGGCCCTCTAGGACATATAATAAGCAGTGAACTTGATGCTGATAGAATGGACTATCTTGTTAGGGATTCTTATTATACTGGAGTTGCCTATGGAACTATCGATGTGGAAAGACTTATTTCTTCCATGAAACTTGAAGATAATCTAATCATTGGAGCAAAAGGTATCCAGGCTGCAGAGTCAGCGCTGATTGCAAGATATTTAATGTATCCCAGTGTTTATCAGCACCATACCACACGAATAGTAAATTCTATGTTTAGAAGATGTATGAAATGGCTGTTTGAGGCAGATGTTGTTGATTCAAAAACTGTTTACAAATATGACGACGCAGATATCACTGCAATTGCAAGATCCCAGGATGGTCGGATTAAAGACATAATCAACAGATTAGATAATAGAGATCTGTTTAAAAGAGTATTTACCATAAAACTCAGTGATTTAGAAGAACCAAAGGATGTTTTTAGAATTAGTGAAAAGAGAATTAAAAAAATTGAACTTGAGATTGCTGAAGATCTGGGCTCACCTTTTGATTATACTCTAATTGATATTCCCGAATATCCTTTCTTTAACGAAATGAGAACTCTTGTATCTGTTGGGGATGAATATGTAACATTAAATGAAATATCAAGTTTGGTAAGTGCTCTTAAAAACGTGAGATTTAATTATGCAGACATATGTATCTATGTTCCAGAGGAATATGCAAAAAAGGCTTCGGACTTCCCATTTGATAATTATCTTGAACTTACAATGCAAAAAAACATTAAAGACTGGTTATAATTAATTAAATAAAATAAATGCGTGATAATTATGATTGTAGTTGCTATTACCGGTGCAAGCGGAGTAATTTATGGAGTAAGACTTCTTGAGGTTTTAAAAAAGCTAAATAAAGATACTGCCCTTGTGATAACCGATCCAGCCAGAATAATCCTTAAACATGAGCTTAATATGGAAGAAGAAGAATTAGAAAAACTTGCAGGTATAATTTATGATCCAAAGGATCTTACAGCTTCCATTAACAGCGGATCATGCAGATTCCATTCCATGGTTATAGTTCCATGTACCATGAAGACCGTTTCTGCAATAGCTAACGGATACGCCAGCAATGCCATAACAAGGTCGGCAGATGTAGTGCTTAAAGAAAGAAGGAAACTGGTACTTGTACCTCGAGAAACTCCACTAAGATCAGTCCATCTTGAAAATATGCTGAAGGTGAGTAAGGAAGGAGGCATAATTCTCCCTGCAATGCCTGGTTTTTACCATAATCCCCAAAATATCGATGATTTATGCAATTTTGTTGTTGGAAAAATCCTAGATGTATTAGAAATTGATAATCATCTCTTTAAACGATGGCATGATGAAAATCCATAATTTAAGTACAATATTGAACTAACGATGATCCATATGATTCCAGATGATGATTTTATAACCCATGAAGGTGTTCCAGGGCCAACGAAGGAAGAGATAAGATGCATTGTAATGTGTAAATTAAATGTATCACAAAATGATACAGTGGTTGAAATTGGCTGTGGGACAGGTGGATTAACTCTAGAATTTGCTAAAAGGTCCCATATTATTTATGCAGTTGACAAAAATATAAATGCACTAAATACTACAGAAAAAAACCTTAAAAAGCACGATCTATATGAAAATGTAAAGCTTATCCATAAAGATGCCCTTGAAGCCTTAAAAGATATTGAAACCTTTGATATTTTAATGATTGGAGGAAGTGGTGGAGACCTATCTTCAATAATAAAAGAGGGTTATAAAAAGCTTAGCAAGAATGGAAAAATCATAGTAACATCCATTTTACTTGAAACTCCTGTTGAAGCTATTAAAATCATGAAACAGCTCAATATGATCATTGATGTTGTTGATGTATCTATTTCAAATGGTAATATCATGGAAAGAGGAACCATGATGATTGCAAGAAATCCCATAACCATTGTTACTGGGACAAAATGATTAAATTTATCTAGGCGATACGATGGAACTGCGAAATCACATAAGCTGGCGAGTTAGTTTAGGTATAATTTTGATCCTGCTTTCAGCATTTGTCTATTTTACAAATTATCTCGTTTTTGGAAATGTACATGATCTCATATTTTACATACTAATTGATATGGCTTATATCCCCCTGGAAGTTTTATTTGTTATTCTGATTATAGAATGGGCCATTGGAGAGCGGGAAAAAAAGAATCTCCTTCAAAAGTTGAACATGGTCATTGGGTCCTTTTTTAGTGAAGTTGGAACTGATTTACTGACCGGAATTTCAGGTTTCGATTCCAAAACTGAAAAAATACGAAAAAAGCTTATTATTACAGATAAATGGACAAAAAAAGATTTTTTAGAAGCAAGCGAACGAATTAAAAATTACAGTTACAATGTACACATTGGAAAAGATAATTCAGATTCAATACTCTACCTCCAAGAATTAAAAACATTTTTAATAGATAAAAGAGAATTCATGCTGCGCCTTCTGGCAAATCCTAACTTACTTGAGCATGATTCATTTACAGATCTTCTTTGGGCAGTATTCCATCTGACTGAAGAACTTGAAAACAGGACAGATTTAACAAATCTTCCAAAGGCAGATTATGATCATCTTGCTGGAGATACAGAAAGAGCATATGGCTTACTAGTTTATGAATGGCTACAGTACATGGAACATCTTATGGAAAATTATCCTTATCTCTTTTCCCTTGCAATAAGGACAAATCCATTTAATCCAGATGCCCGGGTGGAAATTCAAGATTTAAATGACCAATAAACATTGAACTAAAACATTTAATATGAGATAAAATCAATTTATAATGACAGTGCACTATCATAAATAAAATTAATCAATTGAAGGGATTTAATGGAGAGAATCAACCTTAAACAGTATCGAGAAATGGTCAATTATATAATAGACTATAAAAAGCTGAATGGAAAAATGCCAGATTATGTAATGGTTGAAGGATTTAAAATCTCCAAAAAAGAATATATAGATATGATGGAACGTGTTAACAAATTCATACTAGAAATGGGAAGAAATCCACGGACCGTTGATATTGAATCATCTGACGAATTAGATCTAGATGATGATTTTGATTTTAATTAAAAACAGCAGGTTTTAAATAATAAATGATTGAACTGCTTAAAAAAAATTAAAATATATTTTTAAAAATTAATTTTTAAGTAAATTTTATTCAAAAATGGAATTGAATGAATGACATATGCCATGGACCATTTTTAAATTAAAAACATGAATTAATTAAATAATTAAAAAAAGTAGAATGTTTGAACAAATCAAACAACATTATGTTAATATCTAAAAACAACACAATTTCAAATAGTAATTCTACTAAAAAAAGAGTTGGAATGTATTTGATTAAAATCAAATAACATTATGCTTTTGAAGAAGCAGTAATTCATCTGTATTTAACTTTTTACCGCTTTTGAATCTTTCATATATATCTTCAGCATGCGCTTTTTCCTTAATATTCTCTCTTGCGTTTGCATCGGATTCTCGATTTCGTTTTCTGGATCTTATTTTATCCAGTTTTTTATTTATTTTGCGGATATTACCTAAAACTTCCTTTACTTCTTCGTGCTTATTAGTTGCGTTATTTTTAATCTCAATGAACGTATTGTGGGCTTCATCTGCCTTTTTCCTTATTCCATCTATTCTCTGGAAATATTCAAGCATCTGTTCATGGGTTGATTGAGCCTCATCTGATAATTCCACTACTTTAGCATGGTATGACTCTGATAATTCTTTGAGTTCCAGGGCTTCTTTTTGGATCTTCTCATCTTCCTGCATATCCTGAAGCTTTTTTTGTAGATCTGTGACCTTTTTTACAAGTTCATTTTCCTTCCTTATATCCAGAACTTTTGTTTCAATGGTCTTGTCAAGCCGTTTAATCTCTTTTTCAATGTTTATTATATCTCTTTTTCCAGATGCCCATTCCATGCTTTTGAGTTTTTCGTTGGTCTCGTCTCTGAGTTTTTTGTACTTTTTAACTTCTTCGTTGGTTTTATCACGTTTATCTCTGTATTCAATTGCTTGATTAAGATTTTCTCTGATACTTGAGTTTAAATCATCCCTCAATTGCCTCTGAGATTTTGCTTCAGCGTTTAATTCATCACGTTCTTTTGTAAGTTCACTTAGTTTCTTTTCGTATGTTCTTTTTTCAGCGAGGAGTTTATCAAAACTTTCTTCTTTAACTGGAGATTTAGAGACTTCTTCAGCATCTTTATTATCAGCATTATCTTCAAATAAAGGTAGTAACTCTCTTAAATCTTTATTATCAATTACAACATCTGCCATTTCGCTTAAAACAGGTTTTGCATTGAAAGCTATTCCCAGCTTAACCATTTCAAGCATAGAGATATCATTGGCACCGTCACCAACTGCTGCACATTCATCTGCTGATATATTTTCCGTTTTCATTAATTCGGTCAATACATCCGCTTTAGAACCAGTTACAAGAGGACCACTTACCTCCCCAGTTAAAATGCCATCTTCTTCATGTAAAGTGTTTGAGAATGCATAATCGAGTTCTAATTCTTCTTTCATTCGATTTGCAATGACTTCAAAACTACCAGTTATGGTTGCTATTTTATATCCTCTTTTTTTAAGTTCACCAATGGTTTCTTTGGCTCCTTCCATAAGAGGAATATCATAGATTAAATTTCTAATTTCATCAACTGAAGCGCCTTTAAGTAAAGCAACTCTTTCTTTGATTGAGGTTTCGAAATCTAGTTCTCCTTCCATGGCTTTTTTTGTTATGTTTGCTATTTCGTCTTCAATTTCCATCAATTTGCCAATTTCGTCTATGGCTTCGCTGTCTATAAGGACATTATCAAGATCAAAGGCTATTAGTTTAATCAAAAGATCACCGATATACTATCAAATTAAAATGGATTTTAAATTAAATCCAGTTCACCCAGTCTTTCCTTCGTTTTTTCAACGCCGAGCTGGGCATCATCAAAGCTTTTTGCACCAGTACACACTACTTTTCCAGAACCGAACAATAATAATACAACTTTAGGGTCTTCAAGTCTGTAAACTAAACCTGGAAATTGTTCAGGTTCATATTCTGTATTTTCTAAATCCAGTGCTACTGCTTCAAGGTTTAAGGTTTTACCAAGGTTTGCAGAAGCAACTATATTCTGTATTTTTATTTCAAACTCTTTTGGTATATCTGGATCTAGACCCCTCATTTTATCTACAGTAATATGTATGGCTTTTATTGAGTCTTCTATAGATTTTGCACCAGTACATACTAATTTTCCTGATCCAAATATAAGAGCAGCTGTCTTAGGCTCCTTAAGCTTGTAAACAAGCCCTGGAAACTGTTCCAGGTTATATTCGACACCTTCTAGTGCCGGAGCTACTTTGGGCAGTTCTATTGACTTTCCAAGAGTTGCAGAAGCTACAATATTTTCAACTTTAATTGGTACATCTGTCAAGCACATTCCTCCAGGTTTTAATTGAATTTTATTTATAAGTTATTATATACATTAAAAATGTATTTTGTATCTTTGAATAATAATTATTAGAAATTATCGATATAAAAGCTTAATACTGATTTAACTTGAAAATCTATTCAAAAATGCAGTTTTTACTTTAAAATTGAATATCTTTGTATTTAGATTTAATGTTTACTTAGTTCAAGTGACACTGATACATTCCATTACACTAGATTTATTAACTATATTTATAATAGATAAATTTATTTATATATGTTTCTTAAAATCCATTAAAATGTACCTATAGGTAAAACGATGATAAGCCCAAAAGTGTACCAGCAACAAATTCAAGATCTTGGAATCGAAGGTATGATTGTATCTCCAGAAAATACCGATGAAGCAGCTCATCTTTTAGATGAACTTAATCACATGGAAAAACTCCTGGAAAGAATCAGACACAACCTCCGTATAGACATAAGAGCCATAAGAATTGAATATATGGAGAAAATAAAGGAAATAAAAGATTCCTCGAAAGTAATAGGCCTGTACAGTAAACAGCGGCCTATGAAAGATAAAATAAACGATAAAAGGAATTTAATAGATGAACGCGATTTAAAAATCGCACCATATGAATCCATTGAATATACCATAGACGAGTACCTGAAACAGACAAAAGATGCTAAAAAATATCTCGTCAACTATTCCAGAAGACAGATCCATGGTACTGATGATTTAATTTAGTGAAAATGAAATTGCATTAAGAGTTAATTTTAATTCTAAAGTAATTTACCTAATCATTTTGAGGGCAATTATTACCAGATAAATCAGCCATTCCTATTTTTTTACTGTGATTATTTTTATATAAATCAATTACAAGTTAATTCTATATTCAACTACCTTAGATTCGATTTTTTATCTTTTTAATCATATTATTCAAATAAAACTTCATTTATAAAAGGATATATAATGATTAAAGACATATTATTAAGAATCAAGGTTTAAATCTTATATTTATTCAAAGGAGGCTACTGTATCAAATCAGGAAACCCTGCTAAAGATGATTTAGAACTTTCGTTTAATGCAGAAAAAGTGCTTCAAAAAAGATATTTACTTAAAAATGAAGAAGGCATCATCGAAACTCCAGAAGCGATGTTTAAAAGAGTTTCGGCGGCGATAGCAAGTGCTGATAATTTATATAATAGCGGAGATGTGGGCAAAACAGAAGAAGAATTTTATCATGCCATGTCCAGGCTGGAATTTCTTCCAAATTCTCCAACTTTAATGAATGCAGGCACTCCCATTAACCAGCTTTCGGCATGCTTTGTCATATATGTAGAAGATTCAATAAAAGGGATCTTCAATGCACTAAAGCATATGGCCCTCATCCATAAATCAGGAGGGGGAGTTGGATTTTCATTTTCAAATATAAGGCCAAAGGGAGATATGGTAAAATCAACCAAAGGAGTTGCATCCGGCCCAGTATCATTCATGAAAATTTTTGACACTGCCACAGATGTTATTAAACAGGGTGGGCGGAGAAGAGGGGCAAATATGGCAATACTGGATGTCAGACATCCAGACATAATTGAATTTATTACATCAAAGGAACAAGAAGGTGTTTTAACTAATTTCAATATATCTGTAGCTGTTGATGAGGAATTCATGAATGCAGCCCTAAACAATAAAGAGTACAGCCTGATAAATCCAAGAAATGGAGAAGTTGTCAGAAATTTGCAGGCAAATGAAGTATTTGACCTTATAGTAAGTAATGCCTGGAAGTGTGGAGATCCCGGAATTATATTTATAGATGAAATAAACAGGAAAAATCCTACCCATAACAGCGGCAAAATAGAAGCTGTGAATCCATGCGGAGAGCAGCCACTTTTAAACTACGAATCATGCAACTTAGGCTCCATAAATTTAGTAAAAATGGTTAAAAATGGTGAAATAGATTTTTATAAGCTGGAAAACACTATTAAAACCGCAGTACATTTTTTAGACAATGTAATTGATGTGAACACTTTCCCAATTTCAAAGATAAAAAGTGAAACACTTAAAAATCGTAAAATTGGTCTTGGAATTATGGGATTTGCAGAAATGCTTATAATGCTTGGAATTCCTTATGATTCACAGGAAGCAATGGATGTAGCGGAAAAAATAATGGAATTTATAACTTTTAATGCAAGAAAAGCCTCTGCAGAACTGGGCCAATCAAGAGGATCTTTCCCAAATTTTAAAGGAAGTATTTATAAAGACTACTCTGCCATGAGAAACGCAACTGTAACTACTATTGCACCTACCGGCACCATAAGTATAATTGCAAATGTAACAAGTGGAATTGAACCTCTTTTTGCGATTTCATTTATTCGCGATGTAATGGAAGGTGAAAAGCTACTGGAGGTTAACAGACTTTTCAAAAATACTGCAGAAAAAAAAGGATTCTACAGTGAAGAATTGATGAACGAAATTGCCCGAAATGGATCCATTCAGAAAATTGATGGAATCGGTGAAAATATAAAACGGATATTCGTGGCAGCACATGATATAGACCCCCAGTGGCATGTGAAGATCCAGTCAGCATTTCAGAAGCACGTTGATAATGCAGTTTCAAAAACAGTTAATTTACCAAATAATGCATACCCCGAAGATGTAAAAAACATTATATTACTTGCACATAAACTTAAATGCAAAGGAATTACAGTATACAGGTACGGAAGTAAGGGAAGACAGGTTCTTTATCTAAGTTCAACTAAAGATATCAGTGAAGAAGAGCAGTTAAATGTGGACTCAGAGTATTCTGGAGGATGCCCATCTTCCAGATGCCCATTTTAAATAATTAAATTAAGTAAGGCGATTTTATGATAGAAGTGGAAGTTAAAGCCCATGTTAACGATTTTAACAGCGTAAAAATTAAATTAAACGAAATCGGTGCTAAAAAAGTAAAAGTAGAATATCAGAAGGATACCTATTTTAACAATCCTTCCTACAGGGACTTTGAAAAAAGTGATGAAGCACTGCGAATAAGGAATACTAAAATAAACAATGATGAATCCCAACTAATACTCACATATAAAGGCCCTAAACTGGATGAGGTAAGCAAAACACGTAAAGAAATAGAAGTTAATGTGGCTGATTCTAAAAATACTGGTTTAATTCTGGAAAACCTTGGATTTAAACCTGCTGCAGATGTTGAAAAAGATAGAACTACTTATCTACTTAATGAATTTATTATATCACTCGATAAAGTCCATAATGTTGGAAACTTCGTCGAAATAGAAAAGGATATGACTGAAGGTGAAGACTTTAAAGAAGCACTGGATAAAATATTTGCCATATATAAAAAGCTTGGAATTGAAGAAGGATTCGAGCGGAGATCGTATTTAGAACTTATGGGTGTCTACAAAAGCTAAACGACCAAAAAATTCTTAATTTTCATTTTTAAACTAATTTAGAAAGAGTAATCAAAAAATTAAAATTATCGAGAATATCCTTTATAAAATAATTATTAAAAATGAATGATGGAAGCTAATTTCCGGCATTTTTCTTCTTTTGTTGATTTAATATTATTTAACCGTGCCATTTAAATAATAAAAAGGTTAAGATAGACAAATAGTCACAAAAAATGGATTATACCATATTTTTATATAATTAAAAAACAAAAAGTACATCAATCTTAAAAAGGTAAAATCAATAAAACCTAACATATTGACTATCTATGATAAAATCAATTTCATTAATTTTAAATAAATCAAGGTGGGAAAATTTTGAAATATTTTGTTAGTCCTTATAATGACTCAGTCGATTTAAAATTTCCAAAGGATATCATAATATACGACACAACAATGAGAGATGGAGAACAAACTCCAGGAGTATGTTTAAGGCCGCCTGAAAAACTAAAAATTGCAAGAAGTCTTGATGAACTAGGAATACATCAAATAGAAGCAGGATTTCCAATGGTTTCAAACGAAGAAAAAAGATCCGTTAAGGCCATTGTAGATGAAGATTTCAATGCCGATATAATCTGTTTATCGAGGACAAAAAAAGAAGACATTGACACTGCACTGGACTGCGACGTTGATGGTATAATAACATTCATGGCCACTTCTGATCTTCACTTAAAACATAAGCTCAAAATGACCAGAGAACAGGCCCTGAATATATGCATGAAATCGATTGAATATGCAAAGGACCATGGTATTTTCGTGGCGTTTTCTGCCGAAGATGCTACAAGAACTGATTTAGGTTTCTTAAAACAGATCTATAAAAAAGCTCAAGATTACGGCGTGGATAGAGTGCACATAGCAGATACTGTGGGGGCATTAAGCCCTCAAGGCGCAGAATATCTTGTAAAAGAACTAAGAAAAGACATAAAAACAGGAATAGCTATGCACTGCCATAATGACTTTGGTTTAGCTACTGCAAACACTATTTCAGGTTTCCTCGCTGGTGCGAATGCTGCATCAACTACAGTTAATGGAATAGGGGAAAGAGCAGGTAACGCATCCCTTGAAGAACTGGTAATGACTTTAAGAGTTATCTACGGTCTTGATCTAGGATTCAAACTTGAAAATTTTTATGAAATTTCAAAACTTGTTGAAGAGCTTACAGATGTAAAGGTACCTGAAAACAAACCAATTGTTGGAAAAAATGTGTTCAGACATGAATCAGGGATTCACGTGGATGCAGTTATTGAAGAACCACTCACCTATGAACCATTTTTACCAGAAATGGTTGGTCATCACAGAAAAATAGTACTTGGAAAACATTCCGGCTGTAGAGCTGTTAAAGCAAAGCTCGATGCATGTGGAATTAATGTTACAAAAGATGAATTGTGTAAAATTGTAGAAGAGGTTAAAAAGAGCAGGGAAAACGGTAAATACATAAATGACGAACTTTTCAATCAGATCGTCAGATCAGTACGTGGACTTGCAGACTTATAACTGAAAATAATACTTATCATTAAAATACTGATCCCAGGGTTGATTAAATGAATATCACTGAAAAAATACTTTCAAAGGCTGCCGGAAAAAAAGAAGTGCATCCCGGAGAAATTATCCAAGCAGACATAGATTTAGCAATGACACACGACGGAACATCACCACCAACTATAAAGACCTTTAACAAGGTCGCCGAAAGAGTATGGGATCCTGAAAAAATTGTTATTGTTTTTGATCACAACATCCCTGCAAACAACATTGGCTCAGCTGAATTTCAAAAAGTTGCCAAGAAATTTGCAAAGGAACAGGGAATTAAAAACATATATACTCAGGGAGAAGGAATATGCCACCAGGTACTCCCCGAAAAAGGTTACATCAAGCCAGGTAAAGTTATTGTAGGGGCAGATTCACATACATGTACCTACGGGGCATTTGGAGCTTTTGCAACAGGTATGGGTGCAACAGATGTTGCAATGATATTTGCAACAGGTAAAACATGGTTTATGGTACCTGAAGCTTTCAAAGTAACAGTAAATGGTAATTTAGGGCAATACGTGTCTGCAAAAGACGTTGTATTGAATGTGGCCGGCGAAATCGGATCCTCCGGTGCAACATATAAATCATTGGAGTTTCATGGGCAAACCATTGAGTCGATGAGCGTTGCAGGGAGGATGACCATCTGCAACATGGCTATTGAAATGGGGGCCAAAAATGGAATCATGGAACCCAACAAACTAACCATGGAATATCTGAAAGAAAGGGGCATTAATTATCTTGAAGTTGTTAAGTCAGACAGAGATGCAAATTACGAAAAAGAATATTTATTCGATGTTAACGGCCTTGAACCCCAAATTTCATGCCCACATGATGTGGATAATGTTAAAGGTGTTTCCAAGGTAGAAGGAACATCCATAGACCAGGCTTTCATCGGTTCATGTACCAACGGAAGACTTGAAGATTTAAGGGACGCAGCTCAGGTTCTCGAAGGGCATAAAATACATGAAGATGTAAGGCTAATTATAGTGCCTGCTTCAGCCAGTATATACAAACAAGCGTTAAAAGAAGGAATAATTGAGACATTTTTAGATTCAGGAGCCATAGTCTGTAATCCTGGATGTGGACCGTGCTTAGGGGCACATATGGGTGTTTTAGGTTCTGAAGAAATATGTATTTCCACTACCAACAGAAATTTCATTGGCAGGATGGGAGACCCCGAATCATATTTATACCTTGCAAATCCAGCAGTTGTGGCTTATTCAGCGATTTTAGGGGAAATTGGAAATCCGCAAGATATGTGAATAAACAAATTACGTTTCAATGAGCTAAACAATTAAAAAAATCATTATAAATTCCCGATACACCATTCAAGTTCATTTATACTTAAAAAAAACTCTCTCAGGGAAAAATATGAACATAAATGTAATGGATGAAATCAAAGAATTGGAAAATAATCTTGGAAACCTTTCAAGCGCCCAAAAAATACTCCTTGCAACTGATGGATCAGTTACAACAATCCTAGATGTATTAAAAGGGCATATAAACGTTGACACGCTTGTACAGGAGTTCCGGGAAGCAGATGAGATCCAGGCTCAGGAATTAGGCATCAATAAAGGGGATACAGTTAACTACAGGGCAGTAGTAATGAGCCATAATCCTGAAGAGCCGTTGATACATGCAATATCGTTAACCCCCGTTGATAAACTTACCAATAACTTCAAAGAAGATCTTCTGAAGGCAGACATCCCAATTGGGCGAATTTTAAAGAAATACAACATCGAGTCGAGAAGAGAAGTGACCCATATAGGTGCTGAAGAGCCAGATGATGAACTTAAGAAGATATTCGGCACAGATTCAATGATGCTTACACGAATTTACAACATCATCTATAAAGATGAAGTTTTAATCAGGATAAAAGAGGTATTTCCTTACAGTTTATTCAGGGAATAATTCCTTTCTAATATTATTTTTACAATCAACAGGTGATATAATGGGACTTAAGTTTAAAGATATTGTATCTTCTCATGAAATAAAAATAGACGAATTAAAGGGTAAAGTTGTGGCGCTGGATGCTTCAAACACTATTTATCAATTTTTATCAAGCATCAGACAGATAGACGGCACACCATTAATGGACAGCCAGGGAAATATCACATCCCACCTAAGCGGTATCCTTTACCGAACTTCATCACTTGTTGATAAAGAAATAAAACCAATTTATGTCTTTGACGGTAAAGCCCATGTTCTTAAAAAGGACACACAGGATGGGAGGCGCCAGGTAAGGGAAGAGGCAGAGGTACAATGGAAAAAAGCTGTTGATGAAGGCCGAATTGAAGATGCAAGGAAATATGCAATGCGTTCATCCAGAATGACTACTGATATCATCGAAAGCTCTAAAAAGCTCCTTAAATTAATGGGAATCCCTTACATTCAGGCGATATCTGAGGGTGAAGCACAGGCATCTTACATGGTTGAAAAAGGGGATGCATGGTGCGTAGCTTCGCAGGATTACGACTGCATGTTATTTGGGGCGGATAGAATGCTTAAAAATATAGCCGCCAGAGGTGCTAAGTCAAGGTTAGAAATGATTTACCTTAATGAAGTCCTGGAAATGAATGAATTAACACGTGAACAGCTCATTGATGTTGCCGTCCTTGTAGGAACTGATTTTAACGAGGGAATTAAAGGAGTCGGTGCTAAAAAAGGACGTAATTTAATTAAAAAGCATGGGGATGTTTACGGGGCACTTAAGCACCTTAAGACTGAATTAGATGTTGACCCTCAGGAAGTCAGGGATATATTCTTAGACCATGATTTTATCGATGATTATGAGATTAAGTGGAATAAGGCAGATAAAGATGGGATAATTGAGTTTTTGTCTGATAGGCATGATTTTTCGGTGGATCGTGTTGTGGGGGCGTTGGATAAGTTGAAGAAGTTGAACCCTGCGCAGAAGAGTTTGGAACAATGGTTTGGGTAATTTAAAAATATATAAATAAAATATCTATTTTTCTTCCTCTCCCTTCTCAATACACTCCTTAGCAATCAAAATTAATTTCAATATTTCCATAATGAAAGAAGCCGGGCTATCCTAAAGTCCTCAAACGCTTTTTGGCTCTCAAACTCCATAGCTTCATCCATGATCGATACTCTTTTCTGTGATTTATTGGATTTTTTCCATATACTTTTATGCTAGGACTATCTGCTACTTATTAAGGATAATAAAAAAATTAGATTTTATTTGGTGATAATCATGAATACGAAAACTAAAAATATTTTCTTTATTGCATTACTTAGTATTATTCTCATTTTCGGTTTTATCTTTAATAGAACTTTCCAGACAATATTATTCGTGGCTGTACCAGTTCTTGTGGGGTTTATATTCGATAAATTTAACAATGAAAATAAAAAACTTTATTTTAGCGTTATGATTATAATTTTACTCGTATTAACAGCTTATTATTCGATTGAAAACCAAATTTATATCTTAGATAGTACAATACCCCTATTAGGAGGATTGACATGTACTCTATTCTATGTTGATGATTGGAAAAAGAGGAAATCACTTATTGATAGTACTAATCTTATAAAAGAGGGCAAATTTGAGGAAGCATTGCCCCATATCAATTATATATTAGAATCGGACCCTCAAAATTTCTATGCTTTATACAATAAGGCAGTAATCTTTAATGAAACAGGAAAATATGCAGAATCCATTGAATTATCAGATAAAGTCCTTAAAAAAGATCCAAAAAACGATTTTGCATTGAATTTGAAGGCAAATGCATTAATAAAACTTGAAAAATATGATGACGCATCTGAAATCATTGATAAACTCCTGAAAAAGAATTCTAAAAACGAAATTACGCTTTTTAATAAAGCATTAGCACTTTCAGGTCAGGGAAATTATCAGGATGCAATAGGGTATTATGAAAATTCATTAAAAAGATTATCACCCCTGGGAAAATGGAAATTTAAGGGAATGCTTTTAAAAACAGCCCTTCTACCTTCAAAATTAGCTGAATTCTGGTTTGAGAAAGGAAAAGCTCACCAAGAACTTCAACAATATAATGAAGCTTTAGATTCATTTAATAAGGCTATAAATATTTATTCTGATTCTGAAGATGCTCTTAACGCTAGATCTGAAGTTTTGAAAATAATGGGGAAATAAATCATGTCCTTCAGTTAAATTTCGAGCATCCGGAGCTTAATTTGGATTGTGTTCACATCAGAGAGTCGTGGAAATCTGGTTGGCCATGCATGGCTGGAAAATAAGGAAACTAAACGCGGAACTAGATGGTAAGCCTCTTGCAGAATTGATAAGGTTAAATGAGAGGTTAATTGTTGCGATTGACGGAGAAAAAAAGAAAATGGAATTTTGAATGAAGTAGAAATTGATGATTTCTAATGTTTTCTTTTCTCCGCAGCGAAAAAACGTAGCATTCGAAAATCTCTGATTTTCGATGCGTCAAAATCGGAGATTTTGACAGTTTTTGAGCGAGGATTTTTTGATCCACCTTTTTTCTGAAAAAGGGCGGATTTGAAAGGATAATTTTATTGAGGCGGTAAAACTTCAAAAAATAGTTCTTTAAAGTCATTCAAAAGCTCTTTTGGAAAAGTTAAGCCGACACAAATTACAAGAACACCCGTACCTACAACATTATCTTCCTTATTGGGATCATCTATGAGCTCCTCACCAAAAACTAATTTTACATTCCCTTTTTCTTGAAGAAAATCCCAGAGAGTTTCACGTTTATAACCGGCACCTTTTACTGCAATGTTGTTACGTAACGCAAGCTGTAAAAATTGTTTCCAGTCGTGAAAATCGCAAAATTCTATCCATATTGAGCCCTTGTAATCAATACAGCAGTTACATGTTTCAATTTCCCAGTGGAAAAAATTTTTAATTATGTCTTCTAACCCTTCATCTACAAAAATATGAAAATCTTCATCTATTTCAACTTCTATTTGTTTATGTTCATCCATAATTACACCTAAAGCACCATTTTAATGATATTTTAACATTTACAATTATTTTAGACTGATATTACCTTAAATACATATTTGTATATAATATCATAATCAAATATTATATTAATCATTGTTTCACGGAGGTAAAAATGATGTCAGATGAAAATGTAGTGTACATTGGAAATAAACCAGTGATGAATTATGTATTGGCTGTGGTGACTCAAATGAATGGCGGAACATCTGAAGTGATGTTAAAAGCTAGAGGAAGAGCAATAAGCAGAGCTGTTGACGTTGCCGAAATTGTAAGGAACAGGTTCATATTAGATGCAGAGCTTGGATCTATAGATATCAGCACAGAAGAAGTATCAAACGATGAAGGATCACACAGTAACATTTCAGCGATTGAAATACAACTTAGCAAAGTATAATGAATTGGATGATCCCTCCAAAACCCCTTTTTTATATTTTAAAGATAATAAAAGATAAAGCCTATTCATAGAAAAAATCTATTTCTAACTTGTCAGTGCTGAGAAATATTTGATTGTAGCTGTCTGTTTCCATAATTCTTGTAAGTTCTTCCATGAAATGGTTGTTAATTGAAAATCCCCTGCCTGTAAAAAAACTTAATTTTATAAATTTACCTTTATCATCTTCAAAAAGGTTTATTTTAATATCAGAGGTGATTCCGAATTTACTTCTAAATCCATCAAGTTTTTTATTAACTCTATTTATTAAATCGCTTCTTTTTTCTTTTGCATTTGCCTCTAATTCAAATATTTCATTTAAATCATCTGAAAACATCAAAACACCTGATAATATCATTAAACATTATCATATATTTATGATCGATTAAACATAGATATTTTTCTTTTCGATACACTCCTAATCAATCAAAATTAATTCGAAATTTTCCAACTCAAAAGAAGCCGGGCTAATTCCAAAGTCCTCAAACGCTGTTTGACTGGCAAACGCCATTGCTTCGTCCATAATTAATACTCTTTTTCTGTGATTTATTAGATTTTTAGTAAATTTTAAATAATTAAATGATGACCTTAATATCAAGGTGAATAAGATGGTTATATGCAAAAATTGTAGAACTGAAAATCCAGATGTAGGAAAATACTGTTTAGAATGCGGTGAACATTTAGAAGAAAAGAATTATCCACTAGCTAATGTTCTTGCTATAGCATTAATGATCATTGGATTTATAGTACCTTTTGCTTACCTATTTGCACTTATACCTTCTATATATTTGTACACTCGTCCTGTAGATTCTATTAAAAGAAGGGGAGCTTTATTTATTGGAATTTCAATAGTTTTATTTGTCATTATGTTTTTCGTATGGGCAATTATTAATAGCTATTACTAATTATTTTTTTAATCTAAGCACATTAAACGCCCATTGCACATTCAATATCATTAAAAAATATTATAAATATCCTAAAAATGAATGATATGTGTATACCAGGATAAATTTATAATTATAAAAATTAAATCCGCTGTTTTAAGTAATTTCAGAAAAAAGAGTTGAAAAAAGGATTATCTTGTTGTATGAGTAACAGGCGGCCGAACGCTGGCGATATCTGAGGCAGAATTAAAAGTAGTAGGATTATTGAAATATGTCTTATAAAGGATAAGAGCTTCAATGGCATAAACAAAGACTATGAGTGCAACAATGATGGAAATCACTATTATTATTTTTCCATGGAACTTAGCCCTTTCATTATCTCTTGTAATAAGATAAATCCCTCCTATTAATGCAGGTATTCCACCAAAAATTAATAGAACATAAGATACCAGTATTGCTGTTCCATAATCCTTGTACTCACCTTCATTTGAAACTAAAGAACCACCACTGCTAGGTACTAAATGACCCCCACATTCGCATTCCAAATCAAAATCATTTGGGGATTCTCCAGGCTGTAATTCATAATATCCCCCGCATGTATTGCATACCAAATAATTTAAGGCTGTTCCTTCTCTTTTACTTCTTAATTTTTGGGAAATTTCATCATTGGAAACCATTTTAGCACCTGTAGAATATATTTCTGGGTAGAATGTGTTGTAATTATATAATTCTTTAAATAATCAGTTGATTTATGTTATTAATAAAGCTTTCATATTTTTTCACGCCAAAAATATGATTTTTCAATGGATCATCTCGTATGGGCGTTGAATAAGTTGAAAAAGTTCAACTCTGCGTAGAAAAGTTTGGAACAGTAGTTTAGTTAGAAATTTTCAAATTAAAATTTGCCTCTATTTAAAATAAGAAAAAAATAAAAAAAAATAATTTATTTCCTTTTTGATGTTGCTAATCCACCAAATACTGCAAGTATAGCCAGTACAAGTCCAGCGATAGGTAATCCAGTTTCTTGCAGAGGTATAGTTTTAGCCCCTACCTTTGTTGCTGCATTAACAGTAATAGACTGCGTATCCACATTAAGTGTTGGATCGTAAGTACTAGTGCTAAGAACCGGATTTATGAGATAATTACCTGATTGAGCTACACGTAGAGATAACCACATGTAAGGGTCTCCTACAGGTACATCACCAATAATCCATGTTATGGTTCGTGTAGCAGGATCATAAGTGTATGTTCCTACATCCACATTAGCTCCAGCGAATTCCAAGCCTTCAGGGACTACATAAGTCATCACTACGTCTTTAGCAGTGTCTGGACCTTTGTTACCTACTTTTAAAGTGTACACTACAGTATCACCTACTGCAGGATTAGCTTTGCTAGGTGTAACTGTTAGGTAAAGACCAGATTTAGGACTGATAGTTACTTCTGTGCTCAATGTCTGACTGTCAAGTGTAGCATTCAAGTGAGCTATACCAGCAATTTCATCGGCAAACAGAGTAGCAGTAGCTACGCCATCAACGGTTGGTTTTTCGATGGTCTTGCAGTCCACACTTCCAAGGTCAGTGCAGAAAGTTACTAAAGTTCCGTCAGGTATGTGACCAGTAGCTGGATCTAGAGAAGTTATATTATCCCCATCGCACAGGTTGTTGAAACTGACTGTGATTAAACTGGTTTCACCATTTTTAATTGTAGTTGGATTAACACTGATTGTCATGTAGATCCATTTAGTATAGTCCACTTCACCAGATATCAAGCTAGCGAAATCTGGGTTATTTGAACCCCACCAGTTATTCTCTGCAGTCACTGATCCACTACTATGGCATATAGCACTTCCACCACTTGATGCAGTATTTCCAACAATTCTACTTAAATAAATAGTTAATGTAGAAGGAGCTTCATTCCAAATGGCACCACCATAATTTGCAGTATTACCAGTGAAAGTACAACCCGTAATTGTTTCTGTTCCACAACAGTTGTAAATTGCACCACCCTGATAAGCAGAGTTATGGTCGAAGATACAGTTTGTAAAAGTAGTATAGGCTTCATCATGAATAACACCACCACCTGATGCATGATTACCTGTGAAAGTACAGCTAATAACAGTTAAATGTCCGTTATTGTAAAGAGCTCCACCTTCATGTGCAGTTCCGTTTGCAAATGTCAAATTCTGGATAGTGACATAAACATTGGCATCAATATGGAATATCCAGTTTGAGTCAGAGCCGTTTATAATAGTTCCTTTCTGGCTTTCTCCAGTTATGGTCATGCTCTTGCTAAGTGTGATGTTAGTGTTGCCTGTTCCGGAGTAAACTCCATTTGCAAGATGCACTGTACTTCCACTATCTTGTGTGACTTCAAGCGCGTGTCCGATAGTTTGAGCCGGATGTAAAGGATCACCACCATCATAACTATCATTACCTGTAGGAGAAACATAAATGTCAGTATACGAAGTAGCAGAAACAGCTCCACATATAACCAAAGCGAATGTTATTGTAAGTATAAGTAATATAGCATGTTGTCTAATCTTTTTCACCTCCTTTATGCCCTATTAGTTGAACGGGATGCTATACTAAGATTTATGAATATTCATCATTACAATTATCGTAGTATAGAATTATAGCTTTGTAATATTAAGTTATTTATCTATCCACATTCAAAAGGGAGTCAGTTATTACTGATATTTATATTTATCTACATCAGGATATTAAAAAGATTTAAAATAGTCCTAATCATAATAAAAACTAATTAGAATTCCGAAATAAATAAAATAAAACATATTAAATATAAATATAAGTAAATTAAGTTAGATATGAATTAAATATCTAATTTTAGTAGATTTTAACCATTATTATTAAATAAACAATTAAATGTTATCTTAAAAAAAATTTTAAATAATACGTCCTACTGGAAGAAATCTCAATTGAGAATTCAATATTCATCTTACAAGCTGAAATTTCTAAACAAATCTATTTAAAAATAAAAAAGAAAAAAAAGTAACTTATTTCCTTTTTGACAAACTTAGTCCACCAACTACAGCCATTATAGCTAGTAAAAGCCCAGCTATAGGTAATCCAGTTTCTTGCATTGGTATAGTTTTGGCCGCTGCCTTTGTTGCTGCATTAACAGTAATAGACTGTGTATCCACATTAAGTGTCGGGTCGTAAGTACTAGTGCTAAGAACCGGATTTATTAGATAATGACCTGACTGAGCTACACGTAAAGATAACCACATGTAAGGATCCCCTACAGGCACATCACCAATAATCCAAGTAACTGTTCGTGTAGTAGGGTCATAAGTGTATGTTCCCACATCAACATTAGCTCCAGCGAATTCTAAACCTTCAGGAACCACATAAGTCATAACTACGTCCTTAGCAGTATCTGGGCCTTTATTACCTACCTTCAAAGTGTACACTACAGTGTCGCCAACTGTAGGGTTGGCTTTGCTAGGTGTAACTATCAGGTAAAGACCAGATTTAGCTGTAATGATTACTTCAGTGTTCACGGTCTGACTGTCAGTTACAGCATTTATATGAGCTACGCCCGCGGTTTCATCAGCTGTTAATGTAGCGGTTGCTATTCCGTTGCATGTTTCTTTTTCGATGGTCTTACAGCCTATACTTCCTTTGTCTGTGCTGAATGTTACTGGAGTTCCGTCAGGTATGTGTCCTGTAGCTGGATCTAGAGGAGTTACAGTTTCCCCATTAAACAGGTTGTTGAAACTAACTGTGATTAAACTGGTTTCACCATTTTCGATGGTAGTTGGATTAGCATTGATGGTCATGAAGATCCATGGAGTATGATTCGCATTACCCGATATTAGGCTGGAGAAATCAGGGTTGTTAGATCCCCACCAGTTATATTTGACATCTGCTGTACTTGTTGTAGTACCATCTGTACGGACAGCATCACCAGTGTTTATTCCTGTTGCGTCGTTATTATAGAATCTGTTAAAATGCACTACAATAGGTACATACCAGTTGTAAATTGCACCACCGAATACTGCAACATTTTCTGTGAAAGTACTGCCTGTAACATTGAAAGCACCGCTAATAACAGAAACAGCACCACCAGCATGACCTGCAGTGTTACCTGTGAAAATACTGCCAGTAACATTCAAATTACCCGAACTATGGATAGCTCCACCATAACCATTAGGATATGAATTAGTCGCATGGTTACTTGTGAATGAGCTGTCATTTACTGTCAAAGTACCCGGGCTGTAAATAGCACCACCCATGTTTGCACTGTTACTTGTGAAAGTACTGCCATTAACAGTCAAATTACCACCATTGTAGATTGCACCACCATTGGCCACAGTGTTACCAGTGAAAGTACTGCCAGTTACATTCATAGTGACTGATTCATCTCCGCCGAAAGCAATTGCTCCTCCATTAACACGTGCAGTGTTACCTGTGAAACTGCTGTTTATAATGTTCAAAACAACATTAAATGCATATATAGCACCGCCCCAGTTATTGTTATGGTTATTTTCAAATGTACAGTTTGTAATGTTCAAAGTACTGTGAGCATCCCATCCATTGTCGTCGTATATAGCACCACCACTTGATACGCCCGAATTACCATTTCGAAGGGTTAAATTTATGAGTGAGAGATCAAAACCTGTTCTATATGGAGTATAGAATATTCTGCCACTATTTTGAGCATCAATTATAGTACCAGTCTTGCTTTGACCAACAATGACCATATTTTTATAAATAAGGATGTTAGTGTTGTTTACCCCCGTATAAGTTCCATCTGCTATATTTATTATTCCATTCGCGTTCACTGTTCCTGTTGCGTTTTTAATACTGAGTTTGGGTCCGCTTCCACTTGTACTATTATATATAGCTGATAATCCATCCCATGAATCATTTCCAGATGAACCATTAACATAAATGGTATCTCCAGGAGCTGCTGAAACAGTGTTAATACAGAATAATAGCGCCATACTTAAAATCAATACTAAAAGTAATAGGTTAGTTTTATTAGTAATTACTTGTTTTCTCAAACTTTTCACCTCCTTTATGCCTCATTAATTGAAAGGGATGGTATTTTGAGATTTATGAATATTCAGCATTACGATTAATGTATTATTTAATTGTAGCTTTGTAATATTAAGTTATTTATCTATCCACCTTCAATAGGGAGTCAGTTCTTACTGATATTTATATTTATGTAGTTTTACATCTGAAACAGAGTATAAACAATATTAATTCCTATAAATTACAGACTAAACTTTAAAATAAATAAATAAGGATATATCAAAGATATTTAGATATATCAAACCAATTAAAATCCAAAAACTGTCTTTTTGGTGATTTTTAGCTGGATAAAGCAGTAATATATCATCTTAAAAAATAGTTTTTAAAAAATGTATTATAGAATATTAGTTTTATATATCCAGAATGCGATTAGATAATATGCAACTACTGAAAGATCTTTCAATTGAACCAATTAACACTCATCTTTACAAGCTGGCATTTCTTCACGAGTCCTATTCAAACGAAAATGGCATAGATGAATGTTATGAGAGGTTAGAGTTTTTAGGTGATGCTGTTTTGGACCTGATAATATCAGAATACTTATACGGCATGAATTCTGATTTGACTGAAGGAGAATTAACTCGTATACGTTCTAATTATGTATGTAAAAAGGCACATTATACTTATTCCAAGGAATTAGGGCTAGATCAGCATATAAAATTAGGTGAAGGATTAACAACACGGGAAATTGAATCTATTATAAGCGACGTATTTGAATCTTTTATAGGAGCATTGTATCTGGATCAAGGATTGGATGTAGTCAAAGATTTCGTCTATAAAACCGTTATACCCCATATAGAGAATCAAGATGTCTTTTTTTATGATTATAAATCAGAATTAAAACAGTTGTGTGATCGAGATTGCTTGGATGTTGTTTATGAATTGATTAATGAAGAAGGCGAACCGCATGATAAAACGTTCACTATGGCTGTAATGATCAATGATGAAATGTGTGGAACGGGGCTTGGCGGAAGTAAGAAAGAAGCACAGCAGAATGCAGCTAGAATGGCCCTTGATAAGTTATAATTTATATTAAACAAATAATTGCTTCATGAGGGCGTGACCTGATGTCATTTATTGGTCTGGAACTTGTAGAGCATTATGTAGGAATAGATTTTGATGTTGCGAAAATAAAAATACTGCTTAAAACTTATTTTCTGCACAGTAAGTGAGTTTGCTTCGGTAACGAGTGTTGCTAAGAAAAGATTGCAGCAAGTGGAGAGATAGAATTACATTGATCTGTCGATGTCGTATGTACCGATGCCTGATAATTTTTGCGGTTGTTTTTGGGAATTGGAAAATAAAAAACTGAAAATAAATCCATTAATGACTAAAATACATTATAGGAATTACAAAGAGATAAAGAATACCAAGAAGAAACATAATCACTAAAGAAATAGAAAATATTATTTTTCCATCATGTCTAGCCCATTCATGGTCTCTTGTAATAAGATACAACGACATTATAAATGCAAATGGCCAGAAAAGAACTAGAAAAACATAGGCTAATGCTATAAAAGTGTTATATTTTTCTTCATACTCCCCATCTGACAAATATTCTACTTCTGATTGAATTAAAGAATTAGTATGGCTTTGGACTAATTGCCCGCCACATTCACATTCTACATCAAAATCTTTCCAAGATTCTCCAGGTTGTAATTCGTAGTAACCTCCGCAATTGTTGCAGACTAAATAGCCCTTCAGGGTTTTTCCTTCTCTTTTGTTTCTTAGTCTTTGTGAGATTTCTCCATTAGAGACCATTTTAGCGCCTGTGAGATTTAATTTCATGTAAAATGTCGGGAATATATAATTCTTTGGGAATTAGTTGGTGATAATGGTTAATAAATGTTCATATTTTTTTAAGGTGAAAAAGATAATATTTTTAAAATGAAAAAGAAAATCAATTCAGTAAGATTAAAATTCAATCTTATTATTTGAAATTTAAAAATTTTTAATGATTCAAAATTTACATTATTTAAAAAACATATCTAATGTAAATTAATTCAAATATTCCAGATATCATGGGAGATCGAAAATGACCGATAAGGATAAACTATCTAAAATTGAAAATAGAGCCATTGAGCTGTTAAAAAGTCACAACAGTGTCTATCTTGAAAAAAAGCTATATAAAAACTTAAAACAGGAATTCGCTGATCTATCAAGAGCAGATTTTAAGGAAGTTCTAAATGGAATTCTGAAAAAAGATTATATCCTTGAGCATGGACTTATAAGGCCATTTACTGCTAAAAAAACCAAACGGCCTAAAAAGTATGTCGATGATACAAAACCCGGAAAAGGCGCTTCTGAAACTCAAAGAATTCCAGATAAGAGATTATAATATAACACAATATTGAAAAAAAAGAAAATAATTAAGGATTTAAAAAGGACCTAGTACTCCTCGCATTTAATCTGGAAGTACGCAGTCGGGTGGTCGCACGAAGGACATTTTTCAGGCGGTTCCATTCCGCTGTGAACATATCCACATTTTCTGCAGACCCAACTAACTTCCTCATCTTTTTTAAATACCGTGCCTGCTTCTATCTGTTCAAGAAGTTCCTTGAACCTTTCTTCGTGATGTGCTTCCACGCGGCCAATTGCATTCAGTCTATTGGCTATATCTTTAAAACCTTCTTCTTCAGCTGTACTGGCAAACCCAGGGTACATTTCAGCAGTTTCGTAATGTTCACCTGCAATTGTAGCTTTAAGGTTTTCGGCTGTTGTTCCTAAGGTTGTTGGAACATCTGCGTCCACCACAATTTCAGAATCTTCTCCAGTTTCTTCCTTTAACTGGTTGATCATTCTCATTGCCCACTTCGCATGTTCCCTTTCATTTTCTGCGGTATTCAGGAAGATTTCAGAAATCTGTTCGTATCCTTCCTTCTTTGCAACTTTTGCATAGATCGTATACCTGTTTCTGGCCTGACTTTCACCAATAAAAGCTTTTGCTAAGTTTTCCATAGTTTTTTTCATAAATTATGCACCAATATAATATTATTTAAACCGATATTAATTATTTTCGATTAATTTCCAATAAAAATCACTATTATTACTATATGGCTCAAAATAGCCAAATTAGTATGCATAAAAGTTAAATAATTTCTCCAAGAGTTGTTAAATGTGCTAAGTATATTCTAAATCTGTGTTAATTTTATTTTTAAATATTTAATTTGTAAAAATAATTATCAGTGAATTCTTTATTTTTCTCATCTTCCTTAATTATATCTAATACCATTTCTAAGTTATTTTTTTCAATTTTATCCATGTTAATCATTATAAAATTGTGCAAATGCTCCATTCTACATAGATTTGTAGAATTATTTTGATTACTTTCAATGGAAATATCGACTATTGTATTTACTTCTTCATCACTTAATTTATCAAAATAAGGCTCCAAATTCTTCATTACATCTTCAGCATTGCGAAAACTATACGCATTTTTTAATGCGCTAATTAGTTTGCCACTGATATTTGCCCCTGGAAAACTGTCGGCTATTGGTTTTATTATATATTCAAGGGGAATATCATTTCTACTTACTGGTAAACAATTGAAATCACTAATAAACCCATACGGTATCGTTCCATTAAGGCTTAATGGGATAATTAAAAGATTCCTAAAATACGCGATACCTAACTCTTGAGAACAGTAGCTAGAATTCCTGAAATTATTACTTAATATTGGAATAAACACCGCACAATCATTCAATTTGTCCATAATACTCTTTTTAAAATTTCCAGATAAATTATCACCATCATGAGCCAAAAAACCTTCGATTTCAAGACTTGCAAGCATTTCTTTTATTCTGGATCCAATGTTAACGTCTTTTATTGAACAGCAGATCATTACTTTTATTTTCTCTTTTTCTAATTGTAAATTCGACCTTTTTTCCTTTAAAACCTTTAATAAATTATCAATTTCACTTGTATTATATAAATCAGCTATATTTGCATTTTTTATTTGTTTTTCAATCGAACTAACTGGCAGTTCAACCATACACATCCCTCTTGTCCAAGATATTTCCTTAATTATAGTACAGTTTAAGTTTTTGTTTAATCGAAATTTTTACTATTACTAAAAACACAAGTATGTAAAAATTACTATTCAATTTTAGCACATATTCAGCACTTTTTAAGTTAAAAGCAGAAGTTAAATCTCACTTTTTAAGTAAGATAAATAAACTTATCCAGAATCAATATAAATTCCAAATTGCAAATAATGCCAAAAGAGTATAATTATCCACGAAAATCATAGATGTGTAAAATAAGTTCTATAAATCGTAATCACTGGGAAGCAATAATTAAAAATTTAGTCAATTTTCTTTATTTTTCCCAGGTGTTCATTATAATACTCGTAACCTTCAGGTTGTAGTGTAACATTGAAAAAGTTGAATTTGACTTTATTTATGTCGTGTAATGTCTTCACCAATTTCATCTCTTCCAGACAGGGTATTGCGCTGTTAATCTCATCACATTCGAGATTAGTAATTCTTCTTATAACATCACCATTACTGGTGTTTACTCTGCTTCTTTCTACCATAGCTTTTAGTATTAGCATTGCATTTTCATGGTTTTCATCCATAAAATTACCTCCTTCTTTTTTATTATTTTTATAAAAGATATGAATATTTTTTTCTAATTAACATTATCAAACTACAAGTATATAAATCGAACTGTAATTATATGACAGTCGTGAAGGTCTGGGTCTGAAACTAGTCCTTATTAATGGATTAAAAAATACTTTGATCTTTAGAATTGAAGTTAAATCATTTTAAATTAGCTTATAATAACTCATTAATAATTAATGCTAATAATATGTACCAAAAAATAAAAAGAGAAACACATTTAAAGGGTTATGTATTAATCATAATTATTAAAAGCATGATGGAGGTGAAAATATGAATAAAAAGATATTTACAGCTTTAACAATTTTTTTCATGGTTTCCCTTGCATTTGGACTTGCTGGACCTGTATCAGCAGCAACAATGGTAGATCACGGTACTAAATACGCATGGAGCGGCCAAAGCGGCTGGATGAAAGTCGTATGGAAAACTTACCAGTACAAGTACAAAAAAAATAACCATTACAATAATAATTATATCAAATGTTACGCGACCTACTACGTACAGGACCCTGATACTAAGAAATACGAACTCAGCTGGCATGAAACATATACATTTGCAAAGGTCTCAAAATCAACAATTAAAATCACAGACTGGACAGATAACGAATTATGTCCTGGAACCATTGTGACTTACGATAAAACCAGGTTAACTGCATCACAATACTACTGGAGAGTATACAGACATAACATTTTAATGGTGTAACCTATTTTATTTTTTATTTTGGGGATTATTTTTTTAATAACAGTTTAGTTTAGAAATTTTAATAATGGCTTAAAAACAAATTTTTTAAACATTTAGTAGTTAAAAAGTCTTATTGTAAGCCATAAAATATTCAAATTGACAGGTATTAATAATTCAATTATATAAAATTGTATTTTCAAAAGAAAAGTATAAAAATTTAGTTAATCATGAACAGGTGGAAAATAGGTAAACTTGGTGCTGAAATGGATGATAAACAGTTAGTTTTAACAAAAATGACCCACATATTAAAAAAGAGATATATTTTTTTCTAATCCAAACCATGAGGATTTACCATGAAATTGTCATCCTTTCTCCCAATAGCGAAATGGGCCAGGTCGTATAATAAAGAATGGTTAAGGCCAGATATCATTGCAGGAATTACCGTTGGTGCCTTTACAATACCTGAAGCCATGGCATACGTTTCTTTAGCTGGTCTGCCACCCCAAGTTGGTTTGTATTCAGCAATGGTGGCATTACTGGTCTACATGATTTTTGGGACCTCCAGACAGTTATCTTTGGGCCCTACATCCACGATTTCAATACTGGTTGGTTCCACAATTGGTTCATTGATGATTGTCAGCGCCAGCCAGTATTTTATGATGGCATCTCTCGTAGCGGTCATGGTTGGTGCTTTAGCTCTTTTATCATGGGCTTTAAGATTAGGATTTGTAGTTAAATTCATTTCAAAAACTGTTTTAACTGGATTTTTAGCAGGTATAGCATTATACATTGCTTCGGGACAGATTCCAACATTATTTGGAATATCAGGCGCTTCAGGCACTTTTTTCCAGCGCATGTATTATTTTTTAGCCCATCTAGACCAAACAAACCTGGTCACTCTTGCAGTAGGAGTTGCAGGGATTATTTTTTTATTTATAGCCACTAAAAAATTCCCCAAATTACCCAATACATTGTTCCTCGTTTTAGGATCAATTGTAGTAATTACTTTCACTAATTTGAATTCTTTTGGCGTAAAAATAGTAGGTTCTATTCCTCAGGGACTGCCTTCCCTGATAATTCCGGATCCACACCTGATTGATATCAGTGTCCTGCTTACCCTTGGAATAACTGTTTTTCTTATAAGTCATGTAGAAGGATATCTATTTGCTTCACAGTATGCATCAATAAACAAGTACAAAATTAATAAAAACCAGGAATTGTTGGCCTTAGGTGCGTCCAATATGATTGCAGGCATTTTTCAGGGATTACCAATAGGGGGAGCACCATCAAGAACTGCAGTAAACAACGAAAGCGGGGCAAAAACACAGCTTGCCGGAGGAATATCTGGAATTGTTATTTTAATGACCCTAGTTTTATTTACGGGGATATTCTACAACTTACCACAGGCCATACTGGCTGCCATCATACTTTTTGTAATAAAACGTCTGGTTGATATCCCTCATTTCCGCAAGATCTATCACTTCAGCAAGATAGAATTCGGTATTGCTGTTGTAACGCTTTTAACTGTGCTATTTATTGGTGCACTGGAAGGAATTGTAATTGGAGTAATATTATCCATTTTAAGCCTACTTAAAAACATGTATAATCCCCATATAGCCATATTAGGACGTATTCCAGGTACAGTCCAATATTTAGACATTAAACGCCGCCCAGAAGCAGAAATAGCATCCCACACCCTCATTGTTAGGGTCGATGGGTCCCAGATATTCCTGAACACTGAAAGCGTAAAAAATACCATTATAGATCTAGTAGATGGAAATTATAAAGACACTAAATTATTTGTTTTGGATTTTGAAGCCACCTCTTTCATTGATTATTCTGGAATTGAAATGTTAGAAGAACTCACCGATGAGTTGAAGCAGCGAGGCATTAAAATCAAAGCAGCAAATGTATACGGACCCCTTAGAGAGTCTATTAAAAAAACCCGACTGGAACAGGAAATTATGGAAAGTAAATTCTGTTTAACCATCGATCAATGTATTAAAAGATGGGAAAGAGAAGAAAAAGAGTAAACTACCTAAGATATTGATGAAATTTGCAGCAAATGTATAGTTTACTGAATGTACCTTAAATCATCGTGATCTGATGCAAATTCAGCTCCTCTTTTCATATTTTCTAGTTGCATATCATATAATTCTCTAATTTCTTCAAAAATGTAGTCGTAGAACTTTTCGAAATCTTCTTCCCTGTCTTCACATATTCGAAATTCATCCTTAGATTCTTTACCATACTTCACTATAAAGTGACTATCTTCTTTTTTAATAAGAAGCCTGCTTCTTACATTTTCTTGGGGACGGAGATTTGGAGGTTCATATAATCCTATCCCAATTCCAACATGCCAGAATCCATCTTCTCCAAGCTTCGTAGCTCCATGTATATTATAACTAACATTTGGATCGCTTTCTTTATCTGGAGGATAATAATTGACCTGTTCTGGAGGGCATTGCAAATATTCTTTTAATCCATTTACCATTTTAATCCCAAATTCCATGCATTCATTCTCATAATTGAAAAATTTTTTTCTTGCATCAGCATAACTTTCACAAAGTTCTTCAAATCGGGTCATGGTTTCACCTTTTTATAAGTTAATAAGATTAATTAATTTTATATTATATCGATTTTATTTAATAATTTATAGGAATTATGCAACCTACTGATTTTAAGCAAAAATAGCCATATATCCCAAATATTAACCTGTTAAACATTTAAGTGGATTTAAACTAACTAAACGTTTAATTAAATCATTCATGATTTCTAAAGCTAATTATATAAATGAAACAAACTATAAATAAAAAAATAAACCAATATGTCAGAAATATATTAAAATTATATAGTTCCATGAATTTATACCATCTGGCCTAGATATGTCCCTTATTTTCAGTCAGTTTAACAATTTATCTCGAAATTGAATCAATAAATTAGAATCATTTGAAAATGGCGTTATTTAGTTCGTTATAGTACACTATAACGAAATATAAAGTTAAGTTCAAAATCATTTATTTTTTTTAATCAGCAATTTTGTAAAGTACACAAGAATTAAGAACGAAGAGTAATTTAAGCCCTATTAAGTATTTAAACGCACTTTTAAATTAAAAGTCCAAAATTTTTAGGATAAATAAAACTATATGTTAGTACATACAAACAGTTAGTACAATTAAATCTTTTAATTAGGAAACATTCCCAAAATCTATGATTTTGGGACAAGTAAAAATTGAAAATTTTTGAATGCCATCGAAAATCATAGATTTTCTGGTATTCAAAACTTTCAGTTTTGAACGGTCGTGATAAAGGATGAAAAGTCTAAAAATAGTATCTATATTAGTTTTGGCAGTGTTCTCTTTAAGCTTTGGTGTCTCAGGAGTATACGCAATTGAACCAGCTAAAGATTGGAAATTACACGTAAAAACAGTGCAATTAAATGAAACATTTACAGTTGCCCCTTCTGGATTCCACATTCCGGAGGCATCATTTAGTACAAAGTACAACAAAAACTATCTAAATCTAGTATCTACAGAAGGAAACAGCTTCACATTTAAGGCAGTTAAACCCGGCATCACATATATTAATATAATTCTCACTCCATGGTACCATATATTAATATATCCGCCTGTTGACGATAGAATAATCACAGATACATATGTAATAATTATTAAGAAGTAATCCTTAGACTTAGGTCTAAGGACTAATCTATTTTTGACTTAAATTCAATTCAGTACTATGCCTCTGATTTTAACTCTTCGATTTCCATTAAAGCCTCTTTATTATCGGGAGAAAACTCTAAGATTTTCTCAAAACAGCCCAACGCAAGATCATCCTTACCTAAATCTCGATAAACATTTCCCAAGTTCATATAAGCAGTTTCAAAATCATTATTGAGTTTAATAGCCTCGTTTAGAGACTCTACAGCTTCATAGTTACGTCCAAGGCTGTGTTGAATATATCCCAGGTAATTCCAGAGTTCTTCCTGATTTCTATCTACCATTAAAGCTTTTATAAAGTATTCTATTGCTTCTTCTTCTTTTTCCATAAAGTATAACACATTTCCTTTGTAAAAGAGGGCTTTAAAATTGTCAGGTTCATTTTCTAAGGTTTGATCCAGGTACTTTAATGATTCAACGTAGTGTCCCATATCGGCTAACGTAGCCCCTATATTGTAAACTGCCTCTTTATATTCAGGATCAATATTTAAAGCCTTCTGAAAACATTCCAGAGCATTTTCATCATCATCTAGAATACTGTAAGTTACACCACAGTCGTTCCATGCCTCAATAAATTCTTCATCCATAGATATAGCTATATCAAAACAATTTACAGCCCCTTCACAGTTGCCCGTATAAATTAAATGCAAGTTTCCTAGATAATACCACAGATCTTCATTTTCCCCGAGTTCCTGGGCATCAAGAAACGCCTCCAATGATTTTTCATAGTTTTCCATGAAAAAGAGACACATTCCTTTACCAAAAAGTCCGGGAAATGTTTTTTGTATTTTAAGGGCATGGTTAAAAGAATCTAGAGCCTCTTCATAATTTTCCATGGTTCCAAGAAGGTATCCCAGTTCCAGCTGGGCTTCCATACAGAAAGGGTTTGCTTCTACTGCTTCACGAAAATAGTTAATGGCCTCCTGAGGCCTTCCATATGTTAATAATTCTATTCCTGTTTGATAAAGTTTTTTAGCTTGATTAGTGGTCAATTTATTTCTCCTTAACTATAATTTTAAATTTAAAATAAACTCTCAAAGTGAATTAAAAGATTTTCTCATTCAATATAATTAAAGCTTACTAATTGAAAATGAATTTGAAATTTAGAAATTTCCAAAATTAGAGTAATTACAGGCATAACATATTTAAAAACTAGGAAAATGTAAATTAATCGTGTTTAATTAGGATTTTTAAATTTGAAACCCATCGAAAAACATGGTGTTAAAATGTATATACAAAATCAAAGAATAATGCTCACAAGCAGCTGTTGTTTATCATGAAACTGAAAAGGGACACCCAGAAGAATTTTACCCTGAAAAAAGCGCATTTATTTATTATATTTTATAAGGCTAAGTAAACGGGATAATTGATTATGAAAATATGAGGTTAAAGGCAAAGATATTGTAATTATCCTTCCAGGCAAAAAATTCTATTTTAAGGGTAAATTAAAACAAATATGTGTTACAGTTCCTGCATGACAAGAAGAATACGAAAAACCCGTTAGATATATTGAAAATTGTAATTAAATCCTAAAAAAATATTTAAAAAAATAATAGGTTTAAAAACGCTGCAATTATTTAAATGAGAATTTAGGAAGATTATCTAGACTATCAGAAGGAGTTTGATCATGATCTGTTCGTATATATTTGTTTCCGTTAACTTGAACGATATTAACTTCCTCACCTTCACCCCAAATACCTTGATTTTGATTTAAAATAGTTATAAATGTATAGTCGTTTTCTAAAGCCGAAATAATCTGATCTCGCGACCATAACTCAGCGTCTCCAATTGAATTTCCTTTATCTTTGTGAACTTTTACCTGATAAATTTGGGTTCCGCCATCATTAAATTTAACGGCTGATATACCGTAATCCGCCCATTTTTCCATTGAATCTCCTCTTTTTATTAAATAAGAGTATTAGATCAGAAAATCAGTAAATTCTAATAATCTCTGATCTTGTATGAGTTAAAGGGTAATTTATTTATTGCTATTACGATCAAATAGAAAAGAATATAATATATATTTAGAAATAATTTAGTATTCTATTTAATTTCTAATTTTAAGATCGCTGTTTACAATACGTTATGCCTCTTGATTGGATTACCTCTAAACAGATATAAAATATTGTCACGAAACGAATTTGATAAAAAGAAACTATTTCAGGTAAGTCGTTCTCAACAATCATAGAAAACTTTATATATTTAGAATTTTACATTATACATGATACTAAGCAAGATGGTGTATAGGATATAGGGGCATCATTTTTTTATCCCCTCATCTCCTCCCTATATCCTAAAGTATCAATATATAACTTCAGTAGACTAATAACAATTTAATTACCTATTAAATAAGAATTGAGTATTTAATATAAATGTTATAATTCAATTTTTTAAAGAAAAATTAACTTTTTACAATTATGACAGTGATGGGATAAAAATTACATCGCTCCAGTTTTCCAATTCCAGCAAACTTCCATTTATTCGCTCATTTTGACTTTGACAATTTAGATTGTTTATAGAAATATTTATATATATAAACTTTTACATTATACTTTGACATGTAAATCTGGTTACTTGCATGTTTGTGAATCCCGGTTTGGATAGGGTTACCTCTAACTTTTTTAACCCTCTATCCAAATCCTAATACATATCATCTAAATTAACTACATTAGCTGACTAAGTTTACAGGAGTAGATACAATTAAAATGCATTTTTTATTGGCTGTACTAATTATCGGCGTAATAGTTGCAGGTAGCATGGGAAATGTATTAGCTATAAAAGAAAGCCATCAAAATAGACTAAAAACTACCTCTCAGCCATCATTTACTTTAAATGAAATTATGGATGCTGCAGCAAGAGTTAAAACATTTAGCGAAATCAATCACAGGTTACCAGAAAGTGTACAAATATCCTCAAGACAGGTTTCTATGCCTGATTTTTTAAGGCTGATGGTAGCATGTACATTACAAATAAATAGCGGTAAAAGCTCTTCAATAGAGTTAAAAAGCGTAAAGTTACCTAACAACCCTCTAGAAAATATTAAGGATGGAAATATTTACAAAACAGAATATTTAGACATTGCTCAAAGGACACAAGCATTTATAGATTCAAATGGAATTGCACCAAATTACGTTAACAGTTCTTGCGGACAGATTCGATTCGAAAATTTAGTTTATACCTACTCTAAAATACTGAGTTACTACAAATCAAATAAAAAGCTCCCAAATTATGTTTCAGTAAGTAAATGGAATGATGAACAGTCGCCGGATCTATCACAGTATCTTAAGCCAACATTAAACTGTCAATCTACCAGCAGTGAAATTATTTCCAAGTCCAATACCATTACTAAAAGTTCAACTTCCAATTATAACAAGGCAATGAGGATTTTTAACTGGGTAAGGGATCATGTAACCTATTCTTTTTATTATAATACAAAATATGGAGCATTAGGGACATTAAATAGTAGAAAGGGAAATTGTTGCGACCATTCCCATTTATTTGTGGCTCTTTCGCGAGCAGTAGGCTTACCTGCGAGATATGTTCATGGAAACTGTACATTTTCTAGTGGAAACAGATATGGGCATGTTTGGGCTCAAGTTTATATAAATAACAAATGGTACAACGCAGATGCCATTAGTTCTGGTAATTCTTTAGGAGTTATCAATAACTGGAATACAAAGACAGCTAATATCGACGGATATTATGGTGAATTAGCTTTTTAATCTTTTAATTTCATTTTAAATAACTATTTTTAATATAACATATTTTCCTTAATTCATTGCATGATTAAAACTATTTACAGCGATTTCTAATTGAATTTTCTCTCCCATTTATAGAAAACTTTATATATTTAAAATGTAAAATTTTAATTGAAAAATGAAAAATGTAATAATTGTTGTAGGTTGTCACAATTGAAAAAAGCAGCATTCATCTTAATAATGGTTATAGCAATAAGTTTTACAGTTAATACGCCATTATCGGTAAATATAGGCCCAAATAAATCAATTCCGACCAATCAAGTAAAAACAAGTCCAAACATGGCATCTAAAAATGATGAAATTAAGGAATCGTTTAATAAGATTGCAGATCTGGAATATAACGAAAAAAGATGTAATTGTAAACATAAATCAGAGGCATTTGCCGATGTACTTGTTAAAAATGACGCAAATAATGTCTGTTTAGTGACAATAGAGCATCAATCAGGTTTATATTCCCATATGGTAGTATCATGGAAGGGTAAAATATATGATGCTACTGCAAGCCCTTCTATTTATGGAATGCCAGAAAATAAATACTTCAATATGATAAAAAGTAGTGGATTCACAGGCCTAAGGGCTAAAACACCCTATATGGGCAAAAAATGAGATATGTAAATTTCTGATAAAAATGAATCGTGATTTTATGAGTCTGTTTAATAAAAAAGATATCGAAGAATGTCTACATTGTAATACAGCTAATGAGAAATTAAAACGCTCATTAGGCCCTATTGGGCTTATTGTAATGGGAATTGGAGCAATCGTTGGTGCAGGAATATTTATTGTAACTGGAGTAGCATCTGCAACTTCAGGTCCTGCATTAATTTTATCATTTGTAATAGCAGGCATTGCATGTGGACTTACAGCATTGTGTTATGCCGAAATGTCATCAATGATAACAGTAACTGGTGGAATTTATACTTATACCCATGTAACAATGGGTGAGATATGGGCATGGATGATTGGTTGGACTGGAATTCTACAGTATATCATTGCAGCTTCTGCAGTTGCAATTGGCTGGGCTTCTTATACCTCTGGATTTTTAAGTTCAATGGGAATGGCATTACCTGAAGTAATAACAAGTTCTCCCCTTACCGGTTCTGGATTAATTAATTTACCAGCACTTTTAATAGTAGCTCTTCTAACAGGAGTGCTGGTTCTTGGTGCAAAGGAAAGTGCCAAGGTTAATGCTTCAATCGTAATTATAAAACTTGCTGTAATTACATTATTTATAGTTATAGGGGCCCAATTCATAAATCCTGCAAATTATCAACCATTTGCACCAAATGGGTTAACAGGAGTACTTCAAGGTGCAGCAATGGTATTTTTTGCATATGTGGGTTTTGATACAGTAGCTTCTGCGGCAGAAGAAACAAAAAATCCACAACGAGCATTGCCTATAGGTATTATAGGTTCACTTGCTGTTTGTTCAATATTATATATCTTAGTAACTGCTGTAATGACTGGAATGACCAACTACACCATGTTTCAGGGAAGTGCTGCACCAGTTCAACTTGCGCTTGAAAGTGTTGGAATAAACTGGGCAACTGCCATAGTTACAGTAGGGGCAATTGCTGGACTTACAACAGTAATTTTAGTAAGCATGTTTGTAGTGCCTAGAATTCTCTTTGCAATGTCAAGGGATGAACTGCTTCCTAAAAGGCTTACAAAGGTACATCCTAATTTTAAATCACCGATAACAAGTATAATCATTGTTGGTACTGTAGCAGCGCTAATATCTGCCTTTTTACCTCTGGAAGGGATTTTTGAGCTGGTAAATATTTCAGCTCTTTCAGCATTTATATTCCTTGCATTATCTGTGATAATACTTAGAAGACAAAGACCAGACATTCCAAGGAAATTCAAGTGTCCTTTAGTTCCAGTAATACCAGTAATTTCTATAATAGCCAGTTTGGTTTTAATAACACAGTTAAAACTTCTTACCATTGAAATGTTTGCAGTATGGTTAATAGCCGGTCTAGCATTCTATTTCACATACAGACGATACAAAAAACGCGCAAACGATAAGAATGACGATTTAATAGAACAAGAAACTCCTTCAGTCATCGATGAAATTTCAGCAAAATAAACGAACCTGGCAGTAATATGAAGAGAAATATCTTTTGTAAAAAACCCTTAAACGACTTGATGGGAGATAATGAATCTGATAAATCTTTAAAGAGGGCTATTGGACCATTAAGCCTAATTATTATGGGACTAGGTTGTATAATAGGTGCAGGGATTTTTATAGTTACTGGTGTCGCCTCAGCTAACTATTCTGGCCCTGCACTGGTCCTATCATTCGTTATTTCAGCAATTGCATGTGTTTTTACCGCTTTATGCTATGCAGAATTTGCTTCTATGATTCCTATCTCTGGAAGTGTTTATACGTATACCTACGTTGCTATGGGTGAAGTATGGGCCTGGATGATTGGTTGGGTCTTAATATTTGAATACCTCATATCAGCTTCTGCAGTAGCTGTGGGATGGTCTTCTTATATTGTAGGACTTCTAAATTCAGCAGGGGTTATTTTACCTCAAATTATTACAAATCCTCCAGGCGTTGGATTAATTAATTTACCTGCATTTTCAATTATTGCATTATTAACCGGAATACTGGTTTTAGGAGTCAAAGAAAGTGCTCGTTTTAACGCGGTAGTTGTTGTACTTAACATCTCAATCATTTTGTTGTTTATCTTTGTAGGTGCTAACTTCATAAATCCTGCAAATTATCAGCCATTCATGCCTTACGGATGGTCGGGAGTACTCCAGGGAGCGGCAATGGTCTTTTTTGCGTATATTGGCTTTGATGCCGTCTCAACCGCTGCAGAAGAAGCAAAGGATCCACAGAGAACTCTACCCATTGGAATTATAGGTTCCTTGATTATCAGTTCTATTCTTTATATAGTAGTTGCTGCAGTTTTAAATGGCATGATTCCTTACAATTTATTAAACAATGCTGCACCCGTTACATTTGCCCTCCAAAGTGTGGGCGCTAATTGGGCTGCTTCAATAGTATCATTTGGAGCCTTATTTGGACTTACTTCCGTACTGCTTACCAGTTTATTTGGACAGACCAGAATATTTTATTCCATGTCCCGAGATGGTCTTTTACCAGGGATTTTTTCAAAAATTCATGCTAATTTTCGATCTCCAATTATGAGTATTATAATTGTAGGGGCAGTGGCTTCTATTATTGCCGCATTCTTCCCTTTAAGCGCGATAATCGAATTGGTTAATATTGGAACACTTTCTGCGTTTATTTTTCTTGCTTTATCTATAATTATCCTTCGAAAGCAGAGACCAGATATTCCAAGAAAATTCAAGTGCCCTTTAGTTCCTGTGGTTCCTGTTCTTTCTATAATTTTCTGCGTATTCCTTATTTTTCAGCTTTCAAGTACAACCCTTGAAAGGTTTGCAGTGAGCTTAATCATTGGTTTAGCCGTATATTTTGCCTATGGATCTCGTAAAAGTAAACTAAGAGATAATGAAATCGTTGAAGACAAAGATAGCTTTTATTATAAACTTAAAGGCTACAAATTCCACAGAAGAAACGGTAAATAAATTTGGAGGTTCAAAATATTATAAACAAACATCCAAAGGGACTATATGTTCTATTTTTTACAGAAATGTGGGAGAGATTCAGCTATTACGGCATGAGGGCAATTCTTTTGCTGTACATGCTTAACGCTCTTCTCTACAACACTACATTTGCATCAACTATCTATGGATACTATACAGGACTGGTATATTTCACACCATTAATTGGAGGGTATATAGCAGATAGATATTGGGGGAACCGCAAATCTATAATTACCGGCGGTATATTAATGGCATTAGGCCAGTTTTCCCTTGCAGCAAGCAGCTATCTTTACGTTCCCCCTGTAGTTCAGGGAGTTACATATTCCTCCTTTATTTTTAGCTACCAGGAATTATTCTTCTTATTAGGCCTTTTCTTGCTTATAATGGGTAATGGATTTTTCAAGCCCAATATATCATCAATGGTAGGTTTTTTATACTCTAAAAATGACGAAAAGAAAGATGCAGCTTTCACCATATTTTATATGGGGATTAATTTAGGTGCACTTCTTTCTCCACTAATCGTAGGGGGGCTGGGAGATACAGGTAACCCTGCAGATTATATGTACGGTTTCCTGGCTGCAGGTATAGGAATGCTTATTGGACTGGCAATCTTTTTACTGCATAAAAATAAGTATCTCGTAACTCCCGAAGGTAAAAGTGTAGGTTCAATACCTTCTCACAAAATACAGTGCAAAGAAAATAGTGAAGGAGCATTAACTTCAATAGAAAAACAAAGAATCGCTGTTATTTTTATCCTTTCATTCTTTTCTGTCTTTTTCTTTATTGCGTTTGAGCAATCAGGAACATCATTAACTATTTTAGCCGAACAACACGTGGATAGAGTAATAGGCTTTTTAGGTAACTATCATTACTCTGCAAGCTGGTTTCAGACCATAAATCCGCTTGCAATACTGGCACTGGCCCCATTATTTGCACTTATGTGGCCAATACTCAGAAAAAAAGGACGTGAACCTTCAATACCCACAAAAATGGGAATAGGGCTGGTTATATTATCCCTTGGTTTCCTTGTTCTTTTACCTGCAGCTAAAATACTTGATACTGGAAATGAATTTATAAGCCCTCTCTGGCTTATAATGGCCTATGTAATCTTTACAGTAGGTGAACTATGTTTATCTCCAATAGGATTGTCAATGGTATCTAAATTATCTCCAGTTAGATTTACCTGCTGCCTTATGGCCACATGGTTTTTAGCAAGTTCACTGGCAGGGGTACTTTCAGGTTATCTAGGTAGCTTATGTCCGTCTCCAACAAGGTCAATGACTACGTTACTAGGTATACCAATTGATGGATTCATATCATTTTTTATGATATTTATCATTATGTCAGCTGTAGCTGGTATTATTCTACTACTACTGAGGAACAAATTGTTAAAAATGATGCATGGAATCCATTAAAGAGACATCCATGACTATTCATGGAATTTTTAATTCTTTAAAGATCGAAAGCTTTAAATATTTAAAATTTTACATTAAACATGTAAAAGAAATTAGAGGAATGACAATGAACCAGATCCAAGTTGAAACAAAAGTTAGTTCAAATTCAACAACTTACTTAAATGAAACAAAAAGAAAAGTATTCAAAGCGGGTATTTTACTTATTGCAGTCATTTATCTTTACTACTGCGCAATTTATTCTGTATACTGGTATTTAATAAAGTAAGGTTCTTTTATACAATTAATAAAAAGAAAAAATAATTTAAATTATTTTATTTACTAAATTCCAAGCAAAGTTCATCTCCCCTCGGATATACAGTAACCTTATTTTGCTCTGATTTTGCATATCTTCGGATAACATCGGTTAATAACTTATAAAAAGCGCCATATGCTTCTTTGTTATTTCGATCAACAGATATGTAGATATTTTTGAGCCCAATATCAATATTTAACGGCCCTGTAATAGATTCATCCTCAATTATTCCCTTTTTGAAGGAATCTTCATTTTCATCGAGGAATTTAGTAACATCATGGTATACATCCTCAAAATCCATTACTTTTTCTTTCTGGGCATTATGTTTATAAATGGCCATTTTAATATTGGCTTTAAGTTCACTGTCTTTATAAGGTTTTAGAATATATCCATAAGGACATGTTTTTTCAGCCCTTGCAAGTATTTCGTCATCTGCATAAGCTGTGAGATAAATAATCGGGATATCATAAAGATTAACTATGAATTTTGCTGCTTCTATCCCATCCATTGCCCCTTTAAGCACTATATCCATTAAAATAAGATCAGGTTGTACTTCCTTCACACTTTCAATAGCTTCTGTACCGGAGGCTGCTAATCCAGTTACTGAAAATCCCAAATTCTCTAATTTCTTTTTTAATCCCATGGCAAGGATTTTTTCATCTTCAACTATTAATATTTTAACTTCTGGCATTTCTTACACCTTTATACGCCTCTTTTAGGTGTTACAAGCTCCAGGCAGATTTGTTCACCTTTAGGGTAAATAGTTGCTGTGCCACCGTATGCCTGAATAAAATTTTCAATAACTTTAGTTAGAACACTGTAAACATTTTCACTGATTTCAGCGCATAAATAAGTTTTTTTAACCCCAACATCCAGATTAAATTCTCCCAGTTCTTTCATTACTCTAGATCCAATAATTGATTCTTTAATATATTGTTCTTTTTCCTCTAAAAATTTGTTTACTTCATTAAAAATGTCTTCATCGATTGTTTTAGCCACTTCTGAAGAGTTTTTTAACTTATGTTCTGACATGTAATCCCCCATTTAATCGAAAATTTCCTTTTCATCCATGTTTAATTCTTCTATTTTTTGTTTGCACCATTGGTATAATGCTTCTTCAGCGCCTCTTGACATTTTCCCCTGTTTTTCTCCGTAAGAAAGCCTTGCAATTCTTCTAAATGCAATTTCTAACTCATCAGATATACATATAGTAATACATCCCATGATATTCCTCTTTTCAATTTTTTATTAATAATTCCTTAATTAATTACTAATTAAGTCATTAATATATTTCTTATATTTAATAAATTCATTTAAAGATTAAAACTTTAATCTTATAAAAATTTCTATTATCAGATCATTGAATAATATTCAATCTGATGGATAAAATCTGAAGGAACATTTGGATGAACCACTTGCTATACTTGATATTTTCTGGATGTTTCCCTGAATATTTACCCAGTTAAAGCTGCAATTTATCATTGCACTACAATTTATGCAAAATATTGGTTTTTTAGCCGAATATTCATTCCATGGGCAGTTAAAGAATTCCAGATACCATGAATCATTTTCAGATCTTATTTTATTTTTAATGCCCAGCCCTGTAAAGAATTTAGATATCCATGAAAGGTAAGCTTCAAGTAGTAAAAGTGTATCCTCATTATATACGTTTAAACCCTTCATTTTTAGCTCATTTTCAAATTCAGGGCGCATCTTTTCTTCAAAACTTTTTTCAAATCTTTCCAAAAGTGTATTTCTAATGTCCATTTCGCTGTAGTATGTAGATTCGTCCATTCCATTGATGATGAATTGATAATAATGGTCCATAATTCGATTTTTCATTAATTCATTCCTTTCTTTTTCTATCTTGTGTTTGTAGATGGCCATTTTTATATTGGCTTTTAATTCATTTACTTTGAAAGGTTTTAACAAATATCCATAGGGCTCTGTTACCATGGCACGTTCTAAGATTTCATCATCTGCGTATGCTGTAAGGTAAATAATTGGAATATTGTAAAGGTTGATGATTCTCTGAGCAGCTTCAATACCATCCATTTCTCCCTTTAAAACAATATCCATTAAAACTAAATCAGGATCAGTTTCCTGGGCTTTTTCAATTGCTTCTTCACCAGAAGAAGCCATCCCAGTTACGATGTAACCCAAGCTTTCCAGTTTACGTTTCATTCCTATTGCCAGAATTCTTTCATCTTCCACTATCAGTATTTTAGCTTTCAATTCAATCCCTAAATCCTTTTTTTATATTCCAGTTCTTTAAATATGATTATAAATTCAGTTCCATTGTCCAGATTAAGTTCTACAGTCCCATCAAGCTGTTTTACTAATTCGTTTACCAGTTGAAGGCCTAAAGAGCTAGTATTTCTAAAATCTAAATCTTCAGGGAAACCAATACCATTATCACTTATAGTAAGTTTAAAACTGCCATTATTGATTTTTTTAAGCTTAATTGAAATTATACCCTCATTTTTCTCTTTAAATGCATATTTCAGGCTGTTTGAAACAAGTTCATTGATGATTAATCCTAAAGGCTGAACAGTTTCAATACTTAAGAGGAAATTGCCAGTATCAATAACAGCTTTAACATTTTTTGAATCTGCATCATATGAATACATGAGATCGTTTATCAAACTCTTTATATAACCTGTAAAATCAATATTGGAAATATCCTTGGACTGATACATTTTTTCATGGATTAAAGCAATGGACTGGATACGATTTTCACTTTCTCTGTAATTTTCCAGTGTCTTTTCATCTGTGATATCTTCAGATTGAAGGGCCAGGAGGGTTGAAATTATCTGCAAATTATTTTTTACCCTGTGATGGATCTCTCGTAACAGCACTTCTTTTTCTTTTAAAGATGCTTTTACGTTATCTTCTGCTTTTTTACGCTCACTTATATCTATAAATGATATTAAAGTTTTGTTGGTTCCTGGAATAAAACCAAAGGTAGCAAAAAAGTCCCTGATATCTCCATTTTTATTCATTAACTGGATCTCATAATTATTAAGCACATTTTTTTCTTTAAATTCATCAAAGCCATGATGTTTCTTGATTTTGTCCAGATGATCTTTAACTACAAAATCCAGTAAATTCTTTTTATTTTCAATTTCATTTCTCAAAAATCCACTTACTTTTTCAAATTCATTATTTACTAGATTTATGACCATATTTTCTCCAATTATAATCATTGCAGTACCTGTATTTTCAAATATTGTTCTATATCTCTTTTCGCTCCTTTCTAAATTATACTTGGATTCTTGAAGAGATTTCAGCATTTTATTAACCGAAATAGATAAATCATATAATTCATCATCGCCCAACTCAGGAACACGTGCAGATAAATCGTTAGTTTTACCAATACTAATGATACTGCTTGTAATCTTATCTAACCTGGAAAGAACATTTTTATCAAGATAAGATGTGATAAACACTGCGGCAACGAATCCTGCTATAATAAGAAATAGTATAAGGTAAAAAATTGCATTTTCATAATTTTTATAGATAAATCTGGGTAATTCAACTTTCAAAATTAAAGAGGGGCTACCTGTAATTCCATTTAAGACACTGTAACCTGCAATGGATTTATCATTTAAATTAGCCACATAGATAGGTGTTTCATTTGATAAATAAGATCTTGCACTTTGGAAATCAGAGGGGATACTTGAACCATTGAATGGTTCCACAGAAACAACTGCAGTGTTGGAAAGGCGGCTTAGCATGTCTTGATCTAAATATCTACCCATAATCAATGTCCCATGGGATGGACCTTCACCACTGCTTTTAAAAATTTTCTCAGAAACAACGAGCATAGGAGTTCCATTAAGTATTATAACTCCTGATAAACTTTTATTTCCACTTTTATCCAGTAATAAATTATTTTTTTTAATATCTTCCTCAAAATTAGGAGGTAATTGTAATTCTTCTTTTTTTGTTCTATCATATGCTTTAGCATAAATTATTTTACCATTGTTATCTGCAAATAGTATAAAATTGACATTCAATCTTGAAAAAGATTCATTAATTAGAGTCCTATTTTCAAACGCAGGAAAATCACCACTTACGTAATTATAAGCATCATCCCAACTAGACCAATCATTTACGCTGTCATTTAATGAGTCTAAATTATTATTTAAAGAATTAATGGTGTTATTTAATGTTAACTGGGTGTAACTATTTTCACTCTCAACTGAACTGCTGACAAACATAATCTGTGAAATAATAGAGAAACCCACAGTTAATGATATTATTATAACTGCCATGAGTATCAGAGTTTTTCCACGTAATTTCATTTAAACACTGCCCTTTTGCATCATAATTGGGATTTTTATTTTTAAGTTAAACTTTCTATTTTAAATTCATTTACATTGAGTTTCAATAACTCAATTTATATACCCATAATAGAAAAGATTAAATATCATAACGTTTAATTTTAAATTGTATCCTAAATCGGTTGCTGGTTTGATATGGGTTTAACATTTTATCCACCTTCAACTTATTCATTATCCCATATCAAACTTAAACCACTTTTTTTGCAATATATTCCTTTAAACAATTTCAAAAGTCTTTATCTGTAATCAGTCCTGTATAATTTTTTAATGATTGCTGTATCCTTCTCATCAAAGATTTTGGTGAAACTGAGGGATACCGCATAAACTGTAAATCCAATCAGAGCTAACAAAACTAAATCTAAATCTCTAAAACAAAATACGACGAAAATCATTAGTAAACTGGAAATAACCACCTTTGATAAATCCTTAAACAATTTTTTATCAACATAATTAATTTTAAAAATAGCATATAGCATAATAAGCAATACTGAAATATCAGTAACTATTGTAGTAATAGATGCACCTACAAAACTGAATTGAGGTATCAGTATTAGTCCTGCTATTACATTAATACATATCCCAAGGATTGTAATTTTAATTACTGTAAGCTGTTTGTTAATTGATCCTAAAAGATTTGCAGAGATACCACTTATAGAAACCAGGGTAAGAGTCCACACTAAGATCTGGAGGGCAATAACTGATGGTGCATATGCATCCCCAAATATTGCTATTATGATTTTAGGGGCTAATAATGAAATGAAAACTGTTATTGGTAAACATATGATTAATGTATACTTAAATGAGCGCTTATAGATAAATTTAAGCGAATTCTCTGATTCTTTATAAAAGCGGGACATCACTGGGAAAACAGCCACCATGTATACCGAATAAAGGGATAAAAAGAAGTATATAAGCTTATTAGGAGCACCATAAAACCCTATCGCTTCTTTACCAGCCATTATTGAAAGGATTATTGAGGGTATCCAAATGAATATAGTAAGAAAAATTCCGGATACTGCAAAGGGAAGGCCTTCTTTTAGGTTTAACTTCCAAAAAGAAAGATCAAACTGAATTTTAGGTAATTTAAATCTCCTAATATAAACAATAAACATATAGGCCAGTACAATGACATTCCTAATTAAATAGAGCGATGCAAATGCAACCACATCTAATGAAAGACTTATAAAGGCAATTACAGCTGCAAGCATAAAAATATTGTCAAAACCTGTAGCTATGGCCTGATATTCCATTCGTTCATGGGCTTGAAAAATTGAAAAAAATGTTATAAAAAAAGAGCTTATTACAATTGCCAGTGTAATAATAAAAATTACGGTTATTGTTTTGGGGTCATATCCCATTAAAACTGTCAATATCAAAACAGAAATCAGGGCAACACCTGAAAAAACAGCTTTCATAGCTGTAGTATTTCCAATATATTTCTCTGCTAACTTTTTATTCCTCGAGACTTCCCTTACTGTTAGCATACCCAGACCTAAATCTGTGAAAATCCCAAATAGTCCAGTAAATGCAATGGCCAGTGATAAAATTCCAAATTCTCCAGCGCCTAAGTATCTGGCCATATACATTAAAGCAAAGAAATATGTTACATAACTTATAATACTGGCTATTATCAAAAACCCTGTATTTTTTGCCAGTCTCTTTATTATACTCATGAAATATGCACCTTAAATTAAAATCTTTAGATTTATTGAATAAAGAAGTTATTTTAAAAAAAGCTGTTGATTAGTTTATAATATTGATATTGTATACTATCTCTTTACACGGCCCTAAAAGACTGTTTTCTACAAGTAATAGTCTTATTTTTCCTGTTTTAATTGGTTTAAAAATTATTATTTCTTTATCAAGGAATGAACTAGTTTTAGGGCCATTAACTCGTTTTAAACTGCAAATCTTCAAATAATCCCCGTTAAATATTTTAATCCAGTGATTATCGCAATTTAAAGAACATAAGAGTTCAATTTCGAATTTTTCGTTTAATTTAGCATTATATTCAATAATTTCTGTTGGTATACTCCTTTTATCAAGATTAATTCTATTTTCAAACTCTAAAGACTGAATAAAAATTCCCCCATCTAGCATGTTATTAATTTTTACATGTTTAAATTAAAATGTAACATTTTAAATATATAAAACTTGTGTTTAATAGAGAAAAATAATGATAAAATAAAAAATTAAGTATTCACTTACATCCTGTATCATTCGCCGTTTTGAATTATTTTTTTTGATAATAAAATAGAAATATTTATATAATTAAACTTTTACATTATAATTGAAGCATGTGAATTTGTACTACATGTTTTTTTTGAATCCACGTCGGATAGGAGCGCCTCCAAATCATAGATTTGGGGGTTTCAAGAAATGCATGCATTTCTTTCAACCTCCAAACATCTTATTTTAACTCCTATCCACTCCCCTTATACTTAGTTAATCTAAAATTTACCTGATTTCAGTTTATTCGTAATTTTAAACGCAATATAACTACCGTAAATTTAATAAAGTTTAATAAATCAAAATAGTAATTAGTTACACCTTTATGGATATTTTAAAATATATTAAACAATGCTTTGATTCTTTTAGAAATTATTTTTGATAAAATGCATAATCCTGTTGACTCAAGTGAACTAAGAAATGAAATTTGATCCTAATATTAGACCAAATGGGCCAAAGCAGTCGAAAATACGATGAAGGCGTAGAAACTTCTATGGGCATGAATCAGATGTAGATAATTTAATCTATCGAATATCAAGAGATTTAGATGAAGTCATGATGAAAAACAGATAATTAAACGACTGTATAAGTGATCTTGAACTAAAATTTAACCGTTTAAGAGATTACTTGGAAACAGGCGTTATTGATCCAAAAAAAGGTATTAATATGTTAAATCTACCTTTTAACTATTGTAGTGTATTCATTCATACAATGATTTAACTTTCTTTAATTTCTTAATTATTGGAATATTTTGGGGGCATTGTTCTTCACATTCACCGCATTCTGTACATGCTGATGCCCGTGCATCCTTCATAATAAGAGCTTCATATGAAAACTGGTACGTCCCTTTCGTTTCAGGACTTCCAAACAGACAATAGTCATTGTATTTTGCGAAATTCTCAGGAATATTCACACCTGAAGGGCATGGTAAGCAATAACCACAACTGGTACAATTGATTGCTAATTTTTCTTGGAAAATCTTTTTAGCGTGACCCATAATCTCCAATTCTTTATCTGTTAATGAATCTGGCAGAGCTTCATTTGCAATATTTAGATTCTCTTTAACTTCATCCATAGAATTCATTCCACTTAACACTACTGATACTTCTGGATGATTCCATATCCATCTAAATGCCCATTCTGCAGGTGACCTTTTAACATCAGCCTCATCAAATGCATTTTGAACTTCATGTGGGATATTTGCAACAATCTGGCCTCCTCTTAAAGGTTCCATGATTGCCACGCCTAAACCCTTTTTAAATGCATATTCTAAACCTTCGTTTCCTGCCTGATAGTTTTCATCAAGATAGTTGTACTGAATTAGACAAAAAGACCAGTCATAGTAATCTACTACCTCTTTAAATAGTTCAATCCGGTCATGGAACGAAAATCCAGCATATTTTATTCTCCCATCAGTAATGGCTTGATTTAAAAAATCATCAAACCCTAGCTCCTTCAGTTTCTTCCAGTAGGACTTATTGATACCATGAATCATGTAAAAATCAATGCAATCCGTTTCAAGGCGCTCTAATTGCATTTTCAGGTATTTATCCATATCTTCTCTGGTTTGTAGTGTCCAGCTTGGAAGTTTAGTAGCTATTTTCACCTTTTCTCTGTATCCATGCTTTAATGCTTTAGCTACAAGAGGTTCACTTTCGCCTTTTTCATACATGCTAAAGCCATGGTAAGGATACGCTGTATCGATGAAGTTCACTCCATGGTCAATAGCATAACGAATCATATTAATGGCATTTTCTTCATCAATGTTAGTTGGATCATCCCCAATTACAGGGAGGCGCATGCATCCAAACCCTAGAACTGAAACTTTTTCATTTGTTTTACCAAAAGTTCTGTATAACAATAAAATTCCTCCTTCAACGAAAATGTTTATGGATAAGCAATTAAATCTATTTTCCTTGTAATTTTTCAAGGGATTAGGTCTATATATAGATAAATAAAATTCATTATATCTAGATTAATTATATAAAACTAATTTTAAGTAATTTTTCTAACCATCTGATACCATTTAGTTACAAATAAATTAACATAGTATCATTATTTTAACTTGATTTCATCGTTTAAAAAAAATTATAAAGGAGGATATCCATCCCAGTAAAGTTCAATGGCATATCTCGCTGCAGTCTCAACCTGCTCAGGATAATCAGCCCTCAACCTATCAAGCAGTTCATATTTATTCTTAGAACCTGCAACTGCCTTCATCACATTCAAATAAACATCGAAAGCTTCTTTTGAATATTTACATGGAATTTCAAGTGTTATACAAACATCCCATTCTTTAAACAAAGAAGTTCGGATATAAGGTGATATTGAACCTATTAAAACCCCTTTTTCAAGATGTATCAACGGCGGAACACCTGTACGTTCTTTTCTGTTTAAATCTGTCAATTTTTCAAAACTGTTGGAGTTATAACAGTGCAATTCCACATACATTTCAGGTTTCAGGTCTCTTATTATCGATACAATTTCCCTACCTCTACCTGAACCATAGTAATGCCTGTCAAGAGTGCTAATGTATGGGCTTTTATCAAAGTTGTACATTGTAAGGCTGCCGTTTTTGACATCATCTTGTGAAATCTGGGAAAGAGCTTCCATAGTTGTAAGTCCTTCTTTTCCATGAACTCCACCAATAAAAAGGCGTACAGGTTTATTTCCCTTGTTTATTATCTTTTTAAAGCTCATCTGTAAAACCGTAGAGATTAAAATTAATATAAAATAGATGGAGAAGTTAAGTTCCTTCTTCCCAATTTTCAAGATATTCAATCTGCCTTGGAGTTAAAGAGTCTATTTCAATGTTCATTGCCTTTAATTTAAGCCTTGAAACCCTATCATCAATTTCATCTGGAGCTTTATAAACATTATTTTCTAATTTAGCTCCCAGCAGGTATTCAGCAGACAATGCCTGCACAGCAAAACTCATATCCATAATTTCTGCTGGATGACCCTGACCACGTTCTCCTGCTAAATTTACAAGTCTCCCATCAGCAAGCAAATAAAATTCCCTTCCATCTTCCATCACAAAGCCTTCAATGTCCGGTTTTAACTGTTCATGCTTAACAGACATTTCTATAAGATCATTTTTATTTATCTCCACATTGAAGTGCCCTGCATTAGCAAGTATGCATCCATTTTTCATATTTTTGAAATGTTCTCCTGTAACCACATCTACATCTCCAGTGACAGTTATGAGAAGATCAGCATGTTTAACTGCTTCTGCCACTTTCATTACTCTGTATCCGTCCATTTTTGCTTCTAAAGCCCTTATAGGATCTATTTCAGTCACAATAACATTTGCACCGAGACCATCGGCTCTCATTGCAATACCACGGCCGCACCAGCCGTATCCGCAAACAACAACTGTTTTACCTGCAATAAGAATATTTGTTGAACCCATTATTGAATCAAAAGTTGATTGGCCAGTTCCATATCGGTTATCAAATAAATATTTGGTATATGCATCGTTTACAGCAACAACTGGAAATTTCAATGCTTTATCTTCAGCCATTGCTTTAAGTCTATGAATTCCAGTAGTGGTCTCTTCACAAGCACCTATTATATTTTCTATTAGCTCTGGTCTTTCTTTATGCACCAAAAATATCATATCTGCCCCATCATCAATTAAAATATCAGGTTCATAATCCAGTACCTTATGGATAGTTTCATAATATTCTTCAGTGGTTTCTTCCCTCCAGCCGTACATATTAAGACCCATAGTTGCTCCTGCAGCTGTAGCGTCATCTTGAGTTGAAAGTGGATTACAACCAGTCATTGCAACTTCAGCACCGCCTGCTAAAAGTGTTAGCCCTAAATTTATGGTTTTTGGTTCTAGATGTAAACATGATCCTATTGTAATTCCTTTAAATGGTTTTTCTTTTTCAAACTGTGCTTTTATATGCTCTAAAACAGGCATGTGTCTTTGTACCCATTCTATTTTTTTCTTACCTTCTGGTGCAAGTGAAATATCTTTTACTTCATAACTCATTTTTTCACCCTTACGTTTCATTGTAATTAAAATAAAGCTTGAAATTAGCTATTTTAACTTAATAAATGAATTTTTCAATGTACAATTATATAATCAATTATATTTAAACTTACTTTTGTATGAATTCAACTACTACAAAAATTTATTAAAAATTGAGTATTGTGATTGAATGCAAAAGATAATGTTCATCTTAAACTCCAGTATTAAATCTTCATATAAATCTAAAAATTAAAATAACTACTTAAAATCAAATCATGTAGCTACATGTAGAGAAAAACGTTAATATCTTAAATTTAGTTTTATATATTGAGATTAATAAATAAACAATAGAGTAAATCGAAATTCCAGATTATTTTAGAAGAATAATTAATAAATAACGTGTTAAAATTAGTAATGGTCTATTTTATGTCATTTGAATGTCCAATTATTAACAATATTTATATAATACTCATTCTAATTTTTAGATATGGAAGATCGTGGAGAAGAAATTGTAAGTCCTGATGAATACTATGAACAACTTCAGGGAATGTATATCGATGAATCAGATTTAAATTTATCTTCAGATTTTGAAGCCAGAGGAACCCTGGTTAAATTAAAAAAAATAGAAAGCGAGGTCCTAAATCTAAAACGCAGTGTGTCTAAAGATATGAGAAGTATTAGGTCTATGTATATGGATGAATCAATAATAGAAAAACCTAAACTTCTTGGCATATTTAGTGTGGGTAAAAAATTAAGCCGTACAGAAAAAAGGAAAAAATTACTGGAAGAGCGTGAAAATAGCCTTATACCTTACAAAGAAATTATAGACATAATAGAGGATTACATTCTGCAAATTGAAGATCTCATGAAATATATTGAAAATGAAGTTTTAGAAACGTATTCACGGATTCCAACTACATACAAAAAAGTTTCTAAAGCAGACAAAAAACAGTAGGTTTTTTGTGGCATCAAAACGAAGTTTTGGAAGCAGACAAAAAACAGTAGGTTTTTTGTGGCATCAAAATTCAGAGAATTTTGACAGCTGATAAGGTTAATAAAAATAAAATTGACAGATAAATTTCAATTAATTATTAATCCATCAATAAATTAATTTTTAAAATAAAACTTAAACTATATTTCCTTAAATTAAATAAAAATAGATGGAAGTTAATTTCTTAACTTCCAGAAGTTTAGAAATTGAGATTCAATTTCGAACCACAAAAACCATCGGTTTTTGAGGACGTCATTAATGGTACTGCACCAGTTCAACTTCTTTTTCTTCTTTTTTAACCTTTTTCATAGCTTCTTTGAAGTATTTCATCTTAACATCTTCAGCTTCCATGTTGTTTCTAAGTGTCAGCATGACCGCTTCACGGCATACTGCTTCTATATCAGCGCCAACATATCCGCCTGAATTTTTAGCCAGATATTTTAGGTCCACATCATCTGCAAGAGGCATATCTTGGGTATGAACTTTGAATATTGCAAGTCTCGCTTCTTCATCTGGATCATCGACTTTAACATGTCTGTCGAACCTACCAGGTCGAAGTAGAGCTGGATCTATTATATCTACTCTGTTTGTAGCTGCAATTATTGCAACATCCTGCAGTTCTTCCATACCATCAATTTCGGTTAGGAGCTGGTTTACAACCCTTTGAGTAACTCCGGAATCTGTACTTCCTCCACCCCTTGTGGATGCAATGGAGTCTATCTCATCGAAGAAAATTACTGTAGGTGCTGTTTGTCTTGCTTTTCTGAAAACTTCTCTTACACCTTTTTCAGACTCACCAACCCATTTTGAAAGTAACTCTGGGCCTTTTATTGCAATGAAGTTTGAATCACTTTCGTTTGCAACTGCCTTTGCAAGTAAAGTCTTACCAGTTCCAGGTGGGCCGTAAATAAGAACTCCTTTAGGTGGTCTCACACCAAATTTCTCGAAGTTTTCAGGATATTTAAGGGGCCATTCTACAGCTTCCCTTAGTTCCTGTTTTGCCTTTTCAAGGCCTCCAATATCATCCCATTTGATATCCGGAACCTGTACAAGTACTTCTCTAAGTGCTGATGGTTGAATTTCTTTTAAGGCCTCTTTAAAGTCTGATTTTTTGACGATCATTTTCTGAAGAACTTCTGTCGGAATTTCCTCATCTGCCTTTACATCTGGAAGGATTCTTCTTAAAACTCTCATTGCAGATTCTTTAGCAAGAGATTCAAGGTCTGCACCCACAAATCCATGTGTAACTTCTGCAATTTCGTCTAAATCCACATCTTCAGCTAAAGGCATTCCTCTTGTGTGTATCTGAAGTACTTCTTCTCTTCCTTCTTTATCAGGGACACCTATTTCAATTTCCCTGTCAAATCTTCCAGGTCTTCTAAGTGCTTGGTCGATGGAATCTACCCTGTTGGTTGCACCAATTACAACAACCTGTCCTCTAGACTTGAGACCATCCATAAGGGTTAAAAGCTGTGCTACTGTTCTTCGTTCAACTTCTCCTGTAACTTCCTCACGTTTTGGTGCAATTGCATCAAGTTCATCTATAAATACTATAGATGGGGAGTTTTCCTCAGCTTCTTCAAATATTTCCCGGAGTCTTTCTTCAGAGCCACCAACGTATTTACTCATAATTTCAGGCCCGTTAATAGCTATGAAATGAGCATCACTTTCGTTTGCAACTGCCTTTGCAAGTAAAGTCTTACCAGTTCCTGGAGGACCGTGCATCAATACACCTTTAGGAGGTGATATTCCCAGCCTTTCAAATAACTCTGGTCTTTTAAGAGGGATTTCTATCATTTCCCTCACTTTTTTGACTTCATCCTTAAGACCGCCTATATCCTCATAGGTTACATCTACGATGTTTTTAACGCCTTCCAATTTTGAAACATCCACAGGATTTGGTTGAATTTCAACATCAGTAATTTGAGTAACCTGAACTACTCCTTTAGGCTTTGTTGAGACTACTGCAAGTTTAATTTCTCCCATAGGAGACATACTCATTCCAGCATCCCTGAAGAACTCGTCAAAAAGACTTCCCCTCATTGCTGTTGCTGGTTGTCTAAAACCTGATACTATAATATCTCCTTTAGTTAAAACTCTACCTGCAAATGCGGCTCTTACGTCCCCCCTAACCATTATTTGCTGGTCAACAGGTGCTAAGACAACTTTTTGGGCCTCATTTGCATCTGCGCGTGTTACAGTTACTTCTTCACCAATTGAAGCCCCTGCATTTTTCCTTATATATCCATCAATCCTTATTATGCCTAAGCCAATGTCTGATTGAGATGATGCAACTGTTGCTGCGGTCAATTTCTTTCCCTCAATTTCTACAATGTCCCCATCCAAGAGATCGAGTTCTTGCATAGATGTAGGGTCTATTCTTGCAATTGACCTGCCAACGTCCGACTGCGAAAATGCTTCTGCAACTTTTAGTTTCATTTCTTTATCAGCCATATTAAACCTCTCTTTATTTGATAATAATAATTTAAGTTAGTTAAAAGTAAATTTAAGTGAATGTAACATTTTAGTAAATTTAGGTTACTATAATAAGTTGGTGATCATAGTATATAAACATTTTGGTTTTAAGCATCATATATGAATGCTTTTTAACAATAAATACCATATAATATATTGTTAATAATACTATATGTAGTTTAATTAACTTCTTAGAATATTAGGGAGAATTAAGCCGCTGCTAAGATAAAAAGATTTAATTGCATGCCAACTAATTATAAAACATCAAAATTCTAAGCATTAATATTAACAAGTCCATAGAAAAACAATTAGCTTATATTAAGTAAAATTAGCCCAAATAAGGGATTATATGGATAAAATAATTATAAATGCTGATGAAGCAAAAAAATTGTCCCTTGAAGAACTTTTAAAAAAGTTATCTTCAAGTAAAAAGGGAATATCTTCTTCGCAAGCTCAAAAAAGGCTTCAAGAGTATGGACCTAATGAAATTTCTGAGAAGAAACAAAATCCCATCATTAAATTCCTTAAATACTTCTGGGGACCTATGCCCTGGCTTATAGAAGTAGCAATTATTTTATCTGCCATAATTCAACATTTAGCAGATCTGATTATAATATCAGCATTATTAGTTTTAAATGCAGTTGTAGGTTTCTGGCAGGAATATAAAGCAAGTAATGCTATTGAATTACTTAAAGAAAAGCTTGCATTAAAAGCAAGGGTATTACGTGATGATAAATGGCATGAAATATCAGCAAAAGAACTTGTTCCTGGAGACATAATCCACATAGGCTCAGGTGATATCATTCCTGCTGATGCCAAGATAATGGAGGATATTTCAGCTGATGAGTCTGCTTTAACTGGAGAGTCACTCCCAGTAGAAAAAAAAGCTTCAGACATTGCTTATTCTGGTTCAGTTGTAAGTCAAGGAGAAACAAATGCATTAGTTACTGCAACAGGAATGAGCACCTATTTTGGAAAAACTGCCCAATTAGTAGAAAGAGCCCAAACCAGGAGTTTTCTCCAAAAAACAGTTATAAAGATTGGTGATTATTTAATTGTACTTGCCACCATTATGGTAGTGACTATCTTCATAGTTGCATTATTCCGCCATGAAAGCTTCTTTGCAACACTTCAATTTGCACTTGTCCTTATCGTTGCTTCAATTCCTGTGGCCTTGCCTGCTGTTCTTTCAGTTACAATGGCAGTGGGTGCAGTAGCTCTGGCTAAAAAAGAAGCCATTGTTAGTAAACTAGTAGCCATTGAAGAAATGGCAGGTGTAGACGTTTTATGTGCAGATAAAACAGGTACAATCACTAAAAATGAATTGAAACTTGGAGAAATAAAACCATTTGATGGTTTTAAAGAGGAAGATTTACTTTTATATGGGATATTAGCGACACAAAAGGACAGTAAAGATCCAATAGATGTTGCAATATTATCCAAAGCTAAAGAAAAATCCATAAAGATAGAAGGATATAAAATAACCAAATTTAAGCCATTTAATCCTATTTCAAAGCATACTAATGCTTCAGTAGTAGATTCAGAGGGTAAAAAGTTTAAAGCTTCAAAAGGTGCATCTCAGGTCATACTGGCACTTACTGGTAAAGATAAAAAAGTTGCACATAAAATGAATGAATATGTAAACGATTTGGCTAAAAAAGGATATCGTGCTCTAGGAGTTGCAACGACTAATGAATCTGGAAAATGGCAATATGTGGGCCTTTTTGGACTTTATGATCCTCCACGTGAAGATTCTGCAGAAACAATAAAAACAGCTAAATCTATGGGAATAAATGTAAAAATGGTAACTGGAGATCACATTGCAATTGCAAAAGAGATTTCTAAACAGGTGCATCTTGGAACCAATATTATTATTCCCAAAGATTTTGTTGATAAACCAGATAGAAAAGCAAAAAAAGTTGTTGAAGAAAGCGATGGATTTGCAGAGGTTTTTCCAGAGCATAAATATCATATAGTTGAATTACTTCAAGATAAAGGGCATGCAGTTAGTATGACAGGTGACGGTGTAAATGATGCTCCAGCACTTAAAAAAGCCAATGTTGGGATTGCAGTTGCAGGAGCAACAGATGCAGCCAAATCAGCAGCTTCAATAGTTTTCACGCAGCCAGGAATCTCAGTAATAATCGATTCCATAAAACAAAGCCGTAAAATATTTCAGAGGATGAATAATTATTCTATATACCGTATAGCTGAAACAGTGCGGGTTTTATTTTTTATTTCCCTTTCTATAATTTTCTTTAATTTTTATCCTGTGACTGCATTGATGATTGTTTTACTGGCCCTCTTAAATGATGCTCCCATAATGACAATTGCCTATGACAACGTAATCTACTCTAATGAACCAGAAAAATGGGATTTAAGAATGATACTGGGTATTGCCACAATGCTAGGGATATTTGGAGTTATTTCATCATTTTTTATCCTTTACATAGGATTAAATGTTTTTAATTTGAGCCCTTATCTTCTTCAATCATTTATTTATCTAAAATTATCAGTTGCAGGGCATTTAACAGTATTCGTAGCCCGTACTAAAGGGCACTTCTGGTCTGTAAGGCCTGCATTGCCCCTATTTTTAGCAGTTGTCATTACACAAGCTATTGCAACCCTAATTGTTGTTTATGGAGTTTTACTGCCACCAATCGGTTGGGGTTTAGCTGCTTTTATCTGGTTTTATGCTCTAATAGCTTTTCTGATAACAGATTTCATAAAAGTCTATTTCTACAGGTTGTTAAGACGTGAAGGGGTCGATATATACAAATAGTAACTCTACTTTAGATACATAAAATAAGTAAAAAAAGAAATAACAGTATAAATTTAATTTAAATGATATTTTTATTGAACGGTTATAGTTCCAGTTATTGTAGAATTTAAGGCATCATGATAACCATAGATACCTGATTTGGCAAAGTAGAAGTTATAGCTTTCTCCAGGGTTTAATACATTACTTTGAAATGCTCCTGAATCGCTCACTATTTGATGTTGCCCGTTATCATTATTTATCCATTGAACGTTGGTACCTGATTTAACTGTAAGATTGTTGGGACTAAATGTCATATTCTGTATACTAATTACAGTTGGAGCTGTAGCTGTAGTGTTATTTCCCATGCTCTGGTTAGTTGTATTATTTCCAACCGGTTGTACATTGGGTCTGGAACTTTGTATAGAGTAAATAGTTATACCGGCTATAATTATAATTATTATAATTATAATCAGGGCCAAAAGTCCTTTATTCATTCTGCTATACACTTTTTTCCTCCCATTTTCACATTTTTCAATATATTATTTTATTATTTATGTTATCATTGTTATTAAAATGTGTTGATTTATATTATATCTGAAATTTATTTAGAAAATAAACTGTCCAGTAAGGGCTTAAATAATTAATTGCATCAAACACCCGATGTTTAATTCGATTAGATAAAAGAAAGATTATCCTTTATTGATTTCTTTTAAACCTTAATAATGGCAAATTGACAGAAAAAATAGATATTACAATTTTTAAAACGTTTTAATTTAACTAAATCAGATTATTATAATATTTTTTGCCAAAATAGCCCATACAGACATATTACATTTCAAACAGAAAGTAATAAAAATATTGAAAACTATAATAATTAATGAGATCATAACGCCGTCAATAATTCAAATATGAAAAAAAAGCGCCGAAATGAACAAATGAATTGAACATTGCAGCAGTGATAAAACTAAAATGGGATAGATAAGCTACAAAATAGACAATCTAAATAAATTATAATTATTAATAGATATTAAGGCAGGCCATAGGCCAGCTGAACTTGGAAAAACAAATGATATCATATGTCATGAAAAAGTGCCAGTAAAAGATCAACATTCAAATAATTCATAAATTCAGTATTGATGGATTAAATAGTCTAATAAATTCAAAAAATATTTAAGAAGGTGATTAAATGGATAATAGGGGACAATATTCCATATTATATTGGCTAATAGTTATTATAGTCATTATAATAATACTGAAATTACTTGGTGTGTTTTAACTATTAAATTACCGTAGATCCCAATGTTTAAATTCGTAGTTTGCTTCTGTTGATATCAACTGATTCTAATTTTACAATAATGAAAGTTATTAATATTCAAGTTAAAGATTAAATCACGGGGATCTACACCTTTCTTTTTATTTAACCATATAGACTTGCGACTTGAACAAATTCTTTTAGATGTTTAATGTATTACCATTAAGGGTAAGACTTATGTTTCAAGTGTAAATAAATACAAAAAATTATTTTAATAATATATACTGTTTAACTAAACCATTAAAAAAGAAAATTATTAAGAAGAGCCTATGTTCCTCTTCTTTCTTCTCCCCATGCTTTAGCCACATCTGTAGGTGAATTAAATTTGTCTTCAGGCAGCTTTTGTATTGCCTGTAACACATTCCGATTTGCATTATTTTTTTTGGCCTGTTGTACTAAATCATTTTTATTTGCTGGATAGTCCATACCTTTTAAAGCTTTTTCAATATCTACAGTTATTCCACCACGATGAGTTCCACTGCTACTTGTAGTGCTTTCGCCCCTTCTTTCTTCTCCCCAAGCTTTAGCCACATCTGTCGGAGACTTGAACTGATCTTCTGGTAAATTTTGTATAGCATTTATAACATCCCGACTTGCACGGTTGCTTTTTGCTTGTTGAACCAATTTTTGTTTATTAGCTGGGAAATTTATGCCTTTTAAAGACTTTTCTATTTCAGCAGTTATACCTCCACGAGTGGTTCTACCACGACGTGCCATGTTATCACCTCTTTTTAATTTGTTATCTTAAGGACAAGATAACATCAAATAAGTCATTAATAAACGTGTATTGCTTAAAAAAATTAACATGATAAAGTTTTAATTTAGTAGCGGCCTTTGACTTATACTTTTGAATATCTTACTTTAAAAAATTTACTACGTTTTTAGCAATAATTATTACTCATGAAACTAAAAATATCAATGAATCAAAATTAGAAACTGGAGTTGATAATTTGCCATATAAAAATAAAGAAAATTTGCCTGCACAGGTAAAGGAAAATTTGCCATCACACGCTCAGGAAATTTATTTAAAGGCTTTTAACAATGCATGGGATCAATATAAAGAACCCAAAGAACGCCAGGGAAATGAATCAAGAGAGGAAACCTCTCATAAAGTTGCATGGGCTGCAGTAAAACACGAATATAAAAAAGGCAGTTCTGGAAAGTGGGAGAAAAAATAATTCTAATAATTTTTAGAGATGGGAAGAGCTTATTAAAATCCTATTTAATGTGGTAAATATCTATTTAAATCTTTTTAGTGTGGCTACTATAAGTTTCACTGTGTTTTCAATATCTTCCAGATTTACAACTTCAACAGGCGAATGCATATATCTTACAGCAGGCGATAAAACACCAGATGGAATTCCTTCCCTGGTTAAATAAATTGCACTAGCATCAGTTGTCCCTCCTTCGCTCACTATCAGTTGATATGGTATTTTTTCTGCTTCAGCAGTTGAAATTAGAAGTTCTTTGACCTGAGGATGTGTTATTAATCCCCTTCCACTAGCATCTGTTAAGACTATTACAGGACCATTACCAGCGCATGCTGGTGCTTCTCCTTCTTTTATTCCCGGATGATCACCTGCTACAGCAACATCAAGTGCTATGGCAATATCAGGGTTTATTCGAAATGCTGAGGTTTTAGCACCTTTTAGCCCCACTTCTTCCTGGACAGTTCCAACGCCATAGATAGTAGCATCGCTTTCTACTCTTTTTAGCACTTCAACTATGATACCGCAACTTACCCTATTATCAAATGATTTTCCTGTAAGCATGGAGTTTGCAAGCTGGGTAAATTCTTGTTTTATGGTTATAGGATCTCCAACACCTACAAGTTTTTCAGCTTCTTCTCTATTATTGGCACCAATATCTATAACCATGTCTTCATGTTTAACAACTTTTTTTCTATCTTCTGGTTTCATTAAATGGGGCGGTTTAGAACCGATTACTCCTGGAACCTTTCCTTTAGCTGTGTGTATTAATACCCTGTGGTTTAGAAGGGTTTGATCGCTTATTCCACCGATCTTCGTGAATTTTATGAACCCATTTTCGTCTATGTATTTTATCATAAGTCCAATTTCATCCATATGGGCTGCTAACATTACTTTTTTACCGTTTGACTTACCCTTTTTTATTGTAATCAAATTTCCAAGGTTATCAACTTCAATTTTATCTACATGATCCTTTAACTCATTAATCATTATGTTTCTAATATCCCCTTCAAAACCACTAACCCCCGGTGCATTTGCAAGCTCTTTTATAATATCTTTCATGTTCATCTCTCCTCTTTTTATTTAACTCAAGCCCTTAAAATTCAACAATTACATGATTAACCCATGAAATTTTTCTTAATTTTGTCATAATTTTTATTACTAATATTATTTATAGTAATAATATTCATTTAGAAAAAATATAACAATCGAGAATGGAATAGTATGACAAAATTAAAACGCAATATTGGAGTCTGGGGAGCAGCAAGCATTGGTATCGGCGCAATAATCGGTACTGGAATTTTCGTACTAATGGGAGTAGCATCTGGCCTTGCAGGACCCTCAGTCATTATTTCATTTATAATTGCAGGATTAACAGCACTTCTTACGGGACTATCCGCATCTGAACTATCTTCTTTTATTACAGAAGAAGGAGGAGGCTATATTTACACCACTAAAGCATTTGGAAAGTTTCCGGGATTTGTAGTAGGCTGGATAAAATCTTTTGATTACATCGTAGGTGCAAGTGCAGTAAGCATTGGTTTTGCAGCATATTTTACATATTTTCTCCAAATACCCCCAATCCAGAGCAGTATTATAACCATTGCAACTATATGGCCCTTAATACTTATGATGATTAACATCAAAGGCATAAAAGAGGCATCTGGTGCCAACACTATATTAGTTGCGTTGAAAGTCACAGCATTATTAGTTTTTATCATTGTAGGTAGTTTTTTTATTTTATCTACGGGTAATTATTCTAATTATCATCCTTTCTTTCCTCAAGGGATTAAAGGAATGCTTTCTGGTGCGGCAATTATCTTTTTTGCATTTATAGGGTTTAATACCATTGCTATTGTTTCTGAAGAAGTGAGAGATCCTGGAAAAAATGTGTCAAGAGCCATACTTTATGCATTTGCCATATGTACATTGCTTTATATTGGGGTTTCATTAGTTGCTGTAGGGTTAGTAAACTGGCAAATTTTGGGCACATCAGCGGCACCTATTGAAACAGCTTTAAGTGTCGCCACAAATAATTTGCTGATCTTGGAATTTGTGGCCATATCTGCACTTTTTGCAACCACTTCTGTAATTCTTGCGTCTATTATTGGTGGCTCAAGGGCTTTGTTTTCTATGTCCCGAAAAGAAGTACTTCCCAAGGTATTTTCCAGAATTTCAAAGGGAGGAATACCCATATTTACGGTTCTTATAAGTGGAATTGCAATATCAGCGATAGTAGTCCTAGCCTCAGGTAATCTTGAAGTTTTAGCATCTATTTTCAATTTAGGGACATTAATTACATTCTTTTTTATAAATTTAAGCCTTATCCAACTAAGAAGGAGTAGACCTGAGGTTAAAAGAGGGTTTAAAGTCCCATTTTACCCCGTAACACCAGTTTTAGGCATTATAAGTTGCTTTGGCTTAGCATTCTATTTAAATCCCACAGCAGTTATCTATGGAGGCTCATGGATCATTATTGGTATAATAGTTTATTTCTTAAACAAATGGCGTATCAGAAGAAAAACAAACCAATAATTGATATTTCAAAGTTTAAGAAAGATATTCTATCTAAATGGGTGAATAGAATGATGATCATTTGTATAAGTGCCACTTTTGGCCAATTGAATACTAAATTTGTAAAATGTTAGAGGTGATAAAATGACTAAATTTGAAGAACTATGTGAAATTTATACCAAAGCAGAGAATGATTTTTATAATTACAAATGGAAATGTATAGATTTTGCAAAAAACATGGGAAATGGAGTTGCAAACTATTTAGGCTGTAAAACAGAAGATATACAATATTATTCATATGACAGTGAAGGCAAAACGCATGAAACACATCATAGGGATGCCTTATTTTTAAGAAAAGATACATTCTGGCATTTTGGTATGGGAATTAATCTGTATAGAGTAGGCCAGAACTATCCTGATATGCTCCACATGTTTGATCTGGCCATTAAGGGAAAAAAGAAGAGTTTCATTGTCCAATTTCCCCAGCTAAACGAGAGATTTACAATTAATCCCAATAAATCAGAAGACTTCCAGCCAATGTATGATTTAATTTTTAATAACATTAAAGATCGTTTTGAAAATCAACTTGAAAAGTTTTTAAAAAATGAATCAGTAGAACATTATCCCGAGTATTTGTAAAAACAACCCGAGAATAGACCTAAATTTAGAGTTAATAATATATTTGCTTTAAAAAAGCATTGATTGATATTTATCTATTATGGCGTTTACAATTAAAAAAACATGTGAACGCACACTGGGAAAAAATAAGTCATTAATTGAACTTATTAAAGTTGAAACTCAAGGATTCAAAGTGAAATTTAAAAAAATTAATATATATTCACCTTATAACCCCACCAAATCCTTTCAAAAGATTTTCGACATCGAACCTTGCCTCTGGATTTATGACTTCATATTTAATTGTAATGCTCGTTTTTCCAGATGGTATCTGATCTCCTTGATATAAATCAACGACAGAAGCATTAACTACACCATTTAATGATTTTATTGTGTTTATAACAACATCTGGACTGAAATTTTCTGGAAATACTGCAGAAACATCGAAACTTTTCCTTGTGTAATTTTCAATTTTCCATCTGTAAATCTCTTTATCACTTAAAATTTCCACATTAGATATTTTCAATGATATTTCTTTATTATTTTTGTTTAAGGTCAAAAAGTCAGGAGATAATTCTTTTAAGATCCCAACGTGTACTCTTCCAGAATAGATATGTCTCAGGCCTACTTCTTTACCCACAGACTTCTTAAGGATATTAATTTCTTCAGTTAAGGCAGATATTGCTTTATCTGACCTTCCAAGGGCCGCTTCAAGATCGTCAAGATGTTTTGCAGCAGATCCCATTAGATGAACAAAACCTTCTTCATCCTCTTTTAAAATCATGTCATATAACTCTTCATAAACTGAAATAAATGTTTTATGAGTTTCTTTAGTGTATTGATTTTGAGTTTGTATAGAATAGTACAAGTAAGGATTTTGGGCTACTATACGTGCTATCATATCCACCATCAAGCCGTAAACCGGGCTTTCAAATTTTCTAGATTCCTTAATATCAATTTTAAGCCTTTTGATAGTTGCTGCAATCCCAATATACGCCAGATGGGTAAGTCCCTGAACTATGCTCATCATTTTGTCATGCTCTTCTGGAGTTGTAACCACTATTCTGGCATTTTCCATTTCTAAGAAATCATATACTTTTTTATACCATTTTCCTTTATTTAATGGGGTTAAAACAATAACCTGACCATCTAAAGATCGAATTCTCGGACCAAATAAAGGATGGGTTGGAATTATTTCAACACCTTCAGGAGCGTGTTTTTGCATAATTTCGGCAGGTTTTTCCTTAACTGATGTAACATCCATAAGTAAAGAGCCCTTTTTCAATACATGAGCTATTTCTTTTATAGTTGATGATGTAACATCTATAGGAACTGAAATTATAATTACATCCGCTTCTGATGCTGCAAGGGAATTATTATTTGTATAATCAACACCTAATTTTTTTGAAGCTCTTTCCCCAGTTAGTTTATCCCTTCCAGTTACAATTACATCAAACCCTTTGCTTTTTAAAAACCTGGCAATCCACTCGCCCAATCCTTTTGTTCCGCCAATTACTGCAATTTTCAAGGAAAAACCCCAATTTTTTTAAAATAGTCAATTCTACTTCTGATATTTTTTTTATATTCACATATTATATAAAAATAGGTGAATCTATAATCTCAATCCAGAATTTAACAAGTTTGTTATAAAACTTGAAAATTCTGTAAAATTTAGTTAAATATAATAGCAAGTAAAACAATTTAGCATACATTATGTCCAAAAAAAAGGCTTTAATTGAACTTATTTTTAAATTACATTTTAATCCTAAATTATTAATAAATTCTGAGTTAAATGAATCTTCCAATATAGCTAAAAAAGAAGTTATATCCTTTAATAAAGCAATTATAATATCGTCTGTTTTACTGATTAGCTTTATATCTGGATTATTATTATTCCAGAACTATTCATACCTCAAGACGGTTTTCAGTGACATAATTTCACCAATAATAGAAATAATAGTAGTTTTAAGTTTATTTTATGCAGCAAAGATTTCAGGCAAGGAAGGAAAACGCACACAAATCGCGTGGTTAATTTTAGGTATTGCAGTACTTTCTTATGCCATAGGTGATAGTTTATGGGCAATATTGGAGTTAGTTATTCATCAACAACCTTTTCCATCGGTTGCAGACATTTTTTACCTGTTATTTTACCCATTATTTGCTTTGGGAATCTATTATCTACCACGAAAGCCACTTTCACGAAAAGAAGAATTGAAATTGATTATGGATACTGCAATTATAATTATAACAGTCAGTCTTATTTTATGGACTTTCCTGATTATACCTACTGTTAATTCAAATCAAGATATTTTAGCCAGTTTTATATCTATATCTTATATAATTGGAGATATTATCCTCTTTTTTGCATTAATAAGAATATTGTTCAACAATTTTAATGCTTATCGTGGGCCTTTAATTCTTTTAGGAATCGGAATTGTGTTTCAGGTTATAACAGACAGTTTTTACAGTTATCAATCGTTACACGGAATCTACATTTCTGGAGGATTTTTAGATACAGGATGGGTCTTAAGTTTTATATTTGTAGGATTAGCTGCTATTTTACAGATAAATACGGTTATATACCCTCCGAAAAGTATCAAATCTAGATCCCGGACGCCAAATCTGAATTTTTCATCATACTTACCATTAGTTGGAGTATCAGTTGCCTACATTTTACTTATATGGACCAATTATAACTTAATTTTTCCAAATTCAGAGTATATGGAAATAGCTGTGGGTGCCGCCATATTTTTAGTACTTTTCCGCCAGGCCATAACTATACACGAAAATAAGAATCTCTATCTATCTGCAAAAAAGGAAATTAATAACCGAAAAATGGTCGAAAAAGATCTAATTGAAAGTAAAAACCATTTTCAAAGCATATTTGATAATGCTCCCATTGGAATATTTCATTCTTCACCTGAAGGTAAATTATATGAGGTTAATCAAGGTTTAGCTCGCCTTTTAGGTTATGAATCACCTGAAGAACATATTTCCATCGCGAATAAAACAAATGTTAAATTTGTTTATTTAGATAAAGAAAAACGTGAAATGTTAGTTGAAGAGGCCTTTAACGAGGATTCATGGCACACTCATGAAAATAGACTTCATTGCAAAGACGGAAGCACTATAATAGTTGAACTTTCAATGAAAGCCATTAGAAATTCAGATGGTTCTGTAAAATATCTGGAAGGCTTTATGAAGGACATTACAAAACGTAAAAAAGCGGAAAATGAAATTAAAACATCCCTTAAAGACAAAGAAGTTCTTTTAAAGGAAATTCATCACAGGGTTAAAAATAACCTCCAGATAATTTCCAGTTTACTTGATCTTCAGGCGAATTATGTTAATGATGAAGAAGCAGTTAATGTCTTACAGGAGAGTCAAAATCGAGTTAAATCCATGGCAACGATTCATGAAATGCTTTATCAATCTGCTGATCTGGCCAGCATAAACTTTTCAAATTATATTCAAACTTTAGTTCGTGATTTATTCTATTCCTATGGTGCAGAAAATATTGAATCTATAATTAAAGTAGATCATATTTTCCTTAATATCGAAACGGCCATTCCCTGCGGTTTAATAGTTAGTGAACTGGTTTCAAATAGCTTGAAATATGCATTCCCCCATAATAGGAAAGGTGAAATATTCATAAGCATTCATTCACATAATGAGGAATTTGAACTAATTATCAGTGATAATGGCATAGGTCTACCAGAAAATCTCAATTTTAAAGATATAAAATCATCGTTAGGACTGAGGTTAGTAAACATGTTAGTAAAACAATTAGAAGGTTCAATAGAACTGGATAGAACAAATGGAACGAAATTCTGTATAAAATTTAAAGAATTAAAATACAAAAAAAGGTTTTAATAGTAAATCAGATAGTCAATTATATCTCTATGGCTTTAACTTCTTTTCTATTCGCTCCTCCAGCCATGCCTTCAATAGCATCTAAAAGTTCCATTACTTTATCATTTTTAAAAATTCCCCTGAATCCATCAAATTCTGAAGTATTTTTTAAAAATAACCCTTTTCTTTTCATGGAAGTACCTCTTTCGTTTAACGGGTTAATTTCAACCATTACAGTCTCTCTATTATCATTTGCCGGTGTTTTAACAAGGAACACTCCTTCTACTGAAGTTGGTACTCTCTGCCATGGTTTAACATCCTTTAACACATCTTTTATTTTACTTTCTAATTCCGCATTCATTTAAATGCCTCCGAGTAATGGGTATTTTATACCCAGCACAATTTACAAGCATTATATTTCATAAATATAATGCCATAATTATTATATAATTTTAAAATATGCTATTTAAATGATTTCTAAGTAAAAACCTTTTATTATCCAAAAATTAAAAAAACGTTAATTATTCGGCATTATAATCAGTAAAACCAGTGCCATTTAAAAATTTCTTTAAATTAATATTACTTCATAATAAATACTAAAAGAACTAAAAATTAAAAGCAAAAATAAGTCTCTCAAAAATTTACAGTTTTACATTTAAAATCATGTGTAAAATTATTGATTATTAATTAAATTTACCTAAATATTAGTTTAAATGGTGTGAAAATGCGTATTGTTCATCAAGATACAAAAAAAGGAATAATTGAACTTATACCCGAAACATTAGACGACCTCTGGCATTTATCACATATTATAGAGCCCGGAGATTTAATTTCATCAAAAACCACTCGTAGAATACAGGATTCAACTGGAGAACGTTTAAGAAGTGATAGGGGAATTAAAAAGACATTTTTTATGGGAATAAGAGTAGAAAATATAAGTTTTCACAAATATACAGGAAAATTAAGGGCTACAGGTATAATTGAAAGTGGACCTGAAGATCTGGTTCCCCTTGGAACTCACCACACCCTTGACCTGAAACTTAAATATTCAATAAGGATAACAAAAGAAAAATGGTCGCGATGGGCCATAAAAAGGTTGAAAGATGCTGTTGAATCATCTAAAAAACCATCAGCAATCATTGTGGCAATTGAAGAAGATATTGCAGATCTGGGAATTATCAGGCAGTATGGTATAGAATATTATGGACCCATTATAGGGGGAGTATCAGGAAAAAGAATAATTCAAAAAGATCGAGGCAAAAATATAGCTAATTTCTACGATGAGGTTGCCAAAACTTTACTGGGATTTGAAGATATTCAGGGAATTGTTATAGCAGGGCCAGGATTTGCAAAGAACGATTTTTATGATTTTTTAAGTCAGAAATATCCGGAACTTGCCAAAATAGCAGGAGTTGAAAGTACTGGAACTGGAGGACGAGTAGGGATAAGAGAAGTACTTAAGAAAGGTACAATTGAGCAAATGGCCACTGAAGGCAGGATAGCTCAGGAGATGAGGCTTATGGGCAAAGTCCTGGAGGAAATTGGAAAATCTTCTAATTTAGCCACCTATGGGAAAAAAGAAGTTGAAAATGCATCCAATGCTGGGGCTGCAGAAAGGTTGCTAGTTCTGGATGAACTGGTGCGTGAAGAAGATGTTGAAAAGATTATGAACCTTGTAGAAAGTACAGGTGGTAAAGTGATGGTTGTAAGCAGCGAACACGAAGGTGGAAAACAATTAAAAGCACTTGGAGGGATTGCTGCGCTTTTAAGGTATAGCCTGAGTTAAATTATTTTTAATAATCTTACAGAGAAAGTTTAAGCAAAAACTTTAAAAATCTACAGAACAAATACGATATTTTAACGTTACTGGAGGAGTATTAATCAAAAAAATAATTATAATCAGCCTATCCATTACAGTTCTCATTTTAGCCATTATAATTGCAGGGGTGAGCTGGAATACTTCTTCAAATACTGCTTCTTCAAATAATAATAATTTTAACACTATTTTAGGCAATAAAAGTTATGGTTATGTGGAAAAAGAAGTATATGGGAATCAAAATTCTGAAAATACCATTATATTAATTACTGGAGTCCATCCGCGCGAATTTGAGTTCCACGATGCTATTGCAGCTGCTTTAAAGGATAAGTCAAAATCTTTATCTAAAAAATACATAATTTACAAAATTCATGTAACCAAGAACGCTATGCATTTTACCAAAGGTAGAATGAATGGTCAGTTACTGGCAAATAAGTTCGTAGTACCTGATGTAACAAGTATTAATCCTCAAATCGTTGTTGATATTCATGAAGACCTGTGGACAGAAGCCGGATATAAATATCCTCGATATATTTATCCCATTTCCAAAGATGATAAAACGATGGACTACTTAAATAATATTACCCAGAGTATGCCCTTTTTGAAAATATATTCTCCAGGAGGATCAAGTCCATTATATGTTACAAAACCCATAGCACGTAAGGGAATTTGTACCATGGTATATGAAACTTATAAGAAGGATCCATATGAAAGGAAGTATTCTGACGCAGTTCAGTTTATAGATGTGCTGGATAGACTATGAAACTATTTATAATTAATTCATTTCTAAAAAGCTGGTAAAATAATGTTTTGCAGCCCCAACCAACAATGAATTTTATTGAGAGTTGAATTAGAACTGGAGTAATTAACAAATTTAATATATCTTTCCTTCTAATTTTAACATAGGTGAATTAATGTACACAGAAATCATTCTGGCATTTATAATATCAGCTATTTTAACGTTGCTGTTTAAATGGATCATCCAGAAAACTGGCGGAAGTTTATATACATCTATAAGAGGTGGAACACCAAGAGCTGTTGGAATAGCACCATTTGTAGCTATGCTGATCTTTTTACCTTCGCCTTATAATTATCTTGTGGCTATAATTGGTGTTTTTGCATTTTTAGATGATTTAATTGGAAGAAAGACCATTAAATCATTGCCATTTGAAATAGGACAGCTTTCAAGAGGTTTAGGGATGCTCGTTATAGCTGTTCTTGGTTTTTATTACTTTGGACCCGCTTCAATTTTGATTGCATTGATGATCCAGCCTCTAAATATTGCAGATATGCAACCAGGGACTGCATCTTCTACTGTAATTATCATGTGTATAATCGCAATATTTTTAATGAGCACAGGATTTTTTAACTATTATATTCCCCTTATTATCCTGGCTGCATGTATCGGTTATGCTCCCCTGGATTATAAAGGCAAAATTATGATGGGTGAAATTGGAAATCACTCATTTGCAGTGGCACTTGGAATCACTTATGCAATATTGGGCGGGTTCTATGGAAATATATCGGGTATTGGGTATTTATATGGCAGTTTTTTAGGAGTACTGGCCCTATTCCTCATTACATCATTCCTTGTGGCATTTTTAAGAAGAAAAAATTTGCATATATTCTTAGAGGGAAAACTTGGAATAAAAAATCCTTATTTTGGAGACTATATCATCGATGTAATGGTTGGGGGAGGCCTTGGAGATTTATTGCGCAGATTACTCATTGGAAAGCGGGAAATAGTCATAAAAAAACAAATATTTAAATATTTAGGGTTTAGAAGACTCGTTTACAACCCTTATGCTTGCAAATAAGACTTTTATCTATTTAACTTTTATGTAACCTAAAATAAGGATAATTATACCAAACACAAACCATATTAATCCTTGATAATAGTCTTTTATATAAATCAAGCTGTAAATTCCGATTATCAAAAGTACAGCGGCACATAGATATACAAATAATTTTGCTACTCTCATAAAACTTAATATCCTTTCTAAGTATTTAACTTTTTTTCAGTTGTTCTCATTCATCTTTTGATATAACTTAATGATGATACTACGCATTAATTTTAATTTTGACTGTATTAAATATGTAATTTATTTAAGCAGATTTAATTTTAGCCCATTCATAATTAACAGATTTAGTAGAAAACCTTGTGTGTATGTAAGTAATTGCAAAACTTTAAATATTCCCAAAATCAACTATTAATATTATTTGTAAAAATAGTATGCTAATAATCAATTGGGGATCTTATATGAATGCAGAGAAGATTCTATCCAAACTTAAACCGTTGATCATTATAATCCTGTTATTTTCAGCCGTATTTATCCTCAGAGCAGAGGCTGCCTATTTACCCGGTACATCGGCAGATATACGACATCTGTTTGAGGACCAAAATAGACTCCCTTATTTCAGTGAGATGGATTCCTATTATAATTATAGAATGACCCAAAATTACATTAATCACGGTTATTTAGGAGATACAATAAAAAATGGAATTCCATGGGACCTGCACTCCTACTATCCATCTGGAAGAGATGCCGTTTATCCCCCATTAATTGCGATTATCACAGCATTTGCTTACAAAATAGTGAATTCATTTGCAGACGTACCTTTAAATGCAGTTGCAATCTGGTTAGCCCCATTTATAGCATCGCTTGCAGTAATTCCAGCATACCTGTTTGTAAGGCGAATAACCAACGATTACGGAGGAATAACAGCAGGACTTTTAGTAGGCCTATCACCTGCATATTTTTCCCATACATATGCAGGGTTCTTTGATACTGACATGTTCAACATGCTCTTCCCAATTCTTATTGTAGTATTCTTTATTGTAAGTATACTTGCTGATGACGTTAAAAGTAGGTCTATTTTTGTTTCATTATCCGCTATTTCCCTGTTTATCTATTCGACAGCATGGGAAGGTTGGTGGTACATGTTTTACCTGTTGATTGGAACAGCAGTTATATATTTTTTATTTTCAAATTATCTATTTAAAATAGATAATGCCATTAGATTAGAGAAATTTCCAGACAAAATTAAATGGTTTTTGGATCAGCCGGCACTATTCTCTTTAATTGTATTTATGGTTATAACTTCTGTTTTATTGAGTTTTTATTTAGGACTTTCGGGATTTGTAGACATACTAACCCGTTTTATTGGAGTTTCTCAATTACATACAGCTGTTCAAAGTACTGCTTATCCAAATGTGTATTTAACAGTAGCAGAACTTCAAGTACCTTCAATTTGGGCAGTTATTTTAAAAGTTGGTGGAATTTTGCCCTTTTTATTTGGTATTTTAGTTGTTCCTTTATTTCTATTTAAATTAATGCCAGAAAAAACTAAAAAAGAAAATGCAAAAAAAGTAAAAAGAACCAGAAGAATGAATAAACCCAGAAAAGTAATGAAAACCAGAATAATTGGAAAAAAAGCTGAAGATAATAGGACAATAGATCCCTCTATAATGGAAAAGAAGAAAAATTATCTTTTATATACAATTCTATTTTCAATCTGGCTTTTAACCATGGGATTTTCTTTAACACAGGGTTCAAGGTTTATTGAACAGTTTTCAATCCCATTAGCATTAGGGGCGGGAGTTTTTGTAGGTTTAATGGTACCCTATTTTAGAAAGCATATAAAAAGTGCCAGATACTGCATGCTGGCATGTTTGCTCATGGTAGCATTTGTGTCATATTCCCCAATAACTGAAACATATTCTATTGCTGCTTCGACTATATCTCCATCAAGCGTAAATGATTCAATGTATAATTCATTAACCTGGATTAGGGATAATACTCCCCAAAATACAGTTTTAACTTCCTGGTGGGACTTTGGACACCTGTTTACAGCAGTAGCAGATCGGCCAGTTACCTTTGACGGAGGATCACAAAACACACCGCGTGCATACTGGGTTGGAAAAGCCCTAACTACAAGCGATGAGAATCTATCGGCAGGAATACTGAGAATGTTAACTTCAAGCGGGGATCAGGGTATTTCGACCATTGAGGCCTATACAAAAGATATTGGTAAGAGTGTAGAAATACTGGATACGATTTTGCCGGTTGATAAACAGGCTGCTCAAACCATATTAACCAGCCAGTATAAATTAACTCCAGAACAGGCACAAAATGTGTTACAGTACACTCATCCAGATAATCCGACCCCACATGAGCTCATATTAAGCAGCGACATGATTATAAAAGCAGGAGTATGGTCTAAGTTTGGAGACTGGAATTTTCAGAAAAATACCGGACAAAGTCATGGTTATTCTTTAGGACAGGCGGTTTCCCAGCAAATTAATGGTAATACTGTAATTACGGCTCAAAATGGAGTTATTGCACAGATAAATGGAACCAAAATAACTGCATATGTTCGATATTATAGAGGTAATCAAATACAGATGCTAGATCCCCACAGGTTAATTGTAGTTCAAAATGGCAATGTAGTAATGAATCAGGTTATTTCCAATGAAAGTATATTCAGTATAGCTTTAATAAAGGAAAATAATGATTATCTGACCATTATCATGAATAAAGAACTCGAAGATTCCATGTTTACTAGGTTGTACTTCGAAAATGGCGCAGGTCTAAGCAAATTTAAGCTGGTACATAGGGATGGCGGCGTAATGGTATGGAATGTAATTTAAAATAAATTACTACTTAAAATCTATTACTTTGGATATTTCATTTCCTGAATTAAATGTCATTATAAAAAAATGATATTTTAAGAACTGCTTAAAATAATTATAGACCCTATACCGTTTTTGCGAAACAATTGGAGTTATTAAATCTATTTTTTGAAATGATTAAATAACAAATTATATATTACTTTTTTTATAAATAGTATTAACACTGTATTTAATTAAATTGGCTTTAGGATAGCTACCTTTGAAATAAAAGTAGCTCCATGTCATTGTCAAGTATGGAGTTTAAAACTATCCTTAACTTGATTTTAAAAAAACACAGGTGATAAAATGCATGCAAAAGATTTATCCGGAAAGGATATTGTAGATGCTAATGGAGATAAAGTCGGTGTAGTAGACGACGTAGAAATAGATGTAATGAACAAAATGGTAACAGGCCTAGTTGCTAAAGAAGGCACTCTTTCCTCAAAATTAGGTATGGGCGAAGAAAGAATGATCTCCATGGATATGGTTGATACAATAGGTGATAAGGTAATCTTAAAACGTATGGGAAGAAGAATGTAAACATTCTTTCCTACTATTTTTTTATAACTACATTTAACAAATTAAATTCTTCCAAATTTTATATTGACTCTCTTTTTCAGCACGACCTAAAAGCGCATTAATTATAAACAGATCAAAGGATAGAAATGCTGTTTTAGGTGTAAATATTGACTATGTTCCCATATGTGGAATCAAAAGAAGTACATGAATAGTAACCGTCACTGGCAACGCAGTATTATATGAAATAAATCACATCAATGATCATGTTTTACAATATTTTTGATTTATTAGGAATATTTATATAATATCTGCACTAATTTTGATTTAAATCAGTATAGCCCCATTTAAATTAGTTAATCCTAATTTTAACCTTATTGTGGAGCAGTTCAATGAAAATCAAATAAATTAACAAAAAATTTGTATTTAAGGAATTTTTAATGTTTACAAGATATTTTAATTTAAAGGTGAATAAATGAAAGCATTATTTATGGTAACAGGGCGAGGTATTGGAGGAGACGCAGCAATTGCACTTAATATTTCTAAAGCACTATCTAAATATGGTATAGATTGTGAATTTGCCTTAAATTACGGTGCAAGTGGGTTGCTATTTGAAAAACATGGTATAAACTGGCATGAAACAGCTATTCCCCAAGCCGGCGGACATGCTGCCACTAAGCTTACCCTGGTAAAAGGAGGCTTTAAAACTATTAAGGCCATCTTTGAAGCCATAAGTTTATACAGAAAAGTAAAACCAGATGTGGTTATTGGATCCATTGGTGGAGGAGCAATAGTTGGATGTTTAGCTGCCAAAATTATCGGTATTCCATCTGTAGGGATTGTCTCTACCCCATCTGACTCAAAAGTGTCTAAATTTACCACAGCAGTTGCACTTCCAGAATCTCCATTATTTAAACTAACCAATAGCAGTGTAAATGTGCATAAGGCCTATATGCCCATAAATCCGGATGTAATTACTGGTAACAAGGAAAAAGCACTGGAATCGATGCCAGAAAGTTATGATCCTTCCCTACCGACAATACTATTATCCTCAGGTTCTACTCTTTTTGAAAAAATGGCCCTTGCTGCCCCTAAACTTCGAGAAAGCGGAATTAAAGCAAACATAGTGGTCATAGGGCATCCTCTAGATGAAAAATATCGTGAATATCTTGAGACTGATGGAATATTATATTTAGGTTATATTGACTGGGTGCGTGATTTATACAAATTAGCAGACTTCGTAATTATTACAGATGATGGAGTAATGCTTCATGAAGCTATTGCATGCAATTTACCCATAATAACGCTGCTTAGAGTAAAATATGGGCGTTATCATGACATGGGTGATGTATTTAAAGGAGCAGTGGTTGAAAGTGAGTTAGATAACCTGGATCAAACTGCGAATGATTTTCTAAATGATATTGATAAAACTAAAAATAAAGCCTCGCAGTATGGTAAAGATGTCTTAGAATCCTCCGATAAAATTGCAAAAATAATTCTTGACAAACTAAAATAATTGATTCATTAATTTAAAAAAAAGGAAAAATTATTGTTTTTCCATTAGTTTATTTTTAACTGCTGCCCCTGCAATACCACAAACAGCACCAATAACTGCATAAATAAAGCATACCGCTACTAAATTGATTACGTTAAGTCCTAAAGGTATGGCCACATTTGAGAAATAGCTGAGTAATGCAGTATAAGACAATATAGAAACTATACTTCCAATAAAGCTGATTACAGCCCCATAGAGAGCCCCTATTTTAAGATCACCACCGAGAACATATCCTCCAATTAATGGTGCTATAATAAAGCTTAAAATTGCCAATGAAGGCGAGTTAAACATAAACATGAAAAACATAACTATTGCTAGGACAATTCCAAAACCTAAAGATTTCCAGTTAATCATTTATTCACTCCATATATTCTTGTTCTTTTTAATTAATTGTCAATCTATTGATATATAATTTAGTCTGATACTCATTTAAAACAATTCAAGAACTGTGAAACTTATATATTTACTACAGGTTCGAAAATCAAGTTCATATATTTATTAATTTTTTTATCCAAAAAATAATGATGAAATTATGTTCCTAATTCTACGTTCAATGGATTTCATCCTACCATATTGATAATTCTTTGCGTTTATGTATCCTTACGATCATTAACACCCGATTAATCATCGATAATGTATTTAGTGACTCATAGTACATAATGGTTAAGCAGAAGTGTCAGAAATGTAATATTTAGAAAAATATATCAAATTATTGTTGCGATAACAATATAAGTTTTTCTATTTAGTTCTAATAGAAAATAATAATATTAGAATAATTGAAATCGATTATCAATGAAATAAATTATATTGGAGGTGAAAAAAATGGTAGAAGATGAATTTGCAACTATAACAATTGATGGTAAAAAATTATCAACACATACCCCCGCAAATCCTGCTCCTTTAGGATTCATAGCAGTAGGTTTGACGATTATTTTTTATGGTCTCTTTGTCGCTGGTCTTTATGGTTTAAACAGTATAATATTTACTTTAGGCATAGTTTATGGAGGTATAACCCTGGTAATTGTTAGTGCAATGGAATATAAAAATGGTAATACCTTTGGAACTGTCGCATTTGGACTATATGGAATATACTGGATTTCTGATATACTGATATTAATATTTGCAAAATTAGGATGGGGAATGGCTCCAGACACAAATTCAATTGCAATATTTTATCTCATATGGGGACTATTTACAGTAGGAATTTTTATAGGAACACTAAAATTAAGCCGTATTATACAAGCATTTTTCCTAACCCTTGCAATACTTTTCTTCCTGTTAACTGCTTATACCTTAACTGGAAATCTTACATTAGCATTTATATCAGGCTGGGAAGGAGTATTATGCGGTGCAATTGGTGTATACATAGGCCTAGCAGAGGTATTAAACGATTTATACGACAGCAAAGTTTTGCCGGTTTGAGTGCCTCAATATAAATAATTTCTTCTTTTTTTATTTTTATTTACTCAAATCTTGCAAAAAATCTAATTAGTTTATATATGGCATCTGTAGAGGGATGTACCTCCATAAAATCATCAAAATCGTCTACTTTTTGCCCTTCTCGCAGTAACTTGGACATATAAGCCATACTTGTACGTGACGATGGTGAAATTGAAAATATTTCATTTATATCTCCATTTTCACTGACATTTATCTTCGTAAAACCAGTTTTACCATCATGCACCCTCCAAAATGATCCAGGACCTGCAGAACCTTTCATGTGCCCACTGATACCATCATTTTTATTTTCAGAATTTATAAACGCCACATCCTGCTGCAGAGATATTGCACTTGGTATAAACCTGTAATCCATCTCTTTAAAAATCCCACAGGCATTTCTTGCTGCTGTAACTCCTTCTGCCCTTGCTACAGGAGTGTTACCTATTCCACCAGTTACATCTCCAGCTGCATATATATCTTCATGGCTTGTCTGCATTCTTTTATTCACAACGATATTGTTTTTATCCCCAAGATCTACAATATGAGATGCTATCTCAGAATTTGGAGTCATGCCTGTTGCAAAGAGTACAAGTCCACTCATATCCCCTTTATCTGTAGAAATACCCCCTTCATAAATTTTATTTACGCCTAAATTTTCATGTATAGTCACATTATGAAGCAAATTTTTAGTGACGTATTTTTTGACATCTTCATCAAGCATTCCTAAAAAGCGGTTTCTACATAAAATATTCACATTAGTACCCATACTGGAAAATACATTGGCAAATTCTGCCGCAATAACTCCACTACCAACTATAATCAGTTCTTCAGGAAGTTCGGTTAAATTTAATATATCTTTATAAGTTATGGCGTTTTCAAATCCTTCTGTTTGAGGAATAAATGGCTTTGCACCTGTTGCTATAATCAGTTTATCGTATTGGATCTCTTCACTATCTAAAATAACCTTACCCTCTTCAAGACTTGCATTACCCCTTACAATTTCTACGCCTGCATCCAGGGTTTCAGTTTCAAGAATATGCCTTATTTTAGCCACTGTTTCTTTGACGCCTTTTATGACATTATCAAAGCGTAACTGGTAATCATCTTCAATTAAACCCAGATTTTTAAAATTTTTAGCATCATTTATGAATTTTGCTACGTCATTTAATCCAGTAACTATGACGCATCCTTCATTAAGACATGTGCCCCCAATTTTGTCTCTTTCAACAAGAATTACATTTTCTCCAATACTTGATGCCTCAATTGCGGCAGTTCTACCTGCAGGCCCTCCACCAACGACTACAATATCCATAAAAGTTCCTCCACATGAGAATTTGATTTAGGACGTATTTTAATATATTAACATAGATTTTGGTCTTTCCAATTGTTATATATCGATACTGTCCACTTATTATTGATTAACTCTAAATTTTTAAAGCACATCACAAATACAGTTTGTAAAAGTATTTTCAAAATTTCTCTGGCATATTTTTATATGTCAGGAATACATATTAAAATTGATTAAAAAATTCATTTATAAAAATAAGAGATTTTATTTAAACTTACATTTCATGATCTAAAATTTAAAGAGGAGATTTTCAATGTGTATCGCAGCACCAGCGCAAATAGTAGAAATTAACGATAATGTAGCAGTTGTTGACTTTGGAGGAGTAAAACAAAACGCGAAACTCGATTTAGTTGAAGACGTTGAAGTAGGCAGGTATGTACTGGTTCACTCAGGGTATGCCATAGAAGTTTTAAGCGACCAGGAAGCTAAAGAATCCTTGGAAGCATGGGAAGAACTTCTAAAAGCATTAGATGAAGAGGATAATGAATAATTCATCTAAATAATTATTTTTTATTTTTCAGTTATTTTAATTTTAAGAGATTATTAATAGTGTCTTCCAGATCTTTTTCATGGAAAGGCTTGATTATATAACTACAGGGCCCTATGTTGCTGGCTCGCTCTAATATTTCCCCATTTGTATTTGCAGTCAGATACAAAACAGGAATCTTTTGAGTTTCCATGATTTTTTTTGCAGCCTCTATACCGTCCATTTTTCCATTTAACATGATATCCATCATAATTAAGTCCGGTCGGTATTCATTTGCTTTTTCAATTGCTTCTTCTCCAGAAGAGATTACAGGAAGTACGACAAATCCCATACTTTTTAACTTATTTTTGATATCTAGAGCAACTATATTTTCATCTTCTACAACCAATATTTTTATATTTTCCATCTAAGTCCCCCTTCAATGCCATAATAGTTAGAGGTATATATTAAACTTTTTTTAATAAATTAAGTCCCCAATATATTAACATATGCATTTATTAATGGTTTAAATGTTATATCATAGATATCCATTATTAATAATGATAAAGTAAGGTTGATGAGCTCATGAATTTTTCAATAGATGAAAAGAAGTTAATATCATTTCAAGTATTATCAATCTTCTTTGCTGCTGTTTTATTTATTAATATTCTTGTTGTAGCTATTGGAAATAGTTCGCCTTACCTTGCCCTTTTTGGAAATATTGCCTTTATTCTATTAAATTTATTTGTTATCATAGTTTTATTCTTTGTTGCAAAAGAATCTTTTAAATACAGTAGGAGGGCATTTATAGGTTGGACATTAATAGCTCTATCCCAATTGGCAACGATTTTAGGTAATATTATATGGTCAGCCATGTATATGAACTTAAATCAAATTCCATTTCCATCTATAGCAGATATATTTTATCTAGCTTACTATCCTTTAATTATAGCAGGCATCCTTTATTTACCAGTTAACCAGAATACAGAAGCAAAAAAATATCAAATTCTTCTCGATACTGGAGTCTTGATAATCTCGGCAGGTTTAGTGTTATGGGTACTCTTAATGCCCCTGCTTGATGCCAATAAAGTGATTATTACAAGCATGATTATATTTTTATCTTACCTGCTTTTGGATACTTTCCTGCTGTTTTTAATGGCTTACTTAATATTTGATTGGTTTGGGCAGGTAAAAAAAATTCCATTGTTTTTATTAGCTATGAGCGTTGTATCTCTATCTATTACCAACATTATATTCATCTACCAGTTTTTATATTCTGTATATATTCCTGGAGGAGTTTTAGATATTGGCTGGTTAATTTCATATATTTTAACGGCGTTGGCAGGTATCTCTTATATTAATGATACAAATGTCAGACCATTTCCAAGTTTTCAATATAAAAAATTCTCCCAAAAATTCAACTGGAGTTCTTATATAACTGCATTATGGCTTTTTTTTATATATATCCTTCTTTTTTGGATTTATATGCAGTTAGAAAATGTTAATTTAAATATTCTGGTTTGGGGAGCTGCAATTATCATGACAATGATGTTTGTTCGTCAGATTTTGGCCTTAAAAGATAGTGACCGGGCTCGAGAGCTACTGCAGAATAATAAAGAAATATTAGAAAAAAGGGAAAGCCATTTAAGCTTAATAACAGACAATATGATGGATTTAATAACTAGAAGTAATGCTAAAGGAGAATATGAGTATGTTAGCCCATCAGCCTGGAAAATTGTAGGTTATAAACCCAAAAACATGCTTGGAAAGAACATGTTTGATTTCGTGCATCCTGATGATCTGGAAAAGGTAAAATCATCTATGCAAGAAGCAGTATATACTCCTTCTCTTAATGAGGCAGAGTATATCAGTGAAGTAGAGTATCGGCACAAAACATCCTCTGGTGATTATATTTGGATTGAAACTGCAGGTAAACCTGTATTTGATCACGGAAAAGGCCTTAAAGGATTTGTATGTAGTAGCAGGAATATAGATGATCGTAAACATGCAGAAAAGCAGATTAAAACCTCACTTGAAGAAAAAGAAGTACTTTTAAAAGAAATACACCACCGTGTGAAAAATAATATGCAGATAATCTCCAGTTTATTAAGTCTCCAATCCAGGTACATTAAAGATGAAAATTATCTGGTGATTTTTAAGGAAAGCCAGAATAGAGTAAGGTCTATGGCTATGATTCACGAAGGCCTATATAGAACTCATAATTTAGCACGAATTAACTTTGAAAAATATATTGAAAATTTAATGTCAGCACTTTTCAGTTCCTATGGAGTTGATCATAATATAATTAAACAGAAAATGGATTTAAATAAGGTTCTATTAGATATTGACACTGCTATCCCCTGTGGATTGATATTAAATGAACTTGTGACTAACTCTTTAAAACATGCATTTCCAGAGGGTAGACAAGGGGAAATAAGTGTTTTACTTTCTCAGGAAGGCGAAAACATGCTGAAAATGGTAATTGGCGATAATGGCACTGGATTTCCAGATAACATCGACTTCCAGAATACAGAATCTCTAGGCTTACAGCTGGTAAATACTCTTGTAGAGCAGCTTAAAGGCAAAATAGAGCTTCAAAGAGAAAATGGAACCAGATTTATACTGACTTTAGAAAAACAATGATAAAATTTAAAAAAAATTAAAAAAAATAATTAGAATTTATACTAAATTATTCAGCGCTTCTGTTGAGCACTTGAGTTAAAGCAGAAACGCCTATAAAACTTACTATAATAATAACTATAAGTAAAGTTGCTGCATCCATAATAACACCTTTTTTTAAAATTATAATTTTTATTATATAACTAAATTTTAAAAGCATATTTAGTTATTAAATAGAAACATCTGTATTGATAATTTAAGTTAAGCTTATATAAATTTAACTGTTAATAAATAGAAACTCTTTTTACACCTTCAATTTCTAAAAACTCATTTATGAGATTTCCTTCTATTGGTTTTTCTGTTATAATTGTAAGGAGAGGTCTTTCCTCCAGTTCTGGGTCTCCTGCATGTACCTGCCTTATGCTTATTCCCTTATTGGATATTAACTCTGTAGCTCTGGCAATAATACCTGAATTTTGAGCATGGGCTTCTATTTCTACAATTCCAAAGCCTAAATCTTTTGCCACATCTTTAACTAGAGGTCCCGCAGGGGTAATATTCCTGAATATTTTTGCAAGCTGTTCATCAGAAAGTATAACATCCACCGTAGTTTTTATACTTCTTCGATCCACATTCACTGCCCTTGCAAGTGCTACATCACTTATTTCAATGTTACCACAATAAATTCTGCCATTATCCCCAACACATAAACCATGCTCTACTATTTTTCTTGCAACGTTCATACGTGCAGGGAACTTCTCGAATTTGTACTTTATTTTCTCCCACATGAAAATCTCTCAATTTATCCTCAATGTACATATGTGTACTAAGGCATACCATATAAACCATTCTATTGAAATATGAAAAATGTGCAAAGTACTGTTGTAGTTTAATTAGAGTATGAATGTACATATATGTACTCTAAAGCTTTAAATAGTACTATGCTGTATATAACCTATTGTAAGAAATACATTAGGTGACAATATGAAAGGCAGTGAATGTTTTTGGCGATCTTAAATTAAATGAACCAACCAGCGTCGAACTTGACTTCGATTCTCCTTTTGAATTATTTAAAAATATTTATAGAAACTACAAGGACGCATTTCTCCTTGAATCCATGGAAAGTGACAGTGGACTTGCAAGATTCTCAGTTTTAGGCTTCAAGCCAGTAGCAACCCTGAAAGCCGAAGGAAATATTTTAAAGATAGAAAAAAATGGAGTTCAAGAAGAAATTGAGACTGAAAACCCCTTTGAAGAGATTAAAAAATTAACATCCAGAAGTAGTGGAAAGAAAGGGTTTAGAGGAGGGCTTGTAGGTTACATATCCTATGAATCAGTTCGACATTTTGAAAATATTAATGTTCAGGATTCAGAGTATCCTGATTTTGAGTTTGGTTTATTTTTAGACACTATAACTTTTGATAGATTGCAGAATAAATGTGAATATGTGACTCTTGGCGAAAACAGAATGGAAGAAATAAACCAGATCGCAAAAGAATCCTACGATATTGGCAATATTGATTTCAAATTCAAAAAACATTATTTTTCAAAGGAAAAATTTGAAAGCATGGTACTGGAAGCAAAAGAAAGGATAAAAGCGGGCGAAATATTCCAGAGTGTAATTTCAAATGCCCGTGAATATGAAATCACAGGTGATAAGCTTTCAATTTACAAGGCACTTCGAGAGATGAATCCATCGCCTTACATGTACCATTTAAAACTTGGAAACCGCGAAATAATTGGCTCAAGTCCAGAAATGCTCGTAAGAGTTGAAGAAAAGAAAGTAGAAACATATCCAATTGCAGGAACCCGGAAAAGAGGTAAAACAAGTCTTGAAGACAAAAAACTCGAAATTGAACTGCTTAACGATGAAAAAGAACTTGCTGAACACCTGATGCTCGTTGACCTTGCAAGAAACGATGTGGGAAAAGTAAGTGAATTTGATTCAGTAAGTGTTCCAGAATATATGGACATAAAGAAGTTTTCACATGTGCAGCACATCGTTTCTCATGTAACAGGCAAATTAAGGAAAGACATGACATCAGTGGATGCATTCGGTTCAATTTTCCCTGCAGGAACTTTAAGCGGGGCTCCCAAAATTAGAGCTATGGAAATAATTAATGAACTGGAAGGAATTCCAAGGGGGCCTTACGGCGGTGCTTTAGGGTACTTTTCCCTGAATGGAAATGCTGATTTCGCAATCGTTATTCGTACTTTAATCTGCAATGGAAATAAAGCAAAAATACAGGCAGGGGCCGGAATCGTGCATGATTCAATTCCAGAAAATGAATATTTCGAGTGTGAAAACAAGGCTCAGGCACTTTTAAAGGCGCTTGAAGTTGCAAGGGGCAAGGAGGAGCTAAAATGATCCTGATAATCGATAATTATGATTCATTTACATATAACCTCTATCAGCTGGTAGGAAAGCTTGAAAAGGATATAATGGTAAAAAGGAACGATGAAATAACTATTGAGGAAATAGAACAGCTTCAACCAGACAGTATAATAATTTCGCCAGGTCCTGGAAATCCAACCAATGAAAGAGATTTCGGAGTTTGTGGAGAAACCATAAAAGAGTTTGGCGGGAAAATTCCTATACTAGGTGTGTGTTTAGGGCATCAGGGCATTTTTGCAACATTTGGGGGCAAAATTAAAAGAGCTGAACCAATACATGGCAAATTAAGTAAAATTACCCACAGTAAAAATGGATTATTTAAAGAAGTTGAAAATTCCCTCCTTGCGACAAGATACCATTCACTGATCTGTGACGAAGGCAGTGTTCCAGATTGTATAGAAGTGATTGCAAAGACAGAAGATGGAACTATTATGGCTATAAAGCATGTGGAAAGTCCTATTTTTGGCCTTCAATTCCATCCAGAATCTATAGGCACTGCCAGCGGGGTTAAAATAATTAAGAATTTCCTAGAGGTCGCCGTATGATTAAATTCTCACAGATAATCACACAAAGGAAAAATATGCTGGAAAGAGATATGAAATATCGTCCTCTAAGTGAATTAAAAGAAAATATCCGAGGGACTAAGGTAAGAGCTGATTTTAAAAAGGCATTGACTAATAGCAACGATATTTCAGTGATCTGCGAATACAAACCAGCATCACCATCAAAAGGTGATATATCTAACCTTATGGTGGAAGATGTGGTTCCACTCTATGACATGGGAGGAGCCAGTGCTATTTCTGTGCTGACTGAAGAAACATTCTTTAAAAGCAGCATCAGAAACTTGCGCATTGCATCAAAGGCAAGTAAGTTACCACTTCTTAGAAAGGATTTTATAGTAGATGAATATCAGATTTACGAAGCTCGTTCCTGCGGGGCCAGTGCAGTACTCTTAATGGCAGATGTTTACAGAGATCTTCGATTTGGAATTGATCTATGCCACTACCTTGAAATGGATGCCCTTGTTGAATGTAAAAATAGGGAAGAAATAGAAATGGCTAAAAAAGCAGGGGCTAAAATAATTGGGATAAATAACAGGAGCTTTAAAGATTTCAGTATCGATTTTAAAAGAACTGAAAAGCTTGCAAAAAACATTCCAGAAAATACAATTCTTGTCTCAGAAAGTGGCGTGAAAAGTGGAGAAGATATCAAACTTCTAGGTAGCTACGGCGCAGATGCAGTTCTGGTAGGTTCAAGTATAATGGAATCACCTAATATACTTGGAAAGGTGGAGGAACTTGTTAAAGCAGGGCAAAACGTGAAGGTGAGTTAATGCAATTTAAGATCTGCGGAATTACACGACTTGAAGACCTTCATTCTTGCGAAAAATATGATCCTGATTTCATTGGATTTATCAACATTGAAAGATCTAAAAGATTTCTTGATATTAAAAAAATTAGAAAACTTAGAGACTCCATGAAAAATCTCAAAAAAGCAGTGCTTGTAATTGAGCCTGAAACCACCGAAGATGCAATAAAAGCTGTAGAAAAAAGCGGCATTAATAATGTGCAGTTACATTCTTTAAAGGCTGAAGAAATAGTTGAATTAAAAGGAATAAATGTTATTAGAGCCATTGGAATTCCTGAAAAGATTGATACTTCCAAAAGAGAAGAAATAGAAAAATTTGCAAAGGTTTGTAATTATTTAATATTTGATTCAATGGTTTCTGGAAAAAGCGGCGGCACTGGAAAGCAAATTCCATTGGAACTTGCAGTTGAAGCAGCCGAAATTGCTAAAATAAGTAACCCTGATATTAAACTGTTTCTTGCAGGTGGCATTAATACAGAAAGGATAAAAAAGGAAGGAAAGTTAATTAGAGATATTTTCGATTATGTAGATGTTAATTCAGGAGTTGAAGACTGTCCTGGAATTAAAAATACTTTAAAAATAATAGAATTTGTTGATACTTGTAAGGTGATTTAATGATTTTAGATGGTAAATTTGGTAAGTACGGCGGGATATTCGTTCCAGAACTTCTGATTCCCGCACTTGAAGAGCTAGAAAAAGCCTTTTTAAAATATAAAGATGATAAAGGGTTCAATGCTGAACTTGAATATTATTTAAGGGAGTTTGCAGGGAGGCCAACACCACTATACTATGCCAGAAATCTTTCAGAAAAACTTGGATGTAAAATATACCTGAAAAGAGAAGATTTACTTCATACAGGAGCTCATAAAATAAATAATACTCTTGGGCAAGGGCTTCTTGCCAAATATATGGGTAAAAAAAGGCTAATAGCTGAGACTGGGGCTGGACAGCATGGTATTGCAACTGCAACTGTAGGGGCACTACTTGAAATGCCTGTAGAAATTTACATGGGTAGTACTGATGTAGCACGTCAGCGTTTAAATGTATTTAGAATGGAAATATCTGGAGCCAAGGTAATTCCTGTAGAAAGCGGATCTAAAACTTTAAAAGATTCAATGAATGAGGCCATGCGAGACTGGATAACCAATGTGGAAAATACCCACTACCTCATTGGTTCTACTGCAGGCCCTCATCCATATCCAACTATGGTAAAGCATTTCCAGACAGTTATTGGAAAAGAAACAAAGAAAGATATTCTTGAGAAAGAAGGCGAACTTCCAGATGCAGTAATAGCATGTGTTGGTGGCGGAAGTAACTCCCTGGGAATATTTTCTGAATTTGTGGATGATGAAGAAGTAGAACTCATAGGTGCCGAAGGTGGAGGAGATGGTCTAGAAGGTAAACACGGTGCGACTCTCACTGCAGGTACTGAAGGAATTCTTCATGGTTCTCTCTCCTTTGTACTCCAAGATGATTATGGACAGATCTCTGAAGCTCATTCTATATCTGCAGGACTGGACTATCCCGGTGTAGGACCAGAACATTCATATTTAAAGGTTACAGGACGGGCAAAATATGGCCCTATTACTGATGAAGAAGCATTCAGAGGCTTTAAATTTCTATCAGAATATGAAGGCATTATTCCCGCACTTGAAAGTGCTCATGCTGTTGCAATGGCCGAAAAGTACGCAAAGGAAAATAAAGGGAAAACAGTTGTTGTAAATCTCTCAGGAAGGGGCGACAAAGATGTCAATATAATTGCAGACCTTATGGGGGTTGAATTATGAATATTAAAAATTACAGGGATGGATTTGATAGTACAAATGGATATGCATTAATTCCCATTTTAATTACAGAAGGCCTTATGGGGGTTGAATTATGAATATAGAAAGTTACGAAGAGGCATTTAAAAGGGCCAGGGCAAAAAAAGAAGGTGCATTCATCCCCTTTGTGGTTGCAGGCGACCCCAATTTTGAAACATCCCTTGAAATTGTTAAAAAATTTGTAGAAAATGGGGCTGACGCCCTTGAGATAGGTTTTCCATTCAGTGATCCTGTTGCAGACGGGCCAACAGTTCAGTTAGCTGATATAAGAGCTCTTAACGCAGGTATGAACGCTGAAAAAGGGTTTGAATTTATAAGACAGGTCCGTGAATTTACAGATATCCCCATAGGAGTCCTGACCTATTATAACTTAATTTACAAAATGGGTCTTGATAAATTTTACAAAATGGCCAGAGATAGTGGGACAAATGCAATACTTGCAGCTGACTTACCTCCGGAAGAGGCAAATGATGCCATTGAAGCAGCAAAAAATAACAATATCCAGCAGATTTTCATGGTAGCTCAAACAACAAGCAATGAAAGGCTACAAGAGATAACTAAAATATGTTCTGGCTTTCTTTATGTTGTTGCAGTTATGGGAATCACAGGTGCAAGGGACGAACTCAAAAACAGTACTGTTGAGCTAATAGAACGTGTTAAAGGAGCATGTGATCTCCCAATAAGTGTAGGATTCGGTATTTCCAACCCAAATCAGGTTAGAGAAGTTATAAAATCAGGTGCAGATGGTGCAATTGTTGCAAGTGCCATCTTAAACATAATCACAGAAAACCTTGAAAATAAAGAGGAAATGCTCCAAAAAATTGGAGAATTCTGCAGGGAACTTAAAGAAGCTACTAAAACTTAAAAAGTGATTTTTATGATGGCTGACTGTATAAAAAAGGTTACATCCTTTGAGGATCTAAATGAACAGGAAGCATATGAATGTATGATGCATATTGTAAAAGGTAATGCAAATTATGTTCAGATGGCTTCTTTTTTAACCTCTCTTTCCATGAAGGGTGAAACAGTTGACGAAATAACTGGCTTTGTAAAGGCTATGCGTGAAGTTTGTGTACATGTTTCACCAGATATAAATGCTCCTCTTGTAGATACATGCGGTACTGGGGGAGATACATTAAAAACATTTAATATAAGTACTATTTCGGCCATAATTGCTGCATCGTGCGGCGTGGTAATAGCAAAACATGGTAACAGGAGCATAACAAGTAAATGCGGTGGTGCTGATATACTTGAGGCTCTTGGTGTAACTATAGACAGTAATGGTGAGGAAGTAGAAAGATGCATGGAAGAGGCAGGCATAGGGTTTATGTTTGCCCCTAATTTCCATCCAGCTATGAAGCACGTTATGCCTGTAAGACAGGAACTTGCAATCAGGACAGTTTTTAATATTTTGGGTCCGCTTACCTCACCTGCAAATGCAGATATTCAGCTTCTAGGAGTTTTTGATCCTGAATATGTGGAAGTAATGGCCAGTGTACTTAAAAATATAGGGGTTAAAAGAGCCATGGTGGTTCATGGATTCGATGATGAAGGAAATCCTGCAATGGACGAAATTTCAACCATTGGAAAGACCAAAGTAGCAATTCTTGACCATGGTAAAATTGATATAAAAGAAATTTATCCTGAAGACTTTGGTGTTGAAAGAACCAATAAAGAGCTGATAAAAGCATCTTCAAGCCTCAATGAAAATATGCAGATCGCAGTTGATGTACTTAAAGGTGAAGAAAGAAGTGAAACTGAAAAAGCAAGACTTGATCTATGCCTTGTAAATGCAGGAGCAATTCTTTTTATAGCCGGAATTGCAGGCAATCTTTCAGATGGCGTGAAAATCGCTCGAAAAGCAGTTTTATCAGGTGAAGCTCTCAGAAAGCTTCATGAATTTGCAGAAAATAGCTAATAGCAAAAAAATATGCATTAGAATCGTCTAAATTATTAATATTCACAAAATAAGCGATTTAACAAAGAATTTCAAAAAAAATATAATAAAATGAGGTAATTGATTACCATCATTGCTCCAATCTATTATATGTTACATCTTGGAATATAAATTTTTTTATAATCAAATTTTGATTTTTTAATTAATGTATTACCTGCAATTAAAGAACCCCATCATGAATTATTGGAGTAAAATAAGCGTTTATGTGAGATAATACTACATTTAAATTCTTTTAATAACATTTAAGAACATAAAATAACATATTTGGCCGATTAGGCAGAAATAGATTAGTAAATATAAAGTTCAATCTTAAATTATTTCATTTGTTATAATCTTTGAGTAATCCCACTTGCTATAGCGTAATCCAATCAAACATTTTAATTTATAAGAAAGTACTACTCCATAAATAACTGATACATGCTAAATTAAAAAGAGGTTAGTAAATGAACTTAGGGGAAATAGTCGGAGATGCTTTAAGGTATCCATTTTCAGATTGGAAGAAGATCTTGATTTTTGGAATTATCATAGTGTTTAGTGGCACATTACTTAACATCGGAACGTCGTTAGGTATAAGAAATTTTGCAATACTGGGTCTTTTATTCATTATTGGAATTATAATTGGTTTCTTGGTACAAGGTTATCAGCTTAGAATTATACAATCATCTTTGGCGGGTATGGATGAGCTTCCAAAGTTCAATAATTGGAAGGAAATGTTTATAAACGGTATTAAAGTCTTTATAACTTTTATAGTTTATATGATCCCTGCTATTTTAATTATAGCTTATGGAGCATTATCTTTCGGGCCTGATTTAATAGGTTTAATATTAAATCCATCATCGAATCCATCTGCTGCGGATTTAAATACACTTTTAAACACATTGGCCATATTTTCCGTTGCAAGTTTATATATATTAATAGTGTATCCGCTATTCGCAATGGCACTAGCAAATATGGCCAGCAATGACAGTAAACTCGGTGCAGCCTTCAGAATTGGTGAAATATTCAGTAAAATAGGGAGCATAGGATGGCTAAATCTTATAATATGGTATATAATAACTGGAATTATTCTTATAATCTTAATTCTTGCAGGAACTTCTATAACTAATCCTATCTCAAAATTAACCTTACCTATTGTAGGACCAGTGTTACTTTCATTAATTGTAATGCCATACGCTTACATGTACTTTTATAGATCAATAGCGTTAATTTACAAGTCAGAATAAAAAAATCCCTTTATTTTTTGATATTTCCTTTTAACAAGGATAATTAATTGCCAAATAAAGCAAAAATCATAGATTTTCGAGTGAATTAGGGGATTTATTAAAGTAGAAATTAAAAATAAATGGGCCCGCTGGGATTCGAACCCAGGGCCTCACGGTTATCAGCCGTGCGCTCTAACCAAGCTGAGCCACGGGCCCCATTTGATTTAGAGAAATGAATTATTTCACTCGTGCAGTTTTACAAATATAAATCTGCAAACGGGTAGTTCCAAGATTTAGTCTTCATCCTATATAACCTTTGCGGAAGATGTGGATTTTTTAAGATTTTTATTACACGATACATAGATTTCAGTTTATACTACCTGTGCCTAAAAGATTTCTCATTGTAGTTAAGCAATCCTCGAAATTATCATTATTCAATATAATAAAATTACAATCTAAAATTGCAGAACATGAAGCCATTGAAATCCTTAACATGTTCATATGTTCTTTTAAACTTTTTATAGTGTCAATTATCCTTTCTTTTGTGTCTTTATGTCTTCTCTGGAGTATGTTATCCTTTGAAGACTCCACTATCACTATTATATCCGGCGATATAATTTCAATGGGTAATGAAAGAATATAACCAATTGAAGACTGGTCAACACCGTGTAAATCTACAAGAACATTATCCATATCTTTTATTTTTAAAGCTGCTTCTTTCCAGATTCCATGCTGAGTTTCTATATCCAAACTAAACATTTCTGAATCCGTAGAAGCGAGATCTTTGCTTATAGCTATATCAAGCATAAGATCTCCATAATTTATGTAATTGTAACCTAAATCTTTAGAAACTCTTCTACAGAGAGTTGTTTTACCAACCCCAGGAACACCTGTAACAACCACAACGTTCCATGGTAATTCCATTTAATTACACCATCGTCAAATATCTGTTAAGTCAAAACGGTGAGTTATTAAGGCAGTTCCTTATATAATAACTTAAAAATTATTTGTTTACCATTTCAGAGATTGCATCAGCCATCATATGACCTTCAACAAGTATCTCAACCTTATCAATGCCTTCTACCTTTTCAGCTGCGAGTTTAGCATTCATAGCTATATTTGCTGCACTCATACATCCAGGGTTTGTTGGCCTAATTGTAATTTTTGCAACGGTACCTTCTTTTTCTTCTATTTCAATATTTTGAACAATTCCCATCTCAACTATGCTAATGCCCATATGAGGATCAGCTACTACTGAAACTGCATCTTTTACTTTTTCCACTAATTCATCTGCCATGATATCTCCTCACTATGTAAATTTAATTTTTTATGTTTATTAATAATTAAACTTATTTTAGTTTATTTTATCCCTATCTTCAAATAAATCTGTTTTTGAATTGTAATATCTAAAAATAGGGTGTTTTTAATGTTTTTATTTATTGCATTTATAGTTATTTATAATTTTTGCAATACCCTATTTTTTTCTATGCCTTACTTTCACTGCAACGCCTTTAGTGGCTTTTTCCATTTCTTCTCCACTTAAAACAGCTCTTCCAACCCCTACAACATCATCACCCTGTAAAATGACCACTTCATCGCCAGGTATTATATCAGAATCTGCTTCAGTTACTCCTGGAGAAAAAAGAGTGTTTGTTTTAAGATCGAAGTTGATTTTAACCCATTTCTTATTGATACTCTGTAAAATTTTCCCGCCTTCTAAGTTCAGAGAATAAAATCCATTATTGAAATGCAATGTTGCTATCTGTTTTCCATCCCTGAGTATTCGTTTATCAAATCTTCCAAGGACTTTAACATCATCAGGTATCATATAATCCGCTTCTTTACTATTAAACTGGTATCTTGAAATTGATCTAAGTTGATGTAACGTTTTAACTCTTCCTTTAACTTTAGGATGCTTTTTAACTTCTATTTTAAGGTTGTTCATTGATTCAGCAGATGTAGTTTTACCTGTGGAAGTATAAACAGCATTATCAAGATATTCTTCACAAACCTGCCTGTACCCACCTTCAACATGAGCTATTACTTCTTTTTCGCCAATATAATCCCTAAGACATTCTCCAACAACTTTAATTTCCTCATGTGACCATTCTCCTGTAGTTGAAGTGTCATATGATTGTATTGGATATGTCTTTTCCATTTCGCGGGGGCAAACACCAAATGGAGAGGTCAATATAACCTCCTGTATGCCCTTTGTAGCTTTCATGAATATTATATGGGATCTGGATGATGAATATGGCTTTCTCATGCTGCACGGCAAAACAACCAGTGCATCACCTAATGGTTCAAGAAGATGCATTCTTTCCCGCCACCTTACGGCTTCAGGACGAAAAAGAGATTCTTCGGTTATACATGGAACTTTCATAATGTTTCTCCTGAAATAAGATTAAAATTTAAATTTAACTTAAAATTATCTTTATTTAATTACTATTAAAATTTAGTATACTAAATTCTACAATTTCATAAAAAGAAAAAAAATAAACACTAAAAATATCTTTCAGTGTTTGACAACCTCTATTAGTTAATTAAATTACTATCTTTAACCGTTGAAGTTGAATGAACTAACGCTTATGTTACCTGCATTATTTCTGTTGGATATAACCATGGTTGGATTAAATATATTGCCGTTAGTTACAGTATTGCTGTTAGTTGCAGTCGAAGTACTGACAGCTAAATTAGTATTTGTATTTGTTAAACTGTTGTTATTTGAGTTATCAGAAGTTTGAGTCTGAGATTGAGCTTGGTCTGGGTCCTGAGTTTGACTTGGACTTAATATTGATGAATTATCACCAATCGTTACATTTGCTGCAATTGGAGCATCAACTGGCGGATCTACAAATGCATCAACTGTGGCAGTTGCTTCATTGTTGGCATCATTTGGATCAAAGAAGTCGTCTTGAGCGCTGACTATTGCTACACCCCCTGCTGCAAATACCATGAAGACCATTAAAATCCCCGTTATTATTTGTTTTCTAATATTTCTACCTCCTTATGTTCATTGATTAAAAAATAGGCTTATCAGTGCTATTTAATACGGTTAAGATCCCTAAGTGGCATCGTTAGATGAAGTAATCTATTTTAACTGTACAAACATTGTATTAAATCCTATTATGCGTACAGCTAAGCCCATTTTTTAATAATGTTAGTATGTTATTACTTAATATATTAATATTATTATTTTTGTTAAAACAAACCTTCAAAGATTATAAATAATCATCATATATTGAATTCAGATTACATGAAATAAAAATAGGGCTAAAAATTTAATTTTAAATTATAACTGCTTTAAAAACCATAAATACATAAAATGAAGATTAAAAAAGGACCATTAAAAAAAATAAGTATATTCAATGATAATATTCACCATTCAGCCATTTAACACCGGCAATCAATGATAAATCTTTATCCATTGAAATGAGATCTTCCATATCCAATTCATTTACATTATCTTTTCCAACAACCCTTGTAAAATTGGCTATTTCCTCTGTTGATACGTTGATGAAGTTTGATAATTTTGAAATTCCTTCTTCAACATTTAACTGCTTAACTAATTGAGGATCTTGGGTTGCAACACCAGTAGGACACATTCCAGTATAACACAGTCTGTACTGCTGACAGTTTATGGCAATAAGAGCTGCAGTTCCAATATAAACAGCATTAGCGCCTAATGCCAAACATTTGGCAAATTCAGAAGATTTAAACAGCCCGCCACCAGCTATAAGTGAAATTTTATCCTTAACATCCAGTTCTTCTAGGGTTTTAACTGCCTGAGGTAAAGCCGCAAAAACAGGAATACCCACATTATCCCTTATACACAAGTCCGTTGCACCAGTACCCCCACCAAAACCATCAAGGGCAATAAAATCAACCTTTGCATCAACTAAAACTTCAACATCTTTTTTAACATTTCCACAGCCAATTTTTGCACCAACCGGAGCGCCATCTGTAAGATTACGTAAATAAGAGACCTTTTCTTTGATTTCCTGCTGGTTTTTCATGTCTGGATGGTGTGCTGGAGAGTAAGCAGCTTCTCCACTTTTTAAGCCCCTGATTTCTGCAATTTCAGAAGTCATTTTATCAGCGGGCAAATAACTTCCTTTACCAGGATAGGCACCCTGACCAAAGCGAATCTCAACTGCAGATGCAGATTTAAGTATTTCCTCATTAACTCCAAATCGTCCTGTAGAATATTGAGCAATCATTTGTTCTCGAGCAATATCCAGTTCTTCAGGTAAAACTCCGCCTTCACCAGAATTAAAAGCTATTTTAAGTTTATCTGCTGTTTGTGCAATGGTTAGCCTTACATTTTTTGAAACGGCCCCAAAACTCAAGCCAGAGATCATAATTGGAGAAGAAATTTTAAAGGGTTTTTTTGAAGTTTTTCCTATAATTACTTCAGTATTTACTTCGTCTTCCCTATTTAATGGAATTTTATTTACCTGCGCAGGGATAAAATGCAAATCATCGAGGGAATAATTTAATTTTTTAAGGGATCCCATAGAAACTATAACACTTTTACCAGTATTCCCCATACTTTTAATAGCTACTATTGTTTTATAAAATTCGGAGCTTTCATCAGGACGTTTACTCCTAATTAAAACATTATTTTCCCCTATTTCGTCCTTATCACAGTAATAAAGATCCTCTAATCCATATTCAAAATAAATCGAGCATGTAGGACATAAACATCCTTTAATATCAATTTTACAGTCACTTCTACCTTTAGCGCAGTATAAAACTTCTTTTTTACAGTTAATATTACTTGGACAAAAACTGCAGTGACATTTTTCCCTATTTTCAGGAGAATCCTCAATACTTCTCCTTGTTTGAAAATCTTCCATAGTTTAATATTGACATTGAATTATAAAAATATTTTTAATAATTAAACAGGATTTTATCCCAAAATTTGGATTAAATTGAATATTAACTCATTTAAATCGCCTAGGATCTGTGTTAATATCCACAATAACAGGTTTATCTAATGAAAGGGCCTCTTCAACTGCAGCTTCCAGTTCTTGAGGTTTTTCAACGTTGATTCCGATACCACCACAGCTTCTGGCAAACTCTGCAAAATTATAACTGTGAAGTTCAGTTTGCCAGTTTTCATAACCTTCAGTTAATTGTTCCTGGCGAATCATTCCAAGTTCCCTGTTGTTAAATAAAAACACCTTTACTGGTAAGTTGTATTTTACGGCAGTCATGAAATCTGCCATTAACATTGCAAAACCTCCATCTCCTGCGATGCATGCCACCTGTCTATCTGGATAAACAAGCTGTGCAGCAATGGCTGCAGGAAGTGCAAATCCCATAGAAGCAAGATAACCTGATAGTATCATTTTCTGAGTGCTGTGCATCCAGAAATTCCTGCCCATCCACCATGCATTTTCCCCAACGTCCAGTGTTATTACCGCATCATCTGCAAGTTTATCATTAAGTACTTTAACTATATACGGAGGACGTATAGGAGTTTTTGTGGAGTCTATTTCCCCTTCCAGTAATTTCAACCAGTCTTTTTTAAGTTTCTTTATTTCATCCAGATAATCTTCTTTCTTATTTTCTTTGATCAGGTCTGTAAGCCGGGGTAATATCTCAGCACTGTTTCCAAGTAGACCTACTTCCACTGGATACTGCTTTGCTATCATCATTGGATCCATATCAATTTGGATGGTCTTTTTTTCTGGAATCTGAGTCATATCTGAAAATGAAGATCCAACTACAATTAAAAGATCAGCACTGCGAACCAGTCTACTGGCGGAAGTTGACCCAATTCCTCCATGACTGCCCACATAAAAATCATTGAACTCATCAATGACCCCCTTACCTCTAAATGTGCTTACAATTGGTGCTGAAATTTTTTCTGCAAGTTCTAACAGATTATCTCCCTGTCCCCTAGCGCCGAAACCAGCAATTATTACAGGTCTTTTTGACTGGTTAATAGCCTGCGCAGCCTTCATTATAACAAACATTGGGGGTGATATGGCCTTATTTGGAAAACTACCGTCAAAAGAAACAATTTTTTCAGTGTGTGGTAATTTCTGTACATCATTTGGAATACCTATGTGTGATACTCCCCTATCTGTAATTGCATGTTTCATTGCAAGGGTTGTAAGACTTATTGTCTGGTCTTCTGACACCAGTATTTCATCAAATACTGTTATTGGTTTAAAAAATGAATGTTGATCTATTTCCTGAAAAGATCCAGGTCCGATAAGCTGTCTTTTTACCATTCCAGTAATGGCAAGAACAGGTGAGTGATCCAGTTTGGCATCATACAATCCTGTAGCCAGATTTGTAGCGCCGGGCCCTGCCACTGTTAAACATGCTGCGATATGTCCTGTTAATTTACCATAGGCAGAAGCCATAAATGCTGCTGATTGCTCGTGGCGTACCTGTATATATTTTATCTCTTCATGTTTCCTTACAGCGTCTACAACTCCAAGAGATGAAGTCCCAGGTATTCCAAAAACATATTTTACTCCCCATTCAGCCATTTGTTCCACTAAAACATCAGAAACTGTTGATTCTCCCTCTTTGAGTTCTTTCACTTCTTCCATGAGCAGCACAAACTCACTTTTTGGAGAATTACAAACTGGACATCTCCAGTCTTCAGGTAAATCCTTAAATTTAATACCCTCTTTTTCTTCATCGTATATGTAATTACAGACTGTACACCTATATTTTGCCATGAAGACCCCTCATTCTTTTTACTGTATATAATATGATCTTAAAATATAATAAAACAATCCCATTATACATTACATAAATAACACTGCCGCTTTATTAAGGTGTCAATAATAATTTAAGTGCTTAGACAGTTTTTTTATCAGATCATCATCTGTTATTTATACTTCAAAAACCAAAAAATTACCTTATGGAGAGATATAAGGTAAATTCCACTCATGAGAATAAATTATTCTTAATCACTGATTGCTACAGAAAACTTTGTGAATTGTTGAAAAAATTAAAGAAGGGTAAAGGAAAAATAGTTCATGTAGTGGGAGCACCAGGAACTGGTAAATCTGCAAATATTTATCGTGCTTTAAATGATCTTGATTTAAATATTTATGATGTAAAATTAAACATAAAATCCCTAGATTCAAGCCCCAAGCAGGTTTTTAATACTCTTTTTAAATGTTTAAGTGCTGACATGAGAGTAAAATCAAAGGATGAAATATATGAAAGGCTTTCAGAGTATGATGTGGTTTTAATTGCCGATAGTTTCCATGATTCGCACAATTTAGACTCAAACTACGTAGGGTTTAGTAAATGGACAAATCATACCGGTTTTAAAGCTTTTTATTTCTATTTGCTGTGTATAGCTGAATATATAAGATATAGAAAATATTTCCAGAATATAAATATTCTTCTGCAAACGGCCTGGAGAGTTTATATAAGGGGGAAAAAATACGATATCTTTACAGACTTTGGCTTATTTTCAAAAATCCTTGTTAATATACTTAAGATATTTTTTGATGTTGTTGAAATACGTTATTCAGAAATTGAAACTATAGATATCGTCAAAATGCATGTAGAAGATGCGGATACTGAGACAATTAAACAGTATATACAGAAATATGGTCGCAAACCAAGATTTATATGTGATGCACTCGAAAAATAAACTTACACTTTTTTGTCATATGATTTTGATAATAGAACTTTAAAGTAAATCCAATGAATATTATTAAGTATGTAACTGAGGATAAAAGATGATAAAAACACTCATCAAGTCCACAAGGCTCACATGGGCAGCTAAAAATTTCAATGCTTATTTACTTGCCCTTACTTATGCTTATTTTTCAGGAATAACTATTACAAATCCTTTTGAAATATTAGAAGGTCTTTTACTGGTTTCAGTGCTTTGGGGAGCTTTATACAGTCTAAATGACCTGACTGACCTTGAAATAGACAGAAAAGATTATACTAAACGAAATAGAGCTTTCATTAAAGATAAAGTTGATGAAAAGTGGATCATTATTTTTTCCAGTTTTCTAATAGTTGCCGTCTTTATAATATCATTAACTACTTTAATCCCAGAATTTACCATAATTTTAGGACTGATGCTTTTAAATCAAATTATATACACATTGCCACCTATAAGACTTAAAGACACCATACTTGCACCATTTACAAGTACTGCTACCAATACTGTTTTAAGAATTGCATCATGCTGTGTTCTGCTAGGTAACGTGCTTTTAGTTCCTGTAAGTGTTTATTTCTTCATGTACATGGCTGGAATGGCTACATACGTTATGTATAAATCAAAACCAGTTACTGCAAATATTATAGGAGTAATAGCAGGCGTGAGTTTAATTTATGTATTATATTCAGGAGATATGAATCTCATTCAATTTGCAGTTGCGGTTTTACCTTCATTTCTAGCTGCAATACCGTTATATCTTTCTGTTTTTGTAGATAAAACAGAGATGACCCATATTGCAGATATTCTATACCATCAGGTTGCAATGATATTCTTTTTTGTAGTGATTTTAATAATTCTCTTTTAAATTCAAAAATAAAAATTAAAAATAAGGTATTTGATCAAATCTTTGATCAAATTTATTAAAATTCTAAAAAGTTTAGAATAATTTTCCAAGTTTCAACAGAGCTTTAGGTGAAACTTTGACAAGCACTTTAAGGAGTTCTGTTGTACTTATCCTTTCAAATTCAGTTTCATTAAATACTTTTGCAATTGAATCTAATTCTTCATCTGAAAGGCTTTCAAGGTAGTTTCTTGACTTCATATATTTGTTAAATGAATCTCCTATATCTTTCTTGCAGCGTTTTTCATATTCAGCAAGCCCTTTTTCTGAAGTATCACCGTTTTTAATAGCTTCTGCAGCAACCTCACCTGCAATACGTCCGCCCTGCATACCACTTATTATACCTCCTCCAGTTAAAGGATTAACCATTCCCGCTGCATCTCCTACAACCAGAAGGTTATCAGTGGCTATTTTTTTCAGTATCCCTCCTACAGGGTCTCCACCTATATTAAGTTCCACTGCTGTAGCATTTTTAGTAGTAGGACAGTTTTTTACAAAGTCAAGGAGGTGCTCATAAGCACTTTTTTCAGTTAATGTGGATATAACAGCAAGTCCAACATTTGCAATGTCATTTCCTTTTGGGAATACCCATGCATATCCCCCAGGTGCTACTTCTCCAAAATAAAATTCCAATGCACTTTCATTTTCAAGTTCTACACCTACCATCTCAAACTGAGCGCCAGATTCCATATCTTTAGGCTTAGTTCCAGTTTTAAGACCGCCCCATCTTCCAACTCTGGATTCTGGGCCGTCAGCACCTATTACAATTTTGGCTTTAATCTCAATCTCTTCGCCCATGGATTCTGCTTTTACAATTATATAGCCATCTTTTCTCTCTAAGCCTTTAGCAAGGGTTTTTAGCATTATGTCAGCGCCCGCTCTTGCGGCATCCATTGCCATGTGCTTATCAAATACCTTTCTTTCCACAACGTAACCCATTTCTGGAAGTTTTACTGTTTCTTCAGTAAGCCAGACATCTGTTCCATTTGGAGATACAAGACGCACCCCGCTGATCTCTGAGGTTATCCATCTGCTGCTAGGTTCTACTCCTAAATCAACTAACCCGTCCTTTGATACGCCTTCTGCACATCTTTTAGGGGCGCCTATTTCAGACTTTTTCTCAATCATTAACACATCTGCACCGTTTAAAGCAGCGTGTTTGGCGGCAGATGAACCTGCAGGACCTGCCCCAATTACCAGAACATCAGTTTCAATTAACATCAATTCACCTTATTCTTCTTTTACTAAAGCACGCACTGGACATGCCTGTACGCATATTTCACAATTTTTACATGAACTTTCATCAAAAGTTATACTTGTTTCGCCTACTTCAATGAGGCACCTTGGGCATACGCCCGCACATTCACCGCAATACATACACCATTCTCTAACAATCATTTTATCCCTTGTCTATTTTCTGATTTTTTTTAACTCTCGAACACATCGTGTTCGGAACCCTCGAAATCTATGATTTCGGGGCCGAGGAAACGCAGTTTCCTCGGGCATAAGAAAATCTATAATTTTTTTAATGTCTCTGATTTAACTTTTATTCAGTTTATTGTAACTCCTTTATTAATCTTCATATAATCAAAATTATATCCGACTATAAAATAAGCAATAAAAGTAATTGGAATATGAAGTATAAAAACTTTAATTATAACAAGTTTTTATAATCCAAATTTAGACATGCATTTCAAGTGTAAAATAAAGCGTACTTTTCCAATAATTTAATGGAATTTTTAAAGCTAGGTGTAATTATATTAAACATGTATAAATGAAATGCCACTTGAACACTTCAATACAAATGCACATTACTAATTCATTTATATACATAGTTTAAACATGCATTTCAAGTGTAAAATTTAATATTTTTTTAGCAATCTAAATGAATTCTTCAAGCTAAATGTAAGTATGTCAATTGTGTATAAATGACATCAATTTTAAACAACTCCCGTGCATGTAAATGTGTACACATAACACATCCAATCCAAAATCTTTACCAATATCTGCAGATAAAACAACAATCCCCTTAAAATCATTTAATAAACAAATAAAGCCCTTTTTTTGGAATTTCGGAGTTGAAAATAAGTTCAAAAATATGTTAATATAACTAAATTTTGTCTTTTAAAAACTTAAAGAAGTAGTTTAATATGATTTAACTCCATTTATCTTTTGAAACTAAAAAATAAACCCAAAAATTAACGCAAGTTATTCTTCTTTTTCTTTTTTCTTAGATTTAAACACATATCCACATTTAGTACAAATTACCGCCCCTGTCGTTGCTCTGGCCTTATGTTCCTGCTCTATATCTCTTTTGATCGTTTTATCAGTACTACCACATTTAGGACATTTTTTAGCTAAATCACCAAGTTTCATTTTAACATCTCCCATTTAACCTTACACTCATTATTTAGACGTCTGTTAATTATCTATAATCTTAATTTAATTAATGTTACGATATATTAGAAATAGTTTAGTATAATATATCTTTTGCCTAAATAAGCCATTATATTCTTTTTAATTGAATTTGCAAAAAGTATACTTAAATTAGATAGTTTTATAAATTAGATTACAGTACAGCTTATTACAAAAATTAAAAATTATTAAAGCTTTTCAATGCACATCATTTGTTTTAGATTAAATACAGCAACATTTATATACTGTGATTGGTATATTATAATATACATTCGGGAAACTCCGAACTAATATTAAAAGCTGTATAAATCTCATAAAAAATTAAATAATATGTTTAAGGAGGCAAAATATGAAAACAGAAGAATTAAACCAAAAATGCCCTAAATGCGGTTGTAAAGATAAACATATCATACAGGGAGACACTTCAACAGGGATGCTTGTTGGTATTGAATACAAAAATTCAGCATCCAAAGTTCCAACAGGAGCTAATTTCCGCTGCACAAAATGTGGATATGTATTTAAATAAAGGATCCTTATAAAAAAAGCCGGTTAATACCAGTAATGGAAATTAGATACGTTTAAGCATTATTGACATTATTCCGGGCTTTTGAGCATTTTTATCAGACTTCTGGCCTGGTAATGTCATCATATCTGAAGAGGCCAAGAATTCTTTATTTACCCGATCCGTTATTTCCTTAAATATTATTTTATATGCCTCACAGTGAGGGTCTACACCAGCAATCTCTGCTTTATTTGTTTCTTCATTTATTTTTAAAGCATTGTAAGGGCATCCACCTCTACAAAATCGCATATATGAACATCTTTTACAGTTTTTGTTTACATAATCCTTAAATTCATCAAGAAGCTTTGCAGGAGCAGATCTGGAAAGATCTTCCACTGTAGGATGGTCATGAACATTACCCATAACATATTCGGGCATGCCTACAAACCGATAGCAAGGGTATATGCTTCCATCAGGCCCTACAGCAAAAGTATCACCCATACAGTCCACGAAAGTACATACTGTACCTCTTCTTGTGAAAACACATTTACAGAGGTGGTCAATATTCATGATTTCAATTTTACCCATATTTTCCAGATATTTATCCAGAAGATAAATCAATAATTCTCCATACTTTTTGGGATCAAGAGCCCATTTTGTAGGGTCTTCACTGCGTAATGAAGGTAAAGCAGGGTGTAATTTAAGGGGTAACTCATTTTCAAGGAAAAAGTTAAAAATATCTTCTTTAAAATCTATAGAATAAGAAGTAAATGTAGATATGAAACTTACTCTTAAATTATGGGACTTTGCAATTTCATAGCCCTTCATAGTCATTTCATAGTAACCTTCCCCTCTTTGAAAGTCATTGAGTTCCTCTGGTCCGTCTAAACTTGAACCTATTGGAATGTTATATTCATGGAAAAGTTCTGCAAGCTCATCTGTCATGCCCCAAAGATTAGTTTGAAGGGCAAATGCAGGGTTTAAATGTTTTAAACCATTACTTAACAATGGTAAAGCTTTTTTATAAAAATTAAATCCTGCTAAAAGAGGTTCTCCTCCATGAAATGTAAAGGTGACCGGCTCATCGCGGAAAGTTTTAAGCCAGTTAACAATTTCTTCTACTGTTTCAATACTCATTACAGGAGATCCTTCTTCAGAACTCCAGCAGTAATTACACTGCGAAGGACAGCCGAGGGTAGGGATAATCATTACATGAAAAGCCATTGAAAGCACCTTTTTAATAAGTTTATATATGCTAATAACTTAATTTTTGTATTTATATGTTGCCATATTTTCAATTTTTAAATTAAAATATTTTAAAATCAACCTAAATCGGACAATTTACGCCTTAGTTTAGAATATACTACTCATTAATTATAGAAAAAATAAAATAATTATTTAAAATCAGAATAGTAGCTTAAAAACATACTGAAAATTTATTTTTTTCTTTTTGCTTTCTAAAATCGCCCTGCAGTCAAATTGATAATTTGAAAAAAGCTTATATACATGATCATAAGAGAATAATTGTAATTGATAAATTGTAATTATTTAAAAACGGTGGTCTTGATGTGGAATCAAATAAGCTTTTTGATAATCCTCTTAATTTTTGTGGCATTAGGTGCAATTGTTATACTTATTTATAACAGCTTAATCAAGCTTAGAAATGGTGCAGATAATGCATGGTCACAGATCAATGTTCAACTGGAGAGAAGATCAGATTTGATATTAAATCTCGTTGAAACAGTGAAAGGATACGCTAAACATGAAAAAAGTACGTTTAAAGGCGTAACTGAAGCAAGATCCAGGTTAGAGAATGCAGAAACAGTGAAAGAAAATGAAAAAGCCAATAATCGTTTGACTAAAACCTTAAAAAGCATATTTGCAGTTGCAGAAGCCTATCCCGAATTAAAGGCTGATGAAAGCTTTGAGGACTTAATGAAACAGCTATCAGAAACCGAAGATCAGATCGCTTACTACCGCCAGTTATACAATGATGTTGTATGGCAATACAACAATAAATGCCAGATGTTTCCAAGTAATATAATCGCTAATTTCTTTAGATTTGAAGAGGCAAAATATTTCGAGATTAGTAAGGAAGAAGAAGCATTACCTCACGTAACTTTCTCAAATGATGATTCTTTAGATGCAGAAAATATTTAACTGTCCCTTTTAAGTTCGATTCATTATTTTTTTTAAATTAATTTAATTTCTCCAATAACATTGCTTTTAAAGTTTTATTGATTTTACCATGCATACACATCTCCAATAATAATTAATAAAAAATAAGATATATGTATGATTACAACCAAAAACAATACTGGTGATTCAAATGGTTGATACTCATGATATTAAAGGTAAAGCTAAAGAGCTAAAAGGAAAAACAAAGGGTAAAATTGCGGAAGAAAAAGGAAAAAGTAAAGGTAAGATGGCTGAATTAAAAGGGAAAGCAAAAAGATAGACGCACATAAGCATCATGTCCTGATTTATAAGATCTATTAATATGTAAATCTATCGAATATCCATTTTAGTTTATTCCAATATTTTTACTTTTTGATTTAAAATTATTAATAAAAAAGCAGATACTGGTGCTTTTATGATAAAAATAATAAGTCAGAAAAAAATAGGTCAGCCTAAAAAAGGATATATCAGTTTTAAACTAAAATTTGTAGATGAAGAGTTATCTAAAGAGAATACAGAGAATTTAGGGAAAAAATTGTTGGAGTATGAATCCCATTTAACTCATTTAAAAGATGGCAGCTCCTATGAGTACAGTTTAGATGCAGACGATAAAATAATCAATATAATTATACATTATCCCCTTAAAAAATGGCCAGTAGAAGAGCAAAGAGATATAAAGTTAATGAATGATTTTGCCAATGATTTTTTGAATTTTTATAAAAATGAAGTTTCTTAAATCAACTTATTCTGTTTTTAAATTACTGAAACCTATTATCTAGCTCAACTCACACAATTTTTAAAAGAAACAACTTAGAGAGAGCTAAATACAGAAGTTTTAATAAAATAGTGAACATAATATTAACAGTGATAAAAAATGAAAAACGATAAATCAAAAAATAATGACGATGACCCATTAAAAGAGCTTGAAAATATTAAATTAAAGAGCTTTGAAGAATTAGAACGTCAGTGTTTTAATGATATAAAATTAGAGGATTTTCAACAGAAACATTTAAAAGAATTCAATGATGTAGAACTAAAAGAATTCAAAGAGTTTATAGAAGACTCCAAAACAGATAGATCCATAGAAAATCTAAAACTAGAGTTAAATTCAAAGGATACTATTAAAAATATCATAAAAGAACTGCAGGAAATTGGAATAAACGGAAAACTACACCTAAAACTTTTGAGACGGCTTAAAAGAGAAGTACAAAAATAGGAAAATAAATCAGTTATATCCCCAATAAATCACACCTATTTCTTCTGCTTTTTTAAACGTTTTTCATTTTTTATTAAATAATAAAAGTTATATACATGATTATAACAACCGTTAAATTGAAGACTTTAAATAGTTCTTCAATTAATTAAAATGATTTTTAGTATTTCAAAGACTAATTGTCCTGAACTAACTGTAATACAGTTCATGGCACTCTTTTTATTAAAATCAGCCTGTGTAGCTCAAAGGTTAGAGCAGTTGCCTCGTAAGTAACAGATAAGGGTTCGAGTCCCTTCACAGGCTTAAACTTAAATCTGGAAAAGCATCCTATATTTTTGAAACGCTAAGGAATAATACCTAATTTTAAAGAAAATAAATACAAATATCTAACTATCCTCATCAAATCCAGTCCAGCTTGGTATTAGGGCTAACTTTAGTTTTTAAGACAGTCCATGATTCAATGCTTGTTTCTTCCTGAATGAATCTGTTTATTTCCTCAATTTCATCATAGTTATATAAAATAATGTCATATCTGTCGTAACTGACGGTTATATCCGCAATACTTTTAAATTTTTCACACAGTAATTTAATATTCTCTTTCGCTTCACTTTCTTCATGATTCATAAACATGATATATTTTTCTGAATTAATAAGTTTGTGGTTTCTTGATACTGTTTCCACTAATTAAACACTTTAATCGTTAATAATCACTTAAATAGGCTGATTTTTCCATAAAAAATAGCTGGATCTTCTTTGGTTGCAATCCAGCAGGGACTTAAAATTTTGCTATGTATGCAATTATTCATATCCATTTTTAGATCTTATTGCAGTTATAAAATTATAAATTAAAGGTACCTGTAACTTTACAGTCTTACACTTTTTCCCAAAATAATATGCCGCCCCTTGCATTTCCTCATATCAGTTTGATAATCCAAATTCACGATCTATTGAGGTGTATACTAATTTTTCAATTTATGCGTTGTAAGTTTTTTACAATCTTACATTATTTAATTTCAAATGTTAATTTTAACATTTTTTGTGGTTGAAAGAAAAATTTTTAAGTATAAAAACAGAACTATAATCAAAATTTTTTGGGATCAAGAGCACTGGTTTTCAATCCTTAAGTAATATGTTAATGAAAGTCTTGATTTCAAAACTTAGATAAATTAAGTTATATTATTGATTTATACTTGGCATTAAAGGAGGTAAAACTATGTTAGAGTTTAAAGAGTCCAGAATATTAGATAAAAATACATTACCCTTTACTTCAATCAAATTCAGCTTTATAGATGAAGAATTAAGTGAAGAGTCAATTGAAGATATGTATGAAAAAATAAATGAATACGAAATGTACCTGGAATATGATTGTAAGGGTGAATTCAACATCATATATAAAAAAGAAGCCATAATTGAAATGATCATAACATTTCCAAGCAGGAAGGTTCCTGAAAATAAAAGAGACTTAGAAGAATTCGTTAACAGATACGTAATGGATTTCAGTGAATACTACTACAAAATAAATAATTTTGATGAATTAATTAGCAGTGATCTAATAGCACCCACCTGATTTTATAATCCCCCATTTTAAGTTTAGGCAAAAGTCTAGACGTCAATGATCTTTGCGGCTTTTCTAACTTTTTAAACCTGATTTAATCCATTTATTCTTAAAATTACTATACAATATCATTTTACATCCATAATAAACATGCGTATTATTAAAATAAATTAATTTAGCGGTTTTAAAACCTAATATTATTTTTTAGTACTTAATTTTCAATTAAAAATGATTTTTTTTAAAAAGGTTACTGATATTATCCCGTAAATTTTCAGGATTAATTTAGTTAAAATTGATCATTCCTATATCTGACAATTCATATTATAATATCAATAGAAAAAAATATAAGGAAATACATCCCATATTAATGACTACATCCTTAATTTATTTCAACATTGATATCTTTAGCTATTATTAGTATACCATAGCCACCTCGATGAGGATTATATTCTTACTATTTTTATCAAAATTCATGGAGGTTGATAGTGTGAGTAAAAAATCAGTTAATTGGTGGAATATTATAACTAAAATCAGCCGTGATAAATCTACATGGGATCATCTGGAACCAGCAGAAATAGTAGAAATCCTGCAGAGAGTGACTGAAGCAAAAGAAAAGATAGCAGGATTAGACCAGTATATCCGCATTTACTTAAGCCCTGCATTACAAAAATTACAGTCTTTAATGGACCCCTGGCATGTCCATAACATTCAAAATAATAGTAAATAATATAAAAACAATTTATATTTTATTTTTAATCTCAAATCATTCCAAAAAGTACTATCTTACAATTCTAAATCTAATTTAAATAATTCGCATCCTAATTCTTATTGTATTTAATAATAATCAAATTTAACCGAGATTAACTCAATATGTACACCATGGAAAAATATAAAGTGAAATCCCCCGATGACAATGAAAAATTTGTTGTTACTGATGCTTATCATAAACTTTATCATGTATTTCAAGACTTAAAAACTGATAAAGGAAGATTTATACATGTTATAGGGGCTCCAGGAACTGGCAAATCAGCTAATATATATCATGTTTTAAGTGATCTTAATTTAAATGTTTATGATGCAAGATTGTTTCTGGATAATGTAGAAAAAAGTTCTAAAGAAGTGTTTAAAGACTCTTTCAAAACTATAAAAAGTGATTTAGGTGCTGAAACTAAAAAAGAAGTGTATGAGAAAGTTTCAGAGTACGACGTTATATTATTTGCAGACAAATTTCTGGATTCTGAATTTTTAGATCCACAAAAAGTAGGACTCAGCAAGTGGATGGACTATAAAGGTATCAAATCCATTCCATTTTATTTTATGAGTTATCTGGAATATTTAAAGCATAAAAAAGAATTAAAAAATACCAATATAATTCTACAGCACTCATGGATGATTAAAAAATACGATCTATTAACTGACTTTGGCTTACTTTCTAAAGCAATTGTTGCCATCTTAAATCTATCATTTGAAGTAGTTGAAATATCTTATTCCCAAGCAGAAACTATAGAAATAGTGAAAAGCCACATTAAGGATGTTGATGAAGATACAGTTAAATTATACATTCAAAAATATGGATGTAAACCTAGATTCATATTAGAAGACCTCAAAATGATGCAATTTGGATCTAGTAAAGGCTCTGAATATTAATGAAATTTTGAAAGGTTTAGGTTGATGGGAATGGTGAAATAAAAAGTTGATCCATGACCTAATTTAGATTCAACCCATATCCTTCCATTATGACGTTCTATAATTCTTTTAACAATTGACAACCCAATTCCTGTTCCTCTGTATTCCTCTTGCGTATGTAATCTCTTGAATATTACAAATATACGCTCCATATACTGTTTTTCGATTCCAATTCCATTATCGGCTATTCCAAAAACATATTCATTATTTTTTTCATCTTTTCGTACTGAAATATGGATTTTTGGGCTTTCATCTTCTTTGCGGAATTTAATTGCATTAGATATAATGTTCTGGAATACCCTTTGAAGCTGATCAGCATCTCCATTTAACTTAGGAAGTAAATCATGAGTTATTTTTGCACTATTTTCTTCAATTAAGGTTTTAAGATTGTCAATTGCATGATTCAATATATCGTTCATGTCCATTTGTTTAAATGTTTTTTCGCGAGTTGCAACTCGTGAAAATTCAAGAAGACCTTCAATTTGATCTTTCATCCTAATTGAAGCATCTATAACATAATCCATGAATTCATCAGCATCATTATCGAATTTACCTTTATAACGACGCTCTAAAAGCTGTGTAAAACTTGCAATTGTCCTGAGTGGTTCCTGCAGGTCATGAGAAGCAACATAAGCAAATTGCTCCAGTTCGTCGTTGGAACGCTTTAAATCATCTATTAATTTCTTCATTTCCTTTTCTATCTTTTTACGTTCGCTGATATCACGAGAAATGGCAAGTGCAACTGTTTTTCCCTTTAATTTAAATAAATGATTGTTAATTTCTACAGGTATTCTTTTTCCATCTTTAGCTAAATGAACTATCTCGAATTTAGCATGCCCTCTTGTCCATAGTTCCATAGCATTTTTAGGCATTTCGATTCTTTTATCAGGGGCAACTATGTCTACAGGACTCATGTCTAACAATTCATCCTTGCTGTACCCTAATCTTTTAGTTCCTACGCCATTAACTTCGATAAATTTTCCAGGTAGTCCATTTTCTTTCATTAAATTTAAGCTAATCATATCATTTGCATTGTTGAATAATTCACGGAACTTCTCTTCGCTCTCTTTTAAGTTTTCTTCAGCATTTTTACGTTCACTAATGTCCTTTGTTATTGCTACAAATGCCACTGGATTGCCTTGAGCATTGTAGATAATATTTCCCGAAATTTCAGCAGGAAAAAATCTATCATCATTCCGGGTAAACAAATTAAGTTCTAAATATACACTTTTTTTCTCCACTAAAATTTCTTTTATAATTTCCAATAATTTATAGCGATCTTTTGGATCTACAAGATCAAAAGCGTTTAATCCAATTAATTCATCCTTTGAAGACGCCCCATACATATTAACTGTTGCCTGGTTACATAAAACTATTTTTAAATCCATATCTGTAACTGTAATAGAATCCGGAGATGACTCAATGATAGTCTTTAACTTACTTTCACTTTCCTTTAATTTAAATTCTACTTTTTTACGTTCTTCAATCTCATTTTTTAAAGATTTTGTTAACTCTGTAAGTTCTTCTGTCTTTCTTTGCCCCTTAAATCCATATTTACATTCTGTAATATCTATATTTAATGTAACATACGTATTATCATCTAAAAAAGAAGCAGATACTAAAAAATATTTGTTTAAAGAAGGAAAATAAGTTTCAAATCGCTTACACTTTTCTTCATTATACATTTTATTGGCCATATCCAAATAAGGAGCAGCAACTTCCACACCAAATAAGCTGTTAAGGCTAATACCATTAATCTTATTTCCTTTGAGGCTGAAATCATGCACTGCAAAAGGATTAATGTATTTAAAAATTAAATCCACAATCTTGTTATGATTATCACGTTTTACCTCAAATATTATTATGCTTTCTGGAATTTTTTCAAAAAGCTCGTAATATATAACTCCATTTAAGAATGAATTGTTTTTTACTTCCATTTAGCTCATCCTTTTTTAGATATCTGATATTATTATATCACAAAAGGATTAAATAATTTATTACTTAATGTGACTCAAGTCACAAATATTTTAAAATAAAATAATTCCTCTAAAGGCTGATTTAATCCATGTAGAAAAAATAAACAAACAAAATAAAAACAGAATTTAGTTATCTTTCCATTCCAAAAAAACGCGTTTAATTGGAACTTTAAGTGGTTCATATATCCACAGATCACACGTGAAAGAATTTGGTCCAAACACAATAAACTATTCTTATCTAATCAAAAAATAACGAATTATATAGATAATATTAAGGCTAATAAAAGCATATTAACGCTTTTATTAGCATAATATGTATTTTAGGCTTGAATTATTTATTCAATCATGTTCCTTATTGCTTTCATTATTTCCAACTTTTGTTCCATCATTGATTTTTTCATATCTAATTTAGAAGCCATCATTTTATTTTTGTGATCCATCATTTCCTTTTTCTTTTCTACCATACCAATTTTCATGTCCAATTTCATGGCTAAGAGTTTTTTCTTGTCTTTTTCAGAAAGATGCTCCATTATTTCCTCCATCATTTTTTCTTTCATCTTCATCTTCTCTTTCATCATCATCATTGCCTTCATTTTTCCCATTTCTCCTTCCATCATTCCCTCTTTCATTTTATATCACCTGCTGTTTTTATTTTATAGTAATACTTTTTTAATTATTTGTATTAAATATATCTTATAACGGTGTTAAATTATTGAAATCCCAGATACGTCTTTAAATTAAGAGGTAAAACATAGCTTAAATTCAAAAATAAGAATATATACCCTCCTTAATTAACAAATTAGATATTTAAACCCACATAAATTTTAAAACAAATAATTTAATAGAAATGAACTATGAAAATAATAAGTACATGGTTTTACAAAATCCCGATACACCGGATTGCTGCGGGTGCTACTCCGAGATGCTGTCTACTATACCTAAAAAAATCAACAGGGACGAAATAACTATCAAAGATTTTTTAGAGCTTATGGGCAAAAGCGGAGGATTAATAACATGCATGATACTGGCAGTACCCTTTTTAATACCCATATCTATCCCTGGAACCGGTATAATTGCGGGACTGGTCATATTTATTATAAGCACCAGTATAATTTTTGACAAACGTTATTTGATTCCAAATCGTTTAATGAAACGTAAAATGTCAAAAAAGAATTTAATTAAAATATTAGATGCTACTTTCCGCTTATTGACCTATTTAGAAAAATATATAAAACCCCGTCTTTTAATAATGACCAATAAGGCGATTATGCGTAAAATAAACAGTTTCTTTATGATTTTCAGCGCACTGCTGTTTATGACTCCTTTACCAATTCCATTAACAGACACATTACCTGCACTTTGTGTCTTTTTTCTGGCTGCAGGCACTCTGGAGTGTGACGGTTACCTAATTTTAGCAGGTTATGCTGTGATTATAATAACTACTATCTATTTTGCTTCAGTTATTTTACTGGGGTTGATGGGATTATCAGCGGGCCTATCATATTTTGGCTTAAAATAGTTCAAATATTATCCGGTATGGTAAAATTAAAAACAGACCCCTTTCCAAATTCGGATTCAACCCAAATTCGACCACCATGGCGCTCTACAATTTTTTTACAAATTGCCAGCCCAATTCCGGTACCAGAATATTCATCCCTGGTATGTAATCTCTGAAATACTTCGAATATACGATTTTTAAATTGAGGTTCTATTCCTATTCCATTATCTGATATGGAAAAAATATATTCATCGTCTTTCTTCCAGGCTGAAATATGGATTTTAAGATTTTTATTTTCACTGCGGAATTTAATTGCATTACTTATTAGATTCTGGAAGAGTTGAATCATCTGCTTATCATCCACCGTTAATGCAGGGAGTTGATCATTGGTTATTTTAGCTTTACTTTCATCAATAGCTATTTTTAAACTACTCCTGGTTTGATCCAAAATTTCTTCAAAGTTAGATCGTTTAAATTCACTACCCCTAGTATTAACACGGGAATAGTCTAAAAGCGCCTTAATCATTGCTTGCATTCTATTTGCACCGTCAACTATGTATCCAATAAACTCATCAGCATCTTTATCTAACTTACTTTCGTAGCGACGCTCTAGAAGCTGCGTAAAGCTAGATATAGTTCTAAGCGGCTCCTGCAAGTCATGAGAAGTAACATAGGCAAACTGTTTAAGTTCTTCATTGGAACGTTTTAGTTCTTCCACCAAAATATTTAATTTAGCTGTCCTTTCCTGAACTTTATGTTCTAATTTATTGTGCGCCTCTCTTAATGATTCTTCAGCTTCTTTACACTCGGTGATATCCGTGTTGATTTCCATAAAACCAGATGGTTTATCATTTTCATCTTTCTGTAATGCCCACCTACTTGAAACTATGATCTTTTCACCGTTGCGCTTTGTATGAGTTAATTCACCCTCCCAGTATCCTTTTTTGAGGAACTGATGGCAAGTTTCTTCTAAAGATTTCGGAAATTCAGTTTTTAGTAATTCATGGGTGACTTTACCTAAAACTTCTTCCTTGTGCCAACCATATCTCTCTTCTGCACCCTTATTCCAGAAAATAATTTTATCACTCATATCGTGGACAATAATTGCATCATGAGTAAGATTTAATAAATCAGCCTGTTTTTTTAGTTTTTTTTCCATTTTGGATCTATAAAAAGCATTTTCTATGGTGCACTTTAGTTCGTAAATACCTGCGGGTTTAACAATAAATCCATAGGGCTCCGTTAATTTAGCCCTTTCAAATGTTTCATCGTCAGAATACGCAGTTAAATATACTACAGGTACATCAAACTGGTTTTTAATCATTTCCGTGGTTTCAATACCATCCATCTCTCCTTTAAGCACAACATCCATTAAAACCAGATCTGGCATTAACTCTCTTATTTTGCAAATAGCATCTTTTCCAGTATCTTCAATTGAAAGCACTTCAAATCCTAACTTTTCTAATGATTTCTTAATGTCTAATGCCGTGATTACTTCATCTTCAACTATTAAAATTTTAATAAACATGGAAAGTCCTTCATTTCTTTTGATATGATATCGTTCTTATTAAAAAATGTACTTAATTGTATTATAATATGATTAACTTTTTTTATATATAAATTAAGTGATTACTTAAAAATTGTAATCCTATATCATGTTAAACATGAATAATTTGAAAAATAAATTATTTAGTGATGATATTAGACTTAAAAAAATATAATATCCTTCTAAATGAATATAATAATCATTTAGGAGGCATTAATTAAATAAATATCTTTTTTAGATTATAATTTCATTCAAGTAAATTCAGAAACCATTGATTGTATCGTACAAAATTTTTAATATAATAGAATATAAAATTATTACCATGTATCATAGAAAACCCCTGGAAAAAATGTCCCAAAAAAGTATCAAAATAGAGAGCGGATATTTAAATATAATAGAAAATACTTTAAAATCATTTAAAAAACAGAAAAGAGCAGATATTACACATTTAAATAATATAGAAGGTTTATTAGAAGGTTATATGGAAGAATTAGAATACATTAACAAGAGAAATAAAGAGATAAATGATAAAATTATTAAATTAATTGAAAATAAAACATACCTTCAAAATGAAGTTAGAAGAGATTTAAAAAAGACAGATGAGTATATTCAACAGATTCAAAAACATGAATCACTTAAACGCGTGCCTTAGGAAGATCTTGTCTTATCATATTCATTAAATTCTCTCAAATATTTCAAAATTCAGAAAATTATTTGAAATTATTGACTCTATTGTTTAATTGAGGATATAAATTATATGATAGAATACCTACGTCCATGGCTAGCTTAAAAAGAAAATTTAATTATTCTTCAAAACTAACACCAATTTCAGGTCCTTTGGGAGTACTGATTAACTTAATTTTTGCCTTGCTCATATCATTTCTACTGTTCTTTGCATCAATGGATATGCTCTTAACAATATCTGCAACATCCTCTTCTAATGATGATGAAATATATTGTTTATATTCCTTTAAAATGCTAATAAGCTTTTGATATTCTTGCATTGGTAATTTATCCATGTTAAACGTCCCCTACGATTTTAGATTGATTAAGCTTGTTACCACGCTTAGATACCTAAAAATCAATAATTTGGCTTGAATACATATTTACCCAGAGGAAAACTTTAAAAGAAACACATAAACGTTTCCACATCATTGTAATGATATGTATTCCCATGAAATAACATGTCAGGCATTATAATGTTGATCAGCATTTCATATATATTTTTTCTTAATTACTACAATAAAATAAAAATATATGTCACTAAGCAACTTCAAAGGTCTTGATTATTTTAAAATTTGCTAAATAAAAAGTAGTTTAAATCCTTTTTAATAAGTCATTATCCAGATGAAGATAAAAATTAATAAAACTGCTAAAAAATAGTTTATTAAAGTAATAATGTATAATAATTTAAGTAATATGTTATTATAAGGATATAGAAAAGCTTATTAGGGATTTAGACACAACAATATACTATATTCTCAATTTACACCTATTATATATCAATTACATCATTAATCTATTGTATTACTCCCCATTATTTTTATTAGTTATTTATAATTTATGAGGTGATAGATATGAAAAATAATGTAATTAATTGGTGGAATATTATAGCCAAACTTAGATATGATAACTCATTATGGGATTATCTGGAGCCTGCAGAGGTAATGGAAATTGTACAGAGAGTAAGAGAGGCAAAGGAAAAAATAGCAGGTCTAGAAAAATATATTCACATAGACCTAAGACCCGCATTACAAAAATTGAACTTCTATAAGCCCGTTGCATATTCAAGTTAAAGTGCTACTTATAAAAAAATATTTTTAAAACTATCAAGGGTTAAAAAAGTTCATTTTAAGGGCCTATCCCTTAATTTTTTTTTGAAAGTGGTTACATCATAAAAATAACGCTAAATAATTATTTTAAAATCAATTCATACGTTGAAAAGATAAAAAATTTGCAAAATAAAAATTATATTACTATTTTATTATTGAATCTTTTTACAAAACCTTATCTAAAGATTTAAAACCAAAAATTATTATTTAAAATGTGTTTATTACCGTTTATACCATTTTAACCAGTTATTAACACTACAATCTGAATCTTAAATGCATAAATGTATATAATATTAAACTCAAATAAATTAATAATTCAAGTTTTTCTTGGAGGTTAAAAAGATGTCAGAAGAAAATGTCGTATACATTGGAAATAAACCTGTAATGAACTATGTTTTAGCTGTTGTAACCCAAATGAATGGCGGAGTATCGTCTGTTATGTTAAAAGCCAGAGGAAGAGCAATTAGTAGGGCGGTAGATGTTGCTGAAATTGTGAGAAATCGATTTATAACAGATGCTGAAGTTGGAACTATAGATATTAGCACAGAAGAAGTATCCAGTATGGAAGGATCAAACAGTAACGTTTCAGCTATTGAAATACAGCTTAGTAAATAGAAACTGTTTAAAAATCCTAATAAACCTCTTCACTCGAAAATCCCCAAGATTCGTTGAATTTTGGGGCTTTTAAAAATCTACGATTTTCAATGCGCTAAACATGAAATGTTTGAGCGCCACAAAAAATAAAGTTTTTTTTGGGCTTTGATTTTCGGTGTTTGTGAAACTGAAAGTCTTCAAAAAATCAAAATTTTTTGCTGTGTTTTTATTTAAAGAGAAATTTTTCTCTTTAAATTCTAATATTATATAGGATAATTTCAGAAGTCTATCTTAAAATGTGTTTGAAACTTAATTTTAAATATCTTTTAATAATACTAACAATTACTTTGTTCATAAAAGGATTATCACCCCCAATTAACAAAGTTTATATTTGATTAAAACTATTTCATTATATCCTCATAATCACAATTATATCGATTTAGAACCAGATTTTAACCATTTAAAATCAGATTCATATTTCTTTTTTAATAAAAACCAATTAAAAGAGTTGCTTTTATCCATTTTGGATATTTCATCTCGATTAATACTGTTGAAATCTATCTAATAGCAAAAATTGGAATGACCAACTATGAAATTCAGAAAAAACACAGAAAACAAAGAAGAATCAGAAGATTTTTTAAAAAAGGCAAGTAAATGTAGCCCAAAAGGGTTAAAAGAACTACTTAATCAGATTGAAGCTGAAATTGCGGCTTGTAAAGGGAAAAACCATGATCTCCTTATAGCAAAGACCATAATTACCAGTAGATTAGCTTCAATGAGAGATAGTGGTAAAATACCATTATAAATTCTCATTAGTTAAAAAAAATTATTTCGCTGCAATGATTGGGATTTTCCAGAGATAACCAACTCTTTTTGCAGCTTCAGATCTCTTTCCCTTTTTTTTCTTCTCATTTATGTAGTCAGCACTACCTTCCCATGCTTCAACTGTTTTATCCAGGTATTCAGCTATTTCGTCACTGTACTTTTTTGTTCCTATGGTATAATAGTCAGCTTCATTACGAATATAACTAATTCCTTCACCTTTCTCTTCCATTACCTTTGATATTTCAACTAGTTTTTCATGAAAATCTTCATGTACCATTTTAATCATTCTCTCTCCTTTTTATTATCTACTATATAATCTAACTATACAGCACATCTTAATTTTATTTCCCCATTTAAGATTATTAATGGGCAAAAAATAATAGAATCAGCGATATCGTTTTATGTTTAATCTATATATTATGTCTTTTTATCTGCACTAAAATAGAAAAATTTAAATTGCTAATTTGAGATTTGCAATTTAATATATTAATTTTTTAAGATAGATTCTATTGATAATTTTAATAATATATTTATGAATTTGAATGGATGTGAATAATTATTTATCAAAAGGTTAAATTAATTATTAAGTATGTCAAGAGAAAGCATTTACAAGCGGTATTCACCTTCAGCTATGTATGATCCTGGAAACAAAGATTATGCCTACTGGTTTGTATTTAGCCAGGGCAAAATGTTGATAGATAATGATAACAGTAAGATCAAGATTCCTTATTCAAGAAATGTGGAAGATATGAATATTTTTCCCGTTAGGACACAATATCTAGGTAAGTTGCAAGGACATCGATGTTATTCAGTAGAAGTTGATCCAGAGACACAAGAGCCCGAAGGAATGACTTTTAGAGATTTAAGGTCATTATATGAAATTCTAGATGAAGACATATTCCTTTTAGCGGGAAAAGCTTTCCAGATCGTAAACTGGGATCAAACACATCAATATTGCGGCAGATGTGGTGTTCAAACAGAGATAATTCAAGGTGAAAACGCAAAGATCTGTCCAGAATGCGGATTAATAAATTACACACGTATTTCTCCAGCCATAATAACAGCAGTGCTAAAGAATGATAAGATTCTTATGGCCCACGGGAGAAATTTCCCTGTAAACAGGTACGGCCTTATTGCAGGGTTTGTAGAACCCGGCGAAACCATTGAAGAATGTGTAGAAAGAGAAGTAATGGAAGAGGTAGGAATAAAAATTAAGAATATAAAATATTTTGGAAGCCAACCATGGCCATTTCCCCATTCATTGATGATTGGTTTCATATCAGAGTATGAAAGCGGTGAAATTAAGGTTGATGAGAATGAGATAACCGATGCAGGATGGTTCAACATAGATAACCTCCCTGAACTGCCTTCAAAGATGAGTATAGCAAGAGAAATCATAGACTGGTACATACAAAATTATTCTGGTTCATAGAGCATTAATTATTAGGAAATACTCTGAATTTGGTAATTATATGTAGAAGTTTCAGAGAATCAAAATATATATCTTTACATGTGTTATATTAGTTAGTTAAAAACCAGATAGGATCTATTAATATGAATGAAATATCAACTGATCTCATTGAATCACTGAAAACAATGGGATTGACTGAGTATGAGGCAAAAGTATACTCTGCACTGGTGTTATTTGAGCGTGCAGAAGTTAAACAGATTTATGAATACTTAAACGTGCCTAAACCCAGTGTATATCAAAGCTTGAAGGGACTAATGGATAAAGGTCTGGTAATGAGGGTCAGTTCAAAACCTGCAATTTACAGAGCTGTTCCTCCAAAGATAGCTCTCAGACATCTTATAGAGATCCAGGAAAATGCAGAAAAAAATGCTCTTGAAGAATTAGAGTGTCTTGAAAAGAGCAGTATGGAAACTGAAAACCCTGACATCATATGGACTCTTTTTGGTGAAAACAATGTGGAACACAGCATAGAGGAATTAATATGTAAAGCTCAAAAATCAGTAAAACTCATTTTACCTTTAGAATATATGGATTTTCTCTCTTTTATAAGTGGTAAGGATTTAAAAATTGATTTATTGATGTTTGGAAAGGATACATCCATTGCAAATCGTTACAACTTAAAAAACTTAACTGTGCATGATGGGAATGAAATAGACGTTTCTGATTTTGGTGATCTTTCAAAATATCTGGCCAATCTCCCCCTTCCTCACCAGCAGTACTCCAAATCTATATTCATATTCATCGATGATGAAGAATTTATGTACGTGCCCCCATATCCTGGGAAAACAAAATCAGGCATTACTTCTAAAAATCCATACCTGATCGGCCTTGTAAGTATATTAGCTGATGCAGTATGGGAACACACACCTGAAGTAGATTTAAAATAGTTAAACTATTTTAACATAAATTAAATCATGTAATTTCATGATTACCAATGTTTTAAGTTTATTTGAAATTTTAAGGGTATGATATGCCTTTTTTAATTTATAGAAAACTTTAAATATTTAAACTTTTAATGTATAATTGATCGCAAAAGATCGGCATATTTTAAGTCTTTAGATGGGGAGAAAATTATGGCCACTGTTTTAATTCTCCCCATCATTCTTTACACATAATTTCCTCATTTTATTAAATGATTCAATTAAAATTACTATCTTACAAAATAAAGAATAGTTATGAAATTACCAATAATTTTATATACAAGATAGCCACGTATATATCTCTTTCCTATTAGTAGTCATGTACATAACTACTACAAAATAACTATAACAAAAAGGACACCCAAATTATAAGGACTGATTCAATGATAAAAGGAGTAAGAGAAATCTTTAAAAATGACATTAAAGCAATTATAAGCAATCCCGTGGTAATATTCGTCATGATAGTAATTATCTGTATACCCTCACTTTATGCACTGCTTAATATCCAGGCAACATGGGATCCCTATTCTGAAACTTCAAATATTAAAGTTGCAGTAGTTAACGAAGATCTAGGTTACAATTCAAATGGAACAAGCTACAATGTTGGAAATATTTTAGTTGATGAATTGAAAAATAATACAAATTTTAACTGGCAGTTTGTAGACAGAAATACGGCACTTAATGGAGTTAACGATGGAAAGTACTACGCTGTCTTAATAGTTCCAGGTAATTTTAGTGAACAGCTGCTTTCTATTGAAACATCAACTCCTCAACAGGCCAAAATAGAATACATTGTCAATGATAAATTGAATCCAGTTGCACCAAGGCTTACAAATGCAGGTGCTGATGCTGTACAGACAAAAATTAACAATGAGGTAGTAAAAACCATTGATGGAATTATTTTTGGCCAGTTAAGCAATGTAGGGGAATATGCTAAGGAAAACAAAGCTCAATTTCTTAAACTTAAGTCCTTTATAAATGAATTAAATGGAAAGTTAGGGACTATTGATTCATCTATAGACGAGGCAAATTCGGATATGGACACCATAAATGAAATATGGCCCAAAGTTAGCGCTGAACTACCAGAAATACAGAAATATTCCAATTATGTTAGAAAAAATTACGACAATCTATACAACCAGATTACTTCTGATCCACAAAAAGCCCTAAATACAGTCCAGAACATGGAAACTGAAGTCAATACCACCATAACCGGTTTGAAATATGTTGATGCGGTTTTAACCAGCTTATACAATGCAACTGGGGACCCTAACTTAAAACCAGTCATTACACAAATTGAAGATAATATAAACAAGGCAAATCAAGTTCTTGCCATCTTAAAAGAGATAGAAACTGATATTAAAAATGGTAAAAATCCAGCTGGCAAATTAAATGAATTAAAAACTTTAATTGATCAAATGGATGATGGAGTAAATACTTTAGCGGCCAACAAAGATAACATAAGCCAGAAAATTAATAATGCAGCGGCAACCTTGAGTTTAATTAATTCAAAGTGGCCTATATTCAAAAGTGCAATACCTGTAGCTGCGGCAAAACTTAACTCCATAAATGAAGACGATATAAATAAGTTAATTGCGTTTTCAGATATGGATCCAAACGATGTGGACAATTACTTTGAAAGTCCTGTAGAACTGGAAAAAAACCGTATGTATCCTGTGAATAATTACGGTTCAGCCCTTTCTCCATTTTACATACCTATATCTTTATGGATAGGATGTATTATAGCCGTTGCCATGATAAGCATGCGAGTAAAAACAGGTAAAGTTTATAATGCGGCCAGTGTTTATCTAGGTAGAATGGGAATATTTTTAATAATAAGCATATTACAGGCACTACTCGTTATACTCGGATCATTATACCTCCATGTGCAGATTTCATCAGCACTGTTATTTGCATTGACCACGCTGTATATCAGCCTGTGCGCCATGATAATTGTGTACTCCTTAACGTCTGCCTTCGGAAATGCAGGAAAAGCAATAGCAATAATTATACTTGTTTTGCAAATTACGGCAACTGCAGGAATTTTCCCCCTTGAAATACTGCCGCCATTTTTCCAGGCCATACATCCATATTTACCACTCACGTATGCAGTTGGCGCCCTCAGGGAAGTAATTGCAGGGGTTTTATGGAATTCCTACTGGTATAACATTGGAGCTCTGACTTTATTCCCTGCTTTAGCTTTCATTTTGACCCTATTGATTAAAGAAAAAATAGATAAGCGTGCGCAGTGGACAGAAGAAAAATTAAAGGAGAGCGGTTTGTTTTAAAATTTAGAAATATGCTAAATACAGTTTTACTATCCCGGATAGGTTATTTACAAAACAAGAAATTAAAGGCACTAATCCAAATATAAATTGCTAATCACAACAATTGATAATATTGACCCTTTTTATTTCTTCTTCTCTTCTTTTTAATTTCTTCTAAACCCGGATGAACGTCTATTTCTATATATTCACCTTTATCTGTCAAAAAATAGAATCATAACCTTTAGCAAATAAAATGATAAAGATTATTTGGTAAAAATTTTATACTATTTAGAAAAAAAATACAATGACTTGTGAGTGGTAATTAATATTACATGGTAAAAGAAGCATGGTTATCTGATCCAGATATCATAATCAACAACTTTAATAATAGCTGTTTAATTTGATACATAGGTCTATCTGGACTTAAATTTTCAATAAATAACCTATGGAAACCCTTATAATCTTATAATACTTCTAAAGTTAAGTTAAAAGGAAATAAAGCTTTATTTGACACGAAATAGAAATTAGTATAAAAATTTTACAATTTTTATGCGAAGTTTCAGGAAAAATTTTTTTTAATTTTTATTTAGTTTTTTAATATTCTTAGTTATTATTTCTTACAGTTTATGAGGTATTTTTTAGTTAAATCGCTGTAAAATAGGTATTTTCCTAAATGGAAAGTTTTTTATTATATTAGCAACATAGGGTATGTTGTAATACAAATTACATATTATTGTATTACTCATGTATGCGCATTACAAAAACGGTATGGAGGTGAAATGTATGTTCTTTGGCGGCGAATCATTCTTTAACCCATTCTTCTTCAACATATTCCCATTCTTCTTCCACAAGTTCTTGTTCTTCCACCACAATTTCTTCCCATTCTGGAACAACTGGTGGTTCTAAGTGTGATGTAAATATCATTCACAATGGGATCGGGAATTATTTAGTTAAGCCTTAAGGTGTTAACTATACCTGGATAAAACTTTAATCATTTCTTTTTTTATTTATTAAATGATTTAATTCATTATTTCTTGATAAAATAACCATTTTTTTTAAAATTTAGAATATTATTTAGATCATATTCCCCATTAAGCGCTATTTTAGCAATAATATGAGATTAGTCCAATAACAAAAAGAATTATCAAATTACATCGAAATTAAAATTATTAAATTTTGAAAAAGTGACAATTTATATAAATATATTAACTATATCTTAAAAAGTAATACTATTGAAATAATTTGCTGAGGTAAAAATATGGTAAATGTTGATTATAATATGAAAAACATTCAAAGATGCCTTTGCCCCGGATGTCCAGTACAAGCTAAAAGTGAATGTGTGAAGGAAAAACTAAGCAAATTACAGTCAGGAAAAGGTGATATTCCATCTAAAGAAGACGTACCTGGAGTTTATTGCTCAACAGGAAAAGCTACATGTGAGGGTCTCGATCCAAGCCAGATGTGCCAGTGCGGTAAATGTGAGGTATGGAAAGAATATAACTTGGGTGAAGGAGAACCTGGTGGGTATTATTGCGCAAAAGGAGAAGCACAATAAATTAACCATCCTTTTTTTTATTTTTATGATAGATTCTTACATATACTCAGTATTATCTGCACTTTTTGAATCCCTTAGAAATGTTTCTGGTAAGCTTGGATTAAAAGATATGGATGAATATCTAGTTACATGGGCATTCGGCTTTTTTGCACTGCCATTCTTAGTTTTCCCATTTTTTTTTATAAAAATTCCATCACTTGGAAATCAATTTTGGATAGCATTACTGGCAGATGGTACTTTAAATGTTCTAGCAACAATATTCCAGTTAAAAGCTATCAAAAGTTCTGATTTATCCTTAACAATTCCATTACTATCATTTACACCATTATTTTTATTAGTAATGTCTCCCCTAATTCTTGGGCAATATCCAACTCTTCTTGGTATAATGGGGGTTATTTTAATTGTTATAGGCTCATATATTCTAAATATTAAAAGAAAAGTTTTAACTACTCAAAAGAGAAGTTCAGAGTATTTAGATCCTTTTAAAGCAATGGTAACACAACATGGACCTAAATTAATGTTACTTGCAGCATTCTTGTTAAGCATAACTTCTACAATAGATAAAATTGGTGTTTTAAATTCATCACCACTATTTTGGGCAGTTTCAGTTCATTCATTTACTACCATTACACTTGCCCCTGTACTGATACGTGAATATAGAAATCATGTAAAATTGACAGAAACAGATGTTAGACTTTTATTTGCAGTTGGATTTTTCAGCGCTTTAGCAATAGTAACCCAGTTTATAGCCATTACAACTCTTCTTGTTCCCTATGTTATTGCAATAAAAAGAACAAGTGCTGTAATGAGTGTTTTGTTTGGATATTTAATATTTAAAGAGAGGGGCATAAAAGGAAGGTTAATAGGATCTGCGATTATGGTTATTGGCGTTGTTTTGATAACTCTATCTTAATTAAGAAGCCAAATTACTTAAAAATAATGATACTATCCAATTAAATAATTATTCTACAAAGCATTATTTTTTAAATCAGTTAAGCCCCACCAAAAATAAAAAGACATATATATGGATTTAAAGGAATAATTCAACTAGGTGATATCATGGATAATAAAGAAAAAGTAATTAAAGCTTTCAAAGACTCTGAAGAACCTTTAAATGCCACTAAAGTCAGCCAAATCTCAGGTGTAGAGAAAAAGGAAGTTGACAAAATAATGAAAGAACTTAAAAAAGATGAGACTATTTATTCCCCTAAAAGGTGCTACTGGGCAATAAAGGAATAAATAACTAATAATTTTTATTTTTATACAAATAACGGTTAAATTATTTTTTATCAAGGTGTCTGGGCTTTAATAGTAATTTCAATTATATTCTGGACGATACGGCTATAATTTCTCTATTTAAGACATATAATAGTTCAAGCATGTATTTAAATAAGAATATTAGGAGTATTATCTAGTATTCGCGCTGAATGTTAATTTAGGACCTTAATTTTATTTATTAGCCGTTTATACTTATGGCAATATGGAGAATTGGCTTAATAGCTTTGACTGATTTATATTTTCATTAAAAAATCTGAAATTATAATAGTAAGTAATTATTAAACTTATTAATAAGGGAAGAGAAACTTCATGTATAAGAGGCGGTATTAATGAATTTACAAATTAAATATGCCGGCATAGTAATAGGCTTAGCTTTTGTCATTTTAACTTCAGGATGTATATCAGGAGTTGGTTGGCTTAATCCTGGAGATATGGAAACAGGTGTCAATAGTACTGGTGGTTCTTTTGAAAATCAGTGGCTTAAATTTAATTATCCTTCAAATTTAACAATAACAGATTATTCTACCGATAATTACATTAAAATAGGCGTCTATAATGGAAGCGAATATATAGGCGGAATATATAATGAAATGACCAATATTAATAACTATGTACCCCTTTCAGAATCCAGCATCACTACAATAAATGAACGAAAAACATTGATGGATTATGACATTAAGACTCTACCTAACGGAGAAAACCAGATAAGACCAAGCGCAGTTATATATTTAACAGAGAATGCCAGTTTGAATGTAATTTTTGACCCTGCAAGCAAAAAATCCTTTAACCAGGTCATAAAGACGTTAGTTATTAAAAAGGATAATGTAACTAAGGATGATATGTCAAAATGGGATTTATTCTAATTTTTGAATGCTTCTTAATAAAGGAATAAAAAAGAAATTGATTCATCTCATGAGCCTGTTTAGAAAATTAAACAGTGAAAAAGCACGCATAACCAGTTTATTTAATATAATTATTCCAATTACAATACGTCCCAGGATTCCTAACTTTGAAAGAAACCAGAAACTTATAAATTTCCATATAATGTTGAATAACAGGTTCATTTTATATCACCTTCAATTTTATAATAATTCCTGATTATTAATTTGGGTAAAGCTAATTAATAAATTTATAGGATAAATTATGATAATTTGAGTTAGTAATGTAGAAACACTGTCCATATTCATCAGTTAAAACCACAAAAAATCAAATAAATTCGTTAAAATTAGAATTATAAAAAGAATCACTAAAAATTATGCTAAATGCCTGTTTTTATTCAATATTTTCATCAAAATGATTTATCAGGTCTATTTATCAAAAAAAAGCATCTTCCCCTTCTTTTAATTTATCTTTACTTATATCTTTTATAATAGCTTTATACCAAATATCCTCACCTTCAATCCATGAATCTACAATAACGTATATAGTTTCACACATATCAACAGTTTGACCCTTAATCTGGTCCTTTAATCGTTCTTTATCCTCAAGACTAATATTATCTCCAGGTTTTAACTTAATATTTAATATTCCTGTATATTCCTTCTTTAAAGCATAATTTTCCATTTAACCACCAGTTTCCCTCTTTTATTCATCTATTAAATAATCTCTTAAATTCCTTTTGTTACATCAAAATAAAAGCTTTACTTGCTATTACACATTACAAAAATATACAAACAAGAAACAGAATAAAATATAATCTAATTTAACAAATAAGAGGTTCGATAATGCATATTTACTACTAAAACGTAAAATATGGCGGATTTTTTATAACGCTGAAGACATAAAAAAAGTAATTACAACTGGCTTTGAAAATAAGGCATGGAAACATTTAAATACTCAAACTTTTACATTATAAATTGGTTGGAACAGGATCACGCCGACCAAGAGAGATGATAGACACCTTTCATCCCTCCATCCCCTTTTATCTTAAAAAACTATGTTCAATCACTAAACTCATTTTATTAAAGATTTGTACAGTTTTTCACAATGACCACTTAATCGTTGTAATAGAAAAGTTTATATATCTAAACGTTTAATGTTTAATTGAAGGTGAAAAATATATTTTTCACCTCCTTATGCCCAATTAATTATCCTGATTTTGAATGTTAAACTGGTTAAAATGAAAATTGCAGCTGGTCTTGGAAAAAATAGAAATATTATAGAAGCATCAGAAAATGTTGATTTTGAAGTTATTTTAACAAAATCTGAAGATGAATTAATTGATATGCTGTTAAACAAGGAAGTAGATGCTGTTGTAAGAGGATCTTTAAGCTCTACAAACATATTATCTATTTTAAGAAAAAAATACAGCAGGAAAATTTATAGAGCTTCTTTTTTAGAATTAAAGGACCATAAATTCCTTTTAGCCCCTGTTGGAATTGATGAAGTAGATAATCTGTATGACAAACTAAATATTACAGAATTAGGGGCAGAATTTTTACTAACACTAGGCATTAAACCTAAAATAGGCACCATTTCCGGTTCAAGACCCGAAGATATTGGCAGAAGCCCTAAAATTGATTATTTTATCGAAGAAACTTTAAATCTAACTGAAATTATGAAAAATAAATATTTTATAAAGGATTACTTAATAGAAGAGGCTGTAAAGGATAATGTAAACTTCATTCTGGCACCAGAGGGAATCTCTGGAAACCTGATCTTTAGAACGCTCGTATTTTTAGGTTCGACAATAAGCCATGGTGCTTTGGTACTTGGAATCAATGAAATTTTCGTGGATACCTCAAGATCACAAACTGTAGAAGGATATGAACGAGCACTGAAGCTCTCCCATTATCTGGCAAGACTAAAAAGTATGAATGGTACTACAACATCCCAATGCGCAAAATGACGATGCATGTTTAAAATATAAAAATTATGAAATTTTCAGTAAAGAGTTTAAATGGAGGTAAATAAAATGAAAATGAAACTATTGCCATTATTTTTAATGGTTATAATGGCAGTTTCTATAGCTCAGCCCATATTTGCTGATAACCCGCAGTTAGAAGATACGAAAATAGCAATGAAAAACGGTGAACCACTGAAAGATATAACCGTTAATGCTGGAGATTCTATAGAATTACAGGCAAGATTATACTGGTACTGGTACAGTGTTGATTCAGTGAAAGCCACATGGATCCCTCAAATATGTCGTTATTTAGATTTTTACGTGTATAAATCAAATGCAGATGGGACTAATGGCGACTTAGTATGGTCAGATAGCGCAATAACTAATTTTTTCACAGCTAACGCCAATCCAGATGAATTTTCCCTAACCGAGAAGGGTACTTACAACCTGTTAGTCAAATATGAAGGAAAATTAAAACACTGCAGTGGGACAGCTAAAATTTATGTGGTTTAGGCCACATACTTTCCAGTCATAATACTTCTTCTTTTATCTTTTTTTTCGTAAAATCAGAGCAATAAAAGGGAAAAGAATTACAGATATTATAGCTGCTCCAACAAGATCTGCTGAATTATTTGGTCCCTTGCTCCGCTTTATACCGCTGAATTTGTAATTACAATTACAATAGGTAACTGATTTGCAGAAAATGCAATCTACTTAGAAATTATTAGACAATAAATATATGATCAGATTTGATAAGTCACATTTAATTGTTTCAAAATATCAGTTATGTGATTGCCTAAACAATGTTTACAGTAATATACCTTTTCTGATTTCCATTCCATCGAGATGATATTGTTGTTGTTATATTGGTTGCACCTTTTTCCTTTGCATAAAATGTGTAACTATTATAAATCTCATAATGCCCATCCATATTATACGAATATGAATACGTGCTTATTAATGTTAAAAAATCTTCGTATCCATTACTTTGAATTTCCTCACAGATCCAAAGAGTATCAAGTGTGGTTATGTTGAATGTATCTCCCTGTTTAACGTTTATTATATCCTGACTTGCTGCCGCTCCAGAAATACTGCCAAAAACAAAAATTACTAAAAGCATAGATAAAATCTTAATTTTCATATTGTTTCACCCCGTAGTTAATGATAATATTTAGAAATATTTATATACTTAAACTTTTACATTATAATTGTAGTTACAGTAGAAATCATACAAAAAAATTAGGTATTTGGGAATGTTGGCACCTTCATTTTCTCATTCCCATATCTGATTTTAAAGAAATCTCATTGTTCAGCCCAAAAATAGTCAAAGATTATTTCTAAAAACTAATTTTCATGATTTCCTAAATGAAAACACATATAACCATGATAGATTTATAATTATAAAAATCAAGCCTAAAACATCATTTTTAGACAAAAATAAAGATTTTAATGAACTAAAATAAGAATTTAATATACTTTATTAGGTTAAACTTAAATTTAAGCTAATTTTATTCAATATAAAAATAATATTACTCCAAAATAGTTGGAGGACTTCTTAAATGAATGATATTAGTACTATTGATAATGAAATTACTATTTTACACGATGTATATAAGTTCAAAACCTCAGATTTGGGGTCTTTACTTAAAAAAAATAGAAATTAAAATCAAAAACAGTGATCATATTGATAAAAACCTTTTAAGAGCAAAAACTGTCGTAAACAGCAAGTTAGCGTTATTATAGCAAATAAAAAAATCATATTTTTTATTTCTTAATTTAAGTTAAAGTTTAATTTTTCAGTGAAGGCATACCACGCATACTTAGTGTAAGAGCTGATATTAAAAAAAATAGACTAAATTAATGAGTTGTAATCAGTCCAAAAAATAAAATAAAAAGTAAGGTTATTTTTCTCACCAAGCTAATATATTTAGTCTAAACTTATATTCTATGCACCGTGGTCAATATAAGGCAATATTTGAATAGTTATCGTGTTATTTCCATTAATATTCATGTATGGAATATCCAGGTAATCATCTAGTGGATCGGTTTCATTAGTGACATCGAAATAATAGACTTGTTCTTTATAGGAATCGAATAAATCATCATAACTAATTGATAATTTCACTGTATAATTTTGATCGTACGCGTAATCATCCCATCCAACTTTGAGCCCTACTTTATCTGGAAACTGAATTCCTTTAACGTAAAGACCACCGAAAGAAGGGGCAGTGAGATATTCTCCTTTTTTTAAATCCACATTAGTATAAGTACTGTAATCTGTTGCAGAAACTCCCTGAATGCCGGCCATTCCAGATACAAAGATACATAAAGCTATTATTGCTGCTATTTTTATTTTCAAGATTTAACCTCCTTAGTTGTTATTCTATAATAGCAATGTTTATATACTTAAACTTTTACATTATAAATTAGGTTGGAGTGGATACACCAACCAAGAGATGATAGATTAACCTACATCTCTTCATCCCCTCAAAAAAATTAATTCAAATTTTTGAATAATCTGTCATTTGGTATTTAGAAGGTTTGATCATTTTATTTTTAAATGGAGTTTATTTTTGATAGAATTAGTACGATTTTAGAGCTAAAATGAAAACACATATATATGTATAACCATGATAAATTTATAATTATAATTATAAAAAATCACGCCCAAAACACCATCCTTAGGCAAAAATACTAATTTTAATTGACTAAAATAGAAAAATAATATATATTAATTAAAAATAAAATAATAAAAGCCTTAACAAAGCTTTTTTAATTGATTATTTCTTTTAATTATGTTTTTATAACATAAATGCTCATTTCTTTAATAAGGAGGTATTATCTTGGATCCACGTGCTTATAATCTATTTTGTAATGAAATTAAGAACCAATGCTCATTTGCAATTAATTCATGGAAAGATATAGAAAATTGCTATAAATTAGAAAATAAACGAGTTTGGAACTCAATTCACGCTTTCCTAATCGCAACAGCCAATATATCAAAGATTTTTTGGCCCAGTACAAATAAACGTAAAAAAGTGCAAAAAAATTAAAAAAATCTTAAAAATATATAAAAATTCAGCTCTTAAGAATAGAGATTTAAGGAACCATTTTGAACATTTTGATGAGCGTCTGGAAGAATGGGCATCATCTACAAAAATTATTGCAGATCTTGATCAGAATATAGGATCCATAAATGTACCTCTTGCTGGTAACATTGATAATAAAGATAGCATTCGTTTTTATGATCCAGAAACGTTTAAACTTTATTTCATGGGAGAAGAATATGCACTTAAACCTATTTATGATAAAATTTGTGAATTATATAAAAAAATTTGATTAAGAGAATGAAAATAGACTGATGGCATTGAATTAAGTAAGTTTACCTAAAAGATAGAAAATATTAGTTAATATAATGGCCATACATTACTTCATTAGCATAATCAACTTGTGCATGGTAACTGGCTATTTCTCCATCAGGATCATCAAGAAGAATATAAAAATCTCTAGAATCGTATGCGGGTATATCAGCGTGATGTTTATCATCACCATTTATATAATCTGTGTCGCTGGATACTATTTTGCCATTGCTATCATAACCAATTACTTTCACTCCAACGATTCCAACTCCATAAGGATTATTATTCTGAACTGTTCCTTCAACTGAATAAAGTCCATTAAATTCATGGTAACCTTTAGAATTAGTAATAGTCATATTTTCTAATTCTGGAGGAACATAATCATTTGAAAAATATCCAAAAACCGCTAAAAGTAAAACTATACCTAAAATGACACATGCAGAAATAATTAACACTTTTATAGTGTTATTTTGTTTTTTCCACCTACTTTTTAAACTTGATAAATTTTTATCTGATTTGGATTTAGGTGTTTTATTATTTAATTTATTTCCACATTTAGAGCAGAATTTTGCATCATTTTCATTTTCAGTTCCACATTCAGGACAAAAAACCAATTTTGAATCCCCTTACTACTATTTATACGATCGTTAATTTTAATATCAATTTAAGCATACATTTATTGTTTATGATCGAAATTAAATAGTAAATCTTAAATAAAGCCGCCATTAAACCATTATGGAATAGAATATTCATTTGTAAACTGAAATTGCTTAAATTAATCAAAAATATTTAATTTTAAAATTGTTAGAAATTAAAATAATTATTAGCCGAAGTCTCCTTATTTTTGATTACTTCATAATAGAGTGCTAAAGAAATATTTCGTTATCTCCGTCTATAACGAATATCTCGTTATTATTTTATATTACGAAATTTTGACATACGAAACTATAACGACATAAACATTACTATATTATTCAATAAAATCCTCATGTTTCTTAAAAATAAGCATTTTTGAATCATCAGTTATAGAACTATCTATTTTCATTTCAATATTACCTGTTTCAGTATCTTTAAATTCCCATAAAAGATTAGCTGTCCTACTTGGAATTCCAAATACTAGTTCTAATTGATCCACTGTTTGAATCCTGTCAAAATCTCCTTTACCTTTAGTTTCACCAAGAATTAAAACTATTTCCTTATTAATTTCATCATTAACTTCTTTTTTATCTCCATCATTAGCTATTTGATCTAAGACATCATGAGTATCCTTATTAGAAGCACCTAAAATTTTAATTAATAATAAATCTATTTCTCGCTCTTTATTTCCCATTTTAAAAACAGTGTTTGGAGCATAAATATAAAAAGCTCCTTCATCTTCATTTTCTTTTTCATTTTCCAATATTTCTATATTTTTTTTCATTTCCAACTTTTTACCTTGTCCACTATGGACAATTGCATTTTTAAGTACTTTAATAACTTTTTCAAGTTCAGAATACTTAAATAATATAGGGAAATGTAAAAATCTCTCATTATTTAATTGTAAATTTGAATAATGAAGCACATTAGATGGAATAACATTAGATATAACGTAAGAAGCTACTTCTGTAAATGTATCTAATACATCAACCAAATTATTCGTTTCCATATGATCAAATATTGGACTTGCCGGTGATGAAGAAAAATAAGATTTACGTGGATTAATTTTTTCAATAAAACTTTTAATTGGTTCAATTTCAGAAGTTTTATCATTTTCTGGTTCATTCATTTTGTTATAAAAATCTGAAACATTATCAAGAATTCTGAATAAATCTTTTAATGCCTGATAAGTCATATCTGGAAGCATAGCTGGAATTATAAGGGTACTATAAAAATAATCTACAACTTTTAAAACTTCGAATATCTTATTTTCACTTTTTCCATATATTTGAGAATTAGGATAAATATCAATTTCATAATTACCGCCCGCAACATTATACATTATTCCTCCAAAGAGAGGAAATTGAATATAATCTATTTCATCATCAATTGAAGCTTCTAATCCTAAAATTTTAATTCTTATACTATTATCTAATTCATTATCCATAAATTGGGTCGGTCCTTCATTTCCTTCTATTATTTTATACTCTTTCTTTATTATATCCATTATTTCATTATCTAACTTAATTTCATTGTTATTATCCCGCTTATTTTCAATAATATCATTAATTAGCTCATTTAAATTATAAGAGCTAAATATTTTTGACTCATTAATAGCTTTCCTGCCCCTATGATGATAATAAGCACTTTCCCTACTTTTGTAAATATCTGCAGTGTAAAATTTGTTAATATCATTTAAAAGACCACTATAATTGTTTTTTTCCATAAATTTATCCAAATTTTCAATAACAACAAAAGGATTAACCTTTAAATATTCTTGAGAGACATATCCATCAAGAATTGTAAATGAAAGCATACGAATTATTTCAAAATAATCAATTACTTCCTCTAACTTTAGTTTACGGTCTATATTATCTAAATATTGCAGATAATCTTTCTTTAATATTGTTATTTTAACTAACTCTCGTATTTGGGCGTCATATTTGCCTAAACAGGCATCATTATCTATAATTTTTAATAAGCTAAAAATTTTATAAATTTCCATTACTTCTTGATTATTTATTTTATCCTCGATATTTTGATAGATATTGTTTTTAATTTCATCAGAATCATCTTGAAACATTTCAGAATTTAATATACGGATTTTAACATCCTCTAAAAATTCTTTTTCGTGTTCTTCCTCTACTAAAAATCTTAAAAAAGCGTGTTCAGCGGTGAAAGTCATCTGGAAATGTCCAATACAATATAATAAACACCAACATTTTAAAAATTCTTCAACTGAAGTAAAATAAGCATCATTAAGCTTAAGAGAATTATTTTTGATATGATTTGATTGAACTGCCTTTTCTATTAAATAAAGCATTGTCATTACATAATCATATCTTGTATATCGTGGTATTTTTAAAAAATAATGCAAAACTCCCAAATGATCTATTTCTTTAAGACGGTTTATATGATTATTAAAACAACGATACACAGTTTTAGATTCTTTTTCTAATCCAACTTCTATTTTTCCAAAAATAGGAACTCTTTTCCAAATCTTACCGCTTTTCCCCATGATCCCACCACTGAGTATATTAATCCAAGTAAATATTGAATTAATGTATTATTTAAGTTATTACATATATTTGTCAAATACATCATTATACCCTATTTTCAATACAATCTTCTCAAGTAGCCACTCCAGCAATCCCATAACATTATCCAACTCTCTTGAGAACTCCATGAATCTTTTAATTCTCTTATAGGGTTTTATTAAAGTTTATGTTTATGCCCCATTTGGTATATCCCAAAAGGGAATTTACCAAAAACTTAAAATAAAAAATATGGAAGATCAAGTTTCAGCCACTGAAACTGTATCTTTACCAAAATCATTTGATCCTGTAACCTTCTCTGTATCTATATTAACATTAAAGATAGCTTCAATTGTAGCTCCATTTTCTTGAATAGAATAAACCACCTTATAATTAGAACTATCAATTGCCATTGCAGTCCATGTACCTCCACTGATATAATTTCCACTATCTTCTGAAGCTTTAGCAGTTTGATCAAGAGCATGTTGAATTGTTACCCAACCATTTCCATAATTTTTCACAATAGAAATTGCTTTATCTTCCTGTCCTCCAATTTGTGGAGTCGTTGAAGTGGTAGGTTCTTCATCTGCCTGCCTAGCGCTTGCAACAGTAACTTCATATCTCACAATTTGACTGTTTGGATCATCAATAGCTTTTTCAAATTCTCCTTGAGCTTTAGCAGGTATAGCAGTATCATATCCATAATAAACATAAGTAAAATCTTCTTTAACTAATTTACCGTTCTTATCATATGCTTTTACGATAATTTTAACAAAATCTGCAGCATACGAATTATTATTCAAAACTGTACCTTTGATTCTGTATTTATCCCCATCAGCTCCACCTGTGGAATTTAAAATTATTATATTATTAGAAGTATTTGTAGGAACTACAGCTAATGAACTTTGACTTACTACGCTATTAAAACTAATAACAAGAGTAGATATTCCAATTATAAGAAAAATCCCAATTATACCCCCTATAACAAATATTACTTTTTTTCCATCACTCTGTTTATTCCACCAATCTGAAAAACCTGTTTTAGACTTACTTTTTTCATCTGATTCAGAATCCATATAATAACATCCTCCCATCAGAAAAAATTTAATTTTCTACATTTGAATTAATTAATACACCAATAGCTCCTCCAATTGCAGCTATAAAACCATAAACGATAGCTATAATTATTGAAACAATAAATCCTAATCCCATAAGCATGACTGTGTTTAGACCAGAAAAAACGCTAGCAAAGATCATTATCATGAAAGTATAGAAGATTCCCCCTAAAAATCCAACAAGTACACCATGAATTAAACCATTTTTAACATTACCGCCAGCTAAGTAACCTGCTATTAACCCCGCTATTAAAAAACCTAAAAAACCTCCAAGAGGCCCTAGTGCACTAAGAAGAACTAATACTATTGGTATAGCTGCAACAATTCCTATAACTATAGATTTCCAATTAATCAAAATTCCACCTCCATTAATAATTAATTATTCCTCTTTACCAATAAAATAATAGTAGTTTACTATTACAGGCAAACCAAAAAAGTTATATCACAGTTTAAAAATCTAATATAAATTATTACTAAAAATAAGGCCCATTAGCAACCCAGTTACCCGGATTAATTTAAAAATTTACTTTTCTCCAATAAATCAGCATTATTTTCTCAAGAAATGAATAACTAGTAAATCAATTACAACAAACACGTAATATAATGATCTCTAGTCCTCCAGATATACACAAAATAATTTTAAACTCACTCCACATACAAAAATTATAATATATAATCACTTACAGAACAATACCAACTAACTTTCCTTCTTTTTAACTTTACGATATTTTACAACCTTCATTCACAACTAACTTCTAAACTTTTCTTAAGAATTTTTTAACACTATAAAAAAATAACAATTTCAAACACTTAATATTAAAAAATAAGTATAAATATTGAGAATTGTTTCTTAAGAATTATATTGAATCATTGAGTTTTATAAAGTCACCTTCTTTTGAATAATATATAAGGCTCTCAAGAATACTATCTTCAAGTTCTAATTTTGGATACTTCTTTTTAATAGATTTCAAATTATCTGTTCCATCTAAAATTAAATTAGTGATCTTCTGAGCATTTTCAATATTTAACTTGCCTCTTTTAACAGCAGTTATAATTTTTGTGTTATAAGACCCTTTAGAACTATCCTTATAAAGCTTAAATTCTTTAGCAACATCAGTCACCTTTACATTAGGATGTTTCATACAATAAGAAAACAAAGACCACACTAAACAAGTTGGCATTACACCTTTAAACGCTTCCTCAAAATATTGCTCCGTTTGCTCTTTATTTAATTCCAAAACATTGAATTCTTCCTTTATCTTGCTCAATACATTTCCAAAAACAAAAATTGTCTTATTAGTTTTCCCAAACGGTCTTGTTCTATGTATTGCTTGATAAATTTCTGCTTCTACAAGATATCTTTGATAATAATCCAGATTTAATTCATCAGATTCTTTTGATTTAAGATTTAACTTAATTGTTTCCTTTTCATTTTCAACAAACAATGCATTATAATCATTTAATGCATCAGTAGGGTTAGTAAAAGGCGTTCCAATCATGAAAATTGCATCTTTATCTTCAAATGAATTTACACCCCTTAAATCACCGAAATAAATAAATTCACCCAAAACATCAAAAATATATTTTCTATCTTTTAACTCTTTATAAGAAATAATACCTATGTTATTGTATCTTCTTTTCGCTTTTCTAATGAATTCAAGGATTTTAGGATCTACATAACCTCTTGTAAATTGATTTGTATTCCACATCCAAAAAACTTTATTTTCTTTATTTTGAAGATTACTATTATATACGTTAATTTTTACCTCTTTTGAAAATTTAGGAGCTTTATAAGCTTCTTCAGTCAAATCTTTAGGATTGATATATTTTTTAAATAATTCTGACCTTGGAATTTTGTTATCTTCAAATTCGTATCTTTCTAAAATCCTATTAAAAATCTCTTCTGAAAAAGTTGCATCAGAAAATATAACTTTAACACCTTGTCTAGCCAAATCAAAAAGCTTGTAGATATTCGGTTCACCATAATCTCTAATTTCACTATAAATATTGTAATAATAGAGCCATTTTTTCAATTTTGGAATATTCAACTTTTTGATAATATTCACATCTTCCCATTTTTGATCTTTGATAGCCTCTTCAATCGCAAGTTTTTGATCGTCTTCCATTGCATAAAAAACAATACTGCCCATTTCTGTTTCAAATTGATTGGAAAATAGGTTTTTATCTTCTATTATTTTTTGAAAATCAGGTCTAAAATCAGGGCCATAAAAATCAGGGAATTCAGCTGAAAAGTCTATGTAATCATTATATATTTTTTCAAGTGCTAAATCTATTTCTTCTTTATTGATACGTATTAATTCATATCCACTAAGTTCTTCATCAACAATAGCTATATCAAACTTAAATTCACCATCTTTATAAAAATAACTAGTGTTATAATACGCAGATACTGTAACGACCTTATCTGAATGTTTAAACTGGTTTTTATAAACACATTCTTTCCATTCATTAGGTTTACAAGCATTTCTACAAACTATACTAGGACCAAGATTGTATTTATTTTTAAGCTCTTTTACATGTTTATTTCCTTTAATGAATTTAGGACATACTTTATTGAATCCTTTCCACTGTTTAACTCCATTTAAATTTACAATGCTTTCATATTCACTATTAATAAGCTTATAATTTGGAACTGTAATTACCCAATTATCATTTTCTTGTAGATATTTTTTGATTTTGTGAGTTTTTCCTACACCTGGTTGTAAGGCAAGAATATTAATATCTGCTTCAAAATCAAGAGATTCTAAATTTTTTCTCGATGTTTTTAAGTCAGATCCCAGCTCCAAATGTTTCTTATGTATAATAAATGATTCATTAGTCATCTGCGTATACCCCGATAAAACAATGCATCTTTTTCTGTTTTTCAAGTTTATGTATTTTTCTTTTTAAGAATCATTTTTTTATTATTTAAAGCATTTATTAATCATTTTAGAAATATATTAATCTTTATTCTGAATATATAGAAATCTTATTATTATATAACATAATCAGGAGCCTATAATTATGTTTATGGTGGATGAAAGACATATATAATAATGGTGAAGAGAATGGTAATCTTAAAAGACACTGTTAACCAAATTAAGGACTCAGAAGAAGTTAAGTCGTGGCTACAAAACCTAAGCCCAAATTCAAAAACTAACTACTTAGAAGCCTTAGCTGAGTTTTGTAAAATTAATGAAATCACTCCAGAAAAAATGTTAAATATAATCCACCATGAAGAGGAAGAACGAAAGCCAACATGGCAGAGATCAATAAATAAATGGTTTGAGGCTTTCGATGAACATTGCAGGAAATTGAAACGTAGAAAAGGAACTCGCGACACAAGGAGAACAATAGTAAACGCATTTATCGGATTTTGTGGTCTTCCACAGTACACACAAAGAGGTGGAAGGCGTAAAATTGTGGGTTTAAGGGATTCTAATCAACGAGAGAATTTAACAAAAGAAGATATTCAATCATTGCTTCATGTCTGTAAATCATTTAAAATGAGAGCAATGATACTGGCACAAGCATCATCAGGACTCGCATCCATTGATATATTAGGTTTAAAAGTTAAAGATTTTCAAGATGGACTCGATAAAGTTTTTGACGACAACACAGAGAAATATCGTCGGATTTGTTGTTTAAATCTTGAGAGGAAGAAAACTGGAGTAAAATTCACAACATTTTTCAGCGAGGAAACAATTAAATCAATTGAAAAGTATTTAGAGATTGAGAGAACTGACTTGAACCCAGAGGACGCTTTATTTTCAAGTTATAAATCTGGTGGCAAACATATGTCCACCATAGCACTTCAAGAGCAATATAGACGTTTAAATGAATATCTGGGGTGGAAAACTGGCGAAAAGGGTGAGTTTAGGAAAGCTACAAGTCATATGATGCGTAAGTTTTTCAATACTCAGTTGATTAATGCGGGTATGCCTGAAGAAATTCGTGAACATTTTATGGGCCATAAATTTAAAGATCGGGTGCGAGATGCTTACTTCTTGGCCAGTGCGGATGATTTAAAGAAGGTTTACTTGCAGTATATGGAGCATGTGACTGTTAATGATATTAATCCGCTGGTCAGTATATCTGATTATAAGGAATTAAAAATGAATTACCATGAATTAAGGGATCAAAATGATAAGTTGTGTGATATGGTTACCCAGATGAAGAAAGAATTGGAAAGTTTGAAATGTTCTGTTTAATATTTTAAAAAATGTGATAAAAAATCATTGAATTTCTCCATCAAACTATTTTAAAAAAAATAAAGAAAAAAATAATATTTATTAAGGAATATACAAAATTTAATTAGGAATATTTAAGGTGAAATCTCTTGAAATGTTGGAAAATGGTCAATCAGGAAAAAATCGAGTTATTAAAGCAATATTTTAAGAACGAAGCTGATAACTCTCATGAAAGAGCGATATTTGTAGGTGCCGGTGCATCAGTTTTTTTAGATATTAAATCGTGGGAACAATTACTTAAAGATATGAATGATTTTTTTAAAGCAAGTATACCAGTAGAAGAAAAAATTTTTGAGATTGGTTATCCTAAAATGGCATCTTTAATTTATAATGGGAATAAAACGGGGGAAGAGACAAGCGAGGCCTATAAAAACTTTATGGAAAATCAATTTAACCCTAGAACATGTCATCATTATTCATTACATACTAAAATCTGGACTGTTTTTGATTTAATACTAACAACAAATTTTGATATTGCCTTTGAAAGTGCACTTTCAGACCTAAACGATTTTTTGTTCAGTATGGGGAACTCAAAAAAGAAACTTGAAACACAAAAATTGCCAGATTTTGATTTCTCTAAAATTAAATCTGATGCTACATTAGTTTATTTGCATGGCCATAAAGAAACCGGGGCATATGTATTCAGAAAAGAGGAATATGATCTTCACTACCAAAGTTTATTAACTTCTACGTCATCTAGATCTGATTTAGAAAGGTTTTTAGAGAATGTATTTAGGAAAATTACTCTTTTATTTATAGGTTTTAGTTTTAATGATTCATATTTCATAAAATTTTTCAAACGAACAATAAAAGATTTTGAAATACAAAAAAGTAACTTTGAAAAGGTTCATGGCCAAAGATATCCATCCGAATTGCCATTATATATGGCTATTCTCCATGAAAAATCCTTGCAAACTCATGCAATGAAAAGCGAAGTTGAAGAAATATTTAATGATGATAAATCATGGCATGATTTATTTGAAGATCATAACGAAGATAAGCTTTTATTTAAACAAGATACTTTGAAAATTGTGGATGGGCTTTCAATTGATATGAAAACTAAGCGTAAAATCAGATATTATTATAATAAAATTGAAGAAAACAAAAGAAGAAGAATTGATCTTGAAGAATTAAATATGGAAATAATTGTTGTTGATGATTACAATTGTACTGAGGATATTTTAAATTTACTAAAAATGGAAGAATCAGGAATAGTTGATGAGGAGGATGCTAAATATGCAACAGTTTTATGAAATAGCTTTTAAAATTGATGAACTCTTCACTAATTTTTCTGATGAATCTCTTAGTGAAATTGAATCTTTTTTTAAAAATAAGGGAATCGAAAAATACTTCTTTACAAAATTAGGTGATCAAGTTATAGATCCTAATCCTTGGTTTAAGGCATTATCTGTTAAAGGGTATTTTAATCCCAATAGGAATCCAAAGCCTATTAAAACCGAAAATGGCGTTATTATTCCCTTTTGGAATATTTTACCTTTATTAAAAAATGTTGCTATGAAAAATAAAGGTAAAAATAATGAGGAAATGGTTTTATTATTGAATGTTATTAATTCAATTGTCAATTATCGTGATGAAAATAATCAAAGAATTGTTAATGAGACAACTGATTATTTTTTAGTTACCTTAATGAAATTTTTCCCTGTACAAATGATTAATAATGACTATGCTGAATTTATCAGATCTATTTTGAAAAATGATTCTCTTATGATATCTGGTGAAATTAAAGATGATATCTTACCATTTTTACTCGATAATCAAGCTAAAGATTTAGTTAAAATCTTTGTAGACATAATGTTTGATTATGAAGTGAAAGAACATTTCATTTCATCAATAATGGATGAAGATATGCTTCAAGAATCTTTAATAAAATTTACTGACTTAATCTACAGTTTATGTGGTATTGAAGCTTATGAAATAGCTTTAAATAAAATAAAAGATATTACAATTGAAAATTCTTTTTTATTTGATACTTTAGCTATTGATAGTGATTTGAATTCTCATTCAACGGATTATGAGTACCAGATATTACAATTTATTAAATATTTTTTCAAAATTTCAAATAGTGAATTAACTGGGTTAATTACTGATTTAATTAATGAAGAAAAAACGATTTTTAAAAAATTAGCTATAATTGCAATAAATGAAAATTATTTTCACGAAGATAATGAAGTAACGTTAAAAAATTTATTTTGGAATTGGAAAGAAAATCCATTAGAAGTTTTTGGTTTAAGACCCGAAATATTTTCTCTTTTTCAATCACACTATTCTGACTTTACACAAGAAGAAAATAAAATACTTATTAACTGGATTGATAGTCTAGATCTTGTTATCAGTGAAGAAGAAAAAGATCATAGAGAACAAATCGAAGCTTATCAAAAGTTAAGATGGTTGAATGCTGTGAAGAATTCTTCAGATCAAAATATTCAAAAATATTATTTGAAATATCACCAAATATATTCCAAAGATATCAAACATCCTGACCTATATATGTATACAGAAGAGTTAACAGCACCAGCAAAGCCTAAAAAACTTTGTAAAAAATCAAATAAAGAAATATCTGAATTTTTAATAAGTTTAAATAAGCAAAAAGTATCTTTTTGGGAAGATGGAGATTATTTTTCTTTAGAGCAATGCATTATAGATGATCCTAAAAAATTCACAACTGATCTTGACCCATTTTTAGAAGTTCCTATTGGAAATCAATATTATTTATTATTTAGTTTGTATAAATGTTGGAAAAACAATCAAATTTTTGAATGGGATGAATTAATTGATTTCATTTTAAAAATTATTAATTCAGATTCATTTTGGGAAAATGAGTCTAATAATGAAAGTATTAAGTATAAAGATTGGATAGTAAACATAATTGCCGATCTAATTGAATCAAGAACACGAAATGATGATCACCCAATGAATAAAGAACTATCAATGAAAGCATGTAATGTTTTAATGATTTTAGCTCAAAATACTAATTCTAGGCTGGATGTGGACGTTAATATAGTTAACAGAGTTTTAAACACAACACAAGGAAAAATTTATTCAGCCATGGTAAACTTTTCACTTAGCTATGCCAGAACATATCGGGCAAATATTAAAGAGAAATGGGTAAAGCAAATTAAAAATCATTTTACTGAAAGATTAAAAGATGCTTCAATTGAATTTTCCACCATCATGGGGTTATATTTGCCAAATCTATTATATTTGGATGATGAATGGGTAAAAGAGAATATTAATATTATTTTAAATGGCGAACAATGGAAATTTGTTTTTTTAGGTTATCTTATTAATGGAAAAAGGCTTTATGAAACAATATATAATTTGCTTAGGGATAATGGTTTTTTGGAGAGAGCATTATCTACAGATTTCAATGATAAAAGAGCTAATGAAAATATTGTTTTTCAGATAGGTACGGCTTTTTTGTTTGATAAAGAGGATCTTAGTGATGATGAAAGTTTAATTTTTAAAATAATACATAATAATACAGATCTATTAGCAAATCAATTATCTACACTTATAAGATTTTGTTTAACACAAAAAAACCAAAATTATGAAAGAATAAAGCCAAAAATAAAACCTCTATGGAGAGAAATTTTTAATTCAGTATCTGATCGTCCAGAAGAATTCGCGATTGTTTTGTCAGATCTTTCAAAGTTGCTAATTTTCTTTGATGAACTTGATGAAGAGTTATTTAATTGGATGATGGTTTCGGGCAAATATTTAAAAATAAATCGTAATTATAGACGCATTATAAAGAATCTACAGAAATATGTAGAAGATCGTCCGAATATGGTTGCAAAAATATTTATTGTGATTTTAGAAAACGGAGCTTACCCCGACTACCCTAAAGATGATATTAAGAACATTATTGAGGAATTATACAAAGCTGGAGAAAAAGAATTAGCTAATACCATATGCAACTATTATGGTGCAAATAATGACTATTTCTTAAAAGATGTTTATATGAAATATAATTTTAACTAAATTAGCATTAAACATTTTTTTTTAAACTCATAACAATTTCTAATTGTAATCCTAAGAAAAAAAGATTGTTCAGTCAAAGATTAATTTTTCATTTCAATTAGAGAAATGTTTATATAATTAAACTTTTACATTAAAACAAAGTAAGAATGATATAAAGGGTATATAGCAACTCAAACGTTTTTTAGAGTTCAAAAATTCTAATCCAAACCTCAATGAAAACCCTTAGTTCATCCAAAGTTTAGTTAAAGATTATTTTTGAAAACTGGTTTTTATGATTACCAAAATATAAAGACTTATATATGTATAAACATGATAAATTTATAATTATAATTATAAATAATAACAAATTAAAAGAGTGGTTTGAATGCTTACCTCGGTCCAGAAAGAAATATTGCAAAGCTTGATAAACCTTTATAGAAAGTCAAAAGGCAAGTCCATTAAAGGAGAAGAAATTGCTGAAATTATGAGCCGTAATCCTGGAACAATACGGAATCAGATGCAATCCTTGAGAAGTTTAGGGCTTGTTAAAGGTGTTCCAGGCCCTAGAGGTGGCTATAAACCAACCATAGAAGCATATCATACCTTGAATATTAGTTCAATTGACAAAGAAGCTATGGTGCCTATTTTTAAATCCGGCAAAAAAGTAGGAGATTTAACCGTTGCCAAGATAGAATTTACAAGTATTCCTCACCCAGGAGAATGTGAAGCTGCAATAAAAGTTATAGGTAACATAAAACAGCTTGATCTTGGAGATAAAGTGCGAATTGGCCCAACACCCGTAAATAAGCTCGTGGTGAACGGTATGGTGGTGGGAAGAGATGATATGGATAACCTTATTCTTCTTGATACCACAAGCATAAGAAGCATCCCCCACAAATCAGTGATAGAGGTTGCAAGCCATAATCTCATAACACTAAGCCCTTCTATGAATATAAAGGAAGCTGCAGGCATTTTATCAAGTAATGATATAGAAGGAGCTCCTGTAATTCAAGATCATGATGTCATGGGGATTTTAACATTAAGCGATATATCCAAAGCCATTTCACAGGGAAAGAATAATGTTAAAGTGACAGAAATTATGTCAAAACACATAATAACTGTTGAGGAAGAATTAATGATTTCAGATGCCATTGAAATCATGAATAAAAATAAAATAGGCCGGCTTATTGTTGTGGATAACGAGCAGGTCCCAGTTGGAATTGTAACAAGAACAGACCTTCTGGATAAAATTGCCGGTTTAAAATAAATTTAAATGATTTATAACTAACTTTTGTTGACTAATTTTAATTAAATTACTTTTTACTTAATTAATTCAATTTGGTTGTGAGAAAACTGAAAATTCAACACATGGAAATCAAAGGAAACATGAGCGTTCTTGATTTAATAGAAGAAATGGGAAAATCAGGAGTTTTGGGCGCGGGTAGACTGGCTAAAGCAACACAATTATTAGCAGATTCGATTGAAGATGAAGATACAACTGTTTTTTTAAGTGTGGCAGGTCCTTTGGTACCTGGAGGCCTTCGAAAAATAATTTTTGATCTTATAAATAACGGACATGTAGGTGTTTTAATAACAAGTGGGGCCAATATAACTCATGATTTAGTTGAATCCTTTGGAGGAGGCCATTATAGGGGTATTAAAGCCGACGATGAAGAATTGTGCCAGCAGGGAATGGGACGAATCGGGGATGTTTACACCAAATCAGATGACTTTGAAGTATTTGAGGAAAGAATTACTGAAATTTTAACTAAAATTGCAGAAAAAAAGAAAATCATTTCAATTAGAGAATTTTTATTTGAAATAGGCAATATAATCGAGGATGAAAACTCAATACTCAAAATAGCAGCTGAAAAAGGAGTTCCAATTTATGCACCGGGATTAATAGACAGTATGCTTGGTTTGCAGTTATGGATGTTTACCCAGGATCAGGAATTCCATCTGGATGCCATTGGTGACATGCATGAACTTTCTGATATTGTTTTTGAATCAAAGAAGGTCGCAGCTGTGCTTCTTGGAGGAGGATTACCTAAACATTACGCCCTTGCGTCAAATCTCCTTAAAGGGGGTGTGGATGCGGCAATTCAAATTACCATGGATAGAAGCGAAACTGGAAGTTTAAGCGGAGCACCTTTAGAGGAAGCAAAATCATGGGCCAAAGCAAAAGCTGGTTCTAACCTTGTAACGGTTGTTGGAGATGTAACCATAATATTTCCTATGATGGTTGCAGGGGCCATGGAAATTCTAAGGAAATAACGGCTTGGAAATGTATTCCAATTATATAGCTCCAGCTAATCCCCAGTAGAGTATCTCTACTACTTATTCTACAATTTACCTCACCATAATCTTTTAAAGATTTATATGGGTATATTTATCTGGATGTTCTTCAAAGAGTTTTTTACTGCAAACTGAGCAGAAATAATATATTTTACCTTTGTATCCACTCATATATTTAGCGGTGCAAGTATCCACCTCTTTTTTAAATACAGGATCTAACACCATTCCCACTTTAGGGATATCTGCAATTATATCTTTTTCAAGATCTAAGCCCATTTTTACACCACCTATCAAAAATTTTAAATTTTTGTAGGCCCCAAACACTTCATGTTTGGGCGTCAAAAAACCGAAGGTTTTTGAAAGCTCGAAAAAAATCTAATTTTTTCGATGGCCTTGAGTCGATGCAATATTAAAACAAATTATCTTAGATCACTGTCTAGATCCATCTTTTCAGCGATATTTAGAAGAAACGCTGAAGTTTAAGAAAATAAGCGTATATAAATCATTGCAAGCATCTCTAGCTTGCTTTACCTGTTTAAACGTTTTTTGTATTTTTCTGTAAGATGGGCATAAGTGTAATTCATACCATAGTTTTTCTTTACCTTCCTATGACCACCCCCATCATTATATAACTACTGTTATGTTTTTTAATATATAATTAATTTTCTATGAAAAAGAATTTTGACTTTAAATTATCAGCTTGTAAAAACTTAAATCAAGTTAGGTCCAAAAGAATAATATCTAATAGTTTTAATAAAAAATTTATATTTTAATTTAATATCCAAAATCCGATTAGATATTTTAAACTCATTATAATTTTATTAAATCCGTTAGTTCCATAAACAGAATTTTTTAAATAAATATTAGTGATTTTATGATGGAGATACCATTTTACGCCTTATCCGGATTTTTTATGAAAATATCCGATGACATGCACGATAAAAAGAACAACATGTCCCTTGGAATACTTGCAGGGATTTTATGTGGATTATTCCTTGGATATTTAGTTACAGTGAGCGTGGATGCTGCATACATATTCTTTGGAGTCTTCATTGGGACTTTTTTAGCCAAAAAAATAAATTGCATTAATCACATAGTCACAGCTGCCGTATTCATGATAATTGTATTTTTATTAGGTTTTCCCTCTATTGGAATAGGTACATTAATCATCTGTTCAATTGCAGCTTATATCGATGAAATTGGAAATGACAATAAAAGAATTTATGAAAAAAGCAGAATATTGAAAACATTTTTTGAATATAGATTTGCCCTTAAAACCGCCATTTTAGTACTTGCAGTATTTGGAATCATCCAGAGTTTCTATCCTGCCTTTAAAATCTATGGAATTTACTTTTTAGGGATTCAAACCTTTTTATACTTCCTGCTGTTTGAGTTATCCTACGAATTAGCCGGTTTAAAATTTGATGCCATTTATGACAGGGTTTACGGCTTGTTGGGAAGTCCTGAATAAATTTAAAATCAATATTATTCTTTTAAATCATGATTAAGATTTAATACTGTCAATTATGTCTTCAACAGCCTTTTTTGGGTTTTCTGACAGGTAAATGGATCTTCCAACAATTAAAGCGTCTGCAAATTTTAATGTATCCTTAGGATTTCCCCCTTGAGTCCCCACTCCAGGCGATATTAGAAATGAATCATTTCCTATGACGGTTCTGATCTTTTCAAGACGATCCAGTTTAGTTGAAGGCCCTACAAACTTATTCATTCCAAGTTCAACACCCATTTCTGCAATGTCTTCTGCATGTTGCTGCAGAAACATTGAAGCCCCTGGATGTGACATTTCAGTTAAAAGAAAAACATCTTTGCCATAATTTTTCGCAGAGTCCATGCATGCAAGGACACTATCTTTCCCAACAAATCCATGAACGATTATAGCATCAGCCCCTGCTTCAAATGTGACATCTGCTATCTTCTGGTTAGTTGCTGGAATATCTGCAACTTTAAAATCAGCGACTATGTTGCAGCTGAATTCTTCCTTGATAGTTGTTATGGATTCCAATCCCTGGCTTAAAACAAGAGGATATCCTATTTTAATAGTGTTTAAGTAATCTGAAACATTATCAACGATTTTAATGGCCTCTTCCATATTTAGGACGTCAAGGGCCAATATAATGTTATTTTTAACTTCCATGAATTAAGTTGTGTTAGATTTACTTAAATTATTTTGCATGCCAAAATCTGGAATTTTTCGAAAATTTATTGAAGAAGAAAAAATGCCCCAAAATAAAAGATAAAATGTGAATCATGTTATCTGCTATTCTTTAAGTGAACTGCAAGCTTTAAACCATTACTGGAATCATACGCGTATATTTCAATAATCAGCTCTTCAAAGAGATATTTTTTTTGTAATATAATTTTTATTTTAAAATAATATTCCCAGGACACTAATGCGTTGGAGGAAATAATGTCCGGGAATTGTGATGGAAACTAATATCCTGAAATATATTGCATGCGCAGTAATTAGTGTGCGAGTGTCAGGATATTAGTCTAATTATTAAATTATCTATGTTCATTAATATATTTTTTGTTATAATTATTACTAAATCTCAATGAAACTTCAAATGCTCCTAAATAACATTTCAATTCAGGCACTCCACCATTCAAGTTGTGATTTTGGAATTTATGATAGTATCAATGATATAATGATTACTAGCTAATTTCCCAAAAATCACAGCTAAATTATGTTAAGTTACAATTAACCTAATCATAAAAATTCAATTTTATTTTAATTTTTATCAAGTATTATGGAAATACTTAAATAGTTTTCTTTACACTATACAATTTAGGAAAAAATGACTCTATTATTCCTTTATATATCATAATACCAATCTTATAAGAAATATATCAATATTCATTTTAAAGGGAAGTAATTTAGGCATTTTAGAAAAATTAAGGAGACTTTAATGTGCACATAATGGAAGGTTTTTTACCATGGCAATGGTGCGTTTTCTGGTATGCACTATCTTTACCAGTTATTGCCTATGGAATAATCAAAATTAAAAAACTTACAGATGAAAGCCCAGAATTAAAGCCATTAATAGCTGTATCCGGGGCATTCATGTTTGTTTTATCTGCACTTAAACTCCCATCAGTGACTGGAAGTTCTTCTCATCCCACAGGTAATGGTCTTGGTTCTATACTCTTTGGTCCTGCAGTTACAGCAGTGCTTGCAACAATTGTACTTCTATTTCAAGCCCTTTTACTTGCACACGGCGGTATAACTACATTAGGTGCAAATGTATTCTCAATGGGTATTATAGGGACCACATCTGCATGGCTGGTGTATAAAGGATCTAAGCAATTAGGACTTAACGCGTCTATTGGTATCTTTTTGGCTGCATTTTTCGGGGATTTGTTGACTTATGTCACTACATCAGTCCAATTAGCATTAGCATTTCCCATACCTACATTTGAGGCAGCATTTTTAAAATTCATAGTCCTATTTGCATATACTCAGATTCCTCTTGCCCTAATTGAAGCTTATGTTACTGTTAAAGCCTTAAATTACCTGATCAGCTTAAGGCCAGATATATTTGAACGTTTAAATTTAATTAGGCCAAAAATAGTGGAGAGTAAAGTGATTAATAAAAAACATTTAGCTCTATATCTATGTATCGCTTTAATTATTGTTATACTTCCTTTCGCCTTAAGCTCAATCATTACTGGAGGATCAGATGACGCGGCAGTTAATATAATCCTAAATTCAGGATATCAACAATGGTTCCAGCCCATATGGGAACCAAGTAGTGGAATGGAAAATCTACTTTTTGCAGTTCAAGCTGCGATTGGTTTGATCATAATAGGATGTTTTGTGGGATATTACAGGAAAAAGCATAATTCTTGAGGAATAGTGATTAAATGAAGAATATACTGGATTATTATGCACATTCCAATGGACTTAAAAACGTGAATGTAAAATTTAAGGTTTTACTTGCCATCGTTACCATGGTAATCTCAGTAATAGCCACCTCACCCATTATTCCCCTTTCAATAGCTTTAATATTCTCATTTTTAATAATATTCAGGGCAAAAATTCCTGCCAGTTTCTATTTAAAATTTATAGCTATTCCTTTCATTTTTGGTCTGATTACATTCATTTTTATGTCTATTTTCTTTGGAGTAGGAACCTCTATTTTAGAATTTGGAATATTCAACCTTGCAGTAACTGAAGATGGGTTTAACCTCGGATTTCTAGTTTTTAGCAGAGTTTTAGGTGGTTTTTCATGTCTTGCATTTCTAGCACTTACAACACCAATGAACGAGCTGTTTTTTATGCTTGAAAGTCTGAAAGTACCTAAAATCGTGATTGAAATTGGCATGCTCATGTATCGCTATATCTTCGTGTTCATGGGAGAACTGGAAAATATGTACAACTCTCAACAAACTCGGATGGGCTATAAAAATATTAAAAGCTCTTTTAAATCCCTTGGATTACTTATAAGTAATCTTTTTATAAAGACATGGATACGTGGTGAACAGATTTATATAACTATGGAATCAAGATGTTATGGAGGATCAATTAAAACTTTCCAAACACAAAAAAGTATGGGAACTAAAAATGTCCTGCTTTTAGTATCCTTTGAATCCTTTCTTTTACTTGGAACCTATTTAACATGGGGTTTAAAGGTCATATAAAATAAATACTGTCTTATCAAATAACTGAAGATACAATTACATTATAATCATTGGGTGAAATGATGAATATAATCGAAACGAAGGATATCACATATAACTATCCTGACGGCACAAAAGCCCTGGATAATGTCAATTTTAAAGCTGAAGAGGGTAAAATAGTCGCACTGCTGGGACCAAATGGTGCAGGAAAATCAACATTATTTTTACACTTCAATGGAATATTAAGGCCAACTTCAGGAAGCATATTGATAGATAGTAAAGAAATAAAATATGATAAAAAGGATTTGATGAGGGTAAGACAGAATGTGGGGATAGTCTTTCAAAATCCTGATGATCAGTTATTTGCCCCAACAGTGGTAGAAGACGTGGCTTTTGGACCTATGAACCTCGGCTTATCAAAGGAAGAAGTAGAAAAGCGGGTGGATGAATCTCTAAAACGTGTGGGAATGGAAGAATTTAAAAAGAAAGCACCACATCATTTAAGCGGGGGTCAAAAAAAGAGAGTTGCAATTGCAGGCATACTTGCAATGAAGCCAAAGATAATGGTACTCGACGAACCAACATCCGGCCTCGATCCCAAGGGAGCATCCCAGATACTTAGGATATTATATGAATTAAACAAAGAAGGAATGACAATAATCATATCAACACATGATGTGGATCTGGTGCCGCTTTATGCTTATCAAGTCTATATAATAAGTAGTGGAAAAATTATTAAGGAAGGAAACCCTAAGGAAGTTTTTGAAGATGTTAAAACCATAAGAGATGCAAATTTAAGACTTCCAAGAATTGCACATCTCATGGAAATACTTCAAAAGGAAGATAAATTACCCTTTGACAAACCATATCCCCTTACTATAGGCGAAGCACGAAAGAAATTAAGGGATCATTTTGATTGGTGATAAAATGAAAGTAGGAATTTGTGATACCACTTTTGCAAGGGTTGACATGGGCGCTCATGCAATAGACGAGATTAAACAACTCGTTGGAAACATAACTTTTGTAAGGCGTACTGTACCTGGAATTAAAGATTTACCTGTTGGCTCTAAAAAACTAATAGAAGAAGAAGGATGCGAAATTGTAATGGCCCTTGGAATGCCGGGACCTGAGGAAAAAGATAAAGTTTGTGCTCATGAAGCATCTACTGGACTTATACAAGCCCAGCTTATGACAAATACCCACATACTTGAGGTTTTTGTGCATGAAGACGAAGGAAAAAATGCAAAAGACCTGAAACAACTCGCTGAAAACAGGGCACGTGAACACGCCCAAAATCTGGTTAAAATGATATTTAAACCAGATGAAATGCGAAAAGAAGCTGGAATGGGTATGAGAGAAGGGCGGCCTGATGTGGGGCCTGTTTAACAATTAACTCATTACTTATGCATTATTTTAATAATTTAAATCTGTTCTTTCTCATCTTTTTTACAGAAAATTAACATATTTAAGGAATTACTTTATTTAACAAAGGAATATTACCCTAAAATAGCCTAAATAAAACTTATTAAAGCTTATTATGTCCAAAATTTGCATGAGTTTAGTTATTCATTAAAAATGACCTCATTTTTTGAATTTTTCCACGGTAAATAATTATGTATATTATTAAATCCATAATAAACTATGAGGATGCAACTGACAATTGTATTTAAAAAGTGGATGAAAATATATGAATGGAGATGAAAAAATGAAAGAAGAAGTATTTTTCTCTAAAGTAATGCCCCATATTAAAAAAGACTATCCAGACATTTATGAAGCATCTGTAAAATTAAATAACGTAGTGTACACAGGTAAAACTCTTGATTATAAAACTCAAAAGCTGATAGCTATAGCCGTAAATGCAGCAGCCTCAGATGATAGGGCCATAAGAAAGCAGATGTTAAGTGGGATGAAAGAGCTTGATATCACAAAAGACGAGATAGTGGATGCTTTAAGAGTTGTTTATTTGACTGCAGGCAAACCAGCTTTTATTAAAGCTGTTGGAATATTATATCAAGTACTACAAGATATAGAATAATTCATTTATTTTTAATAACTTTTTATCTATTTTTTAATAAAAAGAATCATATTGAACTTATTTTAGATATAGTTGAAGAAAACCATGAATTTCCAGTATTCAACTTATGGCATTGTACTACTAATAAGCGCATTTATCGTTTTATCTTTGGCCGCTTACAGTTACAGGAAACGTTCCTCTAATCTACACATCTACTTTACATTATTAATGTTATCTGTATTTTTCTGGTGCTTAGGATCGGCAGTGGAATTTTTTAGCGTTGAAGTATGGGCAAAAATCTTTTGGATTAAAATTAGCTACATTGGAGTAGCTACAGCCGCTCCTCTATGGCTTCTATTAATGTTAGAATATGGAAGGTATGATAAGTATCTAAAACCTGTTTATAGAGGGCTTCTTTTCTTTATACCACTTATTGTCTTGATCATGGCGTTCACCAACCAGTGGCATGGACTTTTGTGGCCAAGCATAATTTCTGCTTCTAATCAGCCAGGTGCCCTCCTAATTTACGAACATGGCTTTGTTTTCTGGATAAATATTATATACAGCTTTATTATGGTTTTAACAGGAATTGCTATTTTAATCAGGATGTTAATAAACTCTTCACCCCTGTATAACCTGCAGATTTCTTTTTTAATACTCAGTGGCCTAATGCCACTATTTTCCAGTATCCTTTATACAACCAAAGTTATTCCTATTCCTGGACTGGACGTTACCCCCTTTGGTTTAACCATAGCAGGAATATTGATTGCTTTAAGTATATTTAAATTTCAATTTCTGGATATTCTCCCAATAGCCCATAAAATACTCTTTAAAAATATGGTTAATGGTGTTCTTGTTTTTGATAACAATGACAAATTAATTGAAATAAATTCTACCGCGAATCTAATAGGAATAAGTCGTGATAACATCGGTATGGATGCTGATGATCTTTTTGGCAGATTTAAAGAACTTAAATCTATTTATAAAACACATCAATCTGAATCTGAAATATTTTTAGGAGATCCAGTGAATTGCTGGATTCAGGTGCAGATTACACCTATTTACGATTATAAAAATATATTCATGGGACACTTGTTCATAATTCAAGATATAAACGAACGAAAAAAACTTGAAAAAGAGTTAAAAAAATCCCTGGAAGAAAAGGAATTAATGATGAAAGAAATCCATCACCGGGTTAAAAATAATTTAATGATCATACAGAGCCTTCTCCAATTACAATCTCGTTATATAAATGATGAAAATGTTTTGAGCATTTTTAGAGAAAGCCAAAGCAGGATAAGATCCATGGCACTTATTCATCAGCGCCTTTATCAACATAACCTTAAGAAGATTAATTTTGGTGATTATCCGCGAACTTTAGCCCTGGATATATTCAGAAGCCATGCAGGCGATCCAGATCAGATAAAATTGGATGTACATGCAGATGAAGTTATGTTAGATATAGATACTGCTATTCCCTTAGGGTTGATTATCAATGAACTGGTTTCCAATAGTTTAAAATACGCATTCCCAGAGGGTAGAAAAGGCCAATTAACAGTTAAATTCAATCTAGATGATAATAAATATAAATTAGTAGTCAGTGATGATGGAATTGGTATTTCCGAGGATTTGGACTACGAAAATTCAGATTCATTAGGGTTAAGATTGATTTACAGTTTATCTGATCAAATAGGAGCCACTGTTACGCTTGATAGAACGAGTGGGACTAAATTTGAAATTATATTTGATAAACAGGATTAAATACAACTTGTCTTTAGATGGTAATTGTTGTTTAAATTAGAAGTTTAGGGATTATTGAAGCATAACCTTTTTATATAAACTTAATCTAATAATGATCATCACCAATTTGGTGAATAAACAATCTTTTTTTGGGATATAATCCCATGGATGTGGCGAAAGCTGAACAAAGAGGTGTTTTTTAATGTATAAATATATAAGAGATGCATGGAAGAATCCAAGCGATTCCTTCGTAAAGGAGCTTATGCAACAAAGAGCCCCACAATGGAGAAGGGAAAGCACGATTCAAAGAATAGACAGACCTACAAGACTCGATAGAGCAAGGTCTTTAGGATATAAAGCTAAAAAAGGATATGTTGTTGTAAGAACCCGAGTTAGGAGAGGTGGACGAAGAAAAACAAGATTCGTCGCTGGTAGAAAACCTAAAAGACAGGGTGTCAACAAAATAACTCCTGTAAAATCCATAAAAAGAATAGCTGAAGAAAGAGTAGCCAAAAAATTCCCTAATTTAGAAGTCTTAAACTCATACTGGGTATGGGAAGATGGTAAATTCAAGTTCTTTGAAGTTATATTGGTTGATCCAAATAGTCCATCAATCAAAAACGACAAGAACATAAACTGGATCTGTGAAAAACAGCACACAAGCCGTGCGCTTCGTGGACTCACCAGTGAAGGTAAAAAGACCCGTGGACTTCGAGGTAAAGGAAAAGGCGCTGAAAAGGCAAGATAGGCCTTAAATTATTTTTTAGCAAAATAAGGAAAAATATCCATGATCCATAACATTTCATATCGTGTATTTGTTTATGGAACAGAAAATGAAGAAAAGGTTAGAGAGGCTGTTAAAACTCTCTTTTCCAATTCTCATCCTGAAACTGATACTACAGAAGGCTATTTTAAGAATCCCCTTTTAATACTTCATGATAAAATCACCAAAAAACGTGAAATTAAAGAATTCATTGAAGTAATGAAGCAGATGGACGAACCTGGTAAAAAACGGCTTCTTAACGAGTTAGAAAATAAAATGGATGAGAAAGGAAATTTATTCTTGAGATTTGATAAACAAAAAGCTTACCTTGGAAATTTAAAGATAATTGAACATGGAGACGCTATACACGTTAAAATAAAGATAGCTGCTTATCCCGCGAAAAAAGAAAATGCAATCAAACTTGCAAGAGAAATTTTTGGTGTATAAAATGTTTTTTGATTTTCATGTTCACGATGTTCGCCTAGCAGATGAAGCAAAACGGCTGGGGTATGAGGGCATTGCATTCATTCAATCTTCCAAAAAAGAAGCTAAATCAAACAATACATATAAATTTAAAGATAATTTCAGTATTTTTAGTGGTATAGAAATCTATGCCCAAAATCCAGAGGATTTAAGAAAGAAAATTCGAAAATTTAGAGAAAGCAAAGATGTTGTAATAGTAAATGGTGGAAATGTAAAAATAAACAGGGCTGCATGTGAAGATCCAAGGGTTGATATACTGGCACATCCCTACAAAAACAGGAGAGACATCGGAATAAATCATATACTTGCAAAGAAAGCTTCAGAGAATGATGTTGCCATTGAATTCGGCATCAATCATGTGATTAAAACACGTTTATCAATTAGAGCAAAGCTATTAAGTCAATTCAGGCAAATTCTTAAACTCCAGCGAAAATTTGGGTTTCCATTAATAATTACCAGTAATGCTTATTCTATATACGATCTCAGAGCCCCTGATGATATAATTGCCTTTACAGGTTGTCTGGGAATGACTCCAGAGGAAACAATGGCTTCTTTATCCCAAAATCCCATGAATATAATAGAAAGAAGTAGGATAAGGAAAAATGTTATAGTAAAAGGAGCCAGGACAATACAACAGGACGATTAAGATGAAGCTCAAGATACTGCCATCTACACTTAGAGATGACAAAAGATATATTGCATTTGAAGCCATATCAGAGTTACCTTTAAGCAAAGACGACATGATATCACTGGTATGGGAAGCTTCATTGAATTTTCATGGGGAATATAAGACAAGTAAATTTGATTTATGGATTATGAAGATCTGGCCCATCAGATCAAATGATGATGGGAATATAATTAAGGGAATCATTCAGTGCAACAGAGAAGAAGTAAGTTCAGTAAGAGCAGCGATTCTACTAATAACAAAATTTAAGGGCTACCGAGTGGTCTTTCATACCCTCGGTATTTCAGGAACAATCAAAGCAGGAATAACAAAGTTTATTAAACTAGAAAACTAACATAAATAAATAGTTTCTAACTTAAATTTGAATTCATTTAAATTCGCCATTATTACTGTTCTAAATTGTATCTGAAACTAGATTTAAATGAATAGTTTTAATTAATTTAATAAATAAATACATATAAATAAAGTATTAAATCTAATATAAATTATATTTATAAATGCTCATGTACATGATGAGTTTAAGTAATAAATCATTCAAATCATGAGCTTTTGGAAAATAAAATTCATTTATGTAATTGAAAAATAATAGAGAGGTATATATATGCAACCTATGCCAGGAGCAGGATATGATAGGGCTATAACTGTATTTAGCCCAGATGGAAGACTTTTTCAGGTTGAATATGCAAGAGAAGCTGTAAAGAGAGGTACAACTTCATTAGGTGTTAAATCCAGTGAAGGTATCGTACTTGTGGTTGATAAAAGACCTACCAGCAAGCTCGTTGAACCAAAATCAATAGAAAAAATATTCCAGATTGATGAACATATTGGTGCAGCGACCTCCGGACTTGTAGCTGATGCAAGGGCCTTAATTGAGAGAGCGAGAATAGAATCTCAAGTAAATAGGATAACCTATAATGAACCAATTAGAGTAGACAGTTTAGCCAAGAAAATATGTGATATGAAACAAATGTATACCCAGCATGGAGGGGTTAGGCCTTTTGGTTCAGCTCTGATAATTGGAGGAGTAACTGAAACAGAATGTAGATTATTCGAAACTGACCCTAGTGGAGCTTTAATTGAATATAAAGCAACTGCAATAGGCGCTGGAAGACAAATAGCGATGGATGAGTTCGAGAAGAAATACAGAGAAGACATGAAGTTAAATGAAGCTATTGATCTAGCATTGGATGCTGTTTATGAAGCCACCGAAGGTAAAACAAGCGCTGAAAGTGTAGAAATTGCAGTGATAGATTTCGAAACCAAAAAATTCCGAAAATTAACCGAAGATGAAATAGAAGAATATGTGGAAGAACTTCTCTTAAGAAAACCTAAGGAGGAAGAAGAAGGAGAAGAAGAGGAGTAAAAATGGTTACTCTTGAAGATTCAGTTATAGCCCGTCTGGAATACTATGGAGAACGGTTTGAAATCCTGGTAGATCCAGATCTTGCTTCAGAGTTTAAAAGAGGCAATGATGTACCACTAGAAGAAGTACTCGCTGTTGAGGAAGTATTTAAAGATGCCAAAAAAGGAGATAAAGCATCTGAAGAAGCTATGAACAAAGCTTTTAACAGTACAGATCCTCTGGAAGCCGCAGCAATAATAATTAAAAAAGGTCAGGTACAGTTAACAGCGGCGCAGCGAAAAGAAATGCAAGAAGAAAAAAGAAAAATGATTATTGCAAAAATAACCAGAGAAGCCATAAATCCACAGACAAAACTGCCTCATCCTGCAAGAAGAATTGAAATAGCCATGGAAGAGGCTAAAGTTCACATTGATCCATTTAAAAGTGTTGATGAACAGATAAATATTGTTCTTAAAGCCATTCGTGTTAAAATACCCATAAGATTTGAACATGTAGATATTGCAATTAAAATTCCTGGAGATTATGCAGGAAAAGTTTACACTGTAATTTCAGATTTTGGAAAAACAAAAAAAGAAGAATGGCAAAAAGACGGATCATGGATTGCTGTGGTTGAAGTACCTGGAGGCTTGCAGGAAAGCTTCGATAGAAAGTTAAGTGAGCTTACAGGCGGTCAGGTGGAAACCAGGGTAATAAAATAACTTCTTATATAGTGAAGGATAGTTATTAAACTTACATTAAATAAATTCTAAATAAATTATATTTTATGGGATAAACAGTTTAAAACGTTGGTACTTCACTATAACTTTATGGCTTTCCATTTTAAAGGAGGCAGAACGTGATATTTGTAGAAGACAAGGCTTTGGTAGTTCCCGGAGATATTCTAGCAGATGAAGAATATCATACAGGAAGAGGAACGTTTAAAGAAGGTAACAATATATGTTCATCTCTTGTTGGTTTAGTTGCTATAAGGGATAAAAAGATAAGTGTAATCCCTTTACAGAGCAAATACATTCCAAAAAGGGGAGATGTGGTAATTGGTGAAGTTACCGATATAAGATTTTCAATGTGGAATTTAGACATTAACTCTCCATATTCCGGATTTTTACCCGCTTCAGACGTTTTTGGAAAAGAAAAAAGAGATTTGAACAAGGCATTTAATGTTGGCGATGTTTTATTTTTAAGAGTTGTTGACGTTGATGAAGTAAAAAAGGTAAAACTGGGTTTGAAAGGTAGAGGACTTGGTAAATTTAGAGGTGGAATTTTAATTTATATAACTCCAACCAAGGTACCACGGCTCATTGGTAAAAAAGGTTCTATGATTAACATGATAAAGGATGAAACAAAATGCGATATCATAGTTGGTCAAAATGGAGTGGTATGGGTTAAAGGCGAGCCTAAAATGGAAAGGGTCGCTGAAAAAGTTATTAATATGATAGAAGATCAGGCCCACACCTCTGGACTTACAGATAGAGTAAGAAATATGCTTTCTGAACTTCTTGGTAAAGAGATAGAAGAAGAGGAAGAAGAAGTTGAAGAAGAAGTCCCTGAACCAGACATAAATGAATAAACAGGGGTGATTATTATCATAACAAACAATAGCAATAGGGCAGATGGAAGAGAATTCAATGAATTAAGGCCATTAAAAATAGAAGCAGGTGTTTTAGAAAGGGCAGATGGATCTGCATACCTTGAAATTGGAGGCAACAAAATACTTGCAGCTGTTTATGGTCCAAGAGAACTACATGTAAGGCGTATAATGAGGCCAGACATGGCAGTTATAAGATGTAGATATAATATGGCACCATTTTCTGTTGGAGAAAGAAAAAGGCCAGGGCCAGATAGAAGATCTGTTGAGATATCTAAAATAACTGCAGATGCACTGCGACCTGCAATATTTTTAGAAAAATTCCCAAGATCAACCATTGACGTGTTTATAGAGGTTCTTGAAGCTGAAGGAGGTACAAGATGTGCAGGAATAACTGCAGCTTCCGTGGCTTTAGCAGATGCGGGAATACCTATGAAAGATTTAGTTACTTCATGTGCGGCTGGAAAAGCTAACGGTAATGTTATATTAGACCTCTCAGAAGATGAAGATAAAGACGGTGAGGCTGACGTGCCTATCGCCATAATGCCAAGATCAGGTGAAATTACACTTCTTCAATCAGATGGAAATCTAACACCTGATGAATTTAACCAAGCATTAGATCTTGCAATTGAAGGCTGTATGAAGATCAGTGAAGAACAGAAAAACGCCATTAAAAATAGGTATGGTGAGGAAAATGGTTAGTATAGTTCCCGAAATTACAAGAAAAAGTATAACAGAACTTATTAAAAATGGAGAACGTGCAGATGGCAGGTCTCCTAATGATTACAGAGATATATCTCTTGAAGTGGGAGTAATTGATAAAGCTGAAGGATCTGCAAGGGTCAAAATAGGTAAAACACAAATCATGATTGGGGTAAAACCTCAAATTGGTGAACCTTTTGCTGATACACCAAATGTTGGCGTATTGATGACCAATTCAGAATTATTGCCAATGGCATCTCCAACATTTGAACCAGGACCTCCTGATGAAAGATCTGTAGAGCTTGCAAGAGTTACAGACCGCTGCTTAAGAGAAGCACCAATTTTAGATCTTGAAAAATTGTGCATTATACAAGGTGAAAAAGTATGGATGATATTTGTAGATCTCCATGTTTTAGATTATGATGGTAATTTAATAGATGCTGCAGTTTTAGGAAGTGTTGCTGCTCTTATGAACACAAAGATACCAAATGCGACTGTTGAAGATGGTAAAATAGTCTTAGATGAAGAAAATTCAGTGGCATTACCTATAAAGGAAAAACCTTTAATGTGTACATTTGCAAAAATAGATGATGAACTCATTATTGATCCATCACTTGAAGAAGAAGATGTTATGGATACCAGAATCTCAATAGGGATGAAAGAAGACGGCAGCATCTGTGCAATGCAAAAAGGCGGAGAAGTGCCCCTTACAAAAGAAGAAATAATAAATGCAGTTAATACAACTACAGAAAAAACAAAAGAACTTAGAGAACATTTAAACAAATTATAGTATTTGTTTTAAATACTTAAGATAACCGGAGAATGATAGAATGGCAAGAACAAAGAAAGTCGGTATAACCGGAAGATTTGGTCCTAGATATGGAAGAAAAGCCAAAAGGACCGTTAAAGGTATAGAAGAAAAATTAAAACAAAAACATACATGTCCTCAATGTGATAGACCTTCTGTCAAAAGAGTAAGCGCAGGTATATGGAAATGTAGAAAATGCGATACTGTATTTACAGGAGGAGCATACGTTCCACAAACTCCAATGGCTAAAACAGCTGCAAGGAACATCAAGAGGATAGTTGGAACTGAATAATTTTTTTGGAGTTGAGGAAAATCTGTGATTTTCCAAACACAAAAATATAAAAAATATTTTGGAGGTATCTAGTTTGTACAAATGTGCAAAATGCGGTACTTTAGTTGACCTTAAAGGATACACTGAAGCAAAATGTCCAAAATGCAGATATAGGATCCTTTTTAAAGAAATTCCACCTGTTAAAAGGGACATAAGCGCGAGATAAATTAAAAAGAGTTTTAAATGCTGATAACAACATCAAGGAAACCATCCGGTAGGACTAGGTCATTTTGCCAGAGCATGGCTCATGTTTTAAATGCAAAATATGTAAACAGAGGCAAAATGAGCTTCCGTGATGTTTTAATTAAAGCAACATCATTAGGATTTCAAAAAATAGCAATAGTTTCTCAAATAAAAGGAAATCCAAGCAAAATTGAAATATATGATGAAAATGGTGAAATGCTGTTGTTTTTAAAGATAACAGTATCGCTTTTAAATTTAAAAGGCAAAGTAAATTCAGATGCCCTCAGCATGCGATGTGACATAGAAGAACTAAAAAAGCCCCTTATTGATATCATGAATATCCACGAAGGAAATTCAAACAGGAATCTCATCTGGGTCAAAGAGGGAGAAGGGGAAAATAAAGCTATATTAGAGTTTTATGATAAAGACGGCTCAATTAGAGACCCTCGAATTTACATTAAACGCTGGAGATTTAAATGAATGTTCCAGAACACGCGAAAGCAGAATTTAAAATTAAATTCGAAAATTTGCATGATGCAGAAGTGGTTTTAAAGTCAATTGAACCGGAAATTCAAACTGCACCGTCTGAGAGATCATCTGTTAAAGTGGATTTAGATGGAAAAACTTTAAAATTAATAATTGATGCTGAAGACACTCCTTCTCTTCGTGCATCTGTTAATTCATATCTTAGATGGATAATACTGTCCTGTGAGGTCAATTCATTAACAGGTAACCATTAAGATAGTTAAATAATAAAAATTATAATAAATTTTTTAGAGGTGATTTATATGGAACTTCCTCAAAATGTACAACATCAATTAGCTCAATTCCAGCAGGTACAGCAACAGGCTCAGGCAATTTCAATGCAAAAACAAAGTGTAGATTTACAGTTGAAAGAAACCAAAAAGGCACTTGAAGAATTAGAAAAACTTGAAGAAGATGCTGATGTTTATAAAACTGCAGGAACTTTACTTATAAAAGTGAAAAAAGATGAAATGACTAAAGAACTTGAAGATAAAGTAGAAACACTGGAACTTCGTGAAAAAACTGTCAAAAGACAGGAAGAGCGAATCATGAAGAGACTTCAAGAAATGCAGTCATCCATTCAAGATGCAATGAAAGGAACTGGAATGCAGTAGAGGTCAGTCTGTTGAAAAAATTAACTGATGAAGACCTTGATAAAATCTCAGAAATGGCAGTATCAGCAGCTCAAGATTTCATTTTTTCTAAAGTTTCTAAAAAAGAGATTATTAACATTGATATCAATGTAGAGCTTAATTACAATGATGGTCTGGATGTAAATGTTGCAGTTGACATCCTATTTGATGATCTTTCCTCTGCAGATACAAAAATTGCAGATGAAGCGGCTGATCATGCTCTTTTAGAGATTGAAAAGTTTTTAGATTAAACTTTATCTCATTCTCTTTTAACATTAAAATTAGAGATTTTGCCAAATAAAATTCATGGAATGTCACAGTTTTTGGATTAATCTCTAACCTTGTTTTAAAATTTAATAAAACTAAATTACTTTATTCATTTTTTGCAATCATAGAAATTATTAAATACAAAGAAAACCAATTTTATAATAGTAATAAAAAAATTATAATTAGTATTAAACAATACTTTTATTATTTACCAAGCCCCTCCTTTAACTCCAATAAATTTAGGGATCTAAATACCATTAGATCCCTAAATGGAGTTGTAAACTCCTGCAGGGCATCTAACTCAAAAATATTCTCGCTCAAAATTATAGATGCCCTGTTGCCTGGATTAAAGTTATTTTTTCAAATATTAATGAATTTATTCTAAACTGGTATTGTATCAATTAGTTTAAAACTCAGTTATGAGAAGTCTAAGTATAATCACTAATTTTAGTTTCAATAATACTGAAAAAGTTTAAATCTATTCTAAATTTACCTTTTTGTTACCTCAAATTATAATTATTAATTTGAGCCATAGATCAAGATAGAATTTAGACGGAATGTGCACATATGATAATACCAGTTTTAGATATTAAAAACAGGATAGCAGTAAGTGGAAAATCAGGTAAAAGAGAAACCTATAAACCCCTTGAAACAGTATTCCATAAATCATCTTCACCAGAGACAATTGCAAAATCTTTAAAAGATACAGGGGCAATTAGAATGTATATTGCGGATTTAGATTCAATAGAAAATGGGAAATCCAATTTTGATATAATCCAGAAAGTAAATAAAACCATTTCAGTAATGCTGGATTCTGGTGCAGGCAATCTTTCTGATGTTAAAAAGGCACTCAAAGTAGCTGATAAAGTTATTATTGCAACAGAAACCCTTAAAGACATGAATGACCTCTTCATTATATTCCATAATTTTGATAAAAACAGATTAATTATAAGCATTGACATAAAAGAAGGCAAAATATTTAGCAAATATTTAAATATCATGTTAGAAGATTTCATAGACAAAATAAAAGAATTAAAACCACCAGAAGTCATATTACTCGATATTTCAAAGGTTGGAACAGAATCAGGTGTCAATGAAGAACTCATAAAAAAATTCTTGAAACTCCAATCATCCTTAATTATAGGGGGCGGAATAACTCCTAATGACATTGAAAAACTGGAAAAACTCGGAATAAACAAATTTTTAGTGGGTTCTGCGTTACACAGCGGTAGAATGTCTCTAAAAATGTAATTTTAAATTTATCAGGTAAAAAAATGTCAGATATAACACTAATTGGGCCTATAACAAAAGATATCATTATAAAAAATAATTCAACCTATAAATCTGTAGGCGGGGCTGTTTATTATCAATCCAGTGTCCTGGATCACCTGAAAATAAACACAGAAGTCATAATAACACTTGCAAAAAAGGATATAGAATTGCTGAAGGCATTTTCAAAGAACATAAAAATATTTCCTGTATTTACTGGTGGAACAATAAAATTTCATAATATCTATCCAGATAGCAATCCCAATCATAGAATACAAAAGGCCAGTATGTTCTGTAATCCAATAGAAGTTAATAATATCGCCTCTTTGGATTTAAATACAAATGCAATACTTTTAGGACCTCTATGTCCCTATGATATTCCTCTTGAAACCATCGAATATTTATCTAAACTTAAAATTCCAATATATTTAGGTGCACAAGGATATTTAAGGCATTTAAAAGGAGATAAAATTGTTTTAAAGCCATGGGATAACTTTCAAGAATTTCTGAAATTTGTAAAAATTCTATTTATGGATGAAAATGAAGCAAAAACAATTTTAGGTGCACAACTTCCCCTAAACGAAGTTGCAAAAATATTATCCTCATTTGGTCCAGAAGAGGTGATTATAACACAGGGAAGTAACGGATCTTTAATTTACTCTAAAAAACTAGATGAAACATATAAAATCCCTGCATTTCCCCCAAAAAAGACAGAAGATCCTACAGGTCTTGGCGACACATACATGGCAGCATATGCTGCAAGGAAACTCGAGATAGAAGACCCTCAAAAGTGCGGAATATTTGCTGCAGCAGCATCAGTTATAAAACTTGAAAATAAAGGTGCATTTAGCGGAAGTAAAAAATTAATTAAAGAAAGATGCAAATCAGAAATAAATTTAATGGATAGATTCTAAGAGTAACTCTTCACTAATCGTAATTTTAATTGAATTTGCTTGAAAATTTGCAGTTTAATCTATACTGTAAATAAACCTACACCCCTATAATAAAAGGCAGGATCAAGAAGGGTAAAATTCCCGCAGCAAAGAAAAGTCCTATTCCACCGAGTGTATATTCCATTTTCTTATCCATTATACCAGATGCAATAAGCAATACAGCTGCAAATGCGAGTAATGGTGGAAGTATATGAGAGTATAGTAAATAAAAAGTTTCTGCCATTAAACCACCTATTGTAATTCAAAGTAATTATTTTCTTTTTAATATTCTTTGTTCAATACTAGATTTAAAGTTTTTCAATTAGCCCAAAGACTCCACTTAGCCTAAAGGCTTACACTGAATTCAGTTTAGCCTATAAAGGCTCTACTGAAATAAAAATTTCAGCTTAGCCTATAAAGGCTCCACTGAAATAAAAAATTTCAGCTTAGCCTATAAAGGCTCCACTGAAACAAGTTTACTGTGAACGATGTATGCTGCCCTTGAATATCCCGGAGGCCAGCAGGTTATTAACCATAATTCCGGTACGCTGCTTGACTGATAACCAAGTGAAACACCCTTAGCACCCCACCTTATGTCATCTCCATTTGACACAACCTGATATGTGTATTTTTTCTGTGTTAGGTAATCTTTAACTATCAATGGATCTCCAACTTTTAATTGAGTTAATCCTGCAAATGGAGCAGAATGTGTTGTATGGTGGCCCATTAAAGCCATCTGTCCATTCTCTCCAGGGTAATAACTGGTTGAAACATGGTATACCGCAGGATCATTTACTGAATGCGATGTTATAGGCCAATCTCCACCAATTGTCGGCATTATAAGTTCTGCCCATCCAGTGCTCTTAGTTGGATTATTTTCAGTACTGTTTATCTTTATACTGCTAACTATTGTAGTTAATGCATCTCCATTTCCTGCCGCGCTGACATCAAATCCAGAACTGTCTGTTTTGATTTCACCAGGACTTGTGTAAATTATACCATAAAGTGCATTATTTTTCTCGAACCAGACTTCTTTTCGCTGCTGCGGACCGTTGTTTCCCTGCAAGTTATAATCATATTCATAACCGTTAGAACCATTTATAGTGATATTTTTACTTGAAACTAGCTGAAAATTTTTATCAACTGTTCCAACACCATTTAGCTGTACATGATCCACTAAATTATAACCTGGCGGTAGAGAATGCTTAATGACTGTAATATTTATTCCAGAATCATCTGAAAAAGACGCTATACTTGATCCTGTTCCATTGGTTACATTCAAATTCCCAGGATAATTGAAAGAAATTTCTCCATTGTCGAAATATTTGGCCTGTAATCCGCCCCCGCCTTTATATTGTGAATCTACTGCAAAAATAATAATGATTAAAAAAGCCAGTACCAATATTAAATACTTATTCAATTATTACTCTCCCCTATCTTTTTGATACTTGTAATGTTTATTTTTTGACTGTCATCACTTATTAAAGTTGTTATAAGTAATAAGTAATATTAAATTTTTAGAATAAATTCATAATCTCAGAAAATCATATTCCAAAGATAATCTACCCCGTAGATTATTTATAAAACATTATTAAAATATTTTACATCTAAAAATTAACATTTAAAGAATACAGGAATGAACAACATGGAAATCAAAATTATATCATGGAATGTAAATGGTTTAAGGGCTGTACATAAAAAAGGGTTCATTGAATGGTTTTTAACTGAAAGTCCAGACATATTGTGCGTTCAAGAAACAAAAGCCGCCAGAGACCAGCTCCCGAGAGCCTTAAAAAGTATCGAAGGATACCATGCTTATTTCTGCGAAGCCGAAAAGAAAGGTTACAGCGGGGTGGCCATATACACCAAAATTAAGCCCAAAAAAGTAGAATATGGGTTTGGTATTCCTAAATTTGATAATGAAGGCCGAATCCTGATTGCAGACTATGGAAACTTTGTCCTCCTTAACATATACTTCCCAAATGGTAAAATGTCTGCTGAAAGACTGGAATACAAATTAGAATTCTATGATGCACTTTTAGACTATGCTAATAGACTGAAAAAAGAAGGAAAAAATTTGATAATCTGTGGAGACTTAAATACAGCCCATAAAGAGATAGATATTGCACATCCAAAGGCAAATGAGAAAATTTCAGGTTTTCTACCGGTAGAACGTGCCTGGATTGATAAATTCATAAGCCAAGGCTATGTTGATACATTCCGGATGTTTAACAAGGATCCAGAGGAGTATACATGGTGGAGTTATAGAACCCGAGCTAGAGAAAGAAATGTAGGATGGAGGCTTGATTATTTCTTTGTAAATGAAGAATTTAAAGATAAAATAAAGTCTTCTTACATACTTAAAGAAGTAATGGGCTCTGATCACTGCCCTGTTGGTTTAGATGTTCAATTATAACCAGGATGAATTCATCTAATTTGAATTTTTTTAAATATATTCATTCTTCTTTATTTCATATATATTTCCTTAAGATTTTACAAGAAAAGTATAAATTCTAGTTTTATGTATAATGATGAAAAGAAGCTTAAAACTTGGATTATTAAATATTTCATAATATTCAAGACAAATATCCAGTTTTATACATTTGATCTAATTTTTAACTTAAAATCAATCAGGAACTAATCAATGATAAAAAAGACTTTGGATGCACTTAAATCAAAAAAGTGGTATAAAAATAGGTTAGAACATATAGAAGTCCTGAAACCGAAAAAAGCCATCTATGGAGATACGAAGGCAATTTTACCCCAATATATAAAGAATTACTTATCAAAAAACAATATAAAGCTTTATGAGCACCAGTGTAATGCCATAGACCTTTTAAGAAGCGGAGAAAATGTAATTATAACCACCCCCACAGCGTCTGGTAAGACCCTAGCATTCAACATACCTATTTTTGAAAAATTAGTTCAAAATAAAGACGCTACAGCTCTTTATATTTACCCAGCAAAGGCACTTGCAAATGACCAGTTAAAATCAATGAAAGAACTGGAAAAATACTGTGGAATGGATTTAAATCCTGAAGTCTATGACGGAGATACAACTCCCACCAAAAAAAGAAAGATTAGAAAAGATTCAAGGATAATTATAACCAATCCTTATGAACTGCACAACGTCCTGCCGTGGCATCACCAGTGGGAAAATTTTTTTGGTAACCTTAAATTTGTTGTAATAGATGAAGCACACCAGTACAGGGGTGTTTTCGGGTCCAATGTAGCGTTTTTAATCAGGAGATTCCAGAGAATCTGCAATTATTATGGCTCAAATCCTCAATTCATTTTATCCACCGCGACCCTTGCAAACCCCATTGAATTCAGCGAAAAACTAACTGGTCTTAAATTCAAATTAATATCCAACGACGGTTCTCCTAAAGGTAAAAAACATTTTATCTTCTATAATCCTTATTATGATGGAGTTGGGAAGACTACAACACACGTGGAATCCCAGGGCCTGTTTCAATTATTTTTATTAAATAAATTACAAACCCTCTGCTTTACCACTTCAAGGAAAATGGCAGAATTAGTCGCAAGGCGTTCTAAAAAAGAAATTGGTGAAATTGATGAATCGCTGGTAAATAAAATCTCTGCATATAGAGCAGGTTACTTAGCAGAAGATAGACGTAAAATAGAAAACAACCTTAAAAACGGCAAATTAAAGGGAGTGACTGCTACCAATGCCCTTGAACTCGGGATAAACATTGGCTCGCTTGATAGTGTTATAATTTCTGGCTATCCTGGAACATTGATGTCAACATGGCAGCAGGCAGGAAGGGCAGGAAGGGGAACTGATGACTCAATTGTAGCCTTCGTTGCCTTTCAGAATCCTTTAGACCAGTATTTTATGAAACATACTGAAGTATTCTTTGATAAACCCCATGAACATGCGATTATTGATCTATCAAACTTCCAGATCATAAAAGGACATTTGATGTGCGCTGCAAAGGAAATGCCTGTTAAACCCAATATGATTAAAATTGACTTTGAAACTGATGTCGAAGAGCATTTAAAATCACTGGTCACTTCTAGATTAATCGAAAAATCAAAACAGGGTTGGGTTTATTCAGGTTCTGAATATCCTCCATTTAAAGTTAATCTGGGAAATATATCTTCTGAAATATTTAAAGTCTATTATAAAGGAGAACTTCTTGAGACTATGGACAAAAGACAGGCCTATACAGAAGCTCATCAAGGGGCAGTGCTTATTAATCAGGGCGAAACCTACATTGTACATGACTTTAATCTGGCTAAAAACACAATTAAAGTGGTTAAAAAAGACGTAAACAGCCATACAAGTGTCCAGAAAGATATTGACATTAAGATATTCAAAGAAATCGATAAAAGAGATGTTGGAAATCTAAAGTTATCCTTTGGAGAACTTAAGGTAAGCGAATATTACCCAAAATACAAAGTAATAGAAAAGAGTAAAGTTGTTAGCGTGCGGAACCTCCAATTACCTCCAATCCAGTTTAAAACAAAAGGTATGTGGTTTACATTACCTGAAAATATAGCAGAAGGTCTTAAATGCGCTATAGATAGAAAAGAGATTTTTGAAGGAGGTATTCACGGCCTTGAGCATGCTATGATATCAATTATCCCTTTTCACGTTATGTGCGATAGATTTGATATAGGAGGAGTTTCTACACCCAACCATCCTGATACCAAAATGGCAACAATTTTCATTTATGATGGATTTGAAGGTGGTATAGGATTAACTGAGAAAGCATTCCAATTATTTGAAGAAATAACCCAGATGACTTACGAGCTTGTAAGGGATTGTACCTGCGAAGAGGGATGCCCTGCATGTATATACTCACCAAAATGCGGTAATGATAACAAACCGCTTGACAAGGAAGGGACTCTTTTTATACTTAAACAGATGTTTGATTTAATGGGAATAGAAAGATAGTAGAGGACTAAGTTATGGGAAACAGGATGAATGAAGGGTTCAGATTATACGCAGAAGGTAATGTTGAAATTGATTTATTTGACGATGATTTAATGATTTTCAGCGTACAGGGCTCTAAAGGTGATACTTATCAAGTCAGCATGAACGAAAATATGTGGCTTTGCGACTGTGATGATTATCAGTGGAGAAGTGAAAAGGATCCTGGCAGTTTCATTTGCAAACATTTATGGGCTGCATTTTTTAAAGTTGCTGAATTAAAGGATGATAATGATGAGTAACTTCTTTTTTTATACTTACTTTTTTAATTGATTTTTTATTGATCTTTTTTTAACATACAAAAATAGTAGATACTGTAATTTAATTTTAAAGCAAATTAGGTTGTATACCCCAAGGAGATATAACATTATTTTATTAATTTTATAGATATTCAAGGCATAAAAGTGATTCACAGGTAATAATATACTTATATACCCCTGACAAATTTTCATTGAACTTAAACACCAATTTAAAATCCAATAGTCACTGTTTTAATTTGATAACAGTGAATTATTATGAAATACAAAGGGTTCTTTTTTTAGATAGTAATAATTATATATACAACTAATAATAAATTAATACTATTAATATTTAAATTATGAAAGTTTTAAATAAGTCTTGAATTATTCATTAACCTTAAAATTCAGTCCTTATTGGATTTATTAAGGTTAATAATGGGAATAAACTGTTATTTCAAAATAATTCAAAGATTTATTAATTTAATGAAGGGGTGAATAAAATCAAATTAAGAAAAATAGCCATTGCAGGCCTCTGCATTGTAATATTAGTTATAGCCATAGGAATCTTTGGGGACAGTAACAATAGCCCCCTTAAAAATAATCCTCTTACTACCAGTACTATGAACCAGACAGGCAGTACTTCCTCAAATGATCCCACATCTGCCTATAAATCAAAAGTCAGTGCTATAACTAAAAACTCAAACGCCATCTTAAACGATTCCTATAATGTACTTGATGGAATTACAAAGGGAACGATAGATGAAAATACTGCTGTTTCACGCCTCCAAAATGATAAAAAAGGCATGGCTAAAACACTTTCAGAAATTCAAAGCTTAAATCCGCCGCAAAATATGCAGCAGTTCCATACTTTACTGGTGGCAGGATTACAGGATCTTGACAAAGCACTGGCCCTTGAAATCACCGGAATAAAAAACAGTAATGTAGACGATTTACAGCGTGCTGTGGACTTAACAAGCAGTGCAATTTCAAAGCTTAATGAAGCAGAAAAAATATACAACCAAACCAATTAGTTTTCTATTTCTAATTATATTATCCCTCTATTATTTTTTTATCCACTTCTATTATTTTTTTCATTAATCGCAAGATATAAAAATTATAACATCCAACATTTTTCTAACAAAATGTATCTAAAACCGAAACCTTTATAAGTCTATAAGTATATACTTATAGACTATGTTGAGGATAAATTTTGAACAACGCTCTGATTTGTCAGAAGAATTAGAGGAGTTATTCAAAGCACTCGGCAATGTTAACCGGCTGATGCTGGTCTACAGATTGGCCTCCGGCGAGATGGAGAAGGTTAGTGTTACTGAAATGGCGAAGATAATGGGTTTAACACAGCCCGCAGCTTCCCAGCACCTAAAAATACTGAAGACTGCAAAGATCCTCAATGCAAATAAACAAGGTAACTACATCTATTACACCTTCAACAGGAGTGCCTTGATAAACCACAAAGAAAAAATTGATTTTTTATTCGGTTGCCTGTTATTGAAGTGCAACAAAAAGCACGAATAACGTGCATGAATTATTTTCTAGCATGCAAATTGTGCTGAATTTCAAATTGACTTATTACAAAAACCGAGGCAAGGAAAATAACATCGCCATATTGGCATAAAAGGAAATTACCTTATACCTTGAGTGATATCATGACAGAAATGAACGTTAATAAAGAACTATCCGTATTAGTTATACCAGATACTGTCTTTTTAAATGGGACTAATACAAACATTAAAATTGGTAAAAAAACCGGCAGTGAACTCTACAAACAGGTCGCAAAAGACAATTTCTACGGTATTGCCCTGGCCGCTAAAAAAGGAGCTACTGAAGGGTTATATTCCGATGATGATTTCTACAAAGTAGGAACATTGGTTAGAATTGAAAAAGCCAAAGCAATGAGGGACTTCTATCAAATAAGTATAGAAATTCTTGAAAGAGTAGAAATAGAAGAGCTAGTTCATGACGGTGAAAATTACAAAGCTACTTACAAAGTAATTCCAGATATTATGGACCTGGATGATGAGAATCAAAAAGACATACTGAAACATATCAGGTACTTAGTTTCTGAAATAAGTGAAAACTTCAAAGGCTCAAAAACTTACGTTGAGCAGATAAACAAATTAGATGACATAACAAAGGTCATAGCTTATGTGTTCCCATACATGAGACTCTCCCTTGAAGACAAACAAAAATTACTCGAAATAAGATCACTGAAAGAAAAAAGCCTGAAATTCTTAGACCTTTTAGTGGAGCAAAAAGAAGGAATCAAATTCCAGATGGAAATGGCTGCTAAATTCAACGAAGAAATGAACAAAAGAAACAGAGAAAACATGCTCAAAGAGCAGCTTAGAGCCATACAAGAAGAACTTGACGATGTAGAAGGCGGAACTGGTAAAAAAGATTACAGGCAATTAATCGAAGAAGCCAACATGCCTGAAAATGTCAAAGAAGTGGCACTTGAAGAAGTTGCTAAACTTGAAAGGCAGGGACCTCACAGTTCAGAAGAAAACGTTATAAGAAATTACCTTGACCTTCTGGTAAGCCTTCCATGGGGCAAAAGTGAAATCAGAGATATTGATATAGAAGCTGCAAGGAAGATACTAAATGAACAACACTATGGACTTGACAAAGTTAAGGACAGGATCATTCAACACCTTACAGTAATGAAATTAAAACAAAACAAACAGGGATCAATTTTACTACTTGCAGGACCTCCAGGAACAGGTAAAACCAGTTTAGGTAAGAGCATTGCAGAAGCTTTAGAACGTAAATATGTTAGAATTAGCCTTGGTGGTGTCAAAGACGAATCTGAAATCAGAGGTCACAGAAGAACCTACCTTGGAGCATTACCTGGTAGGATCATCCAGGGAATGAAACGCGCAGGTGAGAAGAACCCAGTATTCATCTTAGATGAAGTGGATAAAATAAGGGCAGGTATAAATGGTGACCCAGAAAGTGCATTACTGGAAGTATTAGACCCAGAGCAAAACGATACTTTCTCAGATCACTACTTAGAAGTACCTTACGACTTATCTGATGTGTTCTTCATTGCAACAGCAAACTCATTAAGGGACATTCCAGGCCCATTAAGGGACCGTATGGAAATCATAGAAGTAGGCAGTTATACCAGCCATGAGAAATTCCATATTGCCAAAAATCACCTGATTGGGGAAGTACTGGAAGAACACGGTTTAGATGAAGACCAACTTCAAATTGATGACGAAGCACTGAGAACAATCATCGAAAAATATACCAGAGAAGCCGGTGTAAGAGGACTCAAACGCCAGTTATCTGCGGTTGCCAGGGTAACATCTGAAAAAGTTGTGCTTGGCACAGTTGATTTACCTTACATCGTCAAAGAGGACATGTTATATGATATTCTTGGACATGAACTCACTCCATACCAGCAAGCAGGTAAAAACAATCCTCCAGGAGTTGTAACTGGTCTTGCATGGACACCAGTAGGTGGTGATATATTATTCATCGAAGGTGCTTTCATGCCTGGAAATGGAAAGTTAACCCTTACAGGTCAATTAGGTGACGTAATGAAGGAATCTGCTAAGATTTCTCAGAGTCTAATTCGTTCAAGGCTCGCTTTCAACTTGAAGAACATGGAGTTTGACAAAAAAGATTTACACATACACGTACCATCAGGAGCTATTCCAAAAGATGGACCATCTGCCGGTGTGGCTTTATTAACCACAATCGCGTCACTTGTAACAGGTCACGCAGTGGATCCTAAACTGGCTATGACCGGTGAAATTTCACTTCGAGGCGCTGTAATGCCAGTGGGCGGAATCAAGGAGAAAGTACTAGCAGCCCACCGTGCTGGAATAAAACGAATTATCTTACCAAAAGATAATGAAAAAGACTTAGATGATGTCCCACAGGATGTTAAGGACGAAATGGAGTTCATATTCGCTGAAACAGTGGAAGACGTTATAAAAGAAACCATTGGTATAGAACTACCAAAACCAGTGATGTATGACATCACTTCAAACTCTGTAACTGGTGGAGCTGGAGCGTAAAATTTACGCTTCCAATATTTTTTAAACAAAGTCAATTTTACCACTTGTCCCTATCCCGCTTATTACAATTACTACCTCCAGGATTTATGTCGCGGGATAGGGATCCTCCTTTAAATTTATTTTTTTTATGTCCTATCCAACCAATACATGTATTCACCTCCCGATTAAGTTGGATAGGTTCTTATTTTATATTGTAAAAATAAAAATTTCTGATAAAGTTGTATGAAATTTAACATTAAGTTTTTCTCATCTACATAATTTCATAAATTATAAATTTAAAATATCTTAATTATCAATTCACCTAAAATAGTTAGCTGTATGTATATATGTGCTGGCTTATTTATGCTAATTTTACAAAATTTTAAATTTGGACTATCTTGATTTTTTACTTTTAATTTTTCATCTTGATTTTTGCTATAAATCAATTCATAATGAACTTCGTTATAGGTTAGTATAGCGAAGTAAGTAGAATTAGAAATTTTACCAAGACATCAATTTCAAGTGTAATACTAATCTGGATTTTTTCATTAATTATTTTCGTTTTTTAACTAAATTAATTCTAAATTTATCAAAAATATCTAATAGTAATATTTTACCATGTTATATGCCAAATTATTAGCTGTTTTTGAAATTAGATTAATTCAGTACAAAAAGTGAAACTTTATCCATTCTTAAATCTTAAGAAAGAGTGGTGATTTAAAAAATGAAAACCAACTGGAAATTATTCGTAATTTTACTGATTGCTAGTATTTTTGGTGTATTAGCCATAATTCCATATAGTTTATCCATTCAAGGTATGGGGCCTCAAAATTTACCTGCGCCATTATATGTGATAATAGCTGCTACACTAGCTCAAAATATAATCCTATTTGCTGTTGTTATTTTCATCGGCCTTGAACTTGCCAAAAAAGTTGGATTGGGTCTTCCAATACTTGAAGGTTGGCTTGAAGGCAGAGAAGTAAAAAACTATCTGAAATCTATACTTGGAATATCCATCGGGCTTGGGATATTAGCTGGTACGTTAATAATTGGACTTGACTATCTGTTTTCCCTTGCAGGAGTGACAATTAATGTAACTCAAGCATCCATAACCCCTCCTGCATGGCAGGGCTTCCTTGCATCTTTCTACGGAGGAATAAATGAAGAACTTCTGTTAAGATTATTCTTGATGACTTTAATTGTCTGGATATTCTTCAAAATCTGGAAAACAGAAGAGGGAAAACCAACCAAGATTGGCATGTGGTTAGCTATTATACTGGCAGCAGTTATCTTTGGTATCGGACATCTACCAACTTTATTAGCTATAACCGCGCCTACACCACTGCTAATTGTACGTACCATCATTTTAAATGCCGTTGGTGGAATTATATTCGGATGGCTTTACTGGAGGAAAGGATTGGAATCTGCAATGATATCTCACTTTTCTGCAGATATCGTGCTGCACGTGATTCCTGCATTAGTCATAGCAAGTGCATTATGACCCTAATTTCTTTTTTAATAATACAATACCTAATTATAAAATGAATAAAATGAATTAAGAGAAATTAATTAAAAAAAACCATAATAAAATGAATTATTAGAGAAGTTCATCTCTAAGATCGATGGTATCTTCAAGATCTGGCCCTGTTGAAATTATAGTTACAGGAACACCTGTTTCTCCTTCAATTTCATTTATGAATTTTTTAACTTCAGCAGAAAGCTTGGAATAATCAGTTACTCGTTCACACTGCGGGAAGAGCTTATCAACACAAGTTAAAGCGATTTGAGTTGCACCGTTTATCATACATGACTCTTTAGCAAGTTCCATGTCAAACAATCCTACCCTTCTTCTACGGCCAGTTACAGTACCATATTCTTCTAAACCCATTTCTTCAGCTTTTTCCTGTGATATTTCAGTTTCAAAAGGTCCTTCACCAACTCTTGTTATGTAAGATTTAAAAACAGCTATAACTTCGTCAATACGAGTTGGTCCTACGCCTACATCAGCTGCAAATGTACTTGCTGTTGTATCTTTGCTTGTAACAAATGGATATGTACCATAGTAAAGAGAGAGTCCAAATCCTTGAGAACCTTCAATGAACACGTTTTTTTCATCATCTAAGGCATCATTTACTTCCTGCGGGACATTAGCTAAAAAATCTTCCATTTCTTCGATTTCTTTTGCAAGTTTTACAGTTCTATTAACCCTGTCTGCATTTGCAGGTCCGCATCCAGTTCCTGTACTTCCTATTATCTTTGAAAGATAATCTGAAGCCTGATCCTGTTCTTTATGTTTTTGTTCAATAATTGCACATCTATAATCAACAAAAGTTCTTTCCCTGACATTATATTTATTTAAATAATCCATTTCATGCTTGAAAACTTGAGGATCAACCAGTACTCCTGCTCCAATTAACATTTTTGCACCAGTATGCACAAATCCAGAAGGAGTTAGTCTTAATCCATATTTTTCACCGTGAATTTCGACAGAGTGGCCTGCATTTGGACCCACACCTGCTCTTGCTATAATGTCTGGTTTATCATTGTCACAGAGATAAGTGATACATTTACCTTTACCTTCATCTCCCCAGGCGCCACCAACTAATATACTACATGTCATGTTTAATTCTCCATATTTCTTTGCCTCTCATACTATGGGAAGACCATGATAAAAATCTTTCCCTAATAATTTAAAATTTATGATCAAATTAAAATTAAAAAATATAACTAAATCAAGATTTCTTTTAACAATATCCTATTTAATTACAGCTTTAAAATTTACGCGTTATGAGTTGCGATTAAAGCTATCCTCAGCATTTAATTTGTTCATATCATTTAAATGTATTTAATTCAAATTACAAACTCAAAAATCATATAATTTTAAGTCATAATGTAATTCAAAATATCAATCAGTATCTAGTTTGTTACTTATATTATAATAATATGCAAGGTAACTCCAACTTAGCGTATATTACACATAATGAGTATTCATATTATATCATTTGAAAAACAAAGCTGGATTTAGTAATCAGCAGTATATCTTACGTTGATAACCCGATATTTATTCCATTAATTACCGCTATTATGTCACAACCTTAAAAAATGCAGCTAATTTGAATTTTAAATTTAAAATATTAATTCACTGCAATATTTCAGTAAAGTATATCACATTCAAAAATAAATTATTACTTGTGGTATCATGCTGAGATTTGAAGGAATAAAAGAATTGGATACAGGTATTTCAAGTGTACGCAACTGTGCCATAATTTTTTCAGATGATGAATTACCTGAAAAATTATGTAAAAACATTGAAGATACATTAAACAGGCATGGATTCAGTAAAAGGGGCGAAAAAATAGAAATTGAAATTAAATACATAGGGGGTATCGCAGAGATCATTGTATCTATTTACTGTCCTTTAACTCGCCTGGTTGGAAAAACAGATGAACAAATTCTACGCGGCCTTAAAAAATATCAGTCTAATTTTGAAGATTACTACAATGATATGAAGCCCTATTGAAGTTAAATTCTTATTTTATAATGTATTAAATGCATTATCAACTCTGGATAATTCACCAATAATGTTTACAACATTTTTAATCCCTAATCTAAAGTCTTCTATACGTATATTCTCATCTGGCGAATGTACTAAAGAGCCCCAGTATTCTACACCTGTAGAAACAGTTGGGATGTTCAATTTATTTATAAAATTATAAATTGGACTACTTCCAACAGAAACAGGGTAAACTAAAGGTTCCATACCATATGTTTTTCTGGTGGCGTCTTTAATTATCTGAGCTGCAAATGAAGAGGGTCTAGTTTTAGCTGATTCGTACCCATAAAAATAATGAACATCAATATCATTAAACCCATGTTTTTCCACGTGTTTTTTGAGGTTTTCAAGAAGTTTTTCAGGAGTTTGTCCGGGAAAAATTCTAAAATCAACTTTAGCCAGCGCTTCATCAGGCACAATTGTTTTGGTACCAGGTCCTGTATAACCTGAGATTATACCGTCAATGTTGCATGTTGGCTTAAGATACAGTGATTTCAATGCCTCAAAGCCATTGAATTTCCCTACAAATTCATTTAAATCATATTTTCCCTTTATGTCTTCATCGTCGAAGGGAATTTCTTTTAAAAGATCTTTATCCTCTTTGTTAATGTTTATATCATCATAAAATCCATCAATGAGTATATTTCCGCTTTCATCCCTTAGACTGCTTAAAAACTCCATTAAACGCCAGATTGGATTTGGGATTAATCCTGCCCGACCTGAATGAACATCTTTGTTGGCCCCCCTAACGAAAAATTCGTAGTAAGCTATTCCCTTATAACCAAGTTTTATGGCTGGTCTTTCATTTTCGTGCCTGTCGCCAGATTCCCAAACACCCATGTCTGCTTTAAAAAGTTCCTTATGTTCATCGATATATTTTGGAAGTGAAATACCGCCAATTTCTTCCTCTCCTTCAAAAACAAATTTTACAGCAACAGGCAAATCACCAGCCGTTTTTAAAACAGATTCTATAGCTTTAATCCGGGCAATTATATTCCCTTTGTTGTCTGCAACTCCCCTTGCAAATATTTTGCCGTCCCTAACTGCAGGTTCGAAGGGAGGGCTTGTCCATAAATCCAGAGGGTCTGCAGGCTGCACATCATAGTGGTTGTAAAAAATAATGGTTTTATTATAATTTTCTGGTTTGTATTCCCCATAAATTAATGGGTTTGCGCCTTCCATCCTTAATGTCTGGACATCTAACCCTGATTTTTCCATTATTTCCTTAATTAATGCCACACTTTCTTCTATACCTTTATTTTGTGCAGATATCGATGGGATGGAACACAAATTTTTAAGTTCTTCTATAAAGCTGTTAAGATTTTTATCTACATATTCAAGTGCTTCCTGCATTTAACCACCCAAATGAGTTTAAAATTTAAATTAACATTTAATTATCTAAATTCTGTTGTTAATAAAACTTAGGTAATGTATGGTTTAAGTATTAAAAAAAATAAGTTGAAATCAAAATGTTTAAAAAATAAAAAAAAATGAATTAGAAGGATAACTTAGATATCCTGCTCATGGCTTCTTTTGTATTTTCAAGGGTATTGAAAGCAGTTATTCTGAAATAACCTTCACCACTTGGACCAAAGCCAACACCAGGTGTGCCCACAACGTGAGCTTCATTCAACAGTAGATCAAAGAATTCCCATGAGTCCATGTTGTTTGGTGTTTTAACCCATATGTAAGGAGAATTGACTCCACCGTACACTTTAAGGCCGATATTTTTTAAACTTTCCCTGATAATTTCAGCATTCTTCATGTAGTAGTCAATTGATTCTTTAATTTCCTTCTGTCCTTCAGGGGAATAAACAGCTTTAGCTGCGGCCTGTATTGGGTAAGATACGCCGTTGAATTTGGTAGTTTGCCGCCTGTTCCATAATGGGTTTAAAGAATAAGAATTACCATCCACATCATATCCCATAACTCCTTTAGGTACTACAGTATAAGCACAGCGGGTACCTGTAAATCCTGCGTTTTTGGAGAAGCTTCTAAATTCAATAGCAACTTCACGAGCTCCTTCAATTTCATATATACTGTGAGGAATGTTATCTTCCTGTATGTAAGCTTCATAAGCAGCGTCAAAGAGAATTATCGCATGGTTTGCTTTTGCATAATTCACCCATTTAGCCAGCTGTTCCTTTGTAAGCGCGGTACCTGTGGGATTATTAGGGAAACATAAATAAATTAAATCCACATCTTCCTCAGGGAGATCTGGTATGAGCCCGTTCTCTTCAGTACATGGGAGGTAAACAAGTCCTTCGTATTTCCCGTCTTCCCCCATAGGACCTCCCCGTCCTGCCATTATGTTACTTTCCACATATACAGGATAAACTGGATCTGTCACTGCTACTACGTTATCCAGACCAAATATCTCCTGAATATTCCCTGTATCACATTTTGCCCCGTCGCTGATGAATACTTCATCACTGTCCAGTTGAATACCACGTGGAGCGTAATCATTTTTAATGATTTCCTCAATTAGAAAATCATATCCCTGCTCTGGCCCATAGCCTCTAAAGGTTTCGGCCTGACCCATTTCATCCACAGCATGTTTAAATTCGTCCACAACTGCCTTTGGTAACGGCCTTGTAACGTCACCAATACCCATACGGATTACATCAGCGTCAAGATGTTCATTTTGATATTTTTCAACTCTTCTGGCAATTTCTGCAAATATATAACTGCTTTTAAGTAATAGATAGTTTTCATTAATTTTGACTGTCATTTTAAGTCCCCTATAAGTCCTAATTATATATTGGTTAACTTATTTATTCATTTATGCGCAAAGTAGAATCTCAATTTACCGTCAATAATTTCATCTAGCCTTGCAAAACCAAACCGCTCAAACTGCACGATATCATTAACTTTCAAGTTTTTGCATGAAGGTTCTCCAAGACCAGTTGTGATGCTTGAATCAGGCATTACAATTTCAACTTCTAAATTATATTCTGCAGGGATCCAGTGAATGAACTGAGCTCCAACTTTTCTTGCATCTTCAAAGCTTGAATTATATACAACTCCTATATACTCTTTCTCTATATCCGGAGACACATAATCTAATCGGAAAACAAATATATTAATTGCATCCATAAGCCTTATAGCTTTATATAAGAGTTTATCTGCAAATTCATATTCCAGCTCTTTTGCATATTCTATAATATCTGAATTAATTTCAGTATTTTCTTCTGAAATCTGGTCGTTAATTATCTTGATTTCTTTATATCCTTCGTATAAATCTTCTTTTACAAGATAAACTTCCCCGTTAAATGGAATTTCACGGTACCCGCGATCTAAAAAGTCAGGGTGCAGCGGCCTTTTAATTATTTCCTTGTTTTCTTGAGGAAAATCATCTATTATAACTTCTTCAGGGTCCCATACAAAGAAATACCTGTTTGCAGCTTCTTCTAAAATTGCACGGTTCAATCCATATATCTTCTTCCAGCTTACAACTGAATCCGCCATTTTAACTCCTATTTCATTCATAAGGACCTCAATGGCTTCTTTCATTATTCCACGTTTTGCAATGGCTCTTATTGTTCCAAGTCTCGGGTCATCCCATCCAGAATAAATTCCTTCTTCGATACCAGCCCTTGCTTTAGAAGTACTTAGAGCAATATCTTCCATTTTAAGCCTTCCATAATGTATGAAAACCGGTATATCCCATCCAAAATAGTTGTAGAGATATTTTTGTTTTTCAGAATTTGCAAGGTGATCTTTTCCACGTAGAACATGGGTAACTCCCAATAGATGGTCGTCTACAGCTACTGAGAAATTCATCATTGGGTAAATTTTATATTTTTTACCTGTTCTAGGATGTTCGGCATCCACAATTCTCATTATAGCATAATCCCTTATTGCAGGATTTTTGTGCCCTATATCCGTTTTAAGTCTAAGCACAACCTCCCCTTCATCTAGATTTTCCATATTCTTCCAGCGTTTGAGGTTTTCTTCTACACCCATATCTCTACATGTACATGCTGTTGATGCATCTTTTAATTTTTTGAATTCACCGGCTTCACATGTGCACATATAAGCTGCTTCCATTTCAATGAGCTTTTCTGCATATTCATAGTAGATAGGAAGTCTATCGCTTTGAATGACTTTTTCGTCAATTTTAACACCAAGCCATTCGAGATCCTCTTCTATCATTTCATAAGCGTCAGGATCAACACGTCGTGGATCTGTATCTTCGATACGGAGAATTAATTTACCCCCGTATCTCTTAACATATTCATTATTTAAAACGGCAGCTCTTGCATGACCTATATGGAGAGGACCACTGGGGTTAGGCGCGAATCTTAATACCACTTCGCCTTTAACATCTGGAAGATCAGAAAGTCCTTTCTCTTCAACTTTTTTTTCCTCTTCTACTAAACCGCCCAGTTTTTCCAGTTCACTGGTTTGGGTCTCTAAATCCATGGAATTTACTTCACCTACAATTTTACCTGCAAGTTTAGAAACTTCCTTTGCTTCACTTCTAAATTCTGGATGTGAACCCATAATGATCCCAATTACAGCACCAGGTTGGGCCTTACCCTTATGTTTAACTGCATTCATAAGGGCGTATTTGTATATCAAGTCTTGTAATTCACTCATAAAATCCCTCGGAGAATATAATAAATAAAATTCTCGAAAATCAAAATTTTCGAGCATCAATTGAATAAATAAAAATAATTAGTGAGTTCTATCAAGTACAAAGTCTGCAATTAACTTAAGAGATTCTTTTGCTTCAGATTCATCTAAAACATCTAAAAGCTCTTTTGCAGTCTTAACATTATCAAGGGCAATATCACGAGTATACTCAATTGATCCATAATTGTTAAATATCGCAATTGCATCGTCCACTAAAGCTTCATCATTTGCTTCTAAAATAGAAATTAGTTTGTTTTTATCTTCCTCTGATGCATTTGCAAGGGCGTGGACCACCATAAGGGTCATTTTACCCTCAACTATATCACTGCCCACTGGTTTTCCTATTTTTTCAGCATCACTTACAACATCAAGATAGTCATCCTGAATCTGGAAAGCCAATCCAATTAACCTCCCATATTCTGAAAGAGCTTCTATTTGTTCTTCAGTTCCGCCCCCAATTATGGCTCCGGCCTTAGTAGCAGCAGCTATAAGTGCTGCTGTTTTTTTGTAGATCATCTCCAGGTATTCATCTTCTTTAACGTTTAAATTACCCTCAAATCCTATATCTAGGGCTTGTCCTTCACATAATTTAACACAGGAATCTACAACCGTTTTTAAAGCATCAATAATTTTTTGAGGAGGAATGTTTTCCATATCAGTTTCAGCTATGGCTTCAAATGCCTTTGAAAATATGGTATCACCGGCTAAAATAGCCATTGGTTCTCCCCACAGAACATGGACAGAAGGTTGTCCTCTTCTCATCTCATCCTTATCCATTATATCATCGTGGATCAGGGAGAAAGTATGTATAAATTCTATAGCTGCCGCAGTTTTCAGGGCATCTTCACCCCTGCCACCCACAGCTTCACAGCTCAAGACAGCAAGTGATGGACGGAGTTTTTTTCCTCCAGCTTTAATTAGATGATCTGATGCTTCACACAGCACTAAAGGATCAATCGTGCCCAATGATTTTTCAATTTCTTTGTCTATGCGTTCAGAATATTCTTTTAATGTGTCCATTACATTCATCAAACTCCTCCGTTAAATACCTGTGCCTGGCCGTTCCGTAATATATGAATATTATTTCCCAGTTTGTAGCCTTCTTCTTCTGCAAGTTCTGTATAAGATGCAAGCATCTCAAGACTTCCGTGGGAAGGGATAATATGCATTGGATTCAGCATTCTTATAAAGTCTCGGTGATCTTCCCGTCCTGCATGCCCTGATACGTGTGCATTTGTAAATATTCTGGCACCACTTGATTTAAGTCTTCTCTCAAGCAAGTTTCTGTTTGCTATGTTCATGGGATTAGGAATTATAGGTGCTGATATTACCACATTATCTCCATTTCTAACATTGAACTGTGTTTTTCCACCAGCAATACGAGGTAAAAGTGCATCTGGCTCTCCCTGGTGACCTGTTGTAACCAGAAGGTATTCAGATCTTTTTTCTTCTGCCCTTGCAAGGGCTCTGTTTACTGCCTTTGGACTTCCATATATACTTGCAGTTGCAGGAAGCTTTAAAATTCCCATGGATTCAGCTAAACTGCAGTATCTCTCCATTGATCTTCCAAGAAGTAACAACTGCCGATCGCTTTCCTTTGCTATGTTGCATATTGCCTGAATACGTTCTATATGTGATGAAAATGTTGTAACAAGCATACCACTCTTCTCATCGAGGGGATCAAGCATTATATCCTTAAGCATGATCCTTGCAATCTTTTCAGAATGAGTTTTAGCTTCGCCCACTTCTGCAGCCCTTGTAGTATCAACTATAACTGCAAGAACGCCTTTTCTTCCCAGTTCCTTTAACCTGCTGTAATTTGGCGGTGGGGAAAGCAGCTGGTAATTGTCAAATTTAAAGTCATTAGAATAAATTATTATACCTTCAGATGTATGTAATGCAGCCATTGCTGTTTGCGGAATACTGTGGGTCATTTGAATAAATTCAAGTGTGATATCTGGAGATATCTGACATTTTTCACCAGGGTTTAGAACCTGAAGTGGATTTGTAACTGTGAATTTTCTTTCTGATTTAATAGTTTTCTCTATAAGGGCTAAAGTGTAAGGTGTTGCTATTATAGGTGCTTCATACCTGTGTGCAAGCTTTGCAACAGCCCCTATATGATCCAAATGTCCATGTGTAAATACTATGGCCCTTACCTTTCCATCAACCTCTTTCATTAAAGTATCGTCAGGGATAACACCCCTTTCAATTAAATCAAGACTGTGCATCCGCGCAATATCTGTATCTTCGTGAATATGAATTCTATCAAGATGAATTCCCATATCAAATATGACAACATCATCCCCTATTTTAACTGCGGACATATTTTTTCCTACTTCTTCATATCCGCCTATTGCTATTACTTCAACGCTCATTTTTGACCTCCGTTGCGTCTTTTTACGTATAAAACAAACTTTTCATTGATAAGCTGCATCATTATGCTCATCAATTTAGGTTTGCAATAATAATTACTATTTATTAACTCTTCGCTGGGCATATTTTTTAGTATCAATGCCCCTTTCTGTAAGCCATTCACGTGTTTTACCACGTATTACTAAATCGCAGCTTCTAAGCTCTTTAATGTTGTTTGCGCCAACCAGAAACATTGCAACTTTGAGAGATTCTTTGAATTCCTCAATACTTTTAACAACAGATTCATAACCTGTATAAGCTTCTTTAAGAAGGGGTAAAGCAATACCTACTGCTCCCGCACCTAAAGCCAACGCTTTAGCAGCGTCAAGGCCACTTCTTATGCCTCCTGAAGATATTACAGGGATATTTACAGATTCACAAACCTCTACTGTACTTACAGCAGTCGGAATTCCCCAGTCCCAGAATGTATTTCCAAGATAATCTTCTTCAGCTCTATAGGTTTCAACTGCAGCCCAGCTTGTACCACCAGAACCAGCGATATCTATGGCATTAACGCCTGCTTTTTCAAGGACTACTGCATCTGATCTTGAGATTCCTGCTCCTGTTTCCTTTGCAATAATAGGCATATCTATTATATCTGTAATTTTTTCAATGGATTCAATATAGCCTCTAGCATCAATATCACCTTCTGGCTGAATTGCTTCCTGTAGTGGATTTAAATGAATTGCAAGAGCATCTGCTCCTATCATCCCAGCTGCTGCTTCTGCATATTCTATCTGCGGTGCACCTATATTACCTATTATAAATGCTGAAGGTGCATTTTCTCTTACAACACTATAAGTTGACACAAGTTCCTTATTTTCCACAGCAGCACGTTGACTTCCAACACCCATCCCTATATTTAGTTCATCTGCGGCTTTTGCAAGTTCTCTATTTATTTTAAGTGCTGCAGGGTGCCCTCCAGTTATAGCAGATATTATCAGAGGAATATCCATCTTCTTTCCAAAAAAATCTATAGATATGTCAATTCCTTCTTTATCCACTTCAGGCAGGGCTTTATGGATGAATTCAATATCTTCAAATCCAGTGGTCTTATCCCTGTACTCAACATCACAATGATTGCATATAAATAAATGCTCTAATTTCCGTTCTGAAGTCATAGTATACTTCCTTTTTTTTAATTATATCCTTAATTCCATAATTTTAAAATTTATTAGCTCAATTTATTTGACATTTATTCCTTTTTAATTATGGTTCCTATTCCTTTTTCATGATTCAAGGCTCTTTTGACAAAATTATCTTTACCTGCATTTATGATCTCAGATTCCACTCCAAGTTGTGCAAGTTCTATAAGCTCTGTAAGTTTCCCGTTCATTCCGCCAGTAACGTCCACGTTTAATGAACCTTCTGCCACCAAGTCATTGCATGATGTAACGGTATTCATTAATTCTGCGTCGCTGTATTTTTTGGGGTCTTTAGTATAGATGCCATCTACATCTGAACCTAAAATAACACGTGTTGGCTTTAAGTTTTCTCCCAAATATTTAATTATCTGATCTCCAGATAAAACACATATTTTTACGGATTCATCAAGATCTGGAACTACATCACCATAGATAACAGGGACAAAACCCAATTCTAAATATTTATTAATTAAATCCAGATTGCAGGAATATATTCTTTTATTCTTTGTTATAATGAATGATGATGGTTGTATAGAGACCGCTAAAACTCCATTTTCCCTTAAACTGTCACAAACATGTGTATTTAATTTTTTAACCCAGCTCTGTGTGACACAAAAACCGAGCTTTTTGAAGGCAAAATCTTCTTCATTTTTTATCCTGCTGCCTATTTCATATTCTTTGGCAAAGGGGTGTCCAAACGAACCTGCACCATGCACAATTATAAGTTTATCAGATGATGAACTTGCAATCTCTTTTGAAATTCTATCCAAATTATCATAATCAATAAGGGGCTTCTTTGCCTCCTTTTTTGTGATTATACTTCCCCCTAGTTTAAGAATAATCAATTGGAATCAACCTCCAAAATTTTTGTTAAAAATTTTGGGGTTCAGAAAAATCGAATCTTGCAAACAAAACGTGTTTGCAGCGTCTAAATTTAAAAATTTTGACAGATTTTTCTTCAACCCTCATTAGTGTAAAGTAGTAATTTTAACTCCTTCTTTTGAAATATCTGCTTTTAAAGCACTTTCAATCTTGTTAATTTCAGATATAACCTTTTCAGTTCCATCAGGACAGTAAGCTATTATACTACCGCCGCCACCGGCACCAGTTATCTTAGATCCGCATGCTCCTGCTTTTCGTGCAGTATAAACCATACTGGAAAGTTCTTTTGTATTAACACCAAGGGTATCTAAAAGCCCATGATTTATATTCATAAGTTCTCCAATTCTTTTTTTATCATTATTAAGGATTGCTTCTTTTGCTTCTTCTGTTACGAGTTCAATGGAATCAATTACAGGATTAATGATCTCAGGATATACATCTCTCCTTATTCTAACAGCTTCAACAAGCTTTCCTGTATTTCCCCTTGTATCAGTACATCCTATAACTACAGGAATATCATAATCAATATCTAATTGTACAATATCTTCAGCATCTGTTTCTAGATAGATCAATCCACCATATGTGCTTATAGTGGTATCCAAAGGACTAGCAGATTTTTGAACTTCTAATTCGACTTCATGAGCATATTTAGCTATTTCTTCCTTTGACAGATTCATTTTATTATACGTGGAAACTGCTGCAATTGTAGCAACTGTTACTGCTGCTGAAGAGCCGAGTCCTCCCCCAATAGGAATATTAACATCTATATTTATTTCTATTCCAGAACCATCATGTGTTTTTTTAAGGGCATCTAATATGTACTTTAAAATACCCTTTCTTTTAGAGTCTGATATAATGACCCTTTTATCAAAATCAATGCATCCAGTTATTCCTAAATCCTTAACATTTACATTTATTTTATCATTATGCGTATCTAAGACTTCTACACATGTTCTCTTGTTTATTGCCATTGCAATAGCAGGCTTGCCATATACAACAGCATGTTCTCCAAAAAGGATCGCTTTCCCGGGTGCAGATGCCTTAACTTGCATTTAATTCACCATAATAACCTTAATTTTTAACTAAATGTTTTAAGAGTTAATACTGACTAAGTATAACTTTAATAGCCCGAATTTATTCAATTTTCCTAAACTAAGCCTACCAGAATACAGCCGATGCGTAACCAACCACTGCACTTAAGTCTCCAGTTATATCCCCGCTTGTTGCATATTTCAATATCTTTGCATTCTGTGCTCCAAGTCCTTTTGAAGCGACAATAGTGGATGCAACAGGGCCATAACCACACATAGTGACATTGAGATCTAAGACTCTTTTCATCATCAGCTTTTCATTCATTGCTTCTATTTCTTCCAGGACCTGCATATCATTCCTGTTTGCAATGTTTTGTGGCTTATAATGAGTCATATCTGAGCTTGCAATTACTACCACGTCTTTTCCAAGCACTTCTACCGCTTTTTTAATGGAATTACCTATTTCATAGGATGTTTCAAGATCCTGAATCCACATAGTCACAGGGACTATTTTAAAATCATCACTGAAATACTGTAAAAATGGAAGATGAACTTCACAGCTGTGTTCCTGTATATGTGACATTGGATCAGAATCAATGATTCCTGCGTCTTTTATCAGTTCTTTTGTAAATTGAGTATCTACTTCAACGTTTCCCAGAGGAGTCTCCCATTTCCCTTCAAGCATTGTTGATATGCCTGATCCAAGTCCAGTATGGTTGGGGCAGAGGATAATGAATGTTTCTGGAAATCCATCCTCCACAATTTTGTAGTAGGAATGTGCTGCAATTGGTCCGGAATACAGGTAACCAGCGTGCGGCGCCATTACTCCCTTTATCTCTCTCTTATCTCCCATATCTGGAATTTTTCCAGGGCCTAGTTCGTGTTCAAAACACCATTGGATTTGTTTTTTCAAAGAATCAGGATTACTTTCATAAAAAACGCCTGCAACTGCAGGTTTTCTTATCATAAAATCACTGCCTCTTTATTTTTTAATTATTTAATCAACTCAAAAATTTGAGTCTAAATTTAGAACCAACCGGACCAATCAATAACAGATCTCCCAGTTGACAAGTTCAATTCACTTTACAACCTAAGAGGTTGTTGAAAATCTAAAGCATGCGAATCCCTAAAAAATCTATGATTTTTTGGGTAAGAAAAATGTTGTCAAATCCCTCAAAATCTACGATTTTGGGGCCGAAAAACTTTGTTTTTCAGGCTTCGTTTGACACATCGAAAAATCAGAGATTTTTCGGGCAGCAAAATTGAAAATTTTGCATGCTATGCATTTTTCTCCAGCTTTCGATTCATGCTCCGAAATCGAAGCCAACAAACATTATGTGGCCTGCGAAATTCTCAAAAATCATAGATTTTTGGGACCCTCAAACGCGAAGCGTTTGGGGCATTGGAAATCTTTGATTTCCAAAAGGTTTGAAAATGTTTACAAAATCTCCGATTTTGTAACCGCAAAAAACTTCGTTTTTTGCATGCATAGCATTTTCAATATCTTCGATTTCGCGGTTCAGGAAATTTCATTTCCTTCAACGTCAAAACTGTAAGTTTTGACAGCTTTTCGAGAGTTTTTCAACCGTAAAAAATCAGAGATTTTTTACATGTTTAAAGACAAGACAATTAAATCTTCAACTCGAAATCAGCTGGCTGGATTTCAAGGTCTTCATCTTCGCCTAATATTCCTTTTGCTCTTAGTATTTCCCGTGAAAGTAACCAGTAAACAAGTGCAATAGCTTTTCTACCTTTGTTATTTACAGGCAGCACAATATCCACATTTCCAAGTAAGTTTTCTGTATCGCAGAGTGCAACAACAGGTATTCCTATTTGTTTTGCTTCAATTATAGCCTGTGAATCTGATCTTGGGTCTGTAACTACAAGTACCTTTGGTTCTATAAATTTAGCGTAGTTTGGATTAGTTAATGTTCCAGGTATAAATCTTCCAGGTATTGTCTTTGCTCCAGTTATCTGTCCAAATTTCTTAACAGGTGCCTGACCATACTGTCTTGTTGATACAACAAGGATATCATCTGGATCATATTTTGCAAGAAACTTTGCTGCTGCCTGAATCCTGTCGTTTGTTTTTCTTACATCTAAAACATATAAACCGTCTGCTCTTACTCTGTATATGTATCGTTCCATATCTTTAGTTTTTTGTTGAGTTCCAATGTGTAAACCTGCTGCTAGGTATTTGTCCAGTGGAATTAAAAGTTCTGACAAATTATCACCTCAATATTAATTTAAGTTTTTTTTTAAAATTTAGTGGTTTTTTATCCGGTATTTCAACCAGATTTTACAATATTTATTCTCTAAAAAATTATGGTAGGATGATTATTCATCCTCAACTTCTACTGCCTCGTTTGGACACACGTCCATGCAAACTTCACATAAGCTGCATTCTTCCTTATTTTGGATTATTATTTTGTCTCCGTCAATTATAAGGACTTCCATTGGGCATACATCTGCGCATTCACCGCAGTCTGCACCGTCACATTTTTCGTGGTCGATTGTTATTTTAACCATATATATCACCGCGTTTTCTGTTTTATTGTTGTCTAGATATCCGCCATTTTCGGATTTATCATTTCTTCTTCGATTCGTATTAGTTCGTTAAGTTTTGCAATCCTTTCTCCACCCAATGCTCCTGTTTTGATTATTGGGCTTGAGAATCCTACTGCTAAATGAGCTATTGTCTCGTCTGTTGTTTCACCAGATCTGTGTGATACAACTGGTACATATCCATTAGCTTTTGCAAGTTTCACTGTTTCATAAGTATCTGTTAAAGTTCCAATTTGATTTGGTTTTATGATAATTGAATTTGCAGCGCCTAAATTGATTCCTTCTTGGAGAATTTCTGCATTGGTTACAAAGAGATCATCTCCACAGATAAGGCATCTGTCTCCAACTTTTCTTGTAAGTTCTGCAAATCCTTCAAAGTCACTTTCCTGTATAGGATCTTCAACATAAAACATGTTATATGTGGTGATAATTTCTTCAACGAAATCTATCTGTTCACCAATATCTCTGCTTACGCCTTCTCTTTCGTAAACATATTTGGAGCCATCCCACATTTCACTTGCAGCCATGTCAAGGCAAGGTCTGATTTCAATTCCCAGTTCATTACCTACTTCTTCACATGCCTTTGCCTGGATGGAAAGTGCATCTTCATTTGTGAGATTAGGTGCCCATCCACCTTCATCTCCCTTCCCGCCTGTGAAAGTATTGTCTTTGGCTTTTATTAATTCACCAATTTTTTTATGCACGCTTGAATTTGCAAACACTGCTTCAGTTATATTCTCTGCCCCTACTGGCAGAACTAAAAACTCTTGAATATCAGGTGCATTTTTACCAGCGTGTGCTCCTCCATTTATCATATTTCCAAGGGGATACGGAAGTTCATTCTTCATGTTTCCTCCAAGGAATTTATATAACGGCATGTTATAAGATGCAGCGGCAGCCTTTGAAGTTGCCATTGAAACAGCAACTATTGTGTTACCACCTAAAGAAGATAGATTATCAGTACCATCTATTTCCTTTAAAATCATATCTATATCATTTAAATCTTCAGCATCCATTCCAATAAGTTCAGATGATATAATATCTTCAACTTCACTTATTATTTTATCAACACCGCCTTCTGGAAATGCCGTAACCTCACGTATACCTGTACTTGCACCACTTGGTGCTGCAGCTCTTCCAAAACCACTCCAGGTTACAACATCTACTTCTACTGTCGGGTTTCCCCTACTATCTAAAATTTTTCTTACACGGACGTCTTCAATAATACTATCCACAAAAACACCTCTTTAATGTAGATGATAGATTATCAGTACCATCTATTTCCTTTAAAACCACACCATATCATTTGAATCCTTCAAAAATCATAGATTTTTGCAGGCCCGAAAATTCACGATTTTCGACGGCTTCAGCGTTTATACCAAGTTCTAATAAAATTATATTTCCAAACTCGCAAAATCCCTCAAAAGCTTTGATTTTTCGACGGCTCTATATTTTATCATTGTAACTTTATGTAAATGCTGTAATTCATAAAATAGTGGTTATTTTCTAATATCAAGAGGAATTAAGCCTTTTTTAAGTTCTAAAGTTGCAATATCTATTGGATCAAGTGATCCTTCCACTTCTATCAATGGTTTTGCCCCCATTGATAATTGAAGTGCTCTTGCACCAACAATTCTCGCCTTTTCAAACCTTGTAAGTTCTGCAGATGACATAACATCTTCTCCTGATTCAATAACTGAACCCTTTTATTTATAAGTTAAATGGGACTGCCGAGATTTGAACTCGGGTCTCCAGCGTTCCGGTGTGACCATCCCCGATCCAGTTGAAAAAATATTAATAGCGAAAATCGTTGATATTTCATTCAATGGCTGGGAGGATGGACCAAGCTACCCTACAGTCCCTCACCATGCTTCAACATGAGCTATCAACATTCTTCTACAACAATATTTAGAAAGTCCAAGATCATTAAGGACTTCTTTTGGATTTTCTCCATCTTCTACCCTTTTTTTGTATTCATCAAAAAAGGCAGAAACAACTTTACCACAGCTTATACATCTTACAGGAATCATATTTTACCATCTTCTAATTTTTATTGAATTCCTTTTACCTGTACAGGAAATTATGTTATCTCTTTTAATCCAAAATTTTAGAACATATGTTCTAACTCTCGAAAATTTTCTTATTTTCGAAGATTTTAGAAAATCTTCTTGCACTCAGTTATAATTAAAGGTTGTTTGGCAAGAAGATTAAATATTTGGATTATCTGTAACTCTTCTGTCTTCTTGCTCTGGCTCCCCTTCCACCGTATTTTTTAGGTTCGGATCTTCTAGGATCACCAACGAGCATAGTTCTGTCATATTGAGTGAATTTTTCTTTTAAATCCATGTCACTTGTCCACTGTATGAGTCCTTTTGCTATGACCATACGTGCTGCTTCAGCCTGTCCCATTACTCCTCCACCAACAACTCTAACATCTATATCAACAGTGTTGATGATGTCTCCAGCAAGCATTAGTGGTTCTGTAATTTTGAGTCTTGCAAGTTCTGGATCGTAAAGTTCAACTGGGCGTTTGTTTATTCTGATTCTTCCTTTTCCTTCTCTGAATCTGCCCCTTGCTATTGCAGTTTTTCTTTTTCCGCTTGTGTGAATTACTTTTTTCATATTAACACCTATATCTCAAACTTCGCTCCAAGTAACTTTGAAACCTTTCCAAGTTCGATACTCTTTTTAATATTTTTAGGTTGGGCTTCTTCTAATTTGAAAGTTTCAGCACCTTCAAATTCTTGTGGTATTCCTACAAAAACCTTAAGTCCTTTGAATGCTTCTCTACCACTTGTTTTTCTGTAAGGTAACATTCCCCTTACAGTTCTTCTAAATATATCATCAGGTCTTCTAGGGTATTTTGGTCCCATTTTCCTTGGGTTTGATATACTTGCCCTGTCAACTCTCTGTTTGTATCTTGCGTATGCCCATTCCTTAGTGCCTGAAATTAAAATTTTTTCGGCATTTAAAATTACTACACTTTCACCATTTAGAAGCATCTTGCTTACAGTACTTGCAAGTCTTCCCATGATGAGTCCTTCGCCATCTATAATCATAAAATACACCTTTTTTATAATTACTCGATTATCCTTATTTTGTTTCCCTTTGGATTTTCATCGAGAATTTCTAAGATTTCTAAACATTTTCCACCAGCAGCGTCTATTTTTTCTTCAGCTTTCTTTGAAAACCCAAGTGCTACTACATTAACCTTATGATCCAGTTCACCGCTTCCAAGGATTTTTCCTGGAACCAGAATAGTTTCATCTGGGGATGAATGTCTGTTTATTTTTGATATGTTAACTTCTGCGTACCTTCTGGTTGATCTTTCAAGCCTTTTTGCAATATCTTTCCATATCTTGACATCTTCCTGGTATGATTTCTCTTTAAGATTTCCTATAATTTCTGTGATTTTTGGATTTGTCTTTGTAAGTTTCATTTATTTTCCTCCTTTAGAAAATGCCACAATTTTTTCCGACTTATCCTTTAAAATATCGCATGCATTCTGTAAAACATCTTCAGGAGATAATGACCCATCTGTTTCAATTTTAAATATGAATTTACCTTCCTGTGATTCAACATGAATTGCACTCTGCTCACAGTCCCTCACACAAGTCTTACACATTGAGCAGTTTTCGATATCTGTGATAACAATTTTATTTTCTTCTTCACTGTATTCCAGTACATTTCTTGGACACTGGTCCACGCATTTTCTGCAGGCTTCGCATATTTCATCAATTATAATTAAAGGATAGTATTTATATGCACATGTTGTTGTAGGCTGCCATTTTGCATGTTCTAACCCAATTCCGAGTTTTGCTACTGCTTCGAGTTCTACTTCTTCCCCTTCTTTTAATCTTAAAAGTGGAATAGTATCATATACTGGCTTTACTGCTTCATGAGCTGAGGTTAGATCTCCAGAATAGACCACTTTAGGGCCTTTTTCTTTTAAAACAAGGGATACACTACAGCTTGGGCAGCCATCCTCGCAATCACATTCAGATGCTAGCTCAAATGCTTCTATGTCTGTCTCTAGTGGTACTAGCCCTAACCTGTGAGATAATACTTCATCAAATAAAGTTGAGTCGTTTCTAACTATTGAAACAGTTTCTATGGCAATTGTTGGAACTTCGACTGTGCATATTCTCCTTATTGCGTTTACAAAGGATACATCCGCACCATCGACGATAAATGTAAGTTCATTATCATTCTTTTGTCTAATATCGATCTCCATGTTAGACCCTTCTTCCCCTCTTACCTCCAGGTCTTCCTGTACCATCATGAGGTATTGGAGTAACATCTTCTATTTTTCCTATTCTGATGCCTGCTCTTGCAAGAGCTCTTATTGTAGCCTGTGCACCAGGTCCAGGAGTTCTTGGCCCATTTCCACCAGGGGCTCTTACTCTTATGTGTAATCCAATTATTCCTTTTTCCTTTACATCGTCTGCTGCCCTTGTGGCTGCTTCCATTGCTGCAAATGGAGATGACTCCTGTCTATCTGCCCTTACAACTTTTCCACCAGACCACTGGGTAATGGTTTCTGCTCCAGTTATATCAGTTATAGTGATTATAGTGTTGTTAAAGGATGAATAAATGTTAGCTACACCCCATTTTTCTTTTTCTGCCATCTTATCACCTTTTATTAATTATGACCCATTAGTGCCTGCTTGTTCAGTTCTTGCTTTGTATTGTTTTTCCACTGATGAGGATGGATAAAATCCGATCAAGTCTTCTTCCCCTCTTTTTACAAGATAGCTTGGTGAATCAATTTTCTTTCCATTTAAAGCTATGTGTCCGTGTATAACAAATTGTCTTGCACCTTTTGCAGTGGTAGCAAGTCCTTTTTTATGCACCATGGTCTGTAATCTTCTTCTTAAAACATCTTCCACGGTTAAATCCAGTACATCTTCAAGCTTTGCAGTTTCTTCCAAAATACCGAGCTTTACAAGGTGATTAATAAGATCCTGTCTTTCTTTAATGGTCTGTTCAGTTAACATACCTAAGAGGTGCCTTGCATCCCTTCTGTACCTTTTAACCATAGTTGAAGCTTTCCAAACCTCTTTTTTATTTTTTAAACCGTATTTTTGGGTAAGCTTATTTTCTTCTTTAATCCTATCAGCATTCCATGGATGAGGTGGTGTATCATATTTTTTTCTGGATTTTCTTGGATGTCCCATATTATTATCTCCTTTCAATTAATAGATAAATAGATTATTGTCTTCCTCTTCTTCTTCTAACACCAACAGATGATCCTTTTCTGAAGGTAGATTTTGTCCTTTGTCCTCTAACTGGAAGTCCAACTTCGTGTCTTCTTCCTTTATAACTTCTTGTTTTCTTCATCCTGTTCAGGTCGTCCCTTAATGTCATCATAAGGTCAGATTCAATTAAATGACCTGTTTTACCGGATTCATAATCATTACGCCTGTTTAACATCCAGTCAGGAATATTGATTGATTTAGGATCCCTTATTTTTTCTTCAATTTCTTCTACTTCAGCATCTGATAAGTATCCAATTTTTTGGTTTAAGTCAAGACCCATAACAATGCCTATTGCTCGAGATAATGCTTTACCTACACCCTTTACATCAGCAAGAGCATTTTCAATGGTTTTATTACCATTTATATCCTTTCTGGCAATACGGACCATGTGTTTAAATTCTTCTTCCATTTATTTACCTCCAATAAGAGCGAAATACCTTTACTTTTTCGTAATTCAATTAATTTTAAGTTATTTTTGTGCAATTAGAGCAAGTATGTTGTATTCAGTGTGTTTGGACGGGTGAATACAAAGAAAACTTACTTTGAGCGCCGGGACTGGGATTTGAACCCAGGCGGAGCACAGCTCCACAAGATTTCCAGTCTTGCGCCTTACCAAGCTAGACTATCCCGGCATACGATTGTTTTTTTGTTTTTGCTGTAGATAGCCACATAACATTTTTGATCAACCTTTCCTAAAGGTTGAGCCTTGACTATCCAGGCATACGATTATTATGTTTACTAGTTCAATTGCTAGACATAAAAGGTATGTTCTTAAACCTTTAAAAGCTTATGGTAGAAATCACATGTAGAAATAGTGTGATTTTATTTAATGTTCAATTGGAATAGTTTAAAGAGTAGTTTTAGTTCCAACTTGTATGTTTTGAAAAAACCGGGATTATAAGAATTGTATCTTATTTCCACATCTTTGGATATGTTCCAGGTTCCATAAAAACTTTTTTTATATCTACCATTATACCTTTATTAGCTTTACATATTTCTTTAGATGTCTTTAAACTTTCACCTGCAGCAACAAGCTCACCCTTAAGGGTCATTACTGCTACAGTATCTCCTTTTTTAATATTATCATTAAGGCTTACCACTCCTCCTGATGCAAGGTCTGCACCGTGGCAAACTGCATCAACTGCAGAATCCCTTATGACAATTTTAGGAAGATGTTCTACAGCGTCTTCCATGGGAAATATACATTCTCTTAAATACGATTCATCTCCTCCTTCCTTCCAGATATGATATGCATCAGTTAAATCTTGAAGGGTAACCAGAGTTTCATCCTCTTTAAACGGTCCAGATTTGGTTCTTCGAAGTTCTGCCATATGCGCGCCGATTCCGAGTGCTTCACCGACATCATGGCAGTACTTTCGTATATATGTTCCACCTTCACATCCTATTTTAAAAAGGACATCCTGGCCATCTATTTCAAGGATATCAACGTAATAAATATTTCGAACTCTCATTTCCCGCTTAACAGCAGATTTAAGTGGTGGTGTCTGGAAAATTTTTCCCTGGAATTCTTTGAGTATGTTTCTTATTTTAGCTTCCGATATCTTCTCATGAAGCCTCATAAGACATACATATTCTTTATCTGCACCAAGCAGTAATTGAATAACCCTTGTGGCATGATCTATGCCTATGGGTAAAACTCCAGTAACTTTGGGGTCCAAAGTTCCCCCATGACCAGTTTTTTCCACACTGAGAATTCTTTTGACCCATGAATCAATTTCATGGGATGTTGGGCCTGAAGGTTTATCAAGGTTTATGATTCCCTTCCGTATATGATCTTCAAGGGATCTTTCATCAGGAAATTTCCCATAGTCAGGATCAGTTTCACCTTCAGCTTTTATAAGTAAATCTACCATTAAATAACCTTAATACGTCAAAATATCAACGATAAACTTAAGCTGCTGCTTCGAGTTCTTTTTTAATGTCTTCCACGTTGTCAGATTTTATTTCAATGGTTTGATCAACTGGTTCTAAATGTTTTATATTGCATCTTCTGTTTTTGATGTTTGTTCCAACAACTTCAACAAATTTATCATCTATAATCTCAACTATAACACATTTTTCGCCTGCTTCTCTTCCTGAAATCTTAACACATACTCTTCCTACTTCTATTGCTGGCATGAAATCACCTCTACTACTTTTAGTATGATATCAGCGACGCTTTCAGCATCGAAACTTCCGGTATTTATAACAAGGTCATAAACTTCCATATTTTCAATGTCGATATTATAAATTTCTTTATATCGCTTTGCTTCGCTGTTACTTCTTTTAGTTATTTCTTCTTTGACAATATCAAATGGCTTATTTTCCCGCTTACAAATCCGTTTTGTACGGGTATCTACAGGAGTTATAAACCATATTTTAAGGTCAGCATTCTCTACAAAATGTGCAGAAAGCCTTCCTTCAACGATTAAATCATCGCATTGTTTAGCTATTTCTGCTTGTTTTTTATCAAGCAGAATATCAATATTTTCATTCTCTTCAGCGAATTTACTAAACTCCAGAACATCCATATTTCTCTCCGCAGCCATCTGACGAAATATGTCACCAGCTGAAAGATATATGATCCCTGTTCTTTCTGAAAGGATTTTAGAAACTGTAGTGGTACCACTTCCAGCTAATCCGCTGATAGTTATAATCATTCTCCCCTTGCCTCTCGTTTAAACACTTTTCGTGCACATTCAGGGCAAAGATTTCCACCATAAGGCCTGTTAGGCCTTTTTTTAGATTTTGAAAGTTTTCTTATTTCATATGGTCTTCCCCTTGGGACTCCATGAAGAAACTTACCGCACTCAGCACATATATGCTTGCTTGGCTTTTTCTTCTTGTAACGTAAGACGGTTTTTCCTCCGGGGGTTTTTTTGAATATTCTTCTGTATGATCTAGATCTGTATCTTAATTCTGGCATATACATCTCTCCTAGTTTTTAATTTTAGCAAAAAGCATTTAAGCTATCTGCATGACCTTGAAAATTCATTAGATAATTGTTACATTGCTCCAGCGCTTTTAAGTCCCATTAATTTTCTAAATACGAATGAAAATCCGAATGCAGATAATATGTACCATCCAAGCCATGTAATAGACTCTGGAGGAGCACCAGGTGCTACACTACCATAAAATGGAAGTGCATGCCACAATGGAACTAAAAGAACCCAGTAAGCAAAATTAGGCAGATTAACTATAACCGAATTCAATATTGTATTTTGAGATATCCACCAAAATATGATGATTATTGGAATGAATGTTACAATCATTGGTTTAAATGACATGAACATCATTTCCTTTTGAAGGCTCATAAATTCCATTTGCTTTTTTTGAGCTTTCTCCATCGCTTTTGGATCATTTGATTTCCTTGCATTCATCATCTCCTGATTGAACTCCTTCATCTCTTTTTGAAGGTATCCAAGCCTATCCTGGTCTACAAGAAGTTTGTTTGCAAGGGTTGTTACAAACGAGATTATGGCACCTATTATAAGTACGGCCAAAATCGGACCCACATATAGAATCAACGGATTAAAAACTGCATTCAAAGCTCCGAAAAATGATCCTAAAACTGATTCAAATACCATTTTGTTTCCTCTTATAAGTATTTAATTTTTATAGAAATTATTTTAAAGTATTTATCATATCTTCTACAGGTTCTTCAAGTCTGTTATCATGGTTTTCGATGATTTTAACAGTAGCACCAGTAAGCGCTGCGTAAGCCATTGCAATTGCACGATTCATCTCCTGATGAAGTTGTATGTCCTTTAGTTTTTCCATATCTCTAGTTCTTGTTCTGTCGTTAAGTCTTCTCATCAGGATTTCATCGCTGTCTGCTTCTATTAATATGAAAATATCTGGTTGAAGTTCGTTCAATACCCATTTAGGAAGTCCGGGTAAAAAACCAGCAGGTGTTTTTATAGTACAATGAGTATCGACAATGATATTATTTACCTGCGACTTCTCTCTTATACTTTTTGCAGCATTTTTTTGAATTTCTTTTTGTACATCTGGAGATAACTTCCTTAAGGAATCTCTATCTTCCACAAGACCATCTTTCTGCGCAATTTCTAGCATTACATCTCCATAATTAACATGTACGTAATCTAGTGTTTCAAGTGCCTTATTCAATACTGTAGTACTTCCTGATCCTGGAATTCCTGCAATTACACCGACTTTCATTTTTATACCTCTTTAATCGCCTAAAAACTTCCTGAGCATTGGATGCATATCCATCAACTGTTCCTGTGCAATTTCTTCATATAATCTGTATACTATACCCACAGTTAGAAGAATACCTGTACCTCCACCTAGGGCACTGGTAAGATCCGCACCAAATGCTAAAAGCCCTACAAAGGCACCTCCAAGAACAGTTATACCTGGAATGTATCTCTTTAATATCCTTTCAAAATGCGCTCTACTGCTCCTTTGTCCTGGAATTTGCATTCCCATCTGGTGAAGCTGTTTTGCAACCTGTTTGGGTCCAATTCCACTTAATTCTACCCAGAGCCATGCAAATAGTACACAAAGCCCTATAAATACAACAGCATAAAATACTACTTTCACTGGATCAGTGAAAATTACGCTTAAGTTGCTGGGGACCGTAAGGTAATAGGCAAGTCCATTTATAGCCTGACCATTGGAAATCGTTCCAAAAATTGGGAATCCTAATTTCTGGAACAGGGAAGCAAATAACTGTACGTTCATAAGAAGCGCGCTTGTTAAGATAACAGGCATGTTACTTGCATATATAAATCTCAGAGGATATTTTCCCCTTGCTCCTTTTACTCCTCCATAAGATAAAGGTATTTCAATACGCATACTCTCAGCGTATACTACTATTAAAAATACCACAATAGTAGCAATTACTGGGATAAGTATACCGAAATTAGGTGTTCCAGTAGTCAGGAAGTATATAAATTGTGGAATTGCTCCTGCCGGTACCCCTGGTGAGGTTGGTGATGAAAGGAAATTAAATGTTCCTACAATTATAGCTTGAGCTACTCCCGCAACAATGAAAAGCCCTACTCCACTTCCAAATCCCCATTTTGATACAACTTCATCCAGGAAAATGATAAGTATTCCACCAATTGTTATCTGGGCTATTAGAAGCCATGTAAGGGATGGATCTGATGCTGGAAGCGCGCCTGCAAAAACAAGCACCGATGCTTCAAACAATGTGAATATTATAGCAAGGAGTTTTTGAGTTCCCTGAAATAAAGCTTTATCCTCATGCTTTGAAAGATCCAGTTTCAGTATTTTTCCACCAACTAAAAGCTGCAGTATAATTGATGCTGAAACTATTGGTCCTATACCTAAAGTAATAATAGAACCAAAGTTACCTGCAAGTACCGCCCTTAATGATTGGAACTGGTCAACTGCATTGGGACTTAGTCCATAAAGGGCAATTTGAGTCAGGAAAAAATACAAAACAAGAACTATACCTGTCCATTTAAGCTTATCCCTAAAGGATAACCTTTGGATAGGTGATCTAACCTGAGGAATTAATGAAAAAATTGGTTGTAGCTTTTCAAGCAAGAAATTCACTCCCTATGCTCTTTCTAAAGAACTATTACTTCTCCGCCAGCTTCCTCTATCTTTTGAATTGCTAAACTTGAGAATTTAGGTGATTTTATAATTAAAGGTCTGTTTACTCTACCTTTTCCTAAAACCTTGTTATAACCAAGATCAGTGATGTCTATTTCAATTGCACCATTTTTATTTTGAGCTAAACCCTGTTTTACAAGTTCTTCTGATTTTTCATCCAAGTAGTCTAGGTTTACTGGACTGAATTTTAAAATGCTCCTTGGTGGTCTTTTAAATCCATATTTTCCGAAATGTTTTGGATCGTATTTAACAACCCATGTCCACTTACTTTTGTGAAGACCGGCGTTTCCTCTTCCACCTCTATGACCGGCTCCTCTTCGTTTCTTAGAAGATCCTCCACCTACAGTTCGTGAACCTCTCATTTTCCTTATTTTTCGTGTTCTTCTTATCATAATGATTTCCTCCCAGCAGGTTTTAGATCATCTTTTTAATAAGATCTCCTATTTTATCTCCTCTGTAACCTAAAGTTCCAGATTCTGTGAATGTTTTCTTTATGTTTTCATATCCTTTTCGTGGAGGGTGAAGTCTGAATACTGGTTTAACTCCACTGTCTTCTAGTTTAGTACCAGAATCTACCACTGCCTTTGAAAGATCTTCTACTGAGGAAAATTCTGTATTCTCCTTAAGGTACTCTTCAGTAACTTTAATGTTACCTTCTAATTTTCCTCTTTTTGATATGAGGCTTGCTACAGTTTCATCATCAACTTCGCCCCATGTTATGTAATCTTTAGCTTTTTGAAGCATTCCCTTATAACTAGGGTTTTCTTCGATTAAAACTGCATGATTAATTCTGGTAAGTTTTAGCATCATAAGTGTATCTTCAATGTCTTTTCTAATTCCGGTCCTGCCTCTTACTCTTATTGCTGCAATCATGTTATCACACCGCTACTCCAAGACTTTTAAGGTCGGATTTCTTTGCTTTAACTTTGCTTAAATGTTTTAAGGCATCGAAAACTGCATTAGCGAAGTTGATAGTTGTTTGAGTTTGACCCATTGTCTGAGACCAAACATCATCTATTCCTGCAAGTCCAAGGATGGTTTTTCCAACATCTCCTACTGCAAGACCTACTCCACCAGGTGCTGGGATCAAAGTTACCCTTACACTACCGCTTTTTCCAGATATTTTAAATGGTACTGTGTGTTCTCTTCCACAGACACATCCCCAGTCACCGCAGCCTCTTCTTACTTTGATTATATTAAATTTAGCATTATCAACAGCTTTTCTTATTGCAGGACCTACTTCTTTGGCTTTACCCTGTCCAAGTCCTACATATCCATTTTTATTTCCAACTGCAACAATGACCCTGAAATTAACTTTTCTTCCAGATTTGTGCATCCTTTGAACGAGATTTACATCCATTACTTCTTCTTCTAAATCTGGTAAGAGAGAATTAACTATTTCAAGTTCCATGATTGGAAGACCTTTTTCAAGAATTTCATCTATATCTGTAATAGTGCCTTCCTTGACCATACGTCCCAGATTGGTTTTTGGTTCCCATTCTTCTTTATTATAGTTCATCCTGATACCTCATCATCTATTTTTTGTTTAATCTTTCCGAAATGATCTGGGAGGTCTTTAGGGGATAATCCATTTTTAATGTATCCTGAAAATTTCTTATTAACTTCTTCTTCACTTAAAGATTCAGCATATTGCGCTACGTGTTCCCCATTTATCCTCTCATCTGAAGGTAAAATTGATTCCCCGTGAGGAATATAAAGTCCAGCATCCACTGCACCCTTGAGTACTGCAAACACTTTTGTACCTTTAGTAGGAGATTTTAAACCAATATCCAAAACAGCTTCATCTATACCTTCTTTCAATGCTTTTTTCCCGCATAAAAATCCAGTCAGATATGCTGCAGAAATGTTTTTGGTTGATCCGAGCCATCCCATTTTTTTAAGTTCATTGGAATGTGCTGAAATTACAGTCTCATCCCCTTCTGGAGCAACTTTAATTATCTGTGATATTACATGACTGTTTGTAATCCTTACAACCATTCGTGATTTATCTAATTCTATGAGTTTTAATCTTGCTCCATAATCAGTTTTACCTTCTTTCCTTCTCTTAAATGCCACTTTGTATCTTGATCCGTGTGCCAATTAAATTCCTCCTTATCTACCTAAGCAGGCCATGATCCCTTGCATAGGTTTTCATGTAGGATTTGCTTCTGAAAGCGCCACCTTTTGCCATCTTATAGAGCTTTCTGTAGGTAGTTTTATTTATCTCCCTATTTTCTCTCATATCTTTTAGATCAGTTCTTAAAGCCCTTATAGTAGTCATCCATGCTTTTTTCTTTGGATTTTTAGCTCCTTTAGCTCCTTTTGTACTACCATGGCCTTTTCGTCTTCCTTTCTTCTTCTGTTCAGCTATTTTCTTTGATCTGTAGCTGCTTATACCCTTTTCTGGTTTTGCCACTATAGCTTTATTATTTATAAGTTGTTTAACACTTTCTCGAGTTATGGCTCTTGATACTTCTTCTGCTCTTTCAGGATCTATCCATACCCTGTTTACTCCGACTTTGAGTATATCTGCAGCCAATCTTTTTTGAGTAGTAAGATTCATTAAGAAACCTCCCTTACGACCAGAGAACTGGTCGATCAAAAAACCCTCTCTTGGGTTTTACATATTTTTAATGCAACATCGTTGCAAAATGTCAGCCAAAATACTGACTTTAAGTACCCTGCATTGAGTACTTAAATCCCTTTATTTAGAATCTTGATCCCTAATTCTTTCGCCTTTTCAAGCATTATTTCTTTTTTCCTTTTTCCAACTGTAGAGCTGATTCTACCTGCTTGTGTAGCTGGATCTAGGTTTTCAAGTTCCTTAACATTACAGACAAGTATGTCCCTGTATCCTGATGGGTGAAGTCCTCTTGTCTCTTTTGGAGATCCATATCCAATTGAAGGCATTGCGGGCTTTCCTTTTTCGTATCTTCTTGTCTTACTGGTTTTTCCCTTTGGCTTTCTCCATTTTTCACCAAGTTTTTTGTATCTAAACCATTCCTGTCTTTTAAAATTTGGTTTTTTCATAATGCCACCGCCATTATTCCCGACTTACAAGATATATTCCATCCTGGAATACCCTTGGATCTCTTCCCTTTATTTTAGTAGCCTGTTCCAAATTGGCCATTGTTTGTCCAACATCCTCTTTATTGATACCGGTGACAACTACTTCATCACCTTTTACCTGGACCTTGGCACTTCCTACAATCTTAGCAGTTCTAGGATATCTTTCACCGAGGAAATTTTCTATTGTAACTTTATCTCCAGCGGCTTTTACTGTCATAGGGAAGTGAGCATAAACTATTTTCATGTTATAAGTAAATCCGTCTGTTAATCCTATTATCATGTTGTCAATATGGGATTTTATAGTTCCAAGCATTGCTTTATCCTTTTTTTTAGGGAAATTAGCCTCTAATACTACGTTACCATTGTCCTTTTTTATTACAACATTAGGATAGTTAAATTTCCTTGAGAGCTGTCCTTTTGATCCCTTTATAGTCACTTCTTTTTCTATAGTGACATCGATACCCTCAGGAATAGGAATTTCCTCTCTAAGGACTACTGCCTCAACCATTTTATCACCTGTAATTTAGTAAACATATACTAAGAGCCTACCGCCAATTCCCTTGTCCTTTGCATCTTTATGAGTCATGATTCCTTCTGGTGTTGTGAGGATCATAATTCCAAAGTTTTTAGATGGCAGGTATCTCTTTTCAAATTTTTCAAATTCATCCTTTTTAACTGCGTGTCTCGGCTTTATAACACCGCATTTGTTTATATTTCCTTCAAGTTCTACTATGAACTGTCCAGCTTTGTTATCATCGACAAATTCAAATTCGCCGATATATCCTTCCTTTTGCATTGTTCTCAAAACACGCCCAATCATCTTGGATGCTGGAGAAATTTTACATCTTTTATTTCCCTGCATTTCATTGTTTCTCATGTTTGTAAGCGCGTTTGCTAGAGGATCCATAAGCACGAATAACACCCCTTAATTATATTTTTTAAATCCTATTTTGTGTGCGAGTTCTCTGAAGCATTGTCTGCATAACATAAGCCCATATCTTCTAACCAATGCAGAGTGATCGCCGCATCTTCTACATTCTCTTGATGCTTTTCCGTATTTTCTTGGCAAATTATCACCTATTTTATCTTAACCTGGAAATTTTCCTTCATAAATTCCATAGTTTCATCTTTTGTTACCATATGTCTGTTATGAATTTTTTTCCTCTGGATTTTCCTTCTTTTTATCCTGTAACCTGGCTTTTCAAATGTTACGGAAACATTCATTCCAAATATACCTATATCTGGATCGTAACGCATTCCTGGAATGTCTATGTGTTCATTTATTCCAAATGAAACATTACCCTGAGCATCGAACTGGCCTGATTTTAATCTGTTCTCAATACCATCCAGTACCATTTTAATAGCTTTATTAGCTTTTTCGCCCCGCAGTGTAACTTTACATGCTATGGGTTGCCCTTTCCTAATACCAAATTCAGGATTTGTGACTTTAGAATAAGTACGTACAGGTTGCTGTTCTGTTATGCTTGTAAGTAACTTTTCAGCCCTTGCAAGCCTTTCTCCACTTTCACCTACACCAATGTTAATGGTTGCCTTGGCTATTTTTACTTCTTCCATAGGGTTCATTTATTTACCTCCAGGAAGTGTAATTGCTGCTTCTTCTTTACCTATTACAAAAACATAGTCTTTTAAGGTAAGGAATACTTTCTTATTTTCTGTTTCCATTTCAACAGTGTTAGGCATTGATGATTTTGTTATATTAATTTCTTTTATTCGACCAATTTCACCTATGTGTTTTCCGCCAGTTATAAGACCAATTGTATCTTTTTCAAATACGATTCTTTCAGAAACATCCTGGTCTGGAACTTTAAGAACAACTACATCCCCAACTTTATATTCACCATCTACCAGACAGTTTCTACCGTCATGGAGATTAAGCTGATTTTTTCCGCCTTTTATTGTAGTTTTATCCACAATTTTACAGAGTTTAAAGTCCTTATTCTCTGCAGCTATTGGGTGAAGTATTAATCTTCCTTTTTCATCTGGTAAAACCCTGAAAACACTTTCAGATTTTGGAATTTCAATTACATCCATAAATCCAACAGGAAACTTGTAATCTTTCCTTACTCTTCCATCTACAAGAATCTCACCATTGTTTATAATTCTTTTTGCTTCTCTTGAGTTATCTGCAACTCCAAGAATATCACGAACTACAAGAAGTAAAGGTAATGATTCTTCTATAGCATGAGGACCTGCATTTGGTTTAACAGTCCATTTATTTTCCTTTGGATGAATTGGCCAGTGTTTTGGCGCTTTAAAACGCTTGAGATGTTTTCTTGATCCCATTATTGCCATTTTATCCCTTCCTCTCCATTATTTGATTTCTTTCTTCATCATCAAGATCCAGTTCAACTATCCTTAGTTTAGATGGATGTATTGAATGAAATACCTGATTCCCGTCAGGTTTTTGTACTGAAACTCCTTCCACTATAACCCTGTAATTTTTAAGGTCAACTTTTTCCACTTTTCCTTCGTGATCTTTAAAGTCGCCACGCATTACCTGTACAGTGTCACCTTTTTTAACAGGAATGGATCTTTTTCCGTGTTGATCCCTAAGTTCCTTACTTAATGCTACGCTCATTAATTTATGGCGTATATGTAAAGGTGCTTTGTAGAGGAGTTTCCTCTGTTTTCTTGGTTGTTTTGACATTATATCACCCTAATTAAACTATTGTACTTGCAGCGCTTCCTATACTCGGCCATCTTTCAGCTGCTTCTTTTGCAACTGGACCTCTAACTTCAGAACCCTTTAAAACACCTTCAGGGCTAATTATAACTGCTGCATTATCTTCAAATTTAACCCTTAAGCCATCTGCTCTTTTGTATTCTTTTTTCTGCCTTACGACCACTGCAGTCATGACTTCTTTCCTCATGTCTACAGTTCCTTTTTTAACAGAAACGATGATCATATCGCCGACGCCAGCAGTTGCAAGTCTTCTTCTTACACCTTTGTATCCTTTAACAGACACAATTTCAACTTCCCTTGCACCAGTATTGTCAACGCACTGAAGTCTGGCGCCTATTGGTAAAACTCTTGTAACATTGGAAGTCATAGCCTTCATTTACTTATCTCCCTTAACTTCTACAACCACAAAATATTTTGTTTTACTTAGTGGCCTGCATTCTGCAATTTTAACTGCATCGCCTACATTTACCTGAATACAGTCAGGTAGGTGTGCTTGTATTTTTGATTTCCTTTTTTCATATCGTTCGTATTTTTGAATAAATTTGTAAAAACTTCTTTCTACAGTGATTGTCCTTTCTGCCTTGTTACTTGTAACTATGCCTTCTAATACTTGGCCTCTTACAGGAAGAGTTCCATGAAATGGGCAATTAGGATCTTCACATTTTTCTTTAGGTTCTGTAACTTCGATACCTATCATGTTATCACCAAAATTTCCTGAATTTCTTTTTTATCCTATCTTCAGGGCGAGCAATGATAATCTTACCCTCTATTTCAACAACATTGCCATCAGGCAAATAAAAATGAAAAGTTGCAACTCCTTTAGGTACTATTTTTTCAGTTTTATCCGTTTCAATCAGGATAGTATTTTTAGTTTCATCAACAACTTTTCCTTCAATTCCAGTAAATCCTTCATGAGTGCTGTTAACAACTTTAACAAAGAGTCCAACTAACTCATGACGAAATATGTTTTTTGGAGTTATCATTCTTTTAACGCGTTGAAAGCCTATTACTTTGCTAGCATTCAGAACTTTCGAAAATTTTTTAATTTTCACATGTTTGTGAAATTTTATTTCACAACCGGAAAAATTCGTAGAATTTTTCCATGCCCCCAAATTAAAAATTTTGAGGGATTTGCATGCTTCATTCTGTGGCAGCAAAAACGTAGTTTTTGCATGTTTGCGAAACATGGTTCGCAACAGCAAAAAATCTTAGATTTGCATGCAGTCCAGATAGCTTAGACTCTGATTAATCAATAGATTTTATGATCTCAAACCTGCAAAATTTCTCATTTTGCATCCGAAAATCTATGATTTTCGATGGTTCTGTAAAATCCGAAGCCCCAAAATTCAAAGAATTTTGAGGGATTTTACAAACCCAGAAAAACCTGCGATTTTTCGTTGGTCCTGCAAAATTTACCTTATTTCTATTGTATCTGAAGAAAAACCCATATTAGCCAGAACCTGTTTGACCTTCTGTTTATGATCCCCTTGAAGTTCAATCTGGCCTTTTTTAGCTGTTCCTCCACAGGCGCATTTTGCCTTAAGTTCTTTTGTTAGTTCCCTAATATCGATATCGTGCTCATCTATACCTTCTACGATGGTCATAAGCTTTCCGAATCGCCTTCTTACTGTGTATACTTTAACTTTTTGAATTTCTCGAGCTATTTCCTCACAGACGCAAAGTTCTTCTGGAAGACCACATATCTCACAGACTTTCATCTATTTTACTTCTCCCTCTGTTTTTCGTTTATTATGGTAAGGACACGTGCAATTGTTCTTTTAAGTTCTTTGATCTTTCCTGGATTTTCATAAACTCCAGCTGCAGAACTTTTTGAAATATTTTTTGCATATTCTGCTTTGAGTTCATCCAGTTTTTTCTGGATGTCCTCGATTTCCATTTCACGTATTTCTTTGCTCCTTAATATTACCATGTTATTCCATCCTTTTATATTTATGCATATGCAATATTTCTATTCTGGCTTTTCTGGCTCTTCTTCTGTTTCTTTTGATTCTTCTTCGCTTTTTTCACTTGCTTCTTCTGATTTTTCTGGTTCTTCTTGTGTTTCTTCGCTTTCTTCACTTGCTTCTTCTGGCTCTTCTGACTCTTCCTGTGCTTCTTCTGGCTCTTCTTCTGTTTCTTTTGATTCTTCTTCGCTTTCTTCACTTGCTTCTTCTGATTTTTCTGGCTCTTCACTTGTTTCTTCTATTTCTTCACTAGTTTCGTCAGCTGTTTCTTCTTCAATTTCCTCTGAAATTGAACTAGGTTCTGCTTCTTCAGTTTTGGATTCTTCAGTTTCCTTGACTTCTTCTGTTTCTAAAGTTTCTAAGGTTGTATCAACTTCTGGTTCTTCAACTTCAACCTTTAGAATATCAACTTTATCAGGTAAAACCATTCCCGGAGGCATGATTCTAACATATATTCCCAGAACTCCTGGTTTCAATTGAACTGTCGCAAATCCTTTTTTTACAAATCTAGTGGATGGCTCACCACATTTTTTAAGGTATCCATCGTTGAATTTTGCAGTCGCAGATCTTGCACCTCTTATTTTACCAGAAATTGTAACTTCGACACCCTGGGCTCCAGCACCCATAATTCTTCTAAGTGCTGTGTATGCAACTCTTCTAAAGTGCATTCCACGCTGCAGCATTGCTGCAATCTTGTGGGCCATTATTTTTGGGTTAAGTTCTGGAACATCCACTTCTTTAACTTCTACCTGAGGATTTTCAAGCCCATAATTTGTTTTTAAATTTTGAGTTATGTTACGGACGGTTTTTCCACCTCTTCCTATAACCATACCTGGACGTTCTGCATAAACAACAACCATTGTACCTAGAGGAGTTATTTGGATTTCCATTCCACCATATCCGGCCCTTTCAAGCTCATTTTCAAGGTATTCATCGATCCTTGTCCTTTTAAGACCTTCTGTAACAAAATCTTTTTCAATCATGTAATTCTATGCCTCCCCTAGAACTATCTGTACGTGTGTAGTTGGTGTGTTAAATGGACTTGCTCTTCCAAAAGCCCTTGGAGTCCATCCACGTATTATATATCCTCTGTGGCTGGATATATGCATTATTTTGAGATTTTCTGTATCAAGGCCTTTATATTCAGCGTTTGCTTCAGCACTCTGGAGCACGTCGAGAATCTGTTTGGCAGCTTTAACTGGATATCTACCAGTTGGCCATCCCTGCAGTCCTCTTCTGTGACCTACTTTTTTGTTATGCTTTTTAAACGGAACTGCTTTTTTCATTTCAATTACGTCTTCAAGATAATCCTTTGCGTTTTCTACATTCATTCCTCTTATCTTGTTACATATCTCAACAGCATGTTTTGGAGAGATCTTAAGAGATCTACCAAGAGCTTTTGCTGTTTTAGCCTTGTCATCTGTAAAAGCGTAGTTAATCTTTGCCATTGTATTCTCTCCTTATTTAAGAGGTACGAACATAGATGACCTTGTAGCACCCATTCCCGGATCTCCGTGTTCAACTCGTTTTCTTGTAGGTGCAAATTCCCCAAAGTAACATCCAATCATTTCTGGCTGTATTGTAACTTCGGTGAATTCCTTCCCGTTGTAGATTCCAAATGTTATCCCAACCATTTCTGGAAGCACAATCATGTCCCTACAGTGGGTTTTAATTATTTGAGGTCTTCCGCCCTTGTTTTCGTTCTTTTTTAATTTTCTTATCTTCTCGAGTACTTTCTTCTGCCTTGGTAAAAATCCTCTTTTTAAAGATCTCCTCTGCCTTGACGGGAATAGATCTATAACGTTATCCAAAGGCATCTGTTGTAACTCTTCTAGAGTATAACCGCGATATACAAATTCTTTTCTAGCCAATTAGTCTCCTCCTTATAGCTTATTTTTAATTCCCTTTTTTCAAATATCTTAATTTTATCTTCTTTTCCCTGTTCTTTTAGCAGCAATTGAACCGACTTTTCTTCCTGGTGGCGCGTGTCTTGAAACTGTGGTTGGCCTTCCTGGATGCTGTCTGTTTCCACCACCGTGTGGGTGATCTACAGCATTCATTGCTACTCCTCTAACACTAACATTCTTTTTACCCTTCGCATTTAAAGCGTAGAATCTGTTTCCTGCTTTAAGGAATGGTTTTTCCTTCCTTCCTCCTCCAGCTACAACTCCTATTGTTGCTCTGCAGGCAGGGTTGAATGCTTTTAATTCTCCAGATGGCAATTCGACGATTGCCTTTCCTACATCATGGGTTATTAAAGAAGCGTAAGTACCAGATGACTTAACGAATTTTCCGCCGTCTCCTGGATTTTTTTCAAGATTATATAATGGTGTACCTTCCGGAATCTGTGCAAGTGGCAGTGCATTTCCAGCTTTTATTGGCGCTGAAGCTCCAAATTCTATGTCATCATTTATTTGTATGCTTTCAGGTGCTAAAACAAGTAATTTTTCGCCATTTTCAAATTTTACCAATGCTACTGGTGCACTTCTTCCTGGATCATGAATGATATCGGCAATTTTTCCTTTTAAACTGCCTTCTTTTTCTATATTATCGTATGATCTATATTCGATTTTTCCTTTAAATCGATGAGATGCACTTCTATGAGTAGGGGTTCCCCTTCCTCTTCTTTGTGATATTAAACGTTTTCCCATTTTTTATTCCTCCATACATGACCTTTTAAGGTCTTTGCGGATATTGTAATTAATTGTAGTTTGTATTAGAATACTCCCATTTTAACTGCTATATCCTCTGCACTGTGTTCTGCTGCCAGTTTAATATAGGCTATTTTTTCACCTTTAGATGTGATTTGAGTATTTACTTTTTCCACTTTAACAGCGTAAAGGTCTTCAAATGCATTTTTAATTTCAGACTTTCTAGCAGTTCTTGTTACTTTGAAAGTTAGTTCATTATTTTGATCAATTGCATTCATACTTTTTTCTGTTAAATGTGGTTGTATTATTATTGAATAAGGATCCATCTTTACACGTCCTCTAAATTATTGGAATAATTCACCTAACTTTTCAATTGCAGATTTTGTGTATATTGTAAATCTTCCAGGATGTGTACCCGGAGCTAAAAGCTCGGTATTTAAATTTTCCACAGATACAATATCAACGCCAGGGTGGTTTCTTGCACCTAAACTTATTCCTTTATCTTCACCGACAACTATGAGTGGTCCTTTTGGCACTTTGTACTTTCTACCCCTCATTTTACCTTTTCCGGCTCTGATCTTTTTACCTGTTTTGGCTCTGACGATATCGTCCATTATTCCAAGTTTTTTGAATATTTCTCTTGTTTCTTTGGTGTTTTTAATTTTAGCGAGTTCATCGTCAACCACAAATGGAACCTGAGGTACATTTTCAATTTTGTGTCCTCTATTTTCTACCAGTTCTTTATTTGTAGTTGCAGCAACTGCTGATCTTATTGCAAGCCTTCTTTCTTTCCTGTTTATTTTCTCATGATAAACCTTCTGAGGCCTTGGTGGGTGTGCTCTCCTACCACCTACAGCTTGAGGTACAAATGCTGCTTTGGAACCTGCAGGGTGTCTGCTTCCTTTTACACGCGGCACCATAGCTGCACCACGACCAGAACCATACGATTCAGCAGTAGTTCTTTTTCCTGCCATAGGATCTGTACCCCATGGTTGGATTCTAGCTGTTTGTGAAGAAATAACTGCTCTTTTAATGATATCTGGTCTGAATTCTTCGTTGAAAATATCAGGTAGCTTGATTTCGTCTATGACTTCGCCTTCCAATGAATAAACCTTGATTTTTTTCATTTAATATCCCTCTTTAATTTTCCAAACATGAATGATTAATCTCAAACTCCCTGTTTTGAGGCGGTTGAGATGTATGAAATTTCAGGTGCATCGTTATGCTTCCTGTGAGGCCTCATGGCTTTTCGCAGTATTACAAGCCTTTTTGATGGGCCGGGTAGTGATCCTTTCACTAAAATATAATTGTTCTTTACAAGACCGTATTTAACAAATCCGCCCTTTGGATTTACAGCATCTGCTTCTGATGCATCTGCAATTTTGAGAATCTTTTTGTTATATTCAGTCCTTTTGTGATATCCCATTTGACCTGCTTGTGGAACTGTCCACATAGTCCTTTCTGGTGACCATGGACCTAATGAACCCACGTGTCTTCCTTTACTACTTCTTGCAGCTTTTCCGTACTGTATCCTGACACCCCATCTTTTAACAGGGCCCTGGAATCCTTTACCCTTGGTAATTGCTATAGAATCAATATGTTCTCCATCAGAAAAAACATCTGCAGCATTTATTTCTTTTCCAAGAATACTAGTTGCATATTCCAGTTTTTCAGCTGCTGAAGCTCCACCAAGCCCACATTCTATTATTTCAGGCTTTTTCTTAGGAACACTGGTAACTTTAGGGTTAGTATGAATCAAAACACGTATATCAGAAATAGAATCAATATTTTCATTTAATTCATTTAATTTAGAATCAGTATCATATTCTTCAGGTAATGGTATTTTTCTCCAAAGATCTTCACTTAAACCACTTGCCATGACGTCCATCATGGTTTTAAGTCCATAAGTGGTCTTTTTATATGCTCTTATACCCATCACAACAACAGGCGGCACTTCCAATACCGTCACAGGAGTTGATATTTCCATTCCTTCTGTTGGTGAGTTTTTCCTGTTGTCAGTCATTGTTACATGGGTCATACCCACTTTATATCCTGCAAATCCGAGCAAACTTGTTTCTTCAACTTCTGGCCAGGATTTGATCCTTGGGGATTGTTTAGCTGCCCTTTTTCTAGGACTAAATGCAACTGATCCTTTTCTTGGTTGGTGATGTCTAGTCATTTTTAATTTACCTCCTTACTTACAATTCTTTCAATTTTCCGAGTTATTCTGCATTTAAAAGCAGATTAAATACAGATAAAGTTGTTAAAACCGCCTCTTCAGTCCTTATAGTTGCAGTCCCTTGAGATGGAACTGTATTGACTTCAAGATCTATGATGTTCTTTCGGCCCTGAATTAATTCATGCAAGCCTGAATAAGGACCGCCAAACAAAATAGCCAAATGTTTGGCATCTTTTATCTTATGCTTTACTTCATCTAAAATAGAAGTGATGGGCTCGGCATATCTAGAAGTTCCGATAACGAAATCGGGTTTTACTTCCAATACGCTTTCATACAAGTCCTTATAAGTAGATAAAACCTCGTAACCCCAGTAAGTATCGGGCTTATCCGGTTCTATTAATATCTCTTTTTTGCTAAGCTTCACTACGCGGAAGCTAAACACTTTATTTATGCTGAGTTTCTCACGACAAAGTGCGGGTCTATCCGCCCCTATGTCAACTATTGTACCTTTTTTTGTCCTTTTTACAGTGAACCCTTGCCTATAATCACCCACATGAGGTTCATCTGTAGGATGGTGGGGAGTTCTAAGTGGTGGAAGAATTCCCACGTTTTTTAATTCCCTTGTGATTGGAAATACCTTTTTTCGAAGGTATTGAGGCGTATTCATATAAGTGAGAACATCACTAATAAA
>JAEYPF010000024.1 GCA_023411115.1 Methanobacteriota archaeon
AATAACCCTTTTTATTTTAAATATTTTATTTTTCTATTTTTATTTTTTGCGTCAAATTTTAATATTTAATTGAATAATCAAAAATATAAGATTACTTTTTTAATAATGATGAGGTAATTTCATGGCAGAAATGTTTAAAAAAGTGCATGCTACACGTGTTAGCGAAGAAATTTCTCAAATAGATGAGAAAATTGTCAATGATGAGCAAATAAAACTTATTATAAATGATACCGTTTCCAGAAGTTTTTCCATTAGCCCCAACTCTTTAAAAGAATTTGCAGTAGGATATCTACTTGGAGAAGGATTAGCAGTATCTGTGGATAATATAACTGAAATAAAAGTTGAAGATTACACCATCAATGCAACTGTTGATCTCATTGATTTTGATATTAGAAAAGAGCTAATTGTAGGTTCTGATTGCTTTGGAGGCTGGAGAACCAAAATTGAATACATAAACGAAGTGGATTCAGATTATGTTATTTCCAAAGAAGACATATTCAAAGGGTTTAAAAAATTAAAAGAAGAAGCACGTGTATGGCAGGAAACTGGAGGTACCCACATAGCTGGTCTTGTAAATAAAGATACCGATGAATTCATTGGCATAGAAGATGTAAGTCGGCACGTGGCTGTTGACAAGGTCATAGGTGCCAGTGCACTTAAAAAATTAGATTTTTCAAGGAGTTTTCTTGTATACAGCGGACGAATGCCTGCAGATATGTTGATAAAAGTTGCAAGAGTTGGCATTCCCATTTTAACATCCAATGCAGCACCTACTTCTTCAGGTTATTCAGTAGCCCAAAAGGCAGGAATTACACTGGTTGGATTTGTAAGGGGAGAAAGATTTAATATTTACACGCACCCCTACAGAATTTCAATCTAATTTAAAATTAACAGTTTTATACCGAAGAATGGCCAACCGGAAATATGTATATTGTATTTTCATTATCTGGAAGGCCAATGATTTTATGAACCTGGTCATCTTTAAAGGACCCTAAAGCTACAGTTGCTAAATTTCTTGATTCAGCTTCAAGATAAATATTTTGTCCAGCATGTCCTGCTTCTATATCTACAAAACGAGCGCTGAGAGTTTCATCTTTGTATTTGGCTACCATTTTATTATAATCTCCAGTAATTACAATATCTACTGGGGCTTCCTTTACCCATGCCTGCCCATTTGCAGCCTGTGATAAATCCGAACGTAAATCATTTTCTGATATTTTCTCAAGACTATGATTAAAAGGGTTATAATGATATGTTCCTTCATTTAACCCCGTCACTCCTCCTTTACCTACCACGATGTAGACTTCAAGTGGATATGTATGTCCACCGGATGGAACAGTTCTGAATTTAGTAGTCTGGTTTGTAATTCCCTGAGCCGCCCACATAATCTGTGAAACATCCTGTAAAGTTAAGGATTCATTAGTATAATGCCTTACAGAACGTCTATTATACATTGCCTGTTCTACAGACATGTTACCTTTAATTATAGGATCTGGAAGGCTTACTGTGCTAATAATCGTTCTTGATGTAGTTTGTTGAGGTTCAGGCCATACTAAATAAGCGATTACAACACCAAGCAAAACGATGAGAATTATTAAAATAATTTTTCCACTTCTGGACATAAATTGTTATTTCCATTCATTCATCATATATAGTTTAATATTATCTTCGCCAGTTCATATCAAATTTAAAAAAAATAGTTTAAGAAGAATTTAAGGATAATATCTTCCTAAAAAAGTTATTCAAGAACAGCATATACCATTTCCCTAAAAACACTAGAAAAATCATTCCAAAACAGTATGCCGAGCCTTCAAATCTTCCTCTGTTTTGCCCATCTTATGCATGAGCTCAGCTATAACTCCTTCAAGGAATATAAGGGTTGATACCTCAAACAGAGTTCCAAGCGGCGCCAATGGCTGATGTCTTCCATTTATTTGGCGTTTAATGTAATCTTTTTCAGAATCAATTTTAGTTCGACCTTTAATATGTATAATCAAATCAGAAAGTTTTCCAAGCGTTGAATCTTCGTATGAAGTTACGGCAATTACCTTTGCCCCTCTTTTTTTACTTATTTTAGCGGTGCTTATAATGAAACTGGTTTCTCCTGACCCTGAAATTGCAAGTAAGCAGTCATTGTTATATATGGCAGGAGTTATGGTTTCCCCAACTACATATACATTTATTCCAAGATGCATTAGCCTCATGGCAAATGCCCTTGCAACCAGCCCAGATCTTCCAAGACCTATTATAAAAACATTGTTTGCAGAAATAAGCATGTTAAGCATTTTTTCAATGCTTTCACTGTCAATTTCGGAGGATACGCCCTTAATATTGTCAACTATCTCATCTATAGCATCATTTAAAATCATTTTTTCACCGGTTGCTGAATCTCTATTTCTTTCTATGGTGTATTTACCTATAAATATTGATTTGATTATATCATTTTAATAAATAAAAAATTGATAGTACAGCCAGATTTCCATAATTAAACGTGGTTAAAATGGAATATAATCCCAAGGTAAGCCTTATAATAGAAGGACATACCTTCAGCTACAAGCTTTTTGAAGCGCTTAAATATGTGTCAAAGACATATTCCCAGCGGAAAGCTGCTCAAAAATTAGGTATATCCCATGCAGTATTGAACCGCCGCATAAAAGAAGCCGAAGAAAAACTCGGCTTTAAACTTCTCGTTGCAACTGGTGCAGGTTCTGGATTAACAGACAAAGCGACTGAGATCCTTCAAAAATATGAAAAGTACACAAAAAGGCTCAATAAGCGCGAAAAACTCATTATTTGTGGAGGATATGCCTCTTCAAGACTCATGGAAACCATATCTTCAATATATGGTTTAAATGCTGCAGTATACAGAACAAGCGATGAAAATGCAATTCACCTTGCTAGTTTAGATATGGTGGATATTTTGACGCTTGATGACCCTGTACAGGTATTTATAAGGAATTTAGATTTTATCCCAATTGCATACGATCATCTTGTACTTGTACCTGGTAAAAATATCCACAGCGACATTAATGAGTTGAAGGGGAAAAATTTTGTTGAAATCCTTGATTCACCTCAAAGGCTGGCATGGAATACGCTTGATGACAACAAAATCCAGTATAAACTCGTAAAGGAGTTTAAGTCTCCCTATGATGCCATGAGATTTATCAAAAATAATCCCAATTTTTATACATTTATAAGCAGCAGCTTATGGGAAGGTTCAGACATAATAAAAGAGAATACGCGGCATATTATAAGCTGTATTGTATGTAATAAAGAAGATGAACGGATAAATGATTTTTTAAATTTTATTTTAACATTTAAAGGGCAAAAACTCGTTGAAAAATGCGGATTTGAAAGTGTAAGATGAATAAACTGTTCTAGAACTAGATCATAAATGAATTCATATATGTTAAACAAATAATGTTTAAGTAAGCTGCAGGGATAAAGTGATCTTATGGGTGTCTTAAAAAAAAGAATCAAAAAATACGACCGATATGTTATTGAGATTGAAAATGAGGAAATGGAAGCCAACAATCTTAAAAACATTGAAGATGTTGTTATAACCAGCAAAGAAGACTTTGAAAACGAATTACATAAAATTAAGGAACTAACAGCAAAATTAGAATCCAGAGACTTAGAACTCCAATTAAAAGAAGTAAAACTTCAGGAAAAAGATTTAGAAATTCAAAAATCAAAGTCAGAGATGCAAGAATTTAAAGAAACCTATAAATCTGAATTAACTACGCTTGAAAAGAATTATATAAATAAATCAAATGAATTAAAGCTGTTATTAAATAACAAAGAATCTAAAATTGACGAGCTCAAAAAAGATTACTGTAAGCTGGAAGAAGAATTAGAAGATAAATCTAATACCCTAAAAAATAGACTTGAAGAAAAAGAAACCCTGCAAAATCAAATGGAAGTCTATCGAATCGGCAATATAGGACTTAAAAATGAGATTAGAAGTAAAGAAGAAGAAGTAGACCGTTTAAAAAATAATTACAATAACACGTTAAGTCTTAAATCTCAGCAGGAAAAGGAAATACAAAAACTTCGATCAGATATTAACAGGCTTGAAAAAGTCCAGATAGAGCATAACAAGTTAATAAACAATTACAGGCATCTCCAGGAAGTAGCTAACAAAAAAGATAGAACCATTATTGAACTGGAAGCTAAAAAAAGGAAATTAGAGCAGTATCTTTCAATGTCACTGGAAGCCATAACTACCTTAAAAAACCTGGGATTATTCAATAGATTATTCAATAGAGTACCTGAAGGTATCGATGAACTACAGGAAGATATTAAAAAATTACAGCCTCCAAAAGAGGTCGAAATAGAACCTGTAAGGGTCAAAAAGACATCAGATATTTTAGGTAAGAAATAGATTTTTTAAAGATTATAGGACTCTATAATCTACCTAATGGCCAATTTTATTAATTTAATTAAAGGATTGATACTGGTAAATTCCTTTTTTGATTGGAGTTTTCAATAGCTTTTTTAGCTTCTTCAAGTTCCTGATCCGAAATTCCAAATCTGTTAGGTCCTTCCATTTCATCTTCAATGAAAGTTAAAATTCTGTCAATATCTTTAAAAGACATCCCTATCAAATCTTCATCAGTTAATCCTGGCAATAAATCCGGCGATGGTGATTTAGAGATTATTTTTTCTGGAACTCCCATATATCTGGCTAATTCTCTTTCTTGTGATTTATAAAGGTGTAGAAGGCATTCAATATCAACAGCCCCGTCACCATGAATATCATAATGCCCCAGAAGGTATTCAGTTTTATTTGTTGTTCCAACTACTGCATAATCATTAAGCCCTGCATATTTATGGATCATTATCATCCTTGTCCTAAGTTTTGGCATTCCAAATGCAAATGCAGCCCTAACCTCTTTTCTCTGCCCTGAAATTTCTTCTTGTGATATACTATGGAGAATTGTTCTATGTTTAAGAGTTCTTACTGTTTTTAGCATTGTTTTAACCAGGATAGGGCTTTTTAATGAAGTAGGGAGAAGATCGTAAGTTCCAAACTGCTCTAAAATGGGAGTAATATCAACTATTTCATAATTTAAGTCTAATTTTTTGGCTAATTCTTCAGCATCATTTATATTTTTCTTATTACTGTCCTTTTCAGGTAAAATTAGTGCCAGTGAGTTTTCAGGGAACAATTCCTTAATAAAATAAGCAACCAGGCTAGAATCTAATCCTCCACTTAATCCAAAAATCACACCACTTCTACTTAACCCATTTACAGAATTCTTAAGGAAATCCATTATCCTATTTTTTTCATCTTCCACAGAAATCTGAAGCAATTTATCTAATTCGTCCATTTTAATCCCTTAAAGTCATTTTTTAAAGATGCATTATGAAACAATTAGATATATTTATTAATATTTATATAATGTTTTTCAGAATCCCCTAAAAATCAGTTATAATTAATATTTCTCAAGCAGTAATTCAACTTCTTCAGTGAATCTCAAATTTTTGATATATTCTAATTCCGCTTTTTTAACTGCAATATAAGCTCTTGAAAGTTTTTCTCCCATAGCATCTAAAATTATTCTGTCTTTTTCAAGTTCACTAATGGAATTTTCTAGTTTAGAAGGTAAACTTTTAATTTTATAATCATCATGATCATCCAAGATATTTCCAGGATCTTCCTGAATTGGCTTTTCTAACTCCATTTCATGCATTATTCCGTCCATTCCTGCTGCAATAACTGCTCCAAATGTCAGATATGGATTAGAAGAAGCATCTACTGTTTTTAATTCAAAATTTTTGATCTTTCCATCAAATTCCTGGATGACCCTAAGTGCAGCTTCCCTATTACCAAGTCCCCAGCATTGGAAAGCTCCACTCCAGTAATGAGGTTTAATTCTGCGGTAAGAGTTAGGAATTGGAGTTGTTATAGCCATAAGTGCAGGTAAATGATTTAAAATACCGGCGATAAAATGACTTCCAACTTTAGAAATTCCATATTCTTCATTAAAATCGGTTAAAATATTTTTACCTTCTTTCCACAGGCTTAAATGTAAATGACATCCATTTCCTGCTTTATCAACAAATATTTTAGGGAGAAATGATGCTATTAAACCATTTTTACCAGCTATTGCCCTTACAGTCTCTCTAAATACTATCTGATTATCACAGGTTTTAAGAGCCTCGTCATACTTAATTGTAATTTCCTGTTGTCCAGGTCCAGATTCTGCATGGCATTGTTGGACTTCCATACCTTGTATAATAAGTGACTTAACGATTTCATCAATGATTTCCCTGTTTACATCCATGGAATAAGTTGATGCAAAAGGAGTATCATCAGCTGGAATTATTCCATTTTCAGTTCTCTTTAAAAGATAAAATTCGTTCTCAAATGCCCCTTTCACTGAAAAACCCATTTTTGCAGCTTTATCTACCATATTTTTTAGAAATCCCCTGGGACAGTAATCCCAAACCTTTCCATCTTTTATCATATCCCCCATAAAACGTCCATGACCTGGAGAATAAGGAATGGAAGTAAAACTTGAAATATCAGCCTTAAGCTGGATTTCACCTACAGGACTGAGCCCGCTTTCTTTAACAACAGCATCATATGCAGCAGGTATTCCCTGTTGAGCTTCAGAGATGCCCACATAATAATTAGCATCTTCTGAAGAATTTTTATAAATTGACTTTGCTCTTATTATGTTTGCGTTATCGCACCATAATATTCTAATAAAATCAATATCAGAAGGTATAGTCGATATTTTACGGGGTATATCCTTTACTCCCACGATAATTTTAGTAGATAATGCCATATTAATCACTTTCAAATATTATGTTAGAAGTCCTACTTAAATTTGTTTTAATCGTTTAAAACTATACAATCCCCCCTACACCCAAATAACTTCCCAAACATTTTAATAGTTTTAAAATAAAAATCCTAAAATCTAAACTGAAAACATTTTTCAAGTTATCCAGATTATATTAATAATATAAAGGTGATTTTTCTGACAAAAACAGATCTTCTGGCGATTGGGCACACAGCTTTCGATTCGATAGTCCTGGTTAAGGAATTCCCTGCACCTAATTCATCAACACTGATAAAGCAAATTAAAAACTT
>JAEYPF010000005.1 GCA_023411115.1 Methanobacteriota archaeon
AATCAGGGTTTGCCAGTTTAACAAAAGCAACTCTTCCTAAAGGTTCAATTGGACCGCTTGAAACTGTAATGTAAGAATAACCTATAATAAGAGCCAATATAGCCAACGCAACCAAATACCATCTCATCTTTTTCACCATGAATTTCATATTAATTTAACATTAACGAGCTTTATCTAAAGTATTTATTCCCTAATTATACCCAAATTAAGATTATATTGAGAAATCTCATTTACTAAGAATATTAAGTGGTTTAGTATACTAAAGAAAGTAATCTAAACGCTATTCCCCCAATAACTATAGCGGTGATAAGATTGGCCGCAGATATATAGGTGGCAGCTTTCCATCCAAATTCACGAATCAATATTGTGATGGTGGATAAGCATGGAATGAACAGCATAGCTACTAGGGCCAGTACGATGAATTGAACTGGTGTTAAAACGGCAGCCAGGTCTGGACCAACTAAAGCCACGAGTAGTAGAAGAACAAATTCCTTCCTAACAGCCCCAAATATAAGAAGAATCCCTGTAATTGCAGGAAGACCTAACCAGAAAACTGTGATTGGAGTTAGAGCGGCATTAATAGGTTCAAGTACTCCAAGAACATACAAACCCTGTATAAGTGCGCTTCCAATAATATATACTGGAAATACCAGATAGATCAATGATTTAATTCGAGTCCATGTCTGTTTGAGGGCAACTGAAACCGATGGGACTTTAAATGAATGCATTTCCATTATTAATCCAGTTGATTCTCCAGGAACTACTTTTAAAGCAATTCTACCCATTACAAATATAATTGCAAGGTCTATGGCATAAAGTGCAATTGCCCACCATACGTTAACAAAAACCGCTACAAGACCAAGGACTATAATTGTTCTTGCTGCACACGGTGCAAAAGTAATTGCAAATGATGCAAGTAATCTTTCACGTCGTGTCTCTAAAATACGGGTCTGATCTATAGCAGGAACATTACATCCATAACCAAGAATCATTGGAATGAGTGCCTTTCCATGTAGCCCAATCTTATGCATCGCAGTGTCCATCATAAAGGCAACCCTTGTTAATATTCCAGAGTTCTCAATTAAACTTAACATTAAATAGAATGGAATTACGAAGGGTATTACAAGGGTAACTCCAGCTACAATACCTCCAAATGCACCATTCCAGAGAACACTTGCTAATCCCCCACTTATTTGGGGATCTACAGGCTGAAAGAAACTAAACGCATCTGAAAGTAAACCGGAAATGAAATCTCCAATTATAAATGTCCATAAAAGTAATCCACCAATTACCAGTGCAGAAGTTATATAACCATATACTCTATGTGTGACAATTCTATCCAGTTTTTCTGAAAAAGTGATTTTTATTTCACTCTGTTCCTGAGCTCCTTCTGCAATTCTGTTTGCAAGAGAATATCTTTCAGATGCAATAACTGCAAAAGATGGTTCCTGATGGATACTTTCTATTTCCTCTGCTAAGTTATATGCCAGATTAACCACGTCTTTTGATTTAGATTCAACTAATTTCTGGATTTCTGGATCGTTTTCTATTAATTTGATAGCTACCCATCTGGATGGATAACCCAAATTAAGATTTTTAGACTCAATTAATTGAGTTAAATTTTTTATTCTATCCTCCACTTCCTTACCATATTCCAATGTAGCAAATTTACTTTTAGATCTGGTTTCGGCAGCTTCAGTTGCTATTTCTATTAGTTCATGAAGGCCTTCTCCCCTTACTGCTACGGTAGCTATAACTGGTACTCCTAATGCAGCCTGCATCTTCTCAGTATCAATAACAATTCCCTTTTGTTTGGCTATATCAACCTGATTAACACAAACAACTAGGGGAACTTCCATTTCCATCAGTTGCATTGTGAAAAACAGATTTCGCTCTAAAACAGCAGCGTCAACAACATTTATAACAACATCTGGTTTTTCAAAGGCGATATATTCCCTCGACACAATTTCTTCCATGGAATATGTAGAAAAAGAATAGATTCCAGGTAAATCAATTACATCAATATCGTAGCCTTCAAAGTAAAGCTTACCTTCTGCCCTTTCAATTGTTTTTCCAGGCCAGTTTCCTATAATCTGGTTAGAACCTGTAAGCTCGTTAAAAATAACACTTTTACCCACGTTGGCATTTCCAGCAAGTGCAATGGTTAATTTTTTACCATTGTTTTCTTGATTTGTGTTTTTGGTTGGAGAAGGTTTTTCAACAGATGGGGCCAATATCAGCACCCCGCTCCGTCAACAGCCTCAACAAAAACATTTGAGGCTATGTCACGTCCAAGAGCTAATTTAGATCCCCTAACAGCAACTTCAACAGGACCCCCCAGTGGGGCAACCTTGATCACGCTTATAACGGCACCTATAGTAATTCCCATGTCTAAAAGTCTTCTAATTACTTTATAGTCTCCTCTTATGAAGCTGACTTTGCCCTTTTTGTGTTCTTTAAGGTCAAGTACTGGAATTAGGTTTTCATTCCTCTTTCCTACTTCTTCTACATCAATTTCTTTCCTTTCTTTGCACTCTTCACATGTAGTAAATTTTAAATCACATTCTGGAATGACACTGTCACCAGGACAAGTATCTGGCTGCTCTAAAAGGTGGCATAAAGCTCTTTCAGCATCATCAGATAGCACGTGCTCCATTTCACATGCCTGGTCATGAATTTTATCGCTTTTTATCTTTAAAATATCACATAAAAACCTTTCAAGTAACCTGTGTTTTCGAGTAATTTTTTTTGCAATTTTAAGGCCGTTTTCTGTTAATACGGCTCCTTTATAAGGTGAGTATTCTACATAATCATTATCCGCTAATTTTTTGAGCATCTGGGTAGCACTGGCTGGTGCAATCTTTAGATTTTCTGAAATCATTGAAGTACTGACTCTTTCTCCATTAGGACTGAGTTTATATAATAATTCAAGATATTCTTCTACGTTTCCGCTTAGTGTAACATTTTTTGGCATTTAGGTCCACCTAAAACTTTGATAACTATAGTTATTTTGGTAACTATATAAACTTTTTGGTATGCCTAAAAATTTATTATTCCATATTTATTCAATTCACGAAGTAGATCAATTATTACTCAATTAAATTATTCTGTTAAGCTCATAACAAGTTTAAAGATCGTTTTATAATAAAAGGTTTTCTAAAATTCAATATATTCCGAAATAGATATAAATGAGCTCGAGGATAATGATATCTGTCAAGGGTTAGGAGCAAAAATATGGCAGGATTCGGTAGGGGAGCTGCAATACTTATAAGTATAATACTGGGTACTCTTATTTTACCTATCCTAGGAATTAGCGGGATATTTTCGCTTATAATTATTGGTTTTATTGCAAATTATTTAACAATTAGTAATCAAAGAACTTATAAAGTTGGTGGAATTGCTGGAGGCATTCTTGGCTTTCTAATTTTTATATACGGCTTTTTTGTTTCTCCTCAGCTTCCTGATCTTCCAAGTTTATCTGGTTTTCAAATGATCAGTTTAGAACTGGGGGGACTATTTACTTTGTTCCTTGGATTTATCATATTAATTGCTGTTTCTGCTGGATTTGGATGTATTGGGGGATGGATTGCAGATAAAGTCCTAAAAAAGCGGTCAAAAATGCCAGAAAAACATGTAAAAAAGAATAAAAATCATAAAAAGGCAAACAATAAACCAAAAAGAACTTTAAACAAAAGATGAATTAACTTATTTTACAATAAACTGATTATTATTGATTTAATTATTTCTTTAGGATTAGAATCTTTACGATAGTTTTATTTATATCCTGAAGTAAAATTAGTTAACACGCGTTATTAAGATACTAAATGCAATATAATTCAAATATTAAAGGCGTCAAAAATTTATATTATTCAATTTTTAGAGGAAACATAAAATGAAAGCCATAGTTGTGGGATCAGGAGCAGGCGGAGGAACTATTGCAAAAGAACTTGCTAAAGCTGGAGTTTCAGTTACCATAATCGAAAAAGGGCCATCTACCCATACTAAAAAAGCATATAAACATTATGAGATACTGAATGTAGGGACAGAAGTATCAAGTACAGTCTGTTTAGGTGGTACTACTCTTGTAACAGCAGGAAATGCAGTAAGAACCTGTGAAAAACCTTTTAAAAAAATAGGAATTGATTTAAGTAATGAATTTAAGGAAATTGAAGAAGAAATGGGTATAAGCACTCTTCCAGATTCACATTTTGGAGAAGGAACTATGAAAATAATGAGTGCTGCAGAATCTCTAGGCTTTGAAGTTCAAAAAATGCCCAAATTTATATACCCTGATTTATGCAAACCATGTGGCAAATGTGTATTTGGATGTCCAAGGGATGCAAAATGGACTACATTAGAATTTATCAAGGAAGCAGGAAAATATGGGGCAGAAATTGTAGAAAAAACTCCTGTTACTGATATAATTATTTCAGATGGCAAAGTAAAGGGTGTAAAAAGTGGGGATAAATCATTTAATGCAGATATTGTAATTCTATCAGCAGGTGCAATAGAAACACCCCGATTGCTGCAGAGGATAGGTATAAAAGCAGGTAATAACCTCTTTGTTGATACGTTTGTCACAGTTGGAGGAATATTAAGAGGTATAAAATACAACAAGGAAGTAACCATGAATGCCCTTATAAAGTTAGATGATATCGTTTTAGCCCCTCATTTTTCAGAGGTTTTGGTGAATAAACTCAAAAAATATAAAGCAAAGAAAAAAGACGTTCTTGGAATGATGATCAAAATAAAAGATGAACCTTCTGGTAAAGTCACTCAAGAAGACGTGGTAAAGTTCAACACTGCTGAAGATGTAGCTCTTTTAGCAGAAGGGTCTGCAATTGCTGGTTCTATATTAACTGAAGCGGGAGTAGATCCTGAAACTCTTGTTTCTACTTATGCAAGAGGTGCACATCCCGGTGGAACAGCTGCAATTGAAGATGTTGTTGATAAGGATCTTCAAACTGTGATAGAAGGTCTTTACGTTGCAGATGCAAGTGTTTTTCCAGAAGCCCCCGGTGCACCGCCAGTTCTTACCATAATTGCACTTGCTAAAAGGCTTGCAAAGCATATAATCTGTGAATAATTTTGGCTAAGTCCTATCCATTTTTTTTACTCAATTTTTTTTAACAGATAAATGTCGAAATATCAAACCGAAGTGATTTTAATTTGACTATATTTAGCAAAGCAAGTTTTAAAGAGGAAAAATAAGCCGTTTAACTATTTAAATAAAATTTAAATCTATATAATACTCTCCTATAAAGAACAGTACAGTTACTGTTAGAATCAATATTATAGAAACTACTGTTATAGGCTTTAGAATGTTATCTTTAGATTTAAATTTGTTATTATAAAATAATAAAAATAAAAGAGGCAATACTGGAATAAAATATCTTCCCTGAACTCCAATTATCTTATTTAAGCCAACAGGAGTCCATGTTAAATAATCAAATAAATATATAAACCCTGTTATCAATAAGAAAGTTCCTATAATAATTGATTTCTTTTTAAAATCGATTTTAATGTCATTTTTATCTAAAAACGGTAAAAATAACAGTAATGAAATAACTGCATAATATACCGACTTAGGCAATGGATAACTTACCCAATTAGTACCAACCATTATCTTAAAATATTTTAAGGGATTTGTTACTAAATCATTCCAAATTAATTGTAAAAAAAGAAGAGGATGTGGTAAAATAAACAAAAGCTGATCATGTATTGAAACACCTTTTTCAGTGACATATAGTCCTTTAGTGATAAAAAGCCATATGAGGGCTACTATAAAAATAGTTGATAGTATTAATGCGAAGATTATGATCTTTTTTTTATTATTTCCAAATTTATCAGCCGGAATCATGAGAAATAAGAATGATAATAAGAAATAAGGCATTTTAGTTAAGCTAAGGGCTAAAATAACTAAAAACAAAACAATAACATCCTTTAAATAGATTTTTTTAATCCTATCATCCAAAGACAGTCGAAGGAAAAGGGCTATGGTAATAAATGATAATCCTATTGTTAAACTATCGGCTGAAACAGATGCTGACTCAAAAAGAGTCATTGGTAGTAAAGCTATCACCAAAAATCCCCATTTAAATACAGGGGTGATTTTGATTGATAAATAAATTAAAAACAACCACAATACTAAATTTACAAAACCAGCGGTATATATTAAAATTAAAGGGGGCAGATTAAATAACTTTCCAATAGCTGTGCTCAATGCAGGCATTAGATAAGGAAGGGGAGAATAAGTTACAACTGCAATCTTTGAGAAATCTACAAAGACCTTGTTGTTATTATCTATGGGAGATTCCTTAAATATGAAAGGCATATCCAGTTTTTGCTTCTCTTTAACCAATAATTTCATTTTTTCCTGAATGATTTCACTAGTATTCCTTAAATCTACAGGAACATAAACTCCTGCCTTATTCCCTATTTTTTCAGGCATTAATTGTCCATCACTTATACTATATGCTTTATAAAAGTGTGCATATTCATCAGGAACCTGAAGAGGGGGAAGAAACAATAAAAATGCTATCCCATAGACCAATCCCAAAATAAGGAATATATTTTGCGGTTGGAGATTCAATTTAATCTTCATTTTAAATAATATGTAAAATAAACTTATAAATTTACCCTTAAACTTTAAACTATTAAAAAGCGTTTGATATATGTTAATATTTACGAGCTATAAGCAAAAAAAACTTTAATAGAGTCTATTTAATCTAATACATATATTTTCTAGTTTTAATCATGATTTATGTGCAGGTAAATTTATAGTCTGTCATTTAATAGTTAATATGTTAATTTAGTTCAATGATAGAGTATTCAAAAATTAACGCACATGTTATTTAGAGCAAACAATTATTTTTATAGGGAGTACACTCGTTGCACCACTTTACCATAATTGCATTTGCTAACGACTTGTAAGTAATTAATCAGTGAGAAGTTAAGGCTAATTTAAGATTACAAATGTCCATTGACATTTAATTTCGCTTTAGCGTTTATTATGGTGATTCTAGCATTGCCTAATCTGTTGATTTTATCGAAAATATCTACATTATCTATTATATCCAGTGTAGCATAAGTAATATCATATTTAGCTGATTCAAGCATGCTTTTTTCTTTTGAATCTACCATGCTGTCAATTATACCGTCTAATTTGTCAATAGCATTTTTTAATTCATAATTTACATTTCCAAGATCTATGACTTCCTTAGTTGATTCAAGCATAATGTCCATTAAACTATCTAATTTATGAATTAAAGCGTCCAGTTTAATTAGGATATCTGCACAGTTCATTTTATCACATGTAAATTCTTTTTAGTTCATAAAATTTAAAGGTTTAAATAAGATTTTTTAAATCTATATATAATACTCCCCAATAAAGAAGAGTATCGTTGCTGACAAAATGAAAATTAAATAAACTACTGCTACCCGCTTTAGAAAGCTATCTTTAAACTTAAATTTGTTATTATAAAATAATAAAAATAAAAGGGGCAATACTGGAATAAAATATCTTCCCTGAACTCCATATAGTTTATTTAAGCCTACATAAGTCCATGTTAAATACTCAAATAAATATATCAACCCGGATATCAATAAGAAAGTTCCTATAATAATTGACTTCTTTTTAAAATCGATTTTAATGTCATTTTTATCTAAAAAGGGCAAAAATAACAGTAATGAAATAACAGCATAGTATATCGACTTTGGTAATGGATAACTAAAGCAATTAATTCCAAGCGATAACTTAAAATATCTTAGTGGATTTGTTACCAAATCATTCCAAATTAATTGCAGAAAAAGAAGAGGACGCGGTAGAATAAACAAAAGCTGATCATATATTGAAATACCATTTTCAGGAATATAAAATCCTTTAGTAATAAAAAGCCACAAAATGGTCACTATAAGACTAGTTGACAGTATGAATGCGAAGATAGTGATCTTTTTTTTATTATTTCCAAATTTATCAGCCGGAATTATAAGAAATAGGAAAGATAATAAGAAATAGGGCATTTTAGTTAAGCTGAGTGCTAAAATTACTAAAAACAAAATGATAATATATTTTAAGTTGATTTTTTTGATTTTATCATCCAAAGAGAACCTAAGAAAAAGAGCTATAGCAATAAAAGATAATCCTATTGTTAAACTATCAGCTGAAACTGCTGCAGACTCGAAAAGGGTTATTGGCAGTAAAGCTATCATTAAAAATCCCCATTTAAATACTGGAGTGATTTTGATTGATAAATAAATTAAAAACAGCCATAATATTAAATTTGCAAAACGAGCTATATATACCAAAATCAAAGGGGGCAAATTGAATACTTTTCCAACGGCTATGCTCAAAGCTGGCATTAGATAAGGAATTGGAGAGTAAGTTACTACTGCAATCTTTGATAAATCCGCAAAAACTTTAGTATCATTATCTATAGAAGTTTCCTTAAATAGCAGCGGCATATTTATTTTATGTTTCTCATTAACTACTAATTCCCATTTTTCCTGAACAATTCCCATAGTATTCAATAAATCTACAGGAACATAAACTCCTGCCTTATTCCCTATTTTTTCAGGCATTAATTGTCCATCACTTATACTATATGCTTTATAAAAGTGTGCATATTCATCAGGAACCTGAAAGGGAGGAACAGCCGCTAAAAATGCTATCCCATAGACCAACCCCAAAATAAGGAATATATGTTGTGGCTGGAGATTCAATTTAATTTTCATCTTAAATGATCTGTAAACAATATTTTATATAGTAATATACTTGTTTAAATTAGTAATACATTTAAGGTCGATTTTTATCCATAATGTAATAAAGACGAGGATTTAACTTCCAAAGTCATTACGCAAACCCTTTAATCCAATCTCCATTATATCGGATTTAAATTCACATTTGTTAGTCATAACGATGTTAACTTAATAAGTAATATAAAAATACATCTTTACAAAAGAATTTTAATACTAAACAGGAGAAGTTAATGCCCTAGTTAAAATGCATAAGACAAATTTTTAATCTTTAGGGCGATTTTTACCTATAATATAACATATTTTTAATTATAAAATATTAAAATAAAAAATAAGCCTCATCTTTTCATTTTTATACCCAGAACATCCCCCATGTCACTGATTTTTCCTTCAGGGGATTCCACAACATATTTCACTGCTTTAATTACTCCAGCTACAAATACCTGTCTGCTATGCGCTCTGTGTACAATTTCAATTCGCTCTCCTTCTCCTGCAAAAAGTACAGTATGATCTCCAACAATATCTCCACCACGAACTGCATGTACTCCTATTTCTCCTTCCGTTCGTGCACCTGCAATCCCCTGCCTACCATAGACACATGTTTCATCTTCATTTCTTCCAAGCGCCTCAGCTATAACTTCATAAGCTTTAACAGCTGTTCCTGATGGTGCATCCTCTTTATATTTGTGGTGGGCTTCTATTATTTCAATATCGTAATCATTGAGAATCTTTGCAAGATCTTCAATGATTTTGAAGAATATATTCACGCCTACTGCCATGTTTGGAGCAATAACTGCTTTTATTTTATTTTTTTCAATGGATCCTTTTATTTCAATCAGTTGCTCCCCTGAAAATCCAGTTGTACCTACAATTACATTAACGCCGCACTCTGCTGAAGTTTTGATTGTACCCACAGCTGCATTTGCTATAGTAAAATCAACGAGAACATCGGGCTTCTTAGCCTTTAAAACCTCAGCAAGTTTTTGTGCACCATTTATTGGAACACCAATATTTCCTAAACCTATTTTTTCACCTATATCTTCTCCCTCAAGAGGAGTATTAGGTGCCCCTATTGCTGCTATAACTTCCATATCGTCCTGTTTTAATATAGTTTTAATTATTTTAGAACTTATCCTTCCGCCTGCGCCTGTTACAGCTATTCTAATCATCTTGTCAATCTCCTGTTAATAAATTTAACATTCCTTTTCTGTTTTACATGTATTTGCATGCTATTTTGTTTTCTCTATCCACTCTTTAGAAACTTCTTCTTGAGCTATAGGCGCATCTTCACCTAAAGGTATTTCTTTAAGGAAGAATGCAACAACCAGCCCTGCAAATGCCAGTACTATGGCTGCAAGGAAAACATTCTGGATAGAAAGTACCAAAGCCTGAGTTTCACTCAAAGAAACTGTAATTGTACTTCCTAAAGTGAAATTCATAATATATCCAAATATTGGAACGAATATTATAGTACCTACATTTCTAAAAAACCGCATTGAAGCTGTTACAATACCTATATCTCGCAAAGTAAATGCATTTTGCACTGCTACATTGAATATGTTATAAGCCATTCCTGAACCAATACCAAGAACTGTTGAATAAGCTATCAGCAAATAGTAAGGTGTATTCACATTCATTGTAGCGAGAAGCACAACTCCAATTCCAGTTATAACAAATTCAGCAATTACAAGCTTTTTATATTTTCCAGTCCATGATATGATTTGTCCAGTGATTAATGATGCCATTGTAAGGCTAAAAAGCATAGGGATCATGAGGAACCCTGCATTAGTAGCACTCATACCTAAAACACCTTGTGCAAATAAAGGAACATAAATTATCCCACAAAACATCAATGCAGCTGCTAAAAAGCTTTCTACTGCAGATATGGTGAATATTGAATTTTTAAATAGGCTTAAAGGCAAAATAGGTTCTACAGCTTTTTTCTCGGCCAGAATGAACAACATAAACATAACTCCTGAAAATACAAAAAGTCCTGCTATTCCAGCTAATAGGGATGTATTTAGATCTCCTGCAAGTGTTACTGCCAGGAACAGTGCACTTAAAGTTAATGTAAAGGTAATGATCCCTGAATAATCAATGACTTTTTTAACACCATCCAATTTGAAGTTTGGAAGAGAATAAAGAATTATAGTCACAGCAGCGATCCCAACTGGAACATTTACAAAAAATATCCATCTCCAACCCAATGTATCTGTAATTACGCCGCCAAGAATTGGTCCCAAAACGTCTGCAACTCCAAATACTGATGCAAGTATTCCCATGTATTTGGCTCTTTCCCTTGGGCTGAAAATTTCTCCAACCACAATGAATGGGAGTGTTAATAAAATTCCACCCCCAATTCCCTGTAGTCCTCTAAATATAATCAGTTGAAACATGCTGGTTGCAAAACCACACATGACTGAAGCTATAACAAATAGGATAATTCCAGCAACTAAAACATGTTTTCTACCGTAAATATCCGATAATTTACCAAAAAGGATTACTGCAATGGTTGAAGTCAACATGTAAATTGTAAACGGCCATACATAGTATTCCATCCCCTGTAGACTGCTAATGACTTTTGGCATAGCTGTTGCCATGATTGAATAATCAAAGGCAGCTACAAGGAGCCCAACCATCAATCCTGCCATGATCATGATTATTTTATTTTTAGCAAGAGTATAATGGCTTTCATAATTCATAACTATCACTTCTATTTTTCTAATTGTTTATAGCGTTCGCTAAGGGTTTAACTTCTTTTAAATCATATACATTTCAAAAACGGCAATATAACAATTAGCTAAAAATTATTCTTCCTTAAAGAACATTTTAGTTCTCATCTCTCCTAAATTAGAAATTATACGAGATAAATCACTTCCAGGAATACTAACCATGATATCTTCCTGATTAATATCCATATTTTTCCTTGCTGCAACGTCGCCGAATCCGTAAGTGACCTTTCCGGCCATATAAGGCGTTGCAGCCATTGAACTGCATACTGGGACAGCATCAGTACCTATTCCATGTGCTCCTGAATTATATGCATTTGCATGGAGTATTTCCATCCCCTGTTTCGCATTGCAGACTATAAATATCACATCAGGATCAAATTCTGCCTTATTTAAAGGAGCGAAAGTAATTGCGCTAAAAATCCCAGGGTTTATGTATTTTTCATTTTCCCTTGAACGCTGCACTGCAGGGATGTTCTTATATAGGCCGTTTGGGACCATAAATGCACCGCTTTGTACATTTGAAGGGTATTCGCGCATGTCTTTAAGTCCGGAATATCTAGCACCACCCATACATGCTTCCTCTTCTAGAGTTGCATAAAATATTTCGCCTTTCATGGCTTTCGTAAGTTTTGTACAGAATCTTGATTTTTCGATTTCCTTTTCAACGCTTTTTGGCTCTTCTACAGACCATTTTATTGCTACTGGTTCATTTTCTAATTTTAAAAGTTCATTTAATTTTTCTCCTAATTCATTATAATCCATATTTAACACCCCTAATTTTTAAATACCACATTTAAATTTCATTTTAAAGCTATGATTTTAATTTTAATCGCTATTTTTAGCGTTTCATTAACATATGAAGAAATAAATCTCCTATATCACTGGTAAATTTCGGTTCATCAATTCCCCTGCTTTCCAGCATTTCTTTAGCCCAGTCACCCATATTCACCTTACCATTGTAGATTACTGATAGAAGAATAGCTGCTTCTACAGGATCCACATCTGGCCTTATTTCACCATCATCTATACCTTTTTGTATCGAATCTATACCTACAGACATTATTTCTTTGAATAATTCCCTTACTTCCTGGAATTCCTCGCTGCTGTTCATTTTGTCCATATCAAATTGTTTTTTAATTGATGTGGGGGAATACAGAAGCCTGAAATAATCAGGATATTTATTAGAAAACTCCCTATTTGCATTTCCATATGCTATAAACTTTTCAAAGCCAGTATTTACTTTTTTAACCTCTTCTTTAATCATTTCATCCCAAATTCGGATACCACGTAAGACTATCGCAAAGTACAATGATTCTTTATTTTTAAAATAAAGGTAAAGTGTACCTTTGCCAAGACCAACCTCCTTTGCTATTTCATTCATTGAAACTTCATTAAAATCTCTATCAACTAATAAAGTTCTAGCAGCATCGATAATATCATTTCGACGCTGCTCTTTTTCTCTTTCCTTCCATTTTGCAAGTGACATATGATTTCACCTATACCAATCATGACTACTAAATCATGTTTATGACTCATCAGTCAGTAATATAACTTGTGGGTATTAGGACTATATAAAGATTTTGGTTTAAAGAAAACTTCAAATATGAATAAAAAATCTGGAAGTTAAAAATATGCTACTCTTTAAAATAGATAAGACAAATTCTTAATTTTAAAGTCTATTTTTACCTATTGTAACATATTTTGATAGTATCAATTAATTTTCTCTATTTTAAACTAAAAATCATTGAAAATTATTTATCTTTATTTTTTAGTTTAAAAAATAGAATTCATTTTTAAAAAATATTTTATGAATTCAAAATCAAATATCTATTGATTAATTTTTCCTAATTTCATCAATATATTATTCAGATATATAAAATTCCTGAATTCATGCTCTAAACGGTCTCGTCACTTTTATATTCTAAAATATCTCCGGGTTGACATTCTAAAGCCTTACAAATCTTCGCTAAAGTTGATAATCGAATTGCTTTTGCCTTTCCATTTTTTAATATAGAGATATTGGCCATGGTTATTCCAACTTTCTCTGAAAGTTCAGTGACGCTCATTTTCCTTTTAGCTAAC
>JAEYPF010000007.1 GCA_023411115.1 Methanobacteriota archaeon
CCTCCCTGACACGGAGGTGATCACGAGTTCGAATCTCGTCCGGCCCATTTGCCGTGGTAGTTCAGTTGGGAGAACGCCAGACTGAAGATCTGGATGTCGCTGGTTCAAGTCCGGCCCACGGCACTCATTTTTATACAAAATAATTATTTTTAAATTATCTAAATTATTTTTCTCTAAAATAAAGTTATTTTAAGCCTTTCCCAAAAGATTTAATATATGAATGATAATATTATTTCGGTGAAAAATCATGGCAAAGAAAACTTTCTGTCCTCGTTGTGGTTCTAACAAAATGAAAATACATAATCCATCGTTAAACATTTGGGAGTGTTCAAAATGCGGATACATGGGTTCGGTGGCCGTAGAAGATGGTAATATTGAAAAGAAAATCAATGAAGCTAAGAAGATGGAAAAATTGTCAAGAAAGCTTTACTGGAATGATAAATTAGACTAAATAAGGCATAATATTATTTTAGTGAAAAAATCATGACAAAGAAAACTTTCTGTCCTCGCTGTGGTTCAAAGAAAATAAAGTATGAATATATCTATGAAGGTGACGGCAAATGGAAATGTCATCACTGTGGATATGAGGGATCAATAGTGGTTGAAGACGGAAATATTGAAAAAAATATTATAGAATCTAGAAAAATGGAAAAACTGAGTAAGAAATTATCATGGAAAAGATAATTAAAAGATTCGACCTTTTTTAAAGAATGAAAATTTAAAATAAGTAGTTAAATTAAATAATTAACTTAATATCACAAAACACTGCCTTTTAAATAAGTACTGGTAGCTTCTTCTATTTTTACTTTCACAAAAGTACCGATTTTGCCATTTTCCACAACTACCGGCTTGTAAGAATCTGTTCTTCCAATGTATCCACCTTTACTACCTTTTTCTGTTATTAAAATCTCATGAATTCTGCCAATTTCCTCCAGATTATTTTCATAAAGTATCTTTGACTTAAGATCATTCAAAGCTTTAGAACGCCTTTTCATATCATCATGGCTTATTTCAGGCAATGCAGAAGATATTGTCATTGGTCTATGTTTGTATTTGGAAATATGAACAAAATTGGGTCTTATGTCTTTAATTACATTTAATGTATCTTCAAATGCTTCATCAGTCTCTGTTGGATAACCAACTATTACATCTGTGGCTATTGAAATTTCAGGTATTTTTTCCCTGAATTTTGATATTATCTCTTTAAACTGTGCCACTGTATGGCCACGGTTCATATCATTCAGTACGTAGTCACTGCCACTTTGAATAGGGATGTGCAGGAATTTATAAACATTTTTATGCATGAATGCATTAATTAACTCATCAACGTTTCCCATCATGCTTTTTGGGTGCATCATTCCCACCCTTAACCTGAAAATACCAGGAATAATAGTAATCTCATTTATAAGTTCTGACAGCGTTCCTCCAGTATCTTTTCCATAAGCTGCAGTATCCTGGGCTGTAAGTTGAATTTCAACGCATCCATCTGCTACTGCCGTTTCAACTTCCTTTTTTATCTCTTTAACTGGATAACTCTGGAGTTTTCCCCTGGCAAATCTCGTGCAGCAGTAAGTACACATTCCAACACAACCTTCACATATTTGAGATATATGCACAAATGGATCAAAACGTATCTTTGGAAGACCTGCTTTTACATCATCTCCATGACCAATAATTCTTGCGCTTTCACCATCCAAACATGATTTTACAACATCCAGAGTTGATTTAATTTGACGGGGCCCGATCCATCCTGCAGCAGGTGCGGCCTTTTTGAGTTTACCCTGATCGATCTCCACCATACATCCAGAAATTATCAATTTTTTATCTGGAAACAGTTCCTGAACCTTCTTAATCCTATTTAAGACCTTTTGCTCTGTTGGATGCTTAACATAGCACGTATTAACTATTATAACGTCGGCATCTTCTGGTTCTGGTACTATAATGGCGTTATTTTCCTGTAAAAGCCCTGCCATTATCTGTGAGTCGCCTTGGTTAAACGTACAACCAAATGTTTCAATGTAAACTTTCATTTTATTAAATCCCTGAATTTAATCCATAACATACAAATTATAAAATATACTTCTAAAATTAGCTAGTTGTAAATCTATTTAAATATAATCTTATTTTAATTGGTTAACATATAATTAGGATATAACTAATTTACTATTCTGGCCACCCGTACTTCCCAATCATTGGAACAAATGCAACTCCTCCCAATGATTTCTGCTTGAAATCATTTTCTGATTCTTTTAGGATACACATAAGATCCTGGAAATACGATTGTTCCCCTACAGGGATTAAAAGCTTCCCTCCAACTCTAAGCTGTTCTTTTAAGGGTTCTGGCACAGATGGGGCGCTAGCGGTTCCATAAATTCGATCATAGGGTGTTTCTTCCTCATAACCTAATGTCCCATCCCCAATAATCACTGTAACATTTTTTTCGTAGCCTGTTCTTTTGAGGTTCTCTTTTGCAATTTCTGCAAGGTATTCATGGCGTTCTATACTGTAAACATGGCCTTTTTTGCCCATTGTTTCTGAAATGACAGCTGCATTGTATCCGAAGCCGGTTCCAATTTCTAAAACTTTCATGCCTTCTTCAAGATCAAGCCTTTCACATATCATCGCAACCATGTGGGGTGCTGAAATTGTTTGGCCTTTTCCTATGGGAAGAGGTTGATCAGCGTAAGCATAAGGCTTATTTTCTTCAGGCATAAATTCTTCCCTTGGAACCTTTTCCATGGCTTGCCTAACTTTTTCTGTTTTTATATATCCATAATCTAAAAGTCTTCTAACCAACTCTTTTCTTTCATTCAGCATTTATACCACTTTAGAAGTTCTAAATTGCAAAATCAATTCATTCTTCTAATTCATCTTCTTTAACTTTAATTTCTACTACATTAGCACTTAAATCATAATTAGGTCTTGCTTTTCCCTCTAAAGGCCTTCCATAAACTCTTTTAGTTACAGATGCCTTTGCAAACCCTTTTCTAATTTTTCGTTCAATGGTTTTTAATGAATTTACTTTAAAAAGTAAATTCCCAAGTTTAACTATATCTCCCACAGTAAATTCGAAATCTCTATCAACTTCAACCTTTTTTGAAAGAACTCTGCCGCCGAAATCCACAGAAATTCCAACTCTTGCCGGCACATCTAACGAAGAGGCCCAAATAGTATCAATATTAGATACTAAACTACGGTAAACTCTCGCTCCTGTTTTTATTTCAATTGAATTTACTGCGACCTCTTTTCCATCGATATCCAGGATGTCATCCACCATTAGCTCTTCATCAGGATACATTTTGACAAAGTCTTTTTTAGAAGTTTCATACTCGCTTATCACTATTCTGACATCAACTGGTTTTTCTCGAATTATGGTTTCCCTGTAAACATTACCGCATTCTTCACATTTCAAAAGAAGCTCTTTTGAATGTTTACCCTTTGATTTTAAAATTTCATATGATTCAGATTTACAAACAGGACATTTCATTTACTTTCCTCATGTTTTAATGAATTTCACCCATAATTTGAATTCTAGCAAAGTTATGGGTTTATGTGGATTGTCAGCACTTTAATTTAAACTTCACATTAAATTAACCAACAAAAATTAACACTGCAGTATAGTGCAATGCCATGACATAAATATAAATTTTATAATTAATAGTATTGTAATCTATTAATTATATATTTTAATTAAATTACAAAAATAGTTGTTAATCGAACTGTATTTAATTAAAACATTACTCGCTTTGGATTTTAAGGTAATGGTTAACTAATCCACCATCTTTTAAGATACTGAGCATGAATTTTTTAAATGGTTCAATTTTAAAGGTCTCATCTGTTGACTTATTTTCAATAATACCTTTTTCCAAATCTATTTTTAAAATATCGCTATTTTTAGCATTTATATCGGCTACAATAACAGGTAAGCCAATATTTATGGCATTTCTGTAAAATATTCTTGCAAATGACTTTGCAACAATGGCTGAAACACCTGCATGCTTTAAAGCCACTGGAGCCTGTTCTCTTGATGAACCGCACCCAAAGTTCCAGTCAGCGACTATGATATCTCCTTGTTCAACATTTTTTGAAAAATCAGGATCTATACCTTCCATAACATGTGCTGCCAGATCATCAAGGCTGAAAGTTCTCAGGTATCTTCCAGGAATTATAACATCAGTATCTATATTATCTCCAAATTTCCAGACTTTTCCTTCTATTTTTTCTTTCATGTTAATCATTAGTGCTTTTTATTTAACTTTAGCGCCGCTATTTTTAGCTCTGGTGGCAATAACTTTACCACCCACTTCTTTCATAGTACTTTGAGCTGCCTTCGATATATCTTTTGTGTTTGTATCTGTTACAGCATAAATAGTTGGTCCAAAGGAACTCATCCCAACTCCAGCTGCGCCTGCATTTCTCATATTTTCAATTATTTCGTTAATTATCGCGTCTTGAAATTCAACTTCTATTTTCTTAAACCCAATATCCTGAATTTCATTAACTGCAGATCCAAATGAATCTAAATCTTGTTCTACAACCGAAGGCATCATTTTCATCAATATTAAATGTGATAATTTCTGTACTTCTTCTAAATTAATTGGACAGCACTCCTGGAAAATATTCACCTCTTTCTTACCAGATGCCCCCGCAGGGACATTTGGAATGGCAAGTATTACATTCCATTCCTGAGGAAAATCATACCTTGCTATCAAAGGCGCTGGTGATGCTTTAGAAGCTGATGATGGTAAAAAATCAGGCTTTTCATCAATTTTATGTCCACCATCAATAATAAATCCCCCATCATCGAACGCTCTAACTCCAATACCGGAGGTTCCGCCTCTTCCTACAAGTTTAGCTATTTGAGAAGCATTCATATCATAATCATGAAGATTTAATACTAGCTTGGCTGCCGCAAGGGATAATTGAGTACCTGATCCAAGTCCAGAATGAGCAGGATACGTCTTTTTGACTTCAAACTTAAATCCAGAATCAATTTTCAGGAATTCTGTTATTTTTTTAACTGTATTTTCTATTTTTTCCCTATAATCCCTCATCAATTCTTCGCTTAAGCCCTGAGATTCCTTAAAAAATATCTGAGTGCATTTATCTTGAGGTTTTGCTTCAAGTATAAGCTTTGGTTCTTCAATGGTGAGCCCAACACCACCGTCGATCCGTCCAATGGTCCCATTAAGGTCTATTAAAGTCATATGGAGCCTTGATGGAGTTTCTATGATCATTTTAAAAACCTGTGCTTTCTAATTCGTTCCATATATTTTCAAGGTATTCATCTGTCTTTTATTCTGTATAAAATTTAATAGTTAACTCTTGTAAATTCTGAATGGTTTAATTAAATATTCAAGCTCCGAAAAAAGTTATCCAAAAGAGAATTAGAAAAAAGTCATTTTAATTCCCAGAATTAATCAGTCAATAGTCTTACTCATGTTTTATTTGAAGGTAAACTGATCTTTCCTTCCAATCTTTCACCCGCTATTTTTCCTTTCTCAAGTGGAACAGCGAATTTTTTCTCGATTTCTTCCCGATGAATAGAATTCATAGAGCAGAATGGTATTATTCTTCCATCTGGAACTGCATAGTGTATTACACACCTTTTAACTCTATCTTGATCGAAATTCCATGGATCCATGAAGTGCATGCATGCAATAAGCAGCGTATTGTGATGGAAATCCCCAAGGGCACCGTAAGATCTTTCTTTTAACACAGAAGTTAATATATTTTTTATATCAATCGAGCTAGGAGCTTTGGAAACGTCAATAGTTCTTGGAAGTTCAAGTGTAGCTCTTGCTACTGTTTTAGCTTTTCCAGTTATTCCTCCTTCTCTTATGTCTCCAGCACTTTTTGAAAGGAGATTGAAAAATCTATCAACATCTATAAACTGAGTAATTGGAATAATTTCCCCATCATCGATAAAGACATAGGTAGCAGCACCACAATGAGGATGGCAAGTAAATATAACCTGTCTTTCACCTTCAATAGCTTCTATAAACTCTGAAATTGGAGTAACACTTGATGCAGGATGGAAATCCTCCACTTTGATTTTAGAATCTGTTTGTTTTTCAACAAGTACTTCAAAATCAGGGATTGTTATGCGCTGCCCTTCTACTTCATCAGAAGGAGTTCTTCCTGCAAATGATACAGGCTGGAAATTAACTCCCCTTATTATATCAATGTTATTAACTGCAAATTTAATTATATCTCCAATTTGGTTATCATTTATCCCCTTTACGAGTGTAGGGACAAGAACTATACCTAAATTTGCCTCTCTACAATTTTCTATTGCTTTAAGTTTGGTTGCCAGTAAATCTTTATTTCTTATTTTGATGTATGGTTCTTCAGTTACACCATCAAATTGAAGGTAAATAGTATTTAATTCTGCTTCTTTTAGTTCCTTCACAAGTTCAGGACTTCTTGCAAGCCTTAACCCATTTGTAGCTATCTGTGTATGCGTAAAACCTTCTTCTTTTGCCAGTTTTATCAGATCAACTATATCTTTTCTTACTGTTGGTTCCCCACCAGCATATTGGATTGCAGGGGCTGGAACTGGTTCATTTGATCTTAAAGCCTGAAGCATTTTTCTTATTTCTTCATAAGAAGGTTCATATAAGTGCTTTGAAACAGCAGCGTTTGCAAAACAAACAGGACATTTTAAATTACATCTATTAGTCACATCAATAAGTCCGAGAATAGTCTGGCTTTCATGTTCAGAACATACTCCACAATTTAATGGACATTCACTTTCAGATGAAGTTTGGGGGTTGTGTATACCATCACCTTTATAATCGCTTTCTGATGCTTTCATATAAAGTTCATTGTTGCCCCAATAAGTACTATCAAAACTACCATGCTCTTTGCATTCTTTTTTTATCATAATTTTGTCATCGTCTTCATAGACTTCAGCATCTACAACTGAAAGACACTGAGGACATAGACTTTTGGTTTTCTTTATAACCATCATCTCACCATAGATATATTTATAAATAATATAATTATTATCTTGCTTTAAATTAGGAGGTAAACCATGGATGCAAGTGTTATCAGTGTTTTAATTTTGTCAGCATATGTAATATACTTTATGTTACCGGCATACCTAGCAAATGTTTCAGCATTAGTCTTTGGAGGCGGAATACCGCTAGACATGGGTCGGAATTTCCGTGATGGTCGTCGTATAATAGGCAATGGAGTAACCTGGAGAGGAACTCTAATTGGAACTCTAATTGGAACAATTATAGGGATCATTCAGGGAACTATATCAACGTATTACGGAAACGTCTTTAACTTAATACCAGGAGTTATGATAATCCAAGGACCAATACCGACAAGTATATTACAAGGAGCTATTATAGGACTCTTCCTGGCTGGCGGTGCTTTAATTGGGGACGCATTTGGAAGCTTTATAAAAAGAAGGATCGGAATTGAAAGAGGAAAACCCGCGCCATTTTTAGATCAACTTGATTTTGTTATAGGTGCATTGGTATTTGCTTCACTTATAGTCTTTATACCATTGGAAATGATTATATTAATAATTATTATAACTGTCTTTTTGCACCTTTTAACCAATATAATTGCTTATTTAATTGGAATGAAAGACGTTTGGTACTAAATAACATTTCTTTTTCATTTTAATTGATTAATTCCAATTCTTTTTAATATTTTTTTGATTTAAAATATTTAATCATGGTTCCTATAATCTTATTCCCCTTTTTTATTTAAATCAGATTCTAAGTGTTAATTATGGCATAAGTCAGGAACTATATTTCCGAAAATAAAATTTATTAAGGATTAATTACCATATATATAAACATACGATGTCTATTTAGCAATACAAATATTGAAAGTAATCCGATCACGTAAATAATACGTTTAGTTTGTACAATGATCTTGGAGCAAAATACATGGAAAACAAGTCTGTAACAATATTGCTAGTTGAGGATAATCCTGCTGATGCTCGATGGATAATGGAAGTTTTTAAAGAGTACGATATATCTACTGAAATACACATTGCAAAAGACGGCATTGAAGCAATGGATTATTTATATAAAAAAGGAAAGTACAAAGACGTTTCCTATCCGGATATAATAATTTTAGACCTGTATCTACCCCGTATAAATGGACATGAGATACTTAAAAAAATTAAAAATGATAAGAATTTAAAAGCTATTCCAGTGGTAGTTCTAACAGCTTCAAATTCACCTGAAGATCCTAAAATTGCCTATAAAAACCATGCCAATTGTTATATATCCAAACCGGTCGATTCTGAAGATTTAAAGAGGATCGTGCAGTACACTGGGGAATTTTGGCTTTCAGTGGCCGAAATGCCTGAATTCAGTGAAATGCAATAACATTCTTTATTTACCGTTGATTTAATGTTTATGATCTATACTTTTTTTAATAATTTATTTTTCTGAAGGGATTTCATTCTTTTTAAAGTTCCTATATCTCCAGTAAATATACGCACGGCGGGAAATCATTGCCCCCACTGCCATAATAAGGAACATAGATGTCAAAAGATTAAAATCCATAAGTTTCATGCTGCTAATCACGTCTTTTCCATATATCCGAGCTACAATGATTACAATCCACACAAACACCGCAATATAAGAACCCTTCAAGATCATGGATCCATCTTCATGGATCTTAACTTTCATAAATTTACCTATTAAAATACCCATTAATACTCCTATTAAAAGGCCGGCAAAGATAATTAAAATGTTGAAAGCACTATTCATCTCAATTAAAACTGTAGGAATTGTAATTATAGCTAAAATCACGGGCATGATTATTAATTTCCTTAAGTTCATCTTTCTTTCGCGTAACTGCAGTAAAACAATTATAAGAATTATAAAAAGGAAAACTGAACTGCCCATAAAACTGTCATCTGGCATTATCACTGTCATAATATCAACTCAATTATGAATTTATTTCAAAGTATATAAATTGCATCTCCAACAAAAATAATGATATAAAGAGGGGTATTAATATGTCAATAAATGATAAATTAAGCATTATAGGCGGCTGCATATTCTTTATTCTCTTTATATATTTCCTGTACATCAAAGATTATTTATATGCACTTGGATCAGTTATACTAAGCATTACATTATTTTTAGGGGCTTACACTCCTCGTGAAATAGGCCGTAGAGAAGTTTTAATTATTATAGATGTAATACTGCCTTTTATAGCCATTGCAATCTTTATCTATGCATTGATTTTTTAAAACTAAATGGAATTATAACACGTTTCAATCAAATTATAAGTCACATTGTAAGCCTCATTGTAACCTAACCATTCTGGAATTTCATAAACAAATGTGGGATGCCCGGTAGCTGCTAATGGTTTTGTGAAAATCTCAGTTGATGTACCTTTCTTTTTTGGATTAGCATCGGATGGGAGAAATCTTATCCCAGGCATAGCGCTATCAACTTTTTGAGCCAGAGTTACCGATTTATTGTCCATTGAGGGAGTAGCAATATAAAATCCATCCCCATAACCCTTTTTATGGTCATGGCATATAATAACGAGATCATAATCTGATTTAGCAACATCAGGGATAATATAGTCTGCAGCAAGTCCCTGTCCCCTGTTTCTACCCAGAGTATAATAATCAAAGTTTGCATTAACCACAATACTGTAGTGCACTATTTCAACATTGTGAGATTTGGCATAATCTTTTATTGCAGCTGAAGAAACATTCATGGAAAGTGTTTCCCTAGGATGTATTCCTGTGACGATTGCTACTTTAACTTTTTTTTGAGGAGAATCACCTGTAAAACTTGCCCATTTAGAATCCAGTGTGTCCTTTTGTGGGTATACATCTTTAGTGACATATCCCCTGTCATCTGAACCTATTGTGGAATGTTCAGTTGAACTGGCTGTATTTAAAGATCCCACCATGACAGTGACGATAACAGCGCATACAATAATTATAACTAAAGTCTTTTTCATGTTATGTTCTCCAAAATTCTTAGAAAGATTTGATTTGACCATATAAAAATCTTTGCAAAAAATAGTCAAAAAATAAGTAGTTTATTCCTTTAATTAATTCATAACGTATTAAAAGACGCGTCAATTAACCTATTAGAATTAGAAAAAACGTCAGTACTTCCTAACCATTCTGGAATCTCATAAACAAATACGGGAGTTCCAGTAGCTACAATTGGATTATCAACCTTTGTAATGGATGAACTTTGAGCTTTTTCGTCTGTATTTCTTTGATAATAATTAAAATCAGGCAAAATAGTGTGTACTGTTTCTGCTAAAGTCACTGATTTTGCATCCATCGTAGGGGTGGCAATATAATATCCATTACCATAGCCTTTTTCATGGTCATGGACTATTATTACAAGATTGTAATTTGATTTGGCGATATCCGGGATTATGTATTTAGCAACAAGACCTTCACCATTTTTACGGCTTGTGGTAAAATCTTGTGGACTATCAGTAACAGTTACCTGATAATTTACAATTTGAACGTTGTGCGTAAGGGCGTAAAATTTTATAACAGATGGTACAACCGTTTTAGCCGATGTTTCTCGAGGGTGCATCCCTGTTATAACCGCTATTGTAGGACCAGAAGAACCATAATGAGCATATACATCTTTAGTGACATATCCTCTGCTATCTGAGCCTAATTTAGAGTGTTCACTGGAATTATACAACATGAACAGTCCAGCGGCTACTATACCTACAAATAAAATGATTACCAGGAATGCTCTTTTAATCATTGAATCACGTTTATACCAAATTTATACATTTAAGAGGTTTGTTTTCTATTTTAAAACCTTTTATACTTTGCTGTTATCAAAGTTAAAGATTATCTTAAATTAATAAATCCCTCATCATTATAGCAGTTCCAACTGCGGGAGCAACCACACATTCCTCTTTTTTAAGTAGTACATCCATGCCCGTTGATTCAAATCCTGCAATTTCTGCAGCCTTTGCACCGATTATATCCATACCTAGCCCCGTAGTTACAACTTTTACTAGATTTTCTCTTTTTGAAACTTCTGAGAGTGCTTCAGCAACTTTTTCGGCCTGTCTATGGTAAATATAGGTTGCAATATTTTCTATATCGGACTTGCTCAGCATGTCTAAATCTCCACAGATAACCCTTGAAATTCTCCTCATACAGTCTTCTTTCGATTTTCCCGCCCCATCAGGTGTACTGCATGTGTAATCTTCTTCTTTTATATTTCCAAGCACCATCTGGACATCTGCAGAAATTGCAAAAAGTTCTGAGGATACCCTTACAAATTCGCCGCCTAAAGGTACTTTATCCACTATTGCTGCCAGATTTGTCCTGAGCGTTCCGCTGTATACTAACTCACCTGTTTTCAATCTTTCCATGTCAGATCTGCCTTTAGCACATTCTGATCCATTTTTGATAGGAATAATATCTGTTGTTGTGCTTCCAGTATCTATCATTATACAATTTTCATCAATTCTGGATGCTATTTTAGCAGTTGCAATCCAGTTTGCTGCAGCAACTTCGTCAGGCCTTCCAGTAACTTCTTCAAAACTTAAAACCCCATTTAGCCCAATAAAACCAGTAGGAACAGAAAATGATTCCTTAGATTTTTTTGCAATATCTATTACTCCTTCCCTTTTTGTTTTATAGGCATCCACAAGTTCTGCTGTCATACAAACCCCTACAGCGTCTATATCCCCTAAATCATCTTTAAGTAAGTCCAGAAGCGCATTTCCAAGTTCATCCTTTTTTAACCACATTGGAAAATACTCAAAATCAGTTTTAACTTCAATTATATTACCAAGATCGTCAAATTCAACCACAGCAAGGTCTGTATTTGCTCCGCCTATGTCAAATCCTGCAATTTTCATAAAATCACTCATTACTTTGAATTAAATTTTTAAAATATTTTTTCAAGCTTTAAAACATCACTTTCTTTATAAAAGGATATTGCACCATCTAAATTAATTTTTGAAGGTAATTTACCATCTATAGAATCTAAAATTGCGTCACCAAGATTAAAATTTAAAATACGCCTTAAAGCCACGTAAGGTGTTGTTATTCTTGAATTCACCTCAACAAGATGTACTTCATCTCCAAGGATCATATCTACTCCAACATAACCTTTAATACCATCTATTGATTCTACAGCTTTTTTTGCTATATTTTTTGCTTCATCTTCAAGTTCATGGCTCAAAGGTACCTGGCCCCCATTATAATTAATTCCATGGTCTGAAAAATTAATGTTCTGAAAATTCAGACTTAAAGGGGCTGCTTCTTCACCATTACTTATTAAACTCACGCTGGCCGAAGTTCCTTCTATAAAATCTTGAATTATAAAATAAGGAATGTTGGTTTCAATTGAAGAGGCCGCTTTTTTCATTTCATCAAAACTGTTTACAATCTGTATTCCAGAGCATGAAACTCCATCAGCAGGTTTTACAACTTTTTTTTCATTATTGAATGCATTATATTCATCAATATCATTAAAAAATACTTTTTCAGTTTTAATTATAGGTACGTCATTTTTAAGAGCTTCGTACATCTTAAATTTATCAGAACACGTCATTACTGCATCAGAATTGGATCCTATAATGTTAACACCTTTTTTTTCCATGAAATTTGTTATATTATGCAGTAAGAAATCTTCTTCAGGTGCTATTATGAGACAGGAGGTATAATTAGAAATATTTTTATGTAACCAGTCCATCAAATCTTCTTTAAGTTCAACTGGATTACAATTGCCATTATCAGAAATAGGTGATGTTGATGATATTAAATAATCTACATTTTTATCTTTAAAATCATCTATAAGCCCGTTAAGCATTGCCTGACCTTCAGAACGTATGGATGGATCGTCAAGCCCTGTAGCAGTAGCATATTCAAGAACAAGTATTTTCAAATTATCAACTCCAAAAAAGAAGGTTTAAACTCTTCCAATCCCTTTAAAGATAATGCCTTCTCTTTTAAAATCATCAGGGTTTAGAATCGGTCTTGTACAAACAAAAATTTTGTTTTCAATCATTTGCGGTGTAATCTTTTTGTATTCGTCATGATCAGTTATAAGCACGACGCAATCACACTTTAAAACATCTTCCATGCTTACTGGCTTTGCACCAAAAGATTTTATCAAATCAGGGGATGTATGAGGGTCATGGGCATATACACTGGAATTTTTTTCAACCAAAAGCTCTATCAGCGGCTTTGCAGGGGTTTCCCTAGCATCAGCAACATTTCCTTTATAGGCTACTCCCAGTATGCCTATCTTAGAATTTTCTATTTGTTTTCCAACCTCATTCAATGTATCAACAATAATTTCCACAACGTGGCCCGGCATTCCTTCATTTATGGCCCTTGCATTTTTTATTAACGTGGACTCTACTCCTTGCTGTTCAGCCATCTCTACAATAAAATATGGATCAATAGATAAGCAGTGCCCACCAACACCAGGACCAGGAGTATGTATATTAACTCGAGGATGATGATTTGCAGCACCTATAGCCTCTATTGCATCAATACCAAGCTTTTCACATACTTTTGCAAACTCGTTGGATAACGCTATATTGGTATCTCTATACGTATTTTCCATGAGTTTAACCATTTCTGCAGTTATAAGATCTTTAACCTTGATTATCTCGCCCTTTGTGATATGCCTGTAAAGAGAAACCGCTGTATCGGTGCTATTTTCATTAATTCCACCAATGACCCTTGCATTATGGGTCATCTCGTAAATTGTGTTATTTGGAAGTGCTCTTTCTGGCGTATACGCTATTCCAAAGTCATTACCTGCTTTTAATCCGCTTTCTTCAAGTATTGGAATTACAATATCTTCACAGGTTTTTGGAGGAATGGTGCTTTCTATTATAACAAGATCATCCTTATTTAAAGCCTTTGAAATGCTCTCACATGCTGATTTAACAGCTGATAAATCCGATTTTTTAAATTCATCCACTGGTGTTGGAACAACGACGATCATGATCTTTGAGTCCTTAGAAGCAGCGACCCCATCTTCAGTGACAGAAAGATTACCACTTCCAACTGCTTTCTTTACCAATTCATCAAGTCCCGGTTCTATAATTGGGGATTTACCTTTATTTACATATTCAATAGTTTTCTTGTTTATGTCTACCCCAGTAACTAGCAAGCCGCTATTTGCAAAAAGAGCGGCAGTAGGAAGCCCAATATGACCAAGCCCAAAAACTGTAATCTTCGAATTTTTGAAAATCATTGTTTCTATCTCTCTACTTAATCAACTCATTATCACTCAACACATTTATTTAGTTTTCTACTAAATATGGATAACCGATTAATCTGCTTTCAAATTATCAATTAATATAACTTTACCTTTTAAATTAAGATCTTCATAAGGGAATCCAGCAATACCTTTTTCAAAGACCATTTTTATGATTGAATCACTATTTTCCTTTTCAAACTCGTGCACTTTTATGTTTTCATTAACTTCAAGAAGCTCACGTGTTCTGTTTTTCATTATATCTTCAGGTACAGTTATTTTGAGTTCATCAGCGCGGTATAACTTTAAAATAGCGTCAAGAATTCTTTCTGATGAATTTCCTTCACCATAAGGATTTTTAGCCATCTTCATTTTGTTGTATAAATCATCGTTATTTAAGATTTCTTTAACCGTATCCATTATTTTATCTTTTTCTGCCCCAACGAGGATATTTCCACCAGCTTTAACTGTTTCGGGACGTTCAGTATTGTACCTTAATGTCATACAGGGTACATCCAATGTTATTGCCTCTTCCTGTAATCCGCCAGAATCAGTCATTATAAATTTAGACTTAGATAGGAGAAGTAAAAAATCAAGATAGCCTACAGGCTTTATGAGTTTAATATGTTCTGCATTTTCTAATTTTTCAAACATTCCGAATTCTTTAAGAGTTTTAACTGTTCTTGGGTGTATTGGAAAGACTATTGTGAGATCTTCAAGTTCCATAAGTGCATCCAGAATATTTTGAAGCCTTTCTTTATTATCAACATTTTCGGCCCTGTGCATAGTAAGAGTAAGAATTTCTCCTTCAAAATCTAAATCTGATCTTGATTCTGATTTCTGAGCAATCTTAAGGTTTCTCATGCATGTATCAACGATTGTATTTCCTGTTATAAATATATCCTTTGGACTGATACCTTCAAAAAGTAAATTAATGGCTGATTCTTCAGTTGGTACAAAATAAAGCTTAGAACAGACATCAGCAACTTCCCTATTTACTTCCTCAGGCATTGATTTATCATAAGACCTTAAACCTGCTTCAACATGCCCCACTGGTATATGGAGCTTTGATGCTACAAGCGCCCCAGCGAGTACTGCATTTGTATCGCCCTGAACAAGAACTATATCTGGCTTTTCCCCAACCAAAACTTCTTCGATACCTTTCATCATTGTCGCTGTCTGGTTTCCATGTGATCCAGAACCTACACCAATGTTGAAATCGGGTTTTCTTAATTCTAAATCGATGAAAAACTGATCAGACATCTCATGATCGTAGTGCTGCCCAGTATGAATCAAAATATAATCCAAATCCCGTTTTTCTATTTCATCAATTACAGGAGCCATTTTTATTATCTCTGGCCTTGTCCCTATTATAACTGCAATTTTCATAGTGGAATTTTTATATTTAAGCTTAATATACTTAAGTATTTGAAATTCCTAAAGGTTATAAGGAAACCATCTTTTCCCATAACTCCATTTTAAAAACTAAGATATAAAACCCTGCTATACATTGCACAGCCCTCTTTGATATCTCATTTTCAAGAAATGCCAAATATTAAATTATAAATACTAATAAAAATTTACTATTTTTAGGGGATGGTCTAAGATGAGATATTTAATCTGTGAAAATTGTGGAGGCTATTATGAGCTTCAAGAAGGTGAAACAATAGATGATTTCTATGGTTGTGATTGTGGCGGAAATTACAGAGAAGCCGAATATAATGAAGTCAGAGCTCTTGAATCAGAAAAAGATAAATTAAAAGCTAAATTAAAAAAAAATAAAGAAAAGAAAAAAATATCTGAACTAATAAGCAGACCCATTCCTAATTCAGTAAGGCCTCCTGTTAAACGAAAATTAATAAATATGGTTAAAAATGGCAAGAGTACAGAAGAAATAGAAAAATATTATAGGGAAATAATTGCCAAAACCCAATTTATCGAAAGTAGAAGAGAAGAATACATTACAGAAGCTAAATTAGCAGATAAAGTTTATAAAGCATATATAACTGATGGAATATCTCGTCTAGAAAAAATAAATGGTAGATTTCTAGCATCACTATCAATTAAAACGGACGTTCTTATAGAACAGAATAATCGGATTATAAAGCTATTAGAAGCTAATTTAAAAGCAAATAATGCTTTACCATCGGCATTTTGTCCCAAATGTGGAAGTAAAAACATTAATGAAACAAACTATTGCGAAAAATGTGGTACAAAGATATAGATAATCTTTGATGATGTGAATTAATTAATTGATATGCACTCTTTCATTCTGCATTTTTAGATTTTTTGCAAATAAATATAAACCATTTTTTTCTCTTTTCAATATCTTCACCAATAAAATCTTCCCATTTATCTTTTAATTCTGATTATTTCACGTTCATGTACCACATTAGACTTACTTAATCCATTAATTCATCCAAATATAAATAAACATGAAAAAATTTTAAATTGTGTCATTAAGTTGTCCTGGACACCACAAGGAAGTCCAGGATTACTAATTAAAAATATTCTTTGGTTTGAAGCTATTTTTCTGTTGGATAACTGAAACCTATTTTTTTAGAGGCCCAGAACCATAAAATAACCAGGAACACTAAACCAAAAACCAACCCTAACAAACCACTTTCAGGGCTAAATATGTTTGTCATTTTAATTCCCAAAATACCAATAGTACTGCCGAAACCAAATAGAATATAAACTAATGTATTCCAAAGAGCATGGGAGAATGATGATACAATTATAGAACCTGAAATGTACCGTAAGAGTCCGAAGGTCAGCCCCCCAATAATCCCTCCAGTAATGTATATAGGAAGCATACTCATTGTGAACGATGCGCTCAGGAAAAATAAAGGTAAATGCCATGAAGCAAATGCTAACGCCGTGAGTAAGAGGATCCATTTAGGATTTACTTTGCCCCGTTCCAGTATTCCAAAAAGCCATCCTCTGAAAAAGCCTTCTTCAGTGGCAAATGCCAATATTAGTGTATACAAAAAAAGATAAGCAATTTTTCCAGCTGTTCCATCAAAGTATTGAATTCCATTAATATTCCCGGTTAACAATGCAATGACAATAATCACTAAACAAATACTTACTGGATACAAAATAGCCCACATATAATCTCTTAAACTTCCAAACTCCAAACCCAACTCTTTACCATTCATTTTAGTCCAATAGGCTAAAATTAGAATTATGGGGAATATTACAAACGCTTGAAGTTGTTCATTATTAAATATTACTGGTGTAATTACACTAAAAACCATCACCAAAACATATCCAATTAAACCCGTTTTGTAAACTTTTTTCATTTTTGACACTCTCTCAATTTTACTTAAATAAAGACAAAAAATCAAAGTAACATCTAAAATAATCACTCTCAAAAATTTCATCTTCACCAAATTTGGAATGGCAATTCCAGAAGTATTACTAGAGTAAAAGGCATTTTCGCGAAGTAATTGATATTTATTTCAAATAATTCCATTGTCATTTTTTTTATATTCAAGTATTCTTTCCCAAAGACTCCATTTTATTTATATTGACCCTTTAATAGGTTCTTATCTAGAATTCCATTTGTTTTCTGCAAAGTTTGATTATAAATAAGCAGATACAACTAGATTCATTTTTAATAATATAATAATTTACTATTATAAAAAAATAGAAAAGATTATGGTACCTATCTCTAAATAAATTTATATTTCGATTTAATAATCTAATTAAAATGTAATCTCCCAATAATAAATTAATAAAAATTCAAACAAGGCTTATTAAAAATAATGCTATTAAATAGGAGATTTAAATAAAATAAAAAATTATAATAGGAGAATTTTATTAATTATTAGCTTTATTTTGAGTTTTAATGGCAGTAAGCTTAATTAGAGCTGTTAGATTAGGATTTTTATAAGGATCAACTCTAGATTCAGTTAATGGAGACATTACGATATTTTTCCTAAAACTCGAAATACACATTAGTTCAATCACCATTAGAAGGTCTTCTTCTTTGAGCCCTGTATTCATCTATAACTTCTAAAAGCTTTTTCTTCTCTTCTTTTTTCCTTCTATTTTCTACCATGGTTTTCCAGTTCTCGATTTCTTTATTTAAAACATCTCTTTCTATAACTGCAAATTCATCGATCATTTCAAGATCAATTTTATTTGCATCAAGTACTGGTACCATGTTCTTTTCAAATTCTTCTTCAGCAGGGTGTGACATTTTATCAACAACCATGACTGCTTTTATACCCAAATTAATGAGTAATGAAGCCGTTTGTGAGCCCCCTCCTTCAGAGCTTGATAAAATGACCACATCTCCTTTTTTAATAGTCCAGTAGTCCATAGCTTCTTTTATTTTTTCCCTTGTAAATGATTCAATGATCTTTACAGGAACTGCTTTTTCAGATAGTTCCATTACCCTTATTTCTTTCATGGAACGTAGATTTTCTTCAAGCTTTTCTCTAAGGGCTTTTTCTTCAGTGTATTTTTCCTGAATCCCCTTTATAATTGCAACCTTAGAGGATATCTCTTTTTTACTTAAAATATCCTTTGAATAGTCGTAATGCAGCTTATCTATCTTACCTTCAAGTTTCGAAGTTTTCTTTTTATAGTACCTGACATCTTTTTTAAGGAGCTTATTCTTCTTCTTTAAATTTTTTATCTGGTTTTCCTGGGACTTTATCTTTTGTTTAAGTTTTCTGGCGGAATCTTCAATTTTTTTGAGTTTTTCTTCGTCGATTGAATCTATATCATTTTCCATCTCTTCAATTTGAATTTCCAGATCATCCCTATCCTCAGGAATTTTTAAAACGTCGTCTATTGCAGAACTGATTGGACGGCCTTTAATGACCATGCTTTTAATATCATCCACTTCTTCGTCTGTTAGACTGAGTTTTTCTGTACGTTTTTCAATCTGCCCGAGCTTATTTTGATAATGCTTGTATGTTTTAATGGCAGCTGCCAGTGCATCCCTTTCATGGGCATTTCCAGGGTAGTTTGTAGAAGATATTTCATTAAGATAGCTGTCCACAAGTTCCGTCTTGGAACTAACTGTAAAAGTTTTACTTGGAGAATAAATTTTAGAATTAAGTGTTGATGCAAGCTTCCTAACCATTTTTGGGGCCGGATAAACATCGGTAGCAATTAAAACAGCTTTTCCATGACTGATAATATGTTTTATTACTTCAGCCCTGGACATTTCCTTACAACTTATAGTTGAAATCACATTTCCAGAGAGATCTAAAATAGCTATCCCTACGGTTAATCCTGGATCAAAACCCACAATAATCCATTTTTGTCTTTCCTGTGATGCTTTAGAATTTAAAAATAAGTTTGAGTTTTCAGTTTCTTCTATTTGTCCTATATTCTTATATACCAGGGAATTTCCTCCTAACTGCATGTTTTTTGGTTTAAATACAGATTACAGGGTAAATGTAATATTTAAAGTATTGTTATATTTGATTAATAATATGGGTTAATACAATTTATATTTATTTATGATCATTTTTTAGGGTATAATTCATAGATAAATTAGATCTAATACTATCAAAATAGTAAATACAAGAGCATGCCATTTTTCATTTTTAAGGTTTAAATTTCCAGTATCTAATAACCATTTTAATAGAACCGCTAATAGAACCATCAGAAATATTGCAAGCCCAATTCCAAATAAAACATCTGTTAGAAAATGCATGCCGGCCAATATCCTGCTGAAAGAAAGGCTTATTGCAAAAATCAGCAATAAAATTGCTAATGCAATTTTTATATTGTTTCTTTTAAAATACCCATCACTGGTTAAAAAGCAGATAATAAGTGGTAATGTACCTGCAAATGCTTGAAAGGCATGTCCGGAAGGAAAAGACGTCCCCCTTCCATGATATAAACTATTAATATCAGGGTAGAGTAGCCATGGACGTGGAACAGCTGAATATAACTTTATTAGATCTAATATTGGAATGCCGATGGCCAGAGTTATAAAGGCAAGGAAAAGTACCATCCTGTATTTTTTTAATTTATTAACTTTAAAAGCCGCTAAATAAAAGATTGAAACAAGCGGTATGATAGCATAAAGCATGTAATAAGTATAATAATAACATAAAGAGGCAAATAGTGGATCAGTACGTAATGAGTTGAAATTTAGTAAAAACCAATGATTAAAATTAGGGGCAAGATAAGCTATCAAGGCAACCAACCATAATATGGCTATGCATAAGATAAAAAACAGTTTTTTATTAAATCCAAATTCGAATAATTTCAATTTTATAGCAAATTTGTTTGATTCATTTTTCATTTAAAGATATTTTTTCAACTGGCAATATATAATCTTTATTCTAATAAAAGTTTGATGTAAAAGTTTATTAAGATATTATATGAAAATTTTTCAAATCTGCAGGTTTGTATGCTTCATTTAAAACGCTTAAAGACATTACATTAAGTCAAAAACATTACTTCGGCTGCACCCATGCCACTGCTAGTAATGTTAGCTGATTTAATCTTATAAATTTAATTTCCTTCTTTAGATAAATGATTTTCCCAGAACTGAACAGCGTTTTCTATCCATCCTTCGGCTTCTGTACCAATACCAAGCCCAAAACCATGACCAATGTCTTTATACTTATGGTATTCAACTTCAATTCCGGCGTTTTTCAGGGCTTCAACACGCCTTTCAACGGTCGGCACATCAACGATATTATCATCCTCACTTACCATTACAAAAGTCGGAGGATCATCTCCAGAAAAGTCTGAATGGGCAGTATAAGCCATAATGACACTACACGGTTTTGGAATATCGCTGCCTCCAAAGCCAGCAGTCCCATAGGAACCAATACTTGCTACCAGCCTTGCACCCGCTGAACTACCCCATAAAGAGTAATCCTCAGTGCTGACATCTAACATATCCCTATTCTCAAAAATGTAAGATATCGCCGCCGCCAAGTCTTCTGTAGCCCTTAACTCGCTTCCCACTCGGTATTTCAGGACGAAAGCATTATATCCTTTTTTACTCAATTCTAGGGCATATGGAAAACCTTCATGGAATGAACCTACATATTCAAATGCTCCTCCAGGGCATATAATGGCAAATGGTGCTCCTGATTCCCCTTTGAAGAAGAAAATGCCAGTAGACTCCTTGGTTGGATCCTCCCGTTTTTGCTGTTCGGTGTAAAAATCGTAGAATATGGTTTTACCACCGCCCACTTCATCAATCATGTGGTTAATTGCCCCCAATACTATGTTATGGTCCACATGGTTGTGATACGGTAAGAGCGAACTAACATTATCAAGCGGCGTGTCATAGTAATGGGTACTGTTATCCCAAGGCAGGATATACTGGCCAAATCCTTGAAATGCAGGATGATTCACAATATCGCGGACGGTATCTTTGGTTTCTAGACGGGTATAATTTCCGTTCCATTTATTTGTAATTTCATTCAAATTATGAACCTCCTTTAATAGAAATGTCTCAACATCAGCCTAACACAACTGGCAGTATCTTTCTCGAACAGTCTGCCTTAAGTTCCATCAGTATGTATTATGTTATAATTAAAAATTAATATTTATTATAGGAAATTTCAATACATGATCTAATAATTCAGTGTGGAGCTCAATTAGCCAATAAATTGGGTTATTAAAAATGCTATGCTTAATGTAATCATTGCAACTACAGTGATCCATGCTATAACGTTAAATAGCCTTGAATTCACATATTCTCCCATTATTTTCTTATCATTTATTATACGGAGCATTAATATGAGTACGAAAGGTAAAAGAATCCCATTTGCTATTTGTGAAAAAACAAGTATGGTAAGTACAGGCAATCCAGGAATTAAAGCAACTACCACCCCAAATATTATGCATCCAAGGTATATTGCATGAAATACAGGAGCTTGCTTGATACTTTTTGAAACTCCTGATTCAAAACCAAGAATCTCACAAATAGGATAAGCAGTAGACAATGGTAAAACACTTGCAGCAAATAGGGAGGCATTAAGTAAACCGAAAGCAAACAATGCTGCTGCATATTGTCCAGCTAGTGGAACAAGCGCATGCGAAATATCTACAACATTGTTAACTGGAATTCCACTTTTAAAAATTGTTGCAGCACATGCCACTACAATAAAAAACGCAAATACATTAACGACTACCGCTCCTGTGATTGCATCAATTTTGGAATATTTTAAATCTTCTACTGGAATATTCTTTTCAACCACTGAAGCTTGAAGATAAAAATGCATCCAGGGTGTAATTGTAGTCCCAACAAGAGCTATAATTATGGCAATATATGCAGTACTTAAAGATACTTGTGGAATTAACGAATCTTTAATTGCAATATCCCAACTAGGTTGTGCTATAATTGCAACTATAATATAAGAGAAAAATAGAACAGCAGCTCCCAGAAATATTTTTTCAACTATTCTATAATTTCCTTTAACTACCAGAACCCATACAAAAAGACCAGCTAAGGGCAGTGCTATAATTGTAGGGATTCCAAAAATCTCACAACTTGCAGCAATACCTAAAAATTCAGCTATAATAGTGCCTAAATTAGCAAGTAAGAGTGCTATAACTATGGCAAAAGCCAGTTTAACTCCAGTTTTTTCACGAATAAGGCTTTCAAGCCCCTTTTTAGAAACTACCCCCATCCTGACACTCATTTCCTGGACTACTCCAAGGGCAATTATCATGGGTATAAAAACCCATAATGTCACGTAACCAAAATTAGATCCTGCAAGAGAATAAGTGGCAATACCTCCTGCGTCATTATCTATAACTGCTGTAATGATTCCGGGGCCTATTACTGAAAGTAGAAGAAGTAATCTGGTTAAAGTTGGACCTCTAAAAATTCTAAAGATGAGTTTAAAATCCATTAAGATCTCCTAAAATTTAAATTCTTTATTTACTCTTTCGGGACTTTATCTTCTATTGGATGTTTTAAACTTATATCTAAAGCATCGTCGACAGTTACAATGCCTTTAAGTTCATTTTTATCATTAACTACGGGAATTGCCAGTAAATTATACTTAGCAATTTTTTTAGCAACATCATTTTGATTTTCCAATTCACCAATTGTAATTAAATTATAAGTCATGAATTCACTGGCTTTTTTGGTGGATTCTGCAAAAATAATATCTTTTAATGACGCAATTCCAGTTAATACTCCGTTAGAAATCAAATATACGTAATAAATGAACCTAACCTCTTTAACTATATTTCTAAGATAATCTAAAACCTCTTGAGCTGTATATTCTTCATTTACAACTGCAAATTCAGTAGTCATTATACCGCCGGCTGTATCGGGAGGATAAATGAGCAGCTTCCGTATATCATTAGCTTCTTCTGGTTTCATTAAATCAAGTAATTCGTTAGCTTTATCTTTAGAAAGACATCCAAATAAATCAGTAGCGCTATCCGGAGACATCTTATTTAAAATACTGGCGGTTTTCTTATTATTCATCCCGTCCAGTAAACATATTTGTCTATCTGATGAGATTTCTTCAAGGACACTTGCTGCAATATCTTCATCAAATGAATTTAGAATAGTGACCAAATCTTTATCATTTAATTCTTTAATAATTTCAGCTATGTCCGATGGATGAAGTTTTTTTAATTCTGAATCTGCTACTTTGAGTTTTAAATTGTATTGATCACTCCCTGAAATATCAACATCTTTCCATGTTATGTATTTTCCAGGAATTTTAATTCTCAAGTCTTTAAGTATATTTTCAATACCCAGTCTCCTTGTTATACCCTCAAATCCAATACCTAAACCTATTACTTGATAATTTCCATCAATTGAAGATAGTTCTATATCGTTTACTCTACCTATTTTTTTGCCATTGGAATCTATTATTTGAATATCAAGGATGTTTGTAAGATTTATATCATCCTTTTTAGTATGATACTTCTGTATGGTTTTTAAATCTGATTTAAGTTTTATTTTATCTCCTAAAATTTCCATACTGCCCCAAGGTACAGTTTTTTCTTCTTTTTTAGGAGTATTTATGGTCATTGCTTTTATTGTAGGGTAAGTTTCATTACTAGATACTACAAAACCTTTACTTATTCCAATTTTTTCCCCCCTGATGTCAAGCACATCTTTTTTGATAATTTGACTAATAAACATTAAATCACCATTAATTAACCTATGATTATCAGAATTTCAAGGGATTAATAGACTTTGAAGGTTATATTTTAAGATTGATTGCTTAAAAGAGCTGATTATGTACTATTTCAGATTTGTAACTATTTTCTGGTTATATTTTTGAATATTATCATTTAAAAATATTATTATATTTTTGAAAAAAATTATTATTATTAAAGATCAGATCAATTTAACAGGTTACCAAAAAGTATCGAATATGCTAAAAAAGAAATTAATGATTAATATTCGGCATTTGTTAAATATTAATTTGATAAAAATTTAAGAATATTTTAGTTAGTAACCTAAATTAAGATTACAGTTAGGAGATGAACCTTTGGATAAAAAGAAGGATAAAATTAGCGACTATTCAATAAGTCCCTTTTTAAAAAAGGATAATGAGCGTAAAATGGAAAGATGGAAAATAATTGTAGATCAAGTTTTGTCTGATAATTTAATGATTTTCCTAGGTATATTAATGGTTCCTGTAGTTTTAATCCCTTTAATTATCCCTAATGTATCCCAATCAATAATTGATTTTTTAAGTGCAACAGATGCAGTTATTATTTCAATATTTGTAATGGAATATTTCCTTAAACTTTACCTTTCACCTGATAGAACATCACATTTTCTAAATCGATGGCATTTAATCGATCTTTTAATAATAACCTTACCTCTACTTGAATTTTTACCCATAGCTGGTTATGCAATTTTTCGTATTTCCCCTATACTAAGAGTCTCCCGTATTTTTCGTGTATTTGCAGTTGGAGGAAGAACTTATGAAAGACGTACCAGTATTAAAACCATAACTGATGAAAGTCTTAAAAAAGAAGTGCCTAAAATACAAATTAATGGGATAATTGGAGAATTGGAAAATAAGATTAATAATATTACTCTTGAAGAATTGCAGACTTATATCCAGGATCCAGCTATTGAGGCCTGGTTTGATATATCAAATTTATCAAAGGAGGATATTAGTAAATTAGCGGTAATTTTTGATATTTCAGAGGTTTACTTTAAAAGTAAATTACTAAGATATTCAACTCCTCGAATTGAATTTATAGAGGATGAATGGCTTATATTTGTTAAGAAACCTGAAAGATCTATATTTTCACTAGAAGGGGCTGTTTTACCTTCTATTTCATATATGGGTATTATTGTCATTTACAGACCCGGGAAAATAATTACCATTTCTAAAAAACAGAATAATATATTCAGAGATATTTATGAAAAAACACTGAAAAATCAATATCTAGAGGATTTTCTAGCAATGCGTGTTCTGTATAATCTTTTAGATTATATAAATGATAGTTTTGATATGATTCTCATTGATCTTGAAGCTTTAACTTTTAATCTACAGGTTATCCCCAATGATCAAATGCCTTCTAATTTTCTGGAAATGATTTTCCATTTAAAACGGGAAATTAACATAATTGCATCCACACTTTTCCATTTAACTGAGGCTCTCAATATCATTAAAAATAAGAAAGTAATATATGAATCAAAGAAAATTAAAAGCATGTTTACAACAATTTATGATGAAGCTGACTATTTTAGTGAAAATGCCAGTAATATACATGAAAACATTGTAAATATCATTGATTTGCATGTTAATACCGTTTCTTATGGTATGAACAGAGCAATGAAAGTAATTGCTGTTTTAACAGCAGTAGTTATAATTCCCCAAGTGGTAGGTGGACTATTAGGTATGAATCTTATTGATGTACCATGGCATGCTCTTCTATGGCAGGTAACTGCATTAAATTTTATAGCAATGTTTGTTGTTGCGTATATTTTTTATAAACTGGGATGGTTTTAATTTTACTATTTGTAATTGATTTTGAGCTTCTTAATTCCTAATTCCAACTACTTATAATACTTTAAAACTGGTTGTTACTTTAATATCGGCCCAGCTATCGTAGTGCTGTTTTCCTTTACCTTGAGAATTAATTATATACCTCATTCCATTCTTATCAAACATCATAATGCGCCCATTAACTGAATCTGAATCTGGTTGCATTTTCTCCATATAATCAATTGTATATGTTTGTATGTCTTTATGTGTATTGTCCACGTACATGGTTGTATTATCTGACATAGTAATCCAACCACGTGATTTAAAATCATTCAACAATGCATTATAATATTCATCAAGGCCCATTCCGTGATATACAGTTCCATTTACAGGTGATTTAGATACTTGGAAGGTGAGGTCTGGATTTTTTGTGTTTTGGCCAATCAGAAACACCGGCGATATTTTTAATTTCGTGGAATTGAAAATTGAAAAATTTTTAACAGAGTTGTTTTTTACTTCAGTGATTTTATAATCAGCAGGATATTCAAATGAAACCCCATTTCCAGTATAATTATTAGATGCTGATAAAAATCCTAATCCAAAAACACTAAAGAAACCTATTCCCATTATAACAAAAAATGAAACCGCAATTATAACTAGTATCGTTAATTTCCTCAAAATTTCCACCCCATTGTTAATAATTTTATAAACTATGCTTATAAATATTATGAAAGAATTTAAACTTTAAAAAGGTTTAATGAGGGTGAAGACCAATTTTAATGCTTGATTTAATGATAATTTTAATTACTTAAAACATTTTTAAATTATTGACTATTAAGGATAGATTCAAATATATCATGTTACTACTTTTTTATAGAACAATAAAAGGGGGATAATAATGTCACAATTTGAAAAATCACTTTCAAATCTTTTAAAGGCCCGTTTTCCATTGATTTATATGCCCACATGGGAAGAAGAACGCCTTATAAATTCTATAAAAACAATTGCAAGAGAAGAATCTTTAATTAAAACCGTTAGAAAAGTTCTAACCTGGCGCTCAACTGACGGAATACAAGGCGAAGGAGTTTCTATCAGTGATCAGACTAACAATCCTTTAAAAGCTTTGGAGTTTATTCAGAAGTTTGATGAACCAGCAATATTTATTCTTCTTGATTTCCATGTTTATTTCGGATATGGAAATAGAGCTGCCGATTTTCAAGTAATTAGAAAATTAAGAGATATTATAAATCCTTTGAAACAAAGTCCTAACCCTAAAAATATAATTTTTATTTCTCCTTCACTAGTTCTTCCAGATGAACTACAAAAAGATGTAACTATAGTTAATTTTGATCTCCCTAAATTTGATGAAATAAAAAATTTATTTGAAGATATGATTCGGGTTAATCGAGAAAGAGGACGTATAAACGTTGATCTTACCGAAGAAGAGAAGGAACAATTGGTAAGAGCCTCACTAGGATTAACTCTTCATGAAGCCGAAAATGCGTTTGCTAGAGCCATGGTAGATGATGGACGCATTGATATTTCTGATCTTGATGTTATACACGAGGAAAAAAGCCAAATAATTAAAAAGACAGGGCTATTAGAATTCATTGATTCTGATATTAACATAGATGATGTTGGAGGACTTGAAAATCTTAAAAGATGGTTAATAAAAAGAGATAAATCATGGCTTGATTCTGCAAAGCGTTATTGTATACCTTCTCCAAAGGGACTTTTGATAACAGGAGTACCAGGTTGTGGTAAAAGCCTTATTGCAAAATCTATCAGTTCTATGTGGAAACTTCCCCTATTACGATTAGATATTTCAAAAATTTTTAGCGGAATAGTGGGAAGCAGTGAAGAAAATATGAGAAGATCTATTCAAATTGCAGAAGCTATTTCACCTTCTATTTTATGGATTGATGAAATTGAGAAAGGATTTAGTGGTATTGGATCTTCAGGAGATAGTGGAACATCAACCCGTATATTTGGAACTTTTCTTACCTGGATGCAGGAAAAAACAAAACCAGTTTTTGTTGTTGCCACATCAAACAGTATAAATAACTTACCCCCCAGAATTCCTTCGTAAAGGTCGTTTTGATGAAATATTCTTTGTTGATCTCCCAACTAAAACAGAAAGGATAGATATTCTTAATGTCCATTTAGAAAAACGTTTAAAAAATCCAGAAGTTAAAGGTAACTTCGAAATAAAAGATGCACTAACTGACTTATCTGATCAAACCGAGGGATTTTCAGGTTCTGAAATAGAACAAATAGTTATATCTGGCTTATTTGATGCATATGCAGATGAAAGAAGTATTGAATTAAATGATTTCAAATGTGCAATCTCAAATACAGTGCCCCTTTCAGTTACACAATCTGAAAATATACGCTCTATTCGAGAATGGGCTAATTTAAGGGCTGTTTCAGCGACTTTAGTTAGGGATAGAACATATTATGAAACTGAAGAAACTAAAAAAGTTCCTGACGATACAAAAGATATATACAACAAGAGAGGAGGAAGAGCAATAGACTTTTAAACTTATTTTATTAAAAATCCTTTTTGGATATATTTAATGTCTTGCTGGCTTATTATCCCATTAACAGAAACTTTACCGTCAGGATGAACCAATAATTCTATTTTTCTCGGTATTTTAGATAAACTGGATTCTAGATATTTGTATCTGTTGGTTAAAAAATGATATCTTTGATTTGATGATCCGCTCCATGGATATTTATTTGACTTTAATTCTTTTTTAAAAGGTCCATCAATCAATATATCAGTTAATGCTAAAAGATCGTTCCAATCATGGTTATCTGAATTTATAATTTGTTCAATATTGTATCCTGTAAAAGTAACAATTGAAAGTTCCGACTTATTCTTAATTATTCGACCAAGTGCGACTAAAGATTTGGATTGAAAAAAAGGTTCTCCTCCAGAAAATGTTACTCCTTCAATATTATCTAACTTCAAAATTATTTTAGCAAGCTTATTAACGCTTATTTCTTCTCCCTGACTACTCCACGTCTCAGGCACACTGCAATTCTTACATTTTATAGGACATCCTTGTACCCATATACAGGCCCTTAATCCCGGCCCTTCTACTCTCGTATATGGAAGAAATTTATTTATAGATAAATACATTAAAAATCCGGCTTATTGGTTTAAATTAACTGTTAATACAATGGAATTGTCATCCAATATTTCTTCATTTTCGATTTGCATATCCCTTTCTTCTAAATTGTGCTTTAAATTTTCATAAGTTAAAGATTGGACATTTTGTTTATAGCTTTCATCCATTAAGGAAAGTTGATTAAATACATCTTCTAAATCCCTACTTACATTCCTAATTTCAACAGTATAAGGTTCATCTAAATCTCTAAAAAACCTAAATTTAGTGCCTTCTAAATTAACCATAACTTCATTATTATTTTTTGTAGGTCTAGCTCCATATTCCTCTAAAGTTTTTATTAACAAACTTTCATCCTTAAAATTAGTAGGGGATCTATGAATTTGTTCTATTTCTTCTTTAAAATCGCTGCTTAAAAATATTTTTTCATTATTCGCATTTTCAAACTTTAATATAAAACTATTTATTGTAATTGGAGGCATTTGTTTACTAAATACTGCTACCCATTTCCCATTTTCAAACTCCCAGAAAAAAAAGTTTTCTTTATTGGACCCCATATGGGTTTTAACTGCATCTCCAAAGTTTTTAGCATCATAACCTGCTTTTCCAAGACATGCTATTAAAACAGATTTTTGGCTTATTTTGGTAGGCATTCTTATTTGCATCGATCTAATCCAATCGTTAAATTTTTTTTCTCCCATAATTACTCGTAAAGCAAGTGCAACTGGGACTAAAGTTAGTGAAACAGACATATTATCTTCCTACATCATATAATTTCTTTTCAGTTTCTGTAATTTCAGTTTGTTCAGTTTCAACTGTTTCAAAATATTCCGGGGTATATTCTGAATCAATAATATCCGCTTCAAGAATTTCTTCAATAAGCTTCATATAATCTGTACATTTTTTACCTTTAATTCCTTCAACATCTGCTTGAACTTGCCCATTTGGAAAAATCCTTATTTTAATTTGTTTAGACATAAAATCACCTAAATATCAACTATTCTACCTGCGAATTCATCATCTTCCTGTTTTTTAACAGGTGTACAAATAACTCGACTTTCTAAGCGCTTTGCAATGTGAGGCTTCAGTCCAATATCCATACTAAATTCTTCAAAGGAATTAAAACCATTATTGGATTTTCTCATATTAACAGCTTTTTTCGCTAAGATAGGTCCTATTCCAGGGAGTGAAGCAATTTCTTCCTCAGAAGCGTTATTAATATCTATTAATGTAGTGTTGTCTGAAGTTTTTGGTTCATATTCATTTTTAACGTGTTCTGGTACAATAGTTTCTGAAGTTATGGGATCAGGGGAATTAGTAGTTTCTGAAGGTGCAGTTCCTAATATTTTTTGATGATTGAATTCTTCACTTGTTAATAATCTTTCAATTTCATCAATATGTTCGGGTAAAATATCATAAAATTTAAGTTTACCATTGTAATAAAAACGTAATTGTTTCAAACTTCTCCCTATTTCTATATCTCCTAAATCTTCTAGATAGTATTTTTCAGCTTTCTTTTTTCGTTTCTCAATACCTCTAATTCTTGGATAAAAAATAAGTTCATCGGCTGTAATTTCTAAGTCTTTATCCATCTTCCATACCCACTTATTAGTGCCCCCTTCAAAGAAACCTAATGTTTCAGTCAAGTCTTTTCCACAATTTAAACAGGCTGTTTGATTTTTATAGTTTTTAACCCTGCATAATGGGCATTTGACAACATTTCGGGAGTCTGCAATATTGATGTCTTTTTGAATGATTTTTCCAATCTCTGATTTTGATATAAGTTTTGTACCGCATTCTGAACAAAAACTTGAATTTTCAGAGTTTTTAAAACCGCATTCAGGACAATAAATCATATTTTTCCACCTTCTTTTTTAAATTGAGTCCTTTTTCAAGTACTTGTGATCCAATTTCCCATCTGTATTAGTTGCTCTTAAAATTATATTAAAAAAAATAATTTATATAAATTTTACTTTTAATTGATTTCATACAGATTTTACAGTAAAAATTAGCTATTTTATTAAAAAACTTTTCATTGAAATCCCAAAAACAGTCTCAAAATAAAAAAAATAGAATCACATCATCTTCCCTATATCATGGCTTAACTTCTGCAATTTACCAGAAGACTTAGCCTCCACATAAACCCTTAAAAGCGGTTCAAACCTTGAAGGCCTTATTAAGACAAATGAATCATTTCCCTGTACCTTAACCCCTTCTGTAGTATCAATTTCTCCTTTTTCCGTTAAATTTTCCTCTAAATTCTCTAAAACTTTTTGTTTCTCATCGTGTTCGCAATCTACTGAAAAAATAGTTCTTGGATACTCAGGTATTTCTTTAGCCAGTGTAGAAAGAGTTTTATTACGTTTACAAACTATTTCCAACATTTTAACCGCTGCAAAAATGGCATCGAAACATCCCTGAAAGCTTGGAAACACAAACATTCCAGAATTATCACCGCCAAATACGGCTTTATTTTTTATTGTTTCATCCATAACGTTGTCTATAGGTACTTTTACAAGTTTGCCTCCATGATTGGATACAGTTTCATCTAAAGACATGGAAGCTGTAATGGAAGAAACTATAACTCCTCCAGGATTTTCAATTAAAGCTTCCATTGTAAGTATTCCAAGTGCAGTTTGATTCCTGATTACATTTCCTTTTTCATCTATAAAAATTACTTTATCCCCATCGTTGTCCATTGCAATTCCCATATCCGCCCCTACAGCATTTACAAGATTTGAAACCATTGAAACACTTTCAGGAGTTGGTTCTGCAAATTTTCGGCCGCTAACATTGGTTGGCTGGCATCCAAAAAGTATGGCATCGCAACCTAATCTACCTAAAATTTCCGGTAAAAACTGTACTGCCGAACCATTTGCACAGTCTACAACCACTTTAGGCGCCCTACTACTTATGGGATTCTTTTCTATATTTTCTAAAACCGCATTCAGATATTTATCAACATAATCGTGTACGTATGAAAGTTCCCCTATCTTATCCCACGATACTTTCTCAGCGTGCCTTTGCATTAACGGTATCTCATGATTGCTGAATACTTTTATATCTACTTCCTCAGGGTGTATATGAGAAGCGGTTATTGTGACAATAACATCCGTATCATACAGATCTGCGCCATAATGTACTGTTGGTATTGGAGCAACTCCAAAATCAATTACATCTATTCCTGCTGCCAATATACCTGCAGTAATGGAACGTTTGATCATCTGGGATGAATCATTAATATCCCTACCAACTATGACTTTTTTCCCAGAGCTTACAAAGTTTCCAATTATATTACCCAGGTTAGAAGCAAATTCGTTTGTTATTTCAGAATTTACTACTCCCCGAATTTCATTGACATATAAAGACATATTATTCTCCATTAAAGAAATTTTATCCTAATTATCCCAAGTATATACCTATTTAAAGCCAATTAGGTACCTTCAACATTTTAAAAGAGTTTTCCCGTTGATTCTTATAAAACTATTTTGCCTCCATTAAATAGTCTGAATCAATTATAGAATTTGGAAATATCTTCATATTACGAGTTATGGACCTTGATGAGCGTACAATACTGTTTCTTCCGATCTCAACAAGACTTCCAGTAACAACCCCACTTTCTACAACTGTATTTTTATCAATAAGGCACTTAGTATCTATTATACAGCCCTTTAAGAAAGAATTATCTTCAATTATACTGTTTGGAAAGAGAACTGCTCCATCAATATTTACATCTTTTCCAATGGAAACATTATCTCCAATTACACTTCCCCTTGATATTTTAGATCCTTCTTCAATTGTACAATTGTTTCCAATTACTACCGGACCTTCTATTCTGGCTCTATTGTCTATACAAACATTTTCTCCAATCCAGATATTCCCTATTTTCCCAATACCTTCTTCCATTTTTGTTTTATAGAAATTTTGCTCCATTTTTTGATCCAAAATATCGTAGGTAGCTCCCAGATATGTTTCAGGCCTACCAATATCATTCCAGTAACCATTGAACACATAACCATAAATTCCTGCATCCTGTTTTATTACCTCAGGAAAAATATCATGTGAGAAATCAACTTCTCCTTCTTTTCCATCGAAAAAGTCAAATATTTCAGGCTCGAAAATGTAAATTCCAGTGTTTGCAACATTACTGAATGCCTCTTCAGGAGATGGTTTTTCCAAATATTCAGTTATCTTACTATTTTTGTCCATTACCGCTATTCCAAAATGAGTTGGATCTTCAACTTCAGTTAATACCATGGTTGCAATGGCTCCTTTTTCTTTATGAAACCTCACAATATCTTTAAAATTCACATCAGTGAGCACATCCCCACTTACAACCATAAAAGTATCATCTATATACTTCTCAGCTTTTTTTACACTTCCTCCAGTTCCAAGAGGCCATTTTTCAACTGAGTACCTCATATTCACATCAAATTCTGAACCATCTTTAAAATACTTCTTGATGTTTGTTGACATATAATTTAAAGTCATTATAATATCATTAAATCCACTTTTTTTCAACTTATCAACTGTATATTCTATTATTGGCCTGTTTACCAGAGGTATCATAGGTTTAGGCCTTACTAATGTTAGGGGTCTGAGTCTAGTCCCTTTTCCGCCTGCCATCATTATAGTTCTTATAATATCACCTATAAGTATTATTATTCATAAAGACTTAAATATTTATCGTTTTTCAAAATAAAAGGTAAATATGCATTATTGTACCATAAAGGCTATTATAATCTCTTTTTTCATTAAGTGAGTTCGATCATTATAACTCGTCGTATCTCATTTAATTAAGTATTATAGTGGTGTAAAAATATGCATTTAGATTAAATGGACAAAATTAGTTAAATTTTTTACTTTTAAACTCAAAATAAGCATAATTTTACAATTAAAATAATTTATAACTTCTTTTAATACTGGATTAATTCTATATAAATTATAATCATAAGTAATAACTCAACTAATTAATAGTCAATTAATTCATCCATCATAATCTTTTCTGCAGCAGCAATAGTCCTATTATACGTATATTCCTCTTCAAGTGCCGCTAAGAACTTGTTTTTTGCATATTCATCGTATTTAAAGACTACACCCTCATAAATGGTATCCATAAGAATTAGCCCTTCGGGAGGCATAGGCGCAATTGCAGCTGTAGTTGAGGAATCAAAAAAACTTTGAAGCTGTTTTATGCTCAATTCATCATTTCCTACCAAAAAAAGAACTGTTGCAATCTTTCTCACCATATTCCATAAAAAACTTTCCCCAAGTACATCTATTGCTAAAAGGTCTCCATTAACTTCAACTTCGATGTTATCTACTGTTCTTACAGGATTCCTTTCACTCCTCTTTGAGAAATTGGAAAAGTCATGAGTACCCTGGATCATCTTTGCTGCATCTTTAATTTTATTTAAGTCAAGATGTGCCTTATTTGCAATTACATATCTATAATGCCTCTTTTTTGCAAATCTTGGCTTAAACCCAAAACGAACCCCCGCCTTAGCTAAAATTCGTATGCTTTTAGGTAAAAAATCATTGATCTGATTTATGGTGACTTCTTCTGGAGTTCTAAATGAAACAACATTTCCAAGTGCATGTACTCCCCGATCAGTTCTGCCGGCTATTGCGTAACCTGAATCTTTCAGGTTATCTATTAAATTAGCACTTTTTAAAGCATCTATGAGTTCACCTTCCACTGTTTTAAAATCAGGCTGTCTTTGAAATCCATGAAAATCTGTACCTATATATGCCACTTTCAATGCTACTTTTCTCATTATCTCACCTGTGCTAATTTCTGGCAGTATTTCTTTTTAACAAAGTCAATCTTAAATTATCACACAAAATATATATTATCTGTCAGATACATTGAAATCTTTATCTATTCAGTTTTGGGTGATTGCAAATGGATCGTTACTGGGGATATGTTGCTGTAATAACTGCCACTGTCTTCTTTGGAGTATGGAACACATTCAGTAAAATTTTACTTGAAGATCTTAATCCTTTAGCTCTCTCAGCTTTAGTATATCTTGTTGCAGGCATATTTCTGTTATTAGTGCATTTTTCTCCATTTAACAATAGATTTATGGATATACTGAATAAGGATACCCCTGTTGAAACTGATTTTTCAAAGAAAAATTACATAGTTTTGATAACCACCATTCTCGCTGGTGCTTTCATTGCACCCTTCGTGTATTTAAATGGTTTAGATAGAATTACAGCTGTAAATGCTTCGCTGCTTTTAAATGTTGAAATACTTTTTATAATTATCATTGGAATTTTGTTTCTTAAAGAAACTGTCCAAAAGAAAGATATAATTGGATTTGGTCTTTTAATTATCGGTACAATTTTTTTGGCTACAAATGGAGATTTAAGCAGTATTTCAGTTAATGAAGGAATTGGAAGTTTACTTGTAATAATTGCAGCATTTTTCTGGAGTATAGATACAACATTAAGCAAATTTCTAAGCAATAAAAGTGATTTAATTATAATAACAGCGGTAAAATGTTTCAGCGGTGGTTTAATATTATTTTTATTGTCCTTAATGCTGGGATTAAGCTTTAAAGTTCCAATTAATCATTTGCCGTATTTGTTTTTCATGGGAATATTCAGTATTGGAATCGCCTTTGTTTTAATCTACTTTTCAATTAGACAAATCGGATCAACAAGAACAGGATCACTTTTTGCGCTTTCTTCATTATTTGGAGCAATATTTGCATTTACTTTTTTAAAAGAGCCATTTACTACCATACAGGCCTTATTTGGCCTTATTATGATATTAGGTGTGTTTATTATCTACAAAAGTGAAAAAGGCATTGATTCTAAATAATCTATTTTAAAAAAGAGTTCATGGATATTTACGAATTCCAACCCTTGGAGGAAATGACATACAGATATTAGGATACTTTCTTTTTTCTTCCTGTCCCAATTTTTCGATTATTTCGTCTTCAAGATCCTTTGTTTTCGTTGTAGACACAGAAAAAACGTTACCTTCAAAGGAAGCTTTAATATCTTCTTCTCCAAGCTTAATATCAAATTCAATTGATTTATTATTTTCTATATTATCTAAAATATCATTTAAAATGTCATCAGATAATTTAAGGAATTTACCTTCTTCTGCAACGAATGTATTGTCTTCTGTTTTGATTTTTTCAATTAAAAATGGCGCACAACCTTCAGTTCTTGCACCCTTTCGATTTGTCCAGAATAAACTCATTAACAATTTCCTCTTAGAATCCATATTTCCAGTTATTTCAATAGATTTCATATTAAACCCCCAGTTTAAGTCATTTTATACAAAATTAAGATCATTAAAATATTCTGAAAAAAGATCTTGCTTAATTATTTGTAAATAATAAATTTATAAAATTTACTACAATCCATAAAACGCCATCTACTTCGTAAACATTAGATCAGTATAATTTAGAATTTTTATATAATGTTTAGAACTTATTTTTCTACACCAGAATACAGATAAATTTTTACTATCACATCTAATGTCCCCATATAAAAAAATCTAAATACTTAATGGAACAAATAGAATCATTGTAAAAAATAAAGAGGTATGAACTAAATGGGACTATTTAAAAACAAAAGTACTCATAAAAATGAAATAGATAACAGTGGATATAAAAACCTCATAGAAGAGATTAACCATTGTAAAAGCGAAGATTTAGAATCTTTACTTCAAAAAATAGAATTGGAAATTGAAAAAAGTGGTGAAAAAGATAGACATCTTTTATCTGCAAAAACTATGGTAACAAGTAGAATTGCAGTCCGCAATAGTTCAAAATAATCCTAATTTTAGTATTCAAGGGCAAAATAAATCCCCTTGACCTCTTAAGAGGTAATTATCAATAGTTCATTCCAATATCAAACTAATCTAAATGTACAAATTTGTTTTAAAGTATATCTGACTAATTTCATTTACTGCAATTTTTTAAGAAATTAGTTTAATTAAGTCAAAATTACTGGAAAACTCATAAAAAATTTAAATAATTATTTGAATACACTTATAAACAAAATAATATTTGATTATAGTTTACATTTAAATGATTAATGGTGATAATATGCTAATAATTCCTGCCGTTGATATTAAAGATGGGAAATGTGTTCAATTAGTTCAGGGAAAACCTGGAACTGAACAGGTAGTCATTGAAAATCCTGCAGAAGTTGCAAAGGAATGGGAAAAAAAAGGTGCCAGTATTTTACACGTTATTAACCTTGATGGTGCCTTTGGTGATAAAGAAAAGAACATCGAGATAATAAAAGAGATCATAAACAATGTTTCAATTCCAGTGCAGCTTGGTGGGGGTATAAGGACAAAAGAAGATGCTGCAGAACTACTTAAAATGGGTGTTGATAAAGTTATTTTAGGTACGATGGCAATAGAAAACCCTGAAAATGTTAAAGAACTCTCCATGGAGTTTGGTAATGAGAGAATAATTGTTGCCCTTGACAGTAAAGATTCCAAAGTGGTGGTAAAGGGCTGGACTGAAAAAACTGAAAAAAGCGCACCTGAATTTGCAAAGATATTTGAAAAAAAAGGAGCAGGTGGAATTTTATTTACAAATGTAGATTATGAAGGTCTTCTTAAAGGATTTGATACTGCCCCATTAATGGAATTATTAGATGCTGTAAATATTCCCATAATTTATTCGGGAGGAGTTACATCAATTGAAGATATTAAAAAGCTAAACCTTACAGATGTTTATGGAGTTGTAGTGGGTTCGGCGTTATATAAAGGTAAAATTAATTTTGAAGAAGCAATTAGATATCAATAATAATATAAAATTTTTCATTGACTAGGGACTCTATATGCATACAAATAATTATAAGCAGCGTTATGCTACCAGTAAATTGAAATTTCACAAAATTAAATTGACAGTATACATAAAAACATCAATTTAATTTATCAATCTTTTATGTAAATAGGCGCATTTTGGAATAAACTAATCCATAAAATAAATTTCTAAGATGTAAATCCTTTCCTTATAATCTCATTTTCAACGTTGTAAACCGTTTTTCGTATTTTAAGTACCTGATCAGGATTTGTAGAAATACTGCAAATTCCAAAATCAATAAGCTTTTTAACAATTTCAGGATCTCCCCCAGCATGCCCTGAAACACTGCTTTCTATTCCAACCAGATTACATTTTTCAATGACCATTTTTACCATCTTCAAAACCGCAGGATGCATAAGATCAAAAAGTCTGGCCACTTTGACACTTCTCCTATCAACCGCTAGAGAACACATGGCTAAATCACTCATACCAAGGGACATAAAGTCTATTCCTTCCTTTAAAAACTCATCAAATGTAAAAACTACAGATGGTGTTTCAACAGAGACCCCCACATTAAGATCTTTATGGGGTCTCAATTTTACTTTCCTTAAAATTTTCTTCGATAAAATATATTCGCTGATATCCCTTACAAACGGAATTTTAAGCCCTATATTATCATAACCTTCGTCTAAAAGGTATCTAATTGCTTGAAATTCAGCTTCCAGTACGTCAATTCTCTTTAAATCTTTTTGTATACCTCTAAGTCCTAAAAGAGGATTGGTTTCATATGGTTCTATCTCGCCACCTTTTAAACGTTTTAATTCGTCTGTTGGTATATCAAATGTTCTAAACCATACTGGTTTCGGGTAAAACGCATCTGCAATTTTCCTTACTCCATCTACAATCGTATCTATTAATTCACCGTCTTCTAAAAGTTTATATGGATGCTTTAGTGTCCTCACCATCATATTCTCAATTCTTATAGAACCGACACCATCTGAATAAGGCGCTGCACTTTCTGCAATTTCTGGAACATTGAGATTAACTTTAATTTTTGTTGCAGGGTGATAAATTTCAAAAAGTTCCTTTTCACTTTCAAATTCCATAAATCCCCCATAAATATTGCCAGTTCTTCCATCCACAGTGACGATCATTCCATCTTCAAGAAGTTCAGTTGCATTTAGAGTCCCAACTATACAAGGGACTCTCATTTCCCTGAGTACAATTGCAACATGGCTTGTGATTCCACCATAATCTGTTACAACTCCACCTGCCTTTTGAAGATGTTGAAGCATGTCTCTTGATGCCTTTGAAACTACTACAATTTCTCCTTCCTGAATTTTAGGAATATCAAGGTCGCTTTCAATTTTTCGTACTTTTCCAACCCCAACATAAGAACTGGTACCAATTCCTTTCAATAGTTTCATATTAAAAATAGTATCTTTATTACAGAAATACATTTACTTTATATTAAGAACTAGGAAACAATATAGAAATCAACTATTATTTAATATTGATTCATTTATAACTTATTTAATAGAAACAAGGTGAAGAAATGAAAACAGTGATGGCAACAGGAACATTTGATATAATTCATCCAGGACACGGATATTATCTTGAAGAAGCAAAGAGGCTTGGAGGAGATGATGCAAGACTTATAGTGGTTATTGCGAGGGATGCTACTGTAAGGGCAAGAAAAAGAGTACCTGTTGTAGGTGAAAATCAGCGTTTAGAAGTCGTGAAAATGTTAAAACCTGTTGATGAAGCTTATTTGGGTCACACAGGCGATATGTTTCAAATTGTTGAAGAAATAATGCCAGATATAATTGTTATAGGTCCTGATCAAGATTTTGATCTTCGAAAACTTAAAGAAGAGCTTAAAAATAGAAATATAGATGTCGAAGTTATGAAAATTACAAAATATAAGAAAACACCCCTTGACAGTTCATGTAAAATAATTAAAAAGATCAGGGAAATGGAATTTGATGAAAAAATTTTCAAAAACTGTTAAATTATCTATTATTTTACAACATTATATTGAAATCGAATAACTTGTTTTAAAGAATTAAAAAGAAAAATTAGACATATGCTTGCCTAGAAAGGCAATGTAGCATATGTACCTTTTAATGTTGCTGTAGCTGTATTCCAACTATTGATTACACCGAATGTATTGCTGTAGCTGGTTCCATCTGCACGGTACCATTTACCATTTACCCATACCTGGGCAATGACGTGTCCGTACCAGTTACCACTTGTAAACTGAGCATAAACATGCTCATATCGTGCTGGAATTCCTGCAGCTCTTTCAAGAGCGATTAACAGATGTGCTGTATCGACACAGTTTCCAGTTTTGGCATTTAATGTACCTACTGCCCCATATTTGGTGTTATAATAGAAAGAATAGCCTATATTATCTCTTACCCAGTTAAATATCGCCACTGCTTTGTCGTATGTAGAGGTTTTACCCGCTGTTATTGAAGCTGACAGTGCTTTGATGCTTGCATCGTTTACCTGACAATTTGTTGTTGCCTGGAGGTACTGCTGTAACTCCGCTGGTATAGGCACTGTTGTAACGTTGGTCCATGAATCTACTGAAACATAAGCTGGTAACTTGCCGTTTGTGTTGTCATACGCAAGTATCTTTGAATACATGTAAACCAGTGATTCAAACTTAATTTCACCGAGAGGAGTTGTTGCATGGTTAGGTATAGCCCCATTTGTATCTATGAATGATTTAACCCTGTATGCAAGATCCAGATAATTGGCTTGAGTTATGTTTCCGCTGGTAATGTTTTCACTTGGTGTTGCCGGTGCATTTACTGTTTTAAGTGATATCTGTGCTTTTGATCCATCATTGACCTCAATTGTACCTATGAGTAACAAACGTAAGAAATCAGTCATTTTAACCTGTATTGAGCCAATTGTTACATAACTTGGCAGGTCGTGATTAGATTCGACGTATGATTTAACGCTTGCTGCTGCATCTTTGATCTGGTCTAATGTAAATACTGTCATCGTTGGAAGTCCGCTATCTGTAGATGGTGCAACCTTAATACTTGGATCCATTGAAACATAGTTTGGTAAAACCTTGTTTGTGTTGTAGTAGTTTAATATTTTAGAGTACATGTAAACTAGCTGTTCAAACTGAATTTTTCCTAAACCAGTTGTTGCATAGTTTGGTGCAAGACCATTTGAATTTATGAAAGAGTTAACCCTTTGCGCGATATCCAGATAACTCGTTTTGTTTATGTTTCCTTTGGTAAAGGATCCTGTAGAATTTTGAGGGTTATCCACGTCTTTAAATGCTATTGGTGTTGTTGTTTTGCTGTTAATCTGTAGTAATCCTGTAACCATTAATTTCAAAAATTCAGGCATTGTAACCTGAGTGGAACCGATGGTTACATAATTTGGCAGTTTTTTGTTAGTTTCGATGTATGATTTGAGTTTAGCTGCAGCACTTTGAATATCTGCAGTAGTGAAGCTTGGTGGGGTTAGGAAATCTTTACTAATCATTCCATACCTGTATAATGCATATCCCGATGCTCCATTACTCATTGCTGATTTAATGTCTGCATTCAAATCATAAGCGCTTAAAGGTGTTTTATCATAGCTTGAGACGTATGTCTGAAGCCCTGCAATTACTGGTTTCCCACCTGCATGATCAACTATGTATTTTGTTGTAGTTCCAATCCATGTGGTGTTTTGACCGTAATTTCCCTTATAGATCATTGGAACAAGGAAATCAAGATATTTTGCAAGTTGAGTATAGTCCTGTCCATAAGTCTTAGCATTCGTTGCCCCTTCAGGCATAACTGTTGCTGAGACTGCTACTTTTGGCTTTATTGATTTAACAGTGTTATTAACTTTTTGTACAAAAGATGTTATTGTTGCTGTTCCATTTGTGCCTGCAGTATTGTTTCCCACTCCAGAATATCTAACGTAATCCAAGAAAATACCATTTATATTATAATTTTTTACGATATCTTTAATTGCATTCAGCAATTTTGTTTGTTGTGTGGTATTAGCTGGATTAATCCAGTTACCATTTGCGTCCTGGAAGCATGTGATCCATGCATGGATCCTTATTCCAGAATTCTGGAATTTTGTTATAATATTTGACAGTACACTTTGATAAGTTGGAGTTGAAGCTAAATTCGCTTTTACGAATATATCTGTAATATTTGCACTTTTTAATTCGCCCAATGTAATGTTTCCTGCATCTTCAGCTCTAATCCAGATGCCGTGAACATTAACATAAGTGTCTCCTGCTGCTGCTTGAACTGTTGTGTTATTTACCGAATTTGTTATAGATGCATTTACTGAATTTTGATTGTTAATATCTGCAGTTTGCACTGCGTTTTGTGTATTTATTTCTGTATTTGAAGAATTTTGGCTGTTTGAAGTTGTATTCCGTGTAATGTCTGCAGTCCCTTGAGCTTGTTGTGTTACGCTGTTTTCTGTAGCTACTGTTGTATTTTGAACTGAACCTTGAGTCTGGTTACTTACAGTTTCTACTGGGTTTTGATTATCTGTTGTATTATTATTTAAAGCAGAATTTATGATATTTTCCGCTGACTGCTGATTATCTGTCGCGGCATATGAACTACCAATTGTAGACATAGCCATAATACAGATAACTAGCATTACAAGCAACGATTGTCGCTTGATAATACCGCCTCCTATTGTTTCCAAATTGTAAATAAATCCCATTACTGGTTACTTTATTTACAAGAAAATGATAGTAAAAAATAGTATTTAAAGCTTTGGTTTTTAAATCCAAAAAAAGGCATTCATATTACTCTTTTTAAGATTTAAAACAATATAAGAGCTTATTTCAAATGCAAATCAGGGAAACGTAATGTGTGTTCATGCCTACAATAATTAAAATTTCTTTGAAATATATTTAAAATGAAAAAACATTTTGGATGATTTTATTTAATCTTATTACCTATTTTAGAAATTTATTACATGATCTAATCTAAAATAATTGAATAATGAATTTATATCAATATTTTAAGAGTATAAGATACATTAAAAATGGATTTAGTTGATCAATAATATATATTCCCACCTAATTTGAGCTCATTACTGATTAAATCTGCCATAATAATGAACAATACATATATAAAAATTAATTTAATAAATACAGGATTCTAATCATAATATACTGCTAACAACAGTATTACGAGCTTATTAAATGTAAAGCTAGTACTAATTAACATATTTGAACATAATACCAAAATAAAAGTTTTTATCTGTTTCTTATCATTTTACAGACGGAAATCTTATTTAATGAACTTAAAAATAGTAATTAATTTTATAAAATTCTTATAAATTTTAATAAATTATTTGATTATTTTAAAATAAAAAAGAAAGTTAGCCGACAAAAACTAGTTTATCAGCTAATTTTTAAGGGTATTTAAAATGGTAAATTATTGTAAATACCCTGAATACGTGCTGAATTCCAGTTTCTTACCACTCCAAATGAGTTTCTTTTACTGGTTGTATCAGCAGTAATCCATCTACCATTGGTCTTAATTTGAGCCCAAACGTGACCATACCAGTGTCCACTTCTAAAGTGAGCTTTAGCGTGAACATATCTTGCCTGTAATCCAGATGATCTGGCTAGTGCAACAACTAAATGTGTCTGGTCTGCACAGTTACCTGATCTGTATCTAAGTGTACCTAAAGCTCCCTTTCTAGTATTACTGTAGAATGAATACCTGACATGAGTTTTTACCCAGTTAAATATTCTGGCTCCTTTCAGGTACTGTGAACTGGTATTTCCTGTAATTGAGTGTGCCAGTGATCCGAAACTAGAGCTATTTGCACCAGTTGATCTTACAACTTTGTATGCATGTCCAGTTCTGTATTTACCGTGATATCTGTAATGTCTGTGGGTCTTTTTGTATTTACCGTAATACTTGTAGTGTCTGTAATGTTTGTAATGCCTGTATGATTCTCGTTTAGCCACTGACATATTTAGGTTCACGTTTTGTGTACTTAATTTTTTACTATTAGCAGTCTTTTTGACTACTTTTAACTTTTTAGCGACTCTTTTTTGCGTTTTAGTCGATTTTTTAACATCCTTAAAATGTTTAACATGTACTTTAGTAATCTTATTCACAATATGGTGATTACCAGTCTGTGTTGGTGCAGTTCCGACATCTGCTGCGCTTGCAGCAGCGATACCGAATAGTGACATACTTGCCACTAGCAAGACTGCAAATAACAGTTTCCTCGTAATTATACCGCCTCCGATTACCAATCATCAAAAAACTCAATTTGAGTTTTTCTCAGGGTTGCCACTACTTAACCTTCATACCATATAAACGTTTCGGAAAAAAATCTTCAAATAAGCATTATAAAAAGCCTAATTTAGATTTAAAGCCATCTAAATGGTTTTCCCTAAAACCATAAAAGATCATGGATTGTAGGTTAACCTCAGTTACAATCAAAATACACCCTAAGTGAAATTAGAAAGAAAATTAAACCAATATAACATTAATGCAGCGTGAATGGTGAATATGGATTAAATAGAATAAATTAAACTATATATTTATAACAAACCATTATCCCCTCTATTTTGAACAATTAAATCATAATTAAACAGAGATATATTCACTGAAAATATGTTAAATTGCTACGATTTAATCTTAAAATATTTTAAATTTCCTAAAAATAATATTAATAAATATTAAAAACTCAACGGTTTAATCAGATCACAGAATTAATCTTAATAAAAATTTACCGCACTATTGAATATAATTAAAAATATAGCTCATTTTTAGAAAAATTAATATTAATTGCCTGATGGTGTTTTGAATCGCTAGTTTTTCTTAAAAAATTATAAAAAAGCACGATTAAGTAATACTCAACCATATTATTTTTTGTTAATGAATTATTTAACTTAAAAAAAAAGGAATTTAGAAGGTTATTTCTGCATAATTACCTTCTATTATTGCTGTATCTTCGTCCCAGTTGTTTATGACACCAAACAAGTTTCTAGAACTTGTTCCGTCTGCATCGTACCATTTACCATTTATATAAAGCTGTGCCCAAACGTGTCCATATACATTACCACTTGTAAAGGTACATGTTCCATGTACATATCTCGCTGGAATTCCCGCTGATCTTGCCACTGCTACCATAAGATGTGAGGTGTCGACACAATTTCCTGTCTTTGCATTTAATGTGCCTACAGCCCCATACCTTGTATTATAGTAAAAGGAATAACCTATGTTGTCCCTTACCCAGTTAAAGACTTTAACACCTTTATCATAGGTTGAACTCATACCTTTTGTAATTGAGGATGCAAGTGATTCAATTTTAGGATCGTCTGATTGAGCATTTTTGGTTGGTTTAAGATACTGTTGCATATCAGATGGTAAAGAATTCACCACCCAAGGATCCATTGTAACATAGCTTGGTAATCTCTTGTTCGTACTGTAGAAGTTCAATATTTTTGAATACATGTAAATTGTAGATTCAAACTGAACTTTTCCAAGAGTAGTTGTTACATAATTTGGTGCAATACCGTTAGTGTCAATAAATGATTTAATTTTCTGTGCAATAGTCAAGTATTCTGTTTTTTTAACTGTCCCGTTCACAAGATCTCCTGTTGGATCCGGAGGGGAATTAATATCCTTCAGTGTTATTGGTGTCGTTATTCCGCTGTTTAACTGTAAGACACTTGAGGTCATTAATCTCAACATATCAGGCATTGTAACCTGAGTTGTACCAATTTTAACATAATTCGGAAGTCTATGGTTAGTGTCTATAAATGATTTAAGACTTGCAGCAGCGCTTCTAATTTGGTCCATTGTGAACTTAATTGGAGCGGGAGTGCTATTTTGACGATTATAGAACTCATCTGCTATTAAGCCATATCTGAATAATGCATATCCAGATGCGCCATTGTCTCCTGCTGCTTTAATATCATCATTTAATTCATCTGCAGGTATTTGGGTTAAATTGTTATCTGAACGGTATGTTTGAATACCAGCTATAACTGGTGTTCCGTTTGTTTGGCTAACTATATAGGCCACAGTTGAGCCTATCCAGTCTGCACCGTCTTTTCCTTTGCTGTTAGTACCGGTTGAACTGTTGTATCCATAATTTCCTTTATAAATCATTGGAACAAGGAAATCAAGATATTTTGAGAGTTGAGTGTAGTTCTGTCCGTAATAATATGCATTCGTTGATCCTTCAGGCATTACTGCTGCTGAAACTGCTACTTTTGGTTTTATTGAGTTTACAGTTTCAGAAACCTTCTTAACGAATGATGTTACTGCTTCGGTTCCACCTGGATTTTTATAGGCGTTACCCGGATATCGGACATAGTCAAGATGGATTCCATCTATATCGTAATTTTTGACAATGTCTGTAATTGAAGTTATTAAGGAATTTACTTTTGTTGTATTATAGCCTGTTTTTGTTTCAGTTTTGTATGTGTACTTGTATGCATAGTAGTATTTCCATTTATACTTCCATTTACCCTTGTATTTGTACCAAGATTTGTACCAAACCTTGTATTTAATTTTTTTATCAGGAACTTTTACTGTATATGTGTACTTTCCCTGAGGATCGATCCAATTTCCATTGGCGTCTTTAAAGCATGTTATCCATGCATGAACCCTAAAACTGGTGCCTTTTAGCTTATCCAATAGGGCTTTAAGCACAGTTTGATATGAGGGAGCTGATAATATGTTTGATTTTATGAATATATCTGTAATTCCTGCTTTTTTAATTTCATCTATATTCAATTTGTTCACATCTTCAGCTTTTAGCCATATTCCGTGAACATTTGTATATAGTTCATCTCCTGCGGCGTCAGTAGAATTTTGAACGTTAGTTATGTTACTGTTATTTGAGTTTATTCCACTATTTTCACTTGAATTTGATGTATTTTGTAGTATCAGTTGATTTATCGCTGTAGTGTTATTAACAGGGCATGTTGCATTTCCATCTACAAATCCTGTTGAATTTTGAATAGTCTCATTTAGAGTGTTATTAGTTGTATTTTCTTGAACTATACTTGTGTTGAGGTAATTATCTGGTGTCTGTGAATATTCTGTGGCGGCATATATATTAGTTACATTTAACAATGCTGCAACAAAAATGAGCAACACTGCAAGCAACAAAAGTCGCTTCATTTTATATTGCCTCCCAGTTTTTTCCAGATGTCAGATCAACACCGATTTGGAGTTATTGACAATACAATGATTGTTGTTTTGAACATATAAAACTTTTGATTTATAATTTCCAGTAATATACCCATAGTACTTCTTTTTGCATTTAAAGCTCTCTAAAAAGGAATTAAATATGAATGTTATCTTTATAATAACCTGATTTTTAAGATAATAAATCCCAGTTTACTGCTAATTAATTTAAAAGAAACTGAATTAATAAGGTATCTCTACAATACGATTATTAGCTACTTATTTAAAAAAAGTATTAAAATGAAATATTTAAAAATAAACAACTACTCTTCAAGACCCAAAAAATAAATTTGAAGAGATTTATAGTTGTTTTTATAGTTTACAGATTTTATTTTTTGAATTCAAAGCTTTAAGTCCATGATGGTACTTCAGAAGATCCAATGCCGTATCTAAAGAGCACATATCCTGACGCGCCGCCATCTATTGCTGATTGTACATCAGCATCGAGATCAGGATCTATAGCATTAGGATTATTATCTCCATCGTAGGTCATAAGGCCTGCATATACTGGTTTTTGGTTTCCATTGGAATCAACAGCGTAATTAACTATATTTTGTGTCATTTGAGTAATCCATGAATTATCTGCATTGTAGTTTCCTTCGTAGATCATTGGAACCAAGAAATCAAGGTAATCTGAAAGTTTAGTGTAGTCCTGCCCATAGTAATATGAATTTTGAAGTACTCCATTATCAGATCTAATATTAGCCTCAGGCATCAATGCTGCCGAAAGCTGCTTGGTTACAACAGCACGAACCTTTCCAACGAAATTTGTAATTGCATTTGTTGCTGAATTTGTTCCACCCATCTGCTGATAAGCTGCGTGACCTGCACTAGCCGTACCTGAGTATCTTACATAATCCAGATGAATTCCTGCTACATCGTAATTGTTGTTGATGTTTGCAATTGAACTGACCAATTGATCAGTATAGGCTGTGTTATAGCTTGACTTTTTTTCGTACCAGTAAAGCCATTTATAAGCCCAGTAATATTTCCACTTGTATTTCCACGTGTATTTCCATTTTCCATGGCATTTATACCATTTTTTGTACCAAACTTTCTTTTTAGCCCTGTATTTTACTTTCTTGTAGGGGTGGGCAACTGTGTACGAATAATAGCCGGATGGATCTATAAAACCACTGTCGTTTTTAAAGCATACAATCCATGCATGAACTTTTATTCCATAGGGTTTTAACTGATTTATAGCGTTCTGTAATTCACTGTAATGATATTGGCCATTAACACCCCTTGTACAGACAAATACGTCTGTAATTCCCTGGGCTTTAAGAGCAGCAGCTTTATCTGGATCCAAATTTGCTGCATCTGAAGAGAACATCCAATATCCCTTCATCGGTGGTGGATTAACAGTTAAATTACTTGTGTTAGTTGAATTACTGTAATTAGTTCCAGTTCCATCGAAATCAGCCGTTACTGTATAGGTTCCCATATTCCAACTAGCTGGAATTAACCAGTTCAATGTTGCTATACCATTATTCACAGCAGCATTACCTGCGCTAACATTATTTACTGTGAATTTAACCTGCCCACCGTCTACAATTGAAGAATCATTAGCGTTTACGTGAGCTGTTAGAACTACATTTTGGCCAGCAGTATTATTCACGGGATCTACAACTACTGATGAATTATTTGCCGGATCAGTTGCGCTTACAGCGCTTAAACCAATCAATGCAATACCACATATCATTAATATTGCAAGCAACATGCGTCGCTTAATTATACCGCCTCCCATTTCCAAAGATAATTAAATCAATGGAATTTATAGATAAGAAATGTTAATTGAGGAGCATATATAAATATTGCGATTTTAAATTGAAAAAAAGGCATCTATAGAGCTGATATTCTAAACATAATAGTTATTAGGGTTAATTATAACTAAATATAATAAATTTAAAGGATTAGTTTGTTTTTTGTACATATAAGACATTTATATAATTGATTTAGACATTATAGGTCTATTCAGATTTTTATATACTTCATTTTATATAGTAATACATCGTTTCATATTTTTTTTAGATACTTAATGGAGTATTAACCTGTTTATGGCCTTTAAAATAAAATCTATTTTAAATTATGCCAGTATATTAAAAATATAGTAAGAACTGGTTCTATTGAATTAATATTAAAAACAATCCATTGATGAAAAAACGCATGAAAGTCCTAAGCAGAGGTACTTTCCAAATAAAAAAAATAATTTAAAGAATTCTGAGATTCAAAATTAAGAATTCTTTTAAATCCAGTCAGGTACATACGAAGATCCATAGCCGTATCTAAATAGTACAAAGCCTGATGCACCCCCATCTTGTGCAGAATTCACATCATCCTGTAATTCAAATGGGCTCAATGGTATTAGACAGCTGTCAGAGTAGTATGTTGTTAAGCCGGCATATACAGGTTTACCCTTCGCCTGATTAGTTATATACTGTATTCTATCAGCAATCCAATAACTGCTTGCATCATAATTTCCTTTATAAGTCATTGGAACTAAGAAATCGAGATAATCTGCGAGTCTACCATAATCTTGAGCGTAATAATCATCATTAATAGACCCTTCAGGCATCAATGCTGCAGAAAGCTGAATATATGATTTACCAGTTATATTCCCCTTATTTGTTGAATTTACCGCGTTACTGACACTGGAAACAAATGCTGTCACCGCATTCACAGCTGCATCTATTCCACCGGGCTGTTGATACGCAGCATTACCATACTGTTCAACTCCGGAATATCTTATATAATCCAGGTGAATCCCATCCACATCATAATTCCAGGCAATATTTGATATTTCAGCCACCAATTTATTATTATACGTGAGATTGTAGCCAGTTCTTGTCTCATATTTGTAAGAAGGTGTATATATCCATCCTTTTACATATTTGTATTTAGTGACATATTTCCAGGTATATTTCCAGGTGTACCTCCATTTACCCCTGTATTTATACCACGATTTGTACCATGATTTTGTTTTAACCTTGTAAGCGGTTTTTATGTCTCCCCATGACTTTATAGTTGTATTGACTTTAACTGTATAATTATAATAACCAGAAGGATTCACAAAACTACCATTATCTCTAAAAGACACTACCCATGCATGTATTTTTATTCCATAAGGGTGAAATTTGTTTATTGCTGCCTGTAATTCACTATTATGATATACTCCTGTTGTTCCCCTTGTTAATACAAATACATCCGTAATGCCATCATTTTTGAGATCATATGCATTTATATCAGCTACATCCTGATAAAGCATCCAATATCCCTTCATTACTGGTTTTGTGGATGTATTAGTATTATCTAGATTTGTATTTGAGGTTGAATTTGCATTTGAATCAGTAGCATTTACAGCACCTGATACAGATAATGTAATGCAGAACATTAGCAATATTGCAAGTAAACCCTGTAATTTCATTTTACCGCCTCCTATCTTCAAAGATAATTAAATCAATGAAAGTTTAGTGTGAAGATAGTTTGTATAAACACGCCATATAAGTATTGCGATTTTTAACTGCAAAGACCGCATCACCATCCCTCATTAATCTTAGAGATTATTTAAAACTAATCATAGATATATAAACTAAGTTTTAAAGCTTTATTTTATTTTTAAAACTATTAGCTATTTTTAAAGCATATTTATGAAAAATGAACCAATTAAATACTCAATAAAATCAATGCAAATAATATAAAACACTATTAGAATATTATTATGTATTTAATTACAAATTATCCAAGTTTTATCCCTAAAATAAGATTATATCTAAATTTTTAAGAAACAAAAAAGATTATGGAACTCTATTCGTGATATAGCAACCCTTAGACAGATAGTGCCTGTTTTTGTTTTAATCCTAATTATTATATCTAATTACTCACATAGTAATTGTCATGGAAATAGAGAATCTGAAAAAAGCAGTCAAAATCATACAAAACTCTGAAGAAATTGCTGCATTTATTCCAGAAGTCAGAAGTAATATCGTAATGGCAAAAGAAAATGCAAAGGATGTAAATGATGTAGCAGGGATTCCAGGAAGAATAACAACCGTGCATGGGAAACCAAAAGCATTCATGGAGCCTGAATTCGGAGTATCATCACATATGGCAAGATTAGTATTAAGCACAATGAAACATGACCTTTCAAAGCGAAGCGCCATGAATCTTAAATACCATCCAAAAATAATAGAAATCTGTGAAAAACTAGGCCTTAAAGTTTCATTTTATGATAGAAATGATGAACCTGAAGATGTAAAACAGGTTGAAGGCGGTACAATTCCATGGGGAGTTGAAGCTGCCATTAAAAGGATTGGGGATGTTCCAGATGTTATATACCACAGGGGAGCTTGGGGAAAAGAACCTTCTATTTCTATAATTGGTAACAGCGCTGTTGATGTTGCAAATATGGTTGTGTGTATTTCAAAACTCTTTAGTGCCAGTGAGGGCTATGAAGTTTTATTTACGCCGCCACCAGAAAAATCAGAAAAACGTTTAGATGTATCCTGTATATTCTGTGAAATGGCAAGTGGTGATCCAGAAATTTCAAAACATGTGCTTTACAACGATGGAGAAAACATGGTAGTTCTCAATATTGCACCCTATACAATCGGACACATTCTGGTTATTCCAACGAAGCATTATACCGATTTGAATGAACTGGATCCAGAAGCCCTTAAAAATTTATTTAAAACCGTGCAAAAAGCAACAACATTAATAAGAAACGTTATAAATCCAGATGGTTTAAATATAGGAATTAATCTTGGTAAAGTGGCAGGACAGCGCATACAGCATATTCATGTTCATCTCGTGCCTAGATTTAAATTTGAATCCAGTTTTATGGGAACGACTGCAAATACACGAATTATTAGAGAAAGCCTGGATGAAACTTACGCTAGATACATGGAAAAAATTGAAATCCTGAAAAATAATAAAGTAAAATAATTATACTGGAAAAGCTAAAATTATTTTACTAAATTCATATACAATTAAAAACCAAGCAAATTGAAATTTAAGGGTTTGAAAATAGCTAATACATTTCAAAAGTTAAATTAATTAAGATAACAAAAATTTAAATCTTAAACGGAAAAATTGAGGTTAAGAAAATTCATGGAGTTTTCTGAACCACGAAAATAAAAATTTTCGAGGAAAAATAATGAAATATAAGATGTATGATGAAATCTTAGAGCAGCCTAGATCCCTGAAAGACACTCTAAGTGAAGAAAAATCACACATGAAAGAAATTGCCGAAAAATTCGAAGAATTTGATAAAATATATCTTTTAGGATGCGGCAGTTCACTTTCAACATGTTATTCTGCAAAAAGTGCGCTTGATTTCATATTTGATAAAAATATAGAAGTTTACACTGGCTATGAATTCTTTTACAATAAAAAAATTGAAAATGAGAATGCTGGAGCTCTTTTAACTTCTCAATCCGGAGAAACAGCAGATACCGTCGCGGCCCTCAGAAGGGCGCAGCAAAAAGACATTTATACCGTGGCAATAACCAATGAAAGCCAGTGTACAATGATTAAAGAGGCCAATGATACTGTCGTTACCAGAGGCGGAAGAGAAAGCGCCATACTTGGAACTAAAACCTATATCACACAGCTTATGGGTTTATATGAAATTTTATTCAGTATGAATGGTCCTGATGATAAAGAAAGCATGAAGATCAAAGACGAAGTTTTAGGGAATATTGAAAAACTTCCCTCTGTAACTGAAGACCTGATTAAAAAAACAGAAGCCGAAGGCAAAGAAATTGGCGAAAAATTTAAAGACGATGACATATTTTATTGTATGGGGAGCGGGCCAAATTACGGGCTTGCATACAAGCTTGCAATGACCATGTTTATGGAAGGCGCCTTAAAACATGCCTGCCCATTGTACTCTGGGGAATTCAGACATGGGTTAATTGAACGTGCAGAAAAAGACGTCCCTATAGTATTTTTAAACGCTGATTATCCTGGGGATGAGATGACTCAACGATCCATTGAATTTTGCGAAAAACTGGGAACTAAATCCATTGTTTATAATATGAAAGATTATTCTGACATGCATCCTTTGATGTCGCCATTTGCACTTGTAATTCCACTGGAATGGTTTATTTATTACCTTGCACACTTCAACGATGAGGATCCTGGTGCTACAAGGCATATTGGAAAAGTAAGGTATTAATTTACATTCTTTCTTTTAATTTGAAGTAATGCTCCTAATTAAAATTAAAGTTAAAAAGAAAAATAAGTTATTGAACCGGCACTGAATGCCGTACTTTTTTCTCTGCTTTAGGCATTGTAACAGTTAAAACACCATTTTCAAGTTTAGCAGTTGCTCCTTCTACAATAATCTTCTCTGGGAGTTTTACAACTCGTTTTATTTTACCGTGTTTTCGTCCTTTTGCTTTTATTTGGGCTCCTTCTTCCATTGGAGCTCCAGTATATCCCATAACTTTAATTATTAGCTTGTCCTCAGTTAAATCTATGTTTATATCTTCTTTTTTAACTCCGGGAAGATTTGTATGGACGATTATGTTATCATAAGTCTCAATTAAATCTGTTTCCGGAGCAGTGGTATAACTGCTGATGGATCTTTCAATTTCATCTGCTGCATAGTTAATATAATCTACAGCATCATCAATCATCTGATCAAGTGAGGTTTTCTTTCTAGGTTCTTTATCCATTATATCCCTCCATTTAACTCAAACAGCCATTTAAACTTTGAAAAAATAATATCCAAAATAATTATTTTTAAAATAAAATAAAAATTTCCAAATGGAAATTCATATTTAATCGACTTTTACCTGGAATCTTTTTTTCTCTTCTAGTTTAGGAAGAGTTACTGTTAGAACACCATTATCAAACTTAGCTTTTGCTTCCTTGACCTTGACTAATTCCGGCAGTACTAAAGATCTTCTTGCTTCACCATATTTTCTTTCTTTTTTGATGAAATTCTTTCCTGCCTCTTCTGTTTCTTCTTCAAACTTTGCAATGATCTCTATTGAATCTTCGGTTAAGTCAATGACTATATCATCTTTTTTAACGCCAGGAAGATCTGCTTTGACCACTATATTACCGTCAGTGTCTATTATATCTGTAGTTAATTTACCTGGAGCTGTTGCTGTATATTCAGATAGAGCTTTTTCGAAATCTCCACCTCTTTCACGGAATGTACCTATCATATCATCGAAAAATTTCTGTGCAGCGCCTCTTCCCCTTTCAGCCCGGGTTTCCCATTCGGATTTAGTTGTAGGTTCAGTTTCTACTTCGGGTTGATCTTCAAGTTTGATTACTTTTTCCACTGGAACTTCTTTTTCTGGCTCAGTTGTTTCGGTTTTTACAGCTGGAGTTTCTTTTCCTGCAGCTTTTTCCATCTCCAATTCTTTTTTAGTCTTTATTTCCTTTTTTTCCACCATTAAATTCCTCCAGTTCCTTAATTATTAAATCCACACCAGAACCTTCTGATGCTGAAATCATTAAAGGTTCACCCAGTTTACTAATATATTTATCTAAATACTTATTATTTTCTACCAAATCCATTTTGTTAAGAACACATATTATGGGCGTGTCAAAGACGTGCTTTATTTCTTCGTACAATCTCATTTGTGCATCAAGAGGATAACCAGAAGTTTCAGATGCATCAAAGATATATAAAATTACATCTGCTAGGTGCTCCAGTGCTACCATAGCACGAAGTTCAATATTGTTCATGTCCATTATTGGCCTGTCAAGGAGTCCTGGTGTATCTATTATTTGATATTTTTTCCATTTCTTCTCAAAGTGCCCTATCTGAATTCCATGGGTGGTAAAAGGATAGTCTGCAACTTTAGGCTCTGCTGGAGTAATCTGGCGAAGTAATGTAGATTTTCCAACGTTTGGAAATCCTGCTATAACCATAGTAGTGGCTTCAAAATCTATAGTGGGCATGTTTCGAAGTTTTCCCTTCACAAAGTCTAAAAAGTTAAGTTCATCTTCTATTTGGCGCGCTACAGATGCAATTCTACCAAATGCAGATTTACGGATATTCGCAGCATTTTCAGGTCTTGATCTTCTTACTTTAAATAAATATTCATTTTCAATCTTAGATATAACGCCTATTGCCCATTTTAAAGCCCCTAAAGATTTTTTAAGCTGATCTACACCTACCATAACGTCGATGTAGTCCTGGTAAAACATATGTAAACTTTCTACTTTGGGTGTCTTGTTGAGTAAATTGTTAAGGGTATCTTTTGTAACCTCACAGGCAGTTTTTATTCTTGCCTCTTCTGTTCTCTTCGCCATTTGGTGACGTGGGACCTTCGATGTCCTCACTTTATTGGCGGCCTTTTTTGCCCTTCTGAAGCTTTTGTCTAAAATTTCATCAGGCGTTGGTACTGTTGGTATAAACATTCAATCACATCTTAGTTCTTTTAATTAACTTGTTAAGTGAAAAATATGATAAAATCAATATTTTAATAGATTTAATCTGAAATCTCTCCTTAAAATTTCAGTATTTTCATGAATATATTGAATTTCATAAAACAAGTATTTATTTATAAAATCTCTTTTTTAAAATATATATTATCTATTATAAATGGATATCCTAAAACAAGTATTTATTTATTTTCAAAAAAAGGATGTTGAAAAACTCATTGAATCCCGAAATCTCCTTAAAAGATTTTATTAATATTCCAAAAAAATTTATTAACTCTCAAGGACATATTAAAAACCAAATACAGGAGGTATTCAATTGCCAAAGGGAGATGTTTATAAAGTTTTAAAGAAAGATCATGACCATATTAAAGAATTATTTAAAGAAACATTACAAGATACCTCAAAATATCCTAAAGTCAGGAAAGAACTGGAAAATCATCTAGTTGGGGAAGAGAAATTCTTATATCCTCCAATGGAGTTTATAGACGAGCAAAAAGTAAAAGAAAATGAAAGGGAACACGAAGAGGCCTTTAGAAAAATGGCCCGAATGGATAATATGAGTCCTGATAGCCGTGAATGGAAAACTAGCTTAAAAGAACTTAATGATATGGTAATATACCATATGGACAGCGAAGAAGAAGAAAATGGACTTTTTGATGAAGCTTCAGCGGTTTTAAGTGAGGAAGCAGAAGAAGACATACTTCATCTGTATGAAGAACTAAAATCAGAGAACCCCTAGCTCAACATTACTTAAACCCTATTTTTCATTTTTAGTGTTGTTTAAAATGAATAAAAGAGTTTTACTAAATCATTCATTAAAAATCTCTGAATGGAATTTATAGATTTTAACATCATTATAAAGCCAGCAGTCGGCAGTAAGCCCTGCCTTTGTGCATGTATTATATAAAAATTCCTCTACATTCCATCCCCATTCTACAGCAACCTGGGGAAGTAATAGTCCTTTGTAAGGACCTCTTTCTATAATAAGGCCGTCTTTACCTATTTCAATTTTATCCATATATTCTTCAGGCTTTTCAACTTCAATGAGTTCAGGTTTTGTAAGTACGCTCACCTCAACTTCAAGATCATCAAGTTCATCAGTGACTACAGGCGGAAATCGGGGATCATTTACTGCAGCAGATATTGCAACGTCGATTACAGCATTTACAAGTGGTTTTACTGGTTCTGAATACCCTATACATCCTCTGAGCATGCCCCTTTTATTCAAGGTTACAAATGCACCCATATTATCCTTTAGAGATTCTGGAGTATCTTCAGGCACATCTATAGCTTTTCTACGCAGTATATAATTTTCTATGGATTCTTTTGCAAGTTTTACTAAAAATTTTCCTTCTTCTTCAGATACCATTAAATTACCCCCTTTAAATTAAATGAAAAAATAAAATTTTACATTGCTCCCCCTACTGTCGCTTCGCTGACCCTTACATGGGGTCCTCCATCGCCTACTGGGGCAGTTTGACCTCCTTTTCCGCAGAACCCAATACTCATTTTAAAGTCTTTTCCCACACCATCTACCTTATTAAGGATTTCAAGGATATTTCCAGACAGAGATACATCTCTAAGAGGGGCCTTTATTTCTCCATTTTCTATCATGAAAGATTCAGCAGCGTTGAACTGGAATATACCTTTTCCAGTATCCACTTGTCCCCCTCTAGAGCCTTTAAGATAAATTCCATTACCCATATCTTCAATTAACTCTTCAAATTTCAGGTTGCCAGGTTTAAGATAGGTATTACTCATTCTGACAATCGGCTGATCACCAACTCGAGATCTTGCATTTCCAGACGAGGAAATTCCAAGTTTTGCAGCTGTTTCTCTGGAGCTTAAAAGAGATACCAGTTTTCCATTTTTAACAAGCACATTTTCGCTGGTTTTTACACCTTCTGCATCGTATGGATAATAACCAAATGCATCCATACTTGCATCATCTATTATCGTAACTAATTCTGATCCAATTTGGCTTCCCATTTTATCTTTAAGGATCGAATCATTCTGTAAAATTAGATCAGCTTCTGAAGCATGGCCTAAAGCTTCATGAATAAATACACCTGAAAGTTCACAGTCCATTACAACTGGAAATTTCCCTGAAGGAGGTGTACTTGCACCTAAAAGCCTTACAGCTTTAGTTGCTGCTTTCCTTCCCAATCTTTCTATGTCCTCTTTTTGAAGCACTTCAAATCCACGAGCTCCACCAGTACTTCCATGTCCAAATTGAATCATATTTTCTTCTGCTGCAACAGCATTCAGGAACATTCCTACTCTTGATTCTTCATTTGTAATAGAAGTGCCTTCGGTATTTAAAAATAAACTCTTTCCTTCTGCATCAACATAGCTTATAGTTGTGCTTACAATTTTTTCAATGGTTGCAGCCTGGTTGGCATCCTTCATGAGTTCCTTTTTTTCTTCGATTGATACATGAGAAGGCTTTATTTTGGCCTTTGATTTTATATCATCAACCATCGGCTCAACATCAGCCAGCTCTACATCACTTTTTAATGACCTTGTAAGCTTTAAGGCAGTTTCTACCACCTCATCCATTCTTGAAAGTTCAGTTGTAAATGCAGAACCCCATGCCCCATTTTTTAGAACCCTGATAACGGTTCCAAAATCAGATCCTGACCTTATCTCCTGAATTTTTCCATCCTTCATGATGATGGAGGTATTCTGACTATCACTGACCCTTATATCAGCATAGTCTACCTGACTTTCTATTTTGTTAAGTATTCCTTTAAATAAATCTAGATCTAGTTGATTTGTCATGCTATCTACCCTTATTAATAACTGCAATTCCTTATTTTTATTTAAAATAAATTTTTAAAAGACATGAAATATGACAATTAAGAAGTATCTGGTTTTTTACCGAAATTATCAGATTTTCCTTAAGATAAAACTACTTATATTATGTTATATGGCCCTTATATTAATTATGTTTTAGCTGGTTTGAATAAATTTAACAACTAATAAAAAAGAGTTAGAATTAATTATATGCCAGTAAGATAAATTACGGTGTTAACGTAATTTATAATTAATATAAATCCTTTTTTGAGGCATATCTATTTAAAAAGGTGTATTTTTTAATAACTGAGGTAAAAAATTAAACGATGGCCTTATATTGACTCTTTTAGGTAATTTTGATGCTGTAAGTCTAAAATTTTTAATAAACAATATGATATCAACATATTGTTCTAAATAAAATGGTTTAGCAACATAGCAGTTAACATAGCGGCAGTAACTCTTTTCTATTCCATCATTATCATATGAAGCTGTTAAAACGATTGTTGGGACATATTTTAAGTCTTTATCGTTTTTAATTTCATATAGTACTTCTATGCCGTCTTTTTTAGGTAAATTTATATCTAAAATAACAATATCTGGTTTTTGAGCATCACTGTATTTTCCTTTTTTATATAAATAATTTAAAGCATCTACCCCATTATCAACCACATGGATTTTACTGGAGATCTTAAAATCTTTGAGAATTTCCTTTACAATGCGTACATCAGCGATATTATCTTCTACAAGTAGTATTTCAACATAATCATAACCATCAAACTTTGTATCTATACTTTCAGGAACAGTATAAGCTATTTCACAATTACAATTTATAACATCATACATTGCATTAACCATAATACCTCCCCTTTGAGAACATCACCTCTGTGGTAACAGCATAGGTGAGTGGTTGTACAATATTATATTTTTTGTAATTAATAATATTTTCGAAAAAAAATTTTATTAATTTCAGTAATACAATTTAAAAATTAAAATACCCTTTAATAATTAAAATAAAGTTCTAAAACCCATATTCAGTTTTGAAAAGGTTTAATAGCTATATTTATTATATTAAATCATGAAATTTCAAAAAATGTCAATAATTAGAGCCCATTGAATGATAAAAACATATTTGAAGGTAGAAACTAAATAATAAAAAAATATATATTAATATTATTAATGGATAATGTTCCATAAAGATAGTTCTATTTTATTTCATCAAATTAAGAATATACCGCTATAAATATGAATTGAGTTAAGTATATCTTAGAAAAAATCTAATTATGATAAGGAGTTAACTTAAGAAACTTTTTATGAAACTCTTCCTTAATTTTCCATAAAAATCATAATAATAAATACTAGAATGTGGTCAAATGAAGACAATTAAAGAGATTAACCAAAAAATCAAAACTGGTGATGCTGTTGTCTTAACTGCTGCAGAGATGACAAAATTTGTTGAAGAAAACGGCGTAAAAGCGGCAGCAGATGAAATTGATGTTGTTACAACAGGTACATTTGGTGCTATGTGTTCTTCAGGAGCATTTATAAATTTTGGTCATTCTGATCCTCCAATCAAAATGAATAAAACATTTTTAAACAATGTTGAGGCCTATTCAGGGCTTGCTGCTGTTGATTCATATATAGGGGCTACCCAATTAAATAGAAACCCACAAATAGGCATGGATTATGGTGGCTCCCATTTAATCGAAGATTTAATTAAAGGTAAAGAAATAGATCTTGTTGTTGAAGCTTATGGTACCGATTGTTATCCTAGAAAAGAACTGGAAACCAGTATCACGATTGATAAATTAAATCAGGCAGTGATGGTAAATCCAAGAAACTGTTATCAAAATTATGCAGTTGCTACCAATTCAACTGATGAAACACTATACACCTATATGGGGACTCTTCTACCAAATTTTGGGAATGTAAGTTATTCAAGCGCAGGACAGTTAAGTCCACTTATTAATGATCCTTATTTCGAAACAATAGGCATGGGAACAAGGATATTTTTATGCGGAGGAGAAGGATACATCATTGGAGAAGGAACACAGCACTCCACAGAAGTTGAACGCCGAAATGGGGTGCCAGTTAGTGCTGCAGGGACTCTGATGCTCATGGGAGATATGAAGAAGATGAGCAGTGATTTTGTCAGGGGAGCAACCATGCAAAAATACGGACCTACATTATATGTAGGTGCTGGAATCCCAATTCCAATCTTAAATGAGCAAGTAGCAAAAAGAACTGCCATAAGTGATGAAGATATAACTTGTCAGGTAATAGATTATGGTGTTCCAAATCGCAGCCGCCCAGTTATAAGAGAAACAAATTATAAAGAACTAAAAACTGGAAAAATTGAAATTAATGGAGTAGAAGTTAATGCATCGCCATTATCATCTTATAAGAAAGCTGAAGAAGTTGCATATGAACTTAAAGACTGGATAAACAAAGGAAAATTCTTCCTTACAGAACCTGTTCAGCTGATACCTTCTAAAGGACACACTCCCCACCCACTTGAAATTAAAAAACCATCCGTTCTTGTAAAGAACATTGAAAGTAAACCCGTGATAATAGCGTATCCAACAGATGAAATAAGTGATGTTGCCAGGAAACTGGTTGAAAACAGTATAAACCATCTTCCAGTGGTTGACACTGAAGGCATACTCATGGGCATTGTAACTTCATGGGATATAGCAAATGCTATTGCTAAAGATAAAGCCAAATTGAAGGATGTAATGACTAAAAAAGTAATCATAGCAAGAGAAGACGAACCAGTCGATGTTATAGCAAGAAGAATAGATAAATATGAGATTTCAGGGCTTCCAATTATTGATAAAGACAATAAAGTGAAGGGAATGATCACTGCAGAAGATATCTCAAGATTAATTGGGAAAGACAAAAATAATGATGAGGTGTACCAATGAAAGCCTGGCTAAAGTTTTCACCAGATATAACCAATAAACCAATAATTTCAGATACAATGAAATCATATGACATAGATTTCAACATTTTAAGAGCCAACATAACCCCTAAAGGAGGTAAAATACTTGTTGAGCTATCTGGAAATCAGGTCAAAGAGAGCATTGAATACATGGAAAGCCAGGGAATTCATGTAGACCCCATTAAAAAAGTAGTTAAAAAAGAAGAAGAAAAATGCGTTGACTGCGGTGCATGTATTTCTTTATGCCCTGTAAAAGCTATAAGCATCTCAGATGACTGGGACATATTAATTGATGACCAGATATGTATTGGATGCGCATTTTGCACTACTTCATGTCCAATGAAAGCTATAAAAGTCACTGAATAAATTTAGGCATTAATTCAATTAATGCTATTTCTTATTTTTAAAATTATGCCTAAACATGATAAATTAATTATTTACTGATTTAATTTTGTAATTATGAAGTAATAATTCCATTTAAAATATGAATTTAAAATCTAAAAAAAGAGAATGAGTGATTTTCAATCATTCTTCAATTGGGTGCTTTTCTGATTCTGCAACAATGAAAAATCCAATGATTCCTCCAACTATTGCTAGAATTATACGTAAAATCAGATAAGGCACTAAGTAAGCAAGTAATATTCCCAAGAGTGCTCCAGCACCCCCGCCAGCATATATAATTGTCAGTATTACAGTAAATATAATTACTCCCAATATACCTGCTATTGTTCCATTAATTGCTCCATTTTTCCATGTTCCTCCAGTCATGAAACCAACTGCTATTCCAGCCAGTAAAAATGCAGGATTTAAGACTAAACCTTGAATAAATAATAAAAAATCAACTATTAAAGCAATAATTACTCCGATTATCACCGGTTTCCATTCAATCATGTTAGCCATATTTTTTCACTTCCTAAATTCTATAACAAAAAATTGGTTAGACCTATTTAATAACCTTTTCCAAAATTTAGGCCCAAATACCTACCAAATTAAACTTATTTTAAGATTTTTGATGTATTTAATGACCTCAATAATTTCAATAAAACGTGTAAATAATTGAATTAATAATGCATTAATAATTGGAACATATTTAATTAAAGGAGCAGTGATAGGGCTATAAATATTTAAATTGTTAGTTCGGCAATTCAAATATATTAATCTACTTCTTTTCAAAATTTTTGGAAATGTGTACCCTTCAATAACCTATGACCCCATTTAATAAATATAAACTTTTATTAGGTCATTCTATTGGGATTAGAGCTTAATTAAATCTAATTATATAGATAACTTCCCAGCATCAATTAGTAACTTATAAATTATTCTTTTTTTATAAATTAATCTTAATTGGAAATAAGGAGGGAACATTTTGAGAAAATATATTCTTGTAGCTTTAATTATCTCCCTTATCGTGGCCGTATCAGGCTGTACAGGGCAAAACATTACAGGATCTGGGAAAGTGATAAACCAATCACAAAATGTAAGTGGTTTTAACCAGGTTTCAGTCGATGGTACAGGCACACTAATTATAACTCAAGGAAATACTGAATCTCTGACAATTGAAGCAGAAGATAATATAATGCCTAATATCAACACCAGCGTGAACAATAATGTTTTAACTATTAATTCTGGTAACCGCACTATTGTACCTACAAAACCAGTAATATACTATCTAACTGTAAAAGACATTAATTCCATTAGTTATTCTGGAGGAGGGAAAATTCAATCAAATGGTTTAAAAGCCAATTCATTAACAATAAACATCAACGGTGCAAGTGAGGGTAATTTAACCAATTTAAACGTTAATACTCTTAAAATCATAATTACTGGAGCAGGCAGATTATTCATGTCAGGTAATGCCAACAGCCAGGATATTACTATTTCAGGGGCAGGCGAATACACAGCAAATAATTTAGCCAGTAAAATAGCAACTATAACAATCAGTGGGGCAGGAAGAGGAACTATCAAAGTATCAAACTCGTTAAATGCTATAATTAATGGTGCCGGACAAATTTCATACATCGGGAGCCCAAAGTTAACCCAACAGATAAACGGTGCTGGAAGTGTAAAACAGATTCAGGGATGAAATTTAAATTAAATTTCCCTTATTTCTTTTTAATTCAAAAAATTAAAAATGGTTGAAAAATCTATTGTATAAATTCACTGTTTCAATAGTTCTGATATCTGGCATGATATTGTATCTGCCCTTTCAAAGCCCATAACTGGATGATCTGGCTTTGGACTGTCTATAAGTGCTATTTTATTATTTAAAAGATATTTTGCAGGATTTCTTATTCCTTCAAATGATGCCGGCGAGAAATCATCATCGTACGCCCGGGGTAAATAAGTGCTGTTTGTTAAAAATATATCAGGAGATACATTTACATAAATTATCCCTTTCAAGTCCTTTGCATGGTCGTATAAATAGCCTTTATTTTGATTTCCGTTAGTTTCTGGTCCACTTATTCCATCACCAAGATCCTTGATGGTTCCAGCACAATTGTAATTAACTACAATTACAGCACTGCCTTCAGGAGCATTTTCTATTGCTCTTGGAACCTGATCTGGATGAGAAGCTCTGGGATCGATTATAACTTTAATCCCTGATTTTTGTAAGTTAGATTTAATCCTTTCTAAAAATTTTCTGTCACTTTCTTTGTCTATTACACGATCTGATGTTAAAAAAACCGTTTTAGTACCTGTTAAGTTCCATTTTTCACTTGATGAAGCATCTACTTCCATTAATTTTGACCCGGTATTCTCTAAATTTGAATTATTTATTAATTCTGTTATTTGACTGCTTGAAAAAAATTTTGGAAGTGTTTTATTTCCTGATTTTTTTAAATTAACCATTTTCTTATTATTTAAAACTTGATTCATTCTTTTCATGTTACCTGGAACTAAAAAAGTTTTCAAATCTAAATCAAAGTTAATACTTGACTTTGAATTTGATTCATTTACCTCCACATTATATGCAACGCTTCCCCCAATAGACGCAATAACGTAAATTATAATTGGAAGAAGCAGCATCAAGTGCTTGTCATCATCACTATCCACCATTTGATACCATCCCCCCTTAAAGTATCCCTCCTAACTTTTTTTATCCACATGCACTACCACCTAAGTATTAACTATTCTTATTATTTTAATAATAGTATTATATAAATTTGTCCATTTAATTCTGCTTTTTTTAACGAAAGCACTTACTTTAAGCTATAAAATAAACTAGAAACTATTATTAAAGTAAATAATTGAATAGAATAAACTAAAATAAATTTAAATTTAAATTAATAGCATAATAGCCTAAAGTAAGGAATAGCAGATTAATGAGCTTATTTATCATTAATTAACTTCAATAATTATAAAATAAACAAAAATTAAAATTAATGATCAAATTTTAGGAACTTAACCTATCTGGAAACACCTCATAGAAACAGAACCATTCTGAAAGCCCTCATAAGTAAAGGTTATTGGTTCACTCTCTTCATGCAGTGCAATGGTGTATACCATTGGTAAATAATGGTCAAGGGTAGGCACTGCATAAGGTGCTGAGGGGCCCATACTCTCAAAATTAATTAAATTATCCATATTTCCATTTATAATGTTTAATTTTACTTTCTGGTCGAATTCAACCGCCCAATCATATGGCTTGGCGTACATATCATAATCTGCAAGGTTGAGATTATGGACTAAATTACCACTGCCTATAATTAAAACTCCATTATTTCTCAATTCTACCAGCTTTGATGCTAAATCATAATGATATTGTACCGGTTTAGGATGCCAGTCGTTAAAAGAATAATCCAGACTCATTTCAAATACAGGTATGTCAGCTTTTGGGTACATATGCTTCAAAATGGCCCATGATGCATGATCCAGACCCCGCTGACTACTGCAATTTATACTATCATTAGATTTTACCAGTGATTTAGCACAATCAGGGGCACCATGACTTGGATAAATTATTTCGTACATTTCCTTGGGGAAGCCGTAAAAATCATATATCATTTCTGGCTTGTCAACACATGTAACAAAAGTTCCATTAGTTAGCCAGTGCGCCGAAACCACCAATATTGCCCTTGGCTTTGGAAGAGTTCTGCCTAGTTTCTCTAAACTTCTCGTAAATTCGTTATTTGAAATTACGTTTATAGGGGAGCCGTGTCCTATAAACAATGCCGGCATTTTTTCATCATTGCACGGGATTTTTTGATTCATAATTAAATATTTATAAATTATTTACCATCAATTTAACCCTTTGATATCCCAAAAAAACTCATTTAATTAAATATTAATGAAAAGAAAAATAATATTAAATAAAAGATTAAATGGTTGAAAATGGTTGATAACAAACAATCGCAAAATAAAAGAAGCAAAGAATTTGGCCATGAGCATGGAGTTGTAGATCCATCTATAATCAGTACTGAAAAAGGTATCTGGGCTGTAAAATGGTCATTTATAGCACTGCTTCCAGCGGCAATATTCCAGTTTGTTATTGTTATATTTTCTGGAAGTGTAGCACTTTTTGCAGATAGTATTCACAATTTCGGCGATGTCGCTACCGCCATCCCCCTCTGGATAGCATTTATACTTGCACTCAAGAATCCAAGTAAAACATTTACATATGGCTACGGTCGATTTGAGGATCTTGCAGGGGTAGCAATAGTTATCATAATATTTCTCAGCGCAGTTTTTGCCGGATACGAATCCATCAATCGTTTTTTCCATCCTCAGACATTGGAAAACTTATGGGCTGTGGCTTTAGCATCGATTATCGGCTTTCTTGGTAATGAAATTGTTGCAATATTCCGTATCAGAGTTGGAAAAGAGATTGCCAGTGCATCATTGATTGCAGATGGATATCATGCCCGTGCAGATGGAATTACCAGTTTAACTGTGCTTTTCGGCGTCATAGGGGTATATTTAGGTTATCCACTTGCAGACCCCTTAATCGGTATTCTTATTACTATTTTTCTCTTCCGAATCGTATGGCAGTCAGGTAAATCAGTCTTCACCCGCCTTCTTGATGGAGTAGATCCAGAAATTATAGATAACATAAAACTTGCATTGACCCATGTACCTGGAGTACAGGATGTTACTGAAGTTAGAATTAGGTGGTTAGGTCACAGGCTTCATGCAGAAATCAATTTAGCCGTGGATCCCGAGCTTTCCGTAGAAGAAGGCCATGAAATTGCTAAAAAAGCCCAAAATCATCTTTTATATCATTTAAAATATTTATCCTACGCAACAATTCATATTGACCCTGTAAGCGCTTCTGGTGAGGCATATCACAACATGTCTGAACATGAAGAAGATAAACTAGAAAAACCCTAAGTTTTGAAGACTTGAGGTTGAATTTGTTTAAATCAATTCAAAAAAAGCCATTTTAATCTAAAAAATAAAAAATTGGGAGATTATTAAAATCTCAACTATAATCCAAATGACTTCTTAAGAAGGTCTACGTTTACGTATCCTCCTCTAAAGAGTTCTCCAGTTCTGAGATCGTTTATGACCACTTCAGCAGGAGCAAACATTCCTTTATCGATTTTGTAGAAGTCATATTCAGCTTCTTTAAATACATCGTAGAATGGTTTTCCGTATCCTGCAGATGCAGAAGATGGTAAATTTTCAGCTAAGGATTTTAAATCGTCTCCTTCTTCAGACTGGATATAGTAGTAGGTCCTACCACCGAATAAAACTGCGTCGTTTGTTTTACCCATTGCTTTAAGTCCATCTGGGTCAACAGGTGCAATTGGTGCAATTCCTGCTGCAAATTTGACTTTTGTAACGTCGAAGTCTAGAGCTTCCATCATTTTGTAGGTACCGTTTTCAACAACTCTTCCAGCTATTTGAATTGAACCAACGATGGATGATGTTGGGGCAACAAGTACAAATACGTTTTCTGGTGAAACACCGCACTCTTCTGCGATTGCATCAGTCACGTCAGCGCCAGGTAATTTGTCAGCTTCAAGGGTGAGGATTGCGATATCTGCATCGTCTTCGTATCCTATTACTTCATAAGTGTGGGCTGGTTTTTTAGCTAATGCCCTTGCAGGTCCAGAACCGAGTGCAAAGAAGTCCCCTACGCTTACAGACCATCCTGCTTTTTGAGCTCCAAGGGTTGATATTGCTGGAGAATTGGTTTTAATTTTTACAGAAGGTAATGCGAAGTTTTCTGAAAGGTCTCCGGGAATTGAGATACCTACTTCTGCAAGTCCTCCAAGACATACTTTTGTGTAAAGTTCCCCTGCTTTAAGGCTTCCTGCAACATTTACACCAGCATCGATAACTGTGGAACCGTTTTCAAGCTTTTCTACGCTTAAATTTAATTCATCTGCCTGTTCTATCATTAAGTCTACTGTCTTTTTTGCTTCAAGATTGACACTTACCATTATTTCACCTCTAATTGTGATATTATTAAATGAATACAAAATTTGTTGTTAACAATGGAGTTTAAGCTATTGTCCTTTAATTAATTTACTATTTGATTTTTAGAAAATGAAATATAATTGAATTTGTTATAAATTACATACCAAACCTTTTCATATTCAAGGTATGCTTAGCATCGTCAAAATTAACCTCATAAATATGGGCACTTATAGAATGAATTGTAACCGTTCCTACTTCCAAACCAAGCTGATCAGAAGCATATTTAGCAAGATATGTTAAACCAACTGCATTCGGGAACCATGCACCATATATATCATGACTGCGCCATAATGCGGTCGTTTGAAGCTTTCCATCCCTTATTTTAAGGTCTACAAGGATCATGCAAGGTACTTCATCAGTTTTTGTGTCAACTGTTGGATCCCATGTCACAGAAATTGATCTTCTTGATTCTGTACAATTTTTAAGCCTGTCAATGGCTACTTGAATCTGATCAATACCATCGAAATGAGCCCTCAAACGGTTACCATAAGTGTAAACAAAACCCTGCTTGTCATCGCTTATGAACTGTTCAGAATAAATTTTAAGCTTTTCTCCCTTCCAAAAGTATCCTGTTGGCACCCGTATGTTTTCAAACATATCAAAATTAGTTTCAACATTATTATCATCTAGTTTTCGGATTCCAAGAGGATCAGTTATTGTAACAAGGGTATTTAAAATTTCTCTGGTTAATGAGCCCCTTTCATCTTTAATCTCTTTACCTTCATCCATGATTTTCCTTACAAGCGTTTCCCAGCCTTCTGCTATCTCGTTGACCTCAATTTGAAATGACATGTTTATTCTCCGCACTAAGTTTGTTAATAAATTAAAATTATAAGTTTTTTGCAACGCCTACCATTACCTTAAGTTTTGAAAATGCTGAATCCCTCGATCGCATCCGCATTCCGCAATCTGGGTCTGCGATCATATTTTCAGCGCCAATAAAATCTATTCCTCTTTTTATCAGATTTTCCACTTCTTCTTTAGTTTCAACCCTATCAGTTTTTGTATCCAAACATCCGAATCCTATTTTTTTCCCTCGAAGATTAACATTTTCAAGAGCGTTGATATTGGGCTCGATGCCTGCAAATTCACAGTCCACAATATCAACATCAAATTTTAAAAGTTCATCAAATATATTTGCCACATCACCACAAACATGCAACGATACTGGCACTGATAAACCATCTGCTATAATATTAACAGCCTTCTTTGCCACACTGATGTTAACCATTCCTGTAGAAATAAAAGGTTCATCTATCTGTACTACTAAAGCTCCTGAATCCTCAAGAAACTTCGCTTCTTTCTTTAAAGCATATGCTAAATCAATGATGGCATCCTCCTTTTTATCGTAGAATCCTTCCATTCTTGATGAAAAAACAAGTGTTGAAGGGCCGGTTACTATACCTTTAACCCCTTTAACTCCCTCTTTAAGAGTTTTAGATTTTTGCCCGTAATCTTTTGAAATGCCTTCTGCAACCTTTAATGCAAATTTTAAGTCGTTGACACAGATTGGATGATTAGAAGGAAGTATTTTCCCTGTTATTTTTGCAGTTCCATCATCAACAGCCATACCCGGAATCTCTTTTGCAAAAATTTCAACCATTCCATCCCTTACCTGCCCATCAGATATTATATCGATACCAGCTTCTATCTGGTCGCGTACTGCAATCTCTACAGCAGCTTTATATTCATCGTATGATCCAAAAATATCAGAAATCTTATCAGAGAACGATGATGGCTTTTTTGGTGACGCGGGGTAACTTCCCACTACTGTTGTTAACATGATTGACCTCAATATTGTATTGTTAAGAATGAATTGTTAATTTTTATTCTAAACTTTTACATATCACCTATGATTTTGGATATATAAAAAAATATGCTCGTGGTTACAAAAATTTGAATTATATTAATTAATTTTTACAAGTATTAGATTCTCAAGTCCATTTTAATTGAACCGGATAATAAAAGAAGAAAAAACTTGGTTATATCATGCTACTCAACCACTGCATGTGCAAAGTATAAAAGTTCACAAACATCCCTGTCTTTATTTACTCCATGAAAATACGCTTTTCTATAGTCTTCACTTGTTATATTTTTAATATTAGAAAATCCAAATTCTATAAGGAAATTATTGACTTCATTTTCCTTAATTCCAAATTGGAGGGGTTCTCCTAGCTGTATAAGATGATTTCTAATGTTAACCCCTATATCCAGTTTACAGGTTCCATCGACCACTGATTCAGGATAATAATCAAATATAACTGAACTTCCTTTACCTGAATTTCCCATGACAAATGAAAGAATTTTAGATACAGCTTTAGGTGGGATGTACATTACAAGTCCTTCCATTACAAAAAGAGTCTTTTTTGAAGAGTTATATCCATTATTAAATAGTTTTTGACCAAATGTTTCCTGTTCAAAATCAACAGGAACATAAACAACACGATCAGGAGTAGAACCAAAAATTTCTCTAATTTTTTGAATTTTAAAATTTTGAGTATTTGGATGATCTACTTCAAAGACTTTTACATTCTCTTTCAGCTCTTCAATTCTATATGCTCGAGTATCATAGCCTGCACCTAATATTACTAGTTGTTCAATTCCATCTGCAATTGAATTTTTCACAAAGTCATCGAAATATCTAACTCTAGCCATTATTGAACTGCTGAGTCCCGGAAATAGTTTTTCCATTTGTTCTACTTTTGCTTTAGCTTCCTCAGGATGCTTAATTCCAAATTCGATTATTTCAGAACTGATAAAATGTATTGCATATGGATCATAACAAATTCTCTCATATTCAGGTTTAGAAGATTCACCAAATCTTTGCATGGCTATTCCTTCAGCCATTTTAGCTGGTCCATTCCTATCTGCATAAATTTTAGTTTCATCTTGCCTATACTCCCTTTCTACCATATTTTCAGCTCCTTTTTTACATAAATTATGTTGCTAGTCCTATCCTAACCCCTCAATAATTTATACAAATTTTTCAATTGATGACATAGTGTCAGTGACGTATTGTCATTTAATGACATTATGTCATTAAGTATTTAAAGTTTTTGATAAAGAAATTACCCCCAAAATAGAGAAGCTGGTTAAAAATAAATCCATAATTCTAATTAAAAATTATATAGTATTATAATAAGCTTTTTAATATAAAATTAGTAGAAATGACTGGTTTAAAATGTTTTTAAAGAATAAACATGCAAATCCCAATAAGAATTTAAATTTGAAAAAATAGGACAAATCATCAATAGTTTAATCATCCATTTTTCATTTGTTACTTCTATTACTGATCATATAACCCAGGAAATCCCCAACATCCTTTAAAAATTGCTCATGACTAATATTCTGACTTTCCAGCAACTCTTGAAGATCAGGAGTTAAATTATCAAGACTATTTGCAATTAAAGTCTGTAAAACTGTTACTTCAACTGAGTTAACATCAGGCCTGACTATTCCTTCATTTTTACCTTGCTCTACTGCGTTACATAGTATATTCAACATTTCACGGCGCAAAATAAGGATTTCATTTAAATATTCACTAACCGTGAATTTTGGTATTGGAAAATTGGAAATATTGCCCTGCTCTAACTTTTTAATGTATATTTCTTCAAATTTCTTCTTATATTCTGGATAAAGTTTACTTTCGGACCCCGGTAACCATTTATATTCCGTATGCTCAATATTAGCCAGATCAAATCTTCCTGATAGTAAATAATTATAAGCTTTGAGATAATCAGGATATCCTTTAGAAAATTTATAATATGCATCTCTAAATGCAGCAAGTTTCTCATAACTGGTTTTTGCCTTTTCAGATTCTTTTAAGACAAGTTTATTTAAGATTTGGGCTCCTCTAAGTACAATTGCAAAAAATAGCTCCTCTTTATTTTCAAAATATAGATAAAGTGTAGACCGGCCTAATTGAACTTCTTTAGCTATTTCATTCAATGAAACGTTATCATAACCTTTAGAAAAGAACAATTTCTCTGCTGCATTTAATATATCTCTTCTTCGCTGTTCTTTTTCAAGTTCTCTCCTTCCTGCATTTGACATTGTATTTTCACCTGCAATCTACAATTATTTTATAATTAGTAATTGTTGGTAGATAACAATTTGGTTTTTGCAAATAGGATTTAGAAAAATATTTTAATTCTTATAAATGCATAACATGTTCGTAAAAATCTTTATATAATCAAAAAAGTATCCAAAAATATGAAAAAAATTTATACAATATTCGGTTTTCTAGGACCCATCATATACATTCTCGCCATCATTATTGGAGGCGCGCTTAGAAACGATTACAGCCAGCTCTATAATACTGTAAGCGAACTTTCTATGGCTAACGTGCCCAATTTATTATTAATGGACGTCATGTTTGGTATTTACAATATTTCATTATTGATATTTGGTATTGGTGCATTTTTAGACACCACAATTGATACAAGTAAAAAATATAGGGCTGCAATGTTAATGCTAGTCTTAACTGGCATTTCAGGGATTGTGCTATTATTTTTCCCACAAGATCCCCGAACTGCTGCATTTACCGCTACCGGAACAATTCATATTGCAGTAGCTGGAATTTCATCCCTGCTTACGATTCTAGCCATTTTTCTAACTGGTTTTAGCTTCCGAAAAAAGATAAAAATGAATAATTTTGCAAAGTATTCATTTATATCCGGAATTATTGTGGTAATTTCAGGAGGAATTGCTGCATATAGTGTCGGTAATAACCTGTTCTTTGGCGGGTTACTGGAGAAAATAACCATTTTAACATTTATAGTGTGGGTTATAGTGTTCTCATATGTTATTTTAAAGAAAACTTAATTTTTCTCTTTATTTTTAGCTATAGAAGTGGATTTATATTTTTATAAAAATAATTCCTATTTCTTTATACAATTAAAATAAGTTATAAAGTAATTTCCATCCCAGTATAAATCTTTTTTAACTTTTCCTTTAAAATTAGTCCCATTATGCTCATTCCCTGTTCTCCAGTACAGTGACCAGTATAAACATTTTCAATTCCTTCTAAAATGAGCCATTGAGCTATTTCTTCAATCTCTTCCTTTTTAGCTACTGCAAAAGTACTGGCCCCAGATTGAAGATGAAAGCCTCCAATTATAGTCTTTATTTTTCTGTCATGGAAATCTCCTCTGGCTGTGCTTAGAATATTTTTAATTCCGTTATGCCCACAGCCGGAAAAAACAGTTAAATCATTACCATTATCTATTATCATAAATAATTCATGTTCAAAATTGTCATTTATCAATTTATTTTCTTTTTTTTCGAATAATACGCTGTTACTTGAAGGTATCGGAAATATCTTCTTAATTTTAGGCACTAAAAATACACCTTGAACTATTTCCACCATTTCATCGATGAAATGTAGCCTATCACAGTATTTTTCAGCTAGTTCCTCATCGGTACCTATGTATCTATAACCATCAGGACGTTTGGAATAAAAATAGTCTAAAGCTTCCTTTTTAAGGTAAACTGGTGCTTTATTATTCATCTGAAAGAATTTTAACAGACCACCTGTATGGTCATTATGTCCATGAGATATAACCACCGCATCAACTTTGGACAGATCAATGCCTAATTTTGATGCATTTTTTATTGCACTTCCTTTGGGACCTCCAGTATCAAAAAGAATGTTATTATTGTTTTTTTCAATAATCATTGAAAGTCCATGTTCTATATCTAAATTAGAGTTTAAAAGCTTGCTATTTTCAACCAGAACTGTTATTTTCATTTTATCTCCAGATTTAGAATACTTAATAGAAATGATAAAGTTTACCAGCTCCTCTGATAACCTTAAATAAGTTTTTAAGAAAATAACTATTGAATTTTTTAATTATTTCTTCTTTATCGCTTTAATATAATTAACTGTAACATAGTTAGGGTCAGAATCATCACGAATAATTTCCTTACTGACCACTTCAAATCCTGTTTTATTCAGCATATCCAGTATCTTTTTTTGGTTTAACATATGGCTTGTAGTTGGAATCTTACGGTAATTTACAAGCGCTTTAATTCTGAATTTCAAGTTTCCATAAAATGATAGAAAAGAAATATCTGGATCTGCTATTATAATCAAACCCCCATGTTTTAAAACCCGGCTGCTCTCTTTAAGAGCCTTTTCTGGTTCAGTGAAAAGAAGAACCAGCCCCATAAATACAGTATCAAATGTTCCTTCATCGAATTCAAGGTTCTGACAATCCATAGCCTGAAATTCAAATCCTTTTAGTTTTTCCATGGCAATGGTCAGCATTTCCTCTGAAATATCAGTTGAAATAAGACTTTCTGATTTATCTGCAAGTGTTTTAGTGAAATAACCAGTACCGCAGCCAAGCTCAATTAGTTTTCCCAGATTGTTCTCTTCATTCAACTTTTCCAGTATTTTTGGCCTTATTTTTTTCCCTAAGACATTATCTATAACGGAATCATACCTATTTGACATTTCTGCCCAAAATTTAATAATTTCCTTCACCAAAGAAACCACTCTTTATAAATAATATTTTATTTGCAGATAAAACAATGCCTTAAACTGTATTAACCGAATTTAATGAACTTTTTAGGCTCAAAATTAGTGGCCATTGTCCAGAAGTAAGCTTCACCCTTGGCAATGCGGAAAATTATAAGTCCCGGATGTTCAACTGTCATGCCGAACTCTTTAAGGAAAGGCCTATCTTCTAAAACTTTCTTTTTAAGTTCTGGATCATCTATAAACTCTATTTCACCGGCCACCCTCATCATTTTTCCTGTCGCCTCATCCGGCTGCCAGAAACATACTTCTACCTTTGGATTTGCCTGGAGCTGTCCGTACATATCTTTCATAGCTCCAATTTGGAAGTAAAATCCATTTTCATCGGCAAACCAAAAACCGAGTGCTCTAACTCTAGGCTGATCTCCTTCTACTGTTGCAAGATAGCATACAGGTGTTTCGTTTGCAAATTTTATGCAGTCTTTAAAATCCATAATATCATTTCCTCCATTTAATTAGTTAGTGAATGACCAACTATTTTGACGCTATCATTAAGATAATTTGTTTATATGCTGAAGTTAAAGCATAATTACCTAAGATTTATAAGTTTAAATTACGTCATTCACTATAAATAGATTTAATTATATTTATTTTTTAATGAATATATAAAATATATTGTTTTAGAAGAAAAATCAGGAAAATTAGGAGTAAATAAAATGGAAGAACAAAAGCCAAGACCATATAGATTTACAGAAGCAGTAAGTGAAGAATTGAATGATGCATTTAATAATCTGGCTTCGCAAATAATGAAAGATGGTGCACTATCTTCAAAGGAAAAATCAGTGATAGCACTGGCATGTGCAGTAGCCCTTAAATGTGAACACTGTGTGAAAGCTCATAAAAAGAGCGCTTTAGCCGCTGGTGCGAGCATGGATGAAATTCTTGAGGCAGCTGCAGTTGCAGGTCAGGTTCGCCTTGGATCAGGTTTCACATTTGCTTCTTTCCTTGTTGATGAGGATTAAAAATAATACATTAAAGAATAAAAAAGTAGTTTATAATTTAAATTAAATATCTAAGGTTTTAACATCCTTTAATATTTAATTCCTTTACACTGTTTATTTCTTCCTGACCAACAGGTATTTCAACTACTGCAGTCCCATGACATGGCTTTGTATAAGGAAACAAAATTGTACCTTTTTTTTCATTAATCCCTATGGGTATTGGAGGTATTCCAATGATTCTTGCACCTAAAACTTTTTCTCCAGGATTAACATAAATTATTTCAGAGGCATTTTCCTCAATGACTTTAGTAGATTCTTTAAAACCCGTCCTGGCTATTAATATATCATAATCTTCAGATTCCTGTAAGTACGTTTCAAGACAGAACATAAAATCTCCTCTGGTATGGTTTAATCATTAAATGTTTAATTCAAATGGCACCGGATTCTTCCAGTTTTTTTAACATTTTATCGAATTTCACTCGAAGTGGTGTTGGATTATGGTAAGCCCTTGCAGATACTATTCTGGCATCTGTGCTTTCTGAAACAGCGCTTTCGAATTCAAAGAGCTGATCGGCATCTTTTTCAAATATTAGGGCAATAGATGTCGTATCAAGAATGCTGTAAAATGTTACGAAGTACGAGACAGCTGCATCTTTGTGAATAAATCCAACAAGGAGATCAAAAGATCCCTTATCCAGTTTTTCAAGACATGAATCAATATCAATTTTATTTTCAATGTATAAACCTTCAGGATCTCCTACTTCCAGAAGTTTCATTGCAGATGGCGTACTTGCTGTTGTAACTTCATATCCCATTTTTTTAAGTTTATATGTCACATAAACTGCCATTGGAGTCTGAGAAGGAGATTCAGGACATCCCAACAATATTAAGGCTTTTTTCATATTTTTCCTCCAATCATATTATATTATCTATTTCATCTGCCTCTTTTAACCATTAATACATGGCTTAAGACCATTGCGCCCAGGAACATGAAGGTCAAAAGTGCTATACCATTTATGGATCTGTTCGAGAAAAATAATCCTATTACTGCCTGGGATGTAAATGCAGTTAGTGCTCCAATAAGTAAAGCTTCCCTTCCAAGGTAGTTTCGATTACCACTTTCCCGCTTCTCACGGTAGGTGGCAAGCATTTTAAACCCTATAAAAATTACCGCCGCACACCATATCAAAAGGGCGATCAATGTAGCATATCCAAAGTCAAATGTGAACCCAAATATTCCAGGCAGGAAATAATCTACTACATCCTTCTTACTTACTAAAACTCCATAAAATATTGGGAACGGTAAACTGAATAAAGTGATCAGAGAAATAGGCAAACTTATATAACCACTGGCAAATCCAGTATCCTGTGCCCCCCAGTAACTTGAACCCTGAACATGGCCAAAAAGAGTTGCATTCTTCAAAACCATAGTTATACTTGGAAGTGCATTCTCCTCAAGTCTGGATACTCTTAAAAGAGGACTTATGACAGCCATATGGAAAATCTGTGATAAAAGTTCCAGGAATCCAAAACCTCCAATCATTACAGTTGCTACTATTATTATCCTTTTTATTGTGAAAAAGGATTTTTGACGGAATGACTTTGATATGATGAAAAATCCAATTAACATACCTAAAATCCACAGAATAAAGAAATCCCTGTGTACTATTCCTCCAAAAATTGCTATTAAACCAACTAGAAGAAATACAAATATCCTTAGATTGGCCACTCTGATACCCACTTCTTTCATCATTGGCAGAGCGCCGAGCAAAGTTACAACTGCAAATAGGGCTAACGGCCCATAGGGGTGCGTAAACTCATAATGAGCAAATGGTAAAAACAGAAGTGTAGCATCAAGACCAAAAAGCAGTGCAAATCCTACAGATAAAATAAGCGCTACAAAAAGCACGAGACTTAAGGATATTGGAACTATATTAAGCAATAGCATTACTCCAATCTGTATTATAAGTCCTACTTCAATTATGAATTGTAAGTGATTTTCAGCGATTAAAACCAATTTTGATTCCTCCAAGCCCTCGAATGCGAAGCATTCGGGGCGTCAAAATTTTCAATTTTTTACGTCCCATGAGACTCATTACTAGATTATTCTGATTACTGATAATTAATTTGGCAAAATTATTTCCATATTCAACTAATAGAAAAAATTTAACATTACCTTGAACTTAATTAATCTTAAATTTTACTTTTATATATATGGACTCAATATTAAATAAACTCACTTAAAAGTTTTTTGGAGAGATCATTCCAGCAACTTATAAAAAACGACCATATGTTCTCCCATACCATCATAATTTCTAACGGCACTTACGCCCATAATATTTATGGTGTCCTGACTTTTGTCCTCCAGAAATTCCAATTTTCTATAGAAAGATATTGAATTCCAATTTATTGGTTTTGTAATTAATAATACCTTTTTACATCCCTTTAAAGTAGAAATATCCAAAAATTTCTCTACAAGCGCTTTTCCTACACCTCTTCTTCTAACCTTCGAATCAATACCTAATAAATGGATATATGCCTCTTCTGGATTCTCTTGAGATATAAAACCTAAAAGGAATCCTGCTATTTTTCCAGATGGTAATTCAGCAACCAGGGAAGTGCTTTTAAAGAATTTAGTGAATATATGATAAATAGATTTTCTTTCAGTTGCCATGGGACTGCAATCTTCTGCAAGTTCAGCAATTGCAACGAAATCTTCTTCCAGTGCATTTCTTATTTTTAAATTTTCCATACTTTAAGCTCCGTCATCTTTAAAGTTAGCGCTATATTTAAATATCATGATGTCAAATTTTTAATTACTCGAATGTTATATGTTCATTTATTTATATAATATTCAAGTCATAAGGGCTGGTAGCTCAGGTGGTAGAGTGTCGCCTTGGCATGGCGGAGGCCCCGGGTTCAAATCCCGGCCAGTCCACTACACCATATTCTGTTTTTTTCTACAACTAAAAAATAATTTAATTTTTAAAAGTCTTTTAAGTACCTGCAGATTTGTAAATATTTTCTATAACTATATTGAAAAGGTCATCTGATTTTATTTCTCTACCATTCATATCAGAGCTTAATAATTCTAAAGCCATGTTGATAATCTCATCCACATTTGTGGACCTCTTCATAAAGCCATTATCTACATAATATTTATCAACAGCAAGTATTTTTCCAGGATAACATGAAATAACCGGAGTACCTAGAAGTGCGGCTTCTCTATTCATTGTTCCGCCGGCTCCAATTACAAGATCGCATTTTTTCATAAGACTGAAGGTATCCACAGGAGGCTTAATTAAAGTAACATCCGGATCGTTTTCAAATATCTGCTGCTGCTCCTTAAATCGTGGAATCACCAGTATATTAGCATGATCTTTTAATGCATCTACAATTGGGGATAAAACAGATGTTTTACAATCGGCATCCAGATAAGATGCAAGAGCAGGTTCAGGCCTCATTAAAATGGTCTTCTCTTTCTTTAAATTTAAATTAAGTTCTCCAAAAATGTTTTCATCGTATTTAAAGTCTTTGAGGTGAGTTAGTTCAGAAGTACCTGTGTATCTGATTAAATTATTCGGATCAGCACCTGTTTTAAAAACATTCCACACATCTATGGCTTTAGGAATTATTATTTTATCACAAAGAGATAAAGTAAGCTTATTTGCAGCAATGGCATGTTCATTATCTAAAACATACACACTGGGTATTCCCAATCCAAATGACACCCTTGGAAGTTCAATTGAATGCTTTGAAACTGCAACATCAGGTTTTTCCTTTGCAATTAATTTTGAAAGTTCATAAGCCCTTTTTGTACTCTCTTCAAGTTTCTGAGATAGTGTAACTCCATGTTTTCCAACAGATGTGTATTCTATTTGAAAAAGATCGAGAAGCTTGTGTATGTCTCCAAATTTACGGGCCGTTATGAACACATCTTCTCCTTCATCCTTTAGATAATGGATTATACTTTTAAAAAATCTCACATGGGGCGCATTTACTAAATCAATCCAAACTTTCAACACATCACCTGCTATAAAATTAATTATGATTTATCTGGTATTTTTAAATTATATTTCATCCTTAAATTTCTGAATACTTTCTATAATTTCATTCAGCCCTTCGCCAGTTTTAAGACTGCTTTTTATGACGATTACATCCGGACTAATCTCTAAAACATCTTTAACCATTTTGTCTGCATCTGCACCAACAGCTTCTGCAATATCAACCTTATTAATGACCACAATATCTGCATCTTTAAAAATTAGAGGATGCTTTTCGACCGTGTCATCTCCTTCACTTACGCTGACTACAACCATTCTTATATGGGAACCAAGGTCAAAATCGACAGGACAGATGAGGTTTCCAACATTTTCTATGAAAAGTAATTCTAGATCTTCAAGTGGAAGGTCATGGAGTGCATGTTCTACTAAATGAGCATCCAAATGGCATTCTTTTCCAGTGTTAAGCCCCACAACAGGTACATCATGTCTTTCAATTCTTCCAGCATCAAATCTGCTTATTACATCACCTGCTATAACACCTATTTTGTAATCCATTTTCTCTATGAGATTTTCTATAAGTGATGTCTTTCCGGAGCCTATTGCCCCTAAAAAATCAACTGCAAATACACCTGCTTTGTCGAATATTCTCTGATTTCTTTTGGCAAGTTTCTTATTTGCAACCATGATATCGTGCTGTATTTCTACTTCAGCTATTTTATGCATCTTCATCCTCCTTCTCTATTTTAATTGTTTTAACGTTACATTCTCTTCCTTTGGTTATTTCAAGATCTCGTCCTTCGCATTCAGGACAATTAATAATTGGTACGAGATGATCTAAATCATCTGAAACAGCTAATCCTGCAAAATCACATGATTTACATTTTATTTCAATTGGAATTTCTTCAATTATAATTTCGGCTCCTTCAAGTAAGGTATTTTCACTTAAAACGTCGATCATGAATTTAAGCTGTTCTGGGTTAAGCATTGTAAGCATTCCAATTTCTATAGTTACTTCAGTGATTTCCTGAGCATCATTTTTTTCTGCAACATCGATTGCAGTCTTTACTATAGCATCAGCCATTGATAGTTCGTGCATTATTTACACCATCCTTTCTGGTCATGTATTTAACAAAAAGCTCATTAAGTTCATTGCTGTAAATTTAAAAGTTTCATAATTAACTATCTTATCTCTAGAATGTATCTGCTTTCAATAAGAATAATATACAATTTCTTATCTTATAGAACTTTATATCCTTATAAAATACCATTAATAAAGTTAGCAAATATGTTTAATTATCTTATCTTTTGAGATTGTATATATATTTTATAAGAAAGTTATAATTTCAAGTTATAATTTCTTATTGTATAGAACTTATATCCATATAAAATACTTATTAATAAAGTTGGCAAATAATTTGAATAGTTAAATTCATTATAGATATGAGTCCATTAATAATTGAAATTACAACTTTAATTACATCATAGTTAATTTCATAGTATTAAAATTTTTACATCCATTGTAAACATATAATTAAGTAATTTCTTTAGGAAAATGAAAATTAAACAGACTAATATATTATATCCATAGAATACAGGTGATTTTAATGATTATAGGTGGATCTGCTTCACAAAAATTGGCTGCAAAGATTGCAAAAGAACTTGAATGTCCATTAATTCCAATAGAAACCAGAAGATTCCCAGATGGGGAACGATATATTCGTATAAAGGGGCAACTAGATAAAGAAGTTATTGTTGTTCAATCAACGGGTTATCCGCAGGATGAAAATCTAATGGAGCTTTTTTTAATCCTTAAAAACTTACGGAGTATGGGCATCGAAAAAATAAGAGTTATAATCCCCTATTTTGGATATGGAAGACAAGAAAGGCGTTTCAAAAGTGGTGAAGCAGTTTCAGCCGTCATAATTGCAGATCTACTCGAAGCTGCAGGTGCTGATGAAATATTCTGTATAAATCTACATGAAGAGAACATAACTGAATTTTTCAAGATTCCTGTACACAATTTATCTGCAATGAGGCCTATTGCAAACCATATTAAAGAAACTTTAAATAATCCAGTAATAGTTGCTCCAGACAAAGGCGCTCTTGGATTTGCAAAGGAAATTGCTGAGATTCTGGGCTGTGAATATGATTACCTCGAAAAAACAAGGTTATCTCCCGAAGTTGTGGAAACAAAACCAAAAAACATGGATGTTAAAGGAAAGGAAGCTGTCATAATTGATGATATCATAAGTACCGGCGGTACAATAGTAAATGCTGCAAAGATTTTAAAAGAACTTGGAGCAATAAAAGTAGTCGTATCCTGTGTTCACCCAGTACTTGTTGAAGATGCACTGCTTAAAATATTTGCAGCTGATGTTGATGATGTAATCGCCACTGATACCCTGCGCTCGGATGTAAGTGTGATTTCTGTAGCCAGGCTTGTTGCTGATGCACTCAAATAACATAAAATAAATTTTACTTTGTAAAAATAAAGGTATATGATCGCTGTTTAATTAAACAGCATAGCTATTATTTTCCAGATTTACACATAATTTTCTCTGATTCTGGATTTTTTAAGTCTTTAGAATTGATAGTTTTATTTTCCAGAGAATCGAGTATGTACCGCGGCTTATTTCCATATTTTTCAATACAGAACTTGATTTTTTCATCATCGATATCATTAAAATGATTCTTCACTATTTTTAGTGTATCTTCTTGCGAATAAGATATTTCAACAACTTCAAAAAAGATCTTCAAAACTGCAGAAATTAGTTTAGAAAAAATACTAAAATCCGTGATTAGATCATATTTATATCCTTTTATTTCAACAGTCCAAGTGGTATGTACAACTAAATTTATTTGATTTAGGTTAAGCTTATTTATCAAGTATTCAAATAACACGATAAAATAAAATGGAATTGATTTTAAACCTTTATTTTTAATCCATTCCCCAAGTCCAACCTTTTTTTCATTTAAAGATTCTGAATCAAGTATTTTATCTGCAATTAATATGACGTCGTGCTTTGAAAATTCCTTAAATATTCCTTGTTTTGTTTTAACATGTAAATCTCTCTTTATTCCGTATATAAGTTCTTTAAAAACCCCTATTGAGTTCTTTTTGGTGTTATCTAAAAGTAAAATTGGCTCATAATAATTTAAATCAAGCTTTTTTAATGCATTATAAATATTGGATGATTTACCTGTTCCTGGAGAGCCAGTAACCAGAATAATCCTTCCCCTACTGTATTTTAAATTTTTTAATTTTAAACATAGCTCTAAAAATGAATCAGTAATTACAAAATCATTATTATCCCTTGAAGAAATTACTTTATGATTTTCCATGGTTATACTATTGACTTATTTGTTAATATCACTTTGTAGTTTAAAAAATATGAATATAATATTATCCGTTGGTATGTATTAAAAGGACAACTAACCATTTTTCAGGCTTTAATTTAATTAACACGATAGTTTTACAGATACTACTTCAAACCATAATAATAATAAAAATAAATTATATAGTATTAACAATTACATGGAATGGAGTGATATTATATGATTAATTGGAAAGCTGTAATTATTGGATTCATTCTTGCAATAGTATTAGGCATATTATTCTTAGTAATAGGTGGGGCCTTTGGTTCATTCATTGGTCTAATTATAGCAGGTGCAATAGTTGGCTATATGGTTAACGTGGACATGAAAAATGGTTTAATTCATGGAGCACTTATTGGAGTAGTTGGGGGAATAATATCAGCAATAGTGCTAACAATAATATTTTTAGCCTTAGGATCGCTGGGATTATTAATTGCAATGGGTGGATTTCTTGAACTTATATTATTAATTATCTTCTGGGCAGTATTTGGAGCAATTGGTGGAGCTATAGGTTCTTTCATAAGAATTCGGCAGATGGAGTCCATTACCGGCGGTACAATGGGAGCAGGGATAGCACAACCTTCAGAAGAAACAAAACCAAAAATTGAATTTACAAGGGAAAACATTTCAAAATGTGTATGTCCACAATGCCCTGTTCAGGCTGAGAGCGAATGTGCGCAAACGAAAATGAAACTGCTGCAAGAATCAATGCGGGGCATGAGCCCAGAACCTTCAGATGTTCCAGGAGTCTACTGTGCAACAGGAATAGCGACATGCGGTGATCTTGATCCTGACAAGCCGTGTAACTGCCCTAATTGTGATGTATTTAAAGAGAACAATTTAGCACAGGGAGAACCTGGAGGATACTTCTGTAAAAATGGAATGGCAAAATAAAAATTAGTTTTTAAATAAAAATTAAAGGAATTAACTTCCTTTCTTATTTGCAGGCTCTATATTTACAGATTTACCTTTAATTCTTTTTTTATTCATTAAAGATAAAAATTCCCTTCCACTTTCTTCTGGAATTTCAACAAAGGAAAACTTGTCAAAAACATCTATTCTACCAATTACCTGACTTGAAAGCCCTGTTTCTTCAGCAATAGCCTTAACTATATCCTTTGCCTTTATTCTCTGTTTGCGCCCGACGTTCATGAAGAACCTTACCATGCCATGGTTTGCACCGGTATCTCCAAAGTCTTCTTCTGGAGACTCTTTTTGTTCTCCTTTTGTCATAAACATCTTTAAAAGAGCTGCAGCTATTTCAACAGAAGTATAATCTTCTTCAACTAATCTTTCTACCCTATTAATGTATTTCTCAAGGTCTTCAGTGTTGATAACATGTTTTATATCATCCAAAAACATGTTGGTCTTGATTTTTTGAACGTCGCTAACTGATGGAATTCTGTGCTGTTCAATCTTTGTTTTGGTAAATTTTTGTATATCTCTTAGTTGGTAAATTTCCCTGCCTGAAACAAATGTAAATGCACGGCCTGATTTACCAGCACGACCTGTTCTACCAATCCTATGCACATAATATTCATCATCATTAGGCACATCGTAATTGAATACTGCCTCAACATCCCCTACATCAATTCCACGTGCTGCGACATCAGTTGCAACTAAAATCTCTATCTGACCAGACCTGAATTTAGACATGACTCTATCTCTCTGTCCCTGAGTCATATCCCCATGAAGCCCATCAGCAAGATATCCCCTAACCTGGAGATGAGTTACTAGTGTGTCTACCCTTCTTTTTGTGTTACAAAATACCAGAGATAACTGAGGGTTGTATATGTCTATTAAACGTGACAGAAGTTCTAATTTCATTTTTTCTTTAACTTCAAAGTATATCTGCTGAATTTCAGGAACTGTCATCTGCTGGTGAATTACCTTTAAAAACTCAGGGTTATTTTGATATCTTTTAGTTAAATTCAAAATATCCTTGGACATGGTCGCAGAAAATAGTAGAGTCTGTCTTTCTTCAGGCATATCCTGTAAAACAGTTTCTATATCTTCCCTAAATCCCATATCAAGCATTTCATCGGCTTCGTCAAGAATCATGATTTTTACATTGTTCATTTTTAAAGTTCCACGCCTCATATGATCCATTACACGTCCAGGAGTACCAATGATAATTTGTACACCCTTCTTAAGAGATTTAATTTGCCTTTCAATTGGTTGACCACCATAAATTGGCAAAACATTAATCTTTTTCATATATTTTGAAAGTTTTCTGAGCTCTTCTGCTACCTGAATAGCAAGTTCTCTTGTAGGGCATAAAATTACAGCCTGTAATTTCTTATCATCTGGATCTACCATTTCTAAAGTTGGAATCCCGAATGCTGCTGTTTTTCCTGTTCCTGTTTGAGCCTGTCCTATAACATCTTTTCCATCAAGAATATGTGGAATCGCAAGCGACTGGATTGGAGTTGCTTCTTCAAATCCCATATCTGTAATGGCTTTTTTAATCTCTTCTGAGAGATCTAAATCAAAAAATCTTAATTTTTCCATCTTATCTTCCTTATCTTTTGTTAGCTATTATATGATAAATGTATGATAATTAACTGTGCAATGCTAAATGATTTATAATTTAAAAATTAGCGAATAATCAATAGATACCAAATTCCATAAGCTATGTTCTTATATTTGTAATCAATGTATTTATATGTATAATATATTTAAAAAATTTAATCTATCAAATCAAATTATAAAATCCATTTTAAAATAAAATTATTTCAAAACAAAATTAATGAAAGGAAATTTCCTTTCAAGATTTAATGAGTTGTTGGTTTTTGTAAACCTATATTAGGTACCATATCAGTGATCTTTTGCATTCTGTCAAGAAGACCTTTTTTATCCTTTCCAAGTAATGCATGTTCCAATACATCGCTCATGTTTTCAACAGGAATTATTTCAATTTTATCTTTGTATCTATCCTCAATCAAAACATCGCTCATATTTGATTTAGGTATTAAAACCTTTTTAATTCCTGATTCTGCTGCAGCTTCAATTTTACCAGTTACTCCACCTACAGGGAGAACATCTCCCCTAACACTTAATGAACCAGTGAGTGCAACTGACTGGTCTACTGGAATATTTTCAAGTGAGGAAATTACTGCTGTAGCTACTGAAACACTTGCACTGTCCCCTTCAACACCTTCATGGGCCTGCAGGAACTGTATGTGTATATCGAAGCTTGATATATCTGTTCCAGTATGCTTCTTAATTAAAGCGCTGACGTTTTGAACAGCTTCTTTGGCAATTTCACCAAGTTTACCTGTGGCAATGATCTTACCTTCCGATTTACTTTGGGCAGGAGCAGCTTCAGCAACTATTGGGAGAATTATACCGCTTCTGTCTCCAATTATTGCAAGACCATTTACAGTACCTATTTTTCCACCTTCAGATGCAAACATTTCGTATTGTTTTTTCTGGCCAATATAACGATCTGCAATTTGCTGTTCAAGTGTCCTTGCAAGTTTTTTAGCAGCCAATACATGATCTACAGTGACATGCTCTGCACTTTCTCCTTTTGCAATATCACCTGCAGCCCTTACAAGACCGCCTAAATCTCTTAATCTTAACGTAAGTGTGCCTTTTTTACCGGCCCTTCTTCGAGCTTCCCTTATGATTTCTGCAACTGCTTCTATACTGAAGTGAGGTATCCTACCATCTTTTTCAACTTCTTGAGCTACAAACTGAACAAGTTTATCTCTATTTTCTGGTGTGTCAGGCATTGAATCTTTCATAAAGACTTCATAACCATATCCACGTATCCTTGATCTAAGTGCAATGTGCATTCCTTCAAGTACCTTGAGGTTCCCAGATGCTACAAGTACGAAATCGCATGGAACTGCCTGGGATCTAACCATTGCCCCACTGCTTGTTTCACTTTGACCAGTTATTGAATACTTCTTCTCTTGCATTGCAGTCAGTAACTCTTGTTGAGTTTTCATATTCATGGTTCCAATTTCATCAACGTAAAGGACACCTTTGCTGGCTTTGTGAATCATTCCAGCTTCAACACGTTCGTGTGCAGGAGTTCCTAATCCCCCTGACTGATATGGATCGTGCCTTACATCACCTAAAAGAGCCCCTGCATGTGCACCGGTTGCATCAATGAAAGGAGCCACGATGTTATTTTCATTGCTCACCAGGAGCTTAGGAATCATAATTGAAGTTCTTGGTTTTATTTGTAGAAGTGCTACAAAAACAACTGCTGCTGCTATTAAAGCCAGGAAAAACTGGTTAACAACGAATCCGATGATCAGTATAAATGATATTATGATCATTGTAAACATGTTCTTTCTTTCTTCCTGGGATTTTGACTTTGCTTTATAATTTGCAACGATTTTTTTACCTTCACCAGCAGGCATTGTTCCAATTAATGGGTTATGATTATCTTCAATATTTGGATAAACCAGAATATCCTGGAGCTCTTCTGGAGGGAGTAGTTCTGCCATTCCCTTTGCAAGCATGGATTTACCAATTCCTGGCTCCCCAATTAAAAGAACATTTCTTCTCTGTTTAGCAGCTTTTTTAATGGTTTCAACTGCTTCTTCTTGGCCGATAATCTGATCTATAATTTTATCAGGGACTTTGATTTCCTCTGAAGTTTTATAAGTTCTTAGATTAAATGAATTTGAGCTTGAATTTAGATTTGCCATGATTCATGACAACCTCCTATTTTCATTTTTATTTAAAAAATCAACATTTTTTATCATAACATGTTGTCGAATATCAACTTTATTGATATATACTATTGTTATATATAAATATCTACTTTTCGTTTTAAGAATTTAAAAAAATTTTACTTTAAATTTAACCAATCCACTATTTAAAATTCTTTCATAAATAATTTAATGGTTAATTTACTATTTATAATTGTTGAAATCAATTTCTACAGATTCAAGTGTATCTTTGAAATAGATTCTGGCATTAATTAAAATAAAAAGTATGATTCAAAAATTTAACCAAAATTTAACTATCTAAACTCTAAAAAATAAAAAATAAATTTATTTAATACATTATTTATCAAATTAGGGGACTAATATCAATTAATATCAATATCTAATTAATTTTCATCTTTATATCTTTTCAACTGGTCATTATACTAAAAAATATTATTATGTTTACATTACTGAATTCAACTTACAATATTATTCCTTTTCTATTTTAGTTCCTAATCTTACGCTTTGAATGGCCTGGCCACTGATCATTTCCTTAACGCCGTCAGCGTATTCTACAATGAAACTTAAATTGTTAAACTCAATAGCGAGTACTTTAGCGCGTATTGAACTACCATTTAAAAGATGTATTGTTACCATTTCCCCCTTAAAATCTCTCAATTCATTGAAAAATACACTTTCAGTCTTAGATACAGCTTTAGGTACCTCAATCTTTTTACTCATCATAATTATCATCTCAAACCAATTTTTTTAAACTGTTAGGTATTTAATTTTTAGAAACTTCAAAGCATCTATCTACCCTTTTTATTATATTTTTGAAAATTATACATAATAAAATTAATTTCAAAATCTTTACATTTGAAGTAGATTTTGATCTCGAAACACCACTTTGATAGTCTACAAAATTGAAAATTTTGTGATTCCAAATCGAAGCAATCAAAAACGTAGTTTTTGATGCGTCAAAATTCATAGAAATTTCAAGGGCTTTTGAAATTTTTTACATTTGAAGTAAAAAATTTCGAAGCTCGAAAAATCTTTAATTTTTCGATGGCTTCAATTATTATAATATGAAAACAATATTGAAAATAGTTTGAAAAAATTTAAAATGTATAATTTATATTGATATTATAAAGTATTTCACATGCGTGGAGGCGGGATTTTTGAATTCTAAAGACAAAACCAAATGCATAATGGTACAGGGAACTTCATCAAACGCTGGTAAAAGCGTGGTTGTTGCTGCACTTTGTAGAATATTTTCAAAAAGAGGATACACTGTTGCACCATTTAAATCTCAAAATATGTCACTCAACTCTTACACAACACATGAAAATGCAGAAATAGCGATTGCACAGGTTTTACAGGCTGAAGCTGCTGGAGTTGAGCCTTCATACCATATGAATCCAATTCTTCTTAAACCAAAGGAAGATTTCATATCCCAAGTAATAGTGCATGGAAAGCCTGTAAATGACATGAATTTCTATGATTATCAGAACTCTTTCAGAGAAAAAGCCTTAGAGGCCATAAGATCATCTTTAGAAGCCTTAAAAAAGCAATACGAAATAATAGTAATAGAAGGAGCAGGATCCCCTGCAGAAATAAATATGCAGGACAGAGACCTTGCAAACATGAAGATAGCCGAAATGGCTGATGCTGATGTGATACTGGTTGCAGATATTGATAGAGGAGGAGTTTTTGCATCAATTGCCGGAACTTTTGCACTCCTTGATGAAAAAGACAGAAAAAGAATAAAAGGAATAATAATCAACAAATTCAGAGGCAATCTTGACATATTAATTCCCGGAATCCGCCAGATTGAAGAAATTGTTGGTGCACCCGTTCTCGGTGTTATGCCCTATGACGAAAGCTTAAAACTCCCTGAAGAAGATTCTGCCTCTCTTTCAGAGCGAAAATACAGCAAAAATGAGAAAATAACCATGGGAGTAATGCGTCTTCCAAGGATATCTAATTTTACAGATATAGATCCCCTTGAATATGAACCCGACATTGGAATAAAATTAATCGAAATGGGGGATGAAATAGGAAATGTAGATGCTTTAATACTTCCTGGAACAAGAAATACAATAAATGACATGTTAGCTTTAAACGATGCAGGTTTTACAGATGAAATTGCCAGTTTATCAAGAGAAATACCTGTTTTTGGAATTTGTGGGGGATATCAAATGCTTGGGAAAAAAATTATTGATGAAACTTTTAAAGAATCCCGGCATGGTAGTGTTGAAGGAATTGGTATTTTAGATATTAAAACCCGGTTTGACAGAATTGATAAAATTGTCACCCAAAGTAAAGCCAGTATACTTGGAAATGGAATCTTTAAAGGAATAAAAGGAAATTTCGTAAAAGGATATGAATTACATGAAGGTCTCACTGTTCTTGGAGAATCTAAACCTCTTTTTAAGATGATCAAAGGATGTGGAAACCATCCTTCATCCCAATATGATGGAGCAGTTAGTGGTTATACCTCAGGTACTTATTTACATGGCATATTTCACAATTTTATCTTCAGAAGGTTCTTTACAGATTATTTAAGAACTCAAAATGGTCTTGACACACTTGGTTTTAGTGAAGATAATTTCGAAACTTTAAAGAAGTTTTCAATTGACAGATTGGCAGAAATCGTTGAAAATAACGTGGATATGACCTTATTTGATGAATTAATATTTAATGTGAGAACATGCTAAACTTGAAAAGAACAAAGAAAGCAGGCCTTCCTCCAGGAACACTTGTTTATACAGGTAAACATGATGTACCAACCAAAATAATTCTGATTGAGTATGATAAAGAAACTTTCAGGGAAAAGTCCATTGAGGATTGTCCTGAATTTAAAGATGACGATACCATAAAGTGGATAAAAATAAATGGCCTTAAAGATTTGGAAAACATTAAAAAAATAGGTACATGTTTTAATTTACATCCATTGGTACTTGAAGATATATTAAATACAACCCAGAGGCCAAAGGTAGAAGATTACAATGACTATCTTTACATTGTTTTGAAATTATTTGATGTCAGTGATAGAGATCGTATAGTTACAAAACAGGTTAGCCTTATTCTCGAAAAAAATGTGGTAATTTCTTTTCAGGATGACGACGAACCTATATTTGATTTAATCATTAAAAGAATGAAAATGAAAGATAATCAAATAAGGAATAGGGGTGCTGATTATCTACTGTATTCTTTAATTGACACGATTATCGACAGTTATTTTTTGGATCTAGAAAACGTTGGAGATAAAATAGAATACATAGAAGATAATTTAATAGAAGATACAAGTCCCGATGTCCTTAAAAGAATTCATAATGCCAAACTGGACATTATAACCCTCAGAAAAACAATTTGGCCACTTCGAGAAATGCTTGGTACCCTTGGATCAGGAGAATATCCCCTTATTAATGAATCAACCGACTATTACTTAAGGGATATCTATGACCACTCCATACAAATTTTTGATACCCTGGAATCGTTGAGAGATAGGATTTCAGAAATGCTTGATATTTACCTATCGAGTACAAGTAATAAATTAAATGAGATAGTAAGGGTCCTAACCGTAATATCCACCATATTTGTCCCTATGACATTTATTGTAGGGCTTTACGGGATGAATTTCGATATTATGCCAGAACTCAAAGAACCATTAGGATATCCTGCGATATTAATTGTAATGTCTATAATTGCAGTTTCTATGCTGGTATACTTCAAAAGGAAAAAATGGATATAATTAAATATCTTTATTAAAATCAATGGAAAAGTTATTTAATGGTTTGATGTTAAATATAAATCTAATTAAAAACCTAAAGATTTATATACAATGAAACTATAACTTCATGGTATGCGGCGTTAGTCCAGTCTGGTTAAGACTCTGGCCTGCCACGCCAGTGACCCGGGTTCAAATCCCGGACGCCGCATCGCGGCTGTAGTCTAGTCTGGTTAGGACTTGGGCCTTCCAAGCCTAC
>JAEYPF010000009.1 GCA_023411115.1 Methanobacteriota archaeon
AATCAGGGTTTGCCAGTTTAACAAAAGCAACTCTTCCTAAAGGTTCAATTGGACCGCTTGAAACTGTAATGTAAGAATAACCTATAATAAGAGCCAATATAGCCAACGCAACCAAATACCATCTCATATTTTTACTCCTACATACCTGATGCATTTATATTTTAAACCTGATTTTCTAATTTGAGTTTGTTTGTTGTTTTTTGACGTACTTACACCTGACATAAATTGTATTAAACTGTGAATTCAACTGAATTGAATAATTTAATTTGGATTTTACATTTATAAATGTTTCTACCTTTCATATTAATTAGTTTAGCATAAGGCCGGAAATAATTCTATTTAATCTAAAAAGCTCTTATTTATAAAGATAATATCTCAAAGTAAATGATTTAATAGAAGAATATAATTAAAGATATCTTGTGTCTACATCCCTCAAGTTCTGAATTGACAGGATTTATAGTAGGAAAATTAACTATAAACTTATTCAACTCAGTTAATATGGAATTCCATATGCAGTAATGATGATTATAAGTGTTAATTTAACTTCAAGATTAAAAATAAGTTAATATAATGAATTAATTTCGAAGATCTTTTACAATTTTTCCATCTTTCATCACAAGTATTATATTATCTGGATTTCCAAGAGACCTTATATGGGCAATAGGATCCTTTTTGCTGATTATAATGTCTGCTAATTTGCCTTCTTCGACTGTACCAATCTTATGATCATATCCAATGCATTCAGCAGCGATTTTTGTCCCTGCCATAATAGCTTCTTCTGCACTCATACCTACGTCACATAAAAATCCTAGTTCTTCTAAATTAATCCCATGAGGTACAACACCACAGTCGGTACCCATGGCAATACGAACACCAGCTTTGTATGCTTTTTTTATGTTTTTCTCATGTATGTCGACGATTTCTATGGCTTGTTTTCTACTCCATTCAGGTAAATCACCTGCTTCGGCGAATTTTTTATTATGTTTCATAACCACCAGTGTCGGTATCAGGTACGTTCCCTGATCAATCATCATCTGGATTGCTTCATCATCTAGATAACTGCCATGCTCTATGGAGTGAATTTTTGCTTTTAAAGCGTTTTTAATACCTTCAGCCCCATGTCCATGTGCTATTACCTTAATATCACCGTGATATTTCCCTTCTTCAACCATAACTTTTAGTTCATCAACTGTAAATTGGGTATGTTCCGGACCGTCGTTAACGCTCATTACTCCTCCAGAGACCATAACTTTAATAAAATCTGCTTTTGAGCGTATTATTTCTCGAACTCTTTTACGTACTTCATCAACACCGTCACAAAGACTTTCAGGAAGGCCAGGGTAAGAAATTTTAAGATTAAAGCCGGAATCCCTCCAGAAATCAAAATGACCTCCAGTTATAGAAAGGGGCATCACACTGATGAACATTCGGGGACCCAATATCAAACCCTGTTCCACTGCCATTTTAACACCGACATCGGCAAGACCTGCATCCCGCACCGTAGTCACGCCGGCATTAATTGTTTTATTCAGATTTGCGACGCCCTTGTAAAAATACAGGGAAAGGGGATCGTAGATGGTATCTTCATCTTTAAACCCGTTAGCCATTACATGTACATGGGTATCTATAAATCCGGGTAGAATAAACATTCCACCAGCATCTATTCTTTCAATTTCTTCATCAGGTAGAGAAATTGAATTTTCTTCGCCAACTGTAACAATTTTATCGTCATTAATTAAAATGGCTGCATTAAGAAGCGGTTCGCCCCCATTACCGTTAATTAAAGTCCCGTTGTGGATAAGAGAATATGGCATTTTTTGTAACCGTCCTAAGTTTATACAATTAATATGAACTATGATAGACTTGTATCTTTGCCTTAAATTACATCATTAAATTATTATTTTTTAATTAAGTTTAAGTAAAAATTACAGTTTGCTAAATCGTACCATTGAATCTGTATTATGTGGGTTATCAAAATAATAATATAGAATTACCAACAAATAATACTACAGTATAGATTGGCTGGTGATTATATGTTGGATTTGGGGATAAAAAAAAGCAGTAAAGATGAAACTGAAGATTATGACATTAAATATTTAAGTGATTTAGTTCCTCAAGAGGAAATATCTGGTAAAATTTATGTTGGGGATATGAGGCAAAGGGAAATTAAGAAAAAAGAAATAGATGAGTTTTATGTGATAATAACAGATGATGAAACCCGGGTAAAATGGATATGTGGGCTCATTACTTCTTATTATCCCGAAGAAGGCACTATTTATGGCGAAAAAGGTGGAAGAGTTTATAATTTCATTGACAGTTTAAATCACATAGTTAACAAAACTCGAAGGAGCTTCCAGGATAGTTATTCAGTTGACTTTGAAACATTTAGAAAATCTATCAATGATAACATTTCTCGTATTACAGTTAAAGCCATTGCACCGTTAAATCCAAGTGCTAAAGCCGCTAATTTAGAAGTTGTCAGCGTCCAACTTAAGGATAAATCGGATAGACAAAGATCATCTACCCTTATAGATATTACCGATGAATATCCTCAACTTCGTATGGCAGTTACCAACCTCATGGACAGAAAAGAAAGAGTTACTCCTGAAAACATAGCCAATGAACTTAAATCATTACTGGATAAGGGTGATGTTAAAGAAAGAGAATATGAGCACGGTTTAAAAGAACTTGATAAACTGAAAAAAGGAGGATAATTTTAACAACATTTTTTTAGTTTTAATTGCTAGGTCTATGCTTTTATTTTAAATTCTTTAATGTTATAATATTTTGGGCTCATTATTTTATTTTTTATACTTTATAAACGTTTAATAAGCATTTATATAGGTAAACTAATTATATTATTTACCATTTAGAATTTTTTGTATTAAATATGGGCTAATATGAAATTCATAAATTTAAAAGCCTTAGATAAAATACTATTTTAGAATATTTAATTATGAATTCATATGATAAAAAATAATAAGTACAAAAAACAAATTGTTGGACATAAGCTGGGTATTACAATATAGATTAATGATCATTCATCTAAGGATAATGGGGTATTTATTGCTCAATTTTAAAGGGAAAATAGAGAATTAAAGGGCAAATTACATTTATTTAACCAAAATGACAATGATAATTATTATTTAATTTGAAAGGTAGAATTATGTCTCAAAATATTTTAAAGCTTTATGAGAAAGTACGGGATGATTTGAAATTTCTTACAGCTTCTGATGTTAGAACTAAAATTATTATAGTTTTAAATAACGGATTAAAAAGCTTAAGTGATCTTAAGGAAGAAACTAACCTGAATTCATCCACAATTTTACATGGAATGAATCAGCTAGAGGAAAAAAATTTAATACTTAAACAATCAGGGGGTTATTCCTTATCTCAAACTGGAAAAATCGTCGCACTTAATCTGATAAGCCTTATAAAAGCTTCTACATCCCTTGGGGAGCTTGAAAAAATATTTTTAAAACATGAAATAGGGGCAATCCCTGAATATTTACTTGAAAACATTGGAAGTTTAAAAAATTCCATTGTGGTGGAATCTACGCCTACAGATGTCATGAAACCACATACCGTTCATGCAGAACTTTTATCAAAGGCCAAGGAAATTAAATATATATCTTCAGTTCTCCTTCCTCAAAAAATAGAGATGTTTGAGGAATTACTGGAAAATAGTTCTCTGCAACTCATGGTAACACCTGAAATACTGGATAAATGGATTGAAATAAAGGGTAGAGAAAATCTAAAAAAGGCACTTGAAGAAAAAGATTTTAAATTATGGGAGATAGATGATGCAAAAATGTCTTTTACAGTATCAGATAAATTCATTGCACTTGGACTATTTTCAACTGATGGAATATACGATCTTCATAAATACTTAATAGGCGAAGATGATGAAGCAATTAAATGGGGCAATTGCCTGTTTAATCATTATTTAAAGAGGGCTAAAGAAGTTAAACTGTAATCAGTGGATTATGGTGTAATAATTAATTTATTAAATCATCGGAGTGTATTATTAGATGACTAAGCTCACCAGGATTTTGATTATAGAGGATAATTTTAGAGACGTCAGGCTGATACAGGAAATGCTTAATGAAGTTCCTTCATTTGATTTTGAGTTTGAATATGTAGAACGTCTTGATAAAGGATTGGATCTCCTTAAAAAGGATAAATTTGATGTACTATTACTTGATCTTAATCTACCTGACTCTTCTGGAATTGAAACTTTCATTAAAGCATATAATAATGCATCACACTCGCCTATTGTTATATTGAGTGGTGCAGCAGATGAAGAAACGGCAATAGATGCTGTACATGAAGGGGCTCAGGATTATTTAATGAAAGGAGAGGTTGATGGTAAATTACTGGCACGCTCTATATTTTATGCAATCGAACGTAAACAGATAGAGGAAGAACTGGTAAAACATAAGGATCACCTGGAAGAACTGGTTGAAAAGCGTACTCTTGGACTAAAAGAAGCAAATAAGCAGCTTAGAATAGAGATTAATGAACGTAAACAGGCAGAAGAAGAAATCAGGGCCTCTCTTGAAGAAAAAAAGATACTTCTCGATGAAATTCAGAATCGAATTCAAAACAGTCTGCAAACCATAATAAGTATAATAGATAGTGAATATTTCCAGAATGGATGTAAGAATCCAGATGAATTTAATCAGGAAATTCAAAACCGTGCAAAAGCAGTTGAATTAATTAATGAAAAGCTTTGTCAGTCAGAAGATTTTGCAATGATTGATTTTGCAAATTATATTGTAGATCTGACAGACTATCTGTTTGATTTTTATTCAATTAATCCTGATTTAATTAATTTGAGTATGGATATTGAAGGCATACCTCTCGATATTGATGTCGCCATCCCGTGCGGCCTTATTATTAATGAACTTGTTACAAATTCACTTAAACACGCATTTCCCATAACTGAAACTAATAAATTCGCAGACACTGGAGAAATACAGATTAAATTTCATTCAAATGACAAAAAAACCATGTTGACCGTGGCTGACAATGGAATTGGGTTTCCAAAGAATTTTGAACTTGGATATGCAGAAACTTCTGGTCTGAGGCTCGTAAATAAACTAGTAAAACAGCTTAATGGGGAAATTGAGCTTAATATTAACGATGGGACAGAATTCAAAATTACTTTTTAAATGAAAACACTGATTTCTTTAAAAATAACAATTTAATTTTCTTTTTTAGCAGGTAGAATTTACTTCACTGTAATAGTTCTTATTTTTAAATATTGAATTATGATGGGATTGATTTTCTAAAATAAACTAGAAAAATATATTAAGTAACATTAATAAAAATATTATAATAAGTAATAAATTTGGGAGGTTAAAATTATGATGGTTAACTGGAGAGCAGTTATTATTGGGGCTATTATAGCCGTAGTACTTGCAATAATTTTCAGTTTTGTTTCTGTCATTTATGGTCCAATGATAGCAGTGTTAATAGCAGGTATAGTAGTTGGATTCATGGTTGATACAGATATAGTAACCGGAGCAGTCCACGGAGGAGTAGCAGGCCTTATAGGTGGAATAATAGCATTAATATTGGGATTGTTGGGTGTTTCTGTTGGAGGATTAGCAGCTTCAGCAATAGGCGTAGTCCTGATAATTGCATGGATAATTGATATCATTATAGGTGCAATCGGCGGTATTATAGGTTCTGCAATAACTGGAAGAAGGATGTAACCAAATCCTCTTTTTTTCTTTTTGATCTTTAATAAAATCTTATTTTAATTAATTGAGAGAGCTTACCTTTTTATATGTGGCAGTCTAATTACAATTATTCTAAATCATTTGAGGAATAACATGATCAACTGGAAGATGGTAATTACCGGTTTTATCATTGCAGTGGTAATTACTTTAATTTTAAATCAAATCATTGGTGAATTTGCCTCATACATAGGCGTGCTATTGGCGGGCATAGTTGTAGGATACATGGTTAACCGTGATTCTAGAAATGGGGCTATTCATGGAGGATTAATTGGAATCATTGGGGGAATAGTTGCCCTAATTATTATAATAATAGTGGGAGGGGCGCCCTATTTAATTGGAACATTTGGTATCATTACAATAGGGGCGATAATTGCTGACACTATTTTAGGTGCAATTGGCGGTTTCATTGGGTCAAGGATAGCGTAATGATTTAATTTCATCTATTAAAAATATTTAAGTATGTAATTTAAAAAACACGAAAAATACAATGATTTAAGATAATAACTGGTGAAGCAAATGATCAACTGGAAAACTATAATTATTGGTATTATTTTAGCGGTAATACTGTCTAAACTCTTTGGAATTGTTGGATTATTCATTGGGGCTTCTGCTGGATTGGCAGGAAGTTTCATTGGGCAGGTTATTGGTTTTGTTCTGGCATCTTTATATGTTGGTTATGCTGTTGGCGGAGACTACATAAACGGTGCAGTACATGGGGCACTTGTGGGTGTTATTGGCGGCATATTTGTCGGCATATTGTCTATAATTATTGCAGGAATTACATTTGGAACTTTTGAAGTAACAACAGCTCTAATAATAGGTATAGTCCTTGGTGCAATATTTGACTGCGTTATTGGAGCAATAAGCGCTGCCGTAGGTGCTATTATGAAAGGCAGCGGCTTGGAAGAAGAACAACCTGCAGCATAATGTGAGTTCTAAATTGCATCTTTTTTTATTTTATTTATTTTTATGAATTAAATGTTAAATAAAGGACTAAAAATTATATCATTAAATGATAGTTTCTATACTAAGTACGAAAGTTATTTTAATAGATATTGGGATTGAATTTGATATAATACGGCTAATTTTAGAATTTTATATGTATATATCTTGCTAATTGGCTGTAAAGGGGCATTAACCTTAAAAAACTAAAAAGAAAAGTATATTAGCAATGTGGACATATCCAGCATTATAATTTAAAAGGAGGTGGAAAAATGGTTAACTGGAAAGCCGTAATTATTGGTTTCATTCTAGCGATAGTATTAGCTATAATTCTTGGAGCAGTAGCAGGACAATGGGGTGCATACATAGGATACCTTTTAGCAACTGTATACGTTGGTTACACTGTTGGCGGAGATTATATCAATGGCGCAATCCATGGGGCACTTGTTGGTGTCATTGGAGGTATAATCGGATTCATTTTAACATTAATACTTGGAGCTGTCATTGGAGGTGCAATTGGTCTTACAATATTAGGTCTAGGGCTCATAATGTCCATAGTTTACATAGTTGTCTATGCAATTATTGGAGCTATAGGTGGAGTCATAGGAGTCCTTATTAAAGGATCAAGCGCATCAGAAGAAAGTGCAGCGTAACATTGATAAACATTGATTTCATTTTTAAATTCCATTATTTTTTTATTTTAAAGATAATTATGAATATTAACTGTTCAATTCCTTTATTATTTAATATCTAAATTATAATTACTATTTTAACTCCATAAAATTATAAAATTCATATTAAACTATTTTTAATGTCCTATTAGGGTTGCGGCCGTATATTCAAGCTCAGTGAATTTTTCATAATTATAAAGAAAATTATATTAAGTAATAATAACATATCCGAACATAGATAACTTAAAATGGGTGAAATAATGGTTAAAATAAGAGCAGCACCCATGATAATTGGGATAATACTTTCAACAGCGCTGGCAATACTTTTTAAAATGATAGCTGGAGTATGGGGCGAATATATGGGATTACTTTTGGCAACCATATATGTAGGCTATTCCATTAGTGGAGAATATAAAAATGGCGCAGTTTATGGTTTGCTGGTTGGTATTATTGGGGGAATAATAGTTGGAATTCTTACTATTATGGGTTTTAAAGTGTTATTGGTGGCAGCAGGAACAGCAGCTGGACCGGACATTTTAATTGAACTGATTATTATCTGGGCTGTTATCGGAGCAATTGGCGGAACCATAGGGGTCATTATTAAAGGATTGGGTTCATCAGAAGAAAAACATGTTGTATAATTAATTTGGCAGTAAAGGATGGTTAACTTAAAAATATCCTTAATTTTCTTATTTTTTAATTCAAATACTTTTTATGTAGTTAATTTGTTAACTGCATTATTTTTTAATGTTTTAAAAGTATCGGCGATTTTAATTACGATCTCTTTGTAAATATGGGGCCTGTTTCACTGAACTGAATAAGTATTTTAGGGATTAATGATATAATGCATACTGACTCAGGATTGAGGTGATAAAAATGACAGATTGGATAGCTATTGGAATCGGCGGATTAGTAAATGCAGTTTTAACCGTTGTTCTGGCCCTGGTATTTTTCCCATTGTTCTTTTTGGGGCCAATAATAGGCGGTTTCGTGACTGTATATTTAATGCGGGACGAATATGAAAGTGGTTTAATAAATGGCGCTTTAGCTGGGGCTGTAGGTGGCCTTATAATTGGAATTCTATCATTATTTGGCATAGGCGTCATAGCTGCCCTAATAGCAATTATAGCATCAGGAATTGGACTTGCAGTAGGTGCAGTAGGTGCTTTAATAGTAATTTTCTTTACAATCCTCGCAATGCTCATATGTGGGGTTCTTTCTGCTATTGGTGGAGCTATAGGAGAATACGTACAATCAGCAGGTAAAAGTGAATATAGGGATTATTATGAGGATTAAATTAAATATTTAAATCCCTATTTTTTTATTGAATTAGAAAATAAGTGTTTAATTGATAATTAGTTTATTTTTATAACACCAGAATCAGCATCAACCTCAACAATATCTCCCTTTTTTAAAATATTTAGGATATCGGCATCAGGTTGGTCTACCATAGGTATTTCTGCCATTATTGCACCAGTTGCAATGATAGGTTCGGCTTTTAAAGATACTATCGCTATGGGTGCAGTTTTATTTTTCGCCATCTGGAATATAACGTATGATCCAACTGTAGATCCCTTTCCTGATGGAATTACGAGAATTTTTCCGCTAATTTTTTCACCGTATAATTCATGCTGTGGATCAATTACGACCCCTGTTTTGGGGTCTACTCCACCTAAAAAACTTAAAGGATCCTTTGTAATTATAATTTCTCCTTTGGCATGTCCTTTGGAGATCTTTCTACATTTTATAACCTGTTTTTGCATAACATCACATTTTCGCATGATTAAATAAATTATTGTAACGAGAATATACTTCAATATTCTTTTTAGATATATAAAAATACTGAATCAAAATAGTAATATTGGATTTTTCCTTTCTATATTCTAGTATTTAGATCTTGCTATTTTAAAATTAGCTATATGTCTGGAAAAAACTGAAGTAATCTAAGTTCCTATTGGGTTTAAATCATCCATTAAATAAAAGAAAAAAAGGAAAATAATGGTTTTATTCGAGTTCTAGTTTGACTCCGCCAATTCTTGGTCTTAGGAAGTTGTATATCAATGCAAAAATAGCGTACACTATGAAAGAACCTACGAATGATCCTACTATAACACCAACTAAGAATCCAAGGCCCATAATGACTGATCCACTTGCTGCAAAGATTATAAGGAATATTAATCCAATGATAATTCCCCATATAGTTGCAACACTTGCAAGTATTAATGCCGCTTGTACTGGTGCAATTGATATTATCTCGAATATTCCTTCAGAAGTTGCTGCAAATTCTAATTTGATTCCGCCGAGTTTTGAAGCTAATAAATTGTAGAAAATTACTGATAGTGCTGATAATATAAAACTTGCAACAAAGACAATTATAGGTCCTATTATGATGGATATAATTGATCCTATTGTTCCAAAAGCACCTAATGCAGATAAACTTCCTGCAGGTATTGTTGTCGTGTTTAAAGGCAGTGAACTGAGCGTTTGTGATAATATGGACATATATGCTGCAAAATAAGGCATAATAATTAATAAGACTATTAATGTAATAATTGCCCATACAGCAGAGGTAATTAATGCAAAAGGCACTACAGGAAGGGATCTTATTTCCCTCATATCTACAAGTCCAAGTTTAATTCCTCCGAGTTTAGGTACTAGTATATTGTAAATCAATGCAATTAGGAAATACTGGAGAATACCAAGAACAAAGCTGAGTACTGGTGAAGCAACGATAGATGCAATGTAAATACTGAGTGCGATTCCACTAGCTGGAGTTGGAGAAATTGCATAACCAATTGTGTAAACTATTGCTATAAATATTGCGTATATAAAAGCCCATATGGCACTAACTGACGATGTCATTAATGTGAAAGGAACTATTTTAATTGATTTAATCTCTTTCAGGTCAACCATACTTTTCACCTCCTTTTATAATTCTGTTTGTAATTAGATACTTAGCTTATATAATCTTTTCTTCTATAACTCATAGAATCTTTTTTGATTAGTTATTTAAAATAGTATAATTGGTATTAATTAAAAAATCTATTCAAGGTTGTATTTTAGCTTTAAAAACAGTGTTTTGTATCTAAAAAATAGAAAAAAATAAAAGGATTTTGAAGTTTATTCAATATCCAGTTTGACTCCGCCAATTCTTGGTGCCAGGAAGTTGTATAATATTGCAATAAGTGCAGCTATTATGAAATATTCTATGAAAGAGCCGATTATGGAGCTTATTAAGGATATAACTCCTGCTACTGCACTTCCGTTTGCACTTAGTGATATTAAGTTTCCAAGGCCTGAAAGGAATCCCCATACTGTAGCAACAACTGCTACAGCGAGTGCTGCTGGTACCACTGGTATGGATTTTAATTCATGCAGGCTTCCTGTTACTGCTGCGAAATCTAACTGTATTTTAGTAACCCTTGTAGCTATGTAATTGTAGAATATAGCTGTTAGTGCGTTAGCAATGAATCCAAATATGAACACTAGTATTGGCACAACAATAATAAGGACTATTGCTGTAACTGTTCCTCCTAGTGCTACTAACTGGCCGGTTGGCATGGCTGCGCCAGTAGCGTTAGTGGCGTTGGCAATGGCCTGTGATATAACTGGTATGGAACCACTTATAGCTGCAATTGCTGGTGCAATCGCTGCTGCCAAAAATAACCCTGCAATAAATGCCCCTATTGCTTGAATCGCTGCTAAAATTAGTGCAAATGGAACTATAGGAATTTCTGTTACTTTATTTCCTTCTAATCCTAATTTTATACCGCCTAATCTTGGCACCAAAAGGTTATAAATTAATGCACCGAAGAAACTCAATGCTAAGAAAATAAAGAATGATGCTATTGGAGCTATTACAACTAATGCTAACCCTGTTAATGTAATAACTGATGCAATGACTTGGAATTGAGGTATTACTGCTGCTACAGCCCCTAAAGCAATTAACAATAGTATGGCCCCGATAAAGGCTAAAATTGCGTGTATTGAAGCTGACATCAATGTGAAAGGCGCTAGTTTTACAGATTTAATTTCTTTTACATCTACCATTTTTTCACCTCTTAAAATTTTTAATTTTTTGGGACTTAGGAAAACGAAGCATGCAAACACTTTGTGTTTGCTGCCTGCAAAACTACGTTTTGCGGTTCAGGAAATCAAAGATTTCCTTCAACTCATTTTAAGTCCTAATATAACTTGATTTATATTAGTTCGGTTTAATATATATTTTTTTCTATTTGAATAGCAAAATAACTCTTTTTAGTCAAAAATTAATTAAATTATGAGTAATATGGATGTAAAATTAGTTAATAATGAGGCTTAACAAATAGTTAATAGTTTTTAAAAATTAAAATAATTATGTTAATTATTTTAAAAATAAAATAAGAATGTACATTTAAAATTCAGTTTAAAGATAAATAATAAATTAAATAAAAAGAAATAGGGTTAGAACCAATCTTTAGAAACTTTTAAGACATTATCTACAATTTCCACAGATGATCCAATATAGGTATGAGGATCCATTATTTTCCTGATTTCATCGTCAGATAAATACTGTTTAATTTCGTCTTTAGATAAAGCAATGTCAAGTAGCCCTTTATTTTTTTCATAAGCTTCCATTGAACAGTCCCTTGCCAGTGCATAGGCAGTTTGCCTGCCCATACCTCTTCTTGTAAGCTCTGCCATGAATCTTTCTGCCATAATCAACCCGTGGGTAATATTGAGGTTCTTTTCAATATTTTCTGGGTAAAAAACAAGATTATTAAGCAGTTTGATGGTAAGATTGAGTATGTAATCTGTAAGGATACATGACTCTGGGAAAATTATTCTCTCACATGAAGAATTTGTAAGGTCTCTTTCATGCCATAATGGGTTATTTTCAAGTGCAGGAGTGACATAAGCGCGTATTACTCTTGATACACCGTTAATCCTTTCTGCTGTAATTGGGTTCATTTTATGGGGCATTGTACTACTGCCTACCTGCTTTTTAGGGTCAAATTTTTCTCCAAGTTCCTTAATTTCAGTTCTCTGGAGATTCCTGATCTCTTGAGCGATTTTATCAAGGGTACTTGCTATATTTGCGAGACTCATAATGAATTCTGCATGGTTATCCCTTTGTAAGACCTGGTTTGAAATTAAAACAGGTTTAAGGCCTAAAAGTTCGGATACTTTCCTGTGAACAGCTAAACCTTCTCCACCGAGTGCAGCTATGGTACCTACTGCACCAGTCATCATGCCGACACATAACCTGTTTTTGCATTCGTCTAGCCTTTCAATCTGCCTATGAGCTTCATCGGCCCATAATGCAAATTTCATGCCGTAAGTTATAGGTAGCGCATGCTGCCCATGAGTTCTTCCAATACAAACGGTATGTTTATGTTCATCAGCTAAATTAAGAAGAGTTTTGGTGAGTTTAACCAATTTTTCCCTTAAAATTTCTATTGTTTCTTTAAAAAGAAGTGATTGGGATGTATCAATAATATCGTTGGAAGTTGCTCCAAAATGAACATATTCTCCTGCATCTCCTTCACAAGCTTCTGCAAGAGCTTTTACAATTGACGCAATATCGTGATTGGTTTGCCTTTCAATTTCGTTCACTCTTTCCAGTGTGACATATTTTGTGCTTGCTTTTTCGTTTATCTTGGATGAAGCTTCTTCTGGAATTAAACCAAGTGCAGCTTCAGCTTTTGCAAGTGCCGCTTCAACATCAAGCATTTTTTGAAGTTTATTTTCTGCTTCCCAAACGTTCCGCATCTCTTCTGTTCCGTACCTGTACTCAATAGGATGAATTGCCATGTTATCTCTCTAGTCTAAAAATTGTTGTCTTAGTTATATTGGTTGGGTATAACGTAGTGCTATACAGATCACTGCTAAAATTATTGTTCCAATTATAACCTGTTCTGGTGTTAATTTAGGTCCTTTTGTTTCTTCTTCAAAATATCTAACGAGACCGGCTCCACTTGGTGGAAGGCTCTTTTTATCTTTCTTTGCCATAAAATCACCATTAACTTTAAATTTATAATGTAAGATTCAGTTTTAATTTGAATATTTGGATATTAATTATATTGTTTTAGATTAACTTAAATGTTATATTTAAGATTTTATTTTGCACTGATTTTAACACTGGTTTAATAGTTGCATTTTGAGTACTGTTTGCTTTAAATTAACTTTATAAATGAGGTATAATTTAATGAATGAGTGAAAAAGAATAGGAGTGCATTAAATTTGATTTTGAGCTGATATAGATTTTATTTAAGTCAAAATATCTGTTTTAATTTTGTATGCTAGTGTCTACTATTTTTTCATAAAATGATTTTCATTTAAAAGGAGTTATACACAATTTAGGAATTTATAAAGGCCCCACAGTAAGCTTTATTATCTATTCAAACCCATAGGATTAAGTGGGATCGAATTTTTGCTTTTCATAGTTAAACGAAGTTGATCCTGATTAAGTTTGTACTACCATAAAAGTTAGTATGTACTTTTCAAGCAGAATATATTTTTAATATGGTAAGTGGATAACATGGGGTATTTCGAGATTTTGGAAGAAGAAACAGAGAAGGTATATGAAATAGCAAAAAATGCAAGACTTAAAGGAAATGATATTGATATAGAGCCCGAAATACCTCTTGCAAAGGATTTAGCAGAGAGAGTAGAAGGATTGGTTGGTCCAAAAGATATTGCAAAGAGAATTAAAGAATTAGAAGATGAATATTCACGGGAAGAAGTAGCATTTCAAATAGCAAGAGAGATAGTTGCAACACCGGATGAAGAGGGTAAGGAAGATCCAATTGAAATCAAAGAGAGGAAAGCAGATCAGGCACTAAGAACTGCACTCGCTATTTTAACTGAAGGAGTAGTTGCAGCTCCCCTTGAAGGAATTGCAAAGGTTAAAATAAAACAGAACTTCGATCATACTTGGTACTTTGCGGTTTATTTTGCAGGTCCAATAAGAAGTGCTGGAGGAACTGCTGCAGCACTGGCAGTTCTAATTGGGGATTATATAAGGCTTTCAATTGATCTTGATGTATATAAACCAACTGAAAGAGAAATTGAGAGGTACGTTGAAGAGGTTGAACTTTATGAATCAGAGGTCACCAACCTTCAGTATTCACCAACCCCCGATGAGGTGAGACTTGCAGTAAAAAGTATTCCTGTAGAGGTAACAGGTGAACCAACAGACCAAATAGAGGTTTCACACCGTGATTTGGAACGTGTTGAAACCAATAACATCCGAGGTGGAGCGCTCCTTGCGATAGCTGAGGGAGTTATACAGAAAGCTACAAAAGTCTTAAAATACGCTAGTACACTTAAAATAGGTGGATGGGAGTGGCTTGATGGATTTTCAAAAGGTAGTACCAGTTCAGACAACAAAGAAGAAAAGGGAGCTCCTAAAGTAGATGATAAATACATGAGGGATATCATCGGGGGAAGGCCTGTTTTATCATATCCTCAAGCAAAAGGGGGGTTTAGATTAAGATACGGTCGTTCAAGGAATTCGGGACTGGCCGCAATGGGAATTAGCCCTCTGACTATGGAGATTGTGGAGTTTCTCGCTGTTGGGACCCAGATGAAAATTGAAAGGCCAGGTAAAGGAATGTGTGTTGTCCCCTGTGATACTATAGATGGTCCAATTGTTAAATTAAGGAATGGAACTGTAATTAAAGTTGAATCCCTAGCACAGGCAAGAGAAATTAAGAAAGATGTAGTAGAAATCTTGTTTTTAGGGGATATACTTGTAGCATTCGGTGAATTTGTAAGGAATAACCATATGCTTCTACCTTCTGCATGGTGTGAAGAATGGTGGATCCAAAAAATCCAAAAATCAGACGAATATTCTGAAGATATGGAAAGCAGCTTAAGCATGGATAAACTCAATGACATGAGTTCAAAAGATGCATTTGAACTATCAAAAAAATATAATGTTCCATTGCATCCAAAATACACTTATTTTTATCATGATGTTTCATGTTATGACTTAAATCAGCTGAGAAATTGGATATATAAAAATTACAATGATTCTATGGCTGAGAATGGTTTAATATTAGATATGGATCCTTCTAAAAGAATTTTAGAAGTTTTAGGAGTTCCTCACGTAGTTCAGGATAATAAGATTATGGTAGATGATGATCATTCAAATGCACTGATGAATACTCTTGCTGAACCTTTAGCCACTGAAAATGATTTAACAACTTTAGAAGCGTTAAATCAAGTTTCTCCAGTTGAAATAATGGCAAAAGCCCCTACTTATATCGGTGCAAGGGTTGGAAGGCCTGAAAAAACAAAAGAAAGAAAAATGAAACCTGCTCCTCATGCACTGTTTCCAATAGGCAACAACGGCGGAATGAGGCGTAATATTATTGACGCGGCCAAAAAAGGGACTATAACTGTTGATATTTCAAGATGTAAATGTATTGAATGTGGAGTAAGCTCATTCCAGGCCAAATGTCCCGTATGTGGGGCAAGAACGGAACCAACAGGGGCAGGTAAGAAAAAGATCAATCTTGCTAATTTACTTAAAAAAGCATATGAAAATGTGGGAGTTAGAAGATTAGACGAAATAAAAGGCGTAATAGGGATGATATCCGAAGAAAAATTCCCAGAACCCCTTGAAAAGGGAATATTGAGGGCTAAAAATGAGGTATTTTCATTTAAGGACGCTACAATAAGGCATGATTCCACTGATTTACCCATTACTCATTTCATGCCTGGAGAAGTTGGAGTAACTCCTGCAAAACTGGTTGAACTTGGATATACCCATGATATCCATGGAAATATAATTGAACACGATGATCAAATCATTGAAATTAAAATTCAGGATATAATAATCTCAGAAAACTGCGCAGAATACTTTATAAGGGTCTCAAAATTCATTGATGATTTACTTGAAAATTTCTACCATGTGGAAAGATTTTACAATATCAAAGAAAATGAGGATTTGATAGGACACTTAGTAGTTGGTCTTGCACCTCACACTTCTGCAGGTGTTTTAGGGAGAATTGTTGGCTTTACAAAGGCTGCATGCTGTTATGCACATCCATATTTCCATTCTGCAAAAAGAAGAAACTGTGACAGTGATGAAGATTCTGTAATGCTCCTTTTGGATGCTTTAGTCAATTTTTCGAAGATATATCTTCCTAGTTCGAGGGGGGGAAAGATGGACGCACCACTGGTTCTTTCATCAAGGATAGATCCAGAGGAAATAGATGATGAATCACACCATATTGATGCAATGGCATTGCTTCCACTGGAACTTTATGAAAAGACTCTTGAATTTGCTAAACCATCAGATGTACTTTCACTTGTAGATAATGTTAAAAAAAGGCTTGGTACAGAAGATCAATATCAGGGCCTCATGTTTTCACACAATACTTCAAGCATTCACAGCGGCCCAAAATTATGTCTTTACAAGATGCTTCCTACTATGAAAGAAAAGGTAGAAGAACAGGTTAGAGTAGCTGAAAAGATAAGAGCTGTTGATCAGAAGGGAGTTGTAGAGGGCGTTCTCACTTCCCATTTTTTACCAGACATGGCAGGAAATTCAAGGGCATTTTCCAGACAGAAAGTTAGATGTACTAAGTGCAACAAAAAATATAGACGAATACCACTTTCTGGAGAATGTGCATGTGGTTCAAATTTGATACTCAGCATCTCCAAAGGTTCAGTAGTTAAGTATCTTGAAATTTCAAAGGAACTTGCTAAAAGATACCCCATTGATACTTACTTGGTTCAAAGGATTGAACTTATTGAATCCAGTATTAATTCCTTATTTGAAAGTGATAAGTCAAAACAAAGTTCACTGGATGTATTTTTATAAAATGATGTATTATTATAATGTGTACAGTTACATGAAGATCAAAATTTGTGGTTTGGAGGATTAAAATGAAAGATATGCATGTTATTGCGGCACTGCCTACCAAGGCAAAAACGTGCGTTTTGAAAAATAACGGGATCTATGAAAAATTCAGCTATGAAAAAATAGTTAAATCGTGTCTCATGGTGGGTACCTCACTTAGGGATGCAGAAAAAATAGCATCATATGTAGCATCTGCAGCCTATGACGGTATTCCTACTGCAGAAATTAAGATGCTGGTTTTTGATGCATTAAAGAAGATCAATGAAAAAGCAGCCAACAAATATTTAGCAGCTAATCAGTTAAAAGTTAGAACTACCAGGGATACGATAGAGCCTTTCGATAAAACTAAAATCGAAAAGACACTTATTGTGGAAACCAATGCTTCAGAAGACCTTGCTGAAGAAATTGCAACAAATGCATGTAAAGAACTTAAAAAACTCGATGTTGAATACCTGACTGCTCCAATGATCAGGGAAATTGTAAACACAAAACTTGTGGAACATGGTCTTGAAACATTGAGACGAAAGTATACCAGGGTTGGTATACCTGTCTACAACATTACTTCCCTTATAAAAAACGGCTCTCGAGATAATGCAAATATGATTCATAATCCTGAAACTGTTCACAAATATGTCGCAGATGAAGCACTCAAACAGTACGCATTGTTACACATCCTTCCAAACGAACTTGCAGATGCCCACATGGGTGGAGACATACATATACATGATCTTGAGTTCTTTGCAGGGCGCCCAATAAACTGCCTGCAGCACGATTTAAGAGTATTTATAAGAAATGGGCTTAAAGTTGACGGTACAGGAGACCATACTTCAGTAGCCGGCCCTCCAAATCATATTGAAACATTGATGAACCATTCTGGAGAGATAATGCTTGCAGCTCAGCAGAACATGAGCGGTGGACAATCAATGAGCCTATGGAACGTATTTGTAGCCCCATTTGCAGCAGGTTTACCTTATGAAAAGGTAAAACAGGCAGTTCAGATGTTTATATATAATTTGAACATGGCTTACGCTGCAAGAGGTTCTCAGGTTCCATTTACAAGTATCAACCTTGAATTCACAGTCCCTGACTTTTTAAAAGATGAACCCGCCTACGGACCTAAAGGAAAACGTGTAGGAACATATGGGGACTTTGAAGAAGAAACAAGACTATTGCAGCGTGCATTCACCGAAACACTCCTTGAAGGAGATTCAGATGGCAAACCACACCTCTTCCCAAACACTATCTATGTTTTAAGGAAAGAATGCTTGAAAGAGGAGTTTGAAGAAGATATAGGGCGCGTTCACGAGCTTTCAGCTAAGTTTGGGACTGCATACTTTGTAAATATGCTTCCAGATTACAGGGGAAACATGGCAAATTATATGGGGTGCAGAACTTCATTAAGTGATAACTGGACTGGCGACTGGGAAAAAGATTGTTTCAGGACAGGAAACCTTGCTTATGTTACTCTAAACTTTCCAAGAATTGCCTATAATTCGAGGGATGAAAATGATATATTTGAATACCTTGACTCTTACCTTGGCCTTGCAGAACAAACACTTATGCTTAGAAGAGAACAGGCCTTGAATTGTCTTAATAACTATAATTTACTCCCATTCCTATCTCAAAAACCAAGTGAAGATGAAATGTATTACAGAATAGAGAATTCTACAATGTCATTTGGTTTTGTAGGGCTTAATGAAATGCTTAAGTCATTTTTAGGCGCTGGAATCGAAGATAAAGATGCTAATAAATTTGGGTTAAAAGTACTTGACCATTTAAATGGTAAAGCATCTGAATTAATTAATCAAACAGGTTTAAGATGGAGCGTTCTCCAAACACCGGCAGAATCTACAGCTTACAGGTTTGCAATGCTTGACATGGAAAAATGCAGGGACAAAATCATTGCAAATGGGGATGGAAAAGCTGCTTATTACACCAATTCATCTCATGTTCCGGTTAATGCTGACGTACTGCTTCCAGAAAAAATCAAGATTGAAGAGCAATACCATTCCAAGACCCTTGGAGGTCACATTTTCCATGCATTCATGGGGGAATCCTATTCAGACCCTGATGCTCTTATGAGCCTTACCGACAAAATAGCTAAAAATTCAGATATTGGTTTCTGGGCTTACAGCTCAGCATTGAGCTTCTGCATAAAATGTAAAACTTTGATGAAAGGTTTACAGGACAACTGCGCAGGATGTGGCGAAACTACAGAAGTTGAATGGTATGACAGGATAACTGGATACGTTCAGCAGGTTGGAAGGTCTAAGTCTGCTTCTGGTGGTTGGAACCCTGGAAAAATGAAGGAATTAATGGATAGGAAGAGATTTTAACCCTTCGAATAGTTTAATTTTTTCTATTTTAAAATTAAATTCTTATTTTTAATTTTTCTATTTTTTAAATAAAATTTCAAAAGCTATTATTTTGACCTTATATTTATTGATTAAAGACAAAATAATAATGTAAGACTATTTATTTAAATCATTTTAAAGCACAAAAGAGATGAAAACATGCCTGAATTTAACCTAAACCGAAGTGCATGCCACAGCTGCGGAACATGCGTATCTACATGTACTATCGGCCATCTGGAAATGAATACAAATCCTGAAGTTGTTACAGATACAATGTGCATAGAATGCGGCCACTGCGAAGCAATATGTCCAGAAGGGGCTATTAACATTTCTGGCCCTGAACTTGAACCTCCAATGGTAGATATAAGCTCTAAAATCTCATCTGAAGATATGGGAAACTACATGAGAAACCGCAGGTCAATCCGGAACTACAAAAAAAGGGTAATTCCCCATGAGACCATTGAAGAAATCATGGATGTTGTAAGGTTTGCACCTTCTGGAGGTAACCAGCAGCCTGTTGAGTGGATCATCATTGAAGACCCGCAGAAGGTAAGAGAACTAGCGGGATTAGTTATAAACTGGATGGAAAAATTAGTGGGGGACAATTCTCCTTTCGCCCAAATACTACCAGTAGAATCTTTAATCAGCGTCTGGAAAAGCGGTTTAGACCCTATTTTAAGGGGAGCACCGAATTTATTCATTGCTACTGCTAAATCTAACGAGGGAAGTACACCAATAGATGGGACTATTGCCCTGAGCTATTTAGACCTATTGTTACCTTCTTTTGGCCTTGGCTCATGCTGGGCTGGTTTTCTTCAAATGGCATCTGATTTTGAACCCATAAGAGAATTTCTGGGACTAAAAGAAGGTGAAGCATTTTTAGGAGCTTTAATGGCAGGATATCCTGAGTGTAAGTTTTACAGAGTTCCTAAACGGAAAAAGCTGTCTGTAAGATATATTTAATCAGAAGAGGGAAAAATTAAGTATTCATTTTGAATACTAACTTATTTTTTAAAATTAAATACAGATGAAGCTGCATTACCATCTGAAAGCCTTATAACTTCGGTTACAGACTCAGACGAAGTCCCAAACCCATGCGCAATCATGGTATGCCTTCCAGGCCCTCCAGCAACAACCACAACCACGTCATCAGGCTTTCTTGTTATCTGAACATTGCCGTCAACGACCCATTTCGAATCGAGTTTTCTTCCACCTCTATCGCCGAGTTCAACTGGCACAAGGGTATTTTCGTGAATATACCTTTTAACATCTTCTTTGCTCCAGCCATCACTGGCAACAGTTTCAGCATGCTCCGGACTCATTATTACAAGCATTTCTCCGGGTACATGGCTGTTGTTACATCCAGCAACGGATGCAGTATCAATAATTGTATCTAAAAGGTCTTCTGCAGTTTTACTTCTGTGATCATTCACGTTATGCGGTGAATCTAAGCCCATCATTGTAACTGTGCTTTCTTCTGCACCAAATCCGCGTTCTACATGTAATGGCTCCCATGGATTTTCATTTTCAGCCTCGCCGAAGCAGTAGCTGTATTTTGATGGGGAACCCATTGTTGCATGGTCTCCAACCCCGGGAATAGCGCCGCCGATGTTTATAAGGCAGAGCCTTATTGCCCTTCCAATGGTGGCATTTGCAATATTTCCAGGCCCTAAACATGCAGTTCCACTATTTATGCCAATTTCATTTGCTATCGGTCCGTTTAAAATTGTGCAAATTGCCACGGGGTGTGTTGTGGCATTTACACCATGTAAATTGAATTTTTCATGTGAGAGCGCCTTCATTGAATGTTGGATTATTGGCATAAATTGTGGAATACAACCTGCCATTACAGAATTTATCGCGATTTTTTCAACTGTTGCTTTTCCAGACCTTGGTGGAAGAGTTGCTATTAAATCGTCCTTATTCTTACCTGAAAATTCTAAAAATTTACGAACTCTTTCTCCAGTTGGAGGGATAATTGGCAAACCGTCGGTCTGTTTTTTCATGTAAAATTCATAGCTTAATTTCTCAGGATCGGGGTCAACATAAACTTCCATATCGTTTTCAGCAGTCTTACAAAGACGTTGCTCTCCTTCCTCTATATTTTCTCTCAAGAGGTCTTCAATTGAACATCCACAATCAGGATCTATCTTTTTATTATTCATAATATGATTCCTCGATGAGTTTAATTATTCAATCAATTTTTTAATTCTTGGAATGATTTCAAGTGTTTTGGCCCTAACGCTGTCTTCTTTTTGCCCAGAAATGGGGTGTTTAATTTGAACTATCCTTAAATCATCTGCACCATATGATTTTGCAAGTGATTTTGCATAGTCCATGAAGTTATCTGAACAAATTGAGATTGTAGGTACGCCTTCTTTTTCAAGCCTTATTGCATCAAGTATGACCCATGTGGAACACGAACCACAGTCTCCAACTGCTATGATGGACAGGTCTGCAATGGCAGCTTTTTTTAACTGTTCATCTGTTGCAGGCGCTCCTGCTGGTTTTTCAACATTTACTGAGTCTATATTCAAATTTTCAGCGATTGTAGCTAAAATAACATCTGCATTTGGTTTCGTATTGTCAAAATATGATATTTCATTGATTTTTTTGGGCACTGGCATTATTTTAATTTTATCTGTCGCCGATTCACCCAATGGGCTCATTACTTCTTTTTCAGTGATTTTAACTCTCATATATTTCGCCTATAATATTATTTCCTCTTTTGCTATTTTGAATCTTATTCTTTATTAATTTTTAAAACCTAGTTCAAATAAGCAAAACGTGTACTAAATTATACTTAAAGTGTAACATATTTATGTTAGAAAATGGAATATTTAAACAGGTACGGCTCTTAAAATGTGTTTAACTACGCTTCTAAAGGACTTGTATCTCAAAAAAATGCTGTTATATGGGGGGATTGGTAACTTCGGTCATTCTCATCACCCCTCCAAGAAGTCACCCTCCTTAAACAGCATTTCTTTTTTCAATTTTTATTTATTTTAAAATTATGAACCAGAATGGTGTGGGCGCTTTATATGGATAATTAAGAATGTTATATCATACTAAAGATTATACCTGTTCATTCATAGCAAGAATATCCATAGTTACATCTTTGAGGGTGTCACATCCAGTCAGAATCATCGCCAGGCGAAGATCCTCTTGCACGTACTTTAAATACATTCGTACTGCGGTTTCTCCACCTCCTATAGCCACTTGTGCCAGTGTTCGGCCAATTAAAGCTATATCTGCGCCAAGTGCAATAATTTTAAGAACATCATATCCGGTTCTTACAGCTCCATCGGCCATAATTGGTATTTTCCCTGAAATCTCCTGGGCAATATATGGAAGTACTTCTGCCACACCTTGACCTCCATCCAGGACTCTACCTCCATGGTTGGATACATAACAGGCGCTGGCACCAGAATCAAGCACTTTAGTAGCGTCCTCAGTGCTCATAATACCCTTGAAAATCACTGGTTTTTCTGTACAATCCACCAGTTCCTGAAGCTCCTTTTCACTTTTCCGATAGACTGGTTTCCCGGCAGTATTCCAGAATAAGGACCCTGCTCCTTCCAGATCAACTCCAACTGCAGTTACATCCTGTTCTTCAGCCATCTGGAAGAGCTGGATGAGCCGTTCTTGAGATTGAGGTTTAAGAATAGGAATGCCATGACCATTATTTTCGCCTACAATGTTAATTCCCAGATCATCCGGGCGTACTGGGGTATTTCCCACCAGTCCAATGGATCCAAAGGTTCTTGCCCCTCTTAAAAGCCCGCGATAGAATGCTTCTTCTGGAATAGCATCATTTAAACTGGATTTAACTCCTGAAAGGCTGGCCCCCATAACAGGGGCAGTAATTTCCTTTCCAAAAATTGAAAGGGACATTTCAGGTTCATGATGGGCCTTGATCAACTGCATTTTCAGTTTATACTTCTGAAGGGCATCATAATTCGCCTCAAATGTTTTTCCCTGTCCTGCACCTCCGATTCCTATTGGTGCCCCGTATTTCTGTCCAATGCATGTCCTGCCGGGTTTACCGTCACAGACAGGGAAAACACCGCAAACACCTGTAAGCATTCTCCTTGCTATGGAGCGGTAATATTCCAAACCCTCAGTTCCACCGGGTTTTCCACTATAAGCCTCCATCTTGACAGCAAAAACATCATCACGTATCTGCTGCAGGTAATCTTTGGGCATTCCGCAGACAGGGCAATGCCACGTGTCAGGAATTTCCTCCCATGTTGTACCAGGTTTTAGGTCTGTTGTGGAATCTCCATTGTCCTCGTCATATACAAAAACACTACAATAAGTGCAGAGATATTTCATTTTAGTTCACCTTCACTGAAAAATTTTAACTATAATTCATCCATTCTGTAACGATTTTTGGATATGGTCTCAAGATCAAATAATCTGTCTGCCTCTTCCTTAGAGAGGATTCCTTTTTGGACAGCAAGTTCCTTGATCGATTGATTCGTTTGCATGGCTTCTCTGGCAATTTTTGCAGCCTCTAAATATCCAATTTTTGGAGAAAGAAGTGTAGCAAGAATAGGGTTCATTCCAGCAATAGTTTTTAATTGTTTTTCATTGACCAAGATGCCTTCAATACACTTGGACTGGAAAACTGGAAGATAATTATTAAGCATAGATATTGATTCTAGTATATTGGAGGTCATAACAGGAGTCATCACATTTAAATCAATCTGCCCTGCCTGGGATGCAAGTGATACCGCAGTATCATTCCCTATGATCTGGAATGAAACCATGTTCAAACACTCTGCCATAACAGGATTAACTTTTCCGGGCATAATGGATGATCCGGGCTGGACAGGTGGAAGAATAATCTCATTTAGGCCGGAAGTTGGGCCTGATCCCATTAGGCGGAGATCATTTGCTATCCTGATTAGTTCAAGGGCAAGCTCTTTTAGAGCACTTGAAAATGCAGCCATCTGAGATCTACTCTGCAATGCCTCGAAGCTGTCACGTGCAGGAACAAGTTCAAGAGATGTTAGTTCAGAAAGCTTTTTGATTACTTTTTTTCGGTAAAATGGTGGGGAATTTACTCCTGTTCCAGTTGCAGTACCGCCTATTGCGACCTCAAGAAGATCATTTCTTCTTTCATGAATTCTTTCTACAGCCCTTCTGATTGCACTGCCGTATGCAAGGAATTCGTTTCCTATAGTAACTGGCACTGCATCCATGAGATGTGTGCGCCCTGATTTTGGAATTGAAGAGATTTTTTTGCCCTTATGTTCAAATGCACTGGCGAGGTTCAGCAAAGCTATGTGAAGAACATCTGCTTCAAAAAGTATTGCAATATGGGATGCAGTGGGAAAAGTGTCATTGCTGGACTGTGACTGGTTGACATGATCATTAGGGCTTAAATAATTGTATTCACCTCTTTTTTTCCCTAAAATTTCAAGGGCGCGGTTTGCAAGCACCTCATTGATATTCATGTTAAAAGAAGTCCCAGCTCCTGCCTGAAAAATGTCCAGGGGGAACTGATCTGCAAGTTTTCCTCCAAGAAGCTCATCTGCAGCTTTTACAATAGCTTCCCCTCTTACATTGTCAAGAGTTCCAAGCTCCATGTTAGTAATTGCAGCCGCTTTTTTTAGGAGTACATACGCTTTGATCAGCTCAGGGCGTTCGCGCCGCCCGCTAATTGGGAAATTTTCCACAGCTCGGCAGGTTTGAATGCCGTAGTATGCCTCGTCAGGGATTTCTTTTTCTCCTATTGAGTCCTTTTCCTGGCGCGTCTTCATCATTGATCCTCCGGTGCTTTTCCTTTATCAGTTAATTCTTTCCTTGCTTTTGCAATTCCAATGGTTGGCGGAACTCCTTTTGGACATACTCTGGTGCAGTTTCCAAAGAATTCACATGCCCACCACCCATTTGGGATATTTGCCCTTTCAAGCCGTTCTATTCCTTCTGATTCTCTTGGATCAATATGAAACCTGTAGAGTTTAGCAAGGGCAGCCGGTCCGAGATATTCTGGATTTTTTCCATCAACCGGGCAGGCACCAAAACATGCTGCACAGAGGATGCAGTTTGTGTACAGCTCAAGCTCAGGTATAGAAGAGGGATCCATGAGTCTTTCCTTTTCAGGAGTTGGTGATGCTGGTTTAAATACGGGTTCTACAAACCTGTAGTATCTGAAAAATGTATTCATGTCCACAATAAGGTCCTTAATAACAGGCAAGTGCGGAAGTGGCTCGATTAGAACTTCTTCTTTTGGATTCCACTCCGTAGTTGTTTCTTCAATTGCAGGATATGGGACAAGATCTGTCTTAAGTTCTCCTTTGAGGAGAGAATCTACCTGTGTCCTGCAGGCAAGCCGGGGAACTTTGTTGATGAGCATTGCGCAAGTACCGCAGACTGCACCTCTGCAGGAATAATGGAATGCAATTGAGTCATCAAATTGTTTCTGGATCTCAAATAAAGCTCCCAGTACAGTTAATCCCTGGCTTGATTCGAGTTTATAAGTATCGTAGCGTGGTGAGTCCATTTTCCCATTAAACCTGTATACTTTTAATTTCATTAGTAAACACGCTCCTTTGGCTCAAACATACCTAATTTAACTGATTTATAGGAAACTTCCATTTTTCCATCTTTAAGCGTCACTAGTGTATGCTTCAGAAAGTTATTATCATCACGTTCAGGATATTCAGTTCGGGTATGTGAACCGCGACTTTCTTCTCTAGCTAAGGCGCCAATAGCAACTGTTTCGGCGAGCTGAAGCATACCTTCAAGCTCAAAAAACCGTATTAACGCCTGATTAACTGTTTTCTCCTTATTATTGATGGAAACTTCAGAAACTTCTTTTTGCATATTTTTAATCTCAAAAAGCCCTTCCTGCATCTTCTTACCTTCACGAAATATGCCAAATTTGTCGAACATGGTCTGTGTCATTTCATCCATCATGTTAAATACGTGTTTTGCTTCCTTTCGCTCAAGTATCCCATTGATCTTTGCATCAATTTCCTGCATAGCAAGTTTTACAGGTTTGGTTTTGGGCTTGGAAATATCCTTAATAGTTTCTATAATTTTATCTGCGGTTAGCCGTCCAAATACTACTGTTTCCAGGAGTGAGTTTCCGCCTAGCCTGTTAGCACCATGTACGCTGATACATGCACATTCGCCAGCGGCATAAAGCCCTGGAAGTGATGTTGCTCCATTTATATCGACATCTATTCCGCCCATAGAGTAGTGCTGGCCTGGCTGAACTGGTATGGGCTCGTTGATAGGATCTACACCTGCAAAGTCCATGGCAATCTGTCTTATTCCGGGTAACCGCTCCATAATACGATTAGCACCAAGGTGGCGAAGATCAAGGTGGATATAACCCCCATCATAAGCTCTTCCTGCAGCAGTTTCCTGAATAATAGCACGTGCAATGACGTCACGTGGGGCTAAATCTATTGATTTAGGGGCATAATGCTCCATAAATCGTTTTCCATCCGTATTAATTAGAATACCACCTTCACCGCGAGATGCTTCGCTTATAAGGATGTTGGTTCCGTAAAGAGTTGTAGGATGGAATTGAACAAATTCCATATCTTTAAGATGTACGCCTGCTTTAAGGGCAAGTGCCTGTCCATCACCAGTATTAATAAGGGCATTCGTTGATTTATTGAAGATCCTGCCAAACCCTCCAGTTGCCATGAGGACTGCCCTTGCAACAAATCCATGAACCTGCCCAGTCATGATTTCCATGGCTGTGCACCCAATACATTGTTCGTTATCCTTTACCAGGGATGTTACATAAAATTCATCGTATATGGGTATATTTTGGCATGTAACTTGCTCGTAGAGCGTATGAAGTACATTGTGCCCTGTACGATCTGCTGCATAGCATGTTCTCGGGAACCCTGCACCTCCAAATGGGCGCTGGGCAATTTTTCCATTTTCAAGCCGTGACCATACAGTTCCCATATGTTCCAGCTCAATTACAGTTGCAGGAGCTTCACGGCACATAAGCGCAACAGCATCCTGATCTGCTAAATAATCCGACCCTTTAACTGTATCATAAGCATGAGTTTCCCAGCTATCGATTGTTCCCCCTTCACCAGGAACGTTACCAAGAGAAGCATTCATTCCACCTTGAGCTGCAACTGAATGGGATCTAAGTGGATGGACCTTTGTAACTACTGCTACATCGAGTCCTGCATCTGAAACCTGAAGAGCAGCTCGAAGTCCGGTTAAACCTCCTCCTATAATAAGAATATCATGATGGTGAATGGATGATGAATCATTACCATCACGCTCTACTGCCGTACCTTTCATTGGGGATATGGGGGAAACCGGGTCTTCTTTTAATGTATGATATTCTGGTTTAGACTCTTTAATTCTAGAAAGAGAAGCTTTATCTTTCATGGATGTTATACCTTCCACGCAATCACCTGATTATTTATTTATTAATTTAAAACAATAAATTAATTTCTAAATTTTTTTAGTGGAAGTTAACATTATTAGATGTAACAATTTGATTAAATCTTTAATAAAAAGAAAAATAATAAAGACTTAAATTCTAAAAAACAGTAATTATGGGCATGCATGGTTGAAGGAATATATTTATTTTTTAGCAGCTCCTTCGGCGCAGTAGTAAAAGTCAGTTAGTCCATATTCACTTTCAACAGGACATGAACCACAAAGACAACCTCTTCTTTCAAGGTCGCATTCAGTCTTTCCTCTTGAGCAGAAAATCTTTTCACCATTACTTTTCATGCACTCATTATGGGTTGGACAATCTGGACATAGGCATCTATTTGCATTTTCTTCTGTATCAGGTACAATTCTATTTTCTCCTGCCATTTAATCACCTCACATTAAATTTAAACTATTTATTTTTTAGCTGCCCCTTCTGCGCAGTAGTAAAATTCAGTTAATCCATATGCACTTTCAATTGGGCATTCACCACAAAGACAGCCTTTTCTTTCAAGGTCGCATTCAGTTTTTCCACCTGCACAGAAAAGGCGCTGTTTCCTGTTCCTCATACATTCATTAAGTGTCGGACATCCGGGACAAAGACATTTACTTGCATTTTCTTTAGTGTATGGAACTACAACTTCTCCTTCTTTTTTAATAATAGAACTAACTCTGTATATGTTCCCACTGGAGGCCCTTGCAAATCCATTTTCTTCGCCGTGTAAATCTGTAAAATATAATCCTCCAGGCCCAAAAGCTAATCCGCAGGGACTTGCAGCTCCTTTACCTATGTATCTTACAAATTCATCGTAGGATTTGATCGAAGTAGCATCATCGTTAAACTTCATTTTCACGATTTTCTTTCCTTTTATGGATTCTCCCTTTACATATGATCCACCAAAAAGAGCTACAAAAAGTTCATCTTCAAATTCATATGGAAACTCTTCATTCTGCATAAAGCCAAGGGCAGTGGGCCCATGAGTAAAATTCCACCAGAATAGACTATTTTCTCGCATGCTGTTTGGCCAGCCGTAATTTCCACCTGCTTCTACTTTAGCAATTCGATCATCATAGGCAGGGCCATTATCAGAAATATAAAGAGATTTATCGCTTTTACGCCAGGTAGCACCAAAGGGATTTCTAAAACCTTTGGCATACACCAAACTATCTGAATCAGGGTTATCCTCTGGAATACTGCCATCTAAATTCATTCTTAGAACTTTACCTCTTAGCTCATTATCATCTTGAGCAACCTCTGGATGAATCATCCCTTCACCAAGAGTAACGTATAGTTTACCGTCAAATCCAATAGTAACCGATTGAATTTGATGTGCAGCTTTGATAGAAGGTATATTATCTATAATAGTTTCCATACTGTCCATCTTCAGGCCGTTTTTACTTGAAGTTCTTATTAATTTATTTTTTGGCTCTCCATTATCTTCATAAAGCATTGTTACAAATAGATCTCCAGTTTCAGGCTCAACACAAATGCCTGTGACTCCTGATTCGCCTGTTCCCGGAAATTCATGATTAGGTTCGTAATTTAGTAAGCCTTCTGCGTATGTATGAACTTTCCAGTTATTAGTTAGGACTTTTACCTGCCCATAAAGTTCTGTAACGTATAAAAGAGGTGCATCAGGTTCATCTGTTGGGTTTGGAACAAATGCTAGATTAACAGGTAAATTCAATCCAGTAGCTATTAATTCTATTTTAAATCTTGGAAATACCCACCATAGTTTTTCTATATCATTTCCCATAAAAATCACCAGTTAATAATAATTTATCTCTAATAATAAATATAATTTATTTATTATTAATAGATTTAACATTTCTTTTTGAAAAATTAGGTTTAAAAAATTAATTAAACAATATTATAGGGGTTAATTGCATGTTAATATGATTCAATCAAATATTTTTTAAAATGGGGTTAATAGTGAGATTAATTTAATTATTTATCTTAAAATTAGCGTTTAATTAAATAAAGATATATTTTTAAAAGAAAGGGGCAGGGAAAAAGTTGTGCCCCTTATATTCGAAACATTTAGGAATCACCTGCGCATCATACCTGGGTGATGCATTGTACCTCTGAAGATTGGGCTGAATGTTCTTCTCCAAACAGTAACAAGGAATCTGTGGTTTCCAATGCGTATAACTGTAATTCTATAGATTGGTGGTGGGAATATATGTCTAAGTCTAACGACTGTAATTGGGGAAGATGTGATGAATCTCCTAACTACGACCCAATGCCAGAAACCATGTCCTGGCATTCCATGGCCATATGAAGGTCCTTGCATTGGCCCTTGGGCAAGAGGCTGGGCTGATGCCACACTTGAAAGTCCTACTGTTGCTATAAAGATCAGTAGGAGAACGCCTAGCTGTCTTTTCATAGTATTACACCTCCACGTGTATATATTTAACACAAATTTTTACACTTGTGTTGGAAGGTGTTATGTCGATGATGTAATAAAAAATTTTCTATAAGTATTAAAAAAATAAAACAAAAAGATATTTAGCAATGATGTACTCTTTTGAGGAAATGTACTGGGGAAAGCTGAGAAAAAATTTAATATTTAATGATAATTATCAGTTTTAAAGAATCAAAATCACATTGAAAAAGCAAGAAATGGTTAAAATATCGTTTTTGGAGAAAATAAAAGTAAATATGGAATAAAAATGGAATTAGGTTAAAAATCTAATTTTTAACATAAAGTAAAATTGAATTAAAATAGTTATTTATTTTTTTGTAAAATAAAAGGGTAAATGGGGAATTTGGGATTCCCCACTTATACTTTTTTAACTTCCAATTCGCATTTTATTTAGTATCTCATGAATGGATGGAAGAAATGGTGTCTGAAGAAGCGGTGTCTGAAGAAGAAGAATGGTGGGAAGAAATGATGTCTGAAGTGCCTGTGCCTGTTTATAATAATTATTGTGTTTCCGCCGTGTTGTGGTCCAAAGCTAGGTCCGCCGCCGTATCCTTGATCGAATGGCTGGGCTGATACTACGCTTGAAAGTCCTACTGTTGCTATAGCAATCAATAGGAGAACACCTAGTTGCCTTTTCATAGTATTACACCTCCACGTGCATATATTTAACACAAATTTTACACTTGTGCTAGGAAGTGTTATGTTAATTATGTAATAAAAATTTTTGTATCAGTATTAATTTTATAGTTATACTGAAAAATTGTTAGTAATAGCCCGTTAATTTTGAGAAATTAAGTAAGAAATTAGAAGAATTGATTTAATATTTAATAACAATGCATTTCATGCAACAAACTTAAAAAGAGTAGTAATTATTTATTGTTTAAATAAAAAAAATAAAAGGGAAATTTTATTTTAAGATGTTTAATCAAAGCTTTTTGAGGTTTAATTAGTGTTTTATAGTAATTTTTGATTTTAGGTGTTTTAACAGGGTTTTTACCTAGTTAGTTATAAGAACAGACCAAGGTGGCTGAATAAGAGTGACTTGAGAATTATTAGCTTGATGATTATTATTTTGATTACTACTAGAGCTAAAAACATGTTTTTCACCTCCTTAGTGTTTTATTCGCACACTATGTAATACAAAAATTTGATTGTGTACTACACAAGGTAATATGTTGATTGTGTAATAAAAACTTTTCTATTAGTAATATTAATGCAATTTGGCTAAATATTTTTTCGTAATGATCTACTGTTTTTGAGAAAAAAATGAGGGGAAATGCAAAAAAAAGTATATTATTAAATAAAAATCAGTGATTTTCTAAAAATAATGGTTAATTGAAAAACGGTAATTAATGATTCATTTTTTTTGATAAATTTACGAGAGCAAGCAGTGTTAAAATTCATATAGTTCTATTAGAAGACGGAATTTCTAAAAATAGATGTTAAATTTAAGTATTATGTAAATATTGGAAAAAATAAGGATTATATATTGAAAAAAATTTATAATATTTTATAAAAATAGAATTTACTCTTTAAAATTAGCATTTTTATTCAAAATATCAGTTTAATAACTCATTTTGAAAAAATAAAAAGTTGAATTTGGAAAAATCCAATTTCAATTACTCATAAACCTTTGATCTAATGGATATTTTTGGTTTTGTTGTGTTCAAATGGTGTTTTAATATGGTTATATCACCATATTTAGAACCACCAGTTGTTCCAAAATGGGAAGAAGTTATTGAAGAGGAATGGGTGGAAGAAGAATGGGAATGTGTTGAAGAATGGAAACAGGAAGTTTTCGCCGCCGAACATACTATTTCACCTCCATATGTTTTTTTTATACGCATACATTTCGTAATACAAAATTGCTTAATTCGTATTACAGAAGTGGGTATGTTGATAATACAATAAAAAACTTTCCATTTTGGAAAATACATATTTTATGGGGATTTAGCTAAAAAATACTGAATATACTGTAAGAAATAATTACTAGAAATATAAAAAAAGCAAATAAGAATCAAAATGGTTTTTTCCTGAAACTATTAATAAAATTTAAGTTAAAATGGGCTTTTTTAATGATTATGCACATGCATTGATTTATTAGTTTTATAAAAATTATCTAACTGACTGATTATTTTCATGTGTAATATAGACTAATTGTTGGTATAGACTTTAGAATTCTGGATGAACCATTGATTTTGCTAAAAAATTATTTAGCCAAAGGGCGATTGAATTCTCACAATTTTCATAAATCGTTTGTAGTAAATTATTATGAAATTAAAATTTTTCTAATGTTCTGTTAGTGATTAATACCCTGATCAATGCAGTACTTAAGCACCGTTAAAAAGCTCCCAAAATTTTATGAATTTGAAGATTTAGATGATTCTAAATAGTGGTTTTGTAAGCTTTGTTTCGAAGTTTCTCACACCTTGAAAAATTAAAAACTTTTTAAATACTTTCTCAAAGTAATTTAGAGAAAACATAATTAAAAATAATTTAAGAATGCATTTAAAATAAAAAATAAGAATTAATCTCAATAAGATTAAATCTTTAATCAGGCTTCTTTCCTAAACCTTTTAATGACAAAATCATTATCAAGTGATAGAACAAATGAAGCTGCCCGTGGGCCTTGCTTTTTGCCAATTATGGTCTTATAAATGGCCTGGAATGCTTTTTGAGGTTTCATGTCCAGTTCTCTCAACAGATTATACATTTCATCATGTAATTCTTCTGCAGTGTAGGTCTTCTTTTCAAGAATATCTGAAAGTTTAAGCAAGAATTCTGTCTGATCTTCGCCAAGAGGCAATTTGGGGATTTTTTTCATAACGTTGAACTTCACGAATTCAGGAGCATACTTACTAAGCCAATTTTCAACGTGATTCATCCTCATTTCGAGTCTATTCCGGTCTTCTTTGTCTAAATCCTCAAATTCCAAATTATTCATGTACTCTGGAAGCTGTGAATTTTTCTTAAGTATTTCAAAGACCCTTTTTATATCCCCATCTGCAATTTGATATGCTACAGTCATGAACCTGTATGATGGTTGGAAGGGCATTCTATCATTTAAATCGATTTGTGAAATTTCATAGATTTTTTTAGCCTTTTCTCCTTCCTTTTGAGATGCAGGCTCTTCAAAGTCATAGTATATTCTTTCAACACGATCGTACTGGTCAATGAAATCTAAAAATGGCATTTCAGGGTTAAAATCCTTATGCTTTAAAGGTTTACTCCGGAATATGAAGTAATTAAGCGTTTCTGGAGCTCCAATTTCAAGCCACTGTCCGGGTGTAAAGAAAACACCTTTGGATTTGGACATAGCATCTCCTTTAAGGGTTATCCATTCATAAGGTACAGGATATGGGGCAGGATAATCAAATATTTCATTTGATATTATACTGCTCACGTCATAAGAACCTCCACTTGCTGCATGGTCTTTTCCAAATGGTTCACATGTAATTCCAAATATTTTCCATCTAGCAGCCCATTCAACACGCCATGTTAGTTTCCCTTCGCCTGATTTAATGTCCATTATTCCTTCATGGCCACATTCACACCTGTAATGGACCATATCGTCGTCGTGTTTGTAGGCAAATGTAGTATTTATACGCCCACACTCTTTACAGATTGGGTTATATGGAAGCCAATCATCTGCAAGAGGGTTTTCTCTGTATTTATTGAATATTTCGCGTATTTTAGGAGCATTTTCAAGTGATATCCTAATGTAATCGTTATAAATGCCTTCTTTGTACATTTTTTCTCCGGAATATGCCTTTAAAGATATTCCAAAGTCGTCAAGTGTATCAATAAATGGTTTTTTAAAGTGCTCTACAAAATTTTCACAGCATCCTTCAGGACAGGGGATATGTGCATAAGGTATGCCTAAATATTTCTCGTATTCTGGTGGGAGGGGATAAGGAACTTTTCTAAGTGGATCGTAGTCATCGGCGATCCATATTACTTCTGCAGGGGCTTCCTGTTTTTTTAAAGCTTTTGTAACTGCGTTTGCTATAAACACGTCGCATGAATTTCCAATATGTATTGAACCTGATATGGATGTTCCGCTTGCAACTACATGCTCTTTGACATCCCTTTCAAGTAAACTGTCTGCAACATTTTCAACCCAATGTTTCAATCAAATCACCTTTATAATCGTAAATCATGTTAAAAAGAATAAGTGGATTTAAAGAAATATAGAACGTAAAAATTATAATTGTTGTAAATTTATTTTTGAAAGATAATAAAATAATGATTAGTAATTTAATCAAACACATCGGTGCTTGCTTCGTCTAACCATTCATTTACAATCTTAACTGCACAGTAGCTTCCACACATTGTACATGTGTCTTCTTCTTCTGGTGGTCGTTCTTCTCTTTTCTTCCGTGCTTCTGCTGGACACATTGCAGACTCAAACTGTGCTTCCCAGTTGAGTTTTTTACGTGCATTAGCCATTATAAGGTCTTTTTCGCCTTGGTGTATGCCTTTTTGCATGTCTCCAACATATGCTCCAATTCTTGTTGCTATTACTCCATCTTTAACGTCTTTTGCATCTGGTAGTGCAAGGTGTTCTGCTGGTGTTACGTAACAGATGAAGTCTGCTCCGGCGCCTGCTGATGCTGCTGCACCTATTGAGGATACTATATGGTCATATCCTGCACCAATATCAGTTACAATTGGCCCTAACATGTAGAATGGTGCTCCCCGGCATAATTTTTTCTGGAGTATAACGTTTGCTGAAATTTCCTTTAGTGGGATGTGTCCTGGTCCTTCTACAATGGTTTGGACTCCCGCTTCCCTGGCCCTGTCAATTAATTCTCCAAGTACAATGAGTTCCTGGACTGCGGCTCGGTCTGTAGAGTCTGCTATTGCTCCAGCTCTCATGGCATTTGCCATGGACATAACAAAATCATATTCTTTAGCAATTTCTAGAATATAATCAAAGTCTTTGTATAATGGGTTTTCCACTCCATTTTCTACCATCCATGCAGATACAAATGCTCCTCCTCTACTTACAAGTCCTCCTTCACGGCCCTGTCTTTTTAATCTTTTGAGGGTTTCACGGTTTACACTGCAGTGAATTGCCATAAAGTCAATACCATCTTTGGCCTGTTTTTCGATGGATTTAAACATTATATCTTCATCCATGTAAATTGCAGAGCCTTTTTCCCTTATTGTTTCAATGGCTGCCTGGTAAACAGGTACGCTTCCTACAGGGATATCTGAAATATTAAGAATCCTTTTCCTTATTTCATTCAGGTCTCCACCTACAGAAAGTTCCATTAAAGTGTCAGCTTGATAAGCCATGGCTACTTTGGCTTTTTCTTCTTCCATATCGAAGTCGCAGATGTCTGTTGAGGTTCCGATGGTTGCGTTTACCTTTGTCCTTAACCCCGCACCGATACCTACTGCTTTGACTTCTCGGTTTACGTTACTGGGGATGGCTATGGTTCCCTGGGCGACGGATTTTCTGATAAATTCCTCTGAAACACCCTCAGCAGCTGCTACTGCTTTCATTTCCTCTGTTATTATGCCTTTTTTTGCTTCATCCATTTGTGTCATAGAATCACCATGCTTTTATGATCTCTAAACTAAATTAGAATACACTATATAAAAATTATAGCTATTGTTATATTTTCATGTTCTTACTGTAAAAATAATTCCTACATCGAACATTATGGTGGTTTATAATTTGGATATTAATTAAGTTTACTAATTAGTTGTGGACTCATATGGTTTTAAACATTGATCCCACCAAATAATTTAAAATATCACAATGCTAACTTTAACTGGTAGCATATATAATATTTTACTTACCTTTTTAACGTTCATATGTTATTTTTTTAAAACAGATCCAGTTAATGTACCATCTATTATACAATCAAAGTCTACCTTGTCCAGCCAACCAGCTTCTTTAAACATACCCATGTAAGATAGCCCAATGACTTTACCGTCCTTTTTAAGTATATTATCAATCATTTTATTTATATCATCAATTTTAACATTAATTCTGGGCATTGTTAATCCTCCAAGAAGTGCTACAACATCAGCATGGGGATCAACAGGTTCAGATAACTGCATTCCCTGAGGAGTTAGTTCAATTTTCTTTGCGCTATTAACATCAGTTAATGTAATAAAAACAGATTCTTTATCCCTTATAACATAAGCAAAAAGCTCTGCAAAAGGGGTACATACTCCTGGAACTCCTGCAAATGTCACTTTTTCTGCATCGCCTACTTCTTCTTTAAATGCTAAAAGATTTCCATTTATTCCCTTAAATTGATTAGTTTCTTTCATATGATCTTCCTTACTTTAATTTTTTCTTTAATGGATCGTTAATTAATGCATAGGAGATTATAAGTATAGCTACCACTGCTATAACGATTTTATATGTTTCAATCATTTTTATCACTACTGGTATTGGATTATTTTTGAAGCTTTATGTCCAGTAAAATAGGAAAATTTCGCTATTCGTTTCTAAACATCTTTTTCTTCTCTTTAGATGTTAAATCTTCTACAATATCTGCTGGTAATCCTGTCTTAAGGATTTTACCACCACGCATAAGCGAAGCCTGGTCACAAACATCCATTACAAAGTCCATATCGTGAGATATTATTAAAAAAGTTTGATTAAGCTCTTTACGCGCTTTTAGTATTGAATCTGTAACCTGTACTCTTGTTATTGGATCCATTGTACCTGTTGGTTCATCAAGGATTACAACATTGGGCTCTTTAATTAAAACCTGAGCCAAGGCAACTCTATGACGTTCTCCACCACTTAGTTCGTCGGGATATTTTTTTAGCAGATTTTCACCATATTCTTCATCGAACCCAACCGCTTTAAGTACGTATATAGCTTTCATTTTTGCAAATTCTGCAGGTAATTCTAAACTTATCGCTTCTGTGAGGTTACCTAAAACATTTCTATGTGGATAAAGACTGTATTCCTGGTGAAGTATCCCCAAATAAGGTTTTACTCTTCCTCTAAATAATGGGCCAGGTTCAGTCATGTCAATCCAGTCATCACCAAGTCTCATATCTACCATCCCTTGACTTGGCTCTGTTAGTCCATAAATTATCCTTGAAAGTGTAGTTTTACCTGCACCGCTTAAACCAACAATTCCAAAGATTTCACCTTCATTCACATGAAGACTTACACCATCAACAGCTTTGACAACACCTCTTTCAATTGAATAATAGTGCTTTTTTAGATTTTCAATTTTGATTATAGGATTGTCTGTTAACGTCATTTCCACTTTTTCTGGAAGAGGAACACTATCTAAAAAGTTCTGGACCACTATTTCAGGATCTCCTTCATGGATTATTTCGCCTTTCTCGAGCCATATTACGTAATCAGAAAGTTTTTTCATTACTTCTGGCCAGTGAGAAGTTATGATCATGGTAGTATCTTTGTTTTTAACGCCTTCAAGTAAAGTATGGTGTAATAACTCGGCTGTTTGGGGATCTAATGTTCCCGTGGGTTCATCTGCAAGAAAAATCATTGGTTCTTTACCCATCTGCCTTGCAAGCACTACTCTCTGTTTTTCTCCTCCACTTAAATCACGTGCAATATGGGTTATTCTATGTGTCATTTGAGCCATTTCAAGAAGTTCTATGGCCATATACATGCTTTCTTCCTCATCATGGCCTTCAATAGCTTTCATAACATTGTCTATTACAGTATCGTCTTCATAGAGGGCAAATGTCCTCTGTAGCATTATGGATATTCTGCGTCTTAAACTTGCAAAAATTTGTCTATCACAATTCCAGAAGTCCACGCTTCTCGCTTCAAATTGTCCCCCGCATTTGCAGGTTTCTTTTTCCATTGATGGGGGTTCAACTCTCAAGCATTGTGGACATATTGCAACATTGTAGATTACCTGGCCTTCATCTGGCTTGTATTCCTTCATTCCTCGAAGCATATTTATCAGAACTGATTTTCCTGATCCACTCCTTCCGAGAATACCTAATACTGTTCCTTCATTTACATTCATACTGATATCTTTTAAGACATTAGCATCATTGAAACTTTTTGAAACATTTTTTATTTCTATAAATGACATAAACTCACCAGGTTTAGATTAAGTTGATCCACAAAGTGGTGTTTCGCATTTAGGACAAATGGTGTTCTTACATGGCACTGCTCGTGTTTTAGGGGATTCATATCCGCATTTTGGGCATTTGCAAACTTTTGGGGGTCCAACACCCATGCCAGGTCCACCAAAAGATCTTCTTTGAAGTAGGGAATCTTCTGTTTCCCGTGGAAGTTCTTCCTCTTCCGTGATAATATCTATATTTTCTGATTGACAGTCAGGGCATTTTTCGTACTCTTTTTTAGGATTATTCCACTGGAAACCACAAACATTACATTTGTAACTTTTTTTGTCAGTTATTTGCTCTCCCCCTACAATCATTATCATATTTCCCTCAATCAAGGCTTTGGATATTTTTTTCCGGGCAGAAGTTAGGATTCGATGAAATGTAGGCTGTGAAACCCCCATAATTTCTGCGGATTTTTTCTGTTGAACATCATGGTAGTCCCTGAGTCTAATAGCTTCAAATTCATCTATCGTGATCTCAATAGGTTCTATATCATCAGGATTTTCTGTATCTGGCTTAAAACAGCGTATTTGTGGATTTTCTGATATCTTTCTAAATATTCGAGGCCTTGGCATGAATGAATATATATTCAAAACTGAAATATAAGTGTTTTCATTTTAAATCATGATACTGGAAACCCTCCAGATAACGAGGTTACCTCTTTTAGTTTTCCTTCCATGAATTGTTTTAAATTTATCTCTACACTAATTGATGTAGCTTTATAAACTTTGATTCCTGCATTTTTCATCATTTGGAAAGCAACAGGGCCTAATTTTCCCGAAATTAAGATTTTAATTCCATAATCTATAAGAAAATATGCTGCAGTGTTCCCTGATCCTGATTTATTTTTAGCAGAATTCTCAACAATTAATTTATCTTTGATTTTATCTTTCTCTACATCTGCAATTACAAAAGCAGAACTCCTTCCAAATATGGGGCTTATATCAGCATCTAAAGTATATCCAGTTGATGCAACAGCTATTTTCACATTAGCATCTCCTTTTACAATTTTCTCTAATTTAATGGGTTATAATATTCTAAGTCAAATTAAGGTGTTTATTTGAGATTTAAAATGTCACTTAAATGGCTTTTTAAGTTATGAATATATATTCAAAATTAGGATATAAAGTTTTTGAATTTTTGGATATTGAATTACAAATTAAATAAGTCCTTGATTAAGCTCAAAATTAAATTTTAGCGGTATTTAATAGTTATATCTATTTAATAAAAATGTAGATTAAATGTAAGCAGCTATGGTTTTAAGTATAAAATCAAGAGGGTAATAAACATTCATTTACGCGTAAATTCATCTTAAATTATAAAAATTGCTTTATTCTTATTAAATTTAAAATTAAACTATCTATTAGCTGTTTATTACATAGTCCGTTTAAATTTTTCGATTTAATTCCTTTCATAAATGATAAAATCATGTGATACAGAGATATCATAAACTAACTATGGAATTAGTCTATCATTGTAGTTTGATTGTGTGACTCAAAGCTTGTTTAATCATGTACAAGTGTAAATCTGTGCTAATTAAATATGAACTATACTACTAAAGATTAATTGGGAGTTAATTATGAATGAATTTTATGAAGGGCCAAATTTAGGAAGATTATGGGAAAAATGCACGTTTGTTTTTGACACAAGTGTCTTAATAGGTTTATATACTTATCCTGAAGAAATCTACGGGGAATTCATTAATATCCTTGAAAATGAAATCCCTAATCGTATATGGGTGCCCAATCAAATTACTTTAGAATTCCGCCGAAATCGTATTCATGGCGTGAAAAAAGCAGCTAAGAATCATAAAGACTTAAAAATTACCATTAACAGTTTAAGGCAAGATTCTAAAGATTTAGCTCAAAAAATTATGGCCTTAAACAATACCTTTTTCAGTAGCTTAAAGATGGATGGGGCAATTAAGGAAAACTTCAGTGAAATTGATGCTATTTTAGATGATATGTCTGAAACTTTAGGAAAAAAACCAGATCTCGATAATGATAAAATTAAAGACAAGTTAAATAGTCTTTTTGATGGAAAAACGGGAAATATTTATCCGGATTCAAGATTAAAAGAAATTTATAACGAATGCAAAACAAATGACCATGATAGGAGTCATTTATGGTCTGAAGAATATGAATACAGCAATTTAGTATTATGGCACTATATATTGGATTACGCAAAAGAAGAGCGAAAGAACGTCATCTTTGTAACTGAAGATCCAGATTGGTGGATAAAACAGGAAGAAGAATTAATGACACCAAATTTGTCCTTAATTGAAGAATTTTCAGCTATAGGTCAAGAATTTTATATTTACAGATTAAAAGACTTTTTAAAGCATTCTAAAAAATATTTAAATATAAATATAAAATCAAAGACCATTAAATCAGATGTAATTGAAGAACTTATTGATTACTCCAATGAATTAAAAGAACGCAAAAATAGGGAAATAGAAACCCTCTCATCTGACGTTACATTGCAGGAGATGATTGATAACAGGTTACTCGGTGAAAGTGCTTTACAAAAATTAATCAACCAGAATACAGCATATGAAGCATTGCAAGAGTTAATCAACCAGAATCAAATTAGCGAAAGCGAATTGCAGCAAATGATTAACCAGACATTACTAAGTGAAAGTGCTTTACAAAAATTAATCAACCAGAATACAGCATATGGAACTTTACAAAAATTAATTGACCAGAATATCATAAATGAAAGTGACCTGCAAAAGATAATTACCCGAACTATAATGAGCGAAAGCGTCTTACAAAAGCTAATTGATCAAAATACTACAACTAAAAATGCTTTAGAAGAGGCACTACGGAAAAGAAATAATAAAAAGTGATTATCTTGATCTTATTCCCATATTTTTTTCTAAGTATCACTTCTTAGTATAACTATTATCCGGTATCAAAAGTGCCTTGAAAAAGCAACTTAATTTTTTAATTTATTTTTTCTCACATTTGAAACAAAATTCTGTATCTCTATTTGTTTTAAATGTTTTACCGCATTTTTTGCAAATAACTTCTTTTAAAGAAGATTTTTTATCGATAATATCCAGTGAACAAGAGCATTTCCAACCCATTTTACCTTTTAATTGTGCTTCAAACTCTTTATCTATATTCGCTTCTTTAACCATTTTTAAACCTCATTAAATTACTTTTGTTGATTTTACAGGCTTTGGAATTTTAACAATGAGAATACTCAGATCATTTTCGCTTTTATTGTACCAGCAATGGGGTATTCTGGTGGGACTTTCTATCAGCATGTCCTTTGCAACGTTCTTTTTTTCATCACCTATTTCAACAATTCCTTCTCCTTCCAGGACATAGAAGAAAACATCAACAGGCGTAATATGTTTTTTTAATGACTCTCCTGGTTTTATCGTCATATGTACTGCTACTGCATTTTTGGTATCATATATTTTACGTGCATCTACTCCGTGTGGATTTGGAGAAGATTCAATATCGTGGATTTGAACTATTTTCATTTTATCACCTAATTTTAATCGTTAATGCTGAAAGAATATTTAATAGCACCTTTAGGGCACTTTTCTATACATTCACCACATAATATACAATTTAGATTTTTTATCATGCCTTTTTTGACCATAGCGCTGACATCTAAGCCCATGGGGCATGATTTATCACATAGTTTACAATTTGAGCAGTCTCTGTGATCTGTTCTTAAATGTAAAGAGGGTATTCTAATTTTTCTGCCTAATTTGGCGCCTATTGTCAGGAAAACTCCCTGAGGGCATAGGTATCTACAGAATGCTCTGCTTCCCATGATTATAGACAAAAGACTAATTGTTATGATGAATGCAGGTATTGAAGTGATTAATAGAAGGCTGCAGTCAGAAGTAAATAAATTCACTCCTTTCAAGCCTCCAACATTTAAGATAAAATAAGAAACCATTAAGAGGAAAAGAACGAAAATAACGTATCTTATGCTGTTTGCTTTTTTGGATTTGGGCTTCTTATTTATGGGCTTATTTAAAACCTCTTGTAAGGCTCCATATGGGCAGGTATAACCGCATGATGCTGATCTACCCAGGAATAATGATAAAAGGAACCATACTCCAAAAATAATAAAACTGAATGTGATTATTCCATTATGAATTCCCCAGACCATTAGGACTGGTGAATAAAAATTAAATAGAAATGGCAAAAGTACCACGAGTAATGCTAAAATGTATGTTCTTACTCTTATTTTATGATTTTTCATTTAATCTACCTCCAATTTTTTAGAGCGTCCGCTAAATTGATTCTAAAGTGAAATGGAATCCCAAAAATAACTCTATTGTGTAGTTTCCCTGGTTAAAGATCGATATCCGCAATATTTAAATGTTTTTTCACTAAATAAATATAAAATGAAAAAATAATGGGGGATTTCTTATTCCAATAAAACAAGCCACAATAAATGCTCTTAAAATAATGGGACTTACAGATTATGAATCTAAAGCATATCTGTCATTAGCATCTTCTATTTCTGCCACTGCTTTAGAAATCAGCGAAGCTTCTGGCGTGCCTCTTTCAAGGGTATATGATGTGTTAAAAAATCTGCATAAAAAGGGATTTATTGAAATTACACGTGGAAAGCCATTGAAATATAATGTAGTGCCTCCACAAGATGTTTTTGAAAAATCAAGGGTAAAAATTAAGGAAGAACTTGAAGAAGCTGAATCAGAAGTTAAAACCATTTATGAAAACCAGATACCCAAATCACAGGCTCCTATCTGGTTAATTTATGGTGTGGACAAAATTGTAAAAAAAGAAACAGAGATTATCAGCCGTTCTAAGAATTCGCTTCACATTGCAGCAGGCTTTATGTTTCATGGTGAGCTTGATAAATTGGATGAAAGTCTTAATAATGCATTAAACAGAGGTGTTCAAACTAGAATAATAGCCGCGCCATACAGCATCATTGATGGGGAAAAGATAAGTATATCTAAAAATCTTAAAAAATTAGATTGCGAGGTTAAAACCTTTCCAATTCCATTTATAAAAGTTATTATAAGGGATAAAAAAGAAATGCTCCTGGTATTTTGCAAATTTAAAGATGAAAGTGTAATGTCTGAAACAGCAATAGGTGTATGGAATCAGTATACAGAATTCGTGGAAACAATTGCTGATTTGTATAATTTAGTGTGGACAATGAACTTATTTGCCAAAATAAATCTTTAAAAACAGCTTTTAAATCCATCAGAAAAAAGTAGAAATCTGATAATAACCAAAATAAATATTGGTGATTTGATGGTTGTAGAGAGTGTAAAATGTGGAAGATGCGAGAAATGGTTCAAAAGAGAAATTCTAGAAGATAAGAGAATTAAAAGATCGGGAAAAATAGAAGAGTATTTGTGTCCAGAATGTGATGAAGAGATACAAGAAAATGATTAATATATCATTCTAGTCCCATTTTTCCTTCATTCTTTCCATTGCCATGTTATAATCTGGAACATTAGTCTGACATCCTTCTGCTTCAACGATAAATGATGAAACTGCAGAAGCGAATTTTCCACAGTATTCCAGATCTTCACCTCTTAAATAAGCATTTAAAAACGCGGCACGATATGAATCTCCAGCACCGGTTGGATCTACTGCTTCTCTGACTATGGCGTCTATTTTTATCTTTTTATCTGAATATATTGTGCTTCCATCTTTACCATATGTTTTAACTACGATTTCAGGGCCTATATCTCTCAATCCACTCATATCAACGTTTAAAGTTTTTAAAATTCTATCGATCTCGAAGTGGTTACCAAATAAAATGTTACAAACCCTAATGGCGTTTTTAAGTTCATTTGGGGAATACATATGAAGGTCCTGTCCTGGATCAAAGGATATCAATTTTTCATGTGCACTGGCCACTACACCCGATCTTCTATTGAAACTCGGATCGCCTGTTGCTAAATGGACTGCATTTGCATTTTTGATGGCTTTTTCTGGTGGGGTTGATCTTTTAAAGTAAGCTGCAGCTCCCCAGTAAAAATAACTTATTTGATCATTGTTGAAATCTGTAAAAACCCAGGCCATAGGTGTTTTTTCATTTTCAATCACTATCATGTGTTCTGTATCGATTCCCATTTCTTTAAGTTTATTATGATAACTTGAGCCTTTAAATTCTCCTCCAACAGCAGATACTAAGCTGGATTTAAGCCCTAATGCGGCTGAAACTACAGCAACATTTGCAGCTGCCCCTCCATCAAAGTTTTTAATTTGCTTTATCAGTGTTGATGAATTAGGTGCAGGGAATTCCTTAACCAGGACTATCGAATCGAAAGCTGTGTGCCCAATCGCCAGAAGATCTGTTTTTGTCAGAAAAATCACCTTTA
>JAEYPF010000011.1 GCA_023411115.1 Methanobacteriota archaeon
GCTCCTCCTGGGAGGCTTCAAATAGATTTCTGAAGGTAACAACAGGAATCTGGCTGTCAGTAAAAGTTCTGGTTTCGAACTCAAATATCTCTCCGCTTTCCAGTCTGAGCTCTCCAGCGCGGATGCCATCCATTGCTTCCTCTAATGTCAGTTTTTTCGCTGGCTCCTTTGGAGCACTTTCTTTTTGTTCTGCCTGAAGTTTCTCCTCTTTCTCCTGTCGTCTTCTTTCACGCTCCAGTAATGCAATCTTTTCATCTAATCTCATTGGTACTTCTCCTTTCATTTCTAAAATGGTTCAGAATCATTAAATCGGTTACATTGTTTCGTTTTATTGTATTTATTTTTTTATTTTGTATCCTTTTTTTATTTTGTTCATCATAATATATAAAATGACACATTTCAACACAAGTGCTAAAATTATACGCATTAGCTTCCAAAATTTGCACATAGCCATTTAATGCGCAGATATAATAAGTTTAAAAATAAAAAAACACAACCAATTTGAGGTTGTGCTTTATAATCTGTTTAATACCTTATATTCATAATTAATAAGGCTTTTATCTTATTGGTACCTCTTTTCTTGTAGGCTATGTGTGTAAAAAAAGCCAACCTTCAGTTATAATTAAAGGTTAACTTTATCAGTACATTTTCTGGCTGATCGGATCACAGCCCTATAATTATTTTTTAATAGCTAATTGTAATTTGCTTTTCTAGAAGTTGCTTGTTAACAGTATCTATAAATCTTTGACAATTTTCCATAGGTTGATATAGGAAGTGAATTTCAATATTAAATAATGAAAATTTATGATCTGCATATATATTTTCATACTGTCTGTTTTCTATAAAGCTTATGTAGGAGTTTATTTTATTCTGTAATTGAATCAAATGATCATATTCATTTGCCCAATCAAGATGGTCACAAATTAGCAGAACCAACTGAAAACCATCTTTATGGATTCCAATGCCATCTACTTTATCTGTATCTATTAATGACATATATTTTTCTCACTAAAAATTTTAATTTCCATTTCTTTTAACTACAATGTTACTTGATGACATAGTTTCGTTTCCGGTTTTGAGAAGTATTCATACAACTCTAATATAGAATATCCATTCCGGTTTTAGTATCGAGAAATCTTTTTTTATTTTCTTCCAATTTCAACGTCAAATCTGTACCTACTGGTAAGTAATAGATAGTTATAATTGCCGGCTCAAGATTGACTAAAGTTCCCCAATCACAAATAACCATATTAGCAGCATCAGAAAGAAATTCATCTGTATCTATATCTGCTAAAAATCTCCAGCCATTATCTAATTCATTAACAGGATGATCCTTTATGCACCATTTTATTTTACCTTTACCTTCAATTATATTTTTTGAGACAACACAGCCACCCAAGCCCATACTATCCATTGTTTATTTCTCCCTTTATAATATCCTAACATATAAATTAATCTATAATTACCATATCACCTTTAATTCCGTTAATTAAATTATAAATAAAAACTTTAAAATCTGTACCCCACTTTATTATGCAATCATCATATGCACCGTAAAAGTTTCCTGTCTTCGCTAGTAATAGTGTCATATTTTCTCTTTCTATTTCACCGATTATTAACAAGCTTTCTTCTAGAAACTCTTCATAATCCTCAATAATATCATAAGTTATTTGGTCTTGTGCATTTAAAGGATTTAAAGATAAAATAACTTCCTGTTTCCAAATTGGAGACATATATTTTATTTCTAAATAATGCTTAATCTGTTCTAGATTTGCCTTTCTGCCCACTTCCCAGCCTGATTTTCTTAATAGTATATCTACATTGTTCATCTAATTTTTCCTCAATCAATCTATAAAATTAACAATATCACCGTAAAGGATTTGAAAGTTGATACACGGAGCTTCATAGTTCTTTTTAATTAATAGTATATAATCTTAAACTATTTGAATCAACTCCATCATTTAAAAATCATCTCAATATTAAATATATATATATAGGTGTAGATAGATAAATTACGGAGCAATGACGGACTCCGTAAAATCATAATAATTATTTTAACTTTTATCTGAAATATATTTATCTATGATTTTACGTGAATAGCTTCCTTTTTAGGCATATATTCAAATGTTTTATAAGCCCATACAAGTTCACGCTTTACCTGGCCTCCATCATCATCATTTATTATATTATACAAATAATTAATATTAAATTTTCCAGTGTTGTCTAATGTTAAACTTACTTGATTCCATAGTTCCTGCCCATATTTTTGAAAACATTCATATAACTCTAGTAACAATTTATTTACCTCGTTAAGTAAATTTTCATAAATTTCTTCTGATACATCATATTTTTCCTGTATATTATGTGATTTTACAATTTCATTATCTTCTATACTCTCAAAATAAAATACTGACGACCAACTAGATTTATTATTTCCCACCTCACCTAAATAATATATTTTGTTCCATTGTTCAGGTAACATGGATACTAGTTTATTGGTAAACGGTAAAACATTAGTACCTAGCTCCTAGTTAGTTTTTTTGAGATAATGTCTATAGCTTTAAAAAACTACATGCTTTTGGGAGGTACTTAATCTATGGATAAAATCTCACATGAAATGCGGCTTGCCCAATGGACTTCAATTATCCGCGAATGTAACAGCAGCGGATTATCTAAGAAATCCTGGATAACTGCAAATGGAATTGACGAGAAACAATTCTATTATTGGCAGCGTCGTGTCAGGGAAGAAGTCTTTCAGGAACTGCAACCGTCCCTTTCTCCTGCACAAACCTTTGTTGAACTAAATGTACCCTCATCAACTATCTCTCATAGTGAACGGCCGGAGGCAATCCTTCGTATTGGGAATTGCGTTCTTGAATTTCAAAATACGTTATCACCGATACTTCTTCAGACGATCATGCAGGTAATGATTCATGCTGAATAATGCTACCGGATTTAGTAAGATCTACATTGCCTGTGGCTACACAAATCTACGGCTTGGCATAGATGGTCTTTCCTTAATCGTTAAGGAACATTTTAAGCTGGATCCATTCGTTCCGGGCATCCTTTTCCTGTTTTGTGGGAGACGCTCCGACCGGATTAAAGGTTTGCTTTGGGAGGAAGACGGATTTCTGCTGCTTTATAAACGATTGGAGGCAGGGCGCTTTCTGTGGCCAAGAACCAGTGATGATGTAGCGGATATCACTCCTGAGCAGTATATCTGGCTGATGCAGGGACTTACAATTGATCCCCAAAAGGTAATTCCTAAAGTTACACCCTCATCTCCCTTATGATTTTTATGCAATTCGTAGAAAATAAAAAACATTTCATGGGGCTTGCCGCCTTTCACATCGGAGGTTATCCACAGCCCTCTTCACAGCCGGTGAATAATCACCCAATACATTTTTGAGTGTTCCTGTGGCGGTGGATAACGTTCCGGAAATCCTTTGATTTTACATCATTTTTATCTCTTTTCTAAGCTGGCATCTTTCGTCATTATGACGAAGTCTCTTTTCCGTACCATTCGCTTTTTAACCCGCTTTTGTGTATAATAGAATCATCACAAAAGCGGAGGTTCCCATGGCATCCAAATATACAGAAGACGAATTGAATAAATGCAGTAAGAAGGTTCTTATTAGTCTCTTTCTTGCCATGCAGGAACAGATGGAGCAGTTAAACCGA
>JAEYPF010000001.1 GCA_023411115.1 Methanobacteriota archaeon
TGTTTTTTTGGGCTGAAATGTGGATTTTAGGGGGTTCATTCAGCTTTTTGAATTTAATGGCATTTCCAATTAAATTCTGGAATAACTGGATCATCTGTCTTTTATCAGCCACTATTTTAGGTAGGTTGTCATAAATAATTTCAGCTTTATTTTCTTTTATAGATGCATAAAGATTGGAAATGGCGTTTTCAAGTATTTCTTCTGTATCACTTAGTTCAAATTCTTTTCCTTTAGTTGCCACCCTCGAATAATTTAATAAATCATTAATCAGGGCTTGCATTCTTTTTGCTGCATCTACAATGTATTCAATAAATTCATCAGCATCAGAATCTAATTTATCCTTATAACGGCGTTCAAGTATCTGTGTAAAACTTGTAATGGTTCGAAGGGGCTCCTGCAAATCATGGGAGGATACATAAGCAAACTGCTGTAATTCCTCATTCGACCGTTTTAATTCATATATAAGTGCTTTAAGATCTTTTTCGCTTTTTTTGAGCTTATTTTCTGTAATCGTTCTTTCTTCAAGTTCTCTTTGAAGGCGTTTATTTGTTTTGTTTAATTCTTGTGTTCTTCTTTTTACAGTTGATTCAAGCTCATTTTTCGCTTCCCAAAGAGCATATTCAATTTCTTTACGATCTGTAATGTCCTGCTCTACACATATGACTTTCAAAGGATGTCCGGCAAAGTCTGTGACTACCTCTCCGCAGCACGAAATTATGCGAATATCTCCATCTTGACGGCGTATTGCAACTTCATATTTGAAGGGATTACGCTCTCTAAGCGCTTTTTCAATGTTGTCATTCACGATATCCTGATATTCAGGGAGTATCATATTTAGCACAGTTTCATATTTTGCTAGATGGCCAGGATTAAGCCCATAAATTCTGTATAATCCTTCAGAAAGTGTTGTTACATTATTTTGAATATCCCATTCCCAGTTGCCAATGTTACCTATCCTCTGGGCCTCTTGAAGTCGATTATAATTCTTTTCTAATGCCTGTTTTATGTGTACAGGTTCTGTAAGATCATGTATTATCGAAATTGTACCAATATAATTACCTCTATTATCTTTAAAAGCACGAATTGAAGATTCGATATAGATCTCCTCTCCATTCTTTTTGGTACTTAGATTTTTCCCATGCCAGTTTCCAATAATTTTCAGTTGCTGATAAGCATTTTTTTTATCATTTAGGTTCAGCCAGCGATAATTAACAACGTCAGCAAATATCTTACCCTCAACTTCTTCAAATTTAAAACCATATAAATCTTCTGCCCCTTTATTCCAGTATGTGATACAATTTTCAGTATCAACTGCAATTACAGCGTCTCTTACATGGGATAATATATCTGCTTGAATCATGATTTGATTTTCTGCCTCTTTTTGCTTTGTAATATCGATACTGGCAGTTACAAACATTCTATTTAAGAAAAATGCAGATATTGAGAAGTATTTATCCTGTGATTCAAAATACATTTCAAATTTTTTACTTTTTTCTGTACCAATAATTTCATTAGCAGCATCTAGATATTTCGCTATAGCTTCTTGGGATTTATATATTTCACTAGCACGTTTACCATTGATTTTTTCTCTTGCTACGATTGAATTAAGCGTAGAAGATGGATTTATGTATTTAAAAATGAGATCAGTAACTTTATCCTCTTTATCGCGTACCAGATCATAGATATGTATTTCTTCCTGCGATTTTTCAAATATATTTATATATTCTGTTCCAGATAATGAAAATAGGCTTCTTAGTTCCATTTTATTCATCCTGTTCATTATTTCAAATTAAAAAATTAATAAGAATATAGTTACTATTTGTATGGTTCTCATTATTATGTTTTATTATTTAATTATGAGAAAATTTTTAAAATTAAATTAAATATATCTGTAAAAAAGCCATTAAATGAATATTTATAGTCTTATTAACGAAATTAAAATAAATAAATATATTTCAACGAATTATTTTTAATTTTAATTGATTAATAGGATTAAAAAAATGAAAGTAGAGGTTAATTACAAAAATTATTTTTTTCTTGGTATTACCACCTGTAATCAGCAATAATATAGCTAAAACAAACCATGAGTTAGAGATTCCCGTATGTATTAATTCAATGAAATATAGTAAGGCTGTATTATATTAGTATTCTAATGGTAGAACCTACTAAAACTCCATTAACTTTTCATGACCACAGAGCACTTCAACCTGCGGATACATCTCTTTAAATTCAATTATTTTATCAAGTGATCCCTGATTAATTTTTACATCTTCAGTATAACTACTTGGCCCTGCCCCTGTCTCAAAACTCGACTTAATAAAACAAACATCTCCTGCAATCAAAATGGGATCTTTTTCAGCGTTGATTAAAAAAGAAACATGTCCTTTAGTATGTCCTGGAGTGGATATTGCCCAAAAAGATCCATCACCAAAAATATCAACACACTTTCCTAAGGGATTCATATAGGGAGCATCTTTAAAATTAATTTCATACAGCTTTTTTAAACCTTTTAAGTAATTACCATAGAAAAATGGTTTGTATTCATGGTATTTTTCACCCCTGCCTACTATATATGGAATATTTTTAGGCAATTCACGTGTCCCTGCCATGTGATCTGAATGAAGGTGGGTAAAAAAGACACCATTTAATTTAATTCCATATTCTTTAATGTGATAGCCAATATTTTGATTTTTTTCCTGTTCATATTCATCTACGAAAATTTTGGCTTTTATAAATAGTTTTGCAAGTAATCCTTTCATATTTCCATGGGGATCATCATGATATGAACCATCCAAGCCGGTATCTATTAGATAATCTCCAAATTTCTCATGATGTATCCAGTGAGCAACTACTGGAACTTTTAAAAATTTATCCTCGATAATCCCTGCTTTTGGATGATCTGGATTTATAGCACCAACTTTAGATATTATTACGTGCCCTGTCACAAAACTTTTAAGGGTTATGGGACATGGATTTTCAAATACTTCGTTCCAGCTTATTTTGGCGGTATTTTTGGTTTCGTATGGTTCTTTTTTCATAATAAAAACCAGAATTCAGTAATTCATTTGCAATTTTAATATGATGAGTTGTATTTATTAAAATTTTGAAATTTCATTAAAAAATAGAAAAAGTTGGAATAAAGTTATTCCGAATCTAGTTTATTCCATTAAAGCACTTGTCTATATGTTCTTTACTTGGTGGTTTAGTGATTAAACATACCACAATAGTTACAATTGCTGCTACAGGAAGGCCTATGATAATAGGGTCTATATTAGGCCATGGACTTGCAGTTATAAGAACTGGTTGGCCTGTAAGTGCCTGACAGATACCAATTGCGGAAGCTGATTTTTTGTACTGGAATATTAACCAGAAGAAGCTGGCAAAAGTTCCAGATACGAGTCCTGCAATAACTCCTACTTTTGTAGCTTTTTTCCAGTAAAGGGCAGCAGCATAAATTGAAAGGAACGCGGCTGCGGTTATTCCAAACCATATGGCTGTTCCTACAGCCACTATGCTTCCTGGAAGGATAAATCCTAGAATCACAGCTATTATAACAGCTATTACAATACCTATACGGGCCACCATAACTGAAGATCCTTTTTTCTTATTAGTTACGGTTTCATAAATATCCCTTCCAAGAGCAGTTCCCTGTACGTGAAATTGTGCAGAAAGTGTGGACATCGCTGCTGAAAGCAGCACAATCATAAACACGTATGCAAACCATAGAGGCATGGCAGCGCTGATAAATGTGGGTATAACTGAATCAAGGTTACCGCCTGCGGCTTGAACAGCTGTCATTCCTGTAGTCTGGAAGAAATAAACATTGGATAATGATCCTACGATGTAAGCTGCAAATGTAGTCATGAATATGAAAAGACCACCTATAGCTACAGCCCGGTTTAGTTCTTTGTTGGATTTAACAGTCATGAATCTTACTGCAAGTTGTGGCTGCGATAAGACACCTATACCGACACCTAAAATAAGGCTTGAAATCAGAGTCCACCAGAATGGGCTTCCCAGCGCAGGCATGGACGTCCAGCCTGTAAACCCTGTACTCGTAGCATTAGCCGTAGCACTAGCCGGTACAACATTAACCAAATTAGTAAGAGCTTGATTACCTCCAGTAACTCCTCCTGTAAGCCAGTAGATTGCAATCAATAGGATAAGCATCCCAAAGAACATGATGGTTCCCTGCAAGGCATCAGTATACATAACGCCTCTTATACCTCCGAAAATAACATATACTGCTACAATAATGGCCATTGCAACTAAAGCTATATTATAATCGATTTGAAGGGTGGTTTCCACAAATCTGGCCATTCCAATTAAAACTGCTGCTGCATATAATGGCATTCCAACAAATATCACAGCACCTGAGAAGTACTGGATAAATCTGCTGTTAAAACGACGTGAAAGAAACTCCGGAAATGTAAGGGCATTTAGGTTATGCCCCATTTTTCTGGTACGTTTTCCAAAGAATACAAACGCTATAAAAATCCCTATAATGATATTTAAAAATACAAGCCATAAAATTCCCATACCATAATTGGCAGCTACACCGCCAAATCCCACGATTGCAGCGGTACTGATGAACGTTGCACCGTAACTGAGGGCCATGATGTAGGGGTGGGTTGTTCTTCCTGCAACCATGTAATCATCTGCGCTTTTAGTTCTTTTCCAGGCTATATAGCCCACATATCCTACCATGATAAGATAAATCAGTACTACAATGATCAATGCAAGTAAATCCAATTAATAACCTCCTTTTTGTTTGTCTAAATTTAATTTAATCAGTAGTGATGATAATTCACTGAAATTATGAAGATATTAAAAATATACATGAAAAATATGGATATTTTTGCTCTTAATAATTGCTATTAATTTTATTGGTATATAAAAACAGTTATAATTATTTAAATCTTATTTCAATTTGCTAAATACCATAACTTACGAATATTCTATTTTAAGCTATAAGGTTAAACAAATACTTAAAATTCAGCAGATAAGATATGTCAATAAACATAGTAATGGGATGTTACTATGCAAAAGTTTACTTTGAAAATAATGGCAAGTTTTATAACTTCCTATAGTTTAAATGAATTTTTAGGTTATAGTCATCATTCAATAGTTAACGAGTAATTCAGTTTAAATGAAGTATTTTAGAGTATTTGAAAGTAATTTCAGAAAAATTTTGTATTCAATATTATAAAAAGGGCTGTAAAATATCTTATATTTTGCATAGTAAATTATGAAATTTGGAATAATATTCAACAGGAAAAATATATTATATTAATGTAAAAATAGAGTTAAATCATAGATTTTATTTACTTTATTACATTAGATTAAACTATATGGATTGTGGAAATTCACTTTAAAATTTCATTAATCAAGTACATTATCAGGGGATAAGATGATCTGGAATGAAGAAGCAGAGTGTATGGCAGAAGACGATAAAGAAGCATTACAACTTGAAAGACTACAAAATGCAGTAAAAAGAGCATATGAAAACGTTCCATATTACAGAAAACGTTTTGATAGATTGGGCATTAAGCCAGAGGATATACAAACCATTAAAGACATTGAAAAGCTGCCTTTTACTACTAAAGATGATTTAAGGGAAGCGTATCCATTTGGAATGTTTGCAGTCCCTCGAAAAGAGATCGTGGAGGTACATACATCCTCAGGAACTACTGGGAAACCTACTGTGTCAGGATATACAAAAAAAGATATTGAAATCTGGTCTGAAGTCATGGCAAGAGGCTTAACCATGTTTGGTGCTACTGAAGATGATATTATCCAGAATACTCATGGATATGGTCTTTTTACAGGGGGTTTTGGAGTTCATTATGGTGCCCAGAACATTGGGGCAACGGTAATTCCTATTTCAACAGGCCAGACAAAAAGACAGATTGAGATAATGAAAGATTTTGGGACGAATATAGTAATTTTTACACCTTCTTATGGGCTTTATATTGCAGAAGTTGCCAATGATGAAGGTTTGAACCCTGAAGACTTAAATTTAAAGGCCATAGGTTTTGGAGCAGAAATGTGGACCGAAGAAATGCGTCAGGAAATCCAAAAAAGATTCAATGCTCCAGCTTTCAACATTTATGGTTTAACTGAGATAATGGGTCCGGGAGTGGCTCTGGAATGTCAGGAACAGGATGGATTGCATGTTATGGAGGACCATTTTTATCCAGAAATAATTGATTCAAGCACTCAGAAAACAGTACCTGAAGGTGAGAGGGGAGAACTCGTCTTAACTACTTTAACCAGACACGGCATGCCTATAATTCGTTTTAGAACTAAAGACATTACAGCCTTAAGAAGAAAGAAATGTGAATGTGGAAGAACACTTGTTAAGATGGACAGGATTACTGGACGTGCTGATGACATGCTGAAAGTTAAGGGAGTGGCAGTATTCCCATCACAGATTGAAAAAGCTCTTTTAAAAATTGAGGGTCTCGAGCCCCACTACCAGATCATCGTCACACGACCTCACCATATGGATGAAATGGAGGTACAGGTTGAAGCTTCTCCAGAACTTTTTTCTGATGAAGTTAAGGAGTTAGTAGCTATAAAAAGACGTATTGAAGATTATATACACAATGAGATTGGTTTAAGGGTTAAAGTAACGCTTGTTGAGCCTAAAACATTGCCAAGAAGTGAAGGAAAAGCTGTAAGGGTTATAGACAAAAGGAAATTCAATGACAAGTGAGGGAATTAAATGAAAATAAAACAGTTGTCCATATTTTTGGAAAATAGGAAAGGAAGAATGCGGAAAGCTCTGGACGTGCTCGAAAATGGAGGGGTCAACATAAGGGCTCTTTCAATCGCTGACACTTCAGATTTTGGAATTTTAAGGCTGATAGTTCCAGAACCTGAAGAAACCAAAAAATTACTGGAAGACAACAATTTTTTAGTTAAAATTGGGGAAGTAATTGCAGTTAGAATGGAGGATGAACCTGGAAGTCTGGGTAAAATCCTTGGAATTCTAGATGACAACGATATAAATCTTGAATATCTATATGCATTTGTGGAAGAAAAAGAAAACAGAGCTATTGTTTTGCTGCACCCTGAAAATATTGATGAAGGGATTGAAGCGCTGCAGAATGGTGGGGCTGCGGTTATTTCTGCAGATGAGATTTATGGTTTGTAATCCCTTTTTCTTTTAATCTTAAAGCAAATTAATTTTATACTTTATTTTTTGTGGTCATTCGAAGCTTTTAAACTGTTCTTTACGGTATTTGCAGCGCTTTCTAAAATCAGTATCAAAGCCATAACGAACACAGGAAGAATTTTTTTAATTTCCATTGCCTCATTTCCTTTTATTTTTTAATTTAAGACGGGGCTTTCTTTTTTTGTCTTTAGGTCTATTTTCTTGCTCCAAAAGAATTTCTTCAGTATATAATGGCACTTCTGCTGGAATTAAATGAATATACTTTATAAATGAGCGCAATAAACGTTTTATCATATTTAAACCTGATAGATTGAAATTACATAACCACAAGTGTAGTATAACTCTCACTGGGATGTAAATACTTATTTCCCATAAATTTCACATGTATTGTATAGTTTCCTGGAGCTAAATTATTAGTATCTATATTTATTGAGGCATTGCCCTCCCAAAAACTTATTTTTTCAATTTTATTAAGTATTTCTTCACCCTTACTGTCGGAAACTGCAAAATATAAATATTCAGCATCAATATCGGTCCATCCAGAACCGTTGTTTAATTGTCCACATGCAGTTATAGCTGCTTTATCCCCATGTTTCACATAAACATTCTCTATTTCAGTTATCCTCGTTTCTGCAGCTACAGGACATATTGGTGCCGAAGCAAATGCCATAAAAAATACCAGTGATGCTATCTTTGCATATTTCATGTATTTCGCCTGTTAAGTCTACACTAATTTATAGATAACTTTATATATATAAACTTTTACATTTTAATGTAAAATGAAAAACATGGCGGTAGAAAAAAATGAAAAGTCTAAAAATAGCTTCAATGTTTATTCTGGTTGTATTTTCATTAAGTATGGCTTCTGCAGCATTTGCAGCAGATAATTGTGTAGCACAAAACAGCAGTATAGAAGAAAAGCAGTTAACAGTAAAAGTAGATGAAAAATTCAAGATAAAACTGGAGAGTAATCCAAGTACAGGTTACGTATGGATTCCTGAATTAGATTCAGATCTTTTAAAGCTTGTCAAAAGTAAATATATCCCACCAAAGAACATAAACGAAAGCAACATGGCTGGAGAACCAGGAACTCAAAAATTTGTATTTAAAGCGTTAAAATCTGGTGAAACAGATATAACTATGAAATATGTTAGGCCATGGGAAAACTGTATTCCTGCTAAACAGATTGTTTACCACGTAAAAATCACGGAATAAACTATATGTTCTTATTTTTTCTATTTTTTTAGATATTGAAACTATTAAATAAGTAATCAAACATTTTTTAGATTTGTAAATTAAAAAGAAAATGGAAGAATTTTTCATTCATCCATGATTATATTACCAGTATAGGCATCCACATACAGTGAACCGTATTTAACATCTCCTTTCTCAAATTCAAGCGGCACATCCCATACCCATGTATGGAGTTTATTTTGAGTCCATTTGAAAAGTATTGGGGTACCATGAGCTTTTGCAGGGAATCCCATATCTGCAGAAGAATCAATAGCTATTTGTTGGGCTTGTGTTGCAGTTATATTCACTTTTGGTGTTTCATTTTTCTTTGTACTGTTATGGCTTGTTTGGTTGTGAATTACGTTGGTGTTATTTGTGGTGTTGGTAATGCTTGTGTTATTGGTACTTACAGTTTGATTTGAGTTGCTAGGGTTTGCTAGTACATAGACGGCTCCAATAATGACTAAAAGTACAACTACAATCAAAACAATCATTTTATTGTCCATTTTTTTCTACCTCCTTTTTGCTTTACAATCGTTGAAAAATAGATTTTGGCTTGATGGGGCACATCTAAATAGTAAATCGAGGTGAAAAGATTCCATCAACACTGATAATAATGAATATCGTGCTTAGTTTGTAATGTCTTATGGATGTTTTATAGTATTTAAAATTACCTAAAATAAGATTTATGGTTTGTATGGGTAATAATACCAATTAGGCCATATTAAAACCTGTTTAAACGAAATTGAACAAAAATCAGGTTATTAAGATTTTAATTCAAGTTTTGAATGATATTCATTTCCACTTGGTAAGTATCGCATCTCTGTTGAAGGTTGCCTTATGTATGTAGAATAAAACTGCATCAACAACGAAGAGGATTATGGAAATTGCAAGCAGATTAATAATGTTTAGTGACACTACATTCGTCTCAAGCAATACATATACGGCTATAAATGGAATAAATAGAATTAATCCGAGCTGATTCGCAGTTCTCACATCATTGACCCTTGATGATATGATAACATTTATCTGAATGCTTAAAATAGATGAAAGGGGGACTGCAAGCAGTAGAATGAATGCCATGCTCCAATTTGGGAAGAATAGATAACTCATAGTGTTATATGTGATTAAATCCGAAAGTACCATAAAAATTATGGAACCCACATATATTATACCTACACAGGGAAGAAATGAAGCTATGGTCTTTCCAAACAAAAGTTCACCGTCAGTTGTAGGCGTTGCTAGAAGTGGCTCTAAACTTTGCTCTATCTTCTCGCCTAAAATACTGTATGAGGCAAGAGTACTTGGAAGGATATAAGCTAAAATAATGTAAAAAAAGGAAAATGCATTCAGCAATGCTATGATCTCTGCTGTAGAATTAGGAAGCGTTGTTAAAGACTGAATAACTAGGGGTAAACCAATCGAGAGTAAGAGGGGGAGAATTATCAACGTATATAAAATACGTTTCTTTCTACGGAAAATTTTGAAATCCTTATTTGCAATAATCCATGATTTCTGCATTTCCATCTTAATCTCCCCTTACAAATTTCATGTAGGCATCTTCTAATGTTGGACTGAGCCTGGTAACATATTGAATTTGACCACCTGCACCAACTATTGTATCCACAATGATTGGATTCTCTTTTTCAGGATAAGTTACATCAATGGTCAGTTTGTTGTTTTCAATGGCCATATTTTTAAGGGATAGCTTGCCCAGTGCTTCCAGAATTCTGCCAGTTACCTGTTCCAACTGAATTACGGTTTTATTTCCCCAAACTGATCCTTCAAGCTCTTCTGGAGTGTCCATAGCCATCAATCGAGTGTTAAATATTCCAATTTTATCACAAATTCTCTGGGCTTCGTCCAGGTTATGTGTATTTAGAAAAATAGTGGCATTTTTCTCCTTTTTTAACTGAAGTATGAAATCCCGCACAGTTTTCGATGATTCTGGGTCCAGGTTTGCTGTTGGTTCATCCAGGAACAGTATTTGAGGATCGTGAATCAATGCTCGCGCGATGGCTAGTTTTTGCTTCATTCCTTTAGAAAATGTCCCTGCAAGGAGATCCCTTTTATCCCAGAGATCTAACATCTTGAGAAAATGTTTAATATTCTCTTTCCTTTGGCTTTCTGGACATTCATATAACTTCCCATAAAAATTCAGGTTATCGTAAGCGCTCAGGTCGTCGTAAAGCCCCATATTTTCAGGAAGTAATCCAATTATCTTCCTGATTTTTAAAGAATCTTTGGGGTCATCTACATTATAACCAGATATACTGGCTTCTCCACTGGTTTTTGATATAAGACAGCAAAGCATTCTCATGGTAGTTGTCTTTCCTGCACCATTCGGCCCCAAAAAACCGAAGACTTCTCCTTCTTTAACATTTAAAGTAAGGTTATTTACTGCAGTAAACTCTCCAAAATTCTTTGTAAGATTCTCTGTATCGATCAAAGCGCATCAGCCCAATAAATTGCTAAATAACATTTATTTAGCATTGGCTTAAATTTTTTCATTTAATTCTAAAATTAAAAAAATAAAGTGTTGATATTATTTAGAAGAAACAAACTCAAATCCTTCCTCAAAAGCCTTCGAATTAATTGGAATACTCTTTTCAGGTAAATTTTCCCCCATAGATTCAAGAATAACTGCTTTATCTATTGGAAAACCTGAAACTGCTGTAGCCCCACCAAGCATAACCATATTGAGGGAAAGGATATGTCCGGCATCTTTCGCTGTTTTTTCAGCATCAAGTGCGAATACTTCTTTTACCTTTGATTTAAGTTCTTCTAAAATATCAGAAACTTCTGGATAAGGCACTTCACTTCCAATTATATTAAAAGGCATAATTGGGGATGTATTTACAATGACATAAGTGTCTTCGCTTGCTTTTGGAATTGCCCTCAGCGCTTCCATAGGTTCAAATGCAATCAAAAGGTCAGCACTGCCGTTTTCTATTATGGGGCTTTTTGAATCACCTATTTTAAGTTCAGTTGATACAACTCCACCACGCTGGGCCATTCCATGCACTTCACTCATTACAACTCCCATTTTACTTTTCATTGCAGCTTCACCAATCACAATGGATGTTTTAATGATCCCCTGGCCTCCGACACCGCAGATATAAATGTTATATGGTTTCATTTCTTTTTCTCCTTGTATCCTCATTTTTTAACTCCAATTGCCTTTTCTGGACATGTCTGTATACATACTGTACATCCTTTACAAAACATTGAGTCAACATTTACAGATCCGTCTTCTGCTACATAAATTGCAGGGCATGTTAGTTCCTTCAGGCAGTCCAGACATTTATCACATTTTTCTGGATCTACATCAACAACAACCTGTTTTTTCTTTGCATCACTTTTAATCAGCATGCAGGGATACTTTGAGATAACAACAGCCACACCATTAAACTGAAGTGCTTTCTGGAATATTTCCTTTGATTTTTTGATATTAAGTGGATTAATAACCTCTAAAAACTCCACACCTACGGCCTCAACAATTTTTTCGATATTTATTTCAGGAGCAATTTCACCCATTCCATCAACTGGAAGTCCAGGATGGGGCTGCCCACCGGTCATGGCAGTGGTTCTATTGTCTAAAATAACTAGTACAAATTTATCTTTATTATGCACCGCGTTTATAAGTGGGGGAATACCTGCATGGAAAAATGTAGAGTCTCCTATAAAACTTACAATATTTTGATTAACTGATTTTGAAAAGCCGCAGCTTGTACCTACGCTTGAACCCATTGATAATAAATAATCAGCCATTTCATAAGGCGACTCGATTCCAAGGGTGTAACAACCAATATCAGTTGGATAAATTACATCAAGATTTAAATCTTCACCAGCTTTTTTTACGGAATAGTAAGCGGCTCTGTGGGGACATCCGGGACATAAAGTGGGTGGCCTTACTGGAAGAGGTATATCATGTTCGTATACTTCTTTTTCATTTAAACTGAGATCCATGGCTTTTTTTATACCCTCAAGAGCTATATCTGGAGTATATTCATAGATCATTGGTAGTGTTTCATCCAACTTTCCATGTACTTTGACATTTAGCCCATATTTCCCGATTACAGCAAGTATATCCTTTTCCATTACCGGATCTACTTCTTCGATAACAATTACACTATCCAAATCCTTTATAAATTCGTATACCAGTTCTTCAGGGAAAGGATATGAAAAACCAATTTTTAAAATATTCAATGGCAGGTTACTCTCTTCTATAACGTCCACAGCATAGTTAAATGCACTTCCACTGGTAATTACCCCAATTTGCCCTCCATTATCAAATATCCTATTGAATGGGGAGTTATTGGCTATTTCTTTTATTTTTTCTATTTTTTCAACCAGTATTCTATGCATTTCCCTTGCATTTACTGGCACAGGTACGAATCTTTTAGGATCCCTTTTGAAGTATCCTGTTTTTTTGCCATCAGCAGGAGTTTCCAGCTCTACAACTCCTCTCATATGGGATACCCTTGTGGTTGTACGCATTAAAACAGGTATTTTGAACTTTTCAGAAATTTCAAATCCATATTTCATCATATCTTTTATTTCCTGCGGATTTGATGGTTCTAACATGGGAATATTGGCGATTCTGGCATAATGCCTGTTATCCTGTTCATTTTGGGATGAAAATATGGAAGGGTCATCTGCTGATAAAATGATCATTCCTCCGTTTACTCCCTCATATACTACGCTCATAAATGAATCTGCTGCTACGTTCAAACCCACATGTTTCATAAAAGTAAATGATCTTAGTCCTGATGCTGCTGCAGCTGCTGAAACTTCAACTGCTACCTTTTCATTGGTTGAAAATTCAAAGTAAATCCCTGCATCCTTTGCAACCCTGGATAAAACATCTCCAATTTCTGAAGACGGCGTACCGGGATATGTTGAAGCAACAGACACTCCTGCCTCGATTGCTCCTCGAACTGCAGCTTCGTTGCCCAATAAAAATAGTTTTTCACCTTCTTTACCAGTTAAAACCTTAGTTATATTCATGATATCTCCCTGTAATTGTTAAATATGTTCTAATTGATTCTAATATTTCACTAAATTGTATAATCAGATAATAGATTAAATTTAATTTAAGACATTATTTAAATTAAGCTTATGGATATGAAAATATCATATGTAAAATATGTAATAAATGCCGGAATTTTGGATTTAGACTCAATATCCTTAAAAATTAGATTATGTGCCTAAGTAAGTGTTATATAAACTATTATTTATATCCTAAAAAGAAAGGATGAAACCATGAATACTGTGAAAATCTATGATCTGGATGTAGAATACGATATAATCCAGCGTAATGTTAAATACTGGCGTTTAGAACTTAAGAATGAAAAATTAGTTCTTATTGCCCCTAAAGGATACAATGAACACGAAAAAATCATAGAGAAACACAAGGATTGGATATATAAGAAATTTCAAGCTATAAAAAGCTCAAAAGCTGAGGCACAACAAAGAAAACTTAATTATGAACGCAGTGAAGAGGAATTTAGAGAAATAATTCATGGACTTGTTAAAAAATTCTCATCTGAACTTGATGTGAACGTAAACAAAGTTTATTTCAGGAAAATGAAATCAAGATGGGGTAGCTGCAGTTCCAGAAATAACATCAGTATCAATAGATATCTTAAATATTTGCCTGATTCATTAATTGAATACGTTGTTTTCCATGAAATGGCTCATCTTATTGAACTAAATCATAGTAAGAGATTTTGGGGTATAATATATGGAAAATTTAACGATTATAAAGAAATTAAAGAAGAACTTTCAATTTACTGGCTTGCTATTAAAGAAACTGTAATTGAGACATAATTTTGACAATCAAAAACCTAATTGCTTATATATCAATAAAACAAAATGAAATGATAAGAGCATAAATCGGAGGTTAAAAATGCCAGCAGCAAAACGATGGATGGATTTCAATGAAGAAAATATAAAACAACTGCCAAATTCCTATGGAGTATACCAGTTAGCCAATGATAAAAAAGAAATTGTCTATATTGGCGAAGGAAAACTAAAACATAATATTTTGGCACATCTTTCGGACAAAGACGCAGTAGAAGGCGTTGTTTACTTTAGATACCGTGAAAACGACAGTAAAAAGAGTTCAAAACAGAGACAAAATATACTACTTAAAGAATACAAAGAAAAGCATGGGGAAATGCCAGAATTTAATTAAGGATTATACAGTTTTATAATTATTAATGCTCATTTTAATGGATATTGATTTTAACTTAATTAAATTCATTTATTTATTTTATTTAAGGCTTATTTGCTATTTCTACCATTTTATCAAATTTTAAAAGATTTAAAATATCAATCATGGCTTTACAGTGCCCAGAACTTGTAAAAATATCGTTACTTCGGATAATTTGTTTTATTTGACTTGCAATGCCGTACTGTAAAGGGTAGGTATCTTTAAAGACATCTAAAAATTTTTTAAGAATCTCATGTTCAGATCCACTTAGCTCAAAATACTCTATAAATCCCCATGCTATAATATAACGTGTTATCATCAGTAAATCATCAAAAAGAATATCATCAGAAAACTGCCTGTAAAAATCTACCCCTGCAAGCATGGAATCAATTTCCCTTTGAACCACATTCAGATACTCAACTCCAAAGGGGGTAAAGCCATTTTCAGAAATGATCTTGTTGACCACAATGTCATCAACCATTGTAAATATCATTTGAATATCTTTTTTATCGCTGTCTTCAGTTGATTCTGGAAATTCTCCCCTGCAATACTGCTTTTTAAACAAAATGTAGCCGTGTGTGGCTTCATGAGCAATAGAACGCTCTAGGGTTTCATTTGTTTTTTGAACGTCTGAACGAATGATGACAATGATAAAATCTGGGTGGTATCTAAAGCCTGCCCACATGCCCTTTAGTCCAAGATATGGACTTTCAAGTATTTTGACTTCTTTTCCAGTTTCAGTTTCTATTCTCTTTAAATAATCCCTTAATTTGACTGAAAATTTAAGATTAAGCATTGTAATCACGATTATTCGTTATCCCAATAAAATATCAGATTAGGCTGAAGTTTTATCCACTTCATTAAGGATATGGATTTCTTCTTCCTCTAAAACTCCTCCTTTTTGAGGTATTTTTTCATTAACCTGGGACTCATGAAACAATCGAAAATTTTTAATTTTCGGTGCAGCGAAACTTAGTTTCGCATGTTTTCGTGCATTGTCGGGGTTATCCCAGTCAAATAAAACTATGACCAAATTTGGGTCTTCTGCATCACGAAAGATGGTAGCTCCCCGGGAACCTTTAGATTTTCGATCATCGGAGAATTTATCGAAGAGGGATTTCCATTTGTCATAATCTTCAACCTTAATTTTAGCAAGTACCTTTGCCATATTTTTTCATCTCCAAAATTTTTTATTTTGGTGATTTGAAAAACCTATGGTTTTTCTCAACCTCTTTTATAATATATGGTACTATTTAACTAATATATTTAAGTCAAATTTGAAAAATAAAGTCATATATCACATATGTCCAGAAATTTAGGGGAAATACTGCCAATTTGGGAAAAATAAGCTTATGAACACTTGATTTATCAGAGTTATTCAGATTCAATTATAAAGATTAAATATAACATAGTATAAAATGGAATATAATCATTATATATTAAACTATATTTTTAGATATTTAATTTAATCAATTTACATAACTTAAAAATTATTTTAAGCAGCTTTTTAAAGAAAATCCGGAGATAGAAATGATAGAAGTCAAAGTTTTAAGATATGATCCTAAAAAGGATGAAAAACCATACTATGAAACCTATAAAGTTGAAAAAACTGAAAAAATGAAGGTTTTAGATGCTCTAAAGTATATTAATCAGACATATAATGCAAATATTGCATATAGATGTTCATGTAGAGCGGGACAATGTGGATCATGCGCTTTAAAGGTAAACGGCGTAGTAACATTAGCTTGTAAAGCTGAAGTAGAGGATAATGCAGTTATTGAACCTCTTGATTTTGATGTTATTAAGGATTTAGTTGTAGATCGAAGCGAAATTGAAAACAAGATTAGAGAAATGAAACTCTCTTTAGATGTAGAACAGGTACCTCAAGATAGTGAAGCATGTCTCATGGTTTTAAAGCCTGAAGAATACGAAGACTCAAAAAAATTAAGAAGTTGTATTGAATGTTTTTCATGTTTATCAGCATGTCCTGTGATAAAAGAGACCTCTGAATTTGCAGGCCCATATTTCATGCGCGATATTTCAAAATTCGCCCTAGATCCTCGTAATAAGGAGGCCCGTGCTAAAATTGGGTTTGATGAAGGGCTTTACTGCTGTACAACATGTGGAAAATGTGCTGAAGTATGTCCAAAGGAAATAAGCACAGTAGGTGGAGCAATTGAAAAATTAAGGGAAATTGCATGCCGTGAAGGTGTTGGACCACTTCCAGCGCACAAAGAAGTGAGGGAATTAATTGCAAGTACTGGTAGGTCAGTTGAACCCCTTGGTGAAGGATTTATTAAAGCAGTTTCAGGAGACTCCAAAGAAAAATCCAAAATAGCCTTTTTTACAGGTTGTCTGGTTGACTACAGGCAGCAGGAAATTGGATTTGCACTGCTTAAAGTTTTAGAAAGTAACAATGTGGATGTAATTGTACCTGAAGATCAGGTGTGCTGCGGCTCGCCGATGATAAGAACAGGGCAAACTGACGTTGTTGAAGAACTGGTTCAAAAAAATAAGGAAGCTTTTAAGGATTATGACACAATAATAACGGTATGTGCAGGATGCGGGGCAACTTTAAAGAAAGATTATCCAAGATATGGCGTTAATTTCAATGTAGTGGATATAAGTGAATTTCTGGCTGATAATTTAAATACTGAAGATATGAAGCCTGTAAATATGAGAGTAACTTATCATGACCCGTGCCACCTGGCAAGAGGTCAGGGAATTACTAAAGAACCTCGTGAAATTTTAAATAAAATTAAAGGGCTTGAATTTGTGGAAATGGAAGAGCCAAATCAGTGCTGCGGTGCTGGTGGTGGTGTGCGCTCCGGAAAACCTGAAATTGCAGCAGCATTAGGTAAAAAAAAGGTAGAAATGATAAAAAAACTTAATGTGGACGCTGTCGTAACTATCTGTCCATTTTGCCAGATCAATATAGAGGCTGAACTTAAAAAAGAAGGCTTGGATATTCCAGTGTTGAATATCCTGAAACTTCTGGAAATGGCTTATGAAAAATAAGCTACTTCACTCGAAATCCTCAAAAATCGTGGATTTTTGGGACCCTCAAAATTCATAAGAATTTCGGGGCATCGGAAATCTTTGATTTCCGAAGGGTTAGAAAAATGCAAAGCATTTTTCTAAAAGTTCGTAAAATTTTCGGTGCTTACAAAATCTTTGATTTTGTAGCCGTGAAAATTTTCAATTTTCACATGTTTGAAAATCGAAGATTTTCAACCGTAAAAATTCTACGAATTTTTACATGCCCAAAACGCTGTCAAAATCTTTGATTTTGACGCTGTTAAAAATCAAAGATTTTTAACGCCCCGAATATGGAATGTTCGAGGGCACCGAAAATCGAAGATTTTCGAGTGCTACGCGTTTGAGGCCGTCGAAAAATCTGTTGAAATTAAAAATTTCGACGCTACAAACACTCTGTGTTTGTTGGCTTCGATTTTTCGGGCATTCGAAAATTCTATGAATTTTCGATGTTTGTGAAACTTTCAGTTTCACAACCGCAAAAACCTACGGTTTTTGCATGTTGAAGGAATGCTATGCATTTCCTGAACCCCGAATGCTTCGCATTCGAGGGCACCAAACACTAAGTGTTTGAGTGCCGCAAAAATTAAAAAATTTTTGCAGGGTTTTATTTATTGAATTTTAGAGGGTATAAAATATGATTTATATAGTTTTTGTGGAACCAGAATCTCCAGGAAACATAGGTTTTCTTGCAAGGACTATGAAAAATTTTGGATTTACAGATCTAGTGCTTATTAACCCATGTGAATTAAAAAATGAAGCTTATTATCAGGCAATGCATGCAAAGGATATTATATGGAATCATAAATCTTATATTTCCCTTGAAGAATTCATTGAAACTGAAAAAATAGATTTCACAGTTGGCACAACACGTATGGCTGGTGGAAGCTACAATGTTTCAAGAATTGCAGTCACACCGGAGCAGCTTACAGAATCATTAAATATAACTGGAAATATCGCCATAGTATTTGGGAGGGAAGGTAACGGCCTTTATAATGAGGAAATAGAACTCTGTGATGTGGTTGTAACTATACCTACAAATGAGGATTATCCTGTATTGAACATTTCCCATGCTGCAGCGATTATATTATATGAGATATTTAAGAAAGAGAAGAGTTATCCTAGAGAAGAACTTGAAGTAGCTACAAAATCCGAAAAAGAGCTTTTAATAAAAGAAATGGATGATGTAATTAAATACACAGGTTATCCTCCTCATAAAATGAAAACAGCGTCTACAGTTTTTAGAAGAATTATGGGAAGGGCATTCATCTCTGGACGTGAAGCACATACTTTGATAGGGACTTTAAGAAGAATAAGGCTTAAATTGAAGGAATAATTATTTATATGGTGATAGAAATGGCATTGTTTGGCTTGAATCCATTTTATATTGTTGTAATACTGGCAGTCATTTTACTCATTTTTTTAGTTCCCTGGATTTTGAGAATAAGACTTTTATCGGGTATTACAAAGACTACGCTTGAACTGGAAAGTATGGTTGAAGAATCAAAGAATATCCTTATAAAATTATCTAAAGAAAAAGGAAAGCCTGTTCTTGATCCATCAGAAACCATTGAAGACTTTATGGAATTCTTTGTGGTCCCTCCAGTAGATCTTGACCCTAATGGTATTGTAAAGAAGTTTGAAAAAATTTTAGACCTCAGTGAAGATAGGTTTAAACAGATGGTAAAGGAGATAGCTCCTTTAGCAGATAAGGAAACCAGGGCAGATATTGTGATGACGCTTAAGGCCACACTTGGCCTTAATGGGGTTGCAAAGCAGATAAGACATAACTTAGAGCTTGCAAGAAAAACAGGAAACTTGCAGATATTACTGATGCTTCAAATGAGTCTTCCATTGATTATGAGAATTGTAAGGGCTCAATTTAAAGGTACAAAAGCTTTTTCTGAAGGAAAGCCCATTGGGGATGGCGTAGGTCCAATTGTAGCGGGCTTGCTTATGAAGGATTACAAAACTGAATATATGCATGAAATGGAAGATATGTATGTGGCTAAAAAGTCGATGGAAGAATATAATGTAATCATAGTCCGTGCAAAAGGTCCAGGGGCTCGAATTGGAAAAATTGGAAAAGTTGTAAAATCTGTCATTGAAAAAGAAAATATAGATAAAATAATAACAGTAGATGCAGCGGTTAAGCTCGAAGGAGAAGAAACAGGAAAGGTAGCAAGAGGTATTGGGGTTGTAATCGGTGGTTCAGGAGTAGATAAATGGACCATAGAAGAAGAAATAGTAAATAAAGACATTGACATCGATGCCATTATTGTGAAAATGAGTCCTGAAGAAGCTATAAGTAATATGAACCAGAAAATTGCAAATGCTGCAAATAAAGCACTTGAATTAGTGGAAAGATCAATTTTAAATTCTCCTGATAACATTAATATTCTTGTAGTTGGAGTTGGAAACAGTTGTGGAATTCCAAACATAGTGCAGGATATATCACAGATAGAAGTTAAGAAGAATGAAGCCCTCAAAAACTAAAAGTTTTTGGGGCACCAAAAATCGAAGATTTTTGAGTGAAATAAATAAAAAAGAGGGCTAGTATGGCTATTTTAAGCGATAAACATATTAAAGAACATCTTGATGCAGGAAAAATCATTATAGACCCACTTGATGATCCTGATATACAGATACAACCATCTTCAGTTGATTTAAGAATAGGAAATGAGTTTAAGGGTTTCAGAATAATTAGAAAACCCTGTATAGATCCAATGGATGAATCAGATATAGATTCTTATATGGAATCTTTTTTTATAGATGAAGGGGAACCTTTTATAATACATCCTGGCGAATTTGCCCTTGCCACAACTTATGAAACCATAAAAGTACCAGATGACCTTGTTGCAAGGGTTGAAGGAAGATCATCCATGGGAAGGCTTGGAGTAACCATGCATGTTACAGCAGGTTATATAGACCCTGGATTCCATGGAAAAATCACCCTTGAGATTTCAAATATTGGTAAAATGCCAGTGGCATTATACACTGGGCAGAGAGTTTGTCAAATTGTCTTTGAAACCATGACATCCCCAGCTGAAAAGCCATATGGTCATCCTGAAAGAGATAGTAAATATATGGGTCAGAAACGTCCAGAATCAAGTAGAATTAAGCATGATAAAGATTTAATTAAAAAAGTCACCCTTAAAAAGGCTGATGGGCTATAATATATTAATTTTTAATAGATTTAGAAATTAATTACCCTAATTTTTTCATGATTTTAACAGCGAGATGATACAATGAAACATGATAAAGTAATGAATGTTGCAAAAAAGAGAGGTTTTCTCTGGTCCTCATTTGAAATATATGCAGGTGTTGCAGGATTCTACGATTACGGCCCTCTTGGGGCTATACTAAAAAATTCAATTATCAACAAATGGAGAGAATACTACATTGTAAGGGAGGGATTCTATGAAATAGAATCTCCCACTGTAATGCCAGAAGAAGCATTAAAAGCTTCAGGACATGTTGATCACTTTACTGACCCAATGACTGAGTGTAAAGACTGTTTAGAAGTTTACAGGGCAGATCATATAATTGAAGAAGTAGTCAATAAAGACTTGGATGGTTTAAGCAATGAAGAACTTACTGAAATGATCTTTGAAGAAGAAATTGGATGCCCTAAATGCGGTAGTCAGCTGTCCCGCGTTTGGAATTATAACCTTATGTTTCAGACATTAATCGGTGCTAAAGGTAAAAAAACAGGTTACATGCGCCCTGAGACAGCTCAGGGTATATTTATACCATTTAAAAGGCTTCTGCGATTTTTCAGGGGTAAATTACCATTTGGAGTTGTTCAAATAGGTAAAGCCTACCGAAACGAAATATCTCCAAGACAGGGAGTAATAAGACTACGTGAATTTACTCAGGCAGAGGCAGAAATATTTGTAGATCCAAAGGATAAAACACATGAAAGATTTGATTCGATAAAAGACGAAATACTAAAGCTTTATCCTGCCGATGTTCAGATGACTGAAGGAGAATCCATCGAAATATCCGTAGAAGAGGCACTTGATAAGAAAATAGTATCAAGTCAAATGCTTATTTATCAATTATATCTTGCAATGAAGTTTTTAGAAGAACTTGGAATTCCTGATGAGGTTATAAGGTTCAGACAACATTTACCTACTGAAATGGCACACTATGCAATTGACTGCTGGGATGTAGAAGTACATACTGAACGATATGGCTGGGTTGAAATAATCGGAATTGCAGACAGGACAGACTTCGACCTCAGATCACACACTGAACACAGTACAGAAGATTTAAGGGTATTTATAGAGTATGATGAGCCTAAAAAGATTAAAAAATTAGTTACAAAGCCAAATATGAGTAAGTTTGGACCTTCATTTAAAGGGGATGCTCCAAAAATAATTAAGGAACTTGAAAATATAGATGCAGATGAAATAAAACAGGCTATTGAAAATGATGGGGTCTTCAAACTAGAAATTAGCAATGATTCATTTGAACTGTTACCAGAACATGTCAATTTTGAAGAAATAGATGAAACAGTAAGGGGAGAGAAAATATTCCCTCACGTTATAGAACCATCTTATGGTATTGACCGTATAGTCTTTTCTGTGCTTTTACATACCTTTACAGAAGATAAAGATAACGAACGTGAATATTTCAAGCTTCCAGAAGATATTGCTCCAGTTGAAGTCAGTGTATTTCCACTTCTAAATAAAGAAGAACTGACAAAGGTCGCGCTTCAAATAAGAGATGACCTGAGATTAGACGGCTTTATAGCGGAATATGATTCATCAGGTACCATTGGAAGAAGATATGCCCGTTCAGATGAAATAGGAGTTCCTTTTGCAATAACAGTTGACCATGAATCCTTAGAGGATGGCACTGTCACTGTAAGAAATAGAGATAATCTGGAGCAGAAACGGATTCCAATTTCAGATATCAGCGATATTTTAGATGATTTGATAAGGTACGGGGCTGAATTTGAAGATCTTTAAGATCAAATCTAAATTTTCAAAGTCAATCTTTGAGAATTAATCATTTTTTTTGAAATACATCAGTAAAATTAAAAAGAAAGTTAAATTGCGCTTATAATAAAGCACAATGGAAGTACAAAAAACCATTCGCCATGTACTATAAGCTGCATGGTACGTCCATTAATCTTAGGGCTGTTACATACATAATGTATGTACCAGTAACTGTTAATAACCCCGAAAACCATTGTGATAAAAACACCAATGGAAAGTCCGTAGATTAGTAGCACTGAAATTAGGGGAATAATGGACAATGTGAATACTGATAATAATTTTTTTGTTTTTAATTTCCCTATTTTAACGGGGATTGTTATAATTCCATTTTTTCTATCTCCCTCTATATCTTTTACATCAAATATGACTGTATTTACGAAACTTTTCACGAAGAAGAAGTAAAATATCGAAATGATAAATATCAGTGATATTTCACTTAAATTAATCAGTGGAAGGAATGTTATGATAACTGCCCAGCTTAAAGCAGTAATGACATTCTTAACACCTATTATGTCTTTTAATCTCGGTATTTTTGAAGATATCCTGATACTGTACATAATCCCTGCAAAAAGAGGGAATAAAATAATCAGCATGGCAAAAACGCTTTCTATAATTCCTAATATAATTGCTGTAATGTATGAAATAGCCACAGCTAAACTAAGAATTTTTTCTTTTCCCTGGATAAAACTGACTCTTTCCGGTGAATTAACCGAATCTTCTTCTTTATCTGTTAGCTTATTCATACAGTAAACTGCAAAAATTACAAGAAAAGTAGTTAAAAGTAGAGTCCAGTTAATTGCTGTTCCGAATAAAAAAAAAGAATAATATGCTTTTAAAGACCCCCCTATTGATAAAAACAGGGAACTTGCAAGGAGAAAAGATATCAAACTCGTTATTTTCTTATGGCCTGAATTTATCAATTTGTACAGTGCAATGTTCCAATATTTTGTTTCATCTACCAATTGCATTAAGATCACTCTCCTTTAATTTATCAAAACAATAAATTTGAAAACTACTTACATAATCATAAATATCTGTAATCTTGAATGCAAACTAATATTCATATATTCTCTATTCAATCTTGTTTTTGGAATTTATCTTTTAAAATACATTAAATTTAAGAATTAATCGATTTAATCATTTTTTTAGTATGTTTATCAACTATATTGTTGAAAATCCTTTTATAATCGTTAAATTGGGATATAAATGAAAAATAACTATACTTTGGAATTTTTATATAATCAAAGTATAACATAGGATTTTTAAAAACAATAGATATTTGATGATATAAATAGTGAAAAAAAGAGGATTTATTCCTTAAAATACGATTTGGAGGTATATACGGATGATTTAATAAGCAAGAAAATATTAAATCATCTATTTTTTCATAGCTCGAATTTTTCAGATTTTTGGCGGTAATATTCAAATAGCTTATTACCCCAGATGATTGCATCATTATGCTCACTTATTAAATTCTTGGTAATGTCATAGGCTCCTTTTTCTATAAATAAACCAAAAGACAGGAAATTATCTGTTACTGTAAATGCGATCTTTATATCTCCTTTTAATTTCCATAATGTAAGATTTCCCGTTGCAATTAATTCCTTCAAGTCATTTATCCCTTCATCCAGTGATTCAGTAGTCTTATTTAATATATCCTCTGTTAATATGAGATCTACTTTAATATCATTATATACTAAACTCTTAAATATTTTTGTATAATCATCGTAAAAGATAGGGGAAGCGCCCTTTATTTCTTTAGATTGAAGCACCTTCTGTACGTATGTTCCATGCGGTTTAAAAACATCAATATTATCCGATTCTATAAGTTCAGAATTACTTAGATCTCCAATTTCCATTAATAATTCGGGAGGTATGGCGTCTATTTTATGATTAATCCATAATTTCTGGAATTTTTTTAATGAAACTGAGGTTTTAATCATATCTTCTAATTTTAGGGTCATAATTTTCCCAATTTCAGATAAAAAGAAACTATCTCCTTCTTTTAAAATTAAATCCTGTTTTTCAAGTTCAGTAATTCCATGCAGAATTGTGGATGATTGCATTCCAGTTAATTCTCTTAATTCCTTAGTTTTTTTTGGACCTTCGCTTAAACTGATCATGATTTTTATTCTAACACCTGATATACTATGGAATTTTAAATCATCCTTCACTTCTTCATAGAAGTTTAAAATGTCGGGTACTGGCATAGATTCACCTTTAAAAATCATCATTTGATACTTTTAACATTCATATATGTTATAAATTTATATAAATTAACTTAATTAAAGCAAATTTCTTTCAAATCCTCTAAATTAACTTTTTGAGCTTTTTTCAGGTAATAATCAAATAATTTATTGCCCCATTGGAGTGCATCCTCGTCCTCACTTATTAAAAGCCTGGTAGAGTCATGTATTCCTTCATTTGAGAATAGCCCAAGTGTCATAATTTTATCTGTAACTGTAAATGCGACTTTAATATTGTTATCTAATTTCCATACAGTTAGATTTTCAGCTGAAATCAGTTTATTTAAATCTTCCATACCATCAAGTGATTCAATGGTCTTTTTTAATATATCTTCGGTTAATATGAGCTCAACATTAACGCCTTTTTCTAATACAGTATTAAAAGTTTCTATATAATCTGAATAGAATATAGGAGAAACGCCTTTTATCTCTTTTGAATTTAAAACAACCTGGATGTGTGTTTCATGTGTCTTAGCAAGATCTGTATTTTCGGATTCAATAAGTTCTGATTTACTTAAATCTCCTATTTTCATTAATAATTCCTGTGGAATTGCATCTATTTCGTGATTAAGCCATAAATTACGAGTTTTTTTAACTACGATAATCGTTTTAATTATATCCACTAAGTTAGATGTTATTTTTTGACCAATTTTAGTTAGGTAGTAGTTATTTCCATCTTTTGAGATCAACCTCTCTTTTTCAAGCTCTTTAATACAGTATAGAATACCAGATGTTTGCATTCCAGTTAATTCAGTTAAATTTTCAGTTTTTTTGGACCCTTCGCTTAAACTGATCATGATTTTTATTCTAACACTGGACATACTTTGGAATTTTAAATCATTCTTTACTTCTTCATAAGAATTTAAAATATCAGCTATGGTCATAAATTCACCCAAAAACTATTAACCTAATTACTATTTAATATTCGTATATAAAAAATAATATTATTTGATAAGATAGGATAATATCAAAAATAAATGATGTAATACTTTTTAAAATCTCTCAGCCCCGAAAGAATCTATAATCTAGGGCTTAAATACGATATTATAAAGTACCGTCAAAAATAATCATAAATTAACTTTTTGAGCTCTTTTTAAATAGTAATCAAACAGTTCGTTGCCCCATTTAAGTGCATTCTCATCATCACTTTTTAAAAGTCTGGTGGAATCATACTTTCCACTCGTTGAAAATAAACCTAATGTCATGGTTTTGTCTGTAACTGTAAATGCTACTTTAATATCTTCCTTTATTTCCCATAATTTAAGTTTTTCTTCCCAAATGAGCCTTTTAAGTTCTTTTAAATCTTCTGGACTTTGGGATTGAATTGTTTTTTTAAGCACATCTTCTGTTAATATTAGTTCAACCTCAGCATTTTTATTTAATATGTTGTTGAATGTTTCTGTATAATCTGGATAGAAAATGGGGGAAACACCTTTTATTTCTTTTGAATTTAATATAACCTGGATATGTATTCCGTGTGTCTTAAGCATATCATCAGATTCTGCTTCAATGAGTTCGGAGCTACTTAAATATCCTATTTTTGTTAATAATTCTCGGGGTATAGCTTCTATTTCATGATTAAGCCACAATTTTTGGAATTTTTTTAATGAAACTAAGGTTTTAATTGTATCTATTAACTTTAAAACCGTAATTTCTCCTGTTTCGGTTAAAAAAAAGTCATCCCCTTTCCTTGAAATAAAATTTTGTTTTTCCAGTTCAGTAATTGCATGTAATATTGTAGATGAGGGTATTCCTATGAATTTTCTTAGATCTTTAGTCTTCTTTGACCCTCTACATAGACATATCATGATCTTTATCCGAACATGCGACATGCCCTGAAATTTTAAATCTTCTTTAATATCTTCATAATAATTTAAAATATCCTCTATAAACATAGCTGCACCTGAAAAATCATCTCTCTGTTCATTATTTTTGGTCTTGCTATATATATAAAGGTAATTTATTTTAAAAAAAATTAAACATAGGGTTATGATGCGCTGTTACTCATCAAAATATTCTAAATTGAGCTTTTTTGCCCTATTTAAGTAATAATTGAATAGTTTATTACCCCAATCAATTGCATCTGCGTTAAAGCTTACTAAATTCATAGTAGCATCAAATAAACCTTCAGTTGAAAACAAACCAATTGAAAGAAAATTCTCAGAGACTGTAAATGCTATTTTTACATCTTCATCTATTTTATATAGTTTGAAGTCCTTAGAGGATAGAATATCTTTCAAAAACCCAGTACCGGCTGTTTCAATCATTTTATCAAGAATTAAGGGTGTTAATATGAGCTCTACATCTAAATCTTTCTTTAATGCGCTCTTGTAAAGATCAATATATGGATAATAAAAAATGGGAGAAACACCTTTTATTTCACGGGCGTTAGAAACAAGTTCGGCATAGTGACTATGTGGCTTTATGATGTCAGTTGGTGTTGATTCCACCAAAAATGAATCGCTTAAGTCTCTAATTTCTACAAGCAACTCTTTAGGTATTCCATCTAGCCAGTGATCTAACCATATCCCTTCGCATTTTTTAATTGCATAAAATGATTTAAATAACTTTTCTGATTTAACTGCATATAATTTACCAAATGTTGATAAAGAGTATTCATTTTCTTTTTTAATGATAATTTTTTCGTTTTCAAGCTTTTTAAGTGCATGCAGTGCAGCTGATGATTCTAAATTCAGTTCCTTTTTAAGTGCATTTAGATCTTTATTTCCTTTATTTAGGCTTAAAAGAATATTTGTTCTGACACTTGATGTTGTAACGAATTTTATGTCTCCTTTTATGTAGTCATAAATGTTTAAAGTGTCAGTTGTTTCCATAATAATCTTCTCCATATTAAATAATATGTTATTTATTTTAAATAATATCTTTATTCTTATAAAATATTATAATATAATTTAGTTTTATAATTATTTAATCTGTAATTAAATGTTGTATAAATAAACTTGAATTAATAATACATTAACTTTATTAATATTATTAAAAAATTCTATAACTAATGAATTACTTGGTGATTTTATGATAGATTCACATGTACATGCAGATACAAGGCCATTTGAAGACTTTGAAAAAATGGCCATAGCAGGCATAGGAACTGCAGTAACATGCGCACATGATCCTCTAAAAATGAGCACATCAGATGTAGTTTTTGATCATTGGCGCCGTATTTTGAATAATGATGTTAAAAGAGCAGCAGAAAATGGATTAAAGTTGTATGTAGCACTTGGAATTCATCCCAGAAGTATTTCAAAGGATTTTGAAAGGGCACTTGAGAAGCTGCCATCATTTTTAGAAAATGATTCTATAGTTGCAATTGGTGAAATAGGGCTTGAAACAGCTTCAGAATCTGAAAAAAATATATTTAAAAAGCAATTACAACTTGCAGAAAACCTTAAAATGAAAGTGGTTGTACACACACCACGCGGAAATAAAAAAGAGATAACGGGGATTACAACTTCTATCATTGAGGAAAACATAGACCCAAAGATGGTAATAATAGATCATGTGGACAATACCATAGTCAAAGAGGTTATCGAAATGGATGCAATGCTTGGACTTACAGTTCAGCCTAAGAAAATGACTCCTGATGAAGCAGCCTCTATATTGGGTGAATATGGATTTGAAAAATTTGCTCTAGATAGTGATATAAGTTCTTCACCGTCTGATCCGCTATCTGTCCCTAAGACAGTTCACAGGATGAAATTAGCAGGATTTGATGAGAAGGATATTAGAAAAGTTTCGGGTGATAATGCAGCAACGTTTTTTGGCATTTAAACTGATTGAATATTATAAGTTTAATTTTTTAATGTCCCTTGGAAATTAAAACTTTAAATATCCAAATCGCACGCTCTTGACACGTTCATAGCTCCAAATTTACCAACACATGATGAAGCAACGTGATTTGCAAAATCCATGCATTCTTCTAATTTTTTATCTTTAATATAAGCAGCTATAAAACCCGCTGCAAATGAATCACCAGCTCCTGTTGTATCTAATGCAGCAGTTTCTTTTACAGGAGAATGAATTACTCTTTCTTTAGTGTAAAGATTTGCACCATCTTTGCCACAGGTTACTGCAACCATTTCAACGCCTATATCCAGGAGTTTTTGCGCTCCATTGTCTAAACTTTCCCCAGTTAAAATAGTAATTTCTTTTTTGTTTAAAAAGATTATATTAGCTCGTTCAATGGATTTGCGTAGCCCTTCTATTCCATATTCTGAAAGTAATGTTCCTGGATTCAATGATAAGAAGTTAGCATATTTTGAGGCTTCTTCAACCACCTCTTTATACATTCCCGTGATATGGAGTATCTTCGAACTTTTTATAAAATCAATATCCTCTTTTAACAATTTGAATTCTGCATTTGCACCCATAAATGCATACATTGACCTTTCTCCAGGAGGATCAACGGCTATAAATACCATTCCTGTTGGGGAATCGATACTTAAAAGTCTTTCTGTCTTAACTCCTTCATCAATGAGTTTTTTGGCGCATATCTGTCCAAAATAATCATTTCCAACTCTTGCTATAATTCCGGTGCTTATATTTAGCCTGGAAAGTCCCACTGTAAAATTGGATGCCGAGCCTCCAACAGATAAAATAAGTTTTTCAACATCAACCTCATCATCAGGTCCTGCAAGCCTTGAAACTTTGTTAATGAAATCCACATTACATGTTCCAAGTCCAACCACGTCAACTGGCAAAATATCTCCTCAGTTTAATTTTGAATTTTATTATATTTGATTTTATTGAAAATAAAGATAAGTTAAAAAGCCTAATTTACATTTTAAATAATAAATTGGCTTAAATTATATATAAATAATTATGAAAATTAGTTTTTGAAGTATTTTAGAAAAAAAAGGATTATTATTCAGGCAACATGCCTATGAATTTTTTCAATCTGTTTAAAATGCCCTCTTTATCAGGTTCAATTGGTTTATACTCTTCTCCAAGTAAGTGCGCAGTAAGTTGCATGAGTGCGTTGCTTGTAGGCGATGATGGATTGATTTCAACTACAGATTTTCCAAGGGCCATTGATCTTTCAACTTCACGGTCGTAGGGGATAATTCCAATCATAGGAACTTCAAGTATGGATTCTATTTCATTAACTGAAAGTAAAAATCCATCTTCATACCACATATTCAATACAAACCCAATGATTTGAATATTCAGCTCATTGGAGAGTATTCTGATTTTAAGAGCGTCAGCAACAGAAGTCATTGTAGAGTTTGTAACGATGATCATCTCTGCATTTTCTGGAAGCCCTTCAAAAATATTGGAATTAATTCCTGCAGGCATGTCCATAAGGAAAATATCCCCATACTCTGAAATTTCTTCCAGTATCTTGTTCCATGAAATATACTTTGGATTGATGTGTCTAAGGGTCTCAAAGTGTATTCCAGTTGGAATGACTCGAATACCCTGTTCTATTTCATAAACGCAGTCATCAATAGATTTATTCTTAGCTAAAACATCATGTAATGTTACATCTGGATTTAAAAGACCAGTTATGACATCCATATTTGCCATTACTAAATCTAAATCTAGCATTACAACGTTCCTACCAAATAAGGACATTCCAACTCCAAGGTTATATGTCAGGGTGGTTCTCCCAACCCCTCCTTTACCTGAAGCAATTGCTATAAATTTTGACATTTTTATCAGTTATTTATTTTTTAATTGAAAGTTACCCTCTTCTTCCCAGTAGTCCTTCAACAAGCTTGGAGATAACTCCTTTTTTATCAGGTTCAATAGGATGATACTCTTCTCCAATTAGATCTGCACCTAACTGCATGATTGCATTGCTTGTAGGGGATTTTGGGTTTTTAACTACAAGAGGTTCTCCAAACGCTGCAGCTCTACTTACTTCTGGATCGTCAGGAACTACTGCAATAACAGGTACCTCTAAAATAGTTTCAATTTCGTTAACAGTTAAGAATGTCTTGTCGTGTTGTTCTCTGTTTACAACAACACCAGTTATTTCAACGCCAAGTTTATTTGCCACGATTTTTGTCTTTAATGCATCACTAATTGAAGGAACTTCAGGAGTTGTAACAAGGATTAATTCCTGTGCAGCTGCCAGTGCCGCTAAGGCATCTTTTTCAAGTCCTGCAGGAGCATCTATTAGAAGTATATCCGCATTTTCCACAAGTATGGATAAAGCTTCTTCAAGTCTGTCTAATCTGATTTTTCGAAGTCCCTCAAGTGAAATTCCCGCAGGAATGACTTTTACACCACCAGGTCCTTCATATATGGCATCTTCAATAGAAGCTTCTCCTGATAGAACATCATGTAATGTTATTGATTTACCTTCCATCCCAAGGATAAGTTCTAAATTTGCCATGGCCACATCTGCGTCCAGTACTATAGTTTCTTCTCCATAAGTGGATAAAGCTACTCCTAAATTTGCAGTTATTGTTGTTTTTCCCACTCCGCCTTTACCTGAGGCGACAGTTATAACTCTTGTCATGCGATACCTCCTAGCTAACTTCTACGTTTATTTTAAAATTATTTACAATTTCCGGATATCCTCTAAAACTTTTTCTTATTTCTATTTGGGTTATATTGATTATTTGTCTTTTTAAATTATCAAGATCGTTGGAATCACCAATAATTCTCGATAAAAATCCTTTGCTTTCATATTCAGTAATTATATTAATGGTTCCTGTTAATTCACCGGCATTTTCTAAAAATACCATGACCTCAGTTCCTTTAATTTTGGGAATGCCAAGGATTGACTTTTTAATTTTGTTCATTAATGTTAATTCTATTTTTTCAATATCTTCATCGCTTAGAGATCCTCCTTTATATGAGTCTAAAATGTTTTCAACTTCTTCATCGCCTACATCTTTTAAACCATACTTTTTCATAAGTTCTGCTCGATCGATGGATTCATCTACAATTTCTGGTTCAGATTTAATTTCTTCGGGAGCAGATTCTTTAACAACATTATCTTTTTCTTCAGTGACTATTTCAGGTTCTTTAGTTTCTACAGTTACTTCTGCTTCAGGTAAAACTTCTTCCTTATCAGTTATAGTTTCAGTTTCTTTGGTAGTTTCAGGATTTTCTGGTTTAATTCCAGCTTCTTGTTGAGTTTCTTCAGCAGGGCTTGATTTTGTTTCAGATACTGATTCAGTTGTATCCTTTACAATTTCTGTATTGTCTGGAACTTCTGGTTTAGTTTCTTCTGACTTTTCCTCTTCGGGGTTAATTTCATCTTCAGATGTAGTTTTTTTGAGTTCATCTAGCATATCATGAACTTCAGAGCTAGAATCAATTAAATGTATTTTATTTATATCCATAAGGTAATTAACCTGTGATTCTCTAAGATCAAAAACCTCAACCAGTGTACTGCCTATATCTGTGGCTGATTTGATTTTTTTAATTGCCTCTATTTTTGAATCAGTATCATATGATGCTGCAACTTGTTTACCGTCCTTAAAAAGGATATGTCCCTCTTCAGAATCGGAAGTCACTCTTATAAATCCATTATATCTCTTGGATTTTAGTTCACCCAAGAGTTCACTGAAATTCAGTTCATCTGCATAAGATATTTTGGACGGTCTGGTAATTGGTAACTCCATTTTGATTCCCCTAATGATGTACACTTAAATATATTGAATTCAATTATTTGATTTATCTTTTACAGATATTAATTATACTATGATACGATTAAATGATTATATGATCTAACAGACTGATCATCATGGATTTCTTTTTAATCATCATTTTCTTACAAGTTTAATTTCAGGAGGGGTTATAATTACCACGTTTTTACCATTTTTACAAAGTAATATAGCTTCTCCACCTACATTATCTCGGAAATTCTTCAATTTTTCTCCAACCAGTTTAAATTCTTCTGGATTATCTTCAATAAAACCCATATCCAATATAATCGGATTTTTTTCGTCAGTAATTTGTTTTAAAGCATCCTCTATATCTGGAATGCCATGGGCCTTCATCAGGATTATTTCATAAAAAGAATGTTCAGGAACTATTATAGTTTCTTTTTCTTCTTCATCTATTCTTCTTTCTTCTTCCAATCCGAGGTTTTTCTTAATATAATCCATGACGTCTTTCATTTTTAAAATTCCCCTATACTGGTTTTTTCAAGTTGAAATTGATTATTTTAATCCTACATGATCAATAATTACGTCGAGTAATCTTGATGCCCCACCATTTTTAATATCCACTGCTGGTAATTTGTATCTTTCCTCATACTCCAATATATCCTTTTTGCCATTAACATTCCTCATATTTAGAGAGATACCAACAACTTTTGTAGGTTCTATAGATTCTATTGCTTTTATTTCATAGTCTATTCCCCGTGGTTCCCTAAATGGATGATTAGGTCTATGGCAGACTACAGTAGCATCAGATCTTGAACCTATGAGTATTGCAGCCGAAAGCCCTCGGGGGTGGGGATTTCCGTCCTCAGTTAGGCTGGACTGCCCTTCTACAAAGATGATATCTGGATTTTTCTTTTCTTCTACGTATTTCATGGCGCCCATAACTGCTGCTGCAACATCCATTACTGAGAGACTTCCAGCTCTGAAATTAAGGTCTGCAGGACTTTCAAGCCCCATTTCATCGGTTGAAATTACAGCTGCATTCAAACCCCTTTCCTGTGCTGTTTTTCCAAGAATTCTTGTGGTGGTTCTTTTACCACATTCCTGTGAAGTACCACCTATAAAAACTACAGGTGCTTTGGGTTTGTAGGTAATTTTTGGAAGTATTTCAGTACAGCATTCCGGAGCAATTCCAAATATTTTTTCAATGACATCTAAACGAGAACTAATTTCTTTAATTGCCACTCCATTTGATTCAGCAAATTTTAGCAGTGATTTATTTTCTGAAAGTGATAGTGATCTGAAAGATGTTATAACATTTAATTTGTTATCTATTGCTTGAACTGCATATTTTAGAGCAGTTCCTTCAGCACCAATTGGAAGCATTATTGCAACACTTTTAGCGCCGGTCTTTCCAATAATTTCATTTAAATTTGGGGATATTATATTGCCACAAAATTCCATTCCTTGCTTTTTAATATCATCATCAACAAAACCAACAGCTTCTATCCCTTCAAAATTAGCGAATTTTTCACCTCCACCGCCACATCCGACGATAATAAAGGGGTTAAGCTTTTGAAGTTCTTCTACAGAAGTTATATCATACAAATAATCACTCCATTATCATTTAGTTGGAATAAGTGAGTTTACATTATCTATTTATTTAATAAATATTAAACCAAGTTATATACTTTAAGATATATATGTTATGTATCTATATTCAATCTATTGTGGAGGTTGAAGAAAAATGCAGCGCATTTTTCTGAACACTCGAAATCTCGGATTTCGATGTCCCGAAATTCGTATGAATTTCGAAGACCACAAAAAATTCGAGAATTTTTTGGAGGCATAGTATGATAGGAAGAGTACTTAAGGACTTAGGCAGAATCAATGGGGTAAATGGATCTTTAGTGGTTGGAAAAGACGGACTGATTATAGAAAGCGAAGTTCCTGGAGATATAGATTCAGAACTTGTAGCAGCTATGTCATCAGCGGTTTTTGGTACAGCTGAAAGATCTGCTGAAGAGATGAAACATGAACCATTACAACAGGTTATGATCGAGGGAAATCTTGGTAAAACTTTGATGATAGATGCTGGAGAGGGAATTCTAGTAGTTATTACTGATATAGACATAAATCTAGGTCTAATCCGTATTGAAATGAGAAGAAGTGCAGAACGTGTAGTTGATCTTCTAACATAACTGCATTACAACTTCGTGTCATCCATTAAAAAGATCGGATAATAATCAATAATAATATTTAATATAATAATATTAACATATTTATCCTAAACTCTTACATGTTGTTAGATAGTGGAGATGGTTAGTTGAGAAAGCCCTATGTAATTTTAATAGGAAGCGCTTCTGGGATTGGAAAATCAACTATAGCTTCAGAATTGGCTAAGATATTGGGAATAAAACATTTAATTGAATCAGATTTCATAAGAGAAATAGTTAGGGGTGTAATTGGGCCAGAATTTGCTCCAGCGCTCCATAAATCTTCTTTTGATGCGTATGTAACTATACGGGACAAAGAAAGGTATAAAACTAATGCAGCTCTAATAAACGCAGGATTTCAAGAGCATGCCTCATTTGTTATCCCAGCTATTGAGAAGGTTATAAAGAGGGCTGTAGATGATTTTGATGATGTTGTAATTGAAGGAGTACACCTTGTACCTGGTTTTGTTAACATCGGCCAGTTTGAAGATGATGCATCCATTCATTTTTTTGTACTTAATGCAGATGAAGAGATTCATAAAGAGAGATTTGTAAAAAGAGCCATGAAAATAAAGCGTGGCGGTAAACATCTGGAATACTTTAAGGAAAACAGGATAATAAATGATTATTTGGCTCAACAAGCCACTGAGCATGGAGTTCCAGTCATTGATAATGATGAAATTGAAACCACTGTTAAGGTGATGCTCACACATATAAGGCAGATATGTAAGACACTGACTTTTAGACATCCTGTAGATAGTATAAAAGATGAAACCAGCATTGTATTAAAATATGGCGGTAGAATGGAGGATATATCCTATTTTATTCATGGTTTTACAGAGCCACTGCGAAGGAAAATTAATGTTTATGATCCAAAAGAAGCTAAACGCTTCTTTGCATCGCTGGAGAAAAATAAGAAGCGAAAAGAAGATCTGGAAAAGATTTACGGACTTTCAGATAACTTCCACAGCCATAGATTGTGTGCTCCAGATGAAGAAAGTCTGGATAAAATGATAAAGGAATTGGATGAAAAAGGGTTTTTAGTCAAAGATAATGGCTAAAAACACAAGAAGGTTGAGGATTAAATCCGCCTCACATTTTTTATTTTAGTAATTGAAGATTTAAGGAGAGAATTAGTTTTGAATGAGATGAAAATCGATTGTCCAGTTTGCGGATGTAAAAATTCGATGCTAGTTATAACAAAAACAGAAAATATTCCTTATTTTGGAGAGATAATGGAATCAACAGCTAGATGCCATGATTGCGGATATAAACATTCAGATATAGTATGTCTTGAGCAAAAAGAGCCGGTTAAATATACTTTAAATGTTAATAAGTCGAATTTAAATGCACGAGTTATTAAATCTCAATCTGCTACAATCAGTATACCTGAATTAGGTTTAAAGGTAGAACCAGGCCCAAGATCACAGGGATATGTCTCAAATGTGGAAGGCGTGTTGAATAGATTTCATGACGCAGTTATAACTGCCATGAATCTTGTTGAAGACGAACAATCACAGGAAAATGCGTCTAATATATTAAAAGAAATCGAGAAAGTCAAAACTGGAGAAAATACTGTCACTATGATAATTGAAGATCCCTTTGGACATAGTATGATAATCCATGAAGATGCTCTCAAAAAGGAATTAAGCCTGGAAGAAATAAAGAATTTAAAAACAGGTTTCACAGTATTTGAAAATGAATAACATATATATTCATTTTATAAATTCTTCTATCACTTAACTAGCCGAAAAAAGTGCTTTAAGTGGATTTATTAAATTCAATATTACTATAAGTATATATTATATGCATGTAACTACATAAAAATACATGCACGTTTATTGTTTATCGAGGTTAAAAACATTATAATTAAGCAAAAGGGAACAGAAGGAGAGTATATTCTAAATGGGACGAAATCCTAACTTTAATAATGAAGAAGATAAAATTGAATCTGAAGAATATGGTCCAGTACCCAGTCTGGATTACCAGTTCTTTGAATATATGCAGGAAGGAGTTACTGTTTTTACGCTGGTACGTGATGAATCTGGAAAAGTAGCGGATTTAATCATTACTTATGCTAATCTCGCTGCTTACAGGCAGAGGAAATCACTGAAGACGGGTTTAATTGGAAAAAGCATTAAGGAACTTAATGGGTATGGAGATGTTACATTCGATCTTGAAAAAGCTAATGAAGTTGCATCTACGGGAAGAGGAACAAAATATGAGAGTTATTTTGCTCAATTAGATAAATATTTCTCTGTTACTGCGTTTTCACCAAAAGAAGACCTCTACATAACATTAACAACGGATATAACTAAACAGAGAAAGGCTGAGCAGGAAATGCAAATAGAACGCCAGAAACTTTTAGATATTATCGAGTTCCTGCCTGATGCTACATTCGTAATAGATGAAAATAAAAAGGTAATTGCCTGGAATAAAGCTCTAGAGGAAATGACAGACACTCCTAAAGGAGAAGTACTGGGTAAAGATGAATTTGTTTATGCCATGCCATTTTATGGCGAAAAAAGACCTATTCTTATTGATTTAATTTTTTTAACTGAAAAAGAAATAGAAGATAAATACGCTTATGTAAAACGAGAAGGAAAAATATTGTTTGCGGAAGTATTTGTAGACAAATTATATGGTGGAAAAGGTGCCTATGTGTCTGTAAAAGCTTCTCCTCTCTATGATAGTAATGGAAATCTGGTTGGTTCTATTGAAACTGTTCGTGATATAACAGAACTGAGAAAAGATAAATGCCCACCAATAAGTAAAGAATTATAAAATTGAGCTATCTGATGATTTAAAATATATTTAAAAATCTAAAAGGTGGGAAGTTAGTATAATGTATCTTCCACTTCTTTTAATTTTAATGTCCTTCTTACATCAAGGCTTAAAGCATCACAATCTGCTTTAATAGCATCTAAATGTTTTAATATCCTTTCTTTTTCTTCATTTATTCTTTCTACATTTTTGTAAGGATAAATGGATTCTTTTAACATTTCATACTCAATTGTTGTGTAAGGATATTCGTTTAGTTGTTTACAAACTTTTTCCAGGACATCTCCTAAGAACCGGTTCATTTCGACTTTGACGCGTTCCCTTATCATTTTGTCGCTGTCTAAATTCTGTTTCATCAATCTTACAACTTCTGCTTTTGCAAATGGTAACCCTTCTTCCTCTTCTTCTACTTCTTCCTGTTCTTGTTCTTCTTCTAACTCTTCTTCAGTTTTTTGCATTTCTTCTTCGTTCATAAAACATCCTCCATGTAAAAATTAAATTTATTATAATAAATCATGTGACAAGTAATAATTGTACGTAAAAGTATTTGATACTTAGTTTCATTTTAAGTATCAATACATATAAATCTATGCCTAAATAAAGACCTTTTCTTTAATTATTTTCATGCATCATGTAAATTATTTCTAGTTGTAATTATATTTCAACTTGTAAAAATTCTATATAAAATTAAAACACCAAAAAATCAAATTATGATACAACCAAAAAATCAAATTATTTTCTATATTTCAAAAATAAGGAAGATATTTGCTATTTAAAAATTATATCGGCCTTTTTTCGTCAAATAGGTTAATATAACTAAATTATTTCTAAACTTAGATCAAGTGACCTTGTTGAATGGGTTAAATAACCGGTTGAAATGATGTTTGCCCCTGTTTTTGCATATTCAACAATATTTTCAGGTGTTATTCCTCCTGAAACTTCAATTAAAACATTATCTATTAAGTTTTGGTTTTTAAGGGTTGAAATAACATTTTCAATCTCATCAGGATCCATATTATCGAGCATAATGATATCTGCACCAGCTTTTGCAGCATCTACGGCATCTTTTTCATTTTCGACCTCTATTTCAATTTTTTTGGTGAAACTTACGTTATTTTTGGCCATAATTACAGCTTCTTCAACACTGCCCACAATTGCAATGTGATTATCCTTAATGAGAACACAATCGTCTAATCTAAACCTGTGTGTATCTCCACCCCCGACTTTCACCGCATTTTTTTCAAATATCTGTAATCCGGGTGTTGTTTTACGTGTACTTGCAAGTATAATATCTTTATTTACATCTCTTATCTTTTGAAGAGTGTTAAATGTTAAAGTTGCAATACCGCTCATTCTCATGAGAAAATTCAATACAGTACGCTCTAAACTTAAAATTATCCTTGCATTTCCTTTAATTTCCATAACGATATCGTTTGTTTTTACAATATCTCCATCGTATTTTTTAACGGATTTTTGAATCCCGAATTCATCGAGTAAAATAGTTACAGCATCAATTCCGGCAATAATTCCATTTTCTTTGGCTAATATTACTCCTCCAACTTCTATATCCTTAGGAATCAGTGCATTTGTGGTAATATCCTCAAAACCTATATCATCGTAAACCATCTGCTTTAGAATATCTCTCATATTAATCCCTATTTAGCTATATAAGATAAAAGATATAAAATATTAACTTGAAAATCAAGTTATTTTCAATTTTAAAAAGACCATATTTAAAATAGTATGATTCAATTTTCATAATATCAATTCAGTAAATTATCAAAATTAACTCAATTTTAGACATCAAAGAGTATAAGGTGAAATAATGGAGCTTGTATTTTTAGGAACCTCATCTGCAATCCCTACGGGTCACAGGAATCACTCTGCAATTGCACTGAAAGCATTTGGAGAGATTATTCTATTTGATTGTGGCGAAGGTACCCAGCTTCAAATGTCCAAGGCTAAAATAAGCCCTATGAAAATAAATAAGATATTCATAACTCATTTTCATGGAGATCATATCCTAGGACTTCCAGGTATAATTCAATCAATGGCATTTAGGGGAAGGAAAAACCCTTTGCATATATTTGGCCCAAAGGGGCTTGTTGAAATGGTAAACATTATAAGAAACTTTGGATATTTTTCACTTACCTTTGAAATTTACATGCACGAAATCCATGAAGGCATCATATTGGAGGAAGAAAATTATAGAATAAGCTGTTCTAAGATGAATCACACTGTTTTAAACTTTGCATATTCATTATATGAAAAAAGAAGGCCAAAATTTATAAGGGAAAAAGCAATAGCTCTAGGCGTTAATCCCGGCCCTGATTTTGGGAAACTTCAGCAGGGTATCCCTGTAAAGGTGGGGGATGTGATAATACAGCCGGAACAAGTCCTTGGAGAAGAGAGAAAAGGACGTAAAATAGTTTATTCTGGTGATACCGGTCCTTCAGAGCAGATGGTCGAATTTGCAAAAGATGCAGACGTTTTAATACATGAATCCACGTTTGAGGGAATTTATGGGGATAAAGCTTATGAAATGGGACATTCTACTTCTATTCAAGCTGCAGAAATTGCAAAAAATGCAAACGTTAAAAGATTAATATTAACTCACGTAAGTACAAGATATAAAAAATCAGACATCCTTGAAACCGAAGCCAGGGATATATTTGAAAATTCAATAGTTGCAGAAGACTTTATGCATGTAGAAGTAAAGCGTGATGGTCACTGATACTGCTTTTTAACAAACATATTTAAATTAAAGATAAAAATAAAAACAAGGTAATTTAATCGGAAGTGAGACAATTGGCCATCAGTTCAATACTTACAAATATACAAATTGAAGATTTAATTATTATATTAGCTACCATAATTGGGGCATCTTTAATTATAAAATGGTTCTCTTATTTTCTTAAAAAGACAGGAACTAGATGGGACATTGATGTAACATTGATTCAGGTTCTAAACGAAATTATTAAGTATATGATTTATGTCATTGCAATAGCTATAATTCTTGGAGTAATAGGGCTGGATATAACGGCAATAGCTGTAAGTTTAGGTGTTGTGGGTATCGCAGTAGGTTTTGCGGCACGTGATACTCTTTCTAATTTCATTTCAGGAATGTTTGTACTTGCTGATAAAAATTTTAGGGTTGGGGACATCATTGAAGTGTCTAATCAGAAAGGAAAAGTAATTAAAATGGGTTTTAGGCAAACTACTATACTTACTTATGATAAAAAAGTTATAACAATACCTAACTCCCTATTTTCAACAAGTTCATTTATAAATCACACAGCATCCGATATAAGAAGGGTAGATCTAAATATAACTTTGCCTTATGATATTGAACTTGAAAAAACAGCTGTAGATCTTGTAGATATGGCTTCAGCATTTGATTGGGTTCTAAAAAAACCTAAGCCTAAGGCTATAGTTAGGGAATTACCGGATGTGGGAGTTAAACTTACATTATGTGTCTGGATAAATGATCCATGGAAAATTGCAGAATCTAAATCAGCCCTTGCAAAAGAAGCAAAGAAACTTTTAAGGGATAAAGACATTGAAGGGGAATAATTCAACAGTATTGCTTCCATTCAACTGCCAATTTTAAGGTATATTTGAATGTATTTTGAATTAATATGTTTAACACATTTAAATAGGGGAATTAATAATTAATAGTATAACTATTAAATTCATTGACTATTGATATTGTGCGAAAAGGAGCTTGAATTCATAAATATGCTAAAATGGTGTAACAATGTCTAAATATAAGCTTTTATCTGGTGTCATTGTTTTCGTATGCATCATAATATCTTTAGCCATAATAATCGCAGGCTATGAGAAAGCTCAGGAGCTAAGTGCATATCAAACCAGCCAATATCTGCATGGAAATGGAAATAAAAGTGCTCCTGTTAATTTAATATTTCCTTCATCTACTAATTCTGTATCTGGAAGTTCAGATCAATACGGGCTAGTGATTCCCAAAATAGGTGTAAATGCTAAAATAAGTTCAGTAACTGTAAATGGCTACAATACTGTTTATCATTATCCTGAAAGCGTTTTACCAGGACAAAGTGGAGAATGCGGTCTACTTAGCCACAGAACGAAATATTCGGGTTTATTTGGTAAATTGGGTAGCCTCAGACCTGGAGATGAAGTTATAATAAAAGATTATTCACTGTCTAAAAAATATATCTATAAAGTCACCTCCAATGGAAATGACATCAGATGGGACTATGAAGAGAATCCAATTTCCTTTGCTCAAACTGGAGAGCCACGTTTATTACTTGTGACATGTTATCCTCCAGGACGAAAGCAGGCCGCGTATATATGTCACTGTAAACTGGTATCAACAACCTCTTTGAAGTAGTTAACTTTATAAAATTCACTATTTTTATTAACCACATTTTACGGCACTTTAAATTGATTATTTTATAATATAAGCTGCTTTATTAAGTTATTAATATAGGCGCAACTGCTTGATTTTTGCATGATTTAATGTTATTATTAGACAACTGGCGGTTATTATGGTATTGTGGGTGTAAATGCAGACTTACCGCAAATATTTAAGTAAAGAACCAGTATATGTAATGCTTTCTGAAAATATCATTAAATTTGAATTAGTTTTTTTAATTCGGATATGCAGAATCGGATTAAATTATAATATTTCCAGAGACTCTAAAGAAAAAAATTGGACTGATTAATATGGTAAAAGTAAAAGTAGATGAGGATGCATGTGTTGGGTGTGGATCTTGTGTTGAGGACTGTCCAAACGATGTATACGAACTGGATCAAGAAAATGGAAAAACTATTGTAGTGAATGAAGCTGATTGTATGGCGTGTTTATCCTGTCACGAGATCTGTCCTTCCCAGGCATTAGAACATGAAGATATTCATGTAGCTAAAAGATTGTATATCGATAGAAAGGTTAACAGAATTTTAGAAAAAATAATTTAACTGGAAGGATTTAAATGTCAGATCATTAATTTAATATGAAATTATTAGTTAATGACTCAGTTGATTATGGTTTTAAAACCTTAAAAAGTTCTTATTTTATTTTTTAAGGGTATTGTCATTGGAAGTTATGAACACTGAAATATAAATCTTGGACAATGCATTACAAACAATAGTCTTAAAACAAGACTATTTGATATGATAAATTTACTGTTTTTTTACGAAATTTAAATTTTCTATTTTATTATCTCTTAAATAATAAATTATTACGTTGTAGAGATTATATGGACACCTAATATAAATCCTTAATAGTAAAGAAGTTTTATATAGAAAAATATCCCTACAAGGTAATATTAGGAATTGAGTTAAAACCATTTAATTCAAAATGAATTGTAGTGGAATGATTTAATCAAGTTAAAAATCTTTCCAAAGGCATTAAAAGGAAAAGTGAGGGGATTAATATGGTGAAAATAAAGGTAGACGAAGATGCATGTGTTGGGTGTGGATCTTGTGTCGAAGATTGTCCAAACGATGTGTACGAACTGGATCAGGAAAATGGGAAGACAGTGGTGGTGAAAGAAACAGATTGTATGGCGTGTTTATCCTGTCACGAGATCTGTCCTTCACAAGCACTTGAACATGATGATATACACGTGGCTAAAAGGTTATACATTGATAGAAAAGTAAATAAAGCTTTAAATAAAATAATATGAGGGATTTACAATGGAAATTGAAGATATAAGAGGGAATTTTAAACCTGAATTAATTCCTAAAGAAACAGGTGGAAATATCGACGATTACGAAGAAGCCCTGCACGTTCTCATGAAATTTATAGGATCTATGTCCAGTGCACTAGAGCAAGTTTCAGGACGTGGAGCTAATGCTATTGTTTATCAGGCTGGAAAGAGAATGGGACACGAAGCTGGTAAATTAATGGAAAAAACAGACGATGTTGAAAAGGCTCTTTGGGAAATGGGCGATGTACTGGGTAAAGAATTTTATTTTGAAATGTGGAAACCCGCTGATCAGGAAGGATACACCATTGAAAAAGACGGTGAAACATCAGTAAAACTTTTATTCAGTGATTGTGTTGTAAGACAGGCACTTAGGAGAACAGGACTACCTCAAAAAGGACCATTATGCTATCTTCTATATGGCTATATGGTTGGTGCAGTCGAAGAAGTTATGGATATCAAAGGAAAACTAGATATAGATCACTTTGGCCCAAATGCTTGCCTTAAAACCCTAACTATAAAATGGGGTGGTAAATAATGGTTAAAATTGCTTTAGAAGCACTCGCAAGCTGCGCTGGATGCGAAATTTCAGTTCTTGATTTACATGAAGACTTATTAAAAATACTGGAGAAGGCAGAAATAGTTTATGCCCCTATTTTAATGGATGCTAAAGAGATTCCTGACGATGTGGATATTGCCATTGTTTCTGGTTCTATTCGAAATGAAGAGAATAAGGAAAGACTTGAAGAATTAAGAAATAAGTCAAAAACATTAATTGCCTATGGAACTTGTGCATGTTATGGTGGTATTACAGGAATGGCAGATTTATTCAACCCTGAAGAGGTAACATCACGTACATATTCAGATAACCCAAGTACTGAATCTGCTGATGTTCCATCAGAAGTTGTACCTAAATTACTACCTATTGTTCACCCAGCAGGGGATTATGCAGAAGTTGATTATTACATACCTGGATGCCCTCCTAAAGAAAAATTAACAGGAGATATCTTGGTTCCATTAATTAATGGTGAAGCTCCAGATGTTCCTAAAAAGAGCGTCTGTGCAGACTGCGAGAGATGGATGGACCATGTTGAATTTGATAAAATACACCGAAGAGTGGAAGGAGACCCTGACGCCAGACAATGTTTCTTAAGCCAAGGTTATATTTGCCTCGGTTCTGTAACTCTTGGAAGATGTGGTGCACTTTGTACACAAGCAGGAGTTCAATGCCATGGATGTGGAGGTCCTTCTTTGGATGTTTTAAGGGAACCAAGCCACGATGTTTATAATGGAGTTATTAAAAGGATTGCACACCTTTCCAAAATGCCAGAAAAGGATGTTGAAAAACAGATATATGATATGGGGCATATAGTTTATGGATTCGTTATTGGGAGTACCATAATGGAGGAAAAAATGGTTTCTCAGATTCCACAACTGGTTAAGAAAGAGGTGAAAAGATGAAAAACATAGAAATTAGTCCTGTGACCAGAATTGAAGGACATGCAAAAATCACTGTTCAACTTGATGACTCTGGAAATGTTTCAGATGCTCATTTTCACGTTATGGAGATAAGGGGTTTTGAGAAATTTTTAGAAGGAGCTGCAGTGGAAGAAGCGCCAAGAATCACTCCTCGTATTTGTGGTATATGTCAAACAGCTCACCATTTAGCAGCAGCTAAAGCTACAGATAATGTATTTGGTCTGCAGCCGCCAGAAACTGCCATGAAATTAAGGGAATTAATGCTTTTGGGCCAGTATATCCACTCACATTCACTTCACTTCTATTTCCTCGGTGCACCTGACCTTGTAATGGGTCCAGAATCTGATCCAGCAACTAGAAATGTTGTGGGGATTCTTAAAAAGGATCCTGCACTTGCAAAAATGGCAATAGACACCCGTAAGGTTGGACAGACAATAACTGGTATTGTTGGTGGTAAACCAATTAGTCCAGTTACCGCAATACCTGGAGGTCAGTCCAAAGGAATAACTGAAGAAGAAAGAACCAAACTTTTATCAGAAGCTAAATCTGCAGTTGAGTTTGTAGAAAAAGGTGTTGAAGTAGCAAAACCACTATTTGAACAGTATAGCGAAGCAATTGAAATGTTAGGGCCTGTTGAATCTCACTTTGGTGCATTAAGCAATAACGGTAACATTGAATTTTACGACGCTCCTGTAAAAATAATTGATAAATCTGGTAATCAGGTTCATCAATTCGAAGCAAATGATTACCTGGATTACATCGAAGAAAAAGTTCAACCATGGTCTTACCTTAAATTCCCATATCTAAAGCAGATGGGTTTCCCAGATGGAAATTACAGGGTAGGTCCACTTGCAAGGTTAAACATAGCTCAGAGTATCCCAACTGAAAAAGCTTCAGCATTATTTGGTGAATTTAAAGATAAATATGGAATTGCTCAAAATGCTCTTCTATATCACTACGCTCGTCTAATAGAACTGATGTATGCTTCAGAAAGGGCCGTACAGCTTCTTGAAGATGATTCAATTACAGGTACAGATTTAAGACAGGGATTATCTGAACCATTAATGACCAAAGCTGAAGCAAAAGGATCCGGTGAAACTAAACGAGGGGTTGGAATGATCGAAGCTACAAGAGGAATTCTGATCCACGATTATGAAACAGACGCTGCAGGATTTATAACCCGTGCAAACCTCATAGTTTCAACAGGTCAAAACAACCTTTCTATGGATATAGGTGTAAGAGAAACAGCTAAAGCCATGATTAAAGGCGAAGAAGTTTCAGAGGGCCTTAAAAATCAGCTTGAGATGATTGTAAGGGCATACGATCCATGTCTTTCATGTGCAACCCACATGATCAATGGAGAATCTCCACTTTTAGTAGATATACATGATAGCGAAGGTATACTCCTGAAAAGACATGTATTGTAATTGGATGACCTAAATCATCTATTTTTTTATTTTAAAATTAATTTTTAGTATTTTCTTTTCTTTTCTTTAAATTTATTACACTTGTTAGACATAGCTATGTTTAAGATAATATTTAAGAACTATGAATGTAAACTAGAACTAGAATATCATTTGGATGTTGAATGGATCAGTCTTTAGAAAATTATATTTATGGACATATCTTAATATCTTAAATGTGTCAACGTGATTATATGGACTCTAACATAGAAAACCAATTAACAATGATTCTAAGCGACTTAAATAAAGTTGAGGGCATAGACAGTAGTTTAATTGCCGATAGCAATGGGGCTGTAATCTGTCATACTATGTCGCGAAGAACAGATACCTCTCTTTTTGGCCATATGGCCCATGTGATTACAAGTTCATCAAAAAGATTACTTAATTCAGCCAATGGTGGAGAAATTCAAAGGGTACTGGTTGAATCGCATGGGGGCAAAGCTCTTTTTTTACATCTTGAAAATACTTATTTCATTGTACTCATGGAGATATCTGCAAATGTTGGGCTTGTGATGGTTTCGGCCAAAAGAGCAGCTAAAGATATAATCAAACTTACAAAGGATATGGTCCCAGCAGCACCAGTTGAAGAAGAAGTAATTGCTACTCAAGATGAGGTAGAAGCTCCATCTGAAGAAATAACTACTCCCGATGAAACTGAAGTTCCATCTGAAGAGATAGAAACAGCAGTAATTGGAAATGAAATAGCCGAAAAACAGGATGAGATAGAAGTTGAAGAACTGAATGTGGAAACGGTAGATAAAATCATTGAAACTGAAGACTTAGAACAAGCTGCTGCTAAGGTTATAGGAACTGAAAAATTGGACGAAATACTTGAATCTGAAGAATTTAAGGTATTAAACGATTCAGAAGCAAAAGAAAAACTTTCAGAAATGCTTGAAATTGAAACAGAAGAAGAATCTCTAGATATGAAATCACCAGCTCCTGAAGCTGTTAAAGAGCCAGAAACTGTTGATAAAGCAGATGTTTTGCTTGAAGAGAGTTCTGAACTTGAAATTGAAGCTGAATCAAGACCAGAAGAAATTGAAGAGCCAGAAAGCAGTCTTCCCGTAATAAAACCTCCAATTTCATTCCCTAAATTACCAGAAGGCGTTGAAATACCTACTGGAGATAAGGAGAAATCTGATCTGATTTTGGATATATATGAGGCTATATTTTTGGCAATGTCCATTGGAGCTAGTAAAATTATGGGCGTATCACCTGCAAGAGGGCTTATAAAGCAATTTTTACCTTTGGAAGATTGTAAGAGTCTTTTAAAGGATGTTGATGTGAAAAGTAATTCAGTAGTTGATTTTAATAAAATAAGAGAAAATGCTGAAAGCATTCCTTTAAATGATAGAGAAAACACACTTATCACTGATTTTAGTAAAATAATTACCATTATAACTGAGAATTATGGTAAAATAATGGGATATGGAGCATTCAGGGGAATAGTGAGGACTGAGTTTAAAATCATAAATAATTCTTACGGAAAAACCATGGATGAGCTTGGAATTAAAGATAAAATCCATCCAGAATTAATTGATTTATTTAAATAATTGAATTAATTGAAATTAACCTTTTTTATATAAATTTTCAGATATTTTAAAATAAATCTGCAGCTTTAGTTTTCAATTATTTTAGTAATTTAGATAAATTGATAGGGCCAGAGTTCCATGAATTATCCCAAAAGTTAATGCGATTGCAGCCATTGTGGGATGAATTTTGAATGGTATTCTTACACCCCTAAAAATCATTAGACCTAAAGATGCTGTAATTATAAATAAAGAGAGAGTAGTGATCCCCAGATAAAGGATTAAGGGTTTTCCAAAAATTGGAAAATATGCTATACTACTCAACATATCAATCAACTCTTTAAAGTTGTTTATTTTACTGAACTATTACTGTACCTTTCATATCGGGATGTATTGAGCAATGGTAAGGATATGTACCTGCTTTAGTGAAAGTGAATGTATAATTGGCTCCAGGATTTATATTGCTGCTGCTTTGAAATGCGCCATTGTCGCTTGTTATTGTATGGGTGGTGGAATCCTTATTTACCCATGTTACAGTTGTCCCTGTTTTAACAGTAAGACTGTTTGGGTTAAATGCAAAGTTTTGAATATATACGGTGTTTGGTGGAATGTTTTGCTGATTTTGTTGATTCTGCGTACATCCGGAAAATGCAACTACTCCAATTAACAGTACTATTATGCCAATCCCCATATATTTTGATTTCATGTTATAATATTTGTTTAATATACTATAATAACCTAACTAAAATAGATGGGCCCTTATATCGGCATAATATTATTTATTATATTTTTAATAATAAATAGGATATTTATTGAAGCGCTGGTATAGAATTAACATTAAAATATTATTAAATTACTTACTGATTTTAGTCTATTTGGATTTAAATTATTTGATTTTACTGAACGATTATCGTACCTTTCATATTGGGGTGTATCAGACAGTGATACGGGTAAGTCCCAGATTTAGTGAATTTAAAGCTGTAATTATCTCCAGTATTTAGATTTTTACTTTCAAAAGCTTTTGTATTGCTAGTTACTTGATGATTGGTAGAATCTTGATTTATCCAGGTAACCGTAGTTCCTATTGGAACTATAATGGTATGGGGTGTGAATGTTGAATTTTGAATTGTGACGGTGTATTTTGAATTACTCTGTGGATTAGGGGTCTGATTTGAAATAGTTTGATGGGGTGGAGTCTGATTCTGTTGATTTTGTATGCATCCAGAAATTGATGCTACTAATAAAACCAATATGAAAATAAAGATTTTAAAATAATATTCTGGTTTCATAAATTATTATTTATATTGCATTGTTAAAAAAATTTTGTGTTCATTTTAAATTTAAAAAGCAAACTTATCCTAATAACTGCAATAAGTTACAGTAGAGAACTTACTAAGGATAAATGTTATTTATTGAACGATTATTTTACCTGTCATTGAAGGGTGTTCGTTACAGTGATAAGTATATTCTCCAGGTTTGGTAAAATTATAAGTATAACTTTCGCCTTTTGCTAAGTCTTCACTTGCAAAAGCTCCTGAATCACTTGCTACATCATGAATAGCAGAATCCCGATTTGTCCACGTAATGTTTGTCCCTGCTTTAACTGTGAGCGTATTTGGGTTATATGCGAAATTTTGGATCATTATTGTACTGTAAGAAGTATTTTTGGGACTGGATGTGTTTTGAGGGGGTTCCTGTTGATTCTGCACACAACCTGAAAGTGCAACTATTCCTAAAATAGTTACAACAATTCCAACCAATGTGTAATACTTTAATTTCATAAATTAAGATATATTTGATGTAGTATAAAACTGTTACTAAAGGGCATATTATAAATATTAAGATGTTATACTGGAGATTAACATAAAATAATGTATTAAATAAAGCATATCACATATTTAAGACATATTTCTGGAAATTTTTTTCCTATTTTCATAAACAGTAAGTTTTATACTAACTATTTACAAACCAACTATGGGTACATTGTTTCTATTTTTATAATAATGCAACGTATTCATAAATTCATTTTTACAAAATTAACAAGCTGAAAATATACAAGAATGTCATAAAAGTAAACGGTGATTAAATGAACGGACCATGGGTTGAAAAATACAGACCAGGTAATCTAGATGAAGTTGTAGGTCAGGATCATATAGTTCAAAGACTTAAAAGGTATGTTGAAGATCATAGTATGCCTAATTTAATGTTTACAGGGCCTGCAGGGGTTGGAAAGACAACAACGGCCATTGCACTTGCAAAATCTATTTTGGGAGAATACTGGAGACAGAACTTTTTAGAGCTCAATGCATCTGATGCAAGGGGAATAGATACAGTAAGAACCAACATTAAAAATTTCTGCCGGTTAAAAGCAGTTGGAGCCCCGTTCAGGATAGTATTCCTTGATGAAGTAGATAACATGACTAAGGATGCTCAACACGCTTTAAGGCGTGAAATGGAGATGTACACAAAGACAGCATCATTCATACTTTCATGTAATTACTCTTCAAAGATAATAGATCCAATACAGTCACGGTGCGCAATCTTTAGATTTGCCCCAGTAAAAGGAACTCAAATCATTCAAAGACTTGAAAAAGTATCAGAAGCCGAAAATCTCAACATTAAAAGGGGTGCAATTGAAAGCATAGTTTATTTTGCAGAGGGAGATTTAAGGAAAGCAATTAACATACTTCAAGCGTCAGCATCCACAACTGATGAAATTACAGAAGACAGCATTCATGAAATTGTATCAAAGGCTAAACCTCAGGATGTGCGAAAAATAGTAAAAACAGCTTTAAATGGGGACTTTTTAGGCGCAAGAGATCTCTTAAGGGAAGTAATGGTTATTCAAGGTACAAGTGGAGAAGATATGATAACTCAAATTTATCAGGAAGTTTCACGTATGTCAATGGAAAATATGATTGAAGAAAGTACATACGTTGATTTAATTCAAAGTATTGGTGAATATGATTACAGAATACGAGAGGGATCAAATCCAAGAATTCAGCTTGAAGCACTTCTTACTAAGTTTTTATTGAAAGGAAAGGCAGATTAGAGATGTTGTGGGTAGAAAAATACAGTCCAAAAAACTTCGATGAAGTTCTTGGGAATATAAAGGCAAAGAAAGAAATCCTTGAATGGACAGAAGAATGGAAAAACGGTAATCATCAAAAATGCCTCTTTCTTATAGGTCCTCCAGGAACAGGTAAGACCACATTTGCCCACTTGATTGCAAATGAGTTTTCTGATTCTGTTGAATTAAATGCCAGTGATAAGCGGTCTTATGATGCTATTATGAGCACTATAGGTGTGGCATCATCTTCAATGACGCTATTTGGTAGCAGATTAAAGTTAATCATACTTGATGAAGTTGATGGACTCCATGGTAATGATGATAGGGGCGGATCAAGGGCGATTAATAAAATAATAAAGGAAGGAATCCAGCCAGTAATAATGATGGCTAATGATCCTTATAGTAAGAGGATTGCGAGCTTTAAAAGTAAATGTAAAGTTATAAACTTGAGAAAAGTACATACAAATTCCATAGTTTCTCTTTTAAAAAAAATATGTGTAAAAGAAGGGGTGGAATTTGAAGAGCATGTTTTAAGAACCCTTGCAAAAAGATCCAATGGAGATTTAAGGTCAGCCATCACCGATCTTGAGATCATGGCAAAGGGGGAAGATAAGATAACGTCAGAAGCTCTTGAACTGGTATCTCAAAAAGATGAAAGGTCCAACACCTTTGATGTTGTAAGAACAATTTTAAAAAGCAAAAATCCAACCAGAATTAAGGGAGCCTTGCGGCAGGTAGAAGTTGATCCCTCCCTTTTACTTGAAATGGTCGCTGAAAATATTCCTCGTGAATATGAAAAGAAAGATGAAATAGAAAAAGCATATGATATGGTTTCAGAAGCAGATATTTATCTTGGCAGGGCTTTTTCAACACGCGCTTACACCTACTGGAAATATGCTTATGATTTCATGAGTCTTGGAGTTGCACTTTCTAAGGATGAAACCTACAAGAAATTTGCAAGATATGCTAACTCATCAGTTTATACAATGCTTTCTAAAAGCAGAGGTAAAAGGGATTTACAGAATAGAGTTGCAGAAAAAATTGGAGAAAAGCTTCATACTTCCAAAAAAGTTGCAATTTCACAGTTTCCTTATTTTGAAGTCATGTTTCAGGATAATGATATTGCCTACAACATGATGATGTATTTCGGACTTGAAGACGATGAAGTAAAACTGTTTAGATCAAGGAAAATAAAGGCCCCTAAAAAAGCTAAATCTAACAAAAAAACAGAAGATAAAAAGGAAACAAAAAGTTCTGGAAAAACTGTTAAATCTAAGGAAACTAATGTGAATGATAAGGCTTCAAAAGCACGAAAAGAGGTAAAAGAAGCTACTTCAAGCAGTGATCCAAAGGATAGTAAGAAAGTATCTAGAAAATCTAAAAATGTATCTTCTGGATCAAATGAAGAATATAAAAAGAAGGAAGATAATGGCGAAAGTAAAGGAAAACAGGTTTCATTGTTTAGTTTTAAATGATTCTAATTAATAGCCATCCGCATAAAATTAGAATAATATTAATACTATAATGTGCATATTTATTATTGGAGGTAGTACATTCAATAGTAAATATGAATATCTCGATAAAAGGGAAATTTTTGAGAAGTTAGAAGTTGCAAAAAATAGAATCGCCGAGCTTGAAGAATCCAATAAACTTTATCAAAGTGTAGCAGAGTTAGTTTCTGATTATGTATTTAAAATAGATATCAATCCAGATGGAAAGCCATCACTTAATTTTTTAGGTCTTAGATCTGAAAAATATTCTGAAGATAAGTTTTACAACGTACTGGGGTACTGGCCCCATGAATTAACAAATTTTGAAAAGTTTGATAGGATAATCCACACTGATGATCTATCTGATATGCGCAATTTCAGGCAAAAAGTTCTTTCAGGGCATCAAAACAGTTATAAGTGCCGAATTTTCACGAAAAATAAGGAAATCACGTGGTGGAGTGGAACTGGAAAGCCCATAATGGACGAGGATCAACACGTGATTGGGGCTGTAATTACTGCAAACAATGTTACCAGACATAAACTTACAGAAATAGCCTTGAAGGAAAATGAAGAAAAATTTCGTGAAATATTCAATAGAGCAAATGATATGATCACGCTGGTTGAACTGGAAGAAAATAGCCAGCCTGGACGGTTTTTAGAGGTAAATGACGTCGCAGTACAAAGATTAGGCTATAGCAAAAAAGAATTACTGAGGATGCCTATTATAAAAATAATTGCTCCAGAGTGCAGATCTCTGGTAGCTAAAAATTCTAATGATTTGAGGAAAAATAAGCATATAACCTTTGAAATTGTCCACATGACCAAATGGGGATCTAGAATACCGGTTGAAGTTAGCACTCATATTTTTAAATTTAAGGAAAAGGAAGTTATCCTTGCCATTTCTCGCGATATTACGGAACGTAAACAATCAGAAAAGCAGTTGAGAAGACTTGTTGGAGATTTGAAAAGTTCTAATGATGAATTAGAACAATTTATTTATTCTGCTTATCATGACCTTCAAGAGCCGCTTCGAACAGTTGCAAGTTACACTCAGTTGATTGCGCACCGCTACAAAGATAAACTGGGCCCTGATGCTAACGATTTTATCAATTATGCCGTAAACGGCGCTGTTAGAATGCAGCAAATAATCCAGGATTTAATTGAATATTCGAGTGTCGTAACTGATGGAGGGGAGTTTGAACCATTTGATCTTGAGAATGCATTGAAAGAATCCATTTTAAACCTTAATGTGGTTATAGAAAATAGTAATGCAGAAATAACGTATGATCATCTCCCGAAAATAATTGCAGATAGAGAGCAGATGGTCAAGCTTTTCCAGAATCTGATTGATAATGCAATTAAGTTTAAAAAAGAGAATGAGCCTCCTGAAATCCATATTTCAGTTTCTGAGGACAAACAAAACAGAGAACATGTTTTTTCTGTTACAGATAATGGAATAGGGTTAGAATCTCAGTATGCTAAACGAATTTTTGTACTATTCCAGAAATTACATACCCTTGATAAGTATCAGGGTAACGGCATTGGTCTTGCAGTTTCTAAAAGGATAGTTAAGCGCCATGGGGGGCATATCTGGGTAGAGTCAGTGCCTCAAAAGGGAGCAACGTTTTATTTTACCATACCTTACGATATAGAGCACCTCAAAGTTGAGCATGCGACGCAGGATTTTAAAAATAAGGATCTAATTTTATAGGCCTATTTTAATAAAAATATTAAAAAAGAAAAGAAGTAAGATGAATTATAAATTTAATTATTTGATTATTCTGCGTCCATCATTTCGCCGTATTCTACTTCGATTTGGCAACCTTTAGGACCACAGCAGAAGTGTTGTAGCTCAAATTGTACTAACATTCTTTCACCTAAAAAATCTCGATTTTTTGGTTCAGGAATTCTGTGAATTCCTTCACCTCATCTTTTTATTGTTTTACTATAAATATATACTTTGTGGTTAGTGAAATATACTAATTATAAAAATAACTTTAAGGGTCTTGAGAGAAACCTTTATTATTGGTAACAACATAATTATTTTCAATGTTAAATGGGGCTGAAGATAACAGTAAAGAAATGACAGAAATTAAGTCAAGACTAGAGAAGATGCATAAGGATATTAAAAACCTTATGGAAAACACTAATCAGCAGTATCTTGACTTAATACTTGCAAATTCAAAAAAAGACGTTTTGAATTCAATTATGGAATATGTAATGCAAGATATTGAAAATGGTCTTGAAAGAAGTATGCTTAAAAAATGTGATATGAAAAATGAATGTAAACATAGATTTACTAGTTTTTTACAGGATAATGCGGGCCTCATTGCACAGGATATTGTGTCTGAAAGCACAATAAATAAAAATATGGCCGAATTGAACCAAATAGAAAAAGAAACGCCATATAAAAAATGTGATACTTGTTTTTTAGAGGTAAATGATATTTTCAAAAAACAGGTAAATTTAATGCGTTCACTCCATATTTACAGCACACAGGGCGAAAAAAAGCAGTGCATATCTTCAATTTGTGAAGAATCAGTAGTTAAGGAAGTCCTTGAACCGTTATCCAATAAACAACGGCTTCAAATTCTAAAATCTATGGCAAATGAAACAAAAACGTTTTCATCACTTTCTGAACTAACTGGACTTCGGGGAGGAAACCTACTTTTTCACCTTCAAAAACTACTTGACAGCGACATAATTCTCCAGCGCCATGAAAGGGGAGATTATATGCTTACTGAAAAAGGATATAAACTTCTGGTAGTGCTGAGCGAAGTTCATATAGTTTTAAATGAAAAACAGTAATTTAATACTTTACTGGACGTACAAGGCTGATTTTAAAAGATTTTCCCTTACATCTGGAATTAAGCATTCTAAAAATCTCAATAAATCCTTAGCAGATTCATAATTTTGATTTGACTCATCATCCAATTCATTTTGGGTCCATGAATATATCCATGACATAGGCACGTTTATTAGAGGATAAATTAGTTTTTTATCACTATAACTTTCATTTGAACTTAATAGCTCTATTTTTTTACCCTCTAGCATTAATTTCAGGATATTTTCAGCCTCATCATCCAATGTAAGATGCATTGCTATCGTATTAATATCTAAACCATTGGATTCATCAATACTATTTCCAGAAACGAGTTCGATTCCATATTTTCTTTGATACGGCTCTAAAACTGCATAAAGAGCAAAATTACGTGGATCATCATTTTTAATTAAAAATATTTTTTCTTTAGGGCGAATGCAGTGGGCAAGATTCCTTGAAGCCCTCATACAGATTTTCTGAAATATTTTGGACCTGATAACCTTCGCTTCAGGAAAGCTCTTTTCAAATAGTTCTTCTTTCTTCCTTGAAAATCGTGAGAACTTCAGGTTATTTATATATATTTCACGGTCAATTATACTAACAAATCTAGTATCAACACCAATTTTTTGTAAAAATTTAACCAGATCTTTGTTCATTGTACTCCCTATGATTTTTAAGTTTTATCAATTCTATTTTATAATTTTCAGCTTAAATAATTAGATACTGAAAAATTATTTCAATTAATTTTAAATTTGATTTATACTTAAATAAATAAAAAAAAGGATATAATGCATTAAACCAGCACTATAACTTTAATGATGTTTATTGAGTTACTGTAACCCAGTTATAACCGTCGCCGCCACATGCACCACATCTAATTTTACCATCGCCGCCACATGCTTTACATGCTGCTTTGATCTTTCCAGAACCTCCACATGTTGCACATTCGTATTCATAACATGCAGCCTGCACTTTACCTTCTGTTATAACTTTGCCATTTCCATTACAGGTTGGACAATTGATATATGTACATCCATCGCCGCCACATGCGCTGCATTTAAAGTATCCCTTACCATTGCAGTTTGTACAGATCTGTTTCACTTTTTTGGTTGTTGCGTCAGCCTTTTGAGTGGTGTCATTAGTTTTATTGGCAGTTAAATTAACTGTATTTTGTTGATTCACATTTTCGGCTGATGTTGACGTTTGTGCAGTTACAGAAGTTTGTGAAGGATTATTAAACACATAACTACATCCTACAACACCGCCTGCAAGTGCCAGGACCACTATTATCCCCAATATAATTTTACTCTCCATTATTACGCCCCCAATCACATTTTAATTTTTTTTGAAATGTCTAGACTGAGGATATCTTATTTTTCACATGCATTTAAGCGTTTTAATATTTATATGTGATGTATATCACACTAATCCCCTCAAAATACGTTAATCGTATCATTTGCTTATTTCAATTCTATATTTCACGTAAATATTAATTAAGGGGGTTATTTTTCCAAATTAAAAATAAAAATTTTTATAAACATGCAAAAAGAAAATTTATTTTTGGGTATTATCATGCTTAAAATCTTTGGCAAAAAAGAGAAAGAACGGGATATTTTGGAAATAGATTTGAGAGAACCGGTTGATTGTCTCTGTGATTTTACATACAATTTTTACTGGCAGCATAACGGAGAAAAACTTGCTCCAGAGTGGAAAGTTCCAGGCAACGACATTACCTTCAAAGATTTAGTAGAACATCTTAAAAATAGAGGTACGGTAAAGATAAACGGAAATGCAGGCCACAGGTTAGGTTCCAGTATGGGTGCAGATTTGAAATTCTTTGGCGGAACCGGTGGAGAAATCAATGTGGGCGATATAATTGTAGATGGTGACATTGACACTCGAATGGGTATAAGCATGGTTAAGGGTAGTATTTACGTAAAAGGTACTGTTAAAGCACCAATTGGTAATCTGGTTGAAGTTAAATCAGATATGGATGGATATAAAAAATTTAGATCAATTACAGACATCATGAAAAATGGTTTGGAAGGAGAGAAGCTTCAAGGAGCCCAGATGATGAATGACCGGCTTGTAATAAATGACGGGGTCGTTAGAGATACTGTTGGCTCAAGATTAGATGATGATGGTGAAATAGTTGTAAACAGCAACGTTGATTTAAGTACAGGGATATTAATGCGAAACGGCACTGTGAGAATTAATGGAAATGCTGGAAAAAATACTGGAGCGCTCTTAAATGGCGGAACTGTAATTATAAATGGTAATTGCGATGATTTTACAGGTATAGACATGATTAAAGGGTCTATAATTGTCAATGGAAATGCCGGAAAATTTTTAGCTGCAAATAAAAAAAGAGGGGCAGTATTTGCAAAAAAAGGAAGCCCAATACCTCCAGTTGAGGAAAAAAATCTCAGTAGTGAAGATAGTGCCATGCTTTTAAAATATGGATTTAATCCCAGGGAATTTAAAAAATTTGAGTAATGAATAAACTTTTATTTAATGCTTTTTTATATTAGAATACTAAAATTAGATTAATCTAGTCACAGGAGTTCATTCATGGTAAGTATAATAGAATATGTAAGTCAGATAGCAATTGATATCATAAGTTATTTAGGATACTGGGGTGTATTTTTGGCAATGACCATTGAAAGCGCATGCATTCCCCTTCCAAGTGAAGTTATAATGCCTTTTGCAGGATTTGAAGTATCTAAAGGTAATATGACCCTTTTGGGAATAACTATTGTAGGTACACTTGGAAATGTAGTAGGTTCATGGATTGCATATTTTGTTGGTTTAAAGGGTGGAAGGCCATTTTTGGAAAAATATGGTAAATATGTATTCATAAGTCCTAGAAGTCTGGATAGAGCTCATAATTGGTTTGAAAGGTATGGTCATGAAGCAGTTTTTATAAGCCGTATGCTTCCGGGTATTCGAACATTTATATCGCTACCTGCGGGTATAGCTGAAATGGACTTTAAAAAGTTCACTATTTACACTTTTGCAGGTTCACTGCCATGGGTTTTTGCATTAGGATATATTGGAGTCATGCTCGGGGTACACTGGGAAGATATAAAACCTTATTTCCATATGCTGGATGTTATTGTTGGAATTGCTATTGTGGTAGCTGTAGTCTATATTGTGTATCGTTACAGGAAAAGGCAACAAAATTTATCAAAAACAGATGATCAAAATTAATATTTTCATTTTTGATCAATATTTTAAAATAAGAATAACTGCAAATATGATGTAAATAATTATTCCGGCAGTTAAGGCAGTCCAGAATCCATATCTTGGAAGTAAATACAGAACACAAACAAGATATAAGATCCAGACAGGAGTAAGTAAAATTAATCCTTTAACATAGGACGTCACTGCATCTAGGCCTGCTGCAGAGTATACTGTAAATAACGTAATGCCAGTAATAAACGGAAATATTGCAAAAAATGCTGCTAATAACCCTTTTTTTTCACTTCCAAAGTAGGTAGTCACTGCAACAATTGATCCTCCTAAAACAAAATATAATAAATATTTTATGACTTCCAACGTCATTATCTGACCCAAAAAAGTTTTGTTATTTATTAGATATTGATATAAGTAATAATTAAATTTAATTAATTATTATAGTGGGTTGATGCAAATTGGCAAACTAATTTTTTCCAAATCTTAAATAAACATGCCATTTTTCATTTACAGATATGGCTCGACGGATTATTAGAAGAACAAAAAATATAATGACCTTTATTTTTATAATAAAAAAATTTGCAGGAGATAAATTGTAATATCCCCAAACAAGCATAAAAACAGCGAGACTTATCCATATCATTGGAAAGGAAAAAATAATGAATGTTCGGGGTTTTTGCAGTTTGATGGTCGTTTCTGGTAATTTAATATTGGCTATATTTCCCTGCAATATTCCCGCGAGTGCAATCAGGATATAACTGACTACCCAGCCAATGTCAGTCAAACCTCCTGATATGTATGTTCCGTTTAGGAACTGATAACTGAAAATGGTATCTGTAATTACCTGTACTGCAACAGCACCAATAAGTAGTATCAGGGGATTTTTTGCCCATTTATCAACGGTTCTAAGCGCTAAATTAAGTAAAAGCGCAAATATAACAAAATCTCGGATTACATAATAAAAAGACAGTGAAAATGCCAGTGAAGCTTCATTTTGTGTTAAGATAACAAATGAAAGTAAAGTATTCCAGAAAATCAATGAAGCAGATATTATTACAATGGTAATATCTAAAATAGTTTTAAATATCTTCTCTGGAGTTCCAAGTGGCCTCATCAATAAAAGAATGCCTATTGCAAAGAAAATGTAGTATAATAAATAAAAAGTGTCTGCAGGCGAGGGAAAAGGGCTGACATGCAAGAAAAGCTCTATAAATGCCCATAGGGTATCGCCAAGTGTATAAAGTAACTGGGCAAATGCTATCAATATCCAGGCAAAATAAACACGTTTTCCATAGGATTTTGACCGATTTGCGGCGTATAATAAACATAAAACCGCAATAATTCCTATAATTGGCGTTATTATGTCACTTAAGGCAGTACGGAGATTTGAATCGTTGTATGAACTAAATGATAGGATAATGTAAGCAACTAGAATTATAGCACCGATGATTACGGCATTCTGGAAAGATATAACGTCTTTTTTGGAATTCTGCAAATTATTCACTTTATTTATATTGGTAAATTGTCATATATTATTTTTTAAATTTGATCGTAAGTCTCTAAATCCAAAATTCTGAAATCCAGTAAAATATATTCTTTAGTAAACCATAATAAAATTTAGAAGAATAAAATCAGAGGTTAAAAATGAAATTTTCAGGTAGATGGAAATTAATTCTCAGACTATGGATTGCAATGGCGCTGCTTTTTGTATTGCTTTACGCGATAATAACTGCAGTTGGTTATTATTTTGGATTTGGAAGACCCGTGGTATTTGGTATATTTGTACTGGCTATTATCTTTGTTCAATATCTAGCTGGTCCAAAAATGGTTGAAATCACCATGAGGGTAAGGTATGTATCAGAAGCCGAAGCTCCAAAACTCCATGAAATGGTGGCAGATTTAGCAAGTAAAGCAGGTATTCCTAAACCAAAAATTGGAATTTCTGAAACTAATATACCCAATGCATTTGCATTTGGGAAAAGCAAAGGCGATGGACGTATCTGTGTTACAAGAGGAATTCTCAATTTGCTAGATGAAAATGAATTAAAAGCGGTTTTAGGTCATGAAATGTCTCATATAAATCATAGCGACATGATAGTAATGACTGTGATAAGTGTTGTGCCTCTTATATGTTACTGGATCTTTATCAGTACTCTTTTTTCAGATGGAGATCGAGAGGGCGGTACAGCAATAATTGGAATTGGAGCTTTAGTCGCGTATTTCCTTGGAAATCTCTTAGTTCTATTTGTATCCCGTGTTAGGGAATACTACGCTGATGAAGGCAGTGTTGAATTAGGAAACCAGCCTAATTACCTTGCAAGCGCTCTTTATAAATTGGTTTATGGATCTGCAAGAGTCAGTAAAGATGAACTAAAAGAGGTAGAAGGTGTCAAGGCATTTTTTGTAAATGATATTTCAGATGCACGTAATGAAATAGACAGTCTCAGAGCGATAGATATGGATAAAGACGGTTCCATAAGTGAAAGTGAACTTGCACAGATTAAATACACAAAAACAAAGGTAAAAACTGCTGATAAAATAATGGAATTATTTTCAACCCATCCAAATATGGTTAAAAGAATTAAAAGATTATCGGAACTTAGCTAGTTCCATTTCTTTTTTATATAACAAGTATATCATTGATTTTCTATCATTTCAATTGCTTCTGCTGCTATTTCTCTGATTTCTGCATCAGCATCACTTAAAAGTTCACTAAGGGGGTTTAATGCTCTTTTATCTCTCATATTTCCAAGAAGTACTGCTGCTGATTCTTTAATCCATACATTTTCACTCTTTAAATTTTCAATAAGCGGCTCTACAGCATCTACATCTCCTATTTTAAGCAGGGCTTCAGCAACCTTATCACGAAGATCGGCAGCATTGTCCCAGAAAGTTGTTTCGTCAACACGAAGGGTTGGATCAATACATGATATTTTCATGGCCGTAACAAGGGGCTCTACAGCCTTTTTATCTCCTATTTTGCCAAGTGATTCAGCAGCCACTTCTTTAACACAAATATCTTTTTTAGTACAGGATTTTTTATTCAAAAGCTCTGCAAGCGGCTCTATAGCTTCAACGGACTTAATTTTACCAAGAGATTCTGCTGCAGATATTTGAACTTCACAATAACTATCATTTAATGCATAAATAAGAGGACTAATAGCTTCTTCAGAGTTCATATTTCCAAGGGCTTTAGCGGCTCCTTCTCTAAAATATTTATCATCACTTTTCAAAGCATCGATTAGGCGATATACTGCACTGCTATCGTCTATATTTCCAAGGGCATATGCTACAGTTTCTCTAACTCCTCCAAATGGATCATTTAAAGCATTTATAAGCGGTTCTGTAGCTCTTGAATCTTTTAATTCACCAAGAGCATGGGCGGCCTTTTTTCGAACTTCCCACATCCTGTAATATTCTAATGCATTTATTAATCCTTCTACATCACCCTTTTCGTATAATTTTTCTACATTTGGAGGACCACGTAAACCATCAAAAAATCCCATAGTTTCACCTTTTATCTTATATATAGTCATGCTTAGATGTATATAAGTTTAATCAAAGGATTTAAAGAAAAAAATATAATAATTATAGATATAACCTAAAATAAGCTTTAACTAAATATATATTGGATTGCAAGAATTTAAAATAATGAAAAAAATCACAATTCATATGGTTTAAGCTAGCATTATTCTAATTTAGGCAGTTAAATGCGTAATATGATTTATCTATAAATTCTTTTAAGTGGATTGTAACTATTTTTTAATTATTTCCTGTACTCTACCAACCTGGCCGTCCTGCAGCCTTACTTTAATTCCGTGGGGATGAAAAGATGAATTTGTGAGAATATCTTTAACTATTCCGCGAGTTCTTTTCCCTGAGCGTTGATCTCTTTTTAAAACTATGTAAACTTCAATTCCGGGAGTTATATTATTTCTATTTTGGCCATTCATTTAATTACTCCATAAAACTCAATATGTATATTCCATCACTTAAAAATCAAAAATAGAACAATTTAAATAAAAATAAGGAAGTTATGGGTCCATTAATATTGTTTCACGACTCCAATCACGTTATCTTTTGGAACCCATGTACTCAATGGAGTATCTATTTCAACCATACCATTTCCAAGTTGTTTGGTTGTAACATGTTTGTTATCTGCCATTAAATACACCTGATTACCCTCGATTTTTCCTACGCGTTTTACTATTAAATTATAATCCGGATGATACGCAACTACAATATCATTGATTTTGAAATCTTTTGTTTTGAGAACCATTATATTTTGTCCATCCTGTAGTGTTGGAACCATTGAAGTACCACTTACCTGTGCTTCCATTGACAGCTGATCAGTTCCAAATTGGGAAATTATAGTAGTACTTGCTGTATAATTATACTTTTTGGCAATAGCACTAACATCGCTTTTAATGCTGTCTACGGTACTTTGATACTCATTTACATCTTCTGATACCTTTTTTCTTATTTCATCCTGCATTTGTGATGGAGCAGAATTCAAAAGGGATGCTTTAAAATTTACATGTGTAGTATTGGCTGTACCGTTTGTTTCGATTGTTACTCCAACAGTATTTGTTCCTTGTGCTGTATAAAGAGCTGAAGTAGCTATAATTCCTATTACAATTAATCCTATAACTAACCATGACCTTGATTTCAATCTATCACCGTCAATTTCATTAAAATATCCTTTGTAGTCTTAATATCCAGCTGTCCTGGCGCTGATCCGTTACCAACAGATGCAAATGTAATTGGGGACCCGAAGATAGGTGCCACTACTCGCGTATATTTCCCAATATCGCCCATGGCAATTCCTATGGTATTTTGAACTTCAGAAAGTACCTTAAGAACAGTTAAAGTATCTTTAGTAGAGTTGGGCATTACAGCAAATTTTGCTATATCTCCAATCTTTTTTTCTTTTTTAACCACATCTAAAAGCTCTTCAAATGAAGGTGTCTTTTTAAAATCGTGGTACGATACTATTGTAAACTTTGAAGCTTTTATAACTTCTCCTCGCAATTTTTCATCGGTCTGTAATTCTATATCGACGATATCTGCATATTTGGCGGCTTTTATTAAAATAGAAGTTCTTTCATCTTCAGTTCCATTAAAAAATCCACCTTCATTCCGTGTTCTATTTGTAGCGATTACAGGATGGTTTATATCCACAATAAGCTTCTGAACTTCATCAGCATCTGGTTCTTCAAGAGCATCTATTCTAAATTCCAGCATATCCGCACCTAAAGCAATAGCTTTTTTTGCAGATTGTAAAACAGATTCAGAATTTTTTTCAATTATAGGGACACAGATTATTGGTTTTTCAAATATCATACTACTCGACTGTTTTTATATGTTTCGGGATTAAAATTTACAGATATCATATTAATCTTGCTCTACTTTAAGTAGTTTTCTTTTATTTTTCATATTATATTTTTAAAATTATAGTAGATTCATCTATATAAATTATGAAAGCAGTTCATCTTTTATACTTAATTTGAATCTAATAATGGATTGTAAGATATAAAGTATAAAAAGCAGTTCATCGAAATATAGCTTATATAAAATTACATTAAATCTAATGAAGGGTGATTACTTGAAACTAACTGCTATTGGTGCAGATATCTCAATAAACGATGTCTCCTGCAGCTGCTCCCTTGTTCGAAATATAGAAAATGATATTCATGAATTAATGGATAATGGAGCATATAAGGCAGCTTTAACTAATATTACTGGAGATGACGTGGTTATAAGTGCATTTGTTCAGGACGATAAACTAGAATCTGTTAACTCTAAAATAATAGACATACTGCGAAAAAACGCGGAAAGCCTTGGAGATATAGGTGGAATATCAGAAACTCCTGGAGATGCAGGAGAAGGTATTTCTTATGCCGAAGCGAGGATAAGAGAAGATAGGTATCCTGATGCTGTGATCATTGCATTTGATACTTATGGTGGTGAAGAAATCGTTGGTAAGGTTGCAGATTCTGTAATAAAAGCAGCAAAAGGTATGGACGATGTTACAGATATTGGCGGTGGGGGAGTCACCGGAACATTGAAAATACCTGGCGTAGGTTACGTTTCAAATCAAACTGATGATCCAGTAGTTGTTGCGACAGTAGAAGACATAGAAAGTGTTGGAACTGTGGCGGGAGCCATGGTGGGTGCAGCTATTGGTAATCAACATGTTCATCTCGTTAAAAGAGGAACGCCATCATATGTAATTCCAAGAGGCATTATAATGTCAGTTACAGCATTTATGAATGGAAACGTCATGGATTTGGCCATACCTCTTTCAGAAAGAATGAGAATCTCAGGAGCAGTGAACTTATGATAATTCTTGATGAAAATACCCAGTGTATTGTACAGGGAATAACAGGAAAGCAGGGGTCTTTCCACACAGAGCAGATGCTTAATTACAACACAAAAATTGTGGCAGGAACCTCTCCGGGAAAGGGAGGCCAAAAATTCCAAGCTTTAAATGTCTACAATTCGGTAGAAGAAGCAAAAGAAGAAAATCCAGATATAAATGCGTCAATTATTTTTATTCCAGCACCTTTTGCCAAGGATGCAGCATTTGAAGCTATTTCACAGCTTGATCTTGTAACTATAATTACAGAGCATATTCCAGTACATGACTCCATGGAAATTGTAGAATATGCAAAAAGGAATAATACAACAGTAATAGGTCCAAATACTCCTGGAATCATATCTCCGGGTGTTGGGAAGCTGGGAATAATGCCAACACATATATTTGATAAAGGAAACATTGGAATAGTCTCAAGAAGCGGTACACTGACATATGAAGTTGCATACCAGATTACAAATGCTGGAATGGGACAGAGCACATGTTTAGGTATTGGAGGAGATCCTGTTGTCGGGATGGACTTTGCAGATGTACTTGCAAGGTTTGAAGAAGACGATGATACAGGCGCAATGGTTATGATTGGTGAAATTGGAGGAAATGCTGAAGAGAAAGCGGCAGAATTTATAGGTAAAAATATTTCAAAACCAGTTGTTGCTTACATTGCAGGAGTTACTGCACCTCCAGGTAAGAGAATGGGGCATGCAGGTGCAATTATTGAAGGTGAAAGCGGAACTGCAAAAAGTAAAATAACTGCACTTGAAGAAGCAGGTGTAACTGTAGCTTCAGCACCTTCTGAAATCGTAAAAATCATAAAGAATACATTGTAGCGATGTAAATCTTTAACTAAAATTTATTTCATATAAATTTCATATAAAATACAAATTATCTAGATTTACAAAAACAATTTTTAATTTTTAAAACACATATCGGTGAAAATTATGGTAGATGAAAGGGAGATTATAGACAAAATTAAGAAGGGGGAAATAAAACTTCGTGAAATTGAAAAATATACTGATAATGTTGATGAAGCGGTAACAATCAGGCGAAAATTCATAGAAGAAGTAAGTAATTCTAAAATTGAACATTTATCCAATTATTCAATTAATATGGAAGCCGCTTCCAAAAAGAACATTGAACAACCAATAGGTGCCATTCAGATTCCTGTTGGAATCGCCGGGCCACTTGTGGTTAATGGTGATTATGCACAGGGTGAATTTTATGTCCCCCTTGCAACAACTGAAGGGGCCCTTTTAGCGTCTGTAAACAGGGGATTTTCTGTTATAGCTAAAGCAGGTGGGGTTACCACCAAAATTATCGACGATAAAATGACAAGGGCACCAGTTATAAAGGCTAAATCTTTAACTGATGCCATGGAAATTAAAACATGGATTGAGGGAAACTTTAAAGAGCTTAAAAAAGCAGCTGAAGTGACCACAAGGCATGGAAAACTCATAAAAATCGATCCGGTACTTGTAGTTGGCAGGTATGTTTACCCGAGGTTTGTATTTACAACTGGAGACAGTATGGGTATGAACATGGTTACTATAGCAACTGAAGCAGCATTAAGTCTTTTAACACATAAGACCGGTGCACATATCGTTGCATTAAGTGGAAATGTCTGTGTTGACAAAAAACCGTCTTCCTTAAATCTAATAGAAGGAAGAGGTAAAAGTTTCGTTGCAGAGATTATAATTCCTAAAAAAATAGTTGAGCAAACACTTAAAGCAACAGCTGGAGCTATTGTTGAAGTTAATACCTCTAAGAACCTGATTGGATCTGCCATTTCGGGAAGTATGGGCTTTAATGCACAGTACGCAAATATGATTGGGGCTATGTTTTTGGCAACTGGCCAAGATGAAGCCCACATCGTTGAGGGAAGTATTGGAATAACCACTGCATCTGAAGAGGAAAATGGAGACCTCTATTTCTCAGTTACACTCCCTGATGTTCCAGTAGCAACTGTCGGCGGCGGTACCAGTGTTGAAACAGCCCGTGAATGTCTTGAAATCATGGGTGTTTATGGGAATGAGAATGTGCATAAGTTTGCCGAGATCATTGCAGGGACTGTGCTTGCTGGGGAGCTTTCGCTTCTGGCTGCTCTGGCTGCTGGGCATTTGGCTAGGGCGCATAAGGAGTTAGGAAGGGCATAAATTTATACTATCATTTTTTTAAACTTTAAAAAATAATATTTAACACTAAAACTAAAAGCATTTTGAAATTCACTTAAAATTTTAAAATAAATCGTGTTGTAATACCATGACAGACCCAAACCTGTTTCTAGATCACATTTTACAATCAATCCAACTCATCGAAGATTACACAAACGACATAACAAAAGAAGACTTTTTAACTTCCGATTTTATCCAGGATGCAGTAATTCGAAGGATTAAAATCATTGGAGAAGCCGTTAAAAACTTACCGCAGGATTTCAAGGATAAATACCCCGAAATTCCATGGGCAATCATTGCAAATGCAGGAAATACCCTTGAAAGTGAAGAATACGATCTGGAACCCGTATGGGAAACAGTAAAAACTGAAGTTCCTGCCTTAAAGAAAGAAACCCTCAAAATCAAAGATTTTGGGGCACCAAAAATCTACGATTTTTGAGTGTCTTAAAGTTGAATGAAGTTAAGGCAACTTATTAAATACCATAAACAACTAACTTTGAAAAGTTTTAATATCAAATATTGCTTAAAAATAAATGAAGTTAATCAACAACTGATTTTTAAAAACCTTCGAAAATTTTATTTTCGGGGTGCCAAAAATGCTGTCAAAATCTTCGATTTTGGCACAGCAAACACAGAGTGTTTGCATGCTTCGCATTTTTGAGCATTTCCAAATGGAGAAAAATAGGAAATGAATATTGAAAATATCAAAAAATTCATTCAAGAATACTTTAACATGAGCAGATATATTGCTCTAGGTACTTTAGACGGAATTCTTGCGGTTATGGGTGTGACATTGGCTGCAAGTGGTGTAGCAAGCGCTGGAGGATTGGAAATCTCTAATTTTGCTATAGGTCTCACAGGGTTAAGTGGGGGGATTGCGTTAGCCCTTTCAAATGCTTTTGGTTCTTTTATTGGTGAAAGAGCTGAAGAATCTCGAACACTCCGTGAGCTTGAAGATAAAATGATGCTTAAGGAGGGTGAACTCGATGAAACCATTATTCATCAACAGGCCAAAAGAAGAATTTACCTGAGTATGTTCACCCACGGGTTTTCAAGTTTTATCGGCGGATTTGTTCCTGTAATGCCTTTTTTATTACTTACAGATAGAATGACAGCTACTTTTGCTACAATAGGCTTTTGTTTTGCTGCTCTAATTCTATTAGGTATTTATCTTGGAAGGGTCTCAAGAGAAAACCTTCTAAAAACCAGTATTGAAATCGTACTGATTGGAGTACTTATAAGTGTAGTGTCTTTAATTATCGGTGGAAGCCACTAACTAAACTTTTTTTGTATTTTAAAAATAAAATAGATTTTTAAGTGAAATTAACATCTAAAAATCCAGATCAATGCCATAAACTCTTTCCACATTTTCAACATGGATTTTATAGGCATCTTCTTCAGTTAAAGTTCCATTTCTCAAAAGCTCATTTGTCCGCCTTGGAACGGTTTTAGGGCCTAAAACTGCACCTGGCCTATCTAGCATGTCAAGATAATCTGTTTCCATAAGGAAATTAGTTCCTTTTTTAAGCCCTTCGACTACAACATCTCTTGTTGCAATAAGTGAAGGTGTTAATCCGTGATTTTCATTTTTAGCCACAAATGGCCCTGAAAAATGCTTTATAACTTTATGTCTTTCCAGAACAGCTTCATCGGCCATTTCTGCAAATTCTAAAAACTGTTCTGGCCCTGCACTTTCTGTATGGAGTTGTACAGCGCAATCTGCATCTGCTGCAAGTTCCATAGCATACAGCATAATTCTTTTATGCGCTTCCATTTCTTCAGCTGAAACTTCGTAGTGGGGCCGCCCAATTTCACCAATTCCAATGGCTTTACCTTCTATTACAAGCTTTTGAGCGTCTTCTAAGGTGCTTTTCATCATTTTTTCTGCCATTTCAAGTTCCAGGCCGTTTTCAACACGTCTTGAAAGTTCTGCAGGATGTGCCCCCACCACTGCAAATGCCTTCACATCAGTTTGTGAATTGATCTCGTTGACATATTTGATAACAAGTTCCATGGCCTTCTCAAAGTTGCATGATTTTCCGACAGTCCAGGTGGGTTTGTTTGGAATGATCATCACGTTTCCACCAGCCCTCTGGAATTTTTTTGCAACTTCAAGGGGACCTTCGCCATTATGGGGATCAACATGTATATGGTTGTCTGTTACAGGAATATTTTCCATAAAAATCGCCTCTAAATTCTTTGTCTTAATTACTCAAATTGATTCTTTAAAGCATTCAAAAACCTGTGGTTTTTAATGCATTAAAATCGGAGATTTTGATCGCATTAAAAAATCTATGATTTTTTATGTTTAAAATCGTAAGATTTTAAAACATTTTCAAAAATTTCCAGCGGGGGATTTACACCGGTCCATATTCTGAAGGATTCCATGCCCTGATAAATTAGCATTTTAAGCCCGGATATTGTTTTTGCACCACATTTTTCAGCTTCTTTGATTAATCCTGTTTTTAAAGGATTATATACGCAGTCCTTAACGATTAAGCCTTCATACATCATTTTAGCCTTAACCAGTGGCTCTTGATCTACATTTGGATACATACCAATAGGGGTGGTGTTTATCAAAATGTCAGCATCTGAAAGTTCCTTTTTGAGCTTTTCACCAAGATCTATGCTTTTTACATTGGCATCTAGTTTTTTAACCAGATCTCCCTGAAGCTGTACAGCTTTTTCAACGGTTCTATTTGCAATTACAATAGATTCTGCCCCATCTAAACCTATTTGAAATGCAATTGCACGTGCTGCGCCGCCAGCCCCTAATATAACAACTTTTTTGTTTATTACACTACTTACTTCTTCAACCGCTTTTACAGCACCTATACCATCAGTATTATATCCTTTAGCTTCATCATTATGGAATTTGATAGTATTAACTGCTCCAATAAGCTCTGCAGATTTATCTAGAGAATCTAAGTATTTTATCACTTCTGTTTTATGTGGAATTGTAACGTTAAGCCCTTTTATATCTAAAGATACTGCACCGGATATTGCACTCCCCAACGTATCTTTTTTCACGTGATAAGGCACATAAACATAATCTAGATCTAAATACTTGAAAGCAGCATTATGCATCAGTGGAGATAAGCTATGCTCCACAGGATCGCCTATTACACCTACAACATTTGTTTTGCCGGTTATCATTTCCATCATCATTATATTAGTTCTCAGAACATTTTATATTATCGATGCGATAAAAAGTAGTGTGGTAAAAACTGGGATATTGTAAAATAAATTTAATTTCATAAAAGTTGGAGATATTATGCCTGCAAAACAGAGATTTGTTTTAGATACAACTGCATTTACAGATACACAGCTTAGAGATGAGATTGGAGAAGGAAATCTGGCAAATACAGTCAATATTTTAATAGATTTAATTGCAGAATCCAGAATAAAGCTTAACATGAGCTGTCATATGCCTCCAATTACGTATAAAGAATTCATAGATTATATGACAAGATATGAATGCCCTACAAATATACTGGTGAAAACAGAAACATGGATCGTTAAAAAAAGTCCCAATAGGTACGATACCAAAATACCATCAGAAATATTCTATGAGTATGTTCATGATATGAGGGAAAGAATGAACAAAGGCATGAAGATATCAGAGAATGCTATATGGGAAGCTGGTGTAGAATCAATGGTTAGATTAGCAAGAGGGGAAGAAAAGGCAGAGATCGAATTTGAAGTATTGGGAAATGCCATAAAAGATTTCAGGAAAAAATACAGGGCAGCTTTAAGAAAAGGTACTCTTGACAGCGCTCCAGATCTTGACGTTTTGCTCCTTGCTAAAGAGCTAGGGGCAGGTGTTGTAGCGGCTGATGAGGGTATCAAAGTTTGGGCTGAAAGGCTTGGATTGAGATTTTTAAGTGCAAAATCATTCCCTAAGATGCTTAGGGAGTATTTGAAATACTACGAATAAACATTCTTTTTTAAGTTAATTAAGGAAGATTTCTATAATTTTAACATCTTAGAATTTGCAAAATTATTTTAAATGACGTTTATAAATATTTTATGAGTATTGAAAAATATCATTTTTCTAATTTAACATGATAATATTAGTTTATTTTGAATTGGAGGAAAAAGATGGAAATATCAAGACCCCGAGGAACACGTGATTTTCTTTCAAAGGAAATGAAACAGAGAAAACACGTTGAAAACACATTAAGAAGAGTATTTGAAAATTACGGTTACGGTGAGATTAAAACTCCTATATTTGAAGATTTATCACTTTTTACCATGAAATCAGGTGAAGCGATTAAAGAGGAAATATATCACTTTAAGGATAAAGGTGGGAGGGATTTATCACTTAGGCCGGAATTAACAGCACCAGTAGCTAGATTATATCTTAATGAGCTTCAAAGAAGTCCAAAACCAATTAAAATGTACTACTTTGGGAGCTGTTTCAGATATGAACGCCCTCAAGCCGGCAGATTCAGGCAATTCTGGCAGTTTGGATGCGAACTTATTGGAGGAAAGCCTCCTGAGGCAGAGGCAGAAGTTATTGCCATGGCAGCCCACTGTCTTGATGAAATTGGGTTGAAGGATTATGAGTTTCATATTGGGAATTTAGGGATCATTAGAAGCTTATTAGACGATGCAGGAGTGCCTGGAGAAGAACAGGGTCAAATAATGGGTTTAGTTGATAAAGGGGATGTTGACGAACTTGAAAATTTATTGAACAACAAGGATATTTCGCAGTCCCTTAAAGAAACCCTTTTAAAGTTAATTGGAATAAAAGGGCATGATGAAGTGATAGGTGAAGTGAGAAATATTGTAAAAAATTGTGAAGGTGCTTTTAAATCACTGGATGATCTTGAAAATCTATTGAATCACCTTAAAACATTTGGATTTACAAATTACATTGTAAATCTGGGAATAGCCCGTGGACTGGACTATTATTCTGGAATAGTATTTGAGATTTATGTACATGGGTTAGGTGCACAAAAACAAATAAGTGGTGGGGGAACCTATAATTTAATAGAGATATTCGGTGGTGAGCCAGTAGAATCTACTGGATTTGCATTTGGTTTTGATAGGGTTATGGGAGCCCTTAAAAAGCAGAATGCAGAGATTCATGTAGAAGGGCATGTGAATGTCTTTGTCGCGCCACTATCAACCAATATGCGGGAAGAAGCATTTAAAATAGCCCAGAACTTGAGACGAAATGGTATTTCAACAGATGTAGACCTTGCAAGGAAGAAAATCAAAAAAATATTATCATATGCAGATACTTTAGGAGTAAAATATGTAATCTTGGTTGGAGCAAGAGATATCGAAGATGGAAAAATTACTTTAAAGGACATGGAATCTGGAGATCAGGAATTGATAGATCTGGATAACCTGGCAAGGAAATTACAGGATAAATTTTAGGAATTGATCAAATGAATATCGAAGAATGTAATTTTAATTTTAGACACAAAGTAGGGGATCAAAACCTGGTCATAGCTATAGCGCAGGATTATAAAACTTCAGAAGTTCTTATGGTAGCTTATATGAACTATGAAGCCCTTAAGAAGACCATAGAAACAGGAAAAGCACACTACTGGAGCACTTCCCGCCAGAAACTCTGGCTTAAAGGAGAAAGTTCCGGTAATTTCCAGAATGTTGAAGAGATACTGGTTGACTGTGATGAAGATGCTGTTCTCATCAAAGTTAGCCAAAAAGGCGGGGCCTGTCATGAAGGATATGAATCCTGCTTTTTCAGGAAATTAGTAAATGACAAACTGGAAGTTGTAGGAAACAGGGTATTTAACCCTGATGAAGTTTATGATAAGAGTTAAAAATCAACTTTTAATTTAAAAATTTATGGAGAGAAAATAAAATGAAAATAGTTCCAGATACTAGCGTTATTGTAGATGGGAGAATTACCAAAATTGTCCAGGAAGAAGAATTTAAGGGCTGTGAAGTAGTAATTCCTGAAGCAGTTGTATCTGAATTAGAAAATCAGGCTAATAGGGGAAGAGAAACAGGGTTCAACGGCTTAGAAGAATTAAAAAACCTTCAAGAGCTTTACAATGAAGGCATTATAGATTTAATTTATGTCGGGAAAAGACCTACTCTTGAACAGATATCTCTGGCAAAAGGCGGTGAAATAGACGCTATGATAAGGGATACGGCCCAAAAAACGGACTCTACACTGATTACAAGTGATAAGGTTCAAACAGAAGTTGCAAAAGCCCAGGGACTTGATGTTATTTACCTGAAACCTGAAATGGTTGGATATAAAGAACTTGAAATAGCCAAGTTTTTTGATAAAAGTACAATGTCAATCCATTTAAAAGAAGATGTAGTTCCAATGGCGAAAAAGGGAACACCTGGAAATATAAAACTTGTTAAATTAGGATCTAAACCAATGTCATATCAGGAAATTGAAGGCATGGCAAGAGAAATCGTTGAAAGGACAAAAAGCGACTTTAAAAGTTTTATTGAAATTGAAAGAGAAGGAGCAACTGTTGTTCAGTTTAGAGAATACAGAATATCAATTGCAAGGCCGCCATTTTCCGATGGGTTTGAGATAACAGTGGTAAGGCCCGTTGCAAAAGTGTCTCTTAAGGACTATAGGCTTCCAGATAAACTTATTGAAAGACTTAGGGAAAGGGCTAAGGGAATACTAATAGCTGGCCCTCCTGGTGCAGGTAAAACTACTTTTGCTCAGGCAATTGCAGAATTCTATAGTAAAGACCTTAATTCAATTGTTAAAACTATGGAATCACCCCGTGATCTGCAGGTTAGTAATGAAATAACTCAGTACGCACCTCTAGAACGAAGTATGGAAAAAACAGCAGATATATTATTACTGGTACGTCCTGATTATACAATATATGACGAATTGAGGAAAACGAGAGACTTCAGGATATTTGCAGATATGAGACTTGCAGGTGTGGGCATGATTGGTGTTGTACACGCTACAAGACCAATAGATGCCATCCAGAGGATACTTGGAAGAGTAGAACTTGGAATAATCCCTTCAATTGTAGATACCACTATTTTTATAAATAATGGGAATGTTGAAGCAGTTTACGACGTTGCACTTACTGTAAAGGTTCCATCAGGAATGTTAGAAGCAGATCTTTCAAGACCAGTTATAGAAATCAAGAATTTTGATACTGGGGACCTTACACATGAGATATACACTTATGGTGAGCAGACCATCGTCATGGAAGTTGGACCAACTACTTATGAGAAAACTCCAGTTCAAAAAATTGCAGAGCGTGAAATAATAAAAGAAATTAAGAAAACAGTTCCTGGAGCTTATATCGAAGTCGATATGAAGTCTGACAAACGTGCCACTGTTTGGATGGATGAAGAATACATTCCAAAGCTTATTGGTAAAAAAGGAAAAACAATTGATGAAGTAGAGAAAAGAATAGGAATAAGTATTGGTGTTGAACCATTTAGAGCCAAAGGAACCGAAGAATCATTTGGGGTAGATGTTGAACTTGCTGGAAATTACGTGGTCTTGAACTTTGGTAAAGACAATATAGGCACACCTTTCGATATTTTAGTGGATGATGAATACTTATTTACAGCAACAGTTGGTAAAAAAGGAACTATTAAGATTAAAAAGGATATAGAACTTGCAACTATCATATTGGAGGCGCTTAAAAGAGGCACTCCTATTGAGGCCAGAGTTAGAAGCGAATAATACATTAAGGGCATTATACAAAATTTTACAGGTATCTGAATTTGAGACTAAGGAGAATTAACCATGAAGATAGGAGTATCAACGCTTGCACTATTTCCAATGTCCCTAGAAAAGATAATGAACTATTTAGAAAGTATAAATGTTAAATATTGCGAATTTATGCTTGATTATCCTTATAATCAGATAGATCCTGATCTTGTTAACTCATATGATATAAAAACAAGTATACATTCCCCTCTTTCTGATGTCAACGTTGCTTCTTTAAATGAATCTATAAGAAAAGCTTCGGTTAAAGAAATAAAAAATTCAATTGATTTAGCGTCCAAAATAGGCTCTGAAGTGGTAGTTATTCACCCCGGCCATATGGCATTTTTAATGCGTAAATTTCAAAAAAAAGTCATGGAAAACAGCTTAATTTCACTTGGAGAGTGCTCAAAATTTGCTGAAGAAAAGGGAATAAAATTATGTGTTGAAAATATGCCTGATATGGAAGGTATGATTTGCAAGAATCTGGATGAACTTAATGAATTAGTTCAAGAAATCAATGCTTCAATGACCCTGGATGTGGGCCATGCACATAATATGGGCATATCCGCCGAAGAGATGTTGAAATACGATAATATTGGGCATATTCATTTGAGCGATAACGATGGTTCATTTGATAACCATAATGCAGTTGGCAGCAAAAATATTGATTTTAAATCGTTATTTGAAGTGCTAAATAATAAAAAATTTGATGGAATACTTGTTATAGAAGTTTCAAACAAGGATGAAATTTTGGAAAGTCTTGATTATATTAAAAAATTAAGGGATTAATTCCCTTATCCATTTAAATGCTATTTTTAGAATTAATTTTGATATATTCGAAGATCATGGACTTGCGGACTGATATTTATTTATTTTTACCAAATAGCCCTGCCAGAGAATTTTTGTTATTGCTCCAAAGTCCGCAAGTTCAATCTTCTTTATAATCCAATTAAACACTGGATTTTTTCTTTGGGGTATAATGGAACTTTATTTTCCATTTGTGGGGGTTGTATGAAAACTGTCGTTTTCGAGGGTTTAGGTCTAATTCTGGCTGAATTACCTCTCTGGAAGGACTCGAGGGTACTTTGCATTTTGAATTTAAGTAAGAGGTCCACGTCTTCATTAATGAAGTTAATCCAGTCTTCTACTCGCTCTAAATCTGCTAATGGAGGATGGGGTGAATTAGGACTTAGAGCATCATTTACAATATTTTTAACAACATTTAAATTATGTACCAGTTCATTATAGAAGTTGTCAAATTCTTCAAAGGGGAACAATATCATATCTTCATCCCTATAAAAAGTTTTGGGGTTGTAATAGACTGTTTCTTCATTTTCATATTTAATTACGCTAAAACGCATATGTGGACCTCCTGTAATGCAATCTATACTATAGTTAAGGGTAGTATCAGGGGTTGTGGTAGAGCATCTGAAAAGTAATGGAACGAGATACTAAAACTAAATATTACAAAAAATAGAAAGTTAATATTATGGAAATTGAAAGAGAGATGTTAATAATAACATATACTCGATATATTCATTTTGAAAATCAGGAAGAGACCACTGAATTTGCTAAAATATTACTGGACAATGGATATTATTTTGCTGTCCAAAAAGAATCCATATGGATACGTATTAACGAATACCTGGATGAATCGCTTGAGGAAGAAAATAAAATTAGGATTTTACTGGATGATTTTGCAAAAAATAAAATGAAATCCGAATGAAGATATATTGAATTTAAGAGAAATAAGCAGTTCTTCATGGGAAAATGTGTCTTTAATCCATCTTTTATTTGTTAAAATCCATTAATTATTATATAATTTCAAAATATATCAAATTATTCATTATATTTTTAAATTAGAGTATATAATGCTTTGAATTGTATAATTTTACCTTTTAATATCCTTTTTATCCTTTTAAATAACTTAAATTAAAGCGTTGTAATTTTTAAGGAGTATTACCTAAAAGTTGATTATTAAACAATTGTATTTTAAAGAAAAAGTTTTATAAAATATAAACATAAAGAAAAATATCCATTTTTTTGGTTAGAAATTTAAATGGAAATGGGAGATTTTTTTATGAAAATTGCAGTAATAGGTGGAACAGGAGATCAAGGAATTGGTTTGGCTTTGAGGTTTGCAAAAGCTGGAGAAGAAATTATAATCGGATCAAGAGATGTTAAAAAGGCAGAAAATGCTGTAAATATAGTAAAGAATATGCTGGAAGAAGAGAATGTTTCAAATATTCATGGTTCGACTAATGCAGATGCAGCAAAAGAAGGCGATATCATACTGTTAACAGTACCTTTGCAGGCCCAGGTAATAACTCTTAGAAGTATAAAGGATTATATTGGTGATAAAATAGTCATTGATGCCACCGTTCCATTAGATGGCTGCTTAGGAGGCAGGCCAACACGATATGTAGACGTATGGCAGGGTTCTGCAGCTGAAAGGACAGCTGAACTACTTGAAAATATCGATGCAAAGATAGTTTCTGCTTTTAACAATATAAGTGCTGCGAGTCTTCTAAACATTAAACATGATGTGGACTGCGACTGTCTTGTATCTAGTGATGATGAAGATGCTAGAAAAGAAGTTATGGCACTTGCAGAGAAGATTCCTGGTGTAAGATCTCTGGACTGTGGCCCACTTGAAAATGCAAGAATGGTTGAAAAAATAACTCCGTTACTTATAAATCTCAATATTCGAAATAAAATAAAATTAGCAGGAATCAGGATAACTGGGCTTTAGTTTATCTGTCTACTTTACAGGCTTAAATTAACTTTAATAAAAATTTTAACAGTGAATAAAAATGGAATACGTAAAAAAAACAGCTAAAGAAATAACAACACATGCACTTAAAGTTATAGAAAGAATTGACGAAGAACAAGTTTCTAAAATGATAGATACAGTTGTAAATTCAGATGGTGTATTTATTGTAGGCACTGGAAGGTCAGAATTAGTGGGAAAAATGTTTGCAATGAGGTTGATGCACCTTGGATTTACAGTTTATGTGGTTGGAGATGTTACAACTCCTGCAATTATGGAAACAGATTGTTTAATCGCCATATCTGGTTCTGGAGAAACTAAAACAGTTACACTCGCAGCAGAAACAGCAAAAGAAGCCAATGCAAAAGTCATTGGAGTGACTGGAAATATTGAGTCTACATTAGCTAAAAGTCTGGATGTTGTAATAAATATAGACAGTAAAACCAAGGAACCATGGAAACATTATACTTCAAATGTTTTAAAGGGTCATTATGATGATCTAGCTCCAATGGGAACTCTTTTTGAGGACAGCACTCATCTATTCCTTGATGGACTTATAGCTGAGTTTATGGCATGTCTCGGTAAAAAAGAGATAGATCTTAAGAGAAGACACGCTACAATCGAATAAACTTCTCAATCAGGTGAAAAAATGGATTCAGAGATATCAGGAAATATAGTTATAATCAAAGACAAAAAAGGAACGAAACTTCACGAGAAAAGTCATTATGGAAACATGAGTGAAGAGGGATTACAGCTTTCACTCATTGAAGCACTTTATCTGGCAGAAAAAGAAAAGATAAAAATTTTAGAGAATGGAAAAGAGATATCTCTAGAAGAAATGTTTAAACTAATACGTAAAGAAGATTTGTTCTCAAAATACCTTGTTTTTAAAGATCTTAGAAATAGGGGCTATATTGTAAAGACTGGTTTTAAATATGGATCCGAATTCCGGCTTTATGAGAGGGGAAAATCTCCAGGAGATGGACACTCTGACTATCTGGTGAAAGTTATATCAGAAGATTATGAAATCAAGACATCTGATTTTTCAAGTTATGTAAGGGTGGCACATGGAGTTAATAAAAAGCTCTTATTCGCTGTTGTTGACGAAGAAAATGACATTACTTATTATAATGTAGAATGGACGAGACCGTAAACTAATTTTCATATGGTATTTTTATAAAGTGAATTATAATATTATATAACCATGTAACTTTTATTATTCATTTGTAAAATGAATGTATAGTTACTATATAACAATATTCAATTTAATCAGGTGATGAATTGATAGATCCATGGAGTTCAGCAATTATTGATTATGAAAAACTTACAAAACAATTTGGAATTAAACCATTTGGTAATCTAAAGGGAGATATAGATGATCCTCATCCCTTAATGCAGAGGGGCATAATTTTTGGACAGAGAGATTATGGAAGAATAATTAAGGCCATGAGAGAAGGAGATGAATTTGCAGTTGTAAGCGGGATGATGCCAAGTGGAAAGATGCATATCGGCCATAAAATGATCGTAGATCAACTTATATGGTATCAGAAGAAGGGAGCAGATATCTACATCCCTATAGCAGATATGGAAGCGTACTCTGCAAGGGGAGTTGATTTTGAAACCTCAAGAGAACTCGCAATTTCAGAATATATTACAAATTATATAGCCCTTGGTCTGGATTTTGAAAAGGAAAATATTAGCATATACCTTCAATCAGAAAATAGGATGGTGGGAGATCTTGCTTATATCCTATCAAAAAGGGTTAATTTCAATGAAATGAAGGCTATTTACGGCTTTTCGGGAAGTACAAACATAGCTCACATGTACGCGCCACTGATTCAGGTTGCAGATATTCTTCATCCTCAAATTGAAGAATGTGGCGGGCCAAAACCAACTGTAGTGCCTGTAGGTCCAGATCAGGATCCTCATATAAGGCTCACGAGGGACATTGCGGAACGGTTCAAAGGCCAGTTTAAATTTGTGACCCCTTCATCAACTTATCACAGGTTCATCACAGGGCTTACTGGCGATAAAATGTCGAGCAGTAAACCTAAATCGGCAATATTTTTAAGTGATTCGCCTGAGACTGCAGAAAAAAAAGTTAAATCAGCTAAATCTGGTGGAAGAGAAAGTCTAGATGAACAGCTAAAGTTAGGGGGAGTTCCAGAAGATTGTACAGTTTATGAACTGTTATTGTACCATCTGGAACCATCTGAAAAAAAACTTAAAGAGCTGTATGAATCATGCAAAAGCGGTAGTATTATGTGTGGGGAATGTAAAAAGAATGCAGCAAGGATGATGAAAAATTTCTTTGAAGACTTCTCTATAAAAAGAGAAGAGGCAAAGGAAAAGGCCCAAAAAATATTAAATAGGGAATCTAAATGTTAGAAAGAAAACTTTCAGGTAAAGAAAAACACAATGGATTTTTTACAGGTCTCTACAAACAAAACGAGATGTTTTTAATAGCCTCTGCAGTTATATTTTTTGTATCCATGTTTGCAGGTTATTTCTTATCCAGTTTTGTTGATCAATTGCTTGCCAGCACTTATAACTCATTAAAACAGGGTGTAAGCAGCGGCCAAATAAAACTTACCACCATTTCTGTATTTATGAATAATTTTGGGGTTGCAATTCTTGTTTATGGTGGAGGACTTCTGTTTGGATTAGGTACGTTCTATTTATTAGCTAAAAATGGCCTTTTCTTGGGGTATGCAGCTTCTAAATTTGTTATTGGGAATTTTATAATTTACACTCTGCCTCATGGCGTGTTTGAGATAGCTGGCTTTATCATAGCTGGTGCTGCAGGATTCAGGCTTGCAAGCTGCTTAATTCATATTATTATAGATACAACGCGTGTAAAAAGATACATGCCTTTAAAGGATCAAATCTGGCAAATATTAGATGTAAATTACTGGGAATTTAAAGAATCTCTGGCCCTATTTGTAATTGCGGTAGTACTTATATTAATTGCGGCAGTTATTGAGGCTAATTTTACCATTGCATTGGGAAATTACATTAGAGGTATTTAGAAATATATTTGCTAATTAAACAAAATTTTGAATTTATTTGAATTCATGAATTGAAAGTTTTTTTAGATATTAAATTAGAATTATAATCAGTTTAATACGGTGAAATCATGATAAAATGTATAACTTGTGGTGCAAAATACGATTTAGATGAAATAATATATACTTGTAGCGAATGCGGCTCGATATTAGAAGTTTTATGCGAACCAGATGTTTCAAAGGATATTTTTGACTGTAGAAAGTCTACAATGTGGAAATATAAGGAGTTCATGCCTGTAGATCCTGCTAAAATTGTAACTCTTGAAGAGGGTGGAACTCCCTTTTGTAAATGTGATAAACTTGGTGAAGAGCTTGGAATAGAACTTTATGTTAAAGTGGAAGGTTCAAATCCAACTGGAAGTTTTAAAGATAGGGGAATGAGTGTGGGAATAACAAAAGCCATTGAACTTGGTGTGGATACTGTTGGATGTGCATCTACAGGAAATACATCCGCATCACTTGCTGCTTATGCAGCAAGAGCAGGACTAAGATGCATAGTGCTCTTACCTTCTGGAAAAGTGGCTCTTGGTAAGCTTGCTCAGGCAATGTTCCATGGTGCTGAAGTATTATCCATTAGGGGTAATTTTGATGAGGCTCTTGAAACTGTAACTGCTTTAGCACTTGAAGGTAAGTTATATCTTCTAAATTCAGTAAATCCTTTCAGATTAGAAGGGCAGAAATCTATTGGGTTTGAAATTGTGGATGACTTAGGATGGAAATCGCCAGATAGGATTATTTTACCTGTTGGAAACGCAGGTAACATTTCTGCTATATGGAAAGGAGTTAAAGAGTTCCATAGGGCTGGATTTATGGAAGATCTACCTATGATGACTGGAATTCAGGCAGAGGGTGCAGCACCTATTGTAAGGGCCATAAGGGAAAATAAGAATGATATAGTTCCTTTTGAAAATCCTGAAACAATTGCAACTGCGATAAGAATAGGGGCACCTGTAAGTGCTTTAAAAGCTATCAGGGCAATAAATGAATCTAATGGTTATGCAGAAACAGTAACTGATGAGGAGATTCTAAGTGCTCAAAAATTACTTGCAAGAACAGAGGGAATAGGGGTAGAACCTGCTTCTGCAGCGTCAATTGCAGGTCTTATAAAGCTTGCTAACATGGGTGAAATAGATAAAAACGAACAGATAGTTTGTATTGTAACAGGCCATCTATTAAAGGATCCTAATACAGCTATAAATGCATGTGTGGAACCTGTTGAAATTGATGCAGATATTGAAGCGCTTTCTCGTGCTATAAGTCAAGGGTAATCAATTTCACCACAGCTTTTTTTTAACTGAATCGACCTACTTTCTGCAATCAAACACTGTCAAAATTCTTTGAATTTTTGCACGCCCTGGAAACTTCGTTTTCGAAGCTCTGTGTTTGATGTTTACGAAACTCTCAAACCCAAGGTTGGAGTACAAAACGAAGTTTTGCTAATGTAATTCATAACGGCAAAAATTCGTATAATTTTTGCGACCCCGAAAACAAAGTTTTCATGGGTTTTATTTTTTTTTGACACTCTCAAAATCATATAGTTTATCTTTACATGAGCAAGTATCATATAATTTAGGTAAGTGGGTCTAAAAATCATATGGTTTATATTGTGGTGACCAATTATCATATGGATCGACTTCAATGGGCCAAAAACCATATGAATTTTCAAATAATCACAGAAAAAAACGATAAATATATATAGGAGAATTTCAACAGAATATAACAACAAATAAAAAATGAGGTGATTGTTTATGGCTGAATTACCAATTGCTCCAATTGGAAGAATCATAAAAAATGCTGGTGCAGAAAGGGTCAGTGACGACGCAAGAGAAGCTTTAGCAAAAGCTTTAGAAGAAAAAGGGGAAGTAATAGCTTCAGAAGCTGTTAAACTTGCAAAACACGCTGGAAGAAAAACTGTCAAAGCATCAGATGTAGAATTAGCTGTTAAAAGGTTATAAGCCTTTTAATAATTTTCTTTTTCTTTTTATTTGTATTTTTAGCCATTATTTCATGTGAATTTTTCGTTATTTTTCCTGTAAATTTAGTTATGATTTTAGCTATTATTTCTGATATACACAGCAACTTGATAGCATTGGAAAGGGTACTTGAAAAAATAGATTCTGAAATTATCCTGTGTTGTGGAGATATTGTAGGATATTATACATGGCCAAATGAGTGTATCGAAAAAATTAAGCAATTACGGATCCAGGTCGTAGCAGGAAATCATGACCATGCATGTGTAACTGGAGATACTGGTGGATTTAATCCATATGCAGAAGAAACAATAAGATGGACAAGGAAAGCCATACAAGATAAATATATTGAATTTTTAAGTGATTTAAAGCGTAAAATTAAACTTAAGATAAATGATACAGATATTCTGATGGTTCATGGCAGTCCAAGAAACCCCCTAAATGAATATATTTATCCTGAAACACCAGGTTCTCTTTTAAAGTCATTTATTGAAAGTGAAAATGTAGATATTTTAATAATGGGGCATACTCATATGCCTTTTATAAGAAAATTTGATAATAAACTTGTTTTTAACCCAGGAAGTGTTGGACAACCCAGGGATAGTAATAATAAGGCATCTTTTGCCCTTTTAGATGTGGATAATAAAGAAGCTAAAATTTATAGAGTTAAATATGATATAGATGAAGTCGCCACGGCTCTTGGAGATAAAAATTTGCCTTCTTTTCTTGGAAGGCGTTTGTATAAAGGGTTATAACCTCACTTTTTTCGAAAAAAGTTGGATAAAAAATCCCTCAAAAAAATCAGAGATTTTTTCGGAGCATCAAAAAACTGAATGTTTTTTGAAAGCCTCGTTTAGCTACGGAAAAAAGGCCTGAAAAATGTTGAATTTCCTTAAAAATTAGAATTATATATCTTTTATCTCTTTTCAAGAGCCAAGATAAAGTTTATATGTGATGATCCTATATCTATTATATACTAATTCTTGTAATGTTTTTTAATTAAAACTGTTTTAGAATTGAAATTACATTTTTAAGTGTTTTTAAAATCATATTAGGCAACAACTTTTATATAGACAGAAGTTGAAAGTAAGATCATGCCGATGGATGGTATAAAAACCAGATGAAAAAGGAGGTAAACTAAATGGCAAAAGCAATATATGTAAAATTTGATGTACCACAAGAAATAGCTGATAAAGCTGCTGAGGCTTTAGAAATCGCAAGAGATACAGGTAAAATAGGAAAAGGAACAAACGAAGTAACCAAAGCCATAGAAAGAGGTAGCGCGTTATTAGTACTCATAGCAGAGGATATCGATCCTCCAGAAATAGCAGCTCACTTACCTGTTCTTGCTGAAGAAAAAGAAACTCCTTACGTATACATCCCAACTAAGGATGAATTAGGAGAAGCAGCAGGTTTAAATGTTGGTACCGCATCTGCAGTCATAACCGATGCAGGTGAAGCTGAAGATTTAGTCAACGAAGTTGTTGAAAAAGTCGAAGAACTCAAGAAATAATTTAATTTTTTTTATGTTGAGGAAAATACTGGCATGCAAAAAACAAAGTTTTGTGCTGTTTACGGAACGGATTTCCGTAACCGGAAAAATTGAAAATTTTTCCATGTTACAAAATCAAAAATTTTGTAAACATTTTCTGAACCCAAAAACAAAGCATACGAAAATCTTTGATTTTCGTGCTCAGAAATCGGAGATTTCGAGAGTTTTTGAGGTTGAGGAAAATTGTAGATTTTCCAAACCTAAAAAATTACAAATTTTTAAGAAAGGCGATGGCCTTTCTCACTTTAATAATTTCAGGGTGATTATATGGCAGAAGCAACTCCTGCTGAAGTAATTGAAGTTCTTAAAAGAACAGGAATGACCGGAGAGGTCATGCAGGTAAAATGTAGGATACTTGAAGGAAGAGATAAAGGAAGAATATTAACAAGAAACATTATGGGGCCAATAAGGGAAGGCGACATCTTAATGTTACTCGATACAATAAGAGAAGCTAAAGAAATCCGTACTCCATAATTAAGAAGGTGTTTATATGAGAACATGTTCATTCTGCGGACAAGAACTAGAAGAAGGTACTGGAAAGATGTATGTCAGAAAAGACGGAACAGTATTTTTCTTCTGCAGCAGCAAATGTGAAAAAAACAGGATTAAATTAGGAAGAGTTCCAAGAAAGGTTAAGTGGGTTAAACAATGATTGAAAGAAGTTTTGTAATGCTTAAACCTGATGCAGTACTTAGAAGACTCATGGGAACAGTTTTAACCAGATTTGAAGAACGCGGACTTAAAATTGTTGCTGCAAAAATGATGAGTATTTCAGAAGAGCTTGCAAAAGAGCACTATGGGGAACATAAAGAAAAACCTTTCTTTAACGACCTTGTAAGTTACATTACATCGGCACCAGTCCTTGCAATGGTAATTGAAGGCGATGAATGTATAGGTCTTATCAGAAAAATGGTTGGAGCTACAAACCCTAAGGAAGCAGATCTTGGAACCATAAGAGGAGATTATGCTCTCGATACTGGTAGAAATATAATTCATGCTTCAGATTCTCCTGCATCTGCAAAAAGGGAAATTGCATTGTTTTTTGAAGATTCTGAAATCAATGAATATACTTTACCTGATGAAAGCTTAATATACGAATAAATTTTGTCTTAATTTTAGGAAGGTTGAAATTGAAAATTAGATCACCAATAGTTTCAGTACTTGGACACGTGGATCACGGGAAAACAACACTCTTAGATTTTATAAGAGGTAGTATTATTGCTCAAAAAGAAGCTGGAGGAATAACTCAGCATATAGGGGCAACAGAGGTACCAATAAAGGTCATAGAGGACATTGGTGGTGAATTTCTTAAAAAACTGAGTATTAAAGAAGCTCTTCCAGGGCTTTTCTTTGTAGATACTCCTGGACACGAGGCATTTACAACTCTTCGTAAAAGAGGAGGGGCACTTGCAGACGTGGCTATATTGATTGTGGATTTGAATGAAGGGTTCAAACCACAAACTTATGAAGCTTTAAATATTCTTAAAATGTATAAAACTCCTTTTATTCTTGCCGCAAATAAAATGGATAAAATATATGGGTGGCAAACACATGAAGGGGCTCCTTTTTTAGAAACTTTTCCTAAACAGGCTCAAAGTGTACAGGAAAAATTAGACACTGGTGTCTATGAACTGGTTGGAATTTTGCATGAAGAAGGTTTTGAATCTGAAAGATTTGATAGAATAAGCAATTTTGCAAAACAAATAAGTATAGTTCCCATAAGCGCAAAAACAGGTGAAGGAGTACCTGAACTTTTAGCAATGCTCATGGGATTAGCTCAGCAGTATTTAAAAGAACAGCTTAAAATAGAAGAAGATGCTCCTGCAAAAGGAACTATTCTTGAAGTAAAAGAAGAAGTTGGACTTGGAGTAACCATAGATGCTGTAATTTACGATGGTATAATGAAAAAAGATGATACCATTGCTATTATGACAATGAACGACGTTATAACTACTCGTATAAGATCTCTTCTAAAGCCAAAGCCTCTTGAAGAGATAAGGGAAGCAAAGAGAAGGTTTCAGAAGATCGATGAAGTCGTTGCAGCTGCAGGTATTAAAATTGTTGCTCCAAACATCGAAAATGCAGTAGCGGGATCACCTCTGCGTGTTGCAAAGGATAATTTTGAGCAGGTTAAAGAAGAAATTTTAAAAGAAATTGAAGATATAAAGATAGATACTGATGAGCTTGGAATTGTTGTAAAGGCAGACACTCTTGGTTCACTTGAAGCACTAGTTAATCTGCTTAGAGATATGAAAATTCCAATAAGGACTGCAGATATTGGTGATGTTTCTAGAAGAGATGTTGTAGATGCTTCAATTGTTAAAAAAGAAGATCCTCTTTATGGAGTTATAGTTGCTTTCAACGTTAAAGTTCTCCCTTCAGCAGCTGAAGAAATAAAGGCTTCAGATATCAAGCTGTTTTCATCAAATATCATCTATCAATTGATAGAAGACTATCATGAATGGATACAGGCTGCAGAGGAGAAAAAGAAAAAGGCATGGCTTGAAGCTATAATAAAACCAGCTAAAATTAGAATAATCCCTAAACTAATATTTAGGAATAGTAAACCCGCTATTGTGGGTATTGAAGTCTTATCAGGTACAGTTAAGCAGGATTATGGCTTAATTAGAAAAGATGGGGCAAGAGTTGGAAAAGTTGAAGGCATGCAGGATAAAGGAAAAAATTTAAAATCAGCATCCAAAGGTCAAAAAGTTGCCATGAGTATAAAAGACGCAATTTTTGGTAAGGATTTTGAGGAAGGGGACGTCCTTTATGTGGATATACCTGAAAATCATTATAAGATCCTTGAATCAGAGTTTAAAGGCAAGCTTACAGAGGATGAATACGAAACATTAAATGAAATAGTGGATATAAAAAGAAAGGAAAATTCTAATTGGGGAATGCAATAGCTACCTTAAATTATAATCCACATTAGACTAATAAAAAGTATAGGACAGAGGAGGAGATAAATTGGCATTTAAATTGGTCATTTCAGAAGGCGAAAAGAGCCATCAAGTAGAAGTTGATGCATCACAATCAAAAAAATTAAACGGTTTAAAAATTGGCGATGAAATTGATGCTACTTTAGTTGGTTTAAATGGTTACAAACTTAAAATAACTGGGGGAAGTGATAAAAACGGTTTCCCTATGAAAAAAGATGTTGACGGACCAAGAAGGATAAAGAGCTTATTATCAGGCGGTCTTGGGTTTGAACCAAAAAGAGATGGACAGAGAAGAAGAAAAACTCTTCGTGGAAACACTGTATCTGATGACATAGTTCAAATTAACACCATCGTCACAGAAAAAGGTAGTAAAAGTATAGATGAACTTTTAGGTGCAGAAGAAGCTGAAGAATAATTAAATCATTTATCTTAACAAGATGGGATTTAGGTGTAATTGTGAAAGTACAATCTGAAGTAAACATAGGGCTTGTAGGGCACGTTGATCATGGTAAAACTACACTTACAAAGGCTCTATCGGGCATATGGACTGATACTCATAGTGAAGAAACAAAAAGAGGAATTTCAATAAGGTTGGGTTATGCGGATATAACATTCAGGCAGTGTACTGAATGTCCAGATCCTCAATGTTATACCACAGCTCTTGTATGTGATCACTGCGGCAGCGAAACAGAAACATTAAGAAAAGTGTCCTTTGTAGATTCTCCCGGACACGAAACGCTCATGGCGACAATGTTATCTGGCGCAGCGATAATGGATGGGGCTGTTTTAGTAATAGCTGCAAATGAACCATGTCCACAACCTCAAACAAAGGAACACCTTATGGCATTGGATGTTATAGGAGTCAAGGACGTCATAGTAGTTCAAAATAAAATTGATATAGTGTCAAAAGAAAGAGCTATAGAAAGTTATAATGAGATAAAGGAATTTGTAAAGGGCACCTGTGCAGAAGATGCACCTATAATACCTATATCAGCTCAACAAGGCGCGAATGTAGATATTTTAATTGAAACAATTCAGGAAAAAATACAAACCCCTGAACGGTTACTTGATAAACCTGCAAAAATGTTTGTTGCAAGATCCTTTGATATCAATAAACCCGGCTGTAATCCAGAAAATATATCTGGCGGAGTCATAGGCGGGTCTCTGGCTCAAGGAATGCTTAAAATAGGGGATAAAATTGAAATTAAGCCCGGTATTCAGGTTAAAAAGAAAGGAAAAACATCATGGATGAGCCTGCATTCTGAAATTACAGGTTTGATTGCAGCAGGTAAGCCTGTAGATGAAGTAGGACCTGGAGGTCTTATAGGTGTTGGTACAAAGCTCGATCCATCATTAACCAAAGCAGATTCATTATCAGGATCTGTTGCAGGAGAACCAGAAACTCTTCCACCAATATTACATAATTTTACAATGAAGACCCACCTTCTTGAAAGAGTAGTAGGTACAAAGGAAGAAAGGGTAGTTGAGCCCATTAAATCTTCAGAACCGCTCATGATTAACATAGGAACAACAACCACCATTGGCGTCGTTACAAGTGCAAGGGAAAAAGATGTTGATGTAACACTTAAATTACCTGTTTGTGCTGAGTCTGGTCAAAGGGTAGCTTTAAGCCGACGTGTTGGTGCAAGATGGAGGTTAATTGGATATGGTATCATCAAATAAACGTGAAGCAGTACTCGATGCAAATTTTTTATGATACCCGCTCAATTTCATGTTGATGTTATAACAGAACTTGAGCGAATTCTACCAAATTACACCTTTGTGGTTCCATCCTTTGTCATGGATGAACTTGAAAACATAAGGAAGAGATCAAAGGGAAAAGATAGAATTGCAGCATCAGTTGCTCTTAAACTGGTAGACTCATCCAATATTAATGTAGTCGATGTTAATTTAAAAAATAGAGAACGAGTTGACGACGCTTTACTTAGAATATCTAAAGTGCTATGCACAAATGATAATGGACTCCAGAAAAGGGCACGAAGTAAAGGAATAACTGTTGTGTATCTACGTCAGAAGAAGTATCTGGCGGTTGAAGGATATTTAGGTTTATAAATTAAATATTTTTATATTAAAAGGTTTAAACTCATTTAATAATAAATTATAATTTTTGGAAAACGTTTGGAGAAATTAATATGAATCTTTGGAAGGATTTAGAACCAGGACCATCTGTTCCAGAAGTGGTGTACGCTGTAGTAGAGATACCAAAAGGATCAAGGAACAAATACGAATATGATAAAGATATGGAAGCCTTTGCACTGGATAGAGTTTTATACTCTCCTTTTCATTACCCTGCAGAGTACGGAATAATTCCAAAAACACTTTATGATGACGGTGATCCAATGGATATTATGGTACTTATGGATCAGCCAACTTTTCCAGGATGTGTAATTGAAACCAGACCCATTGGAATCATGAGAATGATCGATGGTGACGATAATGATGATAAAATATTAGGTGTACCTATTAATGATCCAAGGTGCAATGATATAAATGATATTAGTGATGTTTCAAGTCATCTTTTAGATGAAATTGCACACTTTTTCAAGGAATACAAACACCTTGAAGGAAAAGTTACAGAAGTATTGGGATGGGAAAATGCTGAAAAAGCATTTGAAGCAATAGAACATTCTATAGAATTATATAAGAAAATGGATTAATAAATAAACCATATAGGGGAGTTTAATTGTACTTAATATCAAAAATTGAAGATACTGTAAGAGTCCCACCAGCACTATTCGATGAACCACTGGAAGACGTGGCATTCGAACTTATAAATGAAAATTATGTTGGAATGATCGATAAAAAACTGGGTTTAATGGTTACAGTAAAAGAAATTGAAGACATTGGTGTTGGTAGAGTAATAATGGGCGATGGCGCAGCATATCACGACGTCACTTTTACAGCTCTATTTTTCAAGCCGGAATTACAGGAAATTGTAGAAGGAGAAGTCATTGAGATAACTGAATTTGGGGCATTTGTCCGAATGGGACCAATGGATGGTCTAGTGCATGTATCACAGGTTACAGATGATTACATAAATTACGATGCAAAGAGAGGGGCATTACTGGGAAAAGAATCCAAAAAGACCCTTGAAGAAGGAAACAAAGTGCGTGCAAGGATCGTAGCCTTAAGTCTTAAAGGAAAATCCTCCAAAGAAACTAAAATCGGTCTTACAATGAGACAGCCTGGCCTTGGAAGAGAAGAATGGATTGAAAAAGAGAAAAGGAAGAAGAAATAATGGTTACAAAAGCATGTACAAGGTGCCACAGGCTGATGGAAGAGGAAAGATGTGCCATATGTAACATACCCTCTTCGAGGAATTGGAGCGGTTTTTTAATTGTAATTGATCCAGAGATTTCTGGCATTGCAAAGGAACTGAACATAACTCTTCCTGGAGAATATGCCTTAAGAGTTAGATGAATTTTAAAGGTTAAAGATGTTAATATTAAAGAAAGAAAGCCGAGGACTTTTTAAAAAGCCTTTTGGTAAACTTTACTCTACTTTACATGATGTAAATAGAGTTTTTCTTGAAAATCATTTCATAATCTCCATTGGAGATGCTACCACAAAAAATATCTTAAATGCTGATATAATCCCTAAAATTGGCATTATAGATAACAAAATTGAAAGAAAAATATCTAAACATAAAATAGAATATGATGCAATCACTTTGGATGTTGATAATCCTCCAGGGACAATAACAGACGAACTTTGGAAAACCATAGAAAAAGCCATGTACCTTACCGAAGAATCCAATGTTTTAATAGTTGTAAACGGTGAAGAAGATTTAGCTGTAATTCCATGCGTTTTAATGGCTCCAAAGAATTCCATAATTTTATATGGACAACCTGGAGAAGGTATTGTGGTTGTTGAAGCTGATAAAGTAAAATATACGGCAAAAAAGATGCTAGACAATTTTGATAGGAGGCTAAATAATGGAAATCGAAATTAAAGAAAAAATTGAAAATCCACTTTTAAACAGAACTGAAATACACTTTGACTGTATTTATCAAGGAGAATCTACTCCAAAAACTTTAGATGTTAAAAATAAGCTTGTTGCACTATTAGATGCAGATAAAAATCTTCTGGTAGTTGATAAGGTTTTACCAAAATTTGGAGAAGGTAAAGCTGATGGATATGCAAAAATCTACGACTCAGAAGAAAACCTAAATAAAATTGAAGCTAAACATGTTTTAGCTAAAAATCAAGAACCTCAAGAAGGCGAAGAGGCTGAGGAGGAAGAATAATGAAAAAGTGTGACCTTTACGAAGTTAAAGATAACAAACTTGTTAGAAAAAACCCTGAGTGTGTTAGATGCTCACACGGTGTTTTCATGGCAGATCATGGAGACAGATACGCCTGTGGAAAATGCGGCTACACACAATGGAAGAATAAAGAATAATTAAAGTTTTTTTTATTTAAAGGGTGAAATTCTTTGAATTTAAGATCTGGACGGCTTAAGGGAAAGATGAGCAGTGAAGCTGCATCTTTTACTTCTTCTTTAGAATTTGACAAACGTATTTTTGAAGCTGATGTTAAACTCAACATTGCACATACAGCCATGCTTGCAAAACAGGGAATAATATCTAATGAAATTGCAGATAAAATATTAGTGGCGTTAAATGAACTTAGAGAAGAAGGAATTGAAGCCCTTGACCTTGATCCTTCTGTGGAAGATATCCATATGGCTGTAGAAAATTATGTAACTTCTAAAATTGGAGAAGTTGCAGGCTTCATGCATACAGCTAAATCCAGGAATGATCAGGTAGCTACTGATCTTAGACTTGTTTTAAAGGAAGAAATTAAAGTAATAGGGTTAAATGTTCTTAAATTTATTGAAGATATCCTTTACATGGCTGATGAGCATAAAGAAACTATTTTTGTGGGCTATACTCACCTTCAACATGCTCAACCAACCACATTTGCACATCATCTACTTGCATATGCAAATGCATTGAAAAGAGATTATGAACGCCTTATGGATGCCTACAAGCGGGTGGACATGAATCCCCTTGGCTCTGCAGCACTGACTACTACCAGTTTTCCTATAGATCGGGAAATGACAACTGAACTTCTTGGATTTAGTAGTGTTATGGAAAATTCCATAGATGGTGTAAGTTCAAGAGATTTTATAGCAGAAACAGTATTTTCTCTTACAATGCTTTCCTCGACAATGAGTAAAATTTGCGAAGAGCTTATAATATGGAGCACCTTTGAATTTGGAGTTGTTGAAATTGCATACGAATACTCATCAACATCCTCTATAATGCCTCAAAAAAAGAATCCTGATGTGGCAGAAATTGCAAGAGGAAAGAGTGCAATCCTTACTGGGGAATTGATGACTATTTTAACAATTTTAAAAGCATTGCCTTATAGTTACAATAGGGATTTACAGGAAATAACTCCACATCTTTGGAACTGCGTAGACAATACAAAAGAGATGCTGAATATAGTAAATGGAATGTTGTCAACAATTAAGATTAACAGGGAACGTGCTGCTGAACTTGCAAAATCCAATTTTGCCACTGCAACTGAACTGGCGGATATACTAGTTCGTGAAAAAAATATGCCTTTTAGAACAGCCCATAAAATAGTTGGTCGGATGGTTACGCAAGCACTAGAGGATAAGGTCTCTCTTGATGATATTGATTCGAAATTTTTAGATAACGTTGCACATGAAGTGATGAATAAATCTCTTGATCTAGATGAAGGGTTAATAAGAGAAGCTTTGGATCCCTATGAAAATATAAAAGCAAGAACTGTAACAGGTGGATCTTCCCCTGAGGCGGTTGAAAAAGCAATTGCTAATTTAAGATTATTTGTAAATTCTACAAAAAATTGAAAATTTTTCGAAAACCCGCAAATTGAAAATTTTGCAGGTAATAACGCTTAGTTTATGTCTTTTATTTATCTGAAGCATAAAATTAATTTTTTTAATATTTTCACAGCATTTGAGTATTCATTGACACAGTAATCTTTTATTTGTTAAAAATTATTAATTTTATTGAGATTTTAGTCGATTTACACAAATTATTTATGGAAAGATGTTCCAAATATATATAAAATTTTATATGTAAAATTAATGAAATACAGCAAAAATTCATGCTTTTTTGAATTATAAATTCAGAGGATAAACCTATGGATAAATTGTTCAAGAAAAACGTGGAAAATGTTAGAATGGATAAAATATTACATTCTAATGAGCATTCGATGATTACTGGTAAAAATACTGGTTTTAATTTTATTTTGGTAAATAGTATTTGTAACTACTTAATCTAATTGAAGACAATCTAAAAACTCAAGTGATCGGATAACATGAATACTGAGAACAAAATGATAAAGTCTTTTTTAGGAAATATTGATGGATGGAAATCCGTTTTAAATTCATCACCGGATCTTATAGCTATTTTAGATACATCATTTAATGTTGTTTGGGTTAACAAAGCCATGGCAACTAGCTTAGACACTTCACCTGATTCATGTTTAGGTTTAAAATGTTTTGAAGCAGTTCATGGTACGCAGTCACCCATTCCCAACTGTCCTCATGCAAAAATGATACTAGATGGTCATGAATACACTGAAGAAGTTAATGAGAAAAATTTAGGCGGATATTTCTTTGTTACAGCTTCTCCAATTAAAGATGAGTCTGGAAATGTACTGGGAAGCATTCATATTGCACGTGATATAACTGAACGAAAAATAACCGAAAAAGAGAAACAAGAACTCCTTGAAAGAACACAGCAGTTTGCTGAGGAGCTAGAGGTCTCAAATGAAGAATTACATGCTACTACGGAAGAACTTCAAGCTGCTAATGAAAAAATTCAGAGGTTTGCAGATATTGTTGAGTCATCAGACGATGCAATTATAACAAAATCACTCGATGGTATTATTATAGGTTGGAATAAGGGAGCAGAGGAGATTTATGATTATTCTGCTGAAGAAATTATAGGGGAACCCATTTCAATATTAGAACCATTTCAACTCAGTAAAGAAACAGAAGAATTGATTGATAGAATTAAAAGTGGAGAAAAGATTGATCATTATGAAACTTTACGATTAACGAGGGACAGTAAGTTAATAAATGTTTCAGTAACTCTTTCTCCTGTTTTTAATACTTTTGGAGAACTTGTAGCTATCTCAGCAATTTCCAGGGATATTACAGCACGTAAAAAAGTTGAAAAACATAATCAAAAACTGCTAGAGAATGTTCAGCAGTTTGCTGAGGAATTAGAAGTCTCAAATGAAGACTTGCAAGCTACTAATGAAGAACTTCAAGTTTCAAATGAAGAATTGCAGGATACTACTGAAAAATTACAGGCTACTACAGAAGAGCTCCAGGTATCAAATGAAGAATTGCAAAATACCACTGAGGAGCTTCAGGTTGCTAATGAAGAACTTCGGCAGCAAAGTGAAGATATGGCATATCTTAACCAGGAGTTACGTGAAAGTGAACAACGCGTCAGGTTAAAACTGGAAAGTATAATTTCTCCAGATATGGATATAGGAGATTTAGATCTTGTTGATATTTTGGATATTCAAGCGGTTCAGTCACTCATGGATAATTTTTATGAACTTGCCCCTATTCCAATGGCTATAATTGATCTTAAAGGTGAGGTGCTGGTTGGTGTTGGATGGCAAGATATATGCACAAACTTCCACAGAGTTCATCCTGAAACCCACAAGCACTGTATAGAAAGTGATACTCAACTTTCTGCAGGTATTCCTGCAGGGGAGTTTAAGCGATACAAGTGTAAAAACAACATGTGGGACATTGCAACACCAATTATAGTAGGTGGAAAACACATGGGGAACCTGTTTTCAGGACAATTTTTCTTTGATGATGAAGAAGTAGATTATGAATTGTTCAAAAGACAGGCATTAAAATACGGTTTTAATGAAGAAGATTATATTTTGGCACTTGGATCAGTTCCAAGACTGGGCAGAGAATTTGTAGACAAAAGTATGGCGTTTTTCATAAATCTTGCCGAAATGATTTCACAGATGAGTTACAACAATATTAAACTGGCAAGGTCATTAACAGAACGCGATACATTAATGAGCTCGCTGCGTGAAAGCGAACAAAGGATAAACAGGTCGCAGGAAATTGGCCATATTGGCAGCTGGGAACTTGATCTTGTAAATAATCAGTTATTCTGGTCAGATGAAGTTTATAGGATCTTTGGCTTACAGCCTCAGGAATTTGGTGCTACTTATGGAGCATTTCTCGATGCTATACATCCTGATGACCGTGAAGCTGTCGATTCTGCATATTCAGGTTCAATAAGTGAAGGAAGAGACACTTATGAGATTGAGCATAGAGTTGTAAGAAAAGCAACTGGTGAAATTCGTATCGTTCATGAAAAGTGCGAACATATTAGAGATGAGTCCGGTCAGATTATAAAGTCCGTTGGACTAGTAAATGATATTACTGAGGGTAAAAAATCAGAAAAGGCTATTTTATGGAATCAAAAGCGTAATGAGCTCCTAGCAGAGGTTTCCAGTAGGTTATTGACGGCTGAGAATCCCCAAGATATCATCAATGATATATGCCAGAAAACAATAAAGTTTCTGGAATGTGATGTATTTTTCAATTATTTAGTTGATGAGCAAAAAGGATGTTTACATTTAAATACATATGCAGGAATTCATGAGGAAGAAGCACAGAAGATTGAATGGTTAGAGTATGGTGCTGCTGTCTGTGGATGTGTAGCTCTTGAATCGCGCAGAATTGTCTCTGAAGATATTCTTGAAAATCCAGATCCAAAGACAGATTTGGTTAGATCATATGGTGTACAGGCATATGCATGTCATCCCTTAATGGCTGAAGGCAAGAGTATTGGAACTCTATCCTTTGGTACTAATTCACGTACCAGTTTTACTGATGAAGAACTGGAATTAATGAAAGCAGTTGCGGACCAGATATCAATTGCAATGAACAGACTCATTTCAAATCGTGCCCTTAAAGAAAGTGAAGAAGTAGCCGTTCAAGCTAGAAATGAATGGGAACAAACCTTTGAAGCTGTACCTGACTTAATAGCAATACTTGACACGGATTACAATGTTGTCCGTGCAAATAAAGCCATGGCAGATAAATTTGGTATAACGCCTGAAGAGTGCATTGGTTTAACTTGTTATGAGGTTATCCATGGAATGGAAGAACCTCCTTCTTTTTGCCCCCACATGCAGTTGCTTAAGGACGGATTGGAACACACAGAAGAAGTCCATGAGGATAGCCTTGGCGGGGATTTCCTTGTAAGCGCTTCACCATTGCATGATTCAGAAGGAAAACTCATTGGAAGTGTTCATGTTGCCCGTGATATTAACGAGCGTAAGAGGAAAGAAAATGAACTTTATCAACTTAATAGGGCATATAAAGCGCTTAGTAACAGCAGCCAGGCAATGATAAGTGCTAAAGATGAACTGGACTATTTAGAATCAGTATGTGATATTGTGGTTGAAGACTGCGGTCATTCAATGGTGTGGATAGGTTACGCTGAAAATGATGAAAATAAGACTGTACAACCTATGGCACATGCAGGGTTTGATGAAGGCTATGTCGAAGCATTGAATATCACCTGGGAGGATAATGAACACGGTAACGGCCCAACAGGAACTGCTATACGCACACAAAAACCGGCTGTTTGCAAAAATATGCTTACAGACCCTAAATTTGAACTTTGGCGTGAAGCAGCAGTAGAACGAGGTTATGCATCCTCTTTGGTTCTTCCTTTAATATTTGGGGGTAAATCGTTAGGTGCTTTGTCTATTTATTCACCCGAGCCTGATGCATTTTCAGTGGATGAAGTTGAATTATTGAGTGAGTTAGCTAATAATCTTGCTTATGGAATTAACGTGATTAGATTACGTGTTGCCCGTGAACAAATGGAAGAGGCATTAATTAGAAGTGAAAATGAATTCCGTGCGCTGGCTGAAAATTCTCCTGACGTAATTGCGAGATTTGACAGACAAAACCGCCATATATACGTTAATCCTGCAGCTGCAGAACCTTATGGTCTTTCTCAAGAAGAAATTATTGGTAAAACTCATAGGGAACTTGGAATGGGTCCAGAAAACTGTGAATTCTGGGAAAGACATCATAATAAAGTTTTTGCAACTGGAGAACCCGAAACAATGGAATTCCAGTATAAATCACCTCAAGGAGAAGAATACTATTTTAACACTCGAATAGTACCTGAATTCTTAGATGGGGAAGTGAAGTCTGTTCTTGCTATTTCTCGTGACATTACATATATAAAAGAAGCAGAAGCTGAATTGAAAGAAGCACGTGACAATCTTGAGGAATTAGTTAAAGAAAGAACTGCAGAACTTGAAGAAGCTTATAAAGATCTAAAAATGAGTGAAGAACAGCTTAAAAGACAGGCAGAATTACTTGATCTCACTCATGAAGCTATTATAGTTCGAGATATAGACGGCAAGATTTTATTCTGGAATGACGGTGCTGTAAAAACATACGGATGGAGTATGGAAGAAGCTAATGGTAAAATTACTCATTTATTATTAAATACGAAGTTTCCAACATCATTAAAAGATTTAAATGATGAATTAATCAGCAAAGGCCAATGGGATGGTGAATTAGTACATACAAAGTGTGATGGTACTCATATCACTGTATTAAGTCGACAAGTCCTGAAAAATGACGAAAATGGAAAAACTAGTTCCATTTTAGAAATCAATTCCGATATCAGCGAACGTAAAAAAATGGAAGAAGAACTTGAATTTGCAGGTAAATACAATCGTAGTTTAATTGAAACCAGTTTAGATCCACTTGTTACTATTGGCCCTAACGGAAAAATTACCGATGTAAACGGTGCTACAGAGGCAGTCACTGGTTATTCAAGGGATGAACTTATTGGCACTGACTTTTCAGATTATTTTACTCAACCTCACAAAGCTAGAGAAGGATACATAAAGGTATTTAGAGAGGGATGGGTAATCGATTACCCTCTCGAAATATTGCACAAGAATGGACATATAACACCAGTTCTGTATAACGCTTCAGTTTATGAAGACGGAGATGGTAATGTCATTGGAGTTTTTGCTGCTGCACGTGATATTACTGAGCTCAAGCGTGCTGAAGCAGAAAAGCAAAAATTACTGGAACAGGCTCAACAGATTGCAGAAGAGTTAGAAGCTTCTAATGAAGAATTACTGTCTACCACTAATGAACTCCATGCTGTGAATCAAGAGCTTGAATTTGCAAGTAAATATAACCGTAGTTTAATTGAAACCAGTCTTGATCCTCTAGTTACAATTGGTCCCGATGGGAAAATAACTGATGTAAATATGGCTACTGAATTAATTACCGGTTATTCCAGAGATGAATTAGTTGGTACTGATTTTTCAGATTACTTTACAGAACGTGATAAAGCTAGGGAGGGTTATAAGGAAGTATTCCGAAGAGGACAGGTGTTTGATTATCCATTGTGGATTAAACATAAAGATGGACCCGTGACTCCTGTATTGTACAATGCTTCTGTTTATCGTAACGAGTCTGGCGAGGTTATCGGTGTTTTTGCTGCAGCACGTGATATCACGGAACGTAAAAAAGCTGAGAAATTGTTAAAATTGAAATTAGATGAACTCGCACGTTCCAATGCAGAACTTGAACAGTTTGCTTATGTATCCTCCCACGATTTACAGGAACCTTTGAGGATGATAGGAAGTTATTTACAGCTTTTACAAAGAAGATATCATGGCCAACTTGATGATAAGGCAGATAAATACATAAACTTTGCTGTAGATGGCGCTTCCCGTATGCAAAACTTAATAAATGATCTTTTGGAATTTTCTAGAGTGACTACACGGGCCAATGAATTTGAGTCCACCGACTGTGAAGTTATTCTGGATCATGTATTATCTAACCTGGAAGTGTCCATAAAAGAAAATGAAGCTGTTATATCTCAAGATCATTTGCCCACTGTACTGGCGGATCCTACTCAACTGGCCCAGGTGTTCCAGAATCTTATCAGTAATGCGATAAAATTCCGCAGTGAAAAAGTACCAAAAATTTATATTTCAGCTGAGAAAGAAGGTGATCATTGGATATTTTCAGTCGCTGACAATGGAATTGGAATTGATCCAAAACACTCTGAAAAGATCTTTGAGGTGTTCAAAAGATTACATAAGCGAAGAGAATATCCAGGAACAGGAATAGGGCTTTCAATTTGTAAAAAAATAATAGAAAGGCATGGAGGACATATATGGATAGAATCAGAGCCTGAAAAAGGCTCTATTTTCTATTTTACTTTATCAGAGGAAGGTGTTTTAGATGACAAATCTGATGACAGTTAAACAGGCAGATGTGATGGCAAATCAGGCAACAGCAACACAAATAGAAATTCTTTTAGTAGAAGATAATGAAGGCGACATTGGACTTGTGGAAGAAGTTTTTCAGGAAGCCAAAATAAGGAATAATCTTTATGTTGCAGAGGATGGAGAAGAAGCAATGCTCTTTTTGCGTAGAGAAGGGGAATTTTCAGATTCTCCACGTCCAGATATAATACTTCTGGATTTGAATCTACCAAAAAAAGATGGACGTGAAGTCCTTAAGGAAATAAAAGAGGATGATAGCCTTAAAAGAATACCTGTAGTAGTTTTGACTACTTCAAAAGCTGAAGAAGACATACTTAAATCTTATGATCTTCATGCAAATTCATATATATCTAAACCCGTGGACTTTGATCAGTTCATTAGGGTAATTAAGTCGATAGAAGACTTTTGGCTCGATGTTGTGAAGTTACCTTCAAAAGATGATTCAACGTAATTGGGATGGTTTAAATTTATGGACAAAAACAGTGAAACTATTGAAATTTTACTTTTTGAGGATAATCCAGGAGACACAGGTTTAATCGAAGCAATGCTGGAAGAATTTACAGATTTTGCATATAAACTTAATAATGTCGAAACTTTAGATGAGGGATTGCATCTTCTTAAAGAAAGACAATTTGATGTAATATTGTTAGATTTAGGATTACCTGATAGTGAAGGTATCAATACTTTCCTTGATGTCCATATAACAAGCCCTGCAACACCAATTATAATTTTAACAGGCTTAACTGATGAAAAAATTGGAATCAATGCTGTAAAAAAAGGTGCCCAGGACTATTTAGTTAAGGGGCAGGTTGAAAGTAGATTACTGGAGCGTTCAATTAAATATTCCATGGAACGTAAAAAAGCAGAAAAAGAATTAAAGGAAACTGTGGAAGAACTAAAGCGTTCCAATGATGAACTCCAGCAGTTTGCTTACATTACTTCACATGACCTACAGGAGCCGCTTCGAACCATAGCAAGTTATACTCAGTTAATTGAAAGACGTTATAAAGATAAACTTGACGGAGATGCTGATGAGTTCCTTGATTTTATAGTGAAAGCCGCAGTGCGTATGAAGGATATGATACAGGGACTGCTTTATTATTCCCGTGTTGGAACTCGAGGGGGAGAATTCATATCAACAAATACTGAAGAACTCCTTGAAACAGTCATATCTAATTTGAATGCAGCAATTGAAGAAAATGATGCTTCCATTACTCATGATTCACTTCCGGTGATATTGGCAGATGAAGGTCAGCTTATTCAACTCTTCCAGAATTTAATCAGTAATTCTATAAAGTTTAAAAAGGATGATGCACATCCTAAAATCCATATTTCGGCACAAGAAGATGAAAATCGTAGGGAATATGTTTTTTCAATATCTGATAATGGAATAGGAATAGAACCTCAATATTTTGATCGTATATTCGAGGTATTTAAAAGATTACATACTAGAATAGAGTATGAAGGAACTGGAATTGGATTATCCATCTCTAAAAGGATTATTGAACGTCATGGTGGAAAAATGTGGGTAGAATCAGAATTTGGTGTTGGATCAATCTTTTATTTTACAATTCCAATGAAAGTTGAAGCATAATTCGGATTTTAATATAATATTCTTTTTCTATAATTTATTTTTAATTGATTTTCATACTATTATTTAAATTAATCCTAAGGAATAACTAAATGGTCTTATAAATCTTTCTAAATGGGTTAAATAATAAAACATAATAATAAGGATATAATAAGAATTTATTATATATTTTAATTTAGGGGATATGACGGAGAATAAATAGCTAAAATGGGTAATTCCCATGTCAAAAGCAAAAATATTGATTGTAGAAGATGAAGGGATTACAGCTTTAAATATTAAAAACCTGCTGGAAAATTGGGGATATAAAAATCCTTTAATAGCATCAAACAGTTATGAAGCTCTTCAAAATGCCTCAAACTCCCAACCTGATCTAATTTTAATGGATATTAACCTGGATGAAGATATCGATGGAATAGAAATTGCAAAGAACCTGCAAGATACTTTTGATATTCCTATTATTTATTTAACAGCCCATTCTGACGAAGTAATAATTGAAAGGGCTAAATTAACAGAACATTATGGCTATATTGTCAAACCTTTCAACGATAAAGAATTAAAGATAACCATAGATATGGCTCTTTATAGGCATAAAATGGAAAAAGAACTGAAAAATGCCAATAAACTTCTGCAAACTGAACTGGAAAAGAGAAAGCGTGCAGAAGATGAACTTAGAAAGAGTGAAGAAAAATATCGTTTAATTGTGGAAACTACCCATGAAGGTATCGTCCTGTTCAATGAAGAAGACAGGATATCCTATGTTAATGAGCAATTAGCTGAAATTATGGGATATAAAGTAGAAGAAATGATAGGAGTTCCGGTATCTGCTTTTTTAAAGGGTAAATATAAATCTGAAATTGAAAATGAGCTAAAAAAACATAGTAGGGGAGTAAAAACTACTCTTGAAATCCCTTTATATAAAAAAAATGGATCATTTATTTGGGCATTAATTTCTGGAAGTATTCTTTTTGACTCTAAAAATCAATATAATGGACTTCTTGGAATAATCAGGGATATAAGTCATCGTAAAAAAGCAGAAATGGATTTAGAAGAAAGCGAAGAGAAGTTTAGAGGTATTGTTGAGCAGTCTCACGATGGTATCGTAATAGCAGATGAAGATGGAACCATAATTGAATGGAATTATGGGATGGAACAAATTACGGGTCATAAGAGGGAAAATATTTTAAGAAGGCCTGTATGGGAAATACAACATGTTTTATACCCTGATGAAGAAAAAACTCATGAATTACACACCCATCTAAAAGCAAATGTAATGAAATCCATTGAAGATAAAGATTATGAGCTGCCAGATGAATTATTTGAAACAAAAATCTACTATGTTGATGGTTCAGAGAGGTTTATACAGACAAGACATTTCCCTATCATGACGAATAGGGAAAAAATGGTGGCAACTATTATACGCGACGTGACAGAACGAAAAAAGATGGAAACAGAACTTAAAAACGCCCGTGATAATTTAGAATTAAAAGTTCAAAAAAGAACTATGGAACTTAAAGCTTCTAATGAAGCTTTAATGAAGGAAATTGAGGAGCGTAAACGTGTTGAAGACGATCTTATTAAATCAAGAAATTATCTGGATAAAATTATTAATTCTATTGCAGATCCTGTTGTTGTGAAAGACAAGCAGCATCGGTGGGTGCTTTTAAATGATTCTTATTGTGATTTTATGGGTTATTCGCGGGAGGAACTTTTAGGAAAATCTGACTATGATTTCTTCCCCCAACATGAAGCTGATGTTTTCTGGGAAAAAGACGAAGAAGTATTTGAAATTGGCGTTGAAAATGTTAATGAAGAAGAATTTACTGATGCAGAAGGTAATGTACACATAATAATCACCAAAAAAACACTATATACTGATATTTCGGGGGAAAAGTACATAGTGGGTGTTTTTAGAGACGTAACTGAGATTAAAAAAGCTGAAGAAAGGATAAAAGGAGAACATCAGAAACTTATGGACATTATTGAATTCCTGCCAGACGCTACATTTGTTATTAATAATGAAAGTAAGGTAATAGCTTGGAACCGGGCCATTGAAAAGATGACCGGATTATCAAAGGAAGAGATTTTAAATAAGGGAGATTATGTTTATTCTGTGCCATTTTATGGATTTAGAAGGCCAATTTTAATAGATTACATACTTTCGCCAGATGATGAAATTGAGTCTATCTATGATAATGTAGAAAGAGAAGGGGATAATTTATATGCCGATATTTTTCTACCAGATGCGTCGGGGGATGGGGGATCTTTCTTGTGGGGAAAAGCTTCACCTCTTTACGATGATGAAGGCAATTTTGTAGGTGCTATAGAGTCAATTCGTGACATAAGTAAACATAAAAAAATAGAAGAACAATTAAAAGAAAGTGAATCACAGCTTAAAATTGCAATGGATCTGGCAAAGCTGGTACACTGGGAATATGATGTGGATTCAGATTTATTTACATTTGATGATCATTTTTACAGATTATACGGCACCAGCACAGATAGAGAGGGGGGATCTAAAATGTCTTCAGCGGAATACGCCCGAAGGTTCATTCCTCCTGAAGAAGCTCACATAGTAGCAGAAGAAACAGCTAAAGCTTTAGAAACTGACGATCCAAACTATTATGGGCAGAGCGAACACGCAATTATAAGGGTTGATGGTGAAAAACGTTTCATAGTTGTTCGGTTTGGAATTATTAAGGATAATGAAGGCCGTACCATCAAAACATATGGTACTAATCAGGATATTACAGAAATTAAACTTGCTGAGGGGGAAATAAAAGAACATTTAAAAAAATCAGATATACTCAATAGGGTCATTTTGGCTGCAAATCGTTCAGATAATCTTCAATCGATTTTTAAAGAAATTATGGATATTATTTTGGAATTTATGGATTTCTGTGGGGGTGGAATATATTTAATTGATCAGGGTGAAGAAATGGCTAAACTGGAGTATTTTAAAGGACTTCCACAGGATTTTATACTCGCTGTTGAGAACGTTGATATCAATGAACATCCATATAATGAAGTTTGCATTGAAGGAAAATCAGTATTTACAGACCATTATGATGAGATTTATCCTGAAATATCTAAACTTTGGAGCTTTAAATCATTAGCTGCAGTTCCAATATATTCAGAAGAAAATATAATAGGATCTTTTAACCTCACAAGCAAAAATAGACATCCTTTTACAGATAAAGAAAAAAATCTCATAAATTCCATTGGTCGAGAGATAGGAAATACAATTTCTAAATTGATTACTGAAGAAAAAATGAAGAAATTAATAGCAGAATTAAAGCGTTCCAATGATGAGCTCCAGCAGTTTGCATATATCACATCTCATGATCTCCAGGAGCCGCTTAGAACCATTGCAAGCTTTACACAGCTTTTAGAGAGGCGTTATAAAAATAGACTTGACAGTGATGCAGATGAATTTATTGAGTACATCGTGGAAGCATCGATACGAATGAAACAAATGATTCTAGATTTACTTGAATATTCGAGGGTAGCAAGGATAGAAAAAAAATGTAAACCTTTAAAAATTGAAAATCTCCTAATCAACGTTTTAAATAGTTTAAATCTTTTAATAAAAGAGAATAAAGCAGAAATTACTTATGAATCACTTCCTACAGTAGTTGCAGATGAAAGTCAGCTTTTCAGGGTATTTCAAAACCTGATTGAAAATGCTATAAAATTTAGAAAGGAAGATGAAAACCCTAAAATCCATATTTCTGTAAGAAAAGATCCTCAAAAAGATGAATACATCTTCAGTGTATCTGATAATGGTATTGGGATTGAAAAACAATATTTTGACCGTATTTTCACATTATTCCAGAGACTGCATACAAAAGAGGAATACAGGGGAACTGGAATTGGACTATCAATTTCTAAAAGGATCATTGAGAATCATGCGGGGCGTATATGGGTAGAATCAGAAGTGGGTAATGGATCAGTTTTCTATTTCACACTCCCCAATTACACTAATTAATTTTATATAAGTTCTTTATTTCCAGATATGCTACACTGTTCTTACTCCCTAATTTCAGATTGATCTCGGTGAATTAAGTTAATTACAGTAAAATAACTACCATTTGGATAGGAATTCAATTAATTTTATCATAAAATTTATATATGATCTAATAACAAATATAATAGTCATGAGAACCGATACAAGACCTCAAATAATTGGAATAATTGCAATAATCTTCGGTATCGTTATAATACTGGTACCCCAACTGTTGAGCGTCCTAGTTGGAATTTTCCTAATTGCCTACGGGATATTGGAAGTCATTAAGTAACAGGGAAACATCGGACTACCTAAACTAGTTTTACACGCAAAAATCAAGCATACAGACGTTAATGTTTGTGTATCGAAATTATATCTTGAGAGATTTCGAAAGATTTTTGCAGGATTTTTATTTTTGAAATATTTAAAGAGTTTTCATTATGGTTTCAAGTGCTTCACCAGGTTCTAATATTCCAGCCCGTGTTTCTCTTAATACTCGTTGTATGGAATATTTTCTCATGTGAGGATATTTTTTATGTACTTCATCCATTAATGGACAGCCATAACCTCCTTTTTTAAAGATACCATACTTTGAAGCTAAATTTTTAATTTCACCCTTTGTAGCAGAAAGCATTGCAGGTAAACTTATTTTGATTATATCGTCATCTATTACAATGGATTGAGCTCCAGTAGATAAAAGATCTCCTGATATTAAAAATGGGATTTGATTTTCCTTTGCATAATCTAAAACTGCACCTTTAATAATTTTAGAGCATCTTCCGCATGGGTGGAATCTGCCTTCAAGGGAATCCTTGATTATATCATTCATTTCAACTTTAAGGTATACGTGTTTTACATTTAGATTGTCACTTAAAGATTCCACATTTTTTTGGAAATATTTGGGAAGAATTATACTTCCAGGATTTACCGTAACTGCAACTGGATTGAACCCCATAAGTTTAGAAATAATAAGTGAGAAACTGCTATCTACGCCTCCAGAAAGTGCTACAACCGCTTGATTGTTTTTAGAGTCCTTAACATCTTTAAAATCATTCAAAATTACATCAAAATCGTTGACACTATCAAGTCTATGGTTTAGAAGATGGCATAAATTTTCAAGGGGGCGGAAATCTGCCAGTTTTACAGTTTTTAATATCTTTTTTAATTTTTCTAGAGCTAATTTTATTTTATATTCTCTAAGTAAAATATCAGGATAAGCTTCTACATGAATGGAATTAATATTAAGTTCTTCCTTAAGTTTTCCAACAACCCACCCCCCTTTTCCTATCACTACTGATTTTTCTGGTCTATCTGAGGTTATAATAAGCATAGTGTTATTATTTGTATCAAATATTATGTCTTTAATATTGGGTTTTACATTTTGATGCCCTATTTCTTCTCTTATCCTGCATATACGGCTAATTATATCCTTTTTTTCGAATGTCAAGTTTACACTCCGTTAATATATTTATTTTGAATCTTTAAAATCATTTAATTCTTTAATGGTATGTTAATTTTAATGTGTTTATATATAATGTAAATTGAATTTTTAAATGAATTTATTGAATATAAATGAACAAAAATGATATAAGTATCGTAGGAATACATTTCATCATCCGTTCTTTAAATAAAATATAAATACTAAATTTTAAGGCCTGAATATTGATTTAAGGGATTTTTTAAATATGTATAATACTATTAAATACTCTTGAACATAATAAAAATCATTTATTATATATTTAAATAATAGTTATGATAAATAATTAAATCCCTAGAAAGTGGGGGTCTTGAAGCAAAAATTTACAGTATATCGTTTATTCTGGCTTTTTCAGTGGATTTATCATTATGCACTAGCTTTATTTATGTAGAAATAGAAACGCGTTTATTTTTTAAAGGGTAAACGGGAATATAATTTTTTCCTGTCTTCGTTTGTATTTTCCTACAGAATCATTTGATCCCAGTGGATCTGCAAATGTATTTAAAATTAAAAGAAGGGATTACAGGTATCCGATACGATTTAGAGGTTATTAAATCAGGCCTAAAGAAGGAGAAATATATGCCAATCTTCAAAGATTTATGGGGAGAAAAAAGAGGCTTTAAAAACATTTTTTTAGGGTCAGAAAATCCAAATGAAACATTTGCATTTCAAAATAATGCAACTATTGGGCTAAAGTATAAAAGGGGAAGTAAACCTCCTGTAATTGGTAATAATTCTGTCATCCGTTCAAATACAGTTATATATAATGATGTTAAGATTGGAAATAATTTTAAAACAGGACATAATGTTTTAATCAGAGAAAAAACTGTTATAGGTAATAATGTTCTTGTTGGGACCAATGCAGTTATTGAGGGAAACTGCGACATAGGAGATAATGTAAGTATACAGTCAAATGTATATGTGCCTACAGATTCTATAATCGAAGATTATGTTTTTATTGGACCATGTGCATGCTTTACTAATGATAGGTATCCAATAAGGGCTGACTATGAACTTAGGGGCCCAACTATAAAAGAAGGGGCTTCAATTGGCGCAAATTCAACATTCTTATCTGGTATTGAAGTTGGAGAAGGTGCAATGGTTGCAGCAGGCGCAATTGTAACCAGGGATGTTCCACCATTTTATCTTGCAATAGGCGCTCCAGCTAGGATAAAGCCTCTTCCAAGGCCTTTTAGAGTTTTAAATAAAATTAAATAATATAGGTCCCTCTTTTTTAAAAAATGAGTTTATTTTATCTATACTCAATTACCTTCCATAAATTCCCATTAATTGCCCTTCATCAAGAACATTCTCGTCTAAAACCCTCAAAAACTCTTCTCTTTTAACTTCGGGACCGGGATTTAAAGTAGTATCCAGTGCATAAATTCTAAAAAAGTATCTATGTTCTTCACCTTCAGGTGGACAGGGGCCTCCATAACCCGCATATCCAAAATCATTTATCCCCTGAACCATGCCGTTTTCAAGTCTTTCTTTATTTTTTATCCCTGCAGAAAGTTCCATGGTACTTGGAGGTATATTAAAAATAATCCAGTGTGTCCATGTTCCAAGGGCTGCATCAGGGTCTTCACATAAAACAGCAAAACTTAGGGTACGTTCTGGCAGTGTACTCCATCTAAGTGGGGGTGAAACATTCATATCATCACAGGTATGTGCTGCTGGTATTATATCCCCATCTTCAAAAACATCACTTATAAGATGTATTGCCATATTTTTTCCTCCATATCTCTAATTTTATTATATTTATTGAGCTAATAATTAATATTATTTTGTAAATAATTAGTACTAAATGGGCCCTTTATATACACCAAATGTGTACAAAATGCCGTATCCTCATCTTTCTTTTTCAAATGATTAAATTCTACTCCCTAAATTAATAATAACACAAATTTTCTAGAAATTATTACAAAAAAAACATTATTTGAGCTTTTTTTTCAAGATGAAACCTATGGTTTGAAGCTCATTTTAATGTTGAAATTAGCCGTGATTTTCTAACATGATAATAAATTTTTTTTCCAATTCTCATCAAGAACTGAAAGTGAGTCAAGGCACGTCTTTGATTATGGATTTAATTCAAGTCACAATTCAAAAATTAATTATGTAAACTCAATAAAATCGGTAAATTTAAATACTATGGAGTACTAATAAAAGAATGAGGTGATATATATGACTGAATTACCAATTGCTCCAGTTGGAAGAATCATAAAAAATGCGGGTGCCCAAAGAATAAGTGACGATGCAAGGGATGAACTCACCAAAGTATTGGAAGAAATGGGCGAAGAAATAGCTGCAGAAGCTGTTAAACTTGCAAGACACGCTGGAAGAAAAACTGTCAAAGCATCAGACATTGAATTAGCAGTCAGAACAAGAGTAAAAATGTAATTTTTGGCTGTTAACAGTTTAACAGTCTAATATTTTCTTTTTTTGGTTTATATTTTCAATTATAAATGCAATAACTTAATTGATTTATCTAGTTTTTTAATCTTAAATGGTAAGTAACGATGGATTCTATGTTAGTTATTAAATCCTGATTACATTGTTATAACATTTGTTAAAATAAGACCTAAAAAGTGATTGAATATTATACCTGATTAGTTAAAAAATTCATTTTGACCATATTTTTGAAAAGAGTTGAAATGTTTATATATGTCACACTTCAAAATAAGAATAGATAAGTTAATTCTAAAAATTGATATTATGCTTTAAAAATTAATTAATTAAGAAACATTCAAACATATCGTGTTTGAAGTACCAAAAATAAAAAATTTTGAGTATGAACTACTTTTGGTGATAGATTGACAAGAATTGCAATACTAGATCGTGATCGATGCCAGCCTAAAAAATGCAACTATGTATGCATCGAATACTGTCCAGGGGTCAGAATGGAAGAAGATACCATAACTATTGATCCTAAAACTAAAAAAGCAGTATTTTCAGAAGAATTATGCCAGGGATGCGGAATATGTACAAAAAGATGTTATTTAGATGCAGTAACTATTATAAATCTTCCTGAAGCTTTAGAAGAACCTATACATCGATACGGTCAGAATATGTTTGAGTTATTTGGACTTCCAAACATAAAGGAGGGATCAGTAGTAGGTATTTTAGGTCCCAACGGTATAGGAAAATCTACAATTATAAAGATACTTTCTGGAGAATTAAAACCAAATTTAGGCAATTATGAAGAGGAACCGGAATGGGAAGATATAATAAATTACTTTAAAGGTTCACAACTCCAATCTTATTTTAAAAAATTATCAGAAGGAAATTTAAAGACTTCTCATAAGCCTCAAATGGTTGATATGTTACCAAAAGTGGTAAAAGGGGAAGTTGGAAATCTCCTTGAAAAGGTCGATGAAAGAAATAAAATAGGCGAAATATCAAAGACTCTTGAAATAGACCAGATATTAGATAGAGATATTTCAAAACTCAGTGGAGGGGAACTTCAAAGGGTTGCAATTGCTGCAGCAGCCTTAAAAGACGCTGATTTTTATTATTTCGATGAGCCGACATCCTGGCTAGATGTGAGGCAGCGATTAAATGCTGTAAAAGTTATAAGGGAACTTGCAGAAGAAGGAAAATCTGTGATGGTCATTGAACACGATTTGGCCGCACTTGATGCCATGTCTGACTATGTACATATTTTATACGGCCATCCTGGAGCTTATGGTGTTGTAGCGCAAATGAGGGGAGTAAGAGTTGGAATAAACACTTACATTGGAGGATTTTTAAGGGAAGAAAATGTAAGGTTTAGGAGACAGCCGATAGTCTTTGAAGTAAGGCCTCCAGCTGAAGTAATTGAAGGAGAAGTCCTTGCAGAGTATACTGCCCTTAAAAAATCATACGATGGATTTTCAGTTGATGCTGAAGAAGGTGAAGTACAGCACAATGAAATTATAACTGCATTTGGACCAAACGGTATTGGAAAAACCACCTTTGCAAAGATGCTTGCAGATGTGGAAAAACCAGATGAAGGAAAAATAAAGAAAAAAGTTTCAATTGCATACAAACCACAGTATTTGGCTTCTAATTTTGATGGGACTGTACAGGAATTCTTAATGACCACAGCCCCTACTTACGGCACTAATTTGTTTAAAACTGAAATTATCAAACCCTTTACCCTTGATGAGATCATGGATAAAAATGTTAAAGATTTAAGTGGTGGAGAGCTGCAGCGACTTGCTGTTGCAGCTGCACTTGCAAAAGACGCCGATGTTTATCTTTTTGACGAGCCTACTGCATTTATGGACGTTGAACAGAGACTAAGGGCTGCTAGAGCTATACAGAAGATAATAGAAAGCCGCCATGCAGCATCAATCATCATAGATCATGATATAGTCTTTATAGATTACATATCTGACCGTGCAATGGTTTTTTACGGCGAACCTGGAATTGAAGGACACGCCACGTCCCCAATGGATCTTCGATCTGCCATGAACCGATTCTTATCTGATGTTGGAATAACATTTAGAAGGGATAAAGAGACTAAACGTCCACGTGTCAATAAATTTGGAAGTTATCTCGACCGTGAACAGAAGGAGAAAGGAGAATATTACTATCTGGAAAGTTAAATTCCAGATTATATTTTCTATTTTATATAGATTAATAATTAATCTAAACGAATTCATTTCTGTTTGTGAAATCTTTTATATAAAAGGATCCTACTGTATATATGACCATTACTTCATGGTCAGGTGATACAATGAATTCGAACATAATAGCATCAATTTTGTTTATAATAGTAATAGTATTAGAATTGTACCAGATTTTTGTTTTAGGGCAGTATACATGGAGTGATTACCTGGCGGTGATTCTTATAGCTGCTGCTTTGGCATTTACTTTAAAGGGAGCATTGAATCCTAAAAAGACATAATTTTACTATTTTTTATATTTTCAATATCCTTTTTAAATTTTCCACATACTCAGAGTCTCTAATCATACGCGGGGGAATACTTCTCTGGATGGATCCTCTTATTCCCAGAAGTTGTTCCATTTCTGGAGAAACTGCATGGTATGGCCGTCCTATTTTATTTAATTTTGGTTCACTTATGAGAATGGCTTTATCCAGTAATCTACTTTTCTTTTTGTTTCCTTCAACGATTACTAAATCCTCTAAATCCCTTTTCATTTTGATGTGTGCATTGCCAGAATACAGATTACAAGAATTGAGGGTTTCTTTTTTAGATAATACATTGAAATCCACTACATTCTCAACAGCAAAATAGCCAATTATATAAAGTGCATTAGGATATTTATCATTTTCATAGGGAGTGAGTCCTGCGTAAAACACAAGTAAATCATCTTTGTTTAATTTAAGCAGAGATTTTCTTTTGGATGAAGGATCTCCATAAGTGAAAGTCTCGAATTCGGGATCAAAATGCATTTTATTATCACAGATTTTCGGTGGCAAAAAATCGGCTAAAGGTTTCTTTTTTCTTCCCGAAGTATTTTGATAAGTTCTTGTTTCTCTAGTGTCAGGATCAGATTCAGGGATTGGAATGTATTCAAAAGAACCATCATTAAATATAGGTGATAATGCTCTTCCACATCCTTTATCGATTCCAACTCGAAGTAACATTGCCTTCATTTTAATCTATCCAAAAATCTGTAGTTACTCTCAAAATCAAAAAATAAACTTAATTAAAATATAAATTTAAAAGAAAAAAATAAGGATTATTTAGACCTTAAAGCTTTAATTGCATCCTGGAAATCAACTGCAAACTTTTCAACACCCGCTTGAGGTATGGAAAAGCTCACCCTCAAGTACCTGTGCCCAAATAATTTACTTGTGTAATTACCTTCCCTCGCAAAGATTTTTCTATGAAGGAGGAATTCTGCAACGTCAATTGGTTCAATACCGGTTTCATACAGGTCAATTACAAACATATTTCCATCTGATGGATATACAGGCAAAAATGCACCGTCAACATTATCAACAGCTTCTTTAATGATTTTCTGGTTTGCTCTTGTAGTATCCCTGATATGATTAAGCCATGTAGGTTTGGATTTAAGTGCAGCAAGAGCACCCATTTGAGCAACCACGTTTGTTCCAAGGTCGTTTATAACTATACTTTTTGCAGAAGCTACAATTTCAGGTGTACTTATTAAAGCACCAATACGTAGTCCGGCCATTCCATATATTTTGGAGAAACTGTATGCGGTTATAGTATGTTCTGGAGCATATTTTGCTGCAAGATGATGTTCCCTTGCAAAATCTCTGTAAGTTATATCATGGAGTAAGTAAAGGTCATTATCAATTGCTATATCTGCAAATTCTTTGATCTCCTCTTTAGTATAACATGTTCCAAGGGGATTAAGTGGATCTATAAGCGATATAAGTTTTGTATTTTTATCCATGTTTTCCCTTACAAGCTCTGGAGTCAACTTGTAGCCACATTCTTCATTGTATATTGGAATGGACTTCACATGATCTGCAAATCTGCTTGCAAAGTTATCTATGATAAGATATCCTGGATCGCATGTTATAACGTTATTAGTAGATTCCAGTATGTCATTCATGCAGAGATAAAGTGATTCTGTACCTCCAGCACTCACGAAAATATCATGACCTTCAGTGAGATCTAAATCTTGAAGTATCAGGTCTTTAAGCTCAGGAAATCCTTCTGGCGGCGGGTATTTACAGTAGTCTCTGTTTTTAACGCTTTCAAGCATTGCATACATGATATCATTTTCGCTATGGAGATGGTTGGTGTTTTGACCCATCCATATCATTTCTTCATCATGAAAGACGTAGTTAAAAAACTCATTAACCGTTTTAAAACCTTTAGGTAGTCTTTTTGCAGCTCTTGCATATTTTTTCGGTGAAATCATACATTCTCACAACACATTTAAAATGATAAATATAAAATTGTAATTCAAAAGAACTCTTAAATTACATTATCGTTTTTAAAAACTTCTATTTAAAATTATAGGTTTTCTATATTCATAAGTGTAACCTAACTCAAGAAATGGACAAATATGTCCACTGAATAGTTTATAGAATTATTTTTACCTTATTAAATTTTAATTATTGTACATTATATAATTTATTATCTTAACCCTTTATTAACAATTTCAAATTTAACTTTGGATCCGTCGGGTCTGCTCCTATGTCTTTTTAATATGGCAAATCGCTCTCCATTCTCATCTTTTATAAGTTCAATTATAATTTTGCTCCAATATTTTAGGATAGTACCACCTACTGGCTCTATTAATCCTTCTTCATCAAAAACAGAGTATATATGATTTGTTATAATCACTGCAATATTATATTTCCTTGCAAGTCTTGATAGAAGCCCCATTTGCTGTCCTAATTCTCTATTAATCTCAGTTTGACCGCCTTCCTTTAATCTGTATAATGCAACTGCAGAATCAAGAATTATCAGGTCTATTTCATCTTCCCCTGATTTTAAGCTATGTTCTATCCTTTTTATGGCTTCATCCTGTTCTTCAAATGTTGTAGGTTCAAGTACTATTATGTTACCTGCAAAGGCATCAAAATCTTCTCCAGAGATCTGTTTCATTCTTTCAATGGAAAGGCCGCCTTCTGTATCAATAAAAACGGCTTTTTTCCCATTTTTTGCACATTGAACTAGCATTTTCAATGCTATATTGGTTTTACCAGACCCGGGCGGGCCATAAAATTGAGTAATGCTTCCTTTTTCAATTCCTCCTCCAACAAGGGGGTCAATTGAGCATTCTAATGGTATTTTACCATTTTTCTTTATATTAGATAATGTATTCACTATTAATACCTCATAATCGTTTATTGTCAAAATTTGGATTAAATTATACATTTAAGAATTCACTCAAAAATCAAAGCTGCAAATTTTGAGAAATTCAAAATCTTGATTTTTGGTACCCAGAAAAATCCCCTCAAATCCTCAAAAATCTTGATTTTTGGGAGTTAGGAAATGTTGTCAAAACTGTAAGTTTTGACACATCGAAAACCTACAGTTTTCGAATGCTTTGCATTTCCTAAAATTCGTAGAATTTTGGGGTCGTGAAAATTTTTCAATTTTCACAGGCTTCGATTTTTCGACAGTTCAATTTATATAGATTCAGTAATCTTCACTAGATGTTTAGATATTATAATAAAAATAATTTTGGTAGAGATATTTCAATTTTAATACTGGATTTAATGGATTTAAATGTTTTAAAATCGTTAAATAAGCTTTATTTACTCAAAAATATTCAAATAAGAGATTTAAACAGTTTTTGGTGCCCAAACACGTTGTGCTAGAGGGTTTAAATTTTGATAATTTATCTCATTCACTGGTAATGAGGATGATTTTATTATTTATTTATATTAGATTAATAACTTATATAAATAATCATTAACAAATGTATTATTGCATTAAACTTTGCTATTATATTATTAAAGACTTTTGATTATGTATTATTGAATTTTATTTTAATGATGCTATAGGGGGATAACACTACCATGAACCCATTGGAAGTGAATGAATTAAATGTCGGAGATATGATTGTAGCTTTTAAGAGGATTGCCGATAATCCGTTAGCTAAATATTTACTTCAAAGAGCATTAACTTATTGTGAAAAGGATGAAGCAGTAAGATTGGAAAGTGCCTTAAAGCTTTATTTGGGGAAAAAAGAAGATGCATGTTATAAGTGTAGGTTTATGTCTAAGCTTGTAGGTTATCTTGTTAGAAAGGGTGCCACTGGTTTTGGTACATCTGAACAAAAACTTAAAGAAGCAATGGAGGATGATTACTGGATTCGGGGTCTTAACAGCGTGCTTAAAGGAATAGCTTTGTTTGGTGTTAGAAGGCCTTTTGTTCCAGGAGCACCATTCCAAATAGTCTGGAATATTACAAAAGCATGCAACATGAGGTGTGTGCACTGCTATGAAGATGCTGGCAAGAGAGGGAGAAATGAACTTTCAGCAGATGAAGTAATTAGTGGTATTAACCGCATGGCTGATGCTGGCGTGACTTCAATAGCATTTTCTGGAGGTGAACCATCAATTCACCCCCATATTCTTGATTTTATTCAATTCACGGGACAGAATGGAATGTGTGCTGCAATGGCAACCAATGGCTATACTCTTGCAGATAAAAACAAATCCAGAGAATTTATTGATGCGGGGCTTGAATTTATCCAGATAAGTTTGGATGGAACTAATCCCAGCACTCATGATTCTTTTAGAAGGGTTAATGGGGCATGGGAAAGAGCAGTTTCAACCATCGAAAATTTTGTGGATGCTGGTATTTTTGTTGAAGTAGCTACAACGGTAACTGAGCATAATATAGATGAAATTCCTGAGATGATTGATTTTGTAAGGGATTTGGACGTGAACTGGTTCATGTTATACAACTTCATACCAACAGGGAAAGGAACTGAAATTGCTGATATGGATCTCTCACCTAAAGACAGATCTGAGCTTTTAGAAACTGCTTATGCTAAAAATAATGGCAATATGCAAATTTTATCCACTGCACCTCAATATGCTGCTGTTGCTGAATCCATGATTTCTGAAGATTCAGCTATGATTCCTACTCATTTTTATAATCCTGAATATACTAACCCTGCTTTGATGCAGCTTGCAGAGTTTATAGGTGGTTGTGGTGCAGGTAGATTCTATATGAGCATTGAACCTAATGGAGATATGTATCCCTGCGTGTTTTTCCCGCATGACGAAGAGGTTAAACTGGGTAATTTACTTGAAAATGATTTTGAAGAAGTATGGATGAACAACAACATTTTACATATGCTTAGAGATAAGGAAATCCTTGGGGGGAATTGTGGTGAATGCGATTCCAGGCATATCTGTGGAGGATGCAGGGCCAGAGCATACAATTATTTCGACAATATCCTTGCGCCAGATCCTGGCTGTTTGAATAATGAAGAAGAATGGAAAACACTTAAAAATAAAATTTCCAGTGAAAGCATTCATGAAGGACATCATGACAGTTTAAGCTTAAGTATGGAGGCTAAAAAGCAATGAATAACATTGATGTTTTGTTGATTAATCCCCTTGATAAGGGTCATGTAACTAATGGATTAGGTCTAAGAATTCCTCCTTTGAACCTTATGTATCTGGCAGCAGCACTCGAAAAAGCTTCAATGTCTGTTAAAATATTTGACGATGATTTGTATCAGGTAGGATCCTTGAAAATGGCCAGCTTAGCATCAAAAATTGATCCGATGATTTTGGGAGTTACTGCTACTACAGCTACAATAAAAAATGCCTTAAAATATGTTAAATATATTAAAAATCTCTTACCAAATACTTTAACTGTAATGGGAGGTCCTCATCCTACATTTATACCTGAAGGAACTTTAAAAGCTGAAGATACTTTAGATGTTGTTGTTGTAGGTGAAGGTGAGGAAACCCTAACTGAAGTTGCTGAAGAGTACAAAAAGAACGAGTTTAAAACCTTGGGAAATGTTAAAGGAATATTTTACAGGGATAATGGTAAAATTAATGCGACATCTCCAAGACCTTTAATAAAGAATCTTGATGATTTACCATTCCCAGCAAGGCATCTTATACCTTTTAAAGAGTATAAAACCTCAAAAAGTCAGGCTGGAGGAATGATAACCAGTAGAGGATGTGTTTTCTCTTGCAATTACTGTTCTTCATCACTTATTATGGGTAAAAAATTTAGAAGCCGCAGCCCTGAAAATGTTGTTGATGAGCTGGAAGAGCTTGTTTATAGATATGATGTCAGTGACATAGCATTTTTGGATGATATTTTCATGTTAAATAAACCAAGGGCCATTGCTGTAGCAGATGAAATTAAAAACAGGGGCCTTGATATAAGTTTTGTAACTTCTTCAAGGGTAGATACAGTGAATCAAGAACTTTTAGAGTGTCTAAAAAATGCAGGTATGAGTACGTTGTATTGTGGAGTTGAGTCAGGATCACAACGGGTTTTAGACCTTATGGGGAAGGGTATCACACTAAAACAAGCTGAAGATGCTATTAAAGTGGCCAAAAAAGTTGATATCAGTGTTTTAGGTTCATTTATTCTGGGTTATCCTGGTGAAACAGCTGAAGAGATGGATCAGACTATTGACTTTTCAATAAAACTTGACCCTGATTACAGCCAATTTTCAATATTGACTCCTTTTCCGGGAACTCCAATATACTACGAATTAAAAAAGAAAGAGCTGCTGGATACGGAAGATTGGAATAAATACACGGTTTTAGATTCTGTCGTAAACTATGAAAAGTTGGGGCTAAGTAAAAAACAGGTTGAAAGAAAGCTGGGTAAGGCGTATCTTAAATTTTATACAAGACCAAAATATTTAATTAAACACAGAGGTATGTTTAAAGTTTTGATGGGAACTCTATTTAAAAGCTTTATAATACCCAAATTAAGGGGTGGAACACCTGAGGGTTGGTATAACTCTCTTCAAGACGAATATTCATAGAATAATCTTTTATTGAAAATTTTTTATTTTCAATTTAGTGAATTTTTATTCACATTATTTGAAAATTTTTTATTTTCAATTTAGTGAATTTTTATTCACGCGATTTGTTTGTTTTTCAGTAATAATAAATAATGTAAAAATCATAAAAAAGAAGTATGTTAGGTTCAGATGCTAAAGGCAGAATAGTTGCATACACTTTTTTTGGCTTATTTTTATTGACAGAGGTTTATTTTGGCTCTTATGAAAGTATGAAAGAATACATATATACGGGAGCGTTAATTTTAGGTATAATTCAATAATAATTTAAATCGGGTATTACTGCCCCTTTTCTTACTATTTTTGGTGGAGAAACTGTCATATCAATAACAGTTGAGTGAATTCCATGTTTACATGTTCCTGCATCAAGGATCAGATCAATATTATAATCGAGTTGTTTTAAAATACCATCTACAGTCTCTGGAATTTGTTTGCCGGATATGTTAGCGCTTGTAGTTGTTATTGGGAATTCTTTTGAAAGCTCCATGCAAATCTTATTATCTGGAATTCTTATTCCAATTTTTTCTTCACCAGCAGTTAAAATTGAAGGAACTGTTTCTTTTTTCTTTAAAATTATTGTAAATGGGCCAGGTAAGATATTTTCAACTATATCTTCAACATTTTTGTCCATAAATGCTATTTTATGTATATCTTCAATTTTAGAAACGCATGCAGATATGGGCTTGGTTGGAAATCTTTTTTTAATAGAATATACTTTTTTAACAGCCCCTATATCAAATATATTTGCTCCAATGCCGTAAACAGTATCTGTGGGATAAATAATAGTATTGCCCTTTTCTAAAATATCAACTGCGGCATTAATTGCATTTTCTTCTGGATTATTTGGATTTATTTTAAGTATTTTCATTTAATCATCCATATGGCACGATTTGAATAGTTCAATTGATATTGTCCAATGTGAAACACATCTAATTAATATTTTTAAATATCTTTGATATCTTTTTAGTATGATTTAAAGAATTCATGTATTATTTACTATTTTCATCCAAACTTTTATCTGTTTGAATTTAATTAATTAACCAGTATGCTTAATAGATTACGACCTCAGCTTAAATTATTCATAGACCCCATTGCAAAACGGATCAATATAAATCCAAATGTTTTAACTATAATTGGACTCCTAGTAAGTATTTTATCTGCATATATGTTTGCACGAGGCGATTTATTGTTAGGAGGGATTTTCATACTTCTAAGTGGGTTTGTAGACGTGATAGATGGGGCAGTTGCAAGAAACCATTCTACTACGACACCATTTGGGGGAATTTTAGATTCTACTGCTGATAGATTTGCGGACGCTTTCATTTTAATTGGTATAATATATGGTGGCTCTGTAAACTGGTTCTTTGGAATACTGGCATTACATGCATCCTTAAGTGTAAGTTATGTAAGGGCGCGCGTGGAAGCAGAAGGAATAAGCGGTAGTGTGGGAATAGCCGAAAGAGCAGAACGTCTTGTTATTTTGGTAATTGGGGCGTTTTTAAGCGTGATACTTGGTTCAAATTATTTTTTAGAACTTGCGGTGATTTTAATAATGATACTGGGATATTTCACAGTTTTACAAAGAGTATATCATGCATGGAAACAGTTAAAATAAGATAAATGAAGTAATATGGGATAGATATTATGAACGGTGAAAAAAGCACCATCCAACGTATTAAAAAAGATATTGAATTATTTTCAAAAAATATAAAAGAAATAGAATCAATAAAATTAGATGATAGTGAAAATGAGATAATTGAAAGGGCCAGAAGCTACTTTGAAGACACAAAATATTATCTAGAGAAACAGGATTACATAACTTCATTTGGATGTATAACATACGCACATGGATTACTGGATGCAATTCGACTTCTTCATGATCTGATATAATATCTAATTAAATCTAATTAATTAAACCATAAAGGGGTAAAAATGAAGAGATTTTTTGCTAAAGAAAGTAATGTTGAAAAACTTTCCAAATTGCATGTTGAGCTAGTTTATGACTGTGCTTATAAGCTTAAGGATGTCATGAAGCATTTTTATGAGCATGATTTTGACTCCATGGATGATGAAGTCAGGGAAATAACCCAAATTGAGCACGAAGCAGATGAAATTAGGAGAAAAATGGAAATTGAGTTTTTCCACGGCGCATTTTTACCTTTTGACAGGGAAGACAGGATCGTCCTTGCAGAACAGGTAGATACGGTCGCCGATGCTGTTGAATCAACAGCATATGCAATATCTCTTGGAAAAATAACATTTCCAAAGTCATTTAAAGATGATTTTATGGAACTGGTTGATGCATCCTGCGAAGCGGTGTCCTTACTTAAAGATTGTGTAGAGTTACTTGATACTGATTTAGGAGAAGCACTTTCTAAAGCACATGCCATAGAAGAAAAAGAAGATGATGGGGACAAAGTAGAAAGGCGAATAATCCGTGGACTTTATGATGCCTATAGAAATGATGAAATCAGTATTTTAAAATTCATAGAACTTAAAAACATCACAGAAAAAATAGGTAACATCGCTGATCGTTCAGAAGATGCGTCTGATCGGATACCAATTATGGTGGCAAAAAGAAAGGGATAAATATTTCTTTTATTAATTATCATGCAAATTAAGAAAAATAAGCTTCAAGAAGCGGCGTATGACCTGCGATTTCTTCTTAACCGCAATTATAGAAAAAAGGGCGCTCTTCAATTTGTTGCAAATAAATATGTATTGAACAAGCGTGAAAGGAATTATCTTGCAAGATCTGTTTTTTCCAGTTTAAAATCAAAGGAGCGGAGGGAAAAAATAGAGGATATTTCTAAAATAAGAGGTGAATTCCTTTTAGTTGATGGATACAATGTCCTTATTACAGTTGAAAGTATATTTAGTGGAGATCATGATTCCATTATTCTATGTGATGACATGATTTTAAGAGATTTAAATGCTGTTTTTGGGAAATATAAATTTAGTGAATTTACAGAAAATGCATTAGATACTATTTTATCTTTAATAAATTTATATAATCCGTTATATGTTAATTTTTTCTTTGATGGTCCTGTGAGTTTCAGCGGCAAACTGGCAGGTCTTACAAAGAAGATAATGGATGAATATGAACTTAGGGGAAACGTTAATCTTTCAAAAAACGTGGATGCTGAAATTATAAGATTGTCTAAGATTAAAAAGGGCATTGTTGCAACAAGTGACAGTGTAATAATAGATAAAGTGGATAGAATTGTGGACATACCCTGCAATATTTGCAGAATGCAGAAAAAAGATATGTATCATTTTTAACTATGAATCATTGAAAAAATGGACTTGTTTAATTAAAAATTACAATAAATTACTTTTTGTTGAGGGATTTATAAACGTTTAAAAATACTATATATTCATTGTGTTAAAATCTTTTAGACGATTAAAATTAAAGAAAAATAGTATATAATAAAAAAGTAGATATAATTATTAATAGTTAAGGCATAATTTGATAGAATTTGTAATTTCAAAAAATCTCGGAAACTGAATTGAAATTTCTTGGTTCATTTCTGAACTTGTCTAAAATCTATTGTGCTTAGCTATAATATAAAAACAAGGTGTTATTATGGAACCCAGTGATGAATTGTATGCTGAAAAAGTAGGAGAGGAGCTTAAGTCAAGAATGGAATGGTTTAAAGAAGCTCTTAAGGATGATGCGAAGCGGGAAGAATTGCATGAAAGTATTCAAGGATCTGAAATACTCATAAGACTTGAAATATTTCTTCCATCAGATAACCCGGAAAATTTTGTAGATGGGCTCTATTTGTACATAGATAACAGTGGACAAATTGTAGATGCTGATTATTACTTTAGAAATACCTGTGATGGGGCAATAACAAGACTTGGAGAAGAAGATCTACAGATAGTTAAAGATCTTTTCCAGGATGCATTTTCGCTAGAAATAGAATAAAAAAATATGGTTTTATTTTTTTAGAGCATTCAAATACTGTCAAAAACTTCGTTTTTGCATGCCCAACATGAAATATTTGACGGGACAAAAATCAAAGATTTTGAGGATTTTGACAGTTTATTAAACACTATTTTGAATAGATTGAAGTTTATAACCTATTACATAAATTAAATGATAGTTTTATAAAAATATTAAATTAAAACTATTTTTTTTATTTTAAGAGAAAAATTACAGGTTATTAATGCAGATTTTAGGGGTTAAAAGGAAATATGTTTCTTGAACAGTAAAATCTCGAAAAATTCTTTGAATTTTTTGTGGTATAGAAATGCTGCGTATTTCTCTAATCATAGATTTCGCATACGCCAAAAATTCAAAATTCTAGGAATTTTTGAGCGAAATAAATCTAAAACTATATAAAAAACTAAATTTAAATGTTAAAATGTTGTAAAAAAGCTTGTCTTACTTATGTGAGTATTTTATGTAATTGGATAAATAAAGTAATATAGAAAAATAAACATAATATTTAATGTATTAATATTATTTGAAGATGTAGAATTTAAAAATAATGTGAACAAGCCTTAAAAACAGAAGGCACGATAAAAATATACAAAGGAACAATTCAAAAGTGGATCAAAAATTATATTTCACTCCTTTAAATAATATATAGATTGATGAGATATTTAAAATAAATTGGAGGACAACCATGCGTAGTTTTGAAAAACTGACTTCCTTAAAGGATTACATTCCTCTAAAGAGAAGGGAAGCAGGAGGAAAGAATATAGGTCTTCTTGTTGATGGACCTAACATGTTAAGGAAAGAATTCAGCCTTAATCTCGATATTGTAAGGAAAATCGTAGCTGAATATGGCGATATGAGAGTTGGTAAGGTTCTTTTAAACCAGTATGCTTCAGATAAGCTTATAGAAGCTATTGTAAATCAAGGATTTACTCCTGTTGTTGTTGCGGGTGATACTGATGTTTATATGGCAGTTGAAGCCATGGAATTAATTTATAATCCTAATATTGATGTTATTGCTCTTATGACTCGTGATGCTGATTTTTTACCAATTATAAATAAGGCAAAGGAAAATGGAAAGGAAACAATTGTAATTGGAGTAGAACCGGGGTTCAGCGCTGCGTTACAGAACTCTGCTGATCATGCTATTGTTTTAAAATCTGAAAGCAAAGGAAAACCCAATCAGGATGTAAGGGAAGAAAATGCTTATTAGCTCTCCTGTTGACGAAGTAAAAAAGAGGGAAAACTCACTTAAAATTATAGATACTATTTTAAAGCGAGATGGAAGAAATGCTCTTTACGATTTAACTGGTCTTGCTGGAGGATTTAAATTAAGCAAGGAAGATATAGATCTTCTTGAAACTTATGCAGGTCCTGCTATATTTGAAAATGAATTACAGAATGTTGGTAAAGAACATCTCGGCGGCGAAAAAATATTTGCTTTTAACAGAACAACATCCGGAATTCTTGCAACTATTTTAGCCATTGTGAATGAAAATGAGGAAGTTATTCATTATTTACCTGAATTCCCTTCCCATCCATCAATTCCTCGAAGTACTGCTCTTGTAGGTGCTTCTTACAGAGAATTCGATAATATTGATGAATTTAAGGTTGGAGATAATACATCTCTGGTTATTATTACTGGATCTACAATGGATCATGATATAATAGAAAAAGATGAATTTTTAAAGATAATTGAAATTTCAAAGGCAAAAGATATCCCCGTATTTGTGGATGACGCTTCTGGAGCAAGATTAAGAACTGTGCTGTATAATCAGCCAAAAGCTATGGCTATGGGTGCTGATCTGGTTATAACCAGTACTGATAAATTAATGGATGGTCCAAGAGCCGGACTTATGTCTGGAAAAAGAGAACTTGTGGATTTGATAAAATCAAAAGCCCATCAATTTGGTCTTGAAGCTCAAGCCTCTACAATTGTGGGAATAATAAGGGCAATTGAAAATTTCAGCGGAGAAAGGATGCTTAATGCCTTTGAAAAAAAGCATGTGGTTTATGAAGCCATAAAAAAAGGTATCAATAATATTAAAGAAACTCCAACCGGCATAATGCTTTCAGCTGATGATTTAATGGACGAATTAAAGCAAAAAGGTATTGAAACAGAATTTACCCCATCGGATATTGCATGTGTTTTTGCAGCACTTCTCCTCCGAAATTATAATATAGTTACAATTCCTGCAGTTGGAATGCCTGGAGCTTCTCCAACCATAAGAATAGACCTTGCATCCGCTGATGCTGAACGTATTGATATTGATTATATTGTTAAGGCATTTATTGAGACTTTTTCACATCTTGGTGAGATTGCAAACTATAAAAAGGCTTGTGAATTGATCTTATATGAATATGAATCTTAAGCGTGCCTGAATTAGTAGATAATTCTATTTTATTTTTATTCATTGTCATATTAAATTGAAGTGACTTTGGTTGGTAAACATGATTGAGATAGATGGATCATACGGAGAAGGTGGAGGGGCTCTTTTGCGTATTTCAACTGCATTATCAGCTTTAGCATCAAATTCTATCCATATAACCAATATTCGTGCGAACCGGCCAAAAACTGGTCTAATGCCCCAGCACTTAAATGCCATAAAAGCTGTTGCACATTTATCTGGTGCACATGTTGATGGGCTTGAAATGGGCTCAGAAGAAATATTTTTCCACCCTGGAGAAATAGAAGGCGGAAATTATAACATCGATGTTAAAACTGCGGGAAGTGTTACACTGGTTCTTCAAGCGTTTATGATTCCTGCATGTTTTGCTGAATCCCCAGTGAATATTACAATAAGGGGAGGTACAGATGTGAGATGGTCGCCACCTGTAAATTATCTTCAATATGTTACTTTACCAGTTTTAAAATCAATGGGATACGATGCAAATTTAGATATAATCTGCAGGGGTCATTATCCTCGTGGTGGAGGCATTGTTAAGGTCAAAATAAATCCTGTAGAGAAATTAAATCCAGTTCATCTGGAAAATTTGAAGGTGAGTAATATAAGGGGCATATCTCACGCTGTAAAATTGCCTGAACACGTTGCAGTAAGACAAGCTGAAAGTGCACAAAAAATGCTTGAAGCAAATGGATGGGATGCCGAGATTGAAATTGAACACTCTGATGATGCATTAGGGTCAGGCTCGGGGATTGTTCTTTGGACTGAAGGAAATACTAGAGTAGGTGGAAGTGCCGTTGGTGAAAGAGGACTAAGGGCAGAAAAAGTTGGTGAAAAAGCGGCTGAAGAGCTTTTATATCATATATCCAGGGAGGCAGCTGTGGATAAGTATATTGGAGATCAAATAATTCCTTATATGGCAATTGCGGGTAAATCGAAGGTAAAAACTGCAGAATTGACTTCACATGCAGCTACAAATATTTTTATAACCGAAAAAATATTGGGCAAAAAATTTGATGTAGATGGTGAAATCGGAGAAATTGCAACTATCTTGATTAATTAAAATTGCTTTAGTTTTCAATTTTATTGCAAATTCAGTTTTTAAACGTTAAAATACTGTAAATACTTTGCTGAAGTCTAAAAGAAGTTAAATAGATCCTATGGGCTTTATCGGATAAATCATAATTTATTTATCTATAAAAAGTTAGAGTAATTAACGAAATAGAAAATGAATATAATTCGGAGGAATTATATTTAAAGAAACTGACATTAAATTCAGAGAAATATTCTTGAAGTCTCCAATTGGAATTCTATTTTATGATAAAGAAGGTAGACTTATTGCTGCAAATCAATCAGCAAGGGATATTGCAGGAATTCCAGAATCAGAAGACATCAATTTAAATCTATTTAATGATCCTGACATTGCTTTAAAAAAGAAAAAACTGATTGATGAAGGGGCAATTAAATTCCAGTTCAAGATGGACTTTGAAAATATTCGAAAAGCAGGATATTATAATCCAACTCGATCAGGGTCTGCATATTTAGATTTTGTTATTTCTGTCACTGATTCCGGATATTTAGCTCAAATTCAAGACATTACAAAGCGTAAAAACGCTGAAAATTCCTTGAAAGAGTCAGAATTATATTATAGAACTATTTTTGAAAATACTGGAACAGCTTTCATGATTCTTGAGGAAGATACTACGATATCTCTGGTAAATACAGAAGCCGAAAAACTCTTCGGGTACTCAAAGAGTGAAATAGAAGGAAAGAAAAAATGGGTAGAATTCGTATTCAAAAAAGAAGATCTTGAAAGAATGCAGAGATATCACAGGTTAAGAAGGGAAAAATCTGATGCAGTTCCCAGAAAATATGAGTTTCAAGGTGTTAACAAACAAGGAAATGTTAAAAATATCATAACGACCATTTCCATGATTCCTGGAACAAAAAAAAGCATAGCATCCTTTTTAGATATTACAAAACTTAAAAAAGCAGAAGCCAAATTACAAAAAAGTGAAATTAAATATCGTGAACTGGTTGAAAACGCCAATAGTATCATTCTTAAAATGGATAAAAAAGGAAATATTCTTTTTTTAAATGAATTTGGTGAGAAATTCTTTGGTTTTAAAAAGGAAGAAATTTCAGGGAAAAATGTGGTGGGCACAATAGTCCCAGAAACTGAATCTTCTGGAAGAAACCTCCAGGAACTTATCAACATGATTATTAAGGATCCTGAATCTCACATCAACATCGAAAATGAAAATATAACCCGTGATGGAAGAAGAGTATGGGCGGCATGGACAAATAAAGGCCTTTATAATGATAAGGGAGAAGTCATAGGTGTTTTAAGCATAGGAACAAACATTAGCAAGCGTAAACACGCTGAAGAATTATTACAAAAAGCTCGTGATAATTTGGAGTTAATAGTTCAAAAGAGAACCACGGAACTTAAAACATCTAATGAAGCATTGAGAAATGAAATTGAAGAACACAAAAATGCTGAAGAAGCCCTTATCAAATCCAGGAATTATTTGGATAAGATTATTAATACCATTGCAGATCCTGTTTTTGTAAAGGATGAACAGCATCGTTGGGCGCTTCTAAATGACGCTTATTGTGATTTTATGGGTTATTCGCGGGAGGAACTTTTAGGAAAATCTGACTATGATTTCTTCCCCCAACATGAAGCTGATGTTTTCTGGGAAAAAGACGAAGAAGTATTTGAAGCTGGCGTTGAAAATGTTAATGAAGAAGAATTCACAGACTCTGTAGGCGATGTACATACAATAATTACTAAAAAAACATTGTACACCGATATTTCTGGAGAAAAATACATAGTGGCCGTTATTAGAGACATAACTGAACTTAAAAAGGCTGAAAGCGCCTTACGTAAAAGTGAAGGAAGACTCAAGATTGCTATGGACATGGCTAAGCTAGTTTATTGGGAATATGATGTTGAATCTAACATGTTTACATTTGATGATAGGTTTTATGCATTATATGGCACAACCGCTGAACGGGAGGGAGGTACAAGAATGTCGGCTGAGGAATACGCCCAAAGATTCGTTCCCCCTGAAGAGTCTTATCTCGTGATCGAGGAAATTGTCAAAGCTTTAGAATCAGATGATCCTAACTTCTTTGGACAGGCTGAACACATTATCATAAGGGCTGATGGTGAAAAACGTTATATAATAGTTCGTTATGGGGTTATCAAAAATGAAGAAGGCCGTACTATCAAAACTTATGGTGCAAATCAGGATATTACTGACCTTAAAAAAGCTGAGGAAGCATTAAGAGATAGTGAAGAGAAATTCCGTGAGATTTTCAACAAAGCAAACGATATGATCAGTTTAAATTTAATGAATGAAGACGGCATGCCCGGACGCTTTATTGAAATAAATGACGTAGGAATAAAAAGATTGGGTTATAGTAAGGAAGAATTGTTGAATATGGGTCCCGTTGATATAGTTGCCCCTGATAAAAGGCCTGAAATGCCCAAAAATGCGGCAAGACTCTGGAAAAATAAACATGCCACATTTGAAATAGTTCATATTACCAAAGATGGAAGAAGGATACCTATAGAAATTAACAATCACCTCATTGATTACAGGGGAAGAATTACCTGTCTTGCAATTTCTCGTGATATTACAAAACGTAAAAAAGCTGAAAAAGAATTATCTGAAAGCGAACAAAAATACAGGACTCTTTTTAATTTATCCCCGGACTATACATTACTTATAGGGGCCAATAGCATTTTAATAGATGTAAATGAGGCAGCACAAGAAATAGTGGGATTGCCAAGGGAAGATTTAACTGGCAAAAGCTTTACAGAGCTGAAATTATTGTTGAATGAGGAAATGCCCATACATATGAAAAAAGTTTCCCAGATTTTGAAAGGAAAGACTGTAAACCCCTACGAATCAAGATTTATTGATAAAAATGGAAAAATACGTTATGTTGAAACCTTTTTAAAACCTTTAAAAGAAGATGGTCAAATAACTGCTTTTAACGTGATAGCACATGATATTACCGAGCGTAAAAAAGCTGAAGAAAAATTAAAGGAAACAATAGAAGAGTTAGAACGTTCTAATTACGAACTCCAGCAGTTTGCTTATATTACTTCTCATGACCTGCAGGAGCCGCTGCGGACCATTGCAAGTTTTACACAACTTATTGAACGAAGATATAAGGGACAGCTTGATCCAGATGCTGATGAATTCATTGAATTTATAGTAGATGCAGCCATCCGTATGAAGGGAATGATTCAGGGATTACTTGATTATTCTCGTGTTGGAACCAAAAAAATTGAATTTGAAGATGTAGATATGAACGTGAAACTTGAGAAAGCCTTATCTAACTTAAAGGCATCAATTAATGAAAATAAAGCAGAAATTACATATGATCATCTTCCAGATGTCATTGCTGATCCAGATCAGATGGTTAGAGTGTTCCAGAATTTAATCAGTAATGCTATTAAGTTTAGGAAACCTGATATACCTCCAAAAATTCATATTGGATGTAAAATGGATAAAGAAAATAATGAATACATTTTTAGTGTATCTGACAATGGAATTGGAATGGAAAAAGAGTATACAGATAAAATCTTCGAAGTATTCAAGCGATTACATACCACGGATGAATACAGGGGAACTGGTATTGGTCTGGCAATTGCAAAAAGAATAATTGAACGTCATGATGGGCGTATTTGGGTTGAATCTAAGTTAGGTGTTGGTTCGACATTTTATTTTGCCTTACCGATCAGCTCTTAAATCTGGACTAAAAGTATAATTAATTTAAATGCCTGCATTCCCCAGAGATAATTTTCTTTAAATTTCCTTCCTTAAGCTCTAAAATCAATGCTCCCTTACTGTTTACACCTACAGCTTCTCCTCTAATAACTTCTGTTCCTTTTCTAATTTCTACTTCCCTTCCAATAGTTTTAGAAAATTGTCGCCATTTTTTTAGAATATATTGGAAATTGCCCTTGTTAAATTCATCATACATCTTTTCAAAATTTCCAAGGAATTTTTGAACCAGTATCATGCGAGATATATCATGATCCAGTTCACTTTTAATGGATGTTGTGGTCTCCCTGAGTTCTTGAGGGAGTAAATCTACATCAATATTTGCATCAATCCCAATTCCGGTAATGATATAATCAACAGCATCTTGTTCGGTGCTTATTTCAGTTAATATTCCACAAACCTTTTTATTTTCTATTAAAATATCATTTGGCCATTTTATACCTATATCAAGACCATATTCGTCTTTTATAGTTTGTGCAGCGGCAACACCTGCTGTAAATGTTAACTGGGGCGCATTGATAGGTAGTATATTTGGTCTTAAAATAATTGACATCCATGCACCACCTAAGGGAGATATCCATTTTTTACCCCTTCTACCCTTTCCTCTGCTCTGACTTTCTGCTATTACAACTGTTCCTTCAGGCGCACCTTCTCTGGCAAGTTTTTTTGCAACTTCGTTTGTAGAATTAACTTCTCTAAAGTAGTGAATTTCCTTTCCAATGTAATTTGTATTAAGCTCATTTTTGAGTTTATGGGGTAATAAGAGAGTTAATTCTTCATCAAGTCTAATTTCATTTTCAGAAGATATTTCTATTGTGTACCCTTCATTTTTAAGCGATGTTATATGTTCCTGTACCGTTGATACTGGAATTTCAAGTTTGGAAGCTATGTCATCAATAGGGACATATTCACCTCTTTTTTCATAAAGAACTTCTAGTACTTTATCTTTCATTTGAACACCGTTTTTATTTTAATAAACTACAAATTTTAAAAATTTATGGCTTTTTAGACTTTGAATTATTTAAATTGGCCATGTAGCTATTTACAGCACCAGACACTGCAGCAATTTTGGGGGATGGTAGAAATGTGGATTTTAGCCTTGATACTATCTTTTCATCAGCCTTCATTACTTCTGCCATGTGTCCCATGATTTCATCTCGATACTCATCAACGAAATGGGTATGTAATTTAGCTTCCCTGAAGCTTTCACTTAGCATCATGGATTTATGGAATGGAATTGTTGTTTTAACGCCCAGTATAATATATTCATTCAATGCTCTTCTCATACGTGCTATACATTCGTTTCTTGTCATTCCATAAACAATAAGCTTGGATATCATTGAATCATAGAAAGGAGGTATTGTATAGTTCATATAAACTCCACTGTCTACTCTGACTCCTATTCCTCCTGGAGAACGGTAACCAGTTATTTTACCAGGATTTGGAGCGAAATCATTCATTGGATCTTCAGCATTTATTCTGCATTCTATGGCATGTCCCCTTACTGTGATATCTTCCTGCCCGCAGCATAGTTCCTGACCAGCCGCTATTTTAAGCTGCTGTTTTACAAGATCTATACCGGTTATTATTTCTGTTATAGGATGTTCAACCTGTATACGTGTATTCATCTCAAGGAAGTAATATTCTCCATTTGAGTATAAAAATTCAACAGTTCCTGCATTTGTATATCCTATAGATGAAGCTGCCCTCACTGCAGCACCGCCCATTTCTTCTCTAAGTTCTTCGGTCATAATGGGGGAAGGTGCTTCTTCAATTAGTTTTTGATGTCTTCTTTGAATTGAACACTCCCTGTCTGCAGCATGAATGGTATTCCCGTGTTCGTCTGCAAGGATCTGGAATTCAATATGCCTTGGTTCTTCTATATATTTTTCAATGTAAATTGTTGAATCTCCAAATGCAGATGCCGCAACTGACTGTGTGGATTCAATTGCACGTACAAGTTCATCTTCTTCGTAAACTGTACGCATTCCAATTCCACCTCCTCCAGCAGAGGCTTTTACAATGACGGGGTATCCAATGGATTCTGCAATATCAACTGCTTCATCAATTTCACTCACGCCTTTGGGAGTACCAGGAACTACAGGGACTCCTGCTTTTTGCATTAATTTTTTAGACTCAATTTTACTTCCCATGGCCTCTATAATAGATCCTTTAGGTCCTATTAATTTGATGCCGTGTTTTTCGCATACCATTCCTAAGTTTGGATTTTCAGCTAAAAATCCATAACCTGGATGAATTGCTTCTGCACCGCATTTTTCTGCAACATCGATTATTTTTTCAATGTTTAGATAACTCTGTGATGGACTTGGGTTTCCTATATTGTAAGCTTCATTAGCATATTTTGCAAAAAGAGAGTTCTTATCTGCATCAGAATACACTGCGACACTTTTTATGCCCAGTTCTTTGCATGCTCTCATTACTCTTATTGCAATTTCTCCACGATTGGCTACCAGGATTTTATTAAACATGATATCGCCTCTAAAATTTGTAAAAGTCTAAGAATGACTCCAATATCGTAAATTAATTTGTTCTAATTATAACATTGACCAATGATCATATTAATTTATCTTTGATCTATATTTATTTCATTATATTATTATTTTATAAAACGCTCATGCATGGAATATTGTGCAAATATTGCTGTTGAATTTATGTAAAGTGTTGATTAAGCAAATTGGAATTTTTTTAAACATGTTCAACTTAATTAACTAATACATTTGAAACAGTAAATATTCTATACGCATGTAATAATGGACATGAGCGTTACAAAAAATAGAATATTAAGATCAAATATATGGACGTTAAAATGAGTAAAAAACCAAAAATTACTAAAAAAAGACACCTTGAAATGGTACTGCAGCAAATACCTCCTCATGAATCCCCAAAAGTTCACCTGGAGCAGTACACGACACCTTCTGGTATTGCATCTGATATTCTGTGGAATGCATATTCGCTTGGAGATGTAGAAGATCAAAAAGTCGTTGATTTAGGATGTGGCACTGGTATATTTGCTATTGGGGCTGCTTTACTTGGAGCAAATGAAGTTATTGGGGTGGATATTGATTCTGATGCAATAAAAATTGCCCAACTGCAGGCATCAAAATCTGGTGTTAACGATGTAATAGAATTCATTCCAAAAAACATTCAAAATTTTACTGGAAGTGCAGATACCGTTATTCAGAATCCTCCTTTTGGGGCACAAAAGGCCAAAAGAAAAGAAGCTGATAGAATTTTCATGACTAAAGCCATCGAAATCGCTCCGGTTGTGTATTCGTTCCATATAATGGAAACAGAACCATTTGTAGAAAAATTTTTTAATTCAATGAACGGGCACATAACTCACAAATATCATTACAGTTTTCCTATACCTCGCATTTATCATTTCCATGAAAAGGAAAAAATAAATATCGACGTGGTTGTGTTAAGGATTCAACGTACTGAATAGATAAAATAAGGGGTTTAAATTACCATAATTTTATATATAAAAAAATTCATAGTTGAAACTGATATTTAATATCCAAACTATTAAATAACGGTAAATCATAAATTATTATAAAATAATTTAATGTAAATTATCTTTGGTATTTATATACAACTTCAACTAAATCTAAAAAGGTTGTACACTATATATATAAAAGATAGAAAACAAATAGTGGAAAATGACATTAAGACATTTATCCATTTTTATACCTGCCTCAATAACTGCTGAGACTAAAGATTTGAGGATAAAGACATACAAGGTAGGGCTGATTGGTAGATCTGCAGCAATCTTTAAGGCTGACAAGATCATCGTTTATAACGATAATTCTGATGGAAAAGAGGTAAAGTTTATTAGTGATGTTCTCACTTATATGAATACGCCTCAATACCTTCGAAAAAAGGTATTTCCAATCACAAGGGAATTAAAAAACGTGGGAATTCTTCCACCACTTAGAACTCCC
>JAEYPF010000003.1 GCA_023411115.1 Methanobacteriota archaeon
TTCATTGGTTCGGCGACCATAGCGGAGGGGATACACCTGGTCTCGTTTCGATCCCAGAAGTAAAGTCCTCCAGCGATTTGAACTGTACTATAATGTCTTTTATGGGAACCTCAAGACGTTGCCGGCCATCTTCAACTCACAAATATTATTCTAACATTTATAATTAAATTATTTAATTCATTGGTTTGGCGGCCACAGCGGAGGGGTCACACCTGGTCTCGTTTCGATCCCAGAAGTAAAGTCCTCCAGCGATTTGAGTTGTACTATAATGTCTTTTATGGGAACCTCAAGACGCTGCCAGCCTTTCTACTTACTACTGAAAATTAATTCATTATATTAAAAATTCTTTTATTTGTAATAATTTCACGAAAGTGAGTATAAGGGTTAACTTATTTTAAACTAAGGTTTTGATTTTACAATATTTTTCATTAATAGCGAAGGCTATGAAAAATTACTGAAAGCCATCACAGGAATGTAAACTACGTCAGAATAATGAAGAATTCATCAGAGCATTAAAGCAGGTGAAAGCTGTACTGCAGGAAAATGAAATATGTGAATTCTTCATAAATCAAGATAATGTTGTTGATGTATGAAGTTTTGAATAATGAAGATAATTATCTTGTTTATATTATTTGAAAATGGAATTTAAACTTCTGCCACCGCAAAAAATAATTTAGATTCTCATGAAATAATGGTCTTGAATACTCTAAGATTTATCAATATGCTGCAACTGAACTATTCTTAAATCCCGGATAATGAAGATTATAGTGTATGATAGGTTGAAAAGACTTCAAGATATGGGTTTGATAGTGAAGTCTGATAGGAAATATAAGTTGGGTTCTTTAGGGTTGGATTTTCTGGAATTGATTTAGCAAATTATGATTTTTAATCTAGATAAATATACGAGAGGAATTAAATTGAGTCCCGATCAATTTGAAATTTTACATGATAGATTAAAAGAAGAAAAGTTTAATATTTTCCAAAAAAGGAGAGAACTTATAGATAGTTACTTGGATAAACAAGACACTAAATATGCCGATTCAATCGATAGAAATTTACTTTTAATTGGATTAGAAAATATGGACGAATGGAAAATATTAAAAAATGAATTGGGACAAGTGAATAAAGAACTAGATGATCTGTATCATAAGTATTTAGAAACTAAAAGTGAATGCATTCAAAAAAAGGATAAAATTATAGCTTTAAAGAGAAAATTTGGATGGTTAATTGACAATTGTCAAGTTTCTAAGGCTGCAAATTGTACTATTGGATACGCAAGACAATTTTATCCAACTAATAATGGTTCAGTTAGACAGGTAAACAGGAAAAGGATAAGTTCTAAAATAAGAAAAGAAGTATTAAATAGGGATGAAAATTCATGCGTCATGTGTGATGCTGTTGATAACCTTCAAATTCATCATATTGTCCCTTTAGGGAATTCTTATTCAGAATTATTAGATAATATTGATAATTTAGCTACATTATGTAAAGAATGCCATTATTTGGCTCATAATGGTAATTATTGGGGTTTAACGGCTTATGGTGGTTTTAAGGGAGGTTTCTGGGAATGGATTAAATATTCAGAAAAAATTCGAATGGAATTCCTACTTAAGGATATTCATGGAGTTGGACCAGTGTTAATAAATAGAATTTATGAAAGATTTGGAACTTTAGAAAATTTAAAAAAATCTAATTTAAATAATTTAATAGAAATTAAATCAATAAATGAAACTCTTGCAAGAAGAATTAAATCTAGATTAAGCTAATATTGAAAAACATAATAAAGATATAATGACCTACTTTTAATCATATTATTCATAAAATAATCTGAAATAAGGTAATGCATTAGAAATCAGTAGCATTGTTCATTTACAATGTAATATAGAAAAGAATATAAGAAAAAAAGCAATAATGATAGTAATAGAAAGATAATAGAAAAAATTTATCATAAAACTGTTAATTTTTAACAGTTTAAGAATTTGATGGTTAATTATTGAATGTAAGAATGAAAAATTTCTTAAAAAAGGTTTAATATACAGATTATCTAAATTATATTTTTAAATAATGATTTTCATAAATTTGAAGTATGCATAAATTTATGAATGATAATAAAAGATAATCTATTTAAAATAATTACATTATCTAGTGCCATCATTAATCGGTGAAGACTATGAGATTTATAGGAAATAAGGTACTATTAGTTGAGGATATAAAGCGCTTTATAGGGGAAAATATTCCTGTAAATGACGATTTTGTATTTTGTGATATTTTCTCAGGTAGTGGCTCAGTTGCAAGATATTTTAAACAACATTATAAGATAATCTCTAATGATATAATGTTTTTCTCTTATATATTGCAAAAATCGACAATTGAACTTAATGAAATTCCAGATTTTTCTATTTTAAAAAAGAAATTAGCCAAGAATTCACTTCATGAAATATTAAATTATTTAGAAACTAAATCACTTGAATTTTTACAAGAGGAATATAACATATATTCAAAAGACTTATTTATATATAATAATTATACACCCTCTGAAAATTGTGAAAGAATGTATTTTACCCAGGAAATTGGGAAAAGAATTGATATAATTAGAATTATAATAGAACAATGGCTTACATGTGAATGGATAAATGATAATGAATACACTTACCTTTTAGCTCTATTAATTGAAACAGTTCCATATTATTCAAATATTAGTGGAGTTTATGCTGCTTATTTAAAACATTGGGATCCAAGGGCCTTAAAGAGATTTAAATTTGCAGGGTTAGATATTAAAAATAATCATCGTGAAAATATATGTTATAATGAAGATTCTCACTCATTGATTAGAAAAATTGAAGGAGACATATTATACATTGATCCTCCATATAATCACCGGCAATATCCTCCAAACTATCATATATTAGAAACTGTAGCTAAATATGATTACCCGGAAATTAATGGAGTTTCTGGTATGAGGGATTATTCTAATCAGATTTCTAAATTTTGCCGAAAAAGAGAAGTCAAATATGCATTAGATGATCTGATAAAAAATGCTCAATTTCAATATATTATAATGAGTTATAGTACTGATGGGATTTTAGATGCTGAAGAGATAGAAGAGATATTCAAAAAATATGGGGTTGAAGGAACCTTTAACATGGCCAGTCCCATTAAGTATCGTAAATATAAAAGTAAATTAAAACAAAAAAAGAAAGATTTACATGAATTATTATTTTTTGTTGAAAAAGAAACAAAAAGATCTAAAGACCATAATGAAGTTAGAAATATCATAAAAAAAAGCAAAAGAAAACCTTTTCCAGTGCAATCAACTTTTAATATTGATGGAAATGCTTCAGTTTTTGTCTATAATCATCCATCAGAACAAAAAAATTTCTTAAAATGTCCTTTTAATTATATTGGAGGTAAACATAAAATATTACCTCAACTCTATGAAGCCTTTCCCGATAATATTTCTACTTTTGTAGATGTTTTTGGTGGAGGATTTAATGTAGGAATAAATGTGGATGCAGAAAAAATAATTTATAACGATCAATTGACACCATTAGTTGATCTTTTCAAATATTTTCAAACAACTACTTATGAAGATACGATTAACTATATTGAGTCAACCATTGAAGAATATGGCATTAAAAAACATGAAAAAGATGGATTTTTAGAATTTAGAGATAAATATAATGCCAATGAAATAAAAAATCCTTTAGATTTATATGTATTAATCTGTTTTTCTTTTAATTATCAGATAAGATTCAATAATTCGGGTGAATATAATTGTCCGCATGGGACAAATAGAAGTAGCTTCACTCCAAATATGAAAGAACGTCTAAAAGACTTTATAGAATTAATACATGGTAAAAATATAGAATTTTACAATTCCGATTTTACTAAACTAGATTATTCCCAATTAGATAATAATTCTTTAGTCTATTGTGATCCTCCATACTTAATTACTACTGGCAGTTACAATGATGGTAATCGTGGCTTTAAAAACTGGACAATAAAAGAAGAGAAAGAATTATTAGAATTGCTAAATGATCTGGATGCTAAAGGCATACATTTTGCCTTATCTAATGTAACAATACATGATGGTAAAGAAAATAAACTACTTATTGACTGGATAAATAAAAACAATTACAGAGCCATTGATATAAGTTCAGATTATTCTAATTCAAATTACCAGAAAAATAAAAAGGATATAAAGAAAAATAAAGAAGTTTTAGTGGTCAACTACTAATTCTGCACTGTTTTTTAAAAGTTCATGATAATCTTTCAAGAGTTCTTCATTGTCTTTAAAAAGTCTTTTTACCCAACTAGGAGCTCTTTCATTTATAATGAAGCTACCATCTGTATTTAAATGAATTAGTACTTTAGGATTTAAATCTTTACTATATACATCTTTTCCAAATGTTGTGATCCATCTTGAAATAGAGCAATCGGGATATTCTGGAATTATATGTTCTTTTTCAATTGGATCATAAGTTTCTAATTCTTCCAATCCTTGTTTTAATTTTAAAGATTTTTTACCTTCTATAACTAATATTTCCTTGGTTTTATTATTTAAGAGAATTAAATCAGGAATATTAAGCTTTTTACCCTTTTTGTCGTTTTTCGGTAAAGCTTTTCCTTTACCATTTTTTAAATAGAAATAACCACGTTCACAGCCAGCATGATTTTCATATATACTTTTTACATTCTCATTATTCACAGCTAATAGATGTAAAAAAATTGTACCAATTTTTTCAGATTTCTTCTCATAATGCCAATATTTTTCAGGAAGATTATGGGAACCATCAAAATTTAATCCTTCAAATTCAATTTTTAGACATTTTGCAATATGTAAAAATTTATTGCCCTTTGGATTATCAACATGTTTTTGTTTTAAGCCGTGTTGTGTTATTACTATTCTACCATTCCAACCTAAAACTCTTAAAGTTTTAGCAATTGAAGATAAGCTGCCCATATTGGGGTCATGACCCATATACCCGTTCTTATATAATCTACCAGAAATTTCTATTACATTATCTTTTTTAGTAATCATGATTCGAACATTACTTTCAGGCGGTGCTGGCATATTGTTCTTAAATTCTATAAGTTCATTTTTATCATTAAAACGCTTGAAATGTTGATTACATTTTCCAAGTATCTTGATATCTTGGGTTAAAAGCATATTAGTTCCAAATACACTAGTATTAGATGGTTGGCGTTTATCTTCACCTTCAATATTATATAACATATATTTTGGAACATCAGGATAAAAAATATCGGCATATGGAAATTTTAAGCTACGTTGATATACGCCAGTGTTTCGAGATTCTTTATCACTGGTTTTAGTTTCTTCAACCATGAGGGTTAAATTATTCTTTGATCCCTCTTTTGGAGGGTTAGGTTGTTCAAATACAAGATAATCAACAAAACTAGATTTACCTGAAGCGCTTGATAATATTATCTCGCCAATGCCTTCAATTTTTATACCAGTTATATATGAATCAAATGAATATTTTCCATTTTTTATCTCAGGAATTATCTTAACATCAGTTATTTCTATATTTTTATTAGTTTTTCTACAATACTCTTCCAAAATTTCTATAATTACTTTGGGTTTTGCTCTTTCTTCAGTTAAAATGTAAAGATTGTCTATATAACTCCCCCAAAGTTAATAGTTTATAAATTAAGAAAAAGATTAATGTACATAATGTACATTAAATGCGTATTCAATTAAAACAACTCTCATTCAGAATATTAGTAAAATAATAAGAATTTAAAGAGAAATAAAAAAGTTTTAATGGTTAACTATTAATTTTTCACCATCTTTTAAAAGTTCTTTGGGATCTTCTAAAATTTGAGTATTATCTTTAAAAAGTTCTTTTATCCAATTCGGAGCATTTTCATTCACATAAAAACTACCATCTGTATTTAAATGCATTAATACCTTAGAATTTAGTTTACCATAGTATATATCTTCTCCAAATGTAGTAACCCATCTTGAAATAGAATAATTAGGATACCTTGGGATAATGTATTCTTTTTCAATTGGATCATAGTTTTTTATTTCTCTTAATCCATCATCTAATGTTGAAGACTTTTTACCTTCTATAACTAATATTTCTTCAGTATCATTATTCATGAGAATTAAGTCTGGAATACGAAGTTCTAAACCATTTGTATCCTTTTTAGGTAAAGCAATTCCTTTACCATTTTTTAAATAGAAATAACCTCGTTCACAGCCAGCATGATTTTCATATATACTTTTTACACTATCATCTAGATTTACAGCTAATAAGTGTAAAAATATTGTACCGATTTTTTCAGAACTTTTCTCGTAATACCAATACGTTGTAGGGATATTTTTAGAAATATCAAAAGTTATTCCTTCAAGATGTACATCTAAATGTGTAGCGATATTTAAAAACTTATTACCCCGTGTTCTATCAATATATTCTTGCTTAACCCCATGATGTGTTATAATTATCTTACCCTTCCAATCTAAAACTCTCAAAGTCTTTGCAATTGAGGATAGACAGCCCATATTTGGATCATGAGCAATATTACCTGCATTTTTAGGTTTAGACAGTCTACCTGAAATTGTTATTATATCCTCATTTATAGTAATATTAACTGGGACATTACCTCTTGGTGGAGGTCTCATACTATCTTTAAACGCTATAACTTCATCAATATCATCGAATTCTTTAAAATGTTCAATATCTTTACCAGTTACTCCTACTTTTTGATTTAGAAGCATATTTGTCCCAAATAAACATGTTTTTGTAGGCTTTTGATGTTCTCCTTCAATATTATATAACATATATTTCTTTACATCAGGATAGAAAACATCAGCATATACAAATTTTAAGCTACGTTGATAAACACCTGTATTTCGAGATTCTTTATCACTGGTTTTAGTTTCTTCAATCATAAGAACTAAATTATTTTGATTGTCATTATTTTTTTCAGGAAGGCTAGATTGCTCAAATACAAGATAATCAACAAAACTAGATTTACCTGAAGCACTAGACAATATAATTTGTTCAATATCTTCAATTTTGACTCCCTTTAAGTATGAATTAAAAGAATGTTTTTGATTGTTTATTTCTGGAATTATTTTAACGTCGCCTATTATTTCCATATTTTTATTGAATTCATTACAATATATTTTCAAAATCTCAATGATAACTTTAGGTTTTGCTCTTTCTTCAGTTAATAAGTACAGGTTCTCCATATAACTCCCCCAAAGTTATTATTTAATTAATTAAGAAAAAGTTTAATGTACATAATGTACACAAAACGTTTAATGTACATGAAAATAACTTTAATTAATGAAAACTTATACTGTTAAAGCAAGGGAAAGACATGGAACTAATTCATTAGACATTACATTACCTGCTGAACTTAAAAAGAAATATGGAATTAGTAAGGGTGATATTTTCAAAATAGATGTTACTAACGAAGATAATATTTTAAAATTCACTTACACATTAATATTTAAAAATAAGAAATGATTTCAGGTATTACATTTATTGAACGATTTTATTGTTTTTATTAGTTTTTATTAAGTTCAAAATTAAGGATTACTAGATTTAATTTTAATATTTGTACTTAATTTCGATGATTAAAGTAGTTGGATGTTAAAACATTAATAACAGAAAGATTAAAAATATAAATATAATTATGGATGGGGAATTTAAATGAAAAAAATAACTAAATGCCTAAATGAATGGAATGCTATTATAGAAGCCTTAGGAACTGGAAGACAAACTATATTAATTAGAAGATCGACAACTAATCTTCCGGGATTTCTTTTATATCCCACTATTAGTTATACTAGTAATGAAAATTTCTTAGAACCATTTAAGCCCGAATTCAAGGAATTTGTCAAAGAAAATGCATTACCAAAAGAAGAGGGCAATAAAAAACTTGTTAAATATTATGCTAAAGTAGAAGATGTATTTGAATATCCATATGCTCGTATTGGAACTCTTAATAAGTATCATATCTGGACAAAAGAAAATGTCAAATCTTATTTAAGAAGTAAAAATGCTAAAGTTTGGCTTTTACGTGTTTATAAATTAAAAAAACCGGTCATGACTGGAAGAAGTGATGCTATTGTTTATGCAAATGTTTTTGACGAGATTTCACTTGATGGTATGAAACCAGTTATTTCTGATAATGAATTTACTAAGCTTAAAAATAAAATGAAAAAATAAGATAAATAAATTTTATTATTTAAGTTATATTCCTAGTATATTCTTTAATCTAATATCATTTTGCCTTTTTTACTAATTTCATTAACTATTTTAGCAAAATCTTTATCATTTATCACGGGTTTAATACCTTCTAATGATATTCCTTTCTCTAGATTAGCGAATGTCATGGCACGAGTTGGCTCTGCCATATATGGTTCTTTTAATTTATAAACCCTTAATATCCATACATGGGCTTGTATACTACCTAAATAGGATTTAACATGTTCTGGAGTCCATATATAGTATTTTTTTAAAGATCCAATTCGTGTTGCAGGTAGTTTGATAAAATTTTCAGCTGTTGCAAAATATTTTATTTCTGTTTTATCGTTTTCTTTTTTTGGTAATGAATGCTCTTCTACAAATTTTTGGTATTTGGGATTAAATTGGTCTAAATATTTGTTATTTTGAGTATATCTTACACTGGGGTATAATAGAAACTCAGGTATAGTTGTAAAAACTTTTCTTATTAAGATAGTCTGCAAACCATTCCCTAATGCTTCGACAGTTGCATTCCATTCTTTGAGACTTTTATTTACCATAAAAAACATCCCCCTTTAAATTTTAATCTTTCATTGACATTATTTTTTTAAATTCATCCTTATAAATATATTTACCAGAAAGTGCTACAAATTTATCTGGTTTAATTGGATTTTTAAATCTTTCAAAATTTTTAAATTTAATAACGTTCATTAATTTTCTATTTTTAGAATATTCCTTAAAATCTTTTATATTAATCATCATTTCTTCTTTATATTCCGCTAAAATTTCTGAAGGTTTCATTTTAGCGACGAATTCTATATCTGCCCATCCTGTATAAGCTTTAGCTCCCCAAGATTCATATATAATAAATTTGTCGTTTTTAGACACTTTTCCTAAAAAAGATTTACCAACAAAAACTGTTTTTCCTTCATTATATATTTTTTTTGCATATTCAGTAGGTATTGGATGCGAAACACCATAAATATCCATTTTACCACACTCTATATTTTAATAGATTTTTTTTGCATTTTTTTTACATATTTTGGATTTTTCATCCAATTTATACTATTATTAATATATTTTTTGAAATATATTAACTATTCGTAAGAATTATCAAATTTAATTAGGATGAAATTATACTAAACAATTTAAACAAGATGAAAATAATTACTACATGAATAAATGTCATTTCTAAATTTAGATTTAATAAATTAGCTATTTCTAATATAAAATATTAAATATGATTATTTGATCTCTCTAGGACCTAATAAATGTTTTAACATATTAATTACTATTTCAATCCCTTTATCTAGAATTTTACTAATCTTCATAAGCAAAAAGTGGTAAATCATACAAATCTCCAAATAATTCATAAATTTTACTCGAAGTGTTTATTAATTCCTCAATATTTCTTTTTTTCATTTTTGGAAGAGTTATATCCATTTTTTTGCGTGTTTTATATACTCTAACGTCTGGTATACAGCATAATTAGCAAGGAATATTATCATATAGGTTTTGGCATCTTAATTCACGCAATATCATAGGAATTTTAATATATATGCTCTTATAATTAGAAGCTAATCCCTTAATGCTCCGTATATATCTCATAAATGGAATATAATTTCCCGTTTTGTTCGAACATTCTAAAGAATTATTAATTTCAACCCAATTTTTTGCCAAAATATACATACTTTCAAAAATATCTTTTCTGAAACTAATTTTACTCTATGTTTAAATTCGCTTAATTGTTTTTCGGTTCTAAATGCATTTTTAGCCCTATTCTTATTTTTATATTCTATATTTTCCCTGTTCAGCCAATATCATGTATAGTTTTTATTTTCCATTTTCAGATAAGTGACAAAAGCAGCTATATTTTCCCAATATCTGGGTCTAGACCATGCAACAGCAGATACAAATAGAAGAAATTTATCATTTGGTTTATTTAAATCCAAATGCATCCTTTTCTCATTAGACAAATTAAAATTAAAGACCTATCCTAAGTATTTATTATCTTCACTTAAATTTGCATAATTTCTTTTTTTAAGGCGCATGAATCGTAATATTATTAATAAGATACATATAAATAATATTTTGTCCCTAAAAATGTTTTTATTTGTTTCAATCAATAAAGAATATATAAATATTCATATTAAAAGCTGATACTAATATTTATTTATCAAAAAATAAGTTTTCTGGAATGAGTTCAATGACTGAAAAGATGTGGATGGTAAGAGCAGGCGAAGGAGCATTTTTAATCGACAGGTTTAAAAATGAAGATCGTGTAGTAATAGGCTGGGAAATAGGGGATTTAACAAATGTAAAAAATCCCGAAGAAATTAAACAGAGATTGAAAAATACTTTTCCAGAAAATAAAGATGGTCAAATTAATATCGCATCTTCACAAATCAGCAAATTTCGCTTTGATTTCCAAAAAGGAGACTATGTAATATCATATGATCCCCAGAAAAGGGTATATTTAATAGGAGAAATTAAATCAGATTATTTCTATGATGCTAGTTTTCATCCTGATAATCCGTTAGAATATTGTGATGTTCGAGAGGTTAAATGGTTAGGTGAAGTGAGTCGTGATGTTCTTTCAACTTCAACCAAAAATACACTGGGAGCAATTTCTACAATATTTGAAATTAATCCTCATGCTAAAAATGAAATACTAAATATATTATGTGGTGAGGAAAAATCGCCAGAATCTCCTGAAACTGAAGATGAAGAATTAGAGAAAATAAAAGGAGACATAATTTCTAAATCAGAGGAATTTATAAAGGATAAACTTTTAAAGCTTGATGGATACGATATGCAGGAATTAGTGGCCGGAATTTTAAGATCAATGGGATATAAAACAATTGTATCGTCCAAAGGGCCAGATAGGGGGCGTGATATTTTAGCATCTCCTGATGGGCTTGGTTTAAAAGAACCAAGAATTGTAGTAGAAGTAAAACACAGATCTGGTCAGATGGGAGCACCTGAAATTAGAGGTTTTACAGGTGGTTTAAGACCTGGTGATAAAGGTCTTTATGTTTCTACTGGAGGATTTACAAGGGAAGCTAAATATGAAGCAGATAGATCTAATACTCCTCTAACACTAATTGACTCAGATATGCTTGTTAACTTAATAATTCAGTATTATGATGGCTTTGATTCAGGTGCAAGAGCTTTAATTCCTTTAACTAAGATTTATTGGCCTACTTAGTTCTAAACAAGGTGCAATGAATGATTCCTAAAAATATTGGGAAAGAACATGTGAAAAAAGCATTAATAGAAATAGACAATAAGGGAATTCCTAAATCTAGATATTCAAGAAAATTCGTTTTAAATTATAAAGGTAAAAATTATCCACCAAAATATGTAATATCATTGGCAAATAGGCATATTAATGGCTCAATTTTAAATTCATCTGAATTTAGTGGAGGTATTGAAACAAACCAGTTCTTGAGAACATTAGGATTCCAAATTTTAGAGAAAAATAAATTTAAATCGGATGAAAAGCCTAAATCAAATAAAAATTCAAAAAATAAACTCAAAAAACATAATGAGAGATGTAAAGAGTGTAAAGAAAGAGTATACGAAATGCTTCAGGAAATATTTGGAGAAGTAAAAAGGAATTACAATCTTGATTTACCTAGTAAGTTAGAATCATTTGAAAATTTGCCTGATTTTAAAGCTTTAAGTGATATTTATAGTTCTTTAGAAGATTATAGGAATCACAAAAAATTTGTTAAGGCTAAAAAATTACACAGCGTAGATTTTTTTATTCCTGATCCGGGGTTTATTGTCGAATTTGATGAATCACAGCACTTTACCATTCCTAGAAAAATTGCTCTAGATAATTATCCTAAAGAAATTGAGTTAGGTTTCGATAAAAAGAGATGGATCAGCCTATGTGACCATATATATGCAAAAGATAATGATCCTATTCATAGAGATGAACAGAGGGCATGGTATGATGTCATTAGAGATTTTGCACCATTATTAAAGGATTTAAGTCCTACAGTTAGGCTTTTTGCACGCGATTATAAATGGTGCAGTTTAGATCTATCTAATCAGCAAGATAAAAATAAATTTATGAACTTTTTAGGATTAAATAAATCTAATACAATAAAAATTATTAAAGAAGATAATTCATACTTTGCAAGAGTAATAATTGCAAAAGAATGGAAAGGAAAGCCTAACCCTGCTAAAAATCTTTTAGAAAAAATTTATGAAAATTGGCCTAAAGATAATAAGGTTGAGTTTATTTTAACATGTGGAGGATTTATCCAATTTGATTGGCCTAATTCTATATCTAAAAAAGATATAGTTAATAATAAAGAACCAGATTTCGAAATTGTAGCTGCATTAGTTAAAGAGGCGGAAAAATGTGCAAAATATGTTTTAAATGACGAATTACGCTTAAAATTGAGTCAACATGCTAGGTATATGACTTTAGGGATAGATTCATTTAAAGAGAAAATATCAATAACACAGAATAATATTCGCCATCCTCATATAGAACTGGTTTTTCTTATTGATCTTAAAAAAGGAGAATTTTATTGGACTGGAAAATCTTATCCAACATCTGGGCAAGAACATGGTTTAATTAGAATATCTGATTTAAATGGGCACTTTTTTGATTTAAAAGCCGGAAAAACTTTTATTTTAGGATGTCATGATTTAAGCGTATATAGTCCTCGTTCTAAAAACGCTAAAGGATGGCGTGATAACATTAACTCTAATTTTAGAGAATTAACAAGAAAGGAAAAGCCTTTAATTGTTTTACACCATCCTCATACAACTCTCAAAAAAAGGACATGGAGTAATTCATGGAGTACGTTAATAAAAGAAAATCCTTCAATAAGATATTTTGCAAGTGCTGGGCGTTATTATGATGGCAATAGGGGATTGGATGACCTTAAAACAGTTTTAAATAAGACTAAAATGGGCAATAGCATTGATTTTATTATAAATTGATAATTTAATGAATAGTGATATTATGGATAAAGAGATTAAAGAAATGTTCAATAAGATATTGGGACCAATTGGACAGCATAACATAGAAACTTCTTTATCGGAGAGCGACTCTGATAGAATAGTGAGGATATATGATTCTATTCATGAATTCTTTACATTACCTACTTATATCGTGGATTCTGATAAAGCATTCCATTCCAAGATTGCATTTTTAATCTATCACAAAGAAAGTTGTGATATGATTCTTCAATCGTTCATACAAGCTCTTAGTGGACATTATAATGCAGCTAATACTCTTTTAAGAGCAGCATTTGAGTTATATATTAGGGGAACATTTTATAATTGTTTAGTCTATGAAAAATATCGCTGTAAACTTGATTTAAAAACAAGGAAGGGGAAATATACTATTAGAAAAATCATTGACGATGGAATTAAAGAAAATCCGGAAAGATATAATATTGAAGAATTATCTACTAAAATTCTTTTTATTATTGATCCTTTAATTCAAGAATATGAATGTGATAAAAGATATCATCTTCCCAGTTTTAGAGATATTATAAAAAATTTGGTAGAATGGAACTTATTTGACCCTATGGATAAAAAGGAACCAATAGATAAAACAGTAAATGAAATTTATGATATTTACAAGGTTTTATCTAAAAATGTTCATGCTAAATACTATTCTACTGATATTATAAGACGTATTTCAACAGGTAACGATATGTTTGAAACTAGAGTTATAATGGAAGATTTAGCATTCTATTTAATTAATTTACATGCTATAATTGATATAGGAACATTAATAGAATTTAATGTTTTAAAAGATTCAATCAGTAATGATTTAGAAATAAAAAATAAATTAAAAAGCAGATTAGGAACGTTAGATAATTTAAATTTATATTATACTTACAAAGCTATTAACGAATATGTTAAAGAGTAAATTAAAGTCATTTAGCTCAATTCTGCATAAACAACCCCAATTCCATCCTCTTCCAAAACTTCAAAAGCATCTTTCCCCATCGTATGCACAGGATAAACCTTTTCAGGCCCAACTCTTCTAATCATATCCAAAATCTCAGCCCCACTCGCGTGACCAGAAACATGCATCTGGTGCATCGGCAAGTTAAAATGTTCAAACCAGTTCTGCACCTTTCTATAATCTATTTCCATTTCCTCATCAAAAGGCTCTGTTACAGACCTTATATACATTCCAAGCTCCGGTTTTATATCAATTAGCTCTTTTAACTCAAAGAAATCGCATCTAAAGATGTACTGGTCAGGCTCGTCCTGCAGGTCCTTGTATGTGATTACATTTTTAAGGTCTAAAAATTCCCGCTCCCATTTCTGGTAATCGTGTCTCACATAAGCAGGGTCTAATGGTGTGGCGCACATCCAGTCGTCATCAAAACAGGCATAATATTTATCCCCTAAAAGCCCCAACCTTTCCTCGGCTCGATGATCTAATAAATTTAAATTAACTTATTAAGCTCTGAATTATTCTATGTATTTTATTATATCCTCCTTTAGGTCTGATCTTTTAATTTGGAGTAATGATTGTTCTTTTAACATGTCAGTGAACTCTTCAGTCAGTGCTTTTAGAATTTTTTCCCGCAGTAAATAGTAATCATGATTTAAACTGAATGTTTTAATTCCTGTAGTGCCATTTACTCCCTGTTTGAGTAGTTGTGGATTTAAAGTGGAAATTATTTCTTCTATAATTTGTAGCAGGAAAACATCATCAAGTTTAATGTGACAAGCATCTGTATGATGTTGGCAGACTTCAGTCATTCTATTTCTAAGAACACCACGTGCTGCGATACATAATTCTGCAAGATGCTCCTCTGATACTCTAAATAATTCATCAACATCTTCTTTTGTTATTATGTCCTTTTTAAAAAGAGATTCTGAATTATAATGTGTTAAAATAGGATTTTCACGATAACGTTCTACCAGATACAGCAAAGTAGAAACGGGTAAAAATGAAAGCTTTATTATTTAATAGCAAAGCAAGATACGCATAGCCCTGATCTATTACACTAAAGTTTTTATCTTTTTTATATTCAATAATAACAAAAGAATTAGTTTCATTATCAAAAGCAAGACTATCTACTCTTAAAATTATTCAACTGGAATTCAGTTCTCACAAATTCTAAGCTAAAAATTTCATTTAAGTTCTTTTCAGTAAGTTTTTGAATGTCTCTTTCTAATTTGAAATCAACTTTATTTATTCTTTCAAGTTTATCCTTTTTAAGTGAGAATAAGGGCATAGTAATAAATTCAGTTGATATATATGATATAATTTTCTTTTTGGGGACGTAATTGTCTATTATTACTAAGATACATATAATTAGTATATTGTACTAAAAAATGGAACAATAAACCAGAAATTGAATATATACGTTAATAAATATCATGAATTAATTGAGTTTAATTTGTTCCTATGTTTGAAGGTGTGAAATATGCATGTAAATGAGCTAAATTTAAAAGCTAAGGAGTACTACGAAGATAATAAAGATAGACTCAAAGATTCAATGAAAATTTTTCAAGAATTTAGAAATTTGTATCCTTTTCATGAGCATCCTGAAAAAATTGATTTGCTGGAACCTGATGATATCTATAATCCCGGAAATGAATCATTTTTATATTATATTGAACATGGACTCCCTGATTTTGGAAGACTTAAGGTTGGAGGTGATGAATACTCACGAAACGCAAAAAATAACATCTCTAAATTTAAAAAATTACTTAAAATTGCTGTAGATGATTCATTATCAATTGTTGAGAAAGTAGATGCTCCGTGGGACAATATCAAAAGGTTCGGTGGAGATAGGATGGTAGCGAAAAAAATTATATTTTGTTATAATCCTGAAAAAATACTGCCAATTTATAAAACTGAACATTTAGAATACTATGCCGCTCAAATCGATAAAGATTTCAGAAATAAACCCAATAAATTCCATAAATCTTATGATGAGTTTTCATCAGGTCAAAAGTTTGAATATTTAAATAATATTTTACTTCAATTTAAAAATGAAACAGTTAAAAGTGAAATGGATAACACTATGTTCATGCATTTTCTGTATGATATGGATCCAATGTCTAAAATCTATAATCATGAAATAAAAAATAGCCCTTCTGAAATAAAAATCAGATATTTTATAGAAAAAACCCTAAAAAATCATGATTCAGAAAAACAAGAGGATCTTGGCGAAATTCGATATTTATTTGAAAAAGGAATTCCCATGTATCTTGAAGATATTGCTAATGATTCTATTGAAGGGAATATTAGGCAATATAGGGCTGAAGGCATTCCAGGAACTAGACAAATGTATTCACCAGATGAATTTGGGTATATGCCGCAAATTTATTTTTTTGACGAAAAGGCAAAGCAAAATCGTTTTAGCGAGTATAACTTTTATATAATTTATATTTTAAGAGAAGATAGGAAAGGGATTTACTTATCATTAAACCATGCTCAAGACTATATGAAGGAAGTTTTAAAGGAAAAAGATGAATGGGAAAGTTGGTTTAAGGATAAAAAACTAGAAAATAGTTTAAAAGATCGTGTAAATCAAATTAGAAGTCAATTAGGTAAAATAAATGGTTTTTCAGAAGTTATGGACTTAAACCCTCAACATGCTAGTAGTGGTTCAATATTTGAAGCAGCATCTATATATTCAAAATATTATACTTTAGAGAATTTACCTTCAGAAGAAGAACTCATATCTGACTTTAAAGATATGTTAAGTTTATATAGATCATTAGTCATCAAAAATAAAGGTTTGACAGTTATTGAAGATCCAAATGAAATCGAAAAAGCCCAAGAAATCTTTGAAAATAGATTTAGAGAATTAGTTGATGAAACAGAGTTCGAAAAATTAAAACGTGATAAATTTAGGTTCTCTAAATTGGGTATTTGGGCATCATTCAAAAATCCTAATTTTTTCCATAATAAAAATCCTAACTATTTTTATAATCCTTTTGGAATTGGAGAACCTGCTAAAACCACTATAAATGATGCAGTAGTTGAAATTAATTTTTCTTTAACTCCTAACAGACAAATATCTGCAGCTTTCGCTAAAGATTCTTCAAATAACATTCATTTATTACATAGGGGTAGATTAGGCGGTAAATTTGTTGGAAAACCGATTTTAGAAGAAAACTATAATGGGGAATGGGTTGAAGCGCAAGATGGTGATAGAAAAGGTAAATTTATACTTATCGGAGGATTAAATGAATCTAATTTCCCTGAAAAAGTTAAAGATTTTGTTTTAGAAGTTTATAGGATTAAAAATGGTGGTATTGTGAAAGATTTGAACTTTTTGGATTATTTAAACGAAAACGGATTTTATTTCGAACCGAAATTAATTGAAAACTTTTTATTATCACTTAAAGTTAAACCATTTTTAATATTGACCGGTAATTCTGGTACTGGAAAAACGAAAATTGCCCAATTATTTGCACAATACTTAAATCCATCATCAAAAGTATCAAATGAAGAATATGTTGAGATAGGGTCAATTAACAGATCTTTGACATCATACTCCCGAAAAAATAATGGCGGATGGAGATTTAAACCTAATGAGCTAAATAATTTAGATCAGAATCAATTTTCTGGTCTTGCTGAAAATTCAGAAGATTTAATCTTAGAATTACGATTAAATAATGAATCTAAGAGTGGAAAAGGTTATATTAAAAAGGAAAAACAGTCTTACTCAGAAGATGTTCAATTTTATTTATACTATCATGAAAATTCTCCATTTTACAATGCTATTAATCAAATTGATAAAGATAATGTCGATATATATTTGTTACAGAAAAGAAAGTTGATTAAAGAAAATAAAAAATATGAAATTGTTCCTGTAGGGGCAAACTGGACTGAAAATAGACATATCATTGGCTTTTATAATGTTATAACTAAAGAATTCCAAAAAACAAAGTCTTTAAAGTTAATAATGCAAGCTGAAGGACATCAAAAGGCTCCTTTCTTTTTGATATTGGATGAAATGAACCTTTCTCATGTTGAAAGATATTTTTCAGATTTTTTATCAGCAATGGAAAGTAAAGAATCGATTGAATTACATCAAAATGAAGATATTGAAGAAGATGTGCCTCAAAAAATAAAGTTTTCAGAAAATCTAATGGTTATAGGTACAGTAAATGTAGATGAAACCACTTATATGTTCAGTCCAAAGGTTTTAGATAGAGCAAACACAATTGAATTCTCAACTCCATCAGTTTCAGATTACATGAATGAAGAGATGGCATTGAACAAGTTAAAGGGAAATATTAATTATTTAGAAAATCCATTATCAGATATAAAGATTCAAGCACCATTTAATCCGGAATTAAATATTAGAAATGCATCCATATCTGAAATAAAAAAATTATGCGGAAATATTACAACTTCTGAAGGTGTTTTCTGGAATATAATGAGAGATCAAATCGAAGAATTTCAGAATATCCTTAAAAAGGCAGGTTTTGATTTTGGATTTAGAGTAATAAACGAAATCATGCGTTTCATGTATGTTTCATGGGTTTATGAAGGTAAACAATCAAATTGGGATAATTGGAACAGATATTTCGATGCTCAAATAAAACAGAAAATGCTGCCAAGAATACATGGTTCGCAGCGAACACTTGAAGATGTTCTTGATAATCTGATATTACAATGCAATAATTATCCTACTTCTAAAAAGAAACTTGAAGAAATGAAAGAAGTTTTATACAAACAAAGATACGTTTCGTTTACTAATTAGGGGATATTATGGGATATAAAAAGGTTTGCATTCCTTTATACCATGATAAAGATAAAATTGGTGTTTTAAAGGTTATTTCAACTAGAATTACTGACTCGGTAGTTCTTAATGATAAAGATTTCGAATTAAGTAATTTTAAAATTGAAAAACCAGATACAGAAACTCCAATACAATTTTGTGATTTGGGAAATGGCCCTAAAATAATGCTCCTTGAGGAAACGCAGTATCAAATGATCTTTAAATCTTCTAAGGATTATGATGATATAAAATTAATCCCTTTTATTCAAAATAAAGTACATAGTGAATTCAACGTTCTTGAAACAGAATTTAAGGTCGAAAAAACAGGAATTCTAAATTTTGGAAGTTATGCGGGTAAATCTTTTTTTGATGTTGAAATAAATGGAAAAAATTCAGATTTAGTCCCTTTTGAGATCAGATCCAGAAAAATTAACTATCATGATCAGTATATTGAGATGCTATCTGATTTATCAAAGGCAATGTCTGGAATTCTATTCCAGCAGAATTCTCCTTTATTTGAAAGGCATTATTTTGAAGATAAACTAAGAAATACGTTTTATGAGGACTATATTTTTTTAGAATATCTATTTTTGGAAGATAATTTGCCTTATGCTTATGAATACATTAGAAAAAATGTTTATACAAATTTAAGAGAAGATTTAGAAATAGTTCCAACTGCTTTTGCTTCGAATTTAGGTTTTGCTGGTATGGTTAATATCATCTGTAATCCTGAAAATTTACATAAAACAGATAAAACTCCTTATAATTGGCCTTTTACAATGAAAGATTATGTTCCTCATAGAATTACACAATCATATTATGAAGAAACAGTAAATACTCCTGAAAATAGGCTTCTAAAACACTTTTTAGAGTCTTTAGACGCTCTTATTCAAGAATTAATAATGAAAATCGACAATGAGAATCTAATTAAAGAAAGATTAGAAATTTTTGGGGATAAAACGCAAGAATATCTTTCAGATAACTGGTTAGAAGAGGTAGGCAAACTGGATCAGGTGCCAATGAATTCTCAAGTCCTTCAAAAAAAGGAAGGTTATAGAGATATTTTTAAATATTATTTGAATTTTGAATTTGGATTTAGACCTCAATGGAAAGAAATGGACGATTTAATCAAAGGTCATGAACGTAAATTATATGATTTATATGAATTTTGGTGTTATTTCAAGCTATTAAAAATAATGGAAAGACTTAGCGTCCAAAAAATTAAATATGATGATATATTTGGTGTTGATTATAAAGATTGGACCATTGAACTTAAAGAAGACTCTAATTCAATTATTGAGTTTATTATTAATGTAGAAAATGAAAAAATACCTGTTAAATTAGCATATAATCTTTCTTTTACTAGAAAAGGCAAATATAAATCTTATTCTTTGGGATTAAGACCAGATTACTCCTTGATAATCAATGTTAATGACAAAGATAAATTTTTGCATTTCGATGCTAAGTATAAATCTAGAGGAATAACGAAAAATGATGAACTTTACAGACAAAAAATCTATAAAAAAGAAGATGTCGATAAAATGCATACTTATAAAGATGCTATTCTGAATTCTTTAGGTTCTTATGTGATTTATCCAGGAAATAAACGGCCAGTTATTTTTCAAGAGAGAGATAATATTATTCCATCAGTAGGTGCTTTCCCTTTGACTCCTGGAAACAGTCGTAAACAGGAAGAAGAATTAGCTGAGTATATCTTTAAATTTATAGAAACAATATATAATGAATCAAAAAACTAATAGATATATCCTGTGTATTAATTGATTGATTGGAAGAACATGAACAAATAGTTGTCCGAAAACTTGGAAGAGACATTACAGAAGACAAAAACCCAGACCAAAACAGAGCCATCTCCCCGCCGATAAATCAATCCCAATTCATTATTACAGGCCTTGGAAGCGGTAAACCACAACCATGGTCCTGAAAATTCTCAAATTCATTTATGTTGATGATAAAAGGTGAAATTATGCCAGTAATAGATTTAAATCAAGATCAAAAGGAAGCGGTTGAGTATTTTTCTAAAAAACCATTATTAATTCAAGCAGGTCCAGGTTCTGGAAAAACAAGAGTGATTATAGAACGGGTGAAATATTTAATTCAAGAGAAGAAAATTGATCCGGAATCATTTCTTGTGGTTACCTTTTCTAATAAGGCTAGTAATGAGTTAAGGGAGAGATTAATAGATTCGGAAAATGGTTTAGATACAGAAACTGTTAATAAAATCCATATTTCAACTATTCACTCTTTTTGTTACGATTTAATTTCTAATAAAGGGCTGTCTTATGATATTTTGGAAGAAGATGAAAAGAATCACATGTTCATATACAAGCATTTATTTGATTTAGGCTTTGAAAATGAAAAATATTTTAAAAAAGGACATATTGGGAGTTTAGTTAAAAAATTCAATGAAATGACAACATTTAATGTAGATATAAATGGATTTGAAGAATATGTTAAGGATGAGTTTCCGGTTTATAATGAGTACTTAGAGTATATTCAATCTATTTTAGATAATCTTAAAGCAGATGAATATTTTAATTTTCCAGAAGAGGATGTTAAGGATGATGAATTATTCACTGAGGCTTGGTATAATGCAAGGTACAATCAAATTGCTGAAAGCTATAGGCAATATTTAACCTTATTAGAAAAGGAGAATTATATTGATTTTTCATTAATTCAGACCAAAGCATTGGAATTATTAGAAATATACCCTGATTTAGTTGAAGAATTGGGATTTAAAAATATTTTAATAGACGAGTTTCAGGATACAGATCCTATCCAAATGAAGATATTTGACTTTTTAATTAAAAATTCCGAGACATTTACCGTAGTGGGGGATGATGATCAAAGTATTTACGGCTTTAGAGGTTCTGAGATTAAATTCTTCCTGGAATTTAAGGATAATTATGATGCAGAGCTTATTACCTTAAAAACCAACTATCGTTCCACAAAAAACATTGTAGAATTTTGTGAAAACTTCATAGAAAATGATAGACTAATCAAAAAGGAATTGAACTGCAATCCAGACCGTACTGGAGAAAATCCCGAAATTTTCTATATTAAAAATGCAAGAAATGGAAGACAGGATGAAGCAGACCAAATAGCTGGAATAATTAAACATTTAAAGGAATCCGGAAAAATAGCCAATTACAGTGATGTTGGAATACTTTTTAGAGCTCTTATGGGAGGAAAAGCTCTAAAGTTAAGCCTAGCTTTAGAAGAGTATGGTATTCCTTATGATATTGTAGGGAACGAAGATTTACTTGAACAAGCTGAAGTTAAGATTCTTCTTTTAATGATTTATTATCTAATTGAATCTGATGATACGCCCTATATTATGAATAGATGGTCTGGTAAAGGGGCAGACTGGCTAAATATTTATGGTTTTGCATCTAAAGACTTTGATTTAAATAAATACTTCGGATTTTCCCAGAAAACCCAGGATATATTAATCAAGCTGGAGGACGATTTTAGAGAAAACCTCATCGCTACTGAAAAAGAAGTTTATAAAGAAAAAACAGGGCAAACATCCCGGATCAGATCCTACTTCGGAGTTTTTGATAAATACAAAAAGCAAAAGGATTTAAAAGAAGATTGCTTTAACGAAATTTTCTCTAGAGTAAAAAAACCTTACCTATACCAGTTCACTGTAGATGATTTAAGGGAATTGGGCATTGATAACGAGCATGATTTAAATTTCTTTAAAAGATTAAATGATTTAAGGGTATCCCTTGAAAATGAATGGTCTGATGAAACCATTAAAGATAAAACTACCTTGTTAAATGTTTTTTATGAGCTAATGGATATAATAAATAATTTTGATTTTGATGATTTTGATAATGAGAATGTGGAAAAACTTCTGAATGTATCTACACTTTCCAATACTATCTATAAATTTGAAGATGTGGTTAGCAGACACAGTTTAAGGAGATTATTCTGGTTTTTTTACCATAATCTGGGAAAGCACAGTTCTAATCAAATCAATGATGGAAATGAAGTTCAAATAATGACTATACATAAATCTAAGGGTCTTGAATTTCCTGTTGTTTTTATTGCAGGCATGAAAGAGAAAAGCTTCCCCAAAGATTTTAAAGATGAGGAGTACGAACTTTACGGTCTTTTTAAAACCCCTAATTTTCCTATTCCCTATAAATATTTAGAGTATAAAGATGAACTTACTCAGAAAGAAAAAGAGGAAAAATATTACTATGGGGAACGCAGGGTTCTTTATGTGGGATTAACCCGGGCTAAGGAGATTTTAATTCTATCTACATATGAAGATAAAGACGGAAATCTTCCAGAAATTGATGGAATCGATTTTAATCAGGTTTCATTAAAAAGGATAGAGGAGGATTATTCAATCATCCCACCAACTCAAATAAGTAAAATCCCTGATGAGGAGGAGGAAATACTCCTATTAAGTTATACATCTATAAGGGATTATGAGAAATGTCCATTTAAGTACTATATTGTCCATAAGCTATTATTTAAAGAATCAGACACGTATAAAATTAAAAAAGGAAATATATCCCATAAAATCCTTGATAAGATACATAAAAACTCTATCGCTAATTTGACTGGTGAAACATTAGAAGATGGAACAAGTTCAGATTTTATTGATGATATAATTGATGGAGATGAAAAAGACCAATATCAAAATGAAATTGAAAATATTAATGAATATTTAAATACGTTTTTTAAAGATATTGAAGTTATAAAATCTGAATTTCCATTTACCATTGAAAAAAACAATTATATTATAAATGGTCAAATAGATTTAATTTATAAAAGAAATGGAGCATTGGGAATACTAGATTTTAAAAATAAATATGCAATTGATAAAGATGAAGTAAAAAAACAGTTATACACCTACTTATTGGCTTTAAAATTAAATCCGGAATTTCACTCGGAAAATATTAAAGAAATTGCTGTTTATCTATTAAAGGCGCCTAAGGACAATAAATTGCAAATTTTTGACATAGATGAAGAGTATCTAAATAGATTCCAAAATAAAATCACAAATGTATCTCAAAATATTAACAACAATATATTCGAAAAAAAACAGACAAGGGACTGTGATAATTGTTCATTTAGCTTTATTTGCAACTAAAAAACGAGTACAGTTAAATGTGCTCATTAACTCATTAATTGGTTTGAATCAGGAAATATGAGGAAATAATCAATAAACACGGATAACTCTAAAGAAGTCCGTCTTAAAGGCATCAAGGACATGCCAGGATATAAAAAAGGTGTAAGTCGTTCTAATTATTATGGAGTTAATGGAATAATCGATGTTTTAAGTTCAGTTAAATTGGAAGAAGCATCTTCAAAGAATTTGATTCTTAAATATCTTCATAAAGACCCAATGTTCAAGGAAAAGATCGATGAATTGGATTATCCTGAATATGAAATTATTGTAGATTATAAAGTATGAAAAGACCTCCTGTAAGTTCTCCTTCCTGGCAACACCATAACTGGCAGGTTTTAACGTATTCATGGCTTCGCTCAATGCAGCCAGAATCACGTCCTTTTTTAATTGGAATATTATTTTACCTCAATGAACTTTCACTCTTTAAAGAGGATCTAAAGGAACTTAAAAAGGAAGTTGAAGAGAAAGTACTGATATTATGCCACCTGAAAATGATCTGGTGAACATTCTTCAATGGAATACTAAGTCTAAGCCACCTCTTATATCTGGGGCATTTAAAAATGATAGATCCATACGAATTATTCAAGTAGAAAATAATTCAGTTAACAGTTCTTTAATTGAATTTGACCATATAGTATCTGAAATTGAAAATAGCATTATATGCGAGGTCAATGGAAAAGGAATAAAATCTTCATGGAATCCTAATCCTGATAAAAGGACTTGCGATGCATGTGACTTTAAAACGTTTTGCAATAAGTCTGAAACTGCGGCACGGTTCCCTACTGTGCCATAAAATAAGGATTTAAGTAAATTACATTAATAATTTATTTTTTTTAATCAGATTATCGCCAATTTCCCTGCTGTAGTTATTTCTAGTTTTTCCCTGTCGATGAATCCCATTTCTCTTAATTCTCGTATGTGATTGTAGGTCATTCCCCTACTAATCCCAACTTTAACAGATAAATTCTGCACTGAAATCCCGTTTTTAGTTAGTTCTTCAAGTATCATTCTTTTTGTTGCTGAAATTCCAAAATTAAGAATAGGGAGGTCTATAATTGTTTTATCTTCCTCTGTGACATAAACAATGCGTTCTACCTGATCCTGTCTTGCATAACATCCAAAAAGAGCTCCAAGAGCTTGTGGCTTCCTTCCACCACTCACATTCACAATTACTTTTCTTCCATGAGCATGTTCATACTCAATTGCATCTGCAGTGTCTTCTGCAATTTTTACAACATCGTAAAGGCTTGTAATCTTTGTTTCCAGTTCAACTACTTTCCCAACTGTTTCTCTAAGCATTCTTTCTGCTTCGCGTTGTTTACTGTCTGAGTCTTCTTCTCGCAGTAGAACTATTTTTTTGGGTGCAAACTGTGTAATACAAAACATTACAGGTTCAATTGAATAGATTGTTGAGATTAATGTATTATCCATAATATCACCTTCCAATATTAAACGTGGAAAGGTATACACTTTTTATCATTGTTTTAGTCCTATTTTTTAAGCCTAATAAACTTTTCTAGTTTTAATTCAATCATTAAATGCTCAACGTTTAAAATTTCTATTTTTGCGTATATTTTATATATCTAATGTGTATTATTATTTATTAGTATACATAAAATATGTATATATTCTATTTTTTATATATAAAACTATATTTGTAAATGTTAAACATATACATTTATATAGTTTTAATTCAAATATATGGTTGGATTCAAAAAGTGGAGGTATAAAATGAGGAAAATTTTGCCATTGATCATAATTTTGCTGGTATTGGGAATAGTCGTAACCTCTGGATGCACTGATTCATCAGGTTCATCGTCAAATTCATCTCAGAGCTCAGCACCACCTTTCAAAATTGAAAATATAAAAGTAGTAAATGAAGGATATGGGGCTTATTCTGTAAAAGGAGAATTAACTCCTACTCAAGATATTAGCTACCTTGAAATGGTTACAGTATGGTATGATTCTAGTGGTTCAGTCATTGAAAGAAATTCGCTTGCCTGGAACATGAATGACCTTAAATCAGGTCAAAAGGTTAAATTTGCCACTAATGACTATTTAGGCTCAAATGATGGAACTCCCTCCAAAGTGGAGCTTTTAGTCTTTAATGGTGCGTTTTCTGGAGGCGATGATTCCAATGCGATATACAAAACAACTTTACCAGTTTAAAATTTTATTTTTTTAAAATAGGGGTGATATTATGGTAGAAGAAGTAAAAAAATCAGAATTAATAGAAAATCTAAAATCAGAACCATCGAGAACCTTAGAATTAATTTTGGGAATCATTGGGGGATTTTTTGGATTGCTTGGCGGTATTGGGGCTGTGATGATTGGAAGTTTAGGGGATGCATTCAGTGCATCTGGTGCTTCAGATATAATGGCTTTAGGTATTGTTGCAATTATAGTTTCAATTACAGGAATAATAGGATCAGTATTAGTCAGAAATAAGCCTAAATTAGGCGGATTATTGATGATACTAAGTGGAATAATTGGTTTCATCTGCATTTTTGTATTTTATATACTTGGCGGTGTTTTCCTTATAATTGGTGGTTTACTGGCTCTAGTAAGGAAATGAGATTATAAGATTTAGCAAGAAATTATGGAGGTGATAACATGGTAGAATACAGAAAAAGATATGGCAGCGATACTTGGCACTGGTGCAGAAATTGTAGTAACTGGCCAACAAGCAGTTATGAAAGTAGAACAACTAAACCCACTAATGGTGAACTATGCAATGAATGCATTGGAAAAAATAACAATGGAACTTGCCGTAGATAATTTATTTTTTTTATTTTTATTTTTTAGGGATTTAAAGCGAGATTAAATTAGATATTTATTATAATTCGATTAAAAGGGGATGTGGTGGAATGGAAACTCAAATAGTGGATTTTTTATTTAATCTGGAGTTTGGTGAAATACAGGAATTTGAACGAATGTCTGTAGTTCCTGTATTTACCATGAAAGATAATAGTATTGATTATATTACGTTAAAAGAAGCAATGGAGTCCTCACTTCTTAAAATCACTGAAGTGGATGATTCCGGGTCAGTGCCAGAATTAAAAGTTATAAATGAAGCTGAAACTCCAGTTTTACTTCTTGATGGTGAAGAGCTGATTGGTGCAAAACAAAATAGAATAGTAAATACATCTATCTTACTTAAAGAGAAATCTGAAACTATTATTCCTGTAAGTTGTGTAGAACAGGGTAGATGGGCTTATGAATCTAAAAATTTCGCAGATTCTGATAACATAGCATCCTATAAGGTTAGAACTAAGAAATCTGCTTCAGTTAGGAGATCAGTAGAAACTTCAGGACGTTATTCATCAGATCAAGGGGAAGTTTGGAATGAGATTCATAAATTGCAGGACAGAATGGAAGTTCGTTCACCTACAAGTGCTTTAAGGGATGTCTATGAAGCTAAAAATAATGATCTTGATGATTATTTGAACGCATTTGAGAGAATGGATGGTCAAAAAGGTTTGCTAGTGTTTATTAATGGCGAAATTGCAGGTTTTGACATTGTATCTTCTGCACCTGCCTATAAAGATGTGCATCAGAAGTTAATTAAAAGTTATTCACTGGATGCGTTGGTGAATAAGGATAAAAAGATTGAATTGGATGCTAATAAAGCTAAAAAATTCATTAAAGATATCCAAGAGTGTAATGAAAGTAAACATAAATCTGTAGGGTATGGATGGGATTACAGGTTTGCAAGTGATTCATTTATTGGATCTGCTCTTTTGTATCAAGATCAGGTGATTCATGCATCATTTTTTAAGAGTCTTGAGATAAATAGAGAAGATATGGGAGAAATGGCTAGGTTTAGTCAACGTGCAAATCTCAGAATGTAAATTTTAGAGGGGGATATCTTTTGAGCGGAAAAATATTTTTACTGCAAGACAATGAAGAACTGGTTGAGATGGAAGAAAGAGAATATGAAAAGGAAGTAATTTTACAGGAATTAATCGCTAATTATCCAAATTTACTTGCTGGAGAGCAAATGGATAGCGATAATCCTCGACGATGGTTACTTGTAAGTAGAGAGATGGGTATAGCATTTGAAGAGGAAGGATCAAGATTACTATCTTTAGATCATCTTTTCCTTGATCAGGATGGAATTCCAACGTTAGTTGAAGTTAAAAGAAGTAGTGATCATCGTTTAAGGCGTGAAGTCATAGGGCAAATGTTGGATTATGCCGCAAATGCTGTGGTTTATTTACCTGCAGAGGAAATTAGGGAAAAAGTGGAAGCCCAATATGATTTAAGTTTACAGGAAGATTTTCTTGATAGTGCTGCCGATGAAGAAAAGTTCTGGCAGAATGTTAAAACCAATTTACAAGCTTGTAAAGTTAGAATGGTCTTTGTTGCAGATGAAATTCCAAAAGAGCTTAAGAGGATAATAGAATTTTTAAATGATCAAATGGATCCTGCAGAAGTATTAGCTGTGGAAGTTAAACAGTATGTTGACAGACATAATAAAATTAAAACTTTAGTTCCAAGGGTTATTGGTCAAACTACAGAAGCTCAATTGAAAAAAGGTTTAAAAGATAGAGTTCCTTTATTGAATCAAAAAACATTCTTTGAAAATCTTGATCAAAATGGAAAAGACTTATTTGAAGTTTTGTTTAATTTTGCAAAACAAGAGAAGTTAGTAACTCGTTGGGGAACTAAAGGTTTCTCATTGAATGTTGATATGGATGGAAAATTGGTTAGTTTAATGCAAGGCTACAGCTCTTTAAGTGCATATGGGCAAACTGTTTTCTCAACTGTGGATAATATACAAAGGAAAGTAAATGATGCAGACAGAATTTTAGAGAAATATATGAGTGTATTAGAATTAAATAATTTTAGCAAAGTTGGCAATGGATTTAAACTTGTCATAGGCCAAAAATTAGAGGAATATCAACTTGAAAGATTTAAAGAAATTTTAACTGAAGTTATAAGTGATATTAAGGTTAATGGATTAAAATAAATTAATTTATTTTAAATATGGGTCATTCACATCATCTTCCAAAACCTCAAAACTCTTTATTCCTTATTTTTCAATATTTTTCTACACTTAATCATAAACCATAATAGCAGTGACTATTAAACTGATATTCATAAAATCATTAGTTAGAATATCAAAAATTAGTATTTTTATCTTGAAGGTGGTTATATGGTAAAAGAATGTTCAAAATGTGGAGCTCAAGTTGAAAAAAATATGAAGTTCTGTACCGAATGCGGTACAAAGATGGAACCAGAAACTCTAAAATGTCCAAACTGTTCTGTAGAGGTACCTGAAGGTACTAAATTTTGTATGGAGTGCGGTACAAAGATTGGGACTGCTCCAGAACCTAAAATTGAGACCTCTCCAAAAGAGGTTACCTGCCCTAAATGCCGTAAAAAGTTCCCAGCGGACACTAAATTCTGCAAAGAATGCGGAACCAAGATCATGCCACAAGCTCCAAAGAAGAAATCTCATGAGGATGAGGTGGATAAACTCGTTAAAGAAGCTAAAGTTGCCGGTAAAGGCCTCATGAAAGAGGCAGACAGTTTACTTAAAAGGTTTAGATAAGTTCTTTTTTACAACTCTTTTTTTATAAATTAAATTGACTGTACTGTTTTCATATATTCCAAAAATACTTTGAAAATTATAAATACTTTGAAAACTAAAATTTCACATGGTGATATCATGACCAGTGAAACTAAAATCTCCAGGGGTTTTCAGACAGTGGTTCCCTCTGAAATTAGAAAAAAGTTTGATGTAGGTCCGGGGGACGTTTTAGAATGGAAACCTACTAAAGAGGGGGCTGAAGTCAAGTTCCGTAAGAAAGTATCATTTGATGACATACTTGGAATGATTGACGGGCCTGAAACTGATGCAGTTGAACTTAAAAAGAAGGTTCAAAGGGGAGAAAAGGTTTGATATTCATCGATGCTTCATTTTTTATTGCATCGGTTAATAAAAAAGACCAGTGGCACAAGCGGGTCCGTAAAATCCTTCCGGAGATTATAAAAGAGGAAAAAGTAACTTCTATAGTTGTTTTGTCCGAAGCAGTAACTCTTGTTGGGAGTCTGGGTGGAGGAAAAAAAGGTGCCCTGTTGTATAATTACATTATGGATAATCATGAAATGATTTATGTGGACAGGGATTTAAGTTTCAAGGCCATGGAAACTTTTCTTCAATATGATGGAAGCTTTTCTTTTGCAGATGCAGTTTCTCTGGAAATTATGCAGCTTATGGGGATAAATACTATTGTTTCATTTGATTCTGACTTTGATAAAGTGAAGGGAATTCAAAGGATACACTAAATCATTTAGGTAGAAGCGATCCAATTAAATTTTAGTTTGATTTTTGTTTCATTTAATCACAACACGTTTTATATGAAATACGGCGGTAAAAAAACACATTTTTTTTAATTATCAAATACATAATTACTATATTAATTCAATAAAAGTCCACAAATAGAGATAAAATCATGTTACCTTCAAACATTCCAATTGAACGGCTTCACAATCAACAACTTTTTCATTCTTCTTTCAAAAAACCAGAAGAAATAATAGCATGGTTTGGAGGAGTTCAAGCCCAGGACTATCCTGGAGCAAAATGGGCTGTAGGCCAACGCCTAATATCTAGCACTGATGCAGATATTGAACAAGCTCTAGCCGAAAAAAGGATTGTCAGGACATGGCTAATGCGCGGGACTCTACATTTTGTTACAGCACAAGATATCCGCTGGATGCTTGAACTATTAGCGCCGCGTATCATTGCAAAGAATGCCCGACGATATAAAGAGCTTGAACTCGATGAAGAAACCTTAAAAAGAAGTAATGAAGTTCTTAAAAATGCACTGCAGGACGGTGGTCGTTTAAACCGTAGAGAACTGGTTGCTATTTTAAATGAAAATGGTATCTCTACGCAAGGGCAGCGTACACCTTACATGCTGCAGAGGGCTTCCCTCGACGTCCTTATCTGTCATAGTATTATGCACAGCAATAATAACCCAATTTACATGTCAATGGACGAATTGCCGAAAACTAAAACATTATCTCGTGATAAAGCTCTAGCCGAACTAGCTAAGAGGTACTTTACAAGTCACGGGCCTGCAACACTTCAAGACTTTGTATGGTGGTCTGGACTCCTAACAAAAGATGCAAAAGCAGGCCTTGAAGCCGTAGAATCATCTCTCGAATCAGAAACAATTGAAGGCAAAACTTACTGGTATTGTCCATCAAAAGAAGATATACAATTTAATTCTCCAAAAGCTCATTTATTGCCCAGTTTTGATGAATATATTGTTGGATATAAAGACAGGAGCGCTTCACTTAAATATATACACTCTAAAAAGACAGGCATTGAAAATATAATGTACCCAACAATAGCCGTAGATGGCCAGATTGTAGGCACCTGGAAGCGTACATTCAAAAATAATGAAGTTATAATTGAGTTAAAACCAGTCATCAAACTTAACAATGATGAAAACAGCACTTTAGATAAGGCAGCACGTCATTTCGGCAAATTTCTGGAAATGCCTGTAAATGTTACCACAAGTTCAAATTAAATTTTTTACCAGTTTCGAAACCTTTTAAGGAATTCGTCGATATGCATATCTTCAAATTCCCCTGTTTGATACCCTTTAAGGGTTTTTTCATTTTCTTTAATAATGTTAGGGTCTTTAGGTGGATCCTGGATAATGAAAAGCTGTGAACCGTCAGTAACAATCTGGATATCAGTTTTACGTTCATTTAAACTAACGTGCATATTGATCACCTTGGATATCTAATATGTGGATTTTCATATAAAAATAGTTGTTTTTATTACAAAAATGTAATCAAATATTTGACTTCGCTATATCACGGTATGGCGAAGGTAGATCTTCACTCAGGTGATAACTATTATATCTCTAACTAATTGTACCCTTTAATTGGCATTTTTTTTTAAAGTACCATGCTGTTATTTATATTGAGTTTATATGAATTTGGTTATTTAATCCATCAGGGAATAAATAAACATTCCTTTAAAGTTGTTTTAATTCATCTGCAACATTTTTATTTTTAACTCTTTGTTAAATATAACACATACATATTACATAGTATTACTTAAATGGATTATTTAACAAAATGGGGTGAATTCATGCAGAAAGTAATTGTAATATATCGAGTTGAAGATTATAATAAATGGGAGCGTTTTTACAATGACAGTACAGCAGACCGTAAAATCCATGGCTCTAGAGAAGCCTTCATCCATAGAAACAAAGAAGCTGCTAATGAGCTTGTTCTTATATATAAATGGGATTCTATGGAAAATGCCAAAAAGTATTTTGAGTCAGAGGAGACAAAAAACAAGATGAAGGATGCAGGGGTCATTGGAGAGCCAATTATTGTATTTGTTGAGGAAGTAGAGAGAGCTATAGCTTAAAATCAATTTAAAACATTTAATTATATGAAATAATCCCTATCTTATACTCTAGATTATTTAAATACCTTTTGGAATGTATCGAATCATCTTAAATCAAATTTTAGGCCCATTTAGTATATTCGCAGAATTAATCTTTTTTGTTATTCACGGAGTATTTTTATCAGGCATAAATATTCTCTATTTTGTCTGAAAGTACTCCCATTAAGTTCAATAAGTATTAAACTCTTTCTTAATTTGATGAATTTGTTATTAAACAATATTACTTTAGCATCTCTTCAATTCATTAAATAAATTTTTCTATTTGGTTATAACCGTAAATATTATTTTATTATTTAACTGATGTAGAAATATGGTGCATAATGGGGATTTGGGAGGCGTGTTTAATTGGTTTTTTGTCCGAAGTGCGGAACTGGAAATAAAGATAATGCAGAATTTTGTAAAAATTGCGGTTATAGTTTAAAGAGTTCAGATAAAGGGTTTATAGCTAAATTAAATGAGAAACTAAATATACTGGCTGTTTTCATAGGCCTTGTGATTTCACTTTTACTTTTAGTTTTATCTCCATTCTTTTATGGGCTTGTAACTTCTGGGACGTTAAGTATCATTGGATTTATATATTTGATCTTGTTATCTATGATGTTTATTGGAGGTTTCATCGCCAGTGTTATAGGTTGCAGAACCTACTCAGAAGGTATGGTAAATGGGGGATTCTTGGGTTTGGTTTCTATAGTTAATCTGGGATTCGTGGTTGGAATTTTATCAATTATAGCAGTTACAATCATGAGTGCCATATCAAGCGCATTGAGTTCATTTGGTGGGTCTTCTTCGTCTACAACTTCAAATCCTGTATCATCAGCTACATCTGCGTTACCAATGGTGGAACTTATGTTACTGCCATTTCTTATGTTACTGCTTGCAGTGGCAGGAGGATGGTTTGGAGTATTTATTAAAAAATTATTAGAATGAGGGGATTCAAATGTTTTGTCTAAAATGTGGAACTAATAACGACGAGGATGCCAAATACTGCGAAGGATGTGGTCAATCTTTGCAAAAAGGCATTAATAAACAGAATATGATTCAAAAGGAAAAAAGTAGCGGTATGAGTAATACTGTAAAGGCATTGATAGTTGTCTGCATAATTTTAATAGCAGGAATAGGGGTGGCTGCAGGAATGCTACTTCAAAAGCCATCTCAAACAGTTATTATACCTCAAGTAAATAATACAGGTACCTCAAATCAGCAGGCGACAGCATCACAGCCTTACCAGCCAACATGGCATAAACTGGCAGTTTACACAGGCCCTGGCCAGGATTATGGTAGTTTTACAACCAGGGGTAACCAGTTTAAGGTAACGATGTCTGCTACACCTTCAATTACTTACAACACAAATTATCTTGATGTTTATGTGTACAATGGAAATTATGTGATAGGTTCAGGTACATTATCCTGGTCTGAAACAGAAAGCCCGAATAAAAAAGAGAATTCAATTATGGTTTCACAGGGGCCTGGAACATATAACCTTAACATATTGCCAACTGATATCGATAATTACGCTGTTACTGTATGGGACTACTATTAGGGGGTAAAAGATGTTTTGTCCAAAATGTGGAGTAAATAATGATCCTGACGCAAAATTTTGCGAAAAATGCGGGGCCAACCTTAAAGAAGGTCCCAAGGCAACTAGAAGTCCAAAGGTAACTAAAGAAAAGACAAATCCAACAGTCATAGTTCTCGTTGTAATATGTTTACTTTTAGTTGCAGGGCTTGGAATAGCAGCGGCATACATGTACTATGGCCATCCGGCTTCAAATACATCTCAAACACCAAATAACACAATTTCCCTAAGTACTGGCTTTCCAGTCTCGGAGGCCCCTAATTTATGCGCTGAAATAGCTAAATCAAGTGGAAATGTTGTAAATGTGCAGTTCAACGGTGTAACTTTAGATAAAAATCAATGTCTTTACATATTATCAAGGGCCATTGTGATGATAAACAACGGAGAGAATGGAACTATTCCTATTAAACAGTTTGGGGATGCCAGTGACCCTGGAGGACTTTTAAACAATGCTTATATCACTAAATCCGAATATTTAGATATGGCCAAAAGAACTTACAATTGGATGGATTCAAACGGAAGGTCACCTAACCATACTGGAATAGACTTTTCAGGGTCTCCAGATCTTTCACCAGACATGACACTTAAAGTATTTGCAAATGTCTTAGCACAGTATAAATCTACAGGGAAATTACCGGAAACTATTTCAGTCTAAAGATATCAGTGATTTACAATGAATAAAAAAGGAATATTGGGCATTTTAGTAGCCATAGTAGTGGTATTTGTAGCAAGTTTCGTTGTTTCATCATATTATCTAAATGATAATGTTATTTGTGTTTTACCGGCTTCTACAAGTGCTTCTACAAATGCAAGCGGTGTTTTGGGAAGTAATGAACTGGGCAGTGTTGTAAAGAAAGGGCCCTATGGCAATAAGAGTTCTCCAGTTAAAATTGCATATATCACTGGAGTCCATCCACTGGAACATGAATCTCATGAAGCAATCCGTGAATCAATTGAAAACAAGAATAAATCCCTGAACTACTGTTACTATGTCTATGAAGTCAATGTTACCAAAGATGCAGCTGATTACGACAAGGGGAGGATGAACGGCCAGTTATTGGCTCAGCAATTCGTTGTCCCTGATATTAAGGGTAAAAATTTCAAGCTCGCTGTCGATGTCCATTCTAACAGGGGTAATTACCAGGAAAAGCGGTTCATATTTGCCCCTCAAGAGGATCCCAGTTCAAAAGCAATTGCACTCTCAATTAAGAATAAAATACAGTGGATGGTTTATTACAACCCTCCTTCACAGACAAGCCCTAAATATGTCACAATTCCTATAATTGAATCAGGGATACCGTCTGTTGTGTATGAAACATATATAAATGACACATATGCATTTACAAAGTCACATGCAAATGAATTTGTTTCAGCTGTAGATAGTCTCAAGCTTTAATTGCATTTTATGCATAGGCTATAAAATAAGAATTGATAAAAAAATTATTTTTTTTAAGTACTTTTATGGTTCTATGTCTTTAAATTTCACTGCGCAGGTTTCTCCACCTTCTCCCCAATGTTCTTTCTTAACTTCGTGTACTATTACGCTTACAGCATGTGCTGGAACGTCAATATCCACAAATACTTGAGTTATGTTTTTGATTATATATTCTATTTTTTCCTGATTAATTCCTTCCCACACGTTTACATGTATAACTGGCATTTAATTCACCAGGTAATATTATAGATTTTATTGGAGAAATATTTTTTCAAATTCAATTATTTACATGTTTTAATGGATTCTATCTAAAAAAAGGAGAAATTGGGAAAATTTCTCTTAAATTTCACCATAATGTGTTTTACTATTTATTACCTATCACATAGCCGGTTCAGGTGTTGATTTCTGGAATTATGGTGTTCCTCTCTTATTATTTCGCTGTCACTTCGTGGGGGTCCATGGGCATGTCTATTTGAGTGGGCTTCTTCAACATGTTGAGCTGCGATTGCTTCAGAAAACCCCTGAACGGCTAAAATAGCAATTAGGAGTATTCCTAATCTTTTTTTCATGCAATTGCACCTCCACATGCGTACGTGCGCAAATTTTTCCACAATTTGCAAAGCATAGCTTCGCAACTCCAAAAAATCAAGATTTTTTGAAAGTTTGCGCAGGGAGGTACTTATGTTAATCATGTAATAAAAAACTTCTTATCGGTATGAAACGCTTTCATTAGGTTTAAATAGCAAAATAATAAATGTTTATTTGAAAAATAAATCATCAAATCAATTATAGGCTATGAAAGAGGATTGTACCAATTGTGGAGTTATAATTTGCTTTTTTGACAATATTATTTTGTTCAATTGGTTTCAGGATTGATGCCAGACTATTAAATGTTACAGGAGACATATAAATGGATTCAGAATTTCTAAAAAATAAGGAAATAATCGTAGCCTCTAACAGGGGACCAGTATTATTTAAAAGAGATGCAGAAGGGAAAATCGAACTAATAAGGGGAAAGGGGGGAATAGTTGGGTCGATGATACCTTTTTTGGAAAAAACACACGGGACATGGTTTTCTTCGGCAATCGGGGAATGTGACGCATATATGAACGACAAATATAATGATAAAGTGCCCATACCGATTGAAGATCCTAAGTATTATGTAAGGTTGATCAAGACTGCAGATGATATTTTTAACAACTTCAACGGTAAATTCGCAAATCCACTACTCTGGTTTATTCACCATTCCATGTGGAATGCACCATATACACCGTGTGCAGATGAAGAACTGCACCAGGCATGGGATTCTTACCAGCATGTGAACGTTAAGTTTGCAGAAGCCATAGGTGATGCTGTATCTACATCAAAAAAGACACCGATAGTAATGTTACAGGATTATCATATTTATTTAACACCAAAAATGATAAGGGAACAGCATCCAGATGTTCTTATGAGCCAGTTCGTTCATATACCATTCCCATCACCAGAAATATTCCAGCAGCTGCCTAATCACATACAAACTGAGTTATTAAGCTGTATGCTGACAAATGACATCTTAGGATTCCACATCCCTCGTTACACCAACAATTTCTATCAGACCATTAAGCATATCCTACCGGAAGCTTCTGTGGATGAAATAAGGGGAGAAATTTTATATGAGGGACATGTTTGTCGTGTAAGGACATATCCTATCAGTGTTGACAGGGAAACACTCCAGACACAGGCGCAAAGCCCAGATGTCATTGCTAAGAATGCAGAAGTTGATGAAATAGTTGGGGACTGTAAGTTAATCTACAGAACAGACAGGGCAGACTTATCTAAAAATATTATAAGGGGATTCCAGGCCTATGATATGTTCCTTGATAAATATCCACAGTGGAAGGAAAAAGTTAAGTTTGTAGCAACTCTAATGCCGACAAGGCAGGATATAAAGATCTACAGGGAATATACAGATAAGATAAGGGACATAGTTAAGGAAATCAATGAAAAACACGCAACTCCAAACTGGGAGCCAATTAAATACATCTGCAGAGGAGATTTCGATCTAGTAATTGCGTTTTTGAAAAGATATGATGTCTTGATGGTCAACCCTATACTGGATGGAATGAACATAGTGGCCAAAGAGGGAAGCATTGTAAACGAAAACAATGGTGTACTGGTCCTTTCAACTGGTGCAGGGTGCTACGGCGAATTAAAAGACGGGGCTATTTGCATAAATCCCTATGATTTAAGGCAAACTGCAGAATCAATTGACACAGCATTGTTGATGGATGATGAAGCCAAATCAATCCTGCTTAAAGAGGCAAGGGAAGCAGTCCGAAGAAATGACCTGAACAAATGGGTATCTGACCAGTTAAAGGACATTGAATTGGTTATGTACGAAAGACAGGGACTCAAATTAAATAAAGACACCGAAGAACTCGATTCTGTTAAAACTGATGGGAATGAATTAAATTAAAATGTTTTAATGGAGATATTATATATTGAACATTTTTAATTTTAAGGATAGGGTTTTAAATGTCGATTCAGCTTCATGATGCTTTAAGCGCAGCAGAAAAAAAGAATGCTTTACCAGAAGTTATTGCATATCACAGAATTGATGGGCCAGGGTCCAGTTTAGATTTAAGCGAGTTTCAGCAGGCTTTCTGGAAAATGCCCGCTGTACCTGAACAGGATGATCCTGCAAGGAAATGGACCTGCAGCCTTCCAAGGACAGTTGGTATAACCATAGATACTGGAACCAGGATTCAGGCTCAGCCTCTAGATCCGGATCTTATAGCTGTAAAATCTGTTGAATACGAAACAGGGGTCATTGCCGCGCCTGGCGAAGTAATTCCAATAAAAGAGAACTGGCTGCTTAAAATACTTGAAATATTTGACCTTTCAGGTGTTATGTTCGTCTTAAAAAATTTAAGGGAAGGATTACAATCTTCGGGTCTGGGCGGTTCATCTGCTGCAGCTACAGGTGTATGTATACTTGCAAATGAGTTAGCAGGAAGGCCATTTGATAAGATTCAACTGATTTCATTAGCTTCTCGAATTGAACAGAATTTTGGAGTGAGTATTACCGGAACTCAGGAACAATCCAACGTTGTTTTTGGAGGGGTTACTGATTATGTATGGTTTCCATGGGGAATACCTGGACAACCAGGTACAGGTTACGGCGAATCATTACGGTTTGAATTGATACCTCCCCGTGATTATCACCATCTGGAAGATAGGATGATGATTTTCCATTCTGGCCGTCCTCGAAGTAGTTCCGACGTGAATTTAATATGGAGGAATGCTTTATCAACTAAAAATGGGTATGGGTTGCATTCTAAGAAATTGGAAATAGCTTACAGGTTCCGTGAAGGGTTAAGGCTGCAAAAATGGGGACATGTACTTGACTCAATAGAAACTTACCGTAAAATACGGACAAAACTCTGTAAAGAGTATATGGATGGTTCCATTGATTTACTGGAGCGTGCCAGAGCTTGTAATTGTACGGCGTTCCCGCTTGGTGCCGGTGGAGGCGGTGGTGTCTTCTTATTTTCTGAAAATCCAGAATCTCTGCAGGACCTGCGCGAGGATCTTCAAAGTATTTACAGTGAAATTCCCTTTAATGTAATATCTAAAGGGCATGAAATCAGGAATATTGAATTTATGGATTAATGACGGGATATTGCAGGCGGGCATTAAGCAGACTAAATAAAATTAAAAAAGAACCTGCTTAAACCCCTTCCTGTTCACCTGTAGGTTCTTTATCCCATGTACCGACATAGGCATATCCACTGTTGTCATAATATAGATACAATGGTTTTTCCTGTTGAAGTATTTGCAGTACATCTTTAAAGCGGGTTATATCATAAGATATTATGATTTTTTGACCATCATAACTGTTTTGCTCCACATCTGCGCTTTCTACAAAAAACTGGAGTAATCCAACTGTATTGCTTCCATTAAAACAGTAAACATATGCTCCTCTTAATTTTGGTTTCTTTGGACCGCCTATATAAGTAATAGCATAGCTGTCAAACCTTTGATTCATTTTTTCCACCTCATTTTCATTTATTTTGATATGGTATTAAAGTATTATATATAGATTTGGAAGTACCGGGTTACTAAGGTAACCGATTTAAAATGGAATTAAAAGAAAAGTAAATATGAACATTAGTTGTAATAGCTTGTTATAATAAACAGGCAATCTAAATTTTTGCATTTAAATTATGTGGCTATTTTTTAATCTGTGAATTATAACTTTTTGCTTACTGATTCAACTTCTAATAATTAATGGATAACATTATTTTTTCAATTACGAAATACATAAGTATACTCGGGAGATAATATGAAAGCCATTAAAAAATCATATAAAATCGCAGTTCCTGCAGATAAGGTTTGGGAAGCGCTGGTTGATCCGGAAATCATTGATAAATGGGGAGGCGGTCCAAGTACAATGGATTCAAAGGTTTGTTTTGAATTTAAACTTTGGGGCGGCGATATCTATGGAAAAAATATCGAAGTGGTTCCACAAAAGAGGCTGGTTCAGGAGTGGTTTGGCGGGGATTGGCCGAAGCCGTCAATAGTCACGTTTACTTTAAAATCCGAAGGAAATGGAACGATTCTTGAGCTTGAACAGATTAATATTCCTGAAGAAGAGGCAGATGACATTGATCAGGGCTGGGATGAGTATTACCTTGGCCCAATGAAAGAACTGCTTGAGAAATATTAATTTAAAATAGTTATGTTGGTAATTAGAGAGGGTTAAGAAGTGCTGTTAATTCCCTCTCTACTGTACCAAAGAAGCCCAAAATGAGTTATATATTGAAAATATAAATTTGTTTTTATTTTAGACATATATGCAGGCGATTAAAGGCATAAATGATTTAATACATCAAAGTGCAAAGTTTGAAAGTAGTATTATCATGGGTTTTCTTTTTAAACTTTTTCCTAAAGTTAAGTTTAACTAAACAGTAATTTTTATTTAATCAGTTATGATGAATGTTTTAATTGAAAAATTTTAAGTTGTATCTTATTTAAAGTCAACTGCGTTAATATTTTAAATGCATAATATATTAGGATCCTATTTTTGTTGAGTTTTTTTGCAGTTTGTATTAAAATCTGGATATATTAGGTTTTGTTTTGATTTTAATAATAATATTAATATAGTAAGTAATAACATAATAACATTGTTGGAAAATAGTATTATTCATTTGGTTAATAAGCTGTTGTAGATAGTTTAGAGGCGTAAATGGATCCATTATCTAAAGATATGCCGCTGATAAATTTACTTGGTTTATTTCATGGAGTAACTATTTTTCAATGGTATTAGTGAATAAGGAGGTGGAAATTATTAAAAGACAGGTAGCAATAGCAATGTTAATGGTCCTTGTAACATTTACGGTTTTTAGCATATCTGTAACTGCCCAGGGGTCACAGGATCAAACTAAAAGCCAACAAAAAAGCCAGATATCAAACAACATCAATTCAGCACAGGTAAATTTAGCCCAACGCTCATCAAGTGCTTCAACTGGTAATAATTCAACATCATCAACTGCAAATAAATCATTAAGTCCTGTTATGAATCTTACTAATGCAACATCTGCAGTACCAATTAACATGACATCAAATCAGACCATTCCAACAAATACAACTGCAAATCAGACAATGAACAACACTAATGCAACTCCAACAAATGTAACAAACCAGGCCGATATCAACACTGCACTGCAAAATGTATTTAACCAGATATTGGCTCCTGTATTAAGTGATGTTAGCACAATAAGGACAAATCAATCACAACAGTCATTAAACAAGCTTTTAACTGATATTAATTCAGCGATAAATCAAATTAAACAGTTAAATATCAGAGTCAATATAAAAAGTTAGATCCAAAGGAGTTGAGGGAGGAGTTTCATTTATATGTTTGTAGTGTGTGAGTAAGTCAATTTGCATATAGACAACTAGAAATAGTTAAAGAGGGGTCTACGTGCTAGTGTATAACTGATTAAACTCAAGAACACATACATCATTGGTAATTCAGCCTAATTAATGATTTAGTTAGTATAAATGGAAAGACTCCTAATATACTCCTAAGATATATTTAATGCTTGTTGAATGAAATCAAGGTTACTTTGGGATTTTATACAGGTAATATGAATAAAACGAGGGACAAATGAGGGGAATGGAGGTAATGTGATCAATTCCCTCTCGTGATGTCAGATGCCAGAATTACATTTATAGTCACGGCATAAATTTGTTTTTATTTTTAAGATATGTGCACAGACTTAAATTCATAAATGTAATTATATCATAAAAACTGGAGATAATAAATTCTATTAGTATTTTATTTCTAAATATTGCCTCTAAATTGTAATTAAAGTTGATATATGCAGCAAAAATTACATGTTCCATATTACTTCTCTATGGAAATAAAAAAGAGTATTAAAAAATTTAATAACAGCTAATAATAGTTAGGGAGGGAGCGGTATTATGGAGTTTCCCTCCCTTCGATGCCCTATAGGTATCAAGATTAAATTTACATAATTAAAATATATTTGTTTTTATTTTAAAGATATGTGCACATGATTATATTCACAAATATGCCTAAATTACTCTTTGTAGAAACTTCAGGAGCATATCGGGTGTGCATTTTGTATATTCAATAAATAAATTAAAATTAGAGAAATATCAGTAGTTGGTAGATTAAAAGAAAATGTTCATGATCGTTAGAGAGGGAAGGAGGTAGATGTGCTGTTAATTCCCTCCCTATTGTACCTCGAAGGTCAAAATTAAGTTTATATTATCTATATAAATTTTTTTGGATTTTTAAGATATGTGCAACGGATTATGTATGTAAATGCCATTATATCCTGAAGTACAAATTTGAAAAAGTAAAAAACTGGATATTTAATTAATTATTAGTTATGTATTATAACAATTATGCGATGAACTGTTATAGATAGAAATGTTTATATGTATAATAGTTCTATATTAGAACTATGGGTGAAACAGATCTAAAAATAATTTTCCACTCAAAAAAACAAAACTGGTGATAAAATGCATGGTGAAATGAAAGGTGGACATATGCACGGTGAAATGAGAAAAGAAATGATGATGAAGAAGATGTTTATGAAAAAAATGATGATGAAAGAGATAATGGAATACCTTTCTGAAGAAGATAAAAAGAAGCTTGCAGCCATGAAACTGGATATGAAAATATCCCGGGCAGAAAAGAAACTTGAAATGATGAAGGACAAAAAGAAACTGATGGCAGCAAAATTAGATATGAAGGCTTCCATGACAGAACAGAAAATTGAAATGCTTAAAGTTGTCCGTGATATGTTAAAAGAAAAAATGTAGATTTTACATATTTAGATATCATTCATTGTTTAGATAAGCTAATGAAATTATTAGCTTATAAAATTTATTTTTACAGTAGATTAAGACCATTTACCGCTATTTTTTTGACATGGTCCTCTAAAAAAAGCTTAAATCCATATTACTATTAATTCATGGCATAACTGTATTTTTTTCAAACTGTTTTATGTTCGAAATGTTTTTTTAAGTAATAGTTATAAATATGAATTAAGTGGTGATGATATGGATGAAGAAAAATTGAACAAAATGGTGGATGATTTATATTTATTGCGTCCTTTGCTTCGAAAAAAGATTTTTAAACATAAAAAGATGTTAAAGCAGGGACATATGCCGCGTTCCTACTACCATGTACTCGGCGTACTTATTAAAAAGGGAGATCTCCCCATGTCTGAAATTGGAAGGCGCGTTCATATATCTAAATCAAATATGACCTCTTTAATTGATAAGCTAGTTGAAAATGAACTGGTGAAACGGGTCCCTGATGAAAAAGACCGTAGAGTAATTAATATTACAATTACAGATAAAGGTAAGGGGCTCCTGTGGAACTGGAAAAAGCGTTCCATAAATGAAATTAAGAAGAATCTTTCTGTCCTGTCCGATGAAGATCTTGAAAAATTCTATGAATCTGTTGAAAACATTAAATCTATTCTCTCTAAACTGGAAAATGGTTAAGATAGTCCGATCTGCAGTATACGCCTAAATGTACGCGTATTTATTATAAGTTAATGTTAATTATGTGTTAAAATTTCTAAAGCATTATATACGATCTTGATTCAGACTTTGGAATTTGCTGAAAAAGATGTGTTAAACAATTTCATTATAATCCGTAATAATTTTAGGTTTTAAACTACAATACTATAATAGTCATGTTCATGAGTGTAGAATGTTTGTGAAATTTATGTATAACGACCACTTAAAAACTTTGAGGATTGCTGCAATCATTGCAGTGGCCGTGGTAATTTTTGCTGCCCTATTTTACATTGTATATAGCTTCTCACTCTTCTGGCAGGCATTTGCAGCAGGAATTACAATAAGCATTTTATTGATCATTATTTTTGTACTCATTATACTGGCAGTATATCTATGGATAAGAAACCTTCTGCTTAAAAGGGAATTAAAGAAACAGGAAATTAAATTGGAACAGATTAAAACTGAGCTAAATATGTATAAATCTCAGTTAAAGCAGGAAAGAACTGAAGAATCAGAATAAATTTTATCTGTGTATTTTATTTTAAATATTGTATAAAGCGGTTTTTTTCTAAATTTAATTTAAAATTGGGTAACATTTAAATACTACATTAAATCCATGTTGTAATAATGTATTACGAAGTTGAAGTGAAATAATTGCAAGGGTTAAATGTCATTCTAAATAAGCCGAATAATACATTACACATGTTGATGTGTATAATTTCAATTTAAACGGTTTTTTGTGTTTCACTTTTAAAAATTAAACGAAATTGGAGTTGATTTTACGTTTGAAATTATGAATTACACCCCTATAATCACCACTATTTTGGGTGTTGTTATGGGTTTAGGGTCCAGGGAGTTAAGCGACTGGCATAAAGCTAAGAAATCTAAAAGAAGGAAAATAAATTCTACACGTACACTAATATTACTTGAAAATGAAAGGAATCTGGTATCGCTTAAGGAATTCTGGTATAAGTTAAATAAATCTGATGAAAATAAAGAAGAGATTAATGAATCAAAGATTGATATAGCCCATAGGTTGATTAAAATGCCAATGCCATGTCTAGATAACTTCATGTGGAGAAAACATGCTTCACTACTTACGATAACTTTTAAAGATAAGGAAATTGTAGATATATCTTCATTTAATAATTGTTTAGAATCTCTTGAGTCCATTTACTCTAAATTAGTAGATTTGGATGCTAAAGATAGGGAATTTAACAGCTCTTACGCTTCAAGTGGCGCTGATCTGTCTTCACTCCCACGTTCCAACCGTTTTAAGGAGGAAGCTCCTTACTTATGGGATGAATTTGAAGAAATTATATTGGGTCTGATTAAAAACGGTAACCCATTAGATAAAAAGAAAAGTTAAAATCCTGAATTTTGAATATGCCTACTGGACGATATTAATCCAGGATGAACAACAAAGCCTTTCTTTTAATATCTTTTTTCGATTTTAATAGTTTTTAATTCTATTTTCATGATTTAATCTTTTTTTAAGTCTTTAAATGTGATTAATATATGTACAAACATGTTTTTTTGATATATGTATCAAAAACACGGCTCTGATATGGAACAAGTTGTTAGTACAGTAAATAATATATTATAGTAATAATATATTATAATTTGAGTTGAATGAAAAAGGAAATTCTAATTTTAGGAATTATTATGGTAGTAGCGGCTACCTTCGGCTGTACAAGTGACGTACAGTCTGAAAAACAATCTGGAAATGCTCTTAATTTTTCAATTCCTGAAGGATGGGAATTACATCCTATGCCTGGAGACGGAACTGTAATATGGATGGGAAATGATCCACGTATTAGAGTAATAGAAATGAGTGACATACGTAAATTTACTTCCAGGCATGATTCAGTTTTAAGTATTGATAACAACAGTTACATGATAAAAAAGAGAAACGAAACCATTGAGGGGTTAAATGTCGAAATTATCTCGACTACTGATGGTAAATATGGTGATATTCAGGACTTTTATTTCTTCCAGAAAAATAACAGGTATTATTATATAACGGCATGGGCTTATACTGGTTGGGACTCGAGCAAACAGAATAAATACAGGCGAGAAATAAGTGAAGCTGTAGATGTCATTGTTAAAACCATAAAATAATTTTTTAAGTAATTAATTTTTATATTAGTTCATTTTTGATAGTCTCAAAATGAGTAGTAAAGTATTATTACTTTTCAAATGCTCTTGCTTAAATCACTTAACTTAGTAGATATAGGATATATTATATCAACAGTCTTGAAACATGAAATAATAGTCAATCCACTTAATTTATTTTCAAAAGATGGGTTAATAGTTTGTTTAATGTTATCAAAATCTGAATAGGGCATATTATTCAATTAGTAGTGAAATTTTATAGAGAGTGTATTTCGGTTTCATGAGGCTGACTAGTGTATAAACATGTAACAAATCTCTGATTTGTTACGGTTGTGAAATTGAAAATTTGCAAATCTTTGATTTTCGAAAGTTTCACAAACATAGGAATCTTCTATGATCCCTATGTTTTCTATGTTTGTGAAAATTAACAGGTGAAAGGTATGAATCCATTTAGAAAGAGAACAGGTATTTTCCCTTCATATTTTACAGGTAGAGAGGATGAACTTAAAGAGTTAAGGGAAATTTATGAATCTACAAGGGCTGGAGCTGCAGGACATATACTTATTTATGGCCCCAAGGGTATTGGAAAAACCTGTTTATTGATTAAGTTTGAAGAACAGTTAAATGATGTTGATGGGGTTTATACTGTACGTATTCCTCTTGTTGAAGGGAATTTCGATGATATTTATAGTTTGATCATCGATAAATGTGCTGATGCACTTAAAATCAGTGAGGGACATTTCTGGGATAATATCACATCATTGGGTATTAACATTGCCCTTGCAGGTGGATTTACGGTATCGAGGGAAATACCAGCTACAAGTCCTTCTGTAGCGCTTGAAAAAATATTAAAGACAATTTATGAAGAATTAAAAGGGGAAAGACCAGTATTAATTCTTCTATTCGATGATCTTCAAAGAATAATCTCAGATAGCGGTCCAAATAAGGTTTTAAGCATATTGCAGAATGCACTGGTTGAACTTAACCTTAAGGGCATGAATATAATGTTCGTAGCAACAGGGGCCCACGATATATTTTCACAGATACAGGATCATCTGGACTCTGCTGTGAGGATATTTGAGCCCTATGAGCTTAAACCATTATCTAAAAAAGAATTAAATGATGCTATAGTTATACCTGCTGAAAAAGAACACATTAAATTCGATGATGAGGTTATAAGTTTAATATATGAACTTTCTGAAGGAATTCCATATTATATGCAGGTTATAGCATACAACTGTTTTGCAAGTGCAGTTGATGGTAAAGTCAGTCCTGAAGAATTTAAGCGGTCCTTTCAAAGGTCACTGAATTTACTGGCTCAAAGGGAATTTAGGGGAATGTATGAAAAATCAACTGGTGAAGAAAGAAAAATCCTGGGATTAATGGCAGAAAGTGATGAAGAGGTTCTTTCATATAAAGATATTAAAGAAGGCCTTGATTTAAAATCAGAGCCTTCATTCTGGTTAAAAACCATGATGGAAAAAAATCTTATAATAAAAAAAGCCAGGGGTAAATATCATCTTAGAGATAGGATATTTAAGGAATACTTAAGGGTTTTAAAGCCATATAATGAAAATGGAACATATTGACATACTTTAAAAAGGTAGTGAAGTATACACACCTTTTATTTCTGCTGTTGCAGTGTTCCATTTCCTAATAATGTCAAAGGAGTTTTTAGTGCTGCTTGCATCTAAGTTGCGCCATTTTCCTTTTGTGTATGCCTGGACAAAAACATGACCATAAAAGTTATCATCTGGAAATTGCGCATTAACATGGACATAACGCGCCGGGATCCCTGCAGCTCTTAAAAGAGCTACCAAAAGGTGAGAAGTATCGACACAATTTCCCGTCTTCTTTTTAAGTGTCTTTAAAGCCCCATATTTGGTATTATAATAGAATGAATAACCCAAATTGTCCCTCACCCATTTAAATATCTTCACGGCTTTTTTATATTTGGAAGTTGTGCCCTTTGTTATTTTTTTTACCAGTGCCTTGATTTTAGGATCCTTAGATTGGGCATTGACTGTTTGCTTAAGGCACTGCTTTAGGGATAGAGATGATTTTATTAGTGGCAGCTCGCCTGTTTGATTTATAATTCCAGTTATACCTGGTTTTATATCCCCGGCAGCTGCTCCTGTTCCGTTTGTAATATTAGTTGGTGCAGTGACCGCTGTAAATGGATTTAGTATAGTATTAGTAGAAATATTTAGCGTTGTTTGGTTTTTTATATAGATGTTTATTGTCTGGTTAACTGGAACAACGGCAGTTTGGTTAACACTTGGGATATTTAGCATGGTGGTGTTTTCCTGCACAGTACTGTTATTATAACTGTTGTTGCATATAATGGAGGATATATTGGATAATTCATCAGATTCAAAACTAAAATTAGATTGTATGCTTCCAAAAACTAGGGATAATGATACCAAAATTGTGAGAATTATATATAAACTCGTTTTTCGTGTCATAATACCACTTTACAATTGTAGATAATAATGTTTAGAAGAAAAGTATCCTGTTTACTAATTAATATATTATTAATTAATATTAATACATTATTATAGTATAAAAAACGAATTATCAATATTTAGGAATATATTTGGAGTTTATACCAGTTTTTATGGATTTAAAGAAGATAAAAAATTAAAAATAAATTCAAGGATTAAATATCTAATCCTTTTGAGGGGTATTAATTATTTTTACACTCTTTTTAGATGTAATTACAGAATCAATAGTTTCTCCTGTAGAATAGTTCTTTTTGAGTCTATTGATATATGTACGTGCCCAGAAATAGGCCAGTGTACATCCGCATGCACCTCCAACTACGATTCCCCACCATACGCCGTGTTCACCGATACCTAGAACGAAGGCAAAGAGGTATGCAAACACGGAAATGAATGCTACTTCTCTAATTATGGTCAGGATTAATGAGGTCATTCCTTTTCCCATTGCCTGGAATATTGAACTTGCAGTAATTCCAAGAGGCACTATGATGTAGAATAGGCACATTACCTGGAGGAAAGCAGCTATGGACGGTGCAAGAAATGCACTCTGGGGTGAATAAGCAAAGATACTTGAGATGTTGTATGCAAACAGGTAAGTAAAAGCACTGGTAACTATTGCTATCATAACAGCTAATTTTACAGAGTAGTTAAGTGCAGTGGAAAGATTTTCGTACTTTTTAGCACCATAAGCAGCTCCTGCGACAGTTATTGCTGCAGTACCTATTCCTATAGCAGGGATCATGGCGATCATCACAATTCTCCATCCTGCGGTGTACACAGCAACTGCGTCAGTTCCTCCGGTTGTAACCAGTATAATATTTAAAATTATACCTAAAACTGACATAATAAGGAATTCAGCACTGGCAGGCATTCCAACACTTAAAATGTCCTTTACAACGTTAAATTTTGGTTTGAAATCACTTAAGGAAAAGGATACATAGGTATCACGTTTCACCAGTAACCAGTACAGTATTAATCCTGATGCCACAGTTGAAGAGAGTACTGTAGCCCATGCAGCTCCTGCAACGCCCATTCCAAGGGAATAGATGAATATAGGATCAAGAACTATGTTCAAGATGGCAGTTGCAGCCATTGCGTACATCGCTCTATTTACATCGCCTTCTGCCCTGAGGATACCTGAGGCAACAGCTGAAAAGATTAAAGATATTAACCCTCCAAATACTATTTGTCCGTACTGCACTGCAAGACCAAGTGATTCACCAGCCCCCATGTACATGAGGATGTTTGGAAGATAAGCAACTGTAAATACTGTCAAAATAACTGAAACTATTAAAGTTAGAATTACTGAATGTATAGCAGCATTATCTGCGCCTTTTTTATTTTTTGCACCTATACATCTTGCAATTAAAGAAGTTGCACCTGCTCCAAGACCGTTACCAAGACCCACCACTATCATAAAGACAGGGGTGATAAAACCTAAGGCAGCAAGGGCATTTGGGCCAAGTCCTGCGACCCATATGCTGTCAGCCAGGTTGTATGCCATCATAAGAAGCATGGAAATGATCATGGGCACTGCCAGGCTACGGATTGCTTTTTTTGGATCTCCAGTAATTAAAGAGATACGTTTGGCAACGTTATCATCTTTAGAAGAATTTTCATTAGTTTTATTATTTAATTTCATCTTTATTTTTCACCATTTTCATGTACTTTTTCAAGGCTTTTCGTGGCCAGCGTTTGTAAAATGTTGAACAAACGGTCGCATTCGTCATCTGGGAAATTTGAACACACGTAGTCTTCCCATTTTTTATCTATGTCGTGAATTTTAGGCACTATTTGTCTCCCTTTCTCAGTTAAGAAAAGGAGATAACTTCGACGGTTTTGCGGGTTTACCTTACGGCATATAAATTTTTTATCTTCCAGTTTCTTTAAAGCGCGAGCAACAGTTCCTTTATCGATATGTAGATGAATTGCAAGGTCGTCCTGAGTTATGCCTTCATCATGCGATAGATGTATAAGAAATGGAACCTGGCCAGCCGTTAGTTCTAAATCTTTTATTTCGTTATTTAAATGGATTATACGTGTCCTGTGTATTATGGATATGAATACTCCAAGGGGAATATCCTGTGTATTATTTTCAAGTAGTTTTTTTGCGTGATGCATTAAAATCACCTCAAAGCGTTATTATCGCTTAAAAATCATTATCATTATAAAAATTCAGGGATTTACTAAAAAAACAGAAAAAGTACCCATATTATTTTAACTTATTATACATTGTTTTTATAGTATTTAAATATGTTGTTCATGCAACAATTGTCAAGGCAACAAAATATTTAATTTTACTTCATTTTCATTATTTTCATTAAAACAGGCCCAAAATCGTCTAAAAAATAAAGGATTAAATGAACTTTTATTCATTATAAAATTAAATTTAAGTTTAGTTTTGGTTATAACATGTTTTTATAATTATTTAAATAGAATAAGACTTGGAAGTGTCTTTATTTTTAATCAATAAGATTATATATCATAGAAACATATTAATTTTATCCTTTTAATTGGCAAATTATAATTTATTTTTTAACTAACTAAAATGGTGGTATTATGGTTTTAAAAGGCTTAAACGTAGGTATAGACAGTATAATCTTTGATAAACATACTGGAGATATTGTAATAAAATTCATGCCTCTGAGAATCTCATTAAAAGATTTAAACATGCTTTCTGATGACACGGCAGAAATAATTGAGGCTTCAAGTAAAGAAAAGCTTGAAAAATATGTTTCAAGATTCGCACTTTACTACATAAAACACAGGGCACATGAACCTAAAGCTATACGCGATCGTGCAAAAGAGTTGGGATTAAGCCCCCAGGAATTTGAAGAATTAATATGTGGTAGAGTTAAGGAATGGGGTAACGTTTCTTCACTTGATATAGATGAAGAACCCCCTGCTAGGGTTGATGGTGAATAAATTCTTTAAATACTAGTTAAAACACACTGAAGGTGATTTTTTGACCGACGCTTTCTTAAAAAGAGATGGAACAATAATTGCATGTAAAGATATTAAAAAGGGAGAAACTATCAAAATAGATCTTAAAGAACTCTGCATTGCAAGGGAACTCCAAAGCGGCAGCTTAAAACCTGAAGAAGAAGGGGAAACTGCAGTTGTTAAACTGCCGGAATGGCTTGCAACTAATAAAGGGCTATCCGGTGAAGTGGTTGGCATAATTAAAAAAGAGACTAAAAAGGCTATTTTGTTAAAAGTTGGACAAGAAGAGGTCTGGTTACCAAAATCAGCGATAGATATAGAGATATAGGCTGATTTTGGTACCCCGAAAAATTGGAAATTTTTCGACGGCTTCCGAAATCTGCAATAGATATTGAAATATAAGCAGATTTTGGTACCCAAAATGCTGTCAAAATTCAGAGAATTTTGACGCAACAAAAAACCTACGGTTTTTTGTATGCTCTGCATTTGTCGGTGCTCAAAAATTCTACGAATTTTTGGCATCCCGAAAATCTCTGATTTTCGACGACTTCCGAAATCGGCTATTGAAGTTGAAATAGAAACTACCCTTTGTAAATTCATTTTTTAATGCTTTTTTTATTCTTTATTTTTTAATCATACTCTATACGACTTTTAAATCATTGACAACTTTCTAATTTTGGACTATACATGATCTGCATCAGGTATTTAAGGCTTTCTATTTGTTCCTAATAGTAAAAATTAAATTATTAAAGTAATACACTGATTAGTGGGTCATTATGGCAGAAGGTAAAGATCCGATTTGTAAAGATAGTAACTCTCTTTTTTGTAAATACAGGAAACATATTGGTTTAACAGTGATAATTGCAGGTTTATTTATAAGCTACTGGCTTGGTTTTATTAATGCGACGAGTGGAAACCCTTATTATGGCCTTGGATTTGTTGGATTTGGAACTTTTCTGGTAATGCTAGTTGGTACGTTTCTAATTACAGATAACTGGGACTTAAATGACGGTGAATTTAGAAAAGCTTTAACCATCTCAATAATATCAGTCTATTTTTTCGCCATGGCATTCGGAGACAAAATACTGGTAGGTACTTTAACCAGTACTACAAATGCTACAGTCGCTGCTGCCCAGACAACTATTTTGGGGGGATTGTTTAACAATTTATGGGCTGTAGTCCTAGCCATAGTAGCATTTTACTTTAGTTCCAGGGCAATAGACGATATAAAAAAGAAATGAGAGAAAAAATAATAAAAGCTGATTTAATTAACCAGCCTTATTTACTTTAAATTAGACTTAATACTCCTTTACTACTCCGACTACATTCTTTAGAGACAGCCATGTATCCAGCGGTTTCTTTGTAAATGTTTCAATTTCTACTACTCCGTCAGAAAGTGGCGTTTCTACATTGTAGGTTACTACATTTCTGTTATCACTTTTTAAAAACACTTTTCCGCCTGAAATTTCGGCAACTCTTTTTATTATAAGGCCATAGGTAGGATGGCTGGCTATTACTATATCTCCAACTTTAAAGTCCTTTGTTTTTAAGGCTGTGACATCCTGGCCGTCTTTCAGGGTGGGGAGCATGGATATTCCGTCTACTGTAGCGGAAAATGGCAGCTTATCAGTTCCAAACTGTGAGGTTATGGTAACATCTGCAGTGAAATTATACTTCTTAGCAATATTTTGCATATCTGTTTTTAAGCTACTGGCAGTGCTTTTATAGCTTTGAACGTCTTTATATGCTTTACTTTTCATTTCTGAAATCATTTTTGATGGCACTTGAACAGATGCAGGAACAGATGTTGCCTGAACTTTTACGCTGTCTCCATCTGTCTTTACAATTATGCCAATTTGATGGAGTTCTGAATTTTGTGTTGCCTGTTGATTTGATGAATTTATGGATGTATTGGTTGGTTGTCCTAAAAAAGCAGCAGTTGAAGCTGCAGCTATGATTATTACAATAGCACCTACTATTACCCAGATTCTTGATTTCAATTCTTCACCGCCGTATTCATAATTTTTTCATATTATGAGTCGCGTCAGTTTAAAAAGTTTTCTTTCCCTATTAGTTCTCTTTGGGGTTTAGAGCCTTTTAATCTGAACAAAAAAATATTCCTGTACTTTTATTTATATATCCAGACTCATATTAATAATTTAAGTCCTGTATGACTATTTAAGTAAATGATATGACCTGATTGATCTTATGATTATTTAAAGGAATTTAAAGTAGTCTTTCATCGTATATAAAGTATATACTTAACCTTATTTTAAATCATTTTCCGTGTTGATGCAATATGGCTAGGAATTCGTGAAGATATGCTGTAAGTTGCACATTATGGAATGTCAAGTTGAAAAAATCAGGTTTACAAATCTCAAATAATCTCCAACGAGCAACATCAAAAGTAAAGCTTTCTTTATCGGAAATTATGGATTTTAGGGCTCCAGAATTCTATGAATTTCATGATTATAAAGTGTATTTATAAATATCTAACTAATAGATTTTGATATTTTTTAAATACCTGATTCACCTGCTAAAATTTATTAAGGGTTGTTATAATGTTGTATTGATATAAAAGCAGTGGTAAATTCTAAAAGTAGTATTTAGGATATCTAAATAAGATCAAATTGAGATTTGGGCGTAAATATGGCAAAATTATTTTTATAGTAGAAGGTATATTAATGCATAATCATTTCAGGTTATATTCAGTACGAGGTGAAACTCAATGAACAAAATTGTAACAATATGTCTTTTGGCAGTAATTATTGGTGCTTTTCCAGTATATGCAGCTGATTCGAGTAATGCAACAATCTCAAATCAGATTCAGAACATGAATCCTGGCGCATATGAACAAATAAAGAATACAGTAGCACAAATGCAGAGCACAAATCCAAATGTAGCAAGTGATATAAACGGTTTAAAAGCAGCCTTCATGCAAAATAACCTGCAATTAGCTCAGGTTGTTAAAAATAAGGATGTCCAAAATTTAATTGCAGACATGCTCCAAAATAAAAACGTTAGATCTCAAATACACAGTTTAATACAAAATAAAGATGTTCAAAATGAAATTAACAGGTTAATGCAGGACAAAGATATTCAAGTAGCATCAAATATTTTAATGCAGAATAAAGAAATCAGTGATGAAGTCAATAAAATAGTAAACAACCAGTGATTTTTCAGCCGTTTTATTTTTTAAACGACATTTATACTTTTTTGAATATTCTAGGCACCCAGTAAGCTCTCTTTTAGTTTTAAATTATAAAATGCATGTTTATTTTTAATTAATCCTAGGATTGTATACAATTTTGACTAATGATAATGGATCCTTTTTATAAATAGAGCTAAAAATTTATAGAATGAAAAACAAAGATAAAGGCACAGGGAGGGTAAAATAATGAAGTATCGCTGCATTGTTTGTGGATATGTATACGATCCAGAAATAGGAGATCGAAGATCTAAAATTGAGCCCGGCACATCCTTTGATGAGTTACCGTTAAAGTGGCGCTGTCCTATATGTGAGGCTGCAAAATTCCTTTTTAAACCTTTAGAAATTTGATAAGCTAGGTGGTATCATGGAAATTGAATTTAATGCAGAAAATATTGGAAAGTGCCTATGCATCAAGTGTAAAGTGCAGAAAACCCAGTGTGTACATGATAAACTTATACTTCTCCAGGAGAGAGCGTTAAGTTCATCTATAATTGGGCCTAAAGAATTCCCTGCCCTGCACTGTGTATCAGGTATAGAAAATTGTTCTGATTTGAATGAAAATGAAGAGTGTTTGTGCGGGGATTGCCCAATCTATATGGAAAATGATCTAGAATCTGGAAGCCCTGAGCGTTATTTCTGCCTTGATGGGCAATCAACTCACTGTTACCTGGGTGGCAAAAATATTGAAGATCCAGGACAGGTTGCTGTAATGTTAAGACATTATTACAGGCGTACTGATTAAAAAAGATAGGAAAATTTATTAAATTTATTTTATTTTAATAAAAAATAGAAGGGATTAAATCCCTAACTCATAATTTGTCTAATGTACTAATTAATTTACTTGCATCACTGTTTTTCTTAATTTTTGAATCAGACATGTAAGTCTCATAGATTAAGGTAGGTATTCCTTTTTTTGCAATTGGTACAGTGACATATTTGGGACTTGTGTGGTTTGGAGGTATGTATATCCTCAAAAACGGCATTTTATGGATTATTTTTTTTTCATAATTCTTAGCTACTTTAGTCTTTGAAATTGGATATACAAATCTGGAATACGCATAACCACTTCTTAACCAGTGATTTTCATGATTATCCACAACTAATATTGGTTTTTCTTTAGCTACATCAGGAACAATGAATTTTTGAGCTAATAATTGTCCATTCATCCTTCCTTTCTTGTAGTCATATGTGTTTTTAGTTACATGAACTTTATAGACAACGTATCTTTTATTGAGTTTTGCTGATTTTTTAGCTATATTTTTTGTTATAGCTTTGTGTATTCCATTTTCTTGTGGATGCACGCCAACTATAAGTACTATGGTATTTTTAGATTTTTTATTTCCATAATAATCCTTTTCTACCCAGCCATAATTCGTGTGACCTAAATAGTGGTTACTCTTTAAGCTCTGGTTACTGCTGGGGCTTTGAGCTGCAAAACTGACGTTTACAGCTGAAAATAACATTAATAAACATAAAACAATTCCTAAAAGTTTATTCATATTCAAACCCCTCTTTTTATTGATATTTTCTTACTATTTTGTAAATTTATCATAATTTAACATATTTCTTTGAGTGTACTATTTTATCATATAAAAAGATTTCGTAAAATTAGAAGCAAAAAGTATTTAAGGGGCATTATGGATTCTTAAAATGCTCCAAAAGAGTGTATTATTGCTTATTTTAAGGTAAGTAAAATGAAAAAGTAGAAAAATTAGGGGAATATAACAACCAACAGGAATTGAATTGCATGTGTTCCATTGACCAATAAGTTTAAAGTGGAGATTTGCTCTCATTTTCAAATAATTATCTATATTAAAGTTTAAGCTTCAATATGATTTCTTAATTAGAATACTGGAATTAAACCCGGATTATCTCCTGTAATGCATTCGCCGCCGTTTGCAGTTACCACGAATGTGTTTTCAATTCCCACCATTCCAATATCTTTGATTCCATGTTTTGGTTCTATCGCGAATACCATACCTTCCTGAAGGGGATCATTGAACTTGTCTGCAATTACTGGTAGTTCATCAATCAATAGGCCTATTCCGTGGCCAAGGAACTTAACCCTGCGGTTACCATAACCCATGAAGTTTTGAAGAAAATCAGAATCTAAATTACTTATTATGTCATTGTAAATTTGAGATGGAACTGCACCGGGCTTTAGCATTGCTGCTATCTTATTTTGAGTATCCACACATTTATTGTGGATGTCTATTGCATACTGGGGAAGGGAACGGCCGAACATATATGTCACCGTTTTATCGGTATTGTAACCATCTACTCCACATCCAATATCAATATATACCAGGTCTCCTTTATTCAATTTCCGCTCGCGGCTTCCAAGGATTGGTGCTGCTGGACCAATCCCATAATTTCCACTGGCTCCATTAAAATAGGATGGATAAATTGAACTTTCACCGAAACATATGTGTCCTAGTACTATCTCTGTATCAAACATGCCAAAACGGGTTATTCCTTGATGTCCTTCTTCTACCATGACTTTAAATAGTTCCACTGCAAGATCTGCCTCGCTCATTCCTTCAACCAGCATTTCAGGTACCATATCTTCAAGCACATGCTGATGGATCTTACCCGCATTTCTTATTAATTGAAGTTCATATTCACTTTTTACAGCTCTAACTACAGCGATACTTGGATCAACAGGTTTAACATTCTTAAATGGGAAATGTTTTTGGAACCGTCCGTATAAAGCCAGTGGAACCACTTCAGTTTCAAGGTAAACAGTATCTGGAAGTTTATTTATACTTTTTGCAGCGTCACGAAAGCTGTTCATAGATTTTATCTGTGAAAATGATGATTCAAAGGTCGCTCTTTCAAGGCTCTTCCTTACCCAGAATGTGGCGTCACTGTCTCTAGGAATGATCAGCATTCCGTCCTGCATTGTTCCAGTAAAGTAATATTGATTTATTTTGCTGAAAATGACAGCTATTTCCCACCCCTGATTTGATAAGTCCATTTGGTTTTTAAAACGTTTCATACGGGTTTTCAATTCATTTGAAGGTACTTTCTCCATATTGTGGCTCCTTAGCATATTTTTTATGGTAAAATGATAACTATTATATCAAATGTATATTTTATAATAAGTATATTTAAAGAAAGATGTTCTAAGCATATATCTTGATGGTATTAAATATTTAACAGGGGGTTTAAAATGGAATCACAGGAAAATACCATAACTGAAAAGGATGTTATGGAGGTTTTAGATGTATTTACAAAGGTTCCGGCTGCTCTATTGAAGATGGCGATTTCTAGGAATATGAATGTGGTCAAAACCTTTGAATCTCAAATAGAGGATTATAAAAGTCAGTTATCAGAAGAGGATAAGGTAAAAATAAAGAAAGTCATGGAAATGCCTGTTCCAGAGCTTCAAGAAATACTGAACAAAGCTTATCAGGAAACAGGACATAAACAGTTGAAAATACTTGCAGATCCAGATGCAGAACCATTCATCACTGAAAATTTCAAGGAACTTAAAAAAGTATTATTTTGAATTACTGGCAAATTGAATGATTTTAAACCATTTAATTCAGTTTTTATATTTTAGATGTAAATTACGGATTTTAAAACCACTTTTTATTTTAGTTATATGATTTAAAGTATCAAAGGTTTTTAATAGATGTCAGTTATTACACGCATTATAAATAGTATTAATTCTATATTAATATCATATGCTAAAACTCTAGTGGTTTAAATGGCGCATGATGTATTCATTAGTTATTCCTCAAAAGATAAAATCGTAGCAGATGCTATAACTGTTAATCTGGAAAAAAAGGGGATACGCTGTTGGATTGCTCCTCGTGATATCCTTCCAGGTAGAAATTGGGGTGAATCAATTATTGAAGCCATTCATGCATCTAAAATATTAATTTTAGTACTTTCATCCAATTCAAATAAATCACCACAGATAGTAAGGGAATTAGAACGAGCAGTGGATACAGGTATTCCTATTATTCCTTTCCGTGTTGAAGAGATACTCCCTTCAGATTCTATATCTTATTTTATTGCAGGAGCTCATTGGTTGGATGCATTGACTCCTCCATTAGAAGAACACATTAACTCACTCACAAGAACACTTGATATTTTATTAGAACCATCTAAATCGTTAAAAGATAAAGAAATACATGAGATTCCTGGAGACGAAGTTTATCAACATGAAAATTCAGATTTTAGAATTTCAGAGCAGGAAATTATTCCAAAAACAGAACAATTTACATATGGGATAATATTTCGTGTTTTAGGTGTAATTTTTGGTTTGGTTTATTTATTATCATTTGTGGGTACAGTTGGAAGTGTAGAATACTATTTTGTCAGGGAATTATATGAATCTGGAACATTATTTGCTGCTGAAGAGTTTATCATGTTTATAATTGGGGGCTATTTAATTTATTCAAGCTTTAAATCTCAAACTGTTGAAAGTAGATTTACAGCGAAGGTAGTTATTTTAATTGTAATTGGAATAGTTCTTCTGGTTTCTTTGATTTCGTTTCCCCACGTTATGTTTTTGAATGAGTAAGTTTCATTAGATTCTTGGAGGTTTAATATCGTGGAATGATAATATTGCTTGCCAGTCTTGATGTTCGGCGAGCATTACTTCATTGGCCTTGTCTAGAAGATCTATGAGTGTGTTAATGTCCTCTGCTTTTACAATTTCATCTCTAATTCCATGGAGGTAGGGTACCATATTTTGATAGCGCCTTGAATTTCTTAGATGTTCTCGGTATACATCAATACCAATAATGGCAGCAGTAAATGGGGCTATTATGCCGATAATGGCAATTAAATTAGAAATAAGGGGATTTAACGTACTAAATACAGTAACATAAATGGAATAACATACTGCTGTTATAAATGTTGTTGCAAAGAGCATGGTTCCGGCTAAAGAGAATATTTTATGCTTCTTCAAGTGTTCATGGCTTCTTTCGGTATAAAAATTAATCTGATCATTGATCCATGCATTCAATACCAGATTTTTAAGTTTTTCAAGGGGAATATCTGTTTTTGCCCCCAGTTGCAGCTGTCTGTCGCAGATCCAGGTGCATGTTTTAACTGCCCAGTTATTGTAATTAGATGGTTTTGAATAGGGCATAGGTTCAGTTATTTTAGATTTTTTGCCCATTATGGAAAAAAAGATGGATGATCTAAGGGTTTCTGATAAAAATCGATAATCAATCCACCTGCGGTGAAAATCCTTTACATTTGACATTAAAAGTAGAATAATAATCGCAGACGTTACAGCAACTTGCAGCCATGATATTTGTGGAATTCCTTTGTAAAGCAGGTGTTGAACAGAAACTGTTAAAGCAGCTGATGCCGCAAGGATATAAAGGATCCTGTATGAAGATATATAAAAAGACTGGTATTTATCAGCCAGCATATCTGCACGAGTAAAATTCAAAAGTAGATTAGTATATAAAGAATCTAAAACGGAAGATGGAATTTTTGAGTCATTTAATTCATTTTTCAGGGATTTATAATTTTGATACAAGTTATTTTTAATGTTAGAGCTTTTTAGAGTTTCTTTATTGTAAATGTCAGTATATTTAAGTATATCGCCCAGGTTGTCCCAGGTGACATTTTCTGTTATTTTACCTGTAATTGAATTTATCCAGAATAAGTGCTTGTTGGTGCGTTTGGCATAATCTATTATTTCTGCAGTACCGCCTTTACCAACTGCAGGTTTTCCATTCCATATTGCAATTAAAAAATCGCAATTGTTTACTGTGTAATGGCCTGTATATTCATAAGCTTCTTCCCGTGATTTACAATTTTTAAGTGTTTTTTTGGAATTGGAATGTGCAATTAATCTGTAAAATTTGTTTCTGGATTCTTTTGTTGTAAAGTCTTTGATATACTCCTGTTCAGGTAGAGGTAATATTACATCAAGCCTATTTTTTTCCTTTTTTACAGATTTTTTCCATTTTAAAACTTCATCTGCCACGATACAATCTGCACCTTCTGCTAAAGGTGAAATAACCGTGAAATAGTATGGAGTTTTGCATAGTTTACAGTTTAAATAATTATCTAATTTTTTAAGTATATATCTGGTTTTCTCGCTTATTAGCTCTTCATTTATATTTTTGCGATGCCCGGTAACTCCTATGTGGATGTTTAGTGGCACGACTGGATTTAAGCGGGTATATTTCATATGATCTTCCATAAGTTCACTACCCATTTGTTGGATACTGGACCTTAGAATAACGTCATTATGTAATATTTTTAACTTATTTTATATTAAAATTATTCTAAAATTGTGGAAAATTAAATTTTTATTTATTATCTACTAAAACTCATGGCTTAACATTACCAAATACAAATACCATGTAATAAAAAATAGTACTTAGAACAATTAGATATGATAAAGCCTTAATTATTCTTATTTTTTCACTGTTTTTAGATACTAATTTAAGTATATTGTAAAATAATCCTATAATGAAGAATAGTAATAGTATTGCACTTAAATTATCCATATTTTCATCGCTTTTGAATGTATTAATGCTTTTTATTTTTTGATATTGCTCATTGTTGTGTAAAAATAGCTATAACAATTGAAATTACTTTTTGTTCTAATTTTATAGGTCTATTTTCAGAAATGTCACCGAATATTGCTTGTTTTACTTGATTGTTCCATCATAAAAAATATTTCCGAACCGAGATTTTAGTTGATCACCGTGTCTCTATTTGGATTACTCTTATTTAAACATATATTTCCAGTGTAAAATTAGCATATTTTCGATGTTAGATATCAAAATTCAAGAAGTTCAAATTAATCTACTTAACTATTTATAAATAATTTAAGTTTGAGTTAGCTGTTGGGGGGTGTATTGGATATGATCTTTGGTAAAAAAAATAAGGTAGCTGTAAAGATATTCTGTGACAAAATATTAAAACAGCTGCAGAAGCAGTATTATTCCGGATTATGTATTAGTTCATTTGTCTTTTCTTCGATGATTTCTTCGAGTTCATCTACTAATTGTTCCAAATCTTTATCGTCATCTGAAGTCCATTCCATCCCTGCATAATCGTATAATGCTTTAAAATGTGTTTTTAAAATTTCAATAGCTTTTTCTTTGCCCATAATAAATAATCCCCTTTCCCCTTATTAGTAATTTATTATAATTTTATTTCACGTTTTTATTTATATTTAAATTTATAGACATGAATATACCAACTATGTTTAATAATATATAACTGCCAATATTTACATTTTTAAAATCACAACACTAATAGTATTTAATATTTGAATTAACGTTTATTTTTTAATATTTACAGCCTAATATAATGTTAAATGTTTTTATTTTCTTGTTAATGTGACTAAAATCACAGAATTGATCATTGAATTTAAATAATTTAAAATTAATAAATAGAAGTGATATAGTTTGCTGATCTTGTTTTCTTGGCATCCACCCCAAAATGTCAGGACCACCCCAGATTAGTAAACGAACTCAAGTTTAGGGATACCCCGACTCACGAACCCGATAAGGTGGTATCCCTGAGCTAATTTAGGAATTAATTAAATTTAAAAAAGTAAATCAATAATTTATTGTTCAGACCACGGACATGGGCATCATCAGTACCTCCTTTTGATGTCCAGATTCCTTTTTTATAACATTGGTGTAATAATTTCTTTTTGGATGACTTCATTTTTTGTTAGTTTATGATCTTGGGCATCTTGTTGTGCTGAATTTTGTGTGTATAGTATTTGACTCTTTTATTGGTTTTTTGAATACTTTAAAGTAATATTTGACAGAAAATCTTTTATATGAGAATCATTCCTAATATTCATAATGATATTATAGGCAGTTACGGCCTATATTATGCAGTGGAGTGGTAGATTACTCCATATAATACAATGGATATTGATTCAGATTGGATCGATATATTAGAAATTAGGAAGGCTAGGAAATTCATATCCAATATAGGGGCGAGGTATGAAAAAAATTCCAATATACCAGTTAATATTTATGTAAATACTTTAAAATTGACATTAGGGCATATAACTCTAAATTATTACGGGAATTAAGCTTATTAAAACAATAAGGAATTTCTAATATAAATGGAGGACTGGTGAATATGGAAAGTAAAGAGGGTGTAAAAAATAAAGAAAGTATAGTACCTAAAACAGAATCTAGCATTGCTAAATTAATAGATTCTAAGTTAAAGGAAGTAAGGGCTTTAAAAGAGCTGTTGGAAAAATCTGACAAATTACAGGAACTGTATGGTCCAGCACTTAAATTAGAAGGAGGAGCCTCTTTAATGGGCAACCACAGGTATAAAACAGCTAGACTATTTAATCCTAAAAGTCCAGAAGTAATGAATTTAGAAAAGCTTGAAAAGCTGCTTGTGGACTTCAAAACAGACTATGAAGAACTGTCCGGTAATATATCCAGATCTCTTATAGAATATAATAACCGGAACAAAAAGGCCTTTGAAGTGTTTAAAGTTAAAAATGAACAATTGATAAACAAAATAGACCTTCTTAATTTGGAATAAATACAATTTTTAAGTAGATCTACCCAGTAGATCTACAATTCCAAATAGTTTACTGTACTGATATTTAGTTATGTAAGATTTATAGGGACGTTGTTTCTTTTACATATCTGCATTATATATTTTTGAGATAAAAACAGGCTTGATCTTGATTCTATCTGCTGTAAAAAACGTCTTTGTGACTGAACTCCATATATCAAAATGCCTATCACTTCATTTTTACTATTTAAAACGGGACCTCCACTGTAGCCGGGGAATGTCGATGCATTTGTCTTATAATAAATGGTGCCGTGTGAATTAGATGTTTGTCCTGTTAGACTTCCTGTTGTTGTAGATGGAGTAACTGACAGTTGATTTTGTGTCACGTTGCTGCTAGCTGGATAACCATATATGCGGATATTTTCTCCAACTTTAGGAGTTTTGGAACTTATATTTAGAACCGGTAGATTTCTACCTGCAGGGTCAACTTTTAGAAGGGCGACATCATCATCACTGCCTGAATTTCCAACATCGACTAATTGTGCATCTAAAGGACTAATTTCTACAGATTCGGGAAATCTAACTTTAATAACCTGTTTATATGAGCTTATGCTAATTAAATTCCTTTGAATTAATAAATTTGTTGTTACATTAGTATTTTCATTTAAATCGCCCTGGACAGCTATGGAATTATTATTGAGTAGCTCAGTGCCTAATTGGGGATTATAATTTGATAAATAGGCAGATACAGCTGCATGCTCTACATACAGTTTAATATCATTATCATTCATTTTTCTAAGTGTATTCTGGCTATTAGCCTGTGGATCGCCTATGACATGAAATGCAGTTATAATATATCCATTTTGGCTTACAATAACCCCTGAACCTGTCTCAAGGGGATAATAACTAATATTAAATCCTACGGTTTTATTTAGGGATGGATCTTTTATGAATACAACACCAGAGACTCCATTTTCGACATAAACAGTTGAACTGGCCGATTGAGATGAAAAATAATTTATAGGACTTTCATTTGCAATAAAAGTTTCATAAGCTACAAATGCAATTAATAGAATCAGTACTAATGTCAATGTGTTTTTCAACATCTTCAATTTAATAGTCCACCATTAAAATTAAAAGTTTATTTGTCTAAATAATAATAAGATAGGAACCTTTATTTATATTTTTACCCAATTTTTGCCCATATCAATATTTAAGTCAATATCTGTAAGTATATGTGATTAATGAACATTTCATAGCTTTAATTTGTGTATTTTCCCAATATTTAATATCTAAAGCAAATGATAAAGATTTAAATAAGAAGGAATAATTTTTGATTTAAATAATGACTTTAGTGAGTAATTGAATAATTCTTAATATATATGGAGAAACTCTTCAGGATTCTCAGGCACTGTTGAACAAAAAGAACGAGTACTGTTTGGCCTGGAACGATTAATTTTTTAGTAATAACTGCTTGGTTAAATCATAATCTTATGAATTGATTAAATAACCTATAGTAAAAATTATATACAATTAATAATGATATTATTGGATTTCTATATTTGGAAGAGGATTATATGAAGAAATATTTAATTATGCTCTTATTGGTAGTATTTTGTTTTTTAGGCATAGCAGCCGCTACAGGAACCCTCAATACTCTTATTTTACCCTCACAACATAATTCAGATACACCAACAAGCCAACAGGCACTTAACCAAAGTGAACCTAATAATTTATCAAAAGATAACGTAAATAAAGATACTCCGAACACAGATCAAAATAAAAATGATGCCCAATCAGATAGTGACAATAATTTGCAGGGTACGCAAAATACAAATAATCCCAAGGATACTGATGGAAACACAGCACCTAATGCGGGAACAGATCAACATGCAATTCATTGGATGCCTCCACATCCAGTAATTCAAAACCAACCTTAAAAATCTCTTTAGTAGCCTTATTTATTTCTTACTCAGTGTTGGTTATACCTATCATCAGAATAAAAGGAAAATTGAAGTTGATTTATGGATTGATTTCTGGAGAAACACCATAATTGTAATAAGTCAAGATTCTATTAATTTAGGTAATTAAAAACTTTTTTTCTGTTATAAAATGAACCATAGGGTTAAATAATATCTATGCATAAATTATAAGTCATGGACATTATATCGACCATAGTTAACGCGATAACCAGTTTCATCAACGCAGTTGTTAATGCAATACTTGTTGTAGGGGTTGCAATAATCTGGGGAATTATTATTGCAATTGTAATCGGTGTAATAATACTCTTGATTTTAAGAGTGAGGAAACGCGTTAAAAAAGAAAATTAAATCTATGAATACACTTTTTAGTGACAGATCTTAAAATAAAAATAAGAAGTAGGTTTATTTCTTTTCAAATTCAAGTACTATTTTTACCTCAGGAGGTTCTATATCTATATCAACACCTAAATGAGGTCCTTCGTCTGTTTCCATATCAATCAATGTAAATTCATCTGATATAGATTTACCATTACTTTCAGTGGTTTTTATGGTAAATTCATTTCCTTTGCGGTCTTCAAAGAATGATACGGCTTTTTCTAAATCGGGACCCCTGATTCGCATAACGATTACAAGTTCTTTATCGCTTAAAAAATGAAAATCCTTAATAAACTCCTCAGGTACTATTAAATCACCCACAGTTCCTTGACTAAAAGTCACTGGTTCTAATACTTCTGCCAAGCATAATCACCTCATTATTATTTTATTTTTTTAGGAACATAAATCTTTACATTGTGCTTTTGGAGTGTAAAGATTAAATGAATGAAGTATTTTGCCCCAATAATCATATTATATTTGATATTTTATAAATATCAAATTATAAAAGAAGTAATTTTAAATTAAGGTGCTTAATAGCTTATTTGATTAAAAAGGTTGTTTAGGGTGCTCCTCCTGCACCACCGACATTTTCTCCAGTTTTAGGATCTATATCTATTTCCCCAACTCGTTTACCATCCTGTGAAACAGGAACAACATCGGTACTTTTTCCACCTATATCATATCTTTCAGGTTTGCCAGCTACTGCACCGGGTTCTTCTATATATTTTTGAGCAATTGTTTGAGAATCAGAGGCTTTTACATGTGATCTGGAATTTGAATACTTTTTATCATTTGATTTTTTGCTGTTTTTGGAATAGGCTTGCAAATCATTACCTGATATTTCATTACTTGAACTATCTTTATAATCAGTACTTACCTGATTTTGCAAATTTGGAAGATTTGACTGACTTAATTGGGGATTGATAGATGTCACCTGATAAGCAGCTACGGTAACGCTTGCAGTAACCAGTATCAGGGCTAAAAGTAGTACTTTTCCTTTAATGATAACCACCTCTGTGTAATTTTGTATACTTATTTATGTTTTTTATAACTAATAATGGTTTCGAGTAAATGAAATTTAGATACAAAATAACATGTGATTGAGAGAATAAGTATTAGAATATTTAAAGCACCATTTAATATAATTAAGTCTATATAAATAAAACTAGAATAAATATAGGTCTGAAATTTAATGACGCATACCCGCTTAATTATATATTGGTCTTTTATACTATATATATTTTAAAATCATACTGTAATGATTATTTGGATTACTTATTTAACAAAATATGGGTAGTAATTGGGGATTTTAAGCTTTCCCTGTTATTTTAACATATTAAATATTAAGGAATGATTTTTAACGCAGGTAATTGATTTGCATATTTATTAGGCTAAAGCTAAGAATAAAAAGGTTGTATGAGATTTAAATTAACCATATACTTGTGTATATAATCTTCAACACACAAAAAAAATCAAAAACAGTTTTAAGTAGATTAAACAAGAGGTACAATATTTATGCATGTCAATATATAATGTTATTTAGTGAAATTGCTACTTGCAGGAAGTGTAATTATGATTTCTATCTCTGATCTTGAAAAAATGAGGGATGAAAAAGACATTAATGGTCTTATAAAAGCATTAGATTTAAATGAAGACAAAAGAACTCGAGAAAAGGCAGCATATATTCTGGGGGATATTGATGCAAAAGATGCTGTTGAACATTTAATTAAAATGCTGGATGATGAATACTGGCCTATTCGTAAGGCTGCTACTTTATCTCTTGGTAGAATTGGAGATAGAAAGGCAGTTGAACCTCTAATTGGTGCTTTAAGGGACAGCTACTGGCATGTTCGGGAGACCGCAGCATTGGCCCTTGGTGCAATAGGGGATGAAAGGGCAGTTGGGCCCATTATTGAAGCATTAAAGGATGGCTGCTTAAATGTTAAATGTGAAGTAGTGGATGCTCTTGGAGATTTAGGGGATGAAAGGGCAGTTGAACCATTAACTGAAATTTTAAAGGAAAATGATTTTCTTTTGAGGTCATGTGCAGTATGTTCTCTTGGTAAGATAGGAGATAACATAGCAATAAACTCGCTTATCCATTCTTTAAAAGATGACAGCTATTTGGTCAGGGTAAATGCTGCACATGCACTGGAAACCATAGGTGATAAAAGCGCGCTTCCTTATCTTCAGGAATCATTAGAAAGTTCAAAAGGGGAATCTCATGAATTTGAAATGGCCCTCAAGGGGGCAATAGATAAAATCTCCGGTAAAAGTTGACATTTTATTTTTAATTGAATACATAATTTAATACCATCATAATTATTTTTATTTTAATATCTCTTTAAATCATTAAAATAGCTCTTTATCTGGTTTTGCAAGTATCTTTTTATATGTTAAAACTTAATATTAGTTTTAAAATCTTTTAACCTATTTTTTAATAATTTGAGGCTATTTAATGATAATTGAACTTAGAGAAAACCCTGAAAGTAGTGAACTTTTAGACTTTATAAACGAAGCAATTTCTAAAAGGGCTTTTACAATAATAATTGCCTGCTGCAGAATAAAATATAGGGGCAGAGCCACAAGCAGGCTTGGATCAGGAGATAGGACAATCATTATCAAAACTGACGGTTCTTTTTTAGTTCATCAGGATTACAATCTGGAACCAGTAAACTGGCAGCCTCCTAACTGTAAATTCAGTACAAGAATGGAAGACAACAAAGTTTACATAAATGGCGTTAGAAGAAATCCACCGGAATCACTGGAAGTTGAAATTTGTAAAACGCATATGGCATCTTATCATATAGGTAAAGACATTAAAAAACTGGAATTAGCTGGCTATGAAGAAGATATGCGCACTATGATAATGGAAAATCCGGAAATCATTGAAAAGGGATTTAGGCCTACTTCTAGAGAATATCAGGTATCTACTGGATTTGTGGATATATTGGGTAAGGATAAAGATGGTAATTTAACAGTACTGGAACTTAAAAGTAGACGCGCTGGTGTTAATGCAGTTAAACAGCTTAAAAGATATATGGATGACTTTGCAGATCATAAGGAATTTGTTAGGGGAATTCTGGTTGCCCCATCTGTAACAGAAGAAGCCCATGAGCTACTTGAAGAATATAAAATGGAATTTAAAGCACTTGAGCCTCCTATGGAGCTTAAGAGTGCTAAAAGTGTTACTCTGGATTTTTTTAATTAAAAAATTTAGTTTAAAATGAGGTAATTTTCAGTAAAACCACAAGTGCACCTAATTGTATGATGTTAATGCTGAGTACGGGACCCCCCATTCCAGGGCCGTGGAATCCTTCCTGTGAAAGTAGGAAAAATATGAAAACGGCATTTTGAAACAGAAGTAAAAGCGCAAAAAGGACCAATCCAAGACTAAAGCGAGATCTAAGCTTCCTGTAACTTGAAATATATGTAAAAAGCAGGATAAGGAGCAGACCTATGTTTATGATGCCTACAAAAACTGCAGCTAATGCCAGGCTGGGATCATCCACTGGTAATCCATTTTCAACTTCATGTCCTTTAAAATCTGATTCTTCAACCACACCATCACCCCGCCTAATCTACTGTTTCACGATATATTTCCTTAAAAAGTTTGTAGTTATTCTCCATTTCTGGAGAAAGGAAGTACATAGCACCATATTTATCGCCAGAAGGCTTTATGACGTTATTCTCCTCTAAAATTTTAATATGATATCTTATTGTCTTGTAATCCAGATTTAGCTTCTCTGCAAGCTTATGGGCATTGTAGGGCCTTTTGTGCAGGGCGCTTATGATCCTGGCACGGTTAATACCACCCTTTGAACCAGCAATAAGCCACCAGAGAACTTTTTCCATGGGCATCACCAAATGGTTACCCTGGCAACTAAACCAGATTAACCTAGTTATTTTTTAGAGCCCATAGGAAATATATTTATCTATAGGTCTGGCAGGTAATGATGCAAGTTATTTATTCAGTTTCTCATTTAGATAGGCCTGGAGTCTTATCTGTTTTTGTTTTTGTAGTACCAGATCTAAATTTGAAGAGCACTTTAAACATTTTCTTAAATGATTTTCTGTAAAGGTGGAAGTGTATTAGGGTTATTATGGTCATTAGAAGGGCTAATTCTGCATGCCAGTATGCAAGGCCATGCCTGTAGGCAAGTAAAACGCCCCAATTGATCATATAGATGAGCAGCAGCCCAGTTATACCTGATCCAAGATAACTTCCCAGCATCAATAAATTCCACAGCCTCTTGTGTTTCTTAGGCTTTAAAATGCCTTTACTGAAAAGATAGTGTGTAAAGAAGTATGCTCCCACGATTAAAATGCTCACGGGAATTATGTGAAAGTCATTTCCTGCAGTAGGAGAATTACCTCCTACACTAGAACCGGGGTCTTGAACTGTTGTGGTACTTACATTTGAATGGTCTGAACTTCCATTTTGAGCATCAATCCCGCTGGAATTACTTGCACTGGCGCTATCTCCAGAACTAGAGCTACTTGAGCTGGTACTATCTCCACTAGATGATGTAGATGATCCTGTGCTGGTAGTGCTTGTAGCAGCAACAGCCTGTGAAAGATCACAGATTCCATCTCCATTAACATCTATATAACGGGAGCACTGTCCAGGAAAAGGATCATTAACTAGACCATAGGGACATCCTCCTGCACAAACCCCTGACATCGTAGAGGCTGCAATTATGGGCACTGTTGTAGCTACTCCAATTATTTTTTGCTTATTAGGCGAGATATTCCTGTCCAATGTTCCTTTCAAGCTAATTAAGCCATCTTTTATCTTCTTTTTCATGATCTCACCCTTTTCTTGCCTAGTACTGTTTTCTTAGTACTTTTCCAGTAGGTATGGATGTGAAATACTGTAATTAGGGCCATTGTAATGCCTAGCTCTACATGCCAGTAGAGTAATCCTAAATTTAAGGATGAAAGGATGCCCAGTTCCAGTAGAATCATGAGTAAGAATCCCGCTACTGCAGTTATTAAAAATGCGCTAAATAATATAAAATTCCACACATTTACATGGGTAATTTTTCTTATTACGTCCTTCTTGTAAAGAACATAAGTTCCTAAATATCCAGCTATAAATGGTATGGAAGGTATAATCGTTTCATAAACCATATTATTTTCCTCGTTTTTACCAGCGAAAAACCGCTTTTGCTTAACTAAAGTAAGTTTTCGGTAATAAAAATAGTTTTTCCAGAATTACTTCCCAGTTTGTCCCAAATCTTTCCTTAATTTTTCCCTAATAAAAAGAAAATTACAGTTAAAATTTTAATTAATAAAAATTAAAGTAATTAAATACTAGTTACAATTTGATAAGTACTGCTTAGTGGAGATAACATATTGAAACAATTTTATGTTTTTACTGTAGGTTTAGTGATTCTATTATTGCTTGTATTATGGATAGGCCCTGTAAATTTGTATAACACCATTAAAGATGTTAACAAATTGTATTTAATGGCTGCAATCATTGTCTATCTTTTAGCAGTTTTTGTGAAGTCTATTAGATGGGGCTTTATAATTAATCAGCCCTTTGAGTTTAAGAACAATTTTATTGTAAGAACTATTGGACTTTTAGGAAGTAACTTAAGTCCAATGAGAACTGGTGGAATTGTGATAACTGCTATTGCGGGTAGAAAAATAAATAAAATAAGTCTGCATGAGGGTTTATCCGCAGGGCTTACAGAACGGTTTGCAGATTTAATAATTGTTGGTATATTGCTTACAGTATCTGCTGTATTCATAGAAACAATTCGTTATATCTCTATATTAGGTGCTGTGTTAATATTAATAACCATTATAGTGATTTATCTTTTAAATTGGAGGGAAGGGTCAAGTATATGGTTGTATGAAAAAATTCACTTTATACTGTCAAAATTACCTATTAAAGAGGATATTCTAAATAGAATTCAGGAAAAAATTGTAAATGGATTAAAAGGAATGGTTAATTATACTCAGTCTTACAGCAGCAGTAAAAATATGTTATTTATACTAATATTAACTTCTATTTCATGGATTTTAGAATGTTCACGTCTTTTACTGGTCTTCTATGCTTTTAATATTGATATAAGTATGGTTCTGGTAATTTTAATATTACTGCTGGCAAATATAGCCGGGATAGTAACGGCGCTTCCAGGAGGTATAGGGGCTGTTGAAATATCTTTAACAGGACTTTGTTTACTTTTTGGAATACCTGAAGCAGCAAGTGGGAGTATTGCAATAGTAGATAGATTTATATCATTCTGGCTTATTAACATATTAGGAATTATATTCGCATTGTTCTATGCAAGGGACATATTGGGAGATATAAAGGGTTATATATCTGATATTCAAACTTCCAAGTGAATTAGCTGAGTTTTTATGATTTTTACCCGTTTTCAAGCTTAAATTTAATTCTTTCAGCTAATTCCCTGTTTACAAGTGGTACTCTAGTTAAATTCCTAACACTGGCCTTTTCTAACTCTTCTATGCTGGGAAAGCATTTATATATGTTTTCAGTTATTTTTATACCAATGCCGTGAATATCCTTTAGAATAAGCCACATTACTGTTTTTTCAGTGTTTTGAGTCCATTCCCAGAAGTCTTCTAAATCTTTGTAGGCCAAACCCCTGTGATAATCGCCATTGTGGGCTAGATAATGGCATCTTTTACATAACGTGGCCAAATTAGGGACTTCATCCTGGTCTTTAATTGTGGAACCCATCACTGGAATGATATGATGAATTTCAAGATTTTCAAGAGATCCACACGCCACACATGAATTCTGGTCTCTTCTAAATATTTCTCTTTTCACCTTAGCACAGATATGATTTCTGCTGTCCTTTTGCATGACTTTTCCATTAAAAAGGTAGAACTGTCTTGCATATCCCTTGCTGCAATTTACGGCACTAACAATTTCGGAGGTACTTATATCTTCTCCCCATTTTTCTTTTAACGCCATGATTTTATCCTTTTTAAGGTCGCTGTCAACATTTACATCTAAAAATTCCATATAAAATTCATTTAAACTATTTTTTACAGAATATAACTCTTCTAAAAGGCTTTTAAATTCATCAGTATCTTCAACGGCCTTTAAAAGCTCTAATTCACCGTCCGATCCTATACTTTCATTAAGATGGCTATCCAGATAATTTTGGGTTAGTTCCCACAGCTTATTAAGAATTTTATGTTTTCTATTTTTTAATTTGAAGTATTCTTCGTCCAGTTGACTTGTATCCATAGCTCTCATTTGTTTGTAGTGATAACTTAAAAAATAATAAAATTATTGAGAAATACTTTATCAATCTATTAATTAAATTTTCCTGATATCAATAAAATTTTATTGATATAACTTGGGCATTAAATCTAAGAAATAAGCAATGATCAATCTGTAACTTTAGCATTTACATCTTTTTTCATTAATTTTAATATCACATAGTCACCAAAATCATGTATATCTACATCAGAGACTTTCAGTTGTTTTTTTCTAAATGCCGGCCCGGTGGATATTATTATGTTATGTATCATGCACCCCATGGGATCAATTAACATATCGCTTATTTTACCCACTTCCATGGCGTCGTAGGTTATGACAGTTTTTCCAACAATATCTTTAAAAAGAGAGCCAGTTTCCAGTTGTTCCCCTAATTTATTCACTTTAGGTTTTAGATCAATTCCTTCTTTATTTAATTTTAACTGCACGTAGTCCCCTACCTTATCCAGATCATCTTGAAGGACCGAAAAATACTTTTTATTTAAAGCAGATCCTGTGGCTACCCATATTTTATCAACTAGACAGTGTTTTAGTTTTATTTCAAGTTCAGCTATTTTTCCCACTTCTATAGCATCCTTATCTAAAACAGTCATCCCTACAAATTTGCTAGCTTTCATTTTCACACTTCCATAGTATATGTAATATTCTTATTTTGTTTTTTATCACATAATAATATTTGTTTATAAAGTTTTTTTTGATATTTAGATAATTAATTTAATGATATGATGTTGATATGGGTCTAATTTTAGATTATACTAGATAATAGGGTTATTGTATTTTTTTGACAGGTTTTAAAGGGTGAAGTTGGTATGAATTAGCTGGATATTGTGAATTTATGGGATAGTAGTTATTTATAAAGCAGATATAATTTGAAAATTATTATATTTAAATTGAAAATAATTACTTAAACTATTTTAAACAAAGTATGAATGGGGATTAATATGACTGAAACACTTGCATATGATGTTGAACAAAAAGATGGGTCTTTTGAAATGAGAAAATATGGGCATTATATTTTGGCCCAGGTAGATATTGAAGCATCTTTTGATAAGGCTATAGTTAAAGGATTTAGAATCCTTGCAAACTACATTTTTGGGGGAAATAAGAAACGTTCTCAAATTGCAATGACCGCGCCTGTTGTAGAAGAGAGCGAAAAAATTGAAATGACAACTCCAGTGACAGAAGAAAGAGAAGGTAATTTTCAACGTATATCATTTGCAATGCCATCAAAATATACTATAGATTCTCTACCAGAACCAGATGATAAAAGAATTCATTTTAAAGAATTTAAAAATCAAGAGACTGCAGTCTTGAGGTTTAAAGGTAGAGTAAAAGAAAAACTTGCCACAGAAATGGTTGAAGAACTTAAAAGATGGCTCTATAAAAATCACATTGAACCTAAGTCAAATTTTATGGTGGCACAGTATAATCATCCTGCTGTACCAGGATTTCTAAGGAGAAATGAGATAATAGTGGAGATTTAAAGGATAAAATTTACATTTCGATTATTTGTACATATATTTATTTTTAAATTTATTATTCAAAGGAAAATACTTTAACTAAATAGATAGAATAATGTTATGGACAACCAGCAGAGAAATAGAATTCTAATCCTGCTTTTTATCGGGGTTTTTATGGGCGCCCTTGATATTGGTATCGTTGGGCCAGCACTGCCTGCTATTAAATCATTTTTTGCTGTAAATGAAAGGATTGTTTCATGGATATTTGCAATTTATATCCTCTTTTTCATGATAGGAACCCCGTTAATGGCTAAGATTTCAGATATGTATGGTCGGAGGCTAATATACATAATTGATATAATTCTATTTGCTGTGGGCTCTTTAATCACTGCTTTTTCATCTTCATTTGAAATACTGTTAATTGGAAGGGCTATTCAGGGTTTTGGAGCAGGGGGAATTTTCCCTGTAGCAAGTGCATTTATTGGTGATACTTTCCCGCCTGAAAAAAGAGGCTCTGCACTTGGAATTATAGGCTCTGTATTTGGTTTGTCAGCGGTTTTTGGCCCCATTTTGGGGGGATTGCTACTTAATTATGGCTGGCAGTGGCTTTTTATAATAAATATACCTATAGCTGTAGGAATTATCACTGCAAGTTATTTTATATTGCCTAAAACTGAGAGAAAATGGGTTTCAGGATTTGACTGGTATGGTACTCTGGTACTGGGAATTCTTGTAACTTCACTTGCAATTGGGGTAAATCAATTAGACAGCAGTAATTTCACAGAAAGTCTTAAATCGCTCTATGTATGGCCTTTTTTACTGTTTTCTATTGTATTATTGCCTGTTTTATGGAAAGTTGAAAAAAGAGCTTCAGATCCTGTATTGCAGATTAATCTATTAAAAAACAGGGAAGTTAGACTTGCAACAGGCATATCTATAGGTTCAGGTTTAAGTCAGGTGGCAATAGTGTTTCTTCCGTCATTTGCTGTCGTTTCACTTTCATTATCTACTTCTACGGCCAGCTTAATGGTCCTTCCACTGGTGATCACCATGGCCATAAGCGCACCTTTAATTGGGAGGCTGCTTGATAAATTTGGATCAAAAAAGGTGATGTTTACAGGTAGCTTTATATTAATTGCAGGCCTTTTTATTTTAAGCTTCTTTGCTTCTACTTTTTATATGTTTATTCTATCTGGAATTATTCTGGGCGTGGGATTGATTACAATTATTGGGGCTCCTTTAAGATACATCATGTTATCTGAAACTCCCCAAAAATACAGGGCTTCAGGACAGGCACTGATCAATATCAATGCCAGTGTGGGTCAGTTAATTGGCGGGGCACTGGTTGGCGGAATAATTGCTTCGAGAGGTGGAAATTACACGGGTTACGAGTTTGCTTATATTGCTGTTGCTATTGCAGCTGTAATAATGTTATTTTTAACCATTGGCCTTAAAGGGCGTTTGGAACAGGTTAAAACCATGAAGATAAATTCTAAAAAATAATTAGTTCAGTTTATCCCTAATAAATTAACATGCTTGTCCATTCTGGTTTAATTAGGTTAAATAATTTCCCATATTATGCATAAATTATATCAATTTAGTATTATTTGTACTCTTATATGATAAGATATAAAAATGGGAAAAATAAACATATGGCTAGTGTAAGTTGGAAATATATATGTGTTTTACACAATATTCAACAACTGGAGGAGCAACATACTCTAAATTTTTCCATGGACTTAGACTTCAATCTGGAGTAGTGAATAAATGGTACAGATAATTAAAACCGCGGTAAAATGCTACAAAAAGAAGGCCAAAAAGACAGTAGGCGGTAAACAAAAGGTTTATGAGTATAATCAGTATCTTATACCCCTTAAAAGATCTGATAATCTGGAATGTAAGGAAGGAGTGCTTATAATACCAGAAAAATATTTTAAGGATTTATTTGGCGTAGAGGATACATGGGGGGTTAAGGAGTATCTGAGCAAGCTTAAAGGATATGAAATGAGCATTGATGGATACCAGAAGGAATTTAAGGAACTCGAATTGCAGTATCAAAAAGAATTTAAGGACTTAGAATGGAAACACAGTACACTGTCCAAATCATATAAGGAGCTCCTGAGCAAACATACCAAAGCCACAAAACAATATAAAATGGAAACATCTGGGTTCTCAGAATTAGAAGCTAAAACTGAGGAACTGGCTAAACAGTTAGAATCAAAAGATCTAGAATACAAGAAGCTAAAAGAGGAGTATGAAACGGCTTTAAATAACCAAAATATTCTTGAAGAAGCCCTTAAATCTGCTGAAAATAAATTTAATGAAGATAAACTAACTGAAAACAAATTGGATGAAGAAAAACCTAATGAAGACAAAGATTTCTGGTCCATGTTAAAAAACCGTATTGGAAAAAAGGAATTAACATCTAAAGATCAATAAAATTTATTCTATTTTTAATTATTTTATGAGCGATTTCATGATCAAATACTCTGATTTTGAAAAGATAGTGTTGGAAGAGCTTGGAAGGGATATAAGAATTGCTGTAAATAAAAATCAACATAAGGCAATAATGACCCCTCCAAATACTTCTTTATTTATTGTAGCTGGCCCTGGAAGCGGTAAAACCACTGTAATGGTTTTAAAAATATTGAAATTTATATTTGTAGATGGTGTAGACCCATCCTCAATTCTGGCAACAACTTTTACCAGAAAAGCAGCTTCACAGCTAAAATCAAGGACTATAGAGTGGGGAAATGAGCTTAAATCAATTATATCTGAAGATCCAAAGTATGTGGATATTAAAAACGTGCTTAAAGAACTTGATTTTAAAAAAATAGTAATTGGAACACTGGATAGTATAGCTGAAGATATTTTAAAAGGCAGTAATTATGGGGATACCTCACCAGCTATAGTTGAAGACCTTGTATCCAATGCCCTTATGATAAAAGTAGGCCTCCTTGATCACGACCGTCAAAGGGATAGGGACCTTCGAAGTTTTCTAAATCACATAAGAGGCACGAAAACAAGATTTAATGTATCAATGATGAGCCAGATGCTCCTTGAGATAAAAGACAGGATTTATCATGATAGGATTGATTTTGATGAATTTATAGATAATTATGAGCATCCAGGGGCTGTAATAGCATGGAATGCCATATCTGATTATCTTACTGATTTAAAAAACAGGAATCTTCTTGATTTTTCAATGCTTGAGGATGAATTTTTAAGAAAACTTCAAAATGGTAAGTTAAAGAGCTTAGAAAACATTAAAATAGTTCTGGTGGATGAATATCAGGATACAAACCTGCTTCAGGAGATGATCTATTTTAAAATTGCAGAAATTGCAGTCAGGAATAGTGGCAGTATCATCGTTGTTGGGGACGACGATCAATCACTTTACAGGTTCAGGGGAGCAACTGTAGATCTTTTTACCGGTTTTGGTGATAGGGTGAGAAATCAGCTTGGAATAACTCCTCTTTTTGTGAATCTTTCTAAAAATTACAGATCAACAGAAAATATAGTCCATTTTTGTAATGATTTTATATGTGTAGATCATGAATTTCAAAATGCACGCGTGTCAGGTAAAGGATCCATTTTGCCCAGCTTAGAGAATTCTCCAAATTTTCCAGTTCTCGGAATGTTCAGAGAAAACATCAATGCACTCGCAGTAGATCTGGCAGCCTTTATCCGTAAAATCAGTCAGGGAGAAGGAATAAGTTTAAATTATGATAATACACAGTTAAAATTGGGTGGAAAAGAATCACTTCCTGCAGATATTGCCTTTTTATGTAGTTCTCCTCTTGAACTTGACTTTAAGGGAAATTTCAGGCTTCCTATTCTTCTTAAAGATGAACTAAGTAAATATAATCCTCAAATACCTGTTTTTAATCCGCGTGGGCAAAGTTTGGGTAGGGTACCAGTTATTGAAATATTGTGTGGGTTACTTTTAGAATGCATGGATCCTGAAGGTGCAATTCAGTATGATCTTAAGAGGTTACCTCGAAATGCTGTATCTAGATTTAAAATATGGCGATCTAAAGCTTTAGAATATACAGATAGTAAAAATCACAGCGAGATCAACACATTTTTAGATACGTGGAAAAGTAACTTTTTCATGGAAAATGATGAAATAGAAGTTCCCCTGCTTGATCTTATTTATAAGCTCATCAGGTGGATACCTGAGATTCTAGATGACGAAGGGCTTGTTTATCTGGAAGTTATTATTAAAACCATTACGCAGACCAGTTTATTCAGTGATTTTAAGGCCAATATTATACTGAATGGAAAAAACCGAGATATAGATCGAAATTCAGTAATAGAGGCCATGTGGAACATATTCGTGCCTATTGCACTGGGCGCAATAAATCTGGATTTAGATATCCTTGAGAACCTGCCTCAAAATGGAATAAATATAATGTCAATTCATCAAGCTAAAGGTTTAGAATTCCCTGTTGTTATAGTGGATGTGGGCTCTGATTTTAAAATGAATTATGCTTACCATGCGTTTAAAAGGTTTCCTGGAAGCCCTGGAAAATCATGTACAATTGAAGATAATATAAGAAGATTTTCTAAACTTGGAAAAACATCAAGAAATGCACTTGACAGGGCATTCGATGACTTAATAAGGCAGTATTTTGTAGCCTACAGCAGGCCAAAATGCCTGCTTTTGCTTGTGGGTTTAAATTCCCTAAAAGACGGCTATTTTTTTAACAATGAAACTAGATACGTCCCAAATATAGCAACAGGTTGGGACAGAAGCGGAAAATGGCACTGGAAAGGTCTGGATAATTTGTTTCATATATAACTAAATTAAAATACATTGTTTTATTTTTATTCTCATGTTAAATTGTATATATGTAATATTATGCATTTAAGGTACCGGGACAATCATAATAATAGGTGCAGTTTTTTATTATGTAAAATTTTTATATTATCTGTTTTTTTAAACGAAAAAGAAAAATGACAGGATTTATATAATTCTTCTAACTTCTAATAGTAATATAAGACTTATTAGAAGTTTTAGGAGAGCATAAAATATGTCGTTTTCAGGTTCAATTCCCCACCCTACAGTTTCTGAAGTTAAAATCATTGAAAATAAGAATAACTTCCCTATAAGCTGGTTAAATAAACAGGGCTATTGTGAATATGGGATTTTTCTTGAAAACGTGCGTCAGATTAAAACTGCACCTACAAAGGCCATGATTAAAGGGGTAAAAGAACATCTCATACTGGAAGAAAAATTTAAAGAAGAAGCAGTACCAGCCACTTTTGATGAAATGATGGAATCTTCAAAAACTGCTGAAGTTTTATCCCGTGAATTCCGCGTAATTTCTGCTAATTATGGAATTCGTGGATTTATAGATGAAATATGGATGACCCCAGATGAATTTGTAATAATAGATGATAAACCTGGAGTTATACCTTACTACTCAAGTATAAATCAGGTATATGGTTACTGTCTGGCTTTTAAAGATATGGTTAAAGATGACAGGCGAATTGTGGCATCCCTTCGTGAGCGTGGGACTGATAACATATTTTGGGCGTCTTATTTTGACGAGAAAGCTGAAAAAAATATAATTGGGCTTGTAAATCATATGCATGATTTGATATCGGGGAATAAATCCTTTACTTCTACTGATAATCCAAATAAATGTAATAAATGTAGATTTAACAGGATATGTGATAAGCGAATAGAATAGTATTTTTTAATTGATTGTCCTTTGTGATAAATAACATTAAACAATTCTCTTTTTTGCTACATGTCATATAAACCTTGAAAATCGTAAAATTGAGAATTAAATTATTTTGAAAACATATTTTTCTTTTTAAAACGTGTTAATAACTTTTTTCATGATATTTTTCCACAAAGGTTATATGTGATTATGCATAAAAAGAAGCAATATTGTAATACTGGGGAAAATCTGAAATGAGTAAATCATCTCCCGGTGGCGGTATTAAAGTTAAATATAAACATAGGAAGCTCCAATGGTATCAAAGATAAATTTAAATACAATAAACCCCGAAATAGATGGCTTTATTATTTGAATTTATAAACGATACATTTAAATATGAAAAACGGTAAATAACCAACTTGCCACGGTGCAGATAGATTGCTCATTTTAGTTAGTCCCGTAGGGTAGTGGTAATCCTCCTGGTCTTTGGAACCGGGGACAGCGGTTCGACTCCGCTCGGGACTATTCCCTTAAAGCACAAGAGGTAGTTTTATGAAAAACATTCTTGTTGTAGGTACAAATTCACGACCTGTGGCCTGTTCTGCAAAAAAGATGGGAAACACAATTTATTCAATAGATTATTTTTGTTCAAGCGACCTTGTAAAATGTTCTGATTATTTAAGGTGCATATTAAATCAAATTCCCTACGAATCATGCGGCTATTATATCGAAAGATTTGATCCCAAAATTCTTGAAACTTATGCAAATGAAGTGATGGATGATGTTGACTGTATTCTATGCAGTGCTGGGGCAACGCCAGATAAATTTCCAGAATCAAAGGTAATTGGAAATAAAAAAATTGAGCACATAGAAAATAAATACAACCTTTATAAATTACTTAAAAATAAATTTAAAGTTCCAGAGACATTTTTAGTTTCATCATATCGTGAAGCCGCTGAAATAGCCAGGAATAATGGAAATAAAAAATTCCTTGTAAAGCCTATCGTTGGGGCTGGAGGTAAAGGTATTAGAAGATTTGAGGAAACAAATGAAAATACTAATTTTAAAGGTATGATGCTTCAAGAACTTATAGAAGGTCAAAATATCAGCGCATCAGTCTTATCAACTCAAAATGAAGCTAAGGCAATTTTTACAAGCAGGCAGATACTTGGAGAGGATGGACTTGGACAGCCTGATGAATTCGCATATTGTGGGAATGTAGTTCCATATACGGATGACCCTGAAGTTAAAAAGGTAGCTGAAGATGCTATAATGGAGTTATCTCTTATAGGATCAAACGGTGTGGACATGATTCAGACTGGGGAAGATATTTACGTCATAGAGGTTAATCCCAGGTTTCAGGGTACATTTGAATGTGCTGAAGCCATATTTGGGATAAATATGGTGGATGCCCATATCAAAGCATGTAACGGCACCATAATTGAAATACCTTCTCCTGATAAATTCGCTGTTAAAATGGTAGTTTTTGCAAAAAAACGCTCAATTGCAGGAAATCTTGATTTTGAAGGAGTATATGATAGACCTGAACGAAATGTTATAATTGAAAAGGATGAACCTGCTGTAACGGTTATAGCAGCCGATAAAAAACTTGAAAATGCCATTTATAAAGCAGAAAAACTGGTTGAACGAGTTTATGGCGCACTTGAACCTTTCCCTGGAAAAATACTGGTCAGGAACGTTAGTGTATAATGGCTAAAAATTGCATTAGGCAAATTATAATGCCTAATTATTTTTATTTATTTGATAGGATATGTGTAGTCAGTTAATGATCTGTTGGTGAATGTACTGCTACATTATTTAAATTTAAAATAGGCTCATTAATATCTGTACTTTAAATGTTCTGTTTGATATTGTGATGGGTAAATGAGTTAAAAATGGTGCTAAAGAATAACCTTTGGTGTTGTTTTCCTAGGGCTAAAAATTTTAAACTATATGTAAAAGACGTAAAATAAATATTAGAGTCCCAATGACTATCATGGCAGTAACTAGAATCTGTGCTCCCGCAAACAATAAATATAATTTAGCGCGTCTATCTGGATCACTCATTATGTCTTCTATTGGGTCGATGCTCATTTTAATACCTCTATCTTATAAGGAAAATATATTGTGTGGCTGATGGAAATACACTTCTAAGTTTTTTTATCTGGGGTCTATATATAAAAATTTCATTTTTACAATCGGATTCAATTTCTAATATTTTACAAGTTATCATTGTCTCTAACTGACCTTTAATCCTTGCACCAGATGTCATAGATTCGATTTCAATATAAATTGGAAGTTTTAATCTTTTATAATCTCTTTCCTCAATTATACTGGCAATTTTTTGAAGCTCGGCATTTTTAAACCTATGCCTTGTACCATCTGCCCCCATTACATGGGGTTTTTCTTCTTCTAAAAGCTCAGATAATGTTTTCCGGCGCCTTGGGATGTGCCTGTTTAAACTTATTACCTGTTTTTTTAGTAAATTATCAGAATCTAATCTTTTCATTTAATAGGTATATTGATCTTATGTGATATAATATTTTAAGAAAAAATGTATAGTATAAAATTATCTAAAAAATAAAGAAAAATAGGAGTTATTTAATTATCTCTATAGGGAGGAGAATTAAAACTCCAAGCAAATCATCTTTTTTTATGCTGCCATCTAGATTTGCAAGAAATGAGGCATAATCAGCGGTCTTAGCCATGCTGACTGGAAGATGAACTTCTTCACCAATTGCTATTGCATGACCTAATTTATTGGCTGCATATGCAGACATAAAGGTTATGTGATTTTCAGGGATCTTGATTTTTTTGATCTTTATTGATTTGGCTTCATTAGCTTTAACATCGGTATCTTCATCGGCTACTATAGCTCTCATTTTTCCGATGATAGTCCCCACTTTAAAATCACCTAATGCATGGGCTTCATATTCTTCAGTCTCTTTTCTGACTGTTTCCAGTCTTGTTATTATTCTAACCATTTTTATGTCCCCATGGCCTTTTTAATCATCTTCAACCTTACGAAGTTTTCTCTTTCCATCTCTTCAAGCCGCATTTCGATGTATTTGACTGTATTTTCTAATCTTGGAATGATTATGTGCTCTAGCGCGTTTACCCTTCTTTTTGTTGATTCTATCTCTGCTGCAAGAAGTATTATTGTTTTTTCGATTTCTGCAAGTTCCAGTATTAAAATGGTTGCTTCTTCGAATTTCCTTGCTGCCTCATCAAGTTTAGCAGAGGTATCTACAAACCCGTAACCTCTCTGAACCATGTTCCTTTGTGCAGTTTCAGCTTCAAGTATAGGCACCACAACACCCATTACACTCCGTGAATCAATATCCACTTGGACAGACTCTTTAACAGACACAGCAGCTTTTTTAACGGCTAAGTCTCCCATAACAATTTGAGCAGTTGTGAGATCCTCAAATGCTTCTGCTAATTTCTTTTCAACTTCTTCTCTGGAACCTTTTACACGTTCCAGTATGTTGAAAAATTCCATTATAAGAGCATTTCTTTTCTCTTTAAGGAGACCATGCCCTTTAACTGCGAGCTTTTCACGGTCCTTAAGTTTAAGAAGCTCCATCCGTGTTGGATTTACTCCTTCAATCATTTCTTGTGCCATTTTTTATCCCTCTAAAAGAATAAATAAAGGAGGTTATTGTTTGTGTGCAGGGTGATATTTTGGAATATGCTCTGCTTTAACCCTCTTAAGTTCGGCTTCAGGAAGTAGACTTAAAAGTTCCCAACCAATAGTAAGAGTTTCCTCTATGGTCCTGTCTTCATCTTTAGTTTCTGTTACGAACTGTTTCTCGAATTCATCTGCAAATGCGAGATACTTTCTGTCACGTTCTGTAAGCGCTTCTTCACCAACAACAGCCATAAGGTCTCTTAAGTCACGACCTTCTGAATATGCGGAATATAGCTGGTCTGATACGCCACTGTGATCTTCTCTTGTTCTTCCTTCACCTATTCCACCACTCATCAATCTTGAGAGGGATGGAAGTATATCTACTGGAGGGTATAACCCTTTCCTGTAAAGATCTCTGCTTAACACAATCTGCCCTTCTGTAATATAACCAGTCAGGTCTGGAATTGGGTGAGTAATATCGTCCTGTGGCATGACAAGAATAGGCATCTGGGTAATTGAACCTTCTTTACCAACCATACGGCCTGCCCTTTCATAAATTGATGCAAGGTCAGTGTACATGTAACCAGGGTATCCACGTCTTCCTGGAACCTCTTCACGTGCAGCTGAAATTTCCCTCAAAGCTTCACAGTAGTTGGTCATATCAGTTAAGATAACAAGAACGTGCATTCCGTGTTCAAAAGCAAAGTATTCTGCTGTTGTAAGTGCCATCCTTGGTGTAATGATCCTTTCAATTGCAGGGTCGTCTGCAAGGTTCATGAAAACTGTAACTCTTTCAAGAGCTCCTGTTCGTTCAAAATCTCTCATAAAGAAGTTTGCTTCTTCGTGGGTAATTCCCATAGCAGCAAATACAACTGCAAATTCAGTTTCTTCCCCTATTACCTTTGCGTGTCTTGCAATCTGTGCTGCAAGGTCGTTGTGAGGTAACCCTGATCCTGAAAATATAGGAAGTTTCTGTCCTCTAACAAGGGTGTTTGTTCCGTCTATGGTTGAAATACCAGTTTGAATGAATTCTGCTGGGAATTCTCTTGCTGTTGGGTTCATTGGCGCCCCGTTAATATCTAATTCTTTATCTGGAATGATTTCTGGACCGCCGTCTATAGGTTTTCCTGTACCTCCGAAAACTCTTCCGAGCATGTCTGGGGAAACACCAAGGTGTGCTGTTTCACCTGTAAATCGGACTTTTGTTGTTGATGTGTTTAGATCGCTTGTACCTTCAAACACCTGTACAACCGCAAAACCTTCCCGTACTTCGAGAACTTGTCCCCTTCTGGCTTCTCCTGCAGGTGTAATTATATCTACAATTTCCCCGTAAGCTACACCTTCAACACCTTCTACAATCATGAGAGGACCGGAAACTTCAGAAACGGTTGTATATTCCCGTGTTTTGATATTTAAATCCATTTTCATACCTCACTAGTTTGTTTAATTATTTTATCCTGAATTGCTTTAACCTCATCTTCAAACTCGGCTTCAGGTATGTACTTCATCCTACCAATATCTTCTTTTACACTGAGTGCAATGACTTCATCAGATGCTGCGCCTCTTTCAAGAGCAGCAGTAGCGTTTTCCTGGAACATTACTATGGTTTTAAGCATTCCATATTGTTTGTTTGGAGAACAGTAAGTGTCTACCTCGTGGTATGCGTTCTGCTGCAGGAAGTCCTCTCTTATCATCCTTGTACTTTCAAGGGTAACTCTTTCCCTGTCAGGTAGTGCATCAGGACCTACAAGCTGAACGATTTCCTGAAGTTCTGACTCTTTCTGGAGTAAAACCATTGCTTTATCCCTTAATTCTCTCCAATCTTCACCTATGTTTGTGTTCCACCATCCGGAAATACTTTCCACATATAATGAGTAGCTCTGCAGCCAGTCAATTGAAGGGAAGTGACGTTTATCTGCAAGTGATGAATCAAGTGCCCAGAACACTTTGGATATACGTAAAGTGTTTTGAGTTACAGGCTCTGAAAGGTCACCACCAGGAGGTGAAACTGCACCAACTACGGTTAGAGATGATGTTTTATCTTCTGTACCTACAGTAGTTACTCTTCCTGCTCTTTCGTAGAATTGAGCAAGTCTTGATGCAAGATACGCTGGGTAACCTTCTTCACCAGGCATCTCTTCTAGCCTTCCTGAAATTTCCCTCATAGCTTCTGCCCATCTTGATGTTGAATCAGCCATAAGAGCTACATCGTATCCCATGTCTCTGAAGTATTCTGCAATTGTAATTCCAGTGTATACTGAAGCTTCCCTTGCAGCTACAGGCATGTTTGATGTGTTTGCGATAAGGACTGTCCTATCCATGAGAGGTTTTCCTGTTTTTGGATCTTCAAGTTCTGGGAACTCTTTTAGAACCTCTGTCATCTCGTTACCACGTTCTCCACATCCGATATAAACGATGATATCTGCGTCAGCCCATTTTGCAAGCTGCTGCTGTGTAACGGTTTTACCGGATCCGAATGGACCAGGCATAGCCGCTGTACCACCTTTTGCAACTGTGAAGAATGTGTCCTGTGCTCTTTGACCTGTTACAAGGGGTATATCTGGGTCAAGCTTTGCTTTGTAAGGTCGTCCTACCCTTACAGGCCATTTTTGTTTCATCTGAACTTTTTCTACACCAGCAGATGTTTCTACTTCAGCTACATCTTCTACTATTGTGTACTCTCCTTCAGCAGCGATACTTTTTAAGGTACCTTCTACTTTTGGAGGAATCATAATTTTGTGAACTATGGAAGAAGTTTCTTGAACTTCACCAATTATGTCTCCACCTTTTACTTCTATTCCTGCACTTAGTTTTGGAATAAATTTCCATTTTTTATCATTAGCTAATGCTGGAACTTCTACACCTCTTTCGATGTAATCTCCAGTTAAGGCTTTAATGTTTTCAAGTGGCCTCTGAATTCCATCATAAATAGATGTGAGAATTCCCGGACCTAATTCTACTGAAAGTGGTCCGCCTGTACTTTCAATTTTTTCTCCTGGTTGAATACCAGCAGTTTCTTCGTAAACCTGAATGGTTGCTGTGTCGCCTTCGAGTTCGATTATCTCACCGATAAGTCCTTCTTCACCGACTCTAACCATTTCGTACATCTGGGTTCCCTTCATGCCGTCTCCGACAATAACGGGACCTGCTATTTTAATTATCCTTCCTGTAATCATTTTACCATCTCAACCCCAATTACTTTTCTGATAAGTTCCCTCATAGGATCAGTAGCCCTTTCCGATGGCCCTGTTTTATCGGGTATTTCAATTATCATAGGTAGTGCGCTTGCTTTTGTGAGTTTGTCAATTGTTTCTCTTAACTCATCTCCAATTTTTTCAGTTGTTATTATTATTGAGAAATCCTGTTTGAAAATTTCTTCAAGTGTAGTTTCTGCTTCGTTCATATCTTCCACAGGATATCCCTTTTTTATGCCTCCGAGTTTAAAGCCTGTAACTGTGTCTGGATCTGCAATCACTGCTATACTGGATTTCATACTAGCATCTCCTTAATTTTTGAGTTAGGGAATCCTATTTCTCTTTTTGCGCGAGTTATGACTTTTAAGTTTCTTACTTCCTTCTCTTTTTTGTTTAAGAAACCAATCATTGGCCCTATTCCAAATGGTATTTTAAGGGATATATCTTTGGCTGTTTGCCTGATCTGTTCGTCTAAAGCTGCTTCAAATGGTGCTACAGAGCCTGTTTTTGTATATTCTGGCAGAACTTCTGCAATTTGGGAATAATCTGTCCCTTCGAGGCTATTTATAACACTATTTACATCTTCAGCATCCATTAGATCTTTTAATTTCCATTCTCTAAGTTGATAACCATTTGTAACAATATAAGGTTGTAAGTCATCGTATGTTAGACCTTCAGCTTTTGCCCTTAAGATAATACTTAAGCTGGTTATATCAACCTGTGTACCTATAAATGAGTGCAAAACTCGTCCACTTTCACCTTCAGGACTTGCTGCTGCAACTAATAAGTTTTCAAGGAAGTATTTATCAAGAGCAGCTTCTAAAGGTAAAATCATGCCTGTTTTTTCATATGATGGCAGAGCATCATCAAGAACACGTGCATATTCTGTTCCTTCAAGGCCGTTGATAATTTCAGTGACATTTTTTGTATCTATGAGTTTATCAAGTGAATCTTTTAGCTCTCCAAATGGAACTATGAGAGTTTCGGTTTCTTCTCTGGATAAACCGGCTTCCTTTGCTGCAATTATACTTTTAATGTTTCTAACATCCCATCTTTGGAGCAAAACTTTGAATACTGGTCTGGTACTGCCTGGAGCCATTCCAGCTAGCATGTCATATGTTTCTGCTAGTTGTGCGTCAAGAGCTTTTTCCAGCGGGTATTGATCTATGTATTTTGCATATTCAGGAAGTCCTCTAAGATAATTTGTTACTTCATCTATGTCATCTGCTTCGACTATCTCTGATAATTGTTTATCGTCAAGTATTCTTCCTCTTCGTGCTCTTACTCGTGCATTAGGGTAAGCATATGGAAAATAATCTAACACTGGTCTTAGAACGGCTATTACTGCTATAGCTCCAATAATAGCTCCTGCTATTATTACAATCCCTAAAAAGGTTTCAATAGAAGGAAAACCCAGTGATGTTACTATTGATGTAATGCTATCCGCCATGCTGTTTCCCCCTATTTAAATAATACCTTTGCAACCTCTGATCGTAGAACTTTTTTGTATCTAAGCATTCTAGCTTCGATTGTGTTGTTTACTTCAACTTCTCCATTTTTGGTCTTTACGATTGCTCCTCCAATGGTGGTTATGTTTTCTCCAATCTCTAAGGTTGTTTTAGTGCCAATCTTATTTTCTATATCTTTTTCAATTGCTGAAATTGCACCCTTGATTTTGGCAACATCATCTTCTTTTAATGATAATACTAACTCTCCTCCACCAATTTCAATAGAAGCTTCTTCTATGATTTTTTTGAGGGATTCTTTGTATTCATCACTATCTGTGGATGCAATTTTCTTTAATTCTTCTTCGGCACGTTCAAATGCACTTTCTATTACTTCTTCTCTTGCCTCAAGCTCTGCTCTTCTGGAGTTCATCTTAGCTTCAGATATGAGCTGCTGATACTTCATTGCAGACTGTTTTCTGGCATTTTCCAGGATCTTTTCTTTTTCTAGAGCTGCTTCTTTTTGTCCTTCTTCAAGGATAAGAGTTGCTTCTCTTTCAGCTTCCTGAACTATAACATTAGCCTTGCTTTGAGCTTCAGAAATTATGCTTGAGACAATTTTATCTGCCCCGGAGCTCATTTAATTATTCCTCCGATTATCCAATTATCTTACTGAATACGATTAACAGTATAGCAATCAAGAAACCGTAAATAGCCTGTGTTTCTGATAGAGCTGAGAATATGATACCTCTAGCAAACATATCTGGATCTTCTACTACTGCACCTACAGCACCTGCAGATGTAATACCTTGACCCATACCAGAACCGAGACCTGCAAAACCGACTGCAGCTCCTGCACCTATGGCTGCTAACCCTTGCATAACTGTAATTCCTTGTCCTCCCTGAAGAAGCCCAGAAAATACAAGTAACAGTATAGCAATCAAGAAACCGTAAATAGCCTGTGTTTCTGATAGAGCTGAGAATATGATACCTCTAGCAAACATTTCACTGTCTTCTGCAACAGCACCTACAGCACCGGCTGCTGCTATACCCTGTCCTATACCTGATCCTAATCCTGCAAAACCTACGGCTACACCTGCACCTATTGCAGCTAAAGCTGTACCCATAGCTAGTCCTTCATAAAACATGTTATTTACCTCCTAATTTAGTAAGTTTTCTTTTTGTACGGAAAGCCCTGAATTTTTGACTTCCGCCGATGTAAAATTGACCAAAAAATTCAACATAATGTAAACGCATTGAGTTAATAAATGCTCCAAGAGTCTGGAATGCACCATTTACAATGTGTCCAAATACGGTTACTATAATTGCACCTATAGTGGCAATAATAACTCCAATAATTCCAGGAATTATACTGGGGAACATGGTTAAAACAATATTTGCAATTATATTTACTGTGGTTGCTATCCCACCAGTTGCAAGACAAAGAGCCAGCAATCTGGCGTATGATATTATAGTTCCTAAGAACCCTGAATAATCCATGAGTCCAAAGATCTTATTGAAGTAGAACTGCATTACCACTGTTACTAAAAACAGTGCTAATCCAATATCAAAGACCAGTGACCACATACCTCCGAAGAACATGTAACCTGCTCCTATGAGGCCAACAGCGATAAATACAAGTATCCATACTATCTGGCCTTCAAGTGCTTCACGGACCTGGCCCATTCTCAGGTTATCCATTGTACCAATTACTAACGCAATGAATGTGTATATAACACCCACTATTAAAGCCCAAATCAGTATATTTTCTGGATGGGCAAATGAGTTAATTGCGGGTATTGTTGTCGAAAGCGCTGCGTTTGGGTCTCCCATGAACCATCTTGGGATAAAGTCTCCAAATAGACTATTTGTAACCAGACCGAGTATAACTGCCCATATACCACAGGCAATAAGGATAAGTCCCATGCTACGCATGACTTTATTGATTTTACCTAGTCCTAAGACTAAAATTAAACCAATAAGGGCGTCCGCTGCACCATAACCTGCATCTGTAAGACAGAAACCGAAGAAAAATGGGAATACCAATGCAAATAATAGTGTTGGATCGGTTTCTTTGTACCTTGGTGGTGAATACATATGCACAAATAGTTCATATGGCTTGGCAAAACGTGGATTGTCCAGATGAATTGGAATATTATCTGTATCTTCTGGATCTGTTACTTCAACAATGGAATGGCCTTCACTGGATTCCTTGATAATATCAAGTGTTTTATCTAATTTTTTAGATGTAACCCATCCTTCCATCATTACAGTTTTTTCTGTTTCTCCAAATAATGCAAATATTTCATTTCTATCTTTTTCGATTCCGAGCTGCTCCTGTAATACCAGAAGATCTTCTTTCCATTTATCTGCAATATCTGCAAGGTTATCCATTAATTGAGCTTTTTCATTTTCAATAGCTTCCATTCTAGATTCTGCATTTTGAATTATTGCAGAAGGTTTTCCAGAAAGTCCAGTGGTGTCATAAATCTCGAATTCGAACTTTCTCAAGATAGATGAAACTTCGCTGGCATGCTCTTTTAAGGTAATAACAATCAGAATTTTAGCATCATCTTCAGTTTGCTCTAAAATGGCGACTTTGTCTGTTACTGAACTTACTTCTTTTTTGAACTCTTCAAAGTTGACACTGGGCATTTTTCCAGCTATTGAAGAAGTGTGTTCTGTATCTTCTAAATCACCAAGATCGATATCAATATTTTTTAGTTTATCTGCAACATTAAGAGCATTTTTTTGTTCGTTTTTTTCTGCATCAAGTGCAGTTAGTTTGTCTTCAATTGCTTTTGTTTGTCCTTCAACTTCCCCAAGAATAGATTCTGCATGTTCAATAAGAGTTTCAGTATCTAATTCTTCAATTTCTCTTTTTTCGGGAACTGGAGGATTTATCATGCTCATAATACTCTTAAGCATGCCGCCTTCTTTTCTTTCTGCGGATTTCAAAAAGTCAATAATTCCAGTAGTCTTCATTTGAAGGGAAGACACTTTACCAGTATAGGCAGTAGCCTTTGATGGTTTTAGAATTTGTTTCCACTCTGCATCTTGCTGAATACGTTCAGAGATGTCATGGACTTGAACTAGCTCTTCTTCATGAAGGGCACTTACCACAGAATTAGAATAGGCATCTAAAGTGAGTATTTTAAGCTTTTTCATTCTCGCGGGCTTAAACATATTATCACTTTTTTTAACTAACGAGAACTGGCCTATAATATATTTTTAACTATTATATCTACAGCTTCATCAACTTTACCTGTAGCTTGAGTCTTAGTTTTATTTGTATTCTCGTCAGCTTCTTTTGATATCTGGAGAGTTTCTTTTTTAGCTTCATCTTCCGCTTTAAAGATTATATCACCAGTTTCTTCATGAGCTTCATCTTTTGCACTTTTAATAAGTGCAGCTGATTTTTCCCTCGCTTCTTCTTTCATTCTAGAGGAATCTTGCTTTGCATCCTCTATTAATTTATCGGCATCATTTTCTGCCTTCTTTATCGTTGTAATAGCTTCAGATATCGACATCATTTTGAATCACCATGATAAACAAAACTCTATTTTCGGTTATATTTATCTTTTACTATTTAATTTTCCAAGAAAATCCTATAAGTGATTATGTCACTTATTGCCATCAGTTATTATCCGCTGCTCATCAATTCCGTCATAATAAATCTCTTCCATGTCGAATAATTTCCTGAAAGGAGCTTCACGAGTTTTTTCCTCATGTACATGGGCAATAATGGCCGGAAGGCGTCCAATCATAAATATTCCAGTCCCTATGCTCCAATCAAAACCCATATCTGATAGTATTCCTGCATTTGCCCCGTCAATATTCATTCGTATTCCTTTTTCCTCAAGTAAAATACTTTGAATTGTTAGTGCAAGCTCAGTATGTATTCCTGAACATTCATACTCTTTAGCAAGTTCTATAAGTTTAGGTGCCCTTGGGTCTTCATCATGGTATCTGTGCCCAAAGCCAGGTATTTTATTTCCACTTTCCAAAAATTCATTAATCATTTTCATGGCAGTTGCTTCAATATCTCCATCTGATCGCTTAACACCTTCTTGAAGAGTCTTCATAGCATTTTCTATGGCTCCGGCGTGATGTTTTCCAAAGGCCAAAAGCCCGCCTGAAACGCAGGCATGCATTGGGGATCCTGTGGATGCCATAAGTCTTGCAGCTTGTGTACTTGGAGGGGTTACTCCGTGATCGCAAAAAGAAGTTAGAACTGCCTCAAGCATTTTTGCTTCGTTTTTAGATGGTATTTCTCCTTTTATGAGTAAATAAACCATTTCAGAAAAGGATATATTTCCTATAAGATCTTCCTGTGTGTATCCTCTTGTTGTAAGCCTGTTTGGTTCAACTCTAGTTATGCCTGTTTTCCATTTAGGATTACTCAGTTTAAGCATGTTTTCAATTGTTTCTCTTCCAAGTGCCATGATCTATCACTCCAGAATGTCAGAAGGTAGAAATACTGATGATCTTCTTGGTTCTACACAGCAGCATGGGCGCATAGACAAAATTCTAACACCGCTTGCCCTTTGCGGACCAATTTTAACAAAAGATCCAAGCGCAGTTACAGAACCACCTATTCCAAGTGCACCTACTTTAGAATCATTGAGGGATCCTGTTATTTCTTCCTCTATTTTGGATTGTTCATTTAAATTTCCATATGCCATTGCCTTTAACATCAATGACGAAGCTTCAAAATGAGTTCTACCAATGCCTACAGCGGGGATGCATGGTGTGCATCCAAGCATTTTGACCTCTGATCTCATCCATGTTTTAACTTCATTAAATACTTTTCTATTATCTCTCTTGTGGAAAACCCTATATGTGCTTGCCCTTATCTCTGGACCTCCGCCTAACATTAAAATATGGATATTCACACCATTTGCTTCAGTTTTATCAATTATAAACGATGGAGGAGTAAGTTTTCCGGGGTTAGTATATAATCCTCTACTTTGCTCTATTCTCTCAATATCATTACCACGCACTGCCATTGGCCTTGCAGGAAGTTTTATAAGGCCTTTTTCTATTCCAAATCTTATATCTTCGAATAAATTCGCAGGCAGGCTGATATTTTCTCCAATTTCCACTAAAACATGAGGAATGCCTGTATCGTCACAAAGAGGAACTTTATTTTTGTTTGCTATTTTAGCATTTTCTATGAGTAATTCAAGCATCCAGGAAGTGTTTTCATTGGTTTCCATGTCAAGTGCTCTTTTGTAGGCATCAAATTGATCCTTCCTGAAAGTTGTACTGGCTTCAATTACAGCGTCTTTGATTAAATTAATTATTTCCATTGAATAAACACTTCCTAAGTACAATTTTTAGATAATTCTATGTAATTAAAATTCCACAATTATCTGGGAATTGCCATATCTGCTGCACCTTTCTTTGACCTTACTGCATCGTCGTAATATCGATTTATCATATCCTGAACAAGTGAAACCTGTCTTATACGTTCTGCAGCCTGTGTTTCTGTTGTATCCCATCCATGATGTCCGGCTACAGCTCCTCCTGTTTTAAGATAAACTGGTGCTGCATATTTTATAATATCGGGGACTTCGTAATGTCTTATAAATCCACCTGATGACTGTGGATTTTCTGTATGAAGATCAATAGAAATATCAATAGCATTTCTTATTGATGCAATCATGGGTATCTGTAAATCTCTTACTGGATTAAATGAATCCGCTCCAATTTCCTCCAGGAGCTTTGCAGATGCAGGGTTACCATGTCCTGTATGGGCAGACACTTTAAAATGGGTCTCCTTCGGAAGTTCCCCTTCATTTCTCATTTTTCCAAGTGCCCAGAGAAGTCCCTCGTCATAAACTACAATTCCTCTAACTCCTAGATCTACTGCCCTTTTTACATCTTCTATGGCATATACAAGGTTATCATAACCTCTTAATCTGTATCCAATCCTCATACCTTCTTTTGTTTTTGCAGATGCGCTGGTATCGTATGTAGCGCGTGGTCCAACACTCAAGAAAAGTTCCACCTTCGCATCCTTAGCAATAGCAATCATCTGTTCTATTTCGTAGTCAGTAAGAAGCATTATTCCCTTAGTTTGGGTTACTCTGTGGATTTCAACGCCATATTTTTCTGTAGCATCAATAAGCGCTGCCATAGCAGCGGGTTTCTGGATTCCAGGAACTTCAAATCGATACTGTGAATTGTCATGGAATCTCTTTTTTGATATTTCCAATTTATTATCATCTATTCCAATGGTTTTAAGAAATTCTTTAGTTTGCACCATTATCACCTTTAATTTATATTTACTGGTCCGTATCTTAGAACAATGATAATCCGATGTTCTAATTTTTAAATTCATTATTGAGCATTATCATTAAATCTTTTAGGTTATAACTTTCAAGATTAGTTACTACATGCAAAATGTCTGTAGATATGTTGGGATTTAATTCATTAAATTTATTCATTAATTCTTTTTGGGTAAACTGGTTTTCTGGTTCCCCTTTTGGTAAATCAATCTGTTTAATGTATGATTGATTATCTGTCTGGATTATTACTTTTGATGATCGTTTATAAGGGTAAGATTCATCCAGATTCTCATCACATTCAGTAACAATTTTACTTGAAATTTTTGCTATTTTGTCATTTATTTTAAGATTGTCAAGGTTTAGATTTTCATTTTCCACTGCTATTGCAAGGCTTACAGGTAAACTCTGTCTTATGGCCTCTTTGGTTTTTGGATTATAATCATCATGGTTTGCGGCGATTTTATAGGTTTTAACACGTATTTCTTGTATATCTTCCTTTTTGACAGTATTTTCATTTAATATTTCCAGAGCAGCGTCGATTGTAGAATGCAAATGTCTGCATACAGGATATTTTTTAAAATAGACATCCAGAATATGGAAATTTCCTATTTCAAGCTTCTTATCTTTGATGCCTGAATTTACCATTGCAGAAAAAAATCCTTCTTTTCCATCGATAATGGATGATGCTCCAGTGAATCCTTTCTTTGCAAGTAATGCAGATAAAACACCGGATTGTGCGGCTTTTCCAGCATGTAAATGTTTCCCCATTGATCCAGAATGGTCTGATTCTAAAAGACCGCTTGCCTGTGTTCCTGCAAGCCCGAGGGCATTTATTGTTTCTTCTGTGCTTAAATTTAAAGCACAACAAGCAGCAGCTGCAGCCCCAAATGTTCCGCAGGTTCCAGTACTGTGGAATCCTCTATTTCGATGTTCTGGATTTACTAGAATTCCAAGTGAAATTGCAATTTCATATCCTGCAACAATCGAACTTATAAAATCTTTTCCATTTTTATTATAAGCTTCACATGTTGATAGTGCCGCAGGTATGACACATGCCCCTGGATGAATTTGAGCAAATCGGTGTCCATCATCTAAATCAAGAGAATGCGCAGCTATTCCATTTGCAAGAGCAGCATCGAGAGCATGGGCGGTTTTATGGCCAATAATTTCTGATTCATTGCCTTCTTTCATGATATTACTTATTGCCGCTCCACTTCTGGTTTTTGATCCCCGAATCGTTACTCCTAAAAAGTCTAAAAAACAGAGTTTGGCCTGATCTATGACTTTTTTGGGAAGTTTTTCATAATGGACGGTAGTGATGAAATCTGCAAATTTTTCTGTTATCATTAATCCTACATTCTAAGTTCATAATATAAACTTTTTGATCTTTCTATTAGCCCTGATATAAAGGAATTAACATACAAATCATAGAATTAATGAACAATTTAGACGTAAATCGTACAAATCTCTTGATAATGACAAATTGCAGAATAAACTGGCAGATAAAAATATAATTTCATAAATATCTATTAATATAAAATAACATAATAATATTACTTAAAATAAGCTAATCCATATTTACATTATCTAATATTCATTACACTGCACTATTAGCATATATTATAATATATGTTTACTTCAAAAAGAGGTGTGATATTATTTATAGACGATCATATTTGGAATAACTTTTTATAGGATGAAATACAAATATTAGGCTAGAACACTGACTGTGGATGATTGCATTAATTTTAACATGACACCATGGACAACTTAGGTATAATAAGTGGACTTAATGTTTGCAGATGGCCCCTGCAACATGAATAAACTAAGATGTGATGTTATGTCTGATCTTGAATTTACTAAGATCTTATTAGTTGAGGACAATCCAGCAGATACTCGTCTTTTTAAAGAAGCGTTTAGAGAATCAACCTTTAAAAACGAATTTTATTCAGTTAGAAATAGCAATGAAGCCACTAATTTTTTAAATCGACAGGAAAATTATAGTAATGCTCCTAGACCGGATTTAATTTTGCTTGACATCAATTTGACTCGAACAGACGGTTTTGATATTTTAAAAAAGGTTAAAACAACCAATAAATTGAAGTTAATTCCAGTGATAATCATTTCAGCATCCAGAGATGAAAGGGACATGCTCTGTGCATATGAGTATCATGCAAATGCGTTTATTGTAAAACCAAGTGATTTTGATTCATTTGTTAAATTTTCAGACTCTCTCGGGGATTTCTGGATTAATTGGGCCAGACTACCTGGAGAATTAAAAATTTAACTTAAAATAGAATTTATCTCATTCTTACAAGCGGCATACTCAAATGTCTACGTGCAGAAGGCGGTACTTCATAAAAACCCTTTTTAATATTCCTTTTTACTTCAACTATGTCCTTAACACCATCTCGTAGCTTAACACCGCACCTGCATTTATAACCCTTTCCACTTCCAGCAGACTTCATGCGTTTTCCACATTCGCACAGTGGATTTTTAGTTTCATAAATTTTTGTAAGCTCTAGAAGTTCAAATTTTTCTATATTTAGAGTTCCTTTTTCCCCAATTCCTCCATATACCCTTATTTTATCGCCGGGAGCTAGTTCTCTTACGATATCTCTAAACCCTTTGGTAGGCTCGTAGGCAGCACATGGAATTTCTCCAGATTCATCTTCTAAAATAAATATTACATGGCCCCCTTCTCGTGTGTACGGGAAGTCTTTTACATTCCCATCCACGATATAACATTTAAATTTCTCCATGTTTGAAATTTTGTCTGTTTTTAAAAGATGCATATCTGTATGCTGGTTTGTCTCAAATACTGTGGCGCTTTCCAGTGGTTCACAAACTCTGACCATTTTTCCTGCATTTAAAACTGCATCCGGACTCTCGCCGCGTATTCCATATAAAATAGGGCAAGGAGTGTGGGGTTCTATCGCAATGTAACAATTGTCACTATCTAAATTGTCAAAAGTCCAGGGGTAAGTTGCATCGTTCATCCTGAAAACGGATTCATAATCAATCTGTCGTTTTTTGCCATAATTTTGAGGTATTCTATATGCAAGGAGTTCATAGGTTTTATCAGTATCGGGGCACCCTATGGCTGCAAGTGCACCAATTATGCCTCTACCTTTTTTAAATTTGAAAAATTCAGCCCCTATATTCTCTGCAAACTTTTCGGCTTCTTCTATGGATATTATATTCCTTATAACTTTTAATGAATAAGATTGAAGCTCATCAGTTATTTCACCGCGGTAAAATACAACTCCGGGATTGGTTCTTTCGTTTTCAAGTTCTGAAAGTTCCTCTACTTTTTTTAAAATTATTTCTTTAACTTTTTTAATATCTTCTTCTGATTCAGCGTTTAATTTAAAGGACAAAGCCCCATTTCCACGTGTCCTAAATCTTGCAAATGGGTTTAAACGTATTAAACGAGGATAACCAGAGATGTTAAAACCAAAATGTTTAAGTTCATCAATTATAACACTACATATAAAAGTTGTGCACATTCCATCTTGGGAATCTGTATCATCAATACCAATATAAATATACATTAATTTCACCTAACAGTATACATTAACACAATCTAATTCGGTGATCTACTATGCAAAGAGATCATATCTTGAGAGAAATAAATGAACTTTTAGCAAACCATAGTTTTGAGACTTCTCATATATATGATAGAAGTTGTTTTGATATGGTCGCTCGAAAAAGATTGTTGCTGCTATTACTTAAAGTTTTAATTAATATAGATTCTTTTACAGGGCAGCAAGCAGAAGAAATAAAGAAATTAGCAGGTACATTCCTGGCATCCCCATTAGTTGTAGGGGTAAAATCCAAATATGAATATTTGGAAGAGGACGTAGTCTATGAAAGACACGGAATACCTGTCGTTGCTCCAGAAACTCTGCGAAATATGATCACAGAGGAAATTTACCCTGAAGTATTTGCAGGTCGTGGGGGGTACTTTGTTCGAGTAGATGGCGAAGCTATACAGGAAGCTAGAGAAAGAGAAAATCTTTCCCTTAAGGAACTGGCAGACAAAGCCCATGTTTCACGTGAAACTATTTATAAATATGAACATGGGATGGTTAGAGCGTCTCCTGAAACAGTCATAGCCCTTGAAAATATTTTAAACATGAAAATCACACTTTCAGTTGATCTTTTCAAAATTCCGGAAGTTGAAACAGGGAATATAACTGAGAATACCCCTAAAGAACTGGTTAAACTTGGTTTTGGTATTATCCCAACCAATAAAACACCATTTGATGCCCTTGCAACCAGTGATCCTGAGCAACTAAAGAAAAATATTGCCATGATAACCAACATGGAAAAAAACAGGAACCAGAATATCCTGAAAAAGATGGCAATAAATGTCAAGGACCTATCTAATGTAACAGGCACTGATGCTGTATTTATTTTAAAAAATAAAAAACCTTTAAGTTGTATTGAAGGTGTACCTGTAGTTCACAGCTGGGAAATGGATGAGATAGAAAATTCAGGCGAATTTTTGAAGATCATCAAAGAAAGGAAAGAGTGCAATTAGAAAAAATTAATTTTAGAAAAATTCAAAGTCTTAAACTATTTATTTTTAAGCAAACCAAATGTCTCTTTTGCTTCAGCCTCAGATGCAATTCCTACGGTCATCAAATCAATATAATCCAGAGTTTTCAGGAAGTCAAAGGCATCATTTGGGGTAAGAATTCCCACAGCCATGGTTTTTTTTGCAATTATTATTTTATCTAGTTTTTTAATTAAATCTCTAAAATCTGCCCGTTCTCTTTCAATGAATCTATCCGTATCCATTAAATAACCAAGCTTGTTTACGGGAATCATATAAACATCAAACAAATCAAGTATTGGAGACTTCAAAAGATTCATTGTAGTATTAAATGGTCTGTGTGTAACGAGTCCTGCGATGGCACCTGTTTGGCGGATTTTTTCAAGTTTTTCAGCTAAAAAATCGTAGTTCAATTCATCGGTAATCGCGCCGTGAATAAGCATTGAACTAGCTTCAAGCTGGTTTAAAAGTTCTATATCTTCATTTTCACAGTTCTGTCTTACAGTCCCAACAATATTCAGCTTGCAACCTTCATCCATGGCCCAGTTTACTGCTTTAACTACTGGTTCGTAAGGTACAAGTTGAATACCAGTAATTCCAAGTTCATATGATTTTTTAATTATTTTAAGTATATTTTCTGGCTTGTTATAAAGATCTAATTGGTATAAACGTGATCTATGCCCAAATTGGGCTGCCCCTATAAAAGGAGATGTTCCAAGAAGGGTTTTTGGCACCTTTTTCTCGTTGATATCTATGTTTCCTTCAAACATTTTATATCACAATTTTATTCTTTTTCAACAGTTACTGCAGTTCCGTAGGCTAAAATTTCCTGCATGATATCTGAAATATCATTTGAATCGAAACGCACACTAATTACGGCATTTGCTCCCATGGATCGTGCATGGTTAACCATTCTGCTTAAAGCTTCGTCTCTTGATTGTTCCATCATTTTGACGTATTCTTTTATTTCTCCACCGAACATGGAACGTAATCCTGCACCAATTTGTCCTCCAAGGCCTCTGCTTCTAACAGTTAGTCCATATACAAAACCATGAGTTTCAACCGATTTATATCCTGGTACGTAGTTCGAACTTACCACAATAAATTCATCTATTTCCATATTCTCTGCCTCCTGCTACAATGAACTACCTATTTACTCAATCCTTAAAATAGTTTTTGAATATGGTTGAACTGTTCCTCTATCCATTTATACACATCATATTGGCTAACAGCATCTTTAAGTCCATTTAAACGTTTTTTACGCTCATCCTGTTTCATTGTAATTGCTTTATAGATTGCTTGTGCTGTTTCTGAAACATCAAGTGCATTTATATTAATGCTGTATTCTTTAAGTTCGTCATAAGCTCCCGTAGTTTCTGATATGATCAAAACACCATTATTTTCATTTACTGTACTTCCTTCCTTGGGAACCAGGTTCATTCCGTCGTTAATTGAATTTACCAGCAGACAATCATAGTTTTTAAATGCAGCAGTTACCATGGAATATTCTGCATCAAAATGAGAAACTATAGGTATCCAGTCATCTTTGGAATATTTTTCATTAATTTCATGGATTATTTCACTTACTTTTGTTTTATAGTCTCTATATTCCTTCACACTTTGTCTGGTAGTCACCCCAGTTATGAAAAATGTGACTTTTCCTTTAAATTCAGGATATTTTTGAAAGAAAAGATCGTAAGCCTTAAAACCCCTTATAATATTTTTACTGAGATCTGTTCTCTCAGTTCTATATATTAAGAAGTTATTTCCTTTAATTTTTTTAACATATTCTTCGTATTTTAAAACTTCATTAGATAAAGCGATTTTATTCAGCTTTTTAACATCAACAGATATTGGATAATTATTTACAAAAATTTTACGATCCTTATGATATACTATATTATTTTTAAAGTCCACCCCATCGGCATATTTTTCACATGTCATTAAAAAATTCTTCACATATTTTTTAATATGGAAACCAATATGATCGTTGGATAAAAGTCCTTCTATAATAGATTTTTCTATATAATCAGGTAAAATTGAAAAATAATCTGGTTGTGGCCATGGAATATGTATAAACTGGCTTAAAAAAATATCTTCAAACTTCTGGCGAATGTATAATGGGCATGTTTGCAGGTGGATATCTTGAAGCATGATTAAAGGTTCTTTCTCGACTGAACTTGCTTCTTTAATTATTCTTTCTGCAAATTTCTGGTTTACATACTGGTAACTTTGCCATGCTTTATGTATATCTTCATTAATTTCAGGCTTGTAAGTTAAATTCCAAAGATAATGATGGATATACCATAAAAGCGAATTATTGAAAGTATTATAAAATTCATTGTACTTTTCTTTATCCAGTATGATTAATTGGACTGTAAATTCAGGGCTTTCCAGGGGAACTGGTATCCTGTTTTCTGAAAATTGGCTGGCCATTTCAATATCTGCTTTGTTCATGGCACTTGCAATCCATGTGCCTCCTACTTTCTCAATAACAGGAACAAGTGCAGGTACCATCCCACCAGCGCCTGTTTTCATCCCAATTTTTCCATTGTCTTCATGAAAAAATTCTATTGGGCCACGATTGGATGCTATAATTAAATTTTTATTTTTAAGAAATTGATCTGTATTTTCATGTGAATTTGGAATGTGGGGTTCCTCCTGAAGTGATTTTATTAATAAAATTACTTTTATTAATATATATCTCAACAAATTTATATTTATTTTGTTTTATCACTTAAAAAATAGATTTCAGATAAAAAGGGCCATGAACTGGTAAAAAGAGATCATCGGTATTAAGTTAAAAATAAATCGGTTCTAATAATCTTTTCACAGTTAAAATAATTTACGAATATCATTGAATTGTTCCTGCATCCATATATACACATTTCTCTCTCGAACAGTTTTTTTAAGTCCTTCAATAAGTCTTTGCCGTTCATGCTTACTCATCATAATAGCTCTATATATTGCATCGGCTGTTTGGCTGATGTCATAAGCGTTCACAACAATAGAATAATCTTTAAGCTCTTCGTAGGAACCTGCTCCATTTGACATTATTAGAACTCCGTTGTTCTCATTTACCACTGGCCCTTCTTTTGCAACGATATTCATACCGTCTACGATTGGATTTACAAGTAAACAGTCGTAGTGTTTAAAAGCTGCGGTTACGAGGTTATAATCTGCCTTAAAAATCTGTTTAATTGGCACCCATCCATCTTTAGAATACCTCTCATTAATTGAATCGATTATTCTGTAAGATTCATCTCTATAATCACTGTATTCCTTTATCTGCTGCCTTGTAGGCATTCCTGTTGATAAAAATACTATTTTTCCATGAAATTCGGGGTGTTTTTGTAAAAATAGTTCATAAGCTTTAAATCCACGGATTATGTTTTTACTCAAGTCTGCCCTATCAGTTCTGTATATTAAAAAATTATTTCCCTTGATCTTTTTAACTAGTTCCTCTTTTTTTATTACTTCAGGGCCTTTTGCATTTTCTATAAGTTTTTTATCATCAACAGATATAGGATAATGTTTTACAAAAATTCTGCGTCCTTCATACCATATTGTATCTGTTTTGTAATCTACTTTATCTACATAAGGTTCACAAGTATACAGAAAATTTCTGGCATATTTTTCCAGATGAAATCCAACTACGTCATTAGATAATAGCCCCCTAATGATGGCTTCCTGCATATACTCTGGAAGAATGCTAAAATATTCAGATTGGGGCCAGGGAATATGTATAAAATGGCTTAAAAAGATATCGTCAAGTTTTTCTCGTATATAACTTGGACATGTGTATAAATGATAATCCTGAAGCATAATCAGGGGCATTTTTTCACTTAATTTTACTTCTTCTATTATTCTTTCTGCAAACTGCTGATTTACATATACATAGCTGTCATGCCATGCTTTATGGATATTATCATCAATTTCAGGCATATATGGTGTATTCCACATGTAATGCTGTACAAACCAGATAAGGGGATTGCTTATTACGCTGTAATAGTCTTTATATATCTCTGGATCCACAACAACGAACAAAACACAGAAATCAAGACTGTCTTCTGGAATTGGTACCAGACACTTTTCATGCTTTCCTGCCATTATCCGATCTCCATCGGTCATAGCACTCGCAACCCATGTTCCTTTAACACGAGTCATAAATGGAACTAGGGTAGATACAAGCCCTCCTGCGCCTCGTCTCATCTCCATTTTACCATCTTTGATATGAAATTCAACAGGTCCTCTATTTGAGGCCACAATCAAATTTTTATCCTTTAAAAATTCTTCTATCTGTTGGTGCGTATTATTTTGTGTAATATGTATCACTTCGATAATAATTTTTTTATATTTATTATTATGAAGTAACAGATTTAAATTTTTTATTGCAATAAAATAAAACAGATAAAATGATTTTAATGGATAATTTTGAAAATACAGAAATTAAATGAATTAAATTTTATATTATCTCTTGATATCTTAATTAATTAATACATTAAAAGTACTATTGGAACTGCATCAATACTTTAAATCATAAACAATAAAACTAATAATAAATATAATCAGAATTCTAGTCAATAGTTTAAATTTATTTATCTATATAATTAACAGAATAATTCTATTAATTTTATTGAATTGAGATATGAGGCTGGTGAAATAATGGATAAAATGAAGGTAATCATAGCTGATCAAATAAATGAAAAAGGAATTAAAGACCTCGAAGAGGTAGCAGAAGTTGTAGTTGATACTTCTATTACACAGGAAGAGCTTATAAACAAAATCAAAGATTTTGATGCTATTATTGTAAGAAGCAGAACTAAAGTAACTCGTGCCGTAATAGAAGCTGCACAAAAACTTAAAATTATAGCAAGGGCTGGTGTTGGAGTAGATAACGTTGATATGGAAGCTGCTACAGAAAAAGGAATAATGGTAGTCAACGCGCCAGAATCTACCTCTGTAACTGTTGCAGAGCATGCTATGGGACTTATACTGGCACTTACAAGGAAAATATCAATAGCAGATAAGTCAGTTAAGGAAGGAAAATGGGAAAAGAGTCGATTCATGGGAATGGAACTTAATGGAAAGACCCTTGGAATTATAGGTTTGGGAAGAATTGGAACACAGGTTTCCATAAGAGCAAAGGCATTTGGTATGGAAATTCTTGTCTATGACCCTTATGTTACTGAAGAGGCAGGGGCAGAGATTGGAGTCAGGGTTGTGGACCTTGAATACCTGCTTAAAAACTCAGATGTTATGACCATACACGTACCTCTTACCCCTGAAACAAAACATCTATTATCCAAAGATGAGTTTGAGATAATGAAAGAAAACGCAATCATAGTAAATGCCGCAAGGGGAGGTATAATAAATGAGGATGACCTCTATGATGCACTTACAACTGGCAAAATAGCTGGTGCAGGGCTTGATGTATTTGAAAATGAGCCTCCAGAAGATAGTTCTCTTTTATCACTTGATAATGTGGTTTTAACTCCGCATATTGGGGCATCAACCAAGGAAGCGCAAAGGGATGCTGCAATAATTGTTGCAAATGAAGTTAAAAAGGTATTTATGGGCGAAGCGCCTAAAAATGTATTAAACATGCCTGTTTTAGACCCTGAAACGTTTCAAACCATTAAACCTTACGTAAAACTTTCTGAAAAACTAGCTAATTTCCTTATCCAGGCAGCAAAGGGTAATATAACTGAGGTTGATATAGCTTACTGTGGAGAATTAGCGGACTTTCCAAGAGTAGATTTAATAAGCAGAGTTGTGTTAAAAGAAATGCTAAATTCCATACTTACTGAACCTGTAAACATGATAAATGCAGCTGCTCTTGCTAAAAATAGAGGTATCGTCATTACAGAAAGTAAAAGAAGCGAAGCAGAAGGATATAAAAGCCTTTTAAAAGTTAAAATAAAAAGCGACGAAGGCGAATTAAGTATTGAAGGTGCTGCAACAAAAGAACCAAGGATTGTAAGGATCGATGAATACTGGGTTAATGTGAAACCTGAAGGAACCATGGTAATAGCTAGATATACAGATATTCCTGGAAGTATCGGTACAATTGGAACAAAACTTGGAGAACATGGAATAAACATAGCAAAAATGCAAGTAGGTAGGGAAGCACCTGGTGAAGAGGCAGTAATGGTTATTACAGTTGACCAGAAAGTCCCAGCAGAAGTAATTGATGAAATCAGGGCATTAGAACATGTGTATGATGCTGTGTATGTTCAATTATAGAAAAATCTAGAAAAGAATTCAAATTTTTTCTTTTAATTTTTTATTCAAATTATCCTGTAACTTGCAGGATCCCCATAGGAATCATAAGTCCGGATACTATCTCTATCGAAAGGTTCTGCAATTATAATATGGAATAATCCTCTTTTTGAAAAAAACTCTAAGTCGGCGCTGGAAGGGTTTGCACTTGGCCCTGGATGGCTGTGAACAGATCCTACTGCATTGATGGTTAAGGGTTGCATGAAGACCTGCATTACAGCACCTTCCTGGGAAGTTTCAATGGGAAGAAAAACTAAACCTGTTATTTTAAGTATTTTATTCTTTATTCTTCCTTCTAAAAGCGCCATGAATTCGTTGGGATATGCCTCCCGGGCAATATTTATAATTTCATCTATGACTTCTTTATCAATCTGCACTTCTTCAAACTGGAATTTAGAAGTTCCAAGGAGTTTTCCAAATATACTATTAAGATTCATTTTATCATTTCAGCATTTTCTAACCCCCAAAAATTTCCCTCAAAAAATCTTCGATTTTTTGGGGCATTCGAAAATCAGAGATTTTCGATGCACTAAACACAAAGTGTTTGAGTGCTCCAAAAACTTTGGTTTTGGAGAGCTGTCAAAATTCACAGAATTTTGACGCCGCAAACACTTACGTGTTTGTTGGCTTTAAATTTTTGAGAGTTTTGATTTTGATGATCGTTTATATTTATTTTTAACTCATAGTTCAAATCTTTATGTGAACCTCTAAAATCAGAACTTTTTTTATATATTATTATAGGATCAGGTTTTCACTGAAAAATTCAGCATTGAAAATAGATAGATCATCATCAATGAAAATCTTTTTCCTGACAGATCTTACTTGTTCATCCTTAATTGGATTGTATCCCTCAATTACGGTTTCTTTTTTGTATAGCCCTATGCCCCTTCTCTGCCATGCCGGAAGTTCAGCCAGATTTATGCCCCTTTTAAATAGAATATCATGGAGTTGATTACTTTTTTTCTTCTTTAAAATTTCCATAGCTTCCTTTTTTGTATATTCATTTCTCAAAGTCCAGTAAGCATATCCATTGATGCAGTTTCTCCACGCCTCGTCCTGACGCTCTTTGAAGTATTCCATCACACCTTCAGGAGAAAGTGGAATTACTCTAGAATCAAATGAAACTGGTCCTTTGATTGAACCTACATTTTTTGTAAAGCTTCCAGTGATAAAACTTGCAAAAACAGAGTCCAGTTTTTCAATTCTCCCTGCAAAGGGAATTTCAGAAAGTAAAATGTTTATTTCATCAGAGAATGTGTAGATAAAAGCAGGGCTGAATTCTTTAAAAAAATCTTCACAGGATTTAACCATTACATCTCTAAACTGTTCATCATAAGGCTTTTTAAACTTTAGATCACGGGATAATTTAGAGAATTTTCTTCCATCGATCCTTATAACAATTTTAGATCCACAGGGAACCTTTAATCCTGAAAATATTTCACATTCTTTCATAATTACCAGATTCCTGTTTTAAAAAAATTTTCTATTTTTTTAATGTTCGGAAAATCATAGATTTTCCTCAATTTTAAAAAATAGGTTAATTAAAGAATAAATCATGTTCCTACGATGATATTCTCATTTAAACTTCTTAGAAGTTTAATTGCAGAATATGCAGCTAAAACACTTGTTTTAGGGTTCATGGAGCATCGAACATTTTTAGTAATGGTCTTAAATTCGCCAGAATCTCCTATCACATGGACTTCGTGCATATTCCTATCAACTGAAGGGTCTGCTATTATTTTAACATCAACATCTTTTCCGCAGGCAATACTGAGTGCTGCAGCCACGTTTATATTTGTAGGAAACTCTTTAACAGCCATGGAAGCTTTTCCTTCGTAGAGAACGGTTTCGCCATCAGTGGAAATTCCGAGCGATTTAGGTGGTTTGCGGGTAACAAGTGAAGCTTTAGTTATTTTTCCAATAGAAGCAGCTTTAATTCCATCTAATCCTACAATGGCACCTGAAGGTGCGTATATTTTAGCTCCAGTTGAAGATGCAATATTTTCAAGCTTATTTTTGAGTTTAAAATCCATTAAAGCCCCAATGCTCATTATAAGAACATTTTTTCCGTGTTCTAATATTTGGGGAACGACTTTTCCAACTGCCTGGGGCGAAGCGGCTTCAATCACCAGATCGACTTTATCCAGCATGTCCTCAATTTCAAGGACTACTGTTCCGTCAACTTGAAGGGCCAAATTTTCAGCCCTTTCAATGTCTCTATCGTAAAAAAATATTAAATCAACGCCTAATTTGCCTTCAACTGCAAAATTGGTTATTATATTGGCTATAGCGCCGCATCCTATAATCCCAACTTTCATAAACTTCCCTATTTTGACATAGTTGCAGTTGCTGGTGTGGTTGATACTTCAGGGCTTATTAAAATAATATCCCCTACGGCTTGGACTCTATCGTAAGGTATGTCTATGCTACCTTCTTCTTTTAGAGGTCTGACTTCGTCAACTTCTGGAACAAAACGCATACTTGTTTTAATAACGTCTCTTATTCCAACACTTTTTACTTTATCTGGGGCCATTACTCTTGCTTTAAGGACAGATACTCTTCCTTTTTTGATGTTTAAAATTACATCCTGAACTCTTCCAACGTATTTTCCACGTGTTGTGTATACATCTAAATTATATAGGCTAGATAAATCGACCATAGTTACCACCACATTTAACATTATAAATTTAAATTACTAAATAAGGTTTGAATCATTTATCTACTTAAATATTTCGAAAATTAGCTCAATGTTTTAAAATAAGATACATAAATGTATTATGAATTCCAAAAAACTAAATTTATAAAAATTAAAAAAAATTTTATCCGTCTCAAACATATTTTATTATGTTTGCAGTGATTTGAATTTTGATATGGTGATTATATGTGGAATACTAGCAACGATTACAGGTTATTAATATGTGAAAAATCAGTAGATCTTTTTTTAAGAACCATAGAGGGGGCTAATTTAAGGGGAAGATGGAATAAACGAAATGTTAGGCAAATAGCCAGAGATATGATTCCTGAAATTCAATCTATGTATTATTCCTATGTTGAACCTGCTGATTTGGCCAAAATGCCTCAAATTGAATCTTTAAAAGAAAAAGCAGAAAAAATAATTGAAAATTTAGGTGGGGAAAAGTGGTACGGTCATTTTTTAGATATGGTGAGTAAAGAGGAAAAAAGTAAATTAGAAGAAGCTATCGCTAAAATACGTTTCTTTTTAGATATAATTTTAAATGTAGATAAAAGATTAGCTCTTGGGCCTATAGATGACCCTATAGTTGCCATTGATATTAAAGTTGGGGAAATTGTAAGTGCGGGAGAGCATCCAAATGCAAATAGTCTTTTAGTTTGTAATGTTAACATCAAAAGGGCCATAACAATTGTAACCAACGATTTAGATGTTAAGGAATCTAATAGGGTTGCTGTAGCTATGCTCCCACCAACAAGCTTTATGGGAATTACAAGTGAGGGAATGTTTTTAGGAGCAGGAGAAGGAGTTTTGAAGGATGTTGATGGAGAATTGGGAGGAATGCCCAAAGGAATTCCACTTGAAGCGTTGAATGAGGCCCGAAATTTTGTTGAGACCTTTTTGAAGTAGAGTTTTTAAATAATTATTTAACTGATTTTTAAATTATTTTTAAGACTAAAATCGCTTTTTTTTACTTATTTTTGATTTTTTGATGTTTTTTGCCATGTTAAACTAAACGAAAAATGTATTAGTGATCAAATAATAAAAACTGGTAGGAAGTGGATAAGTTAGTTGGGAAATCTATTTTAGTAATACTTTAATTAAACAAAGTATAACTATTTGCTAGGAATTTAAATGGTTGAATTATATTAAAATCATCTGAAAACGAATTTAATCAATTTAAAAAATAATTTAGATAAAAAACATGACTTGAAGTATTTAAAATTTCAGTTTAATGGAAATAGAGTGATTCACTTAACAACAGCTATTTGCAATTAGATGAACTGAATCTATGATACTACTTAAATAATACAATAGTGTTGTTCAAAATGAAAGACGAAGATAAGACCAGAGAACAACTTTTACATGAATTGAAAAGGGCACATCAACGAATTAATGAGTTAGAAAACTCAAAAATTGCCGATATTGAGTTGGAACAGGTAGTAGGAGAGCGCATAATCCAACTTAAAAAAGCTAATGAACAGTTGATAAATGAAATCGAAGAGCATAAATCAACTGAAAATGCGCTACGGGAAAGTGAGGAAAGATTTAGATTATTTTATGAGAATTCTCCGCTTCCATATCAATCACTTGACAGCGGTGGTCGTTTTGTCGATGTAAATCAGGCATTTCTCGATGTTCTGGGATATTCCAAAGAAGAAATTATAGGGCGTTCATTTAGTGACATAATGACTCCAGAATACGCTTATACATTTAAAAAGCGGTTTAAACGCTTTAATGAACTGGGATATTTGCGAAAAGCTGAATTTAATTTGATACGTAAAGATAATGTAACAATTACTGTGCTGGTTGATGGTAATATAGAATATACTCTGGACGGTGCGTTTAAGCAAACACATTGTGTATGGAGTGATATTACAGACCAAAAACTATGGGAGGGAGCTTTAATAGAAAGCGAAGATCGTTATCGTTTTTTATATGAATATAATCCTTCAATGTACTTTACTGTTGATGCTGAAGGTATGGTGCTGTCTGTTAATCAATTTGGAGCGGAACAATTGGGATACGCTATTCATGAACTGGTTGGTCAATCTATATTAAAAGTATTTTACTGGAAAGATAAAGAAGCCGCTACTTTAAATATAAAGCGTTGTGTAAAAAATTTGGGGCATTTATTTCATTGGGAACTGCGAAAAATACGAAAAGATGGCAGTATGCTGTGGGTGAAGGAAACAGCGCGTGCAGTAAAGGGAAATAATGGGAATATTACGGTACTAATTGCATGTGAAGATATAACCGAGCTTAAAGAATTAGAAAGTGCTTTAAGAGAAGCACATGATAATTTAGAGGTGAAAGTTCAGGAACGTACAATAGAACTTTCAAGATGTAATATAAGATTAGAAAGTGATATTGGAGAAATTAAAAGAATAGGTGGGGCTTTAAGAGAAAGTGAAGAAAAGTTTAGAGCACTTGCAGAGAATTCTCCGGATATTATTTCAAGATTAGACAAAGAATTAAAGTACAAATATATTAATCATGGCTCAAAAACACTGGGGTTATCTTCTGAAAACTTAATTGGTAAAAAACTAGAAGAAGTAGCGCCATTAAATGGAATTACCAGAATATGGGTTGAAAGTGCTCGAAAAGTCTTAAAAACTGGTGAAATACAGGAAATGGAATTTGACTTCCCATCTATTCACGGTTTAAAAGTCTTTCATTCATACATGGTTCCAGAATATGATGAAAATGGTGAGATAGAATCATTACTTGTAGTAAGTCACGATATTACCAAAAGAAAACAATTAGAAGAGGAATTAAAAGAAACTGTAGAAGAATTAAGGCGCTCAAATGAGGAATTACAGCAGTTTGCCTATGTTGCATCTCATGATTTGCAGGAGCCCCTTCGAACCATTACAAGTTTTACCCAGCTTCTTGAGAGAAGATACAGGGATCAATTGGACGCTGATGCTGATGAATTTATTGAATACATTGTAGATGCAGCAAAAAGAATGCAAACTCTAATAATGGATCTTTTGAATTATTCGAGGGTGGCAACAGGTGGAAAAGAATTCGAATTAATTGATACAGAAGAGATCCTTAAGTCAGTTTTAAACAACCTGAATACAGCAATTCGTGAAAATAATGCTGAGGTTACTTATAATAACCTACCTAAAATAGTGGCTGATAAAAGACAGATGATCCAGTTATTCCAGAATTTAATTGGAAATGCCATTAAATTCAAAAAGCTGAATGAACCCCCTAAAATCCACATTTCAGCCCAAAAAAACA
>JAEYPF010000017.1 GCA_023411115.1 Methanobacteriota archaeon
TATATTGAGTCTATCCCCAAGAGTGAGGTAAGGACCATGTTCCGGCTGTATTACATAGACGGGCTTCCCTGGTGGAAGGTGGCGCAGTCCATGAATCGCATGTTTCCAAAGCGGAGAGTAAAATTTACGGAGGATAGCTGTTGGCAGAGGAATAAAAGATTTTTTGAGGAAGTTTAGAAATGTTGGTTCATGTTGGAATAAAATATGTTAGCATGATACTATGCAGGAGCCAGACGAGAAAGCCTTGCATACCTACATTTAGGTAATCCCCCTACGGTTGCCGGGTGTTACAGCCCGGTGACTGATTTACCCGGTTTAAACTCTCCTAAGACATTTTCCGGATGTTAAGGCCCTTGGCTTATAGCTGGGGGCCTTTTAACATGTATACATTGACAAAATCGAACATGTGTTCTATTATAAAATTAATGATTAAAAAACCAAAAAATGGATGTTTTCTTTAAACAAATATGATAAAATAAAGAAAAATATCGCTTAGGGGGGTTTTGATGGAATCATTAGATGAAGTTTTGGGGTATACATTAGAATCTTTAAATGAATATAATAATCAGTCATTACATAAAATAGTTAGTATATTAATAGATAATGGGATAGCAACTAAAAAAGAAGACGAAAAAGAAAAAAGTATTTTTATTGGTAAAATGACTGATAAAGTAGGATTGAGCTATTGTTTAAGCAAAGACAATTCTGTAATAAAAAGTATAGAAAGATGGGAATTTGATAAGAATTATAAATATTCCGCTTTTTTTGATTTGATAAATTTTGACAAGGATATTTTAGCCCAGTTAATATTGGACAAAAATGTAGTTGTATATGAACGGGATGGTGAATGCGAGGAATTGTTTTCTGTTGCAAAAGTGCCATCACTTATAATACAAGAAGACGTAATTTATTTAAAGTTTAATTTTAAACTAGATGCAACAGATGCATTTGGGGAAAAATTAAAAAAGAGATATTCTATTCTCGCAATTTTTTATACCAAACATAATTTATTGGAGTTAAGATTCGAATCATTAAAAAATACTTTTTCCAATCAACGTTTTAGATATGTTTATGATATATTATCTTGGATTAGGAGATACTTAAATTTATCTATATATCCAATGGATTTGAATAAGATAGTCGAATACATTAAGGAAAATGGGAAAAAAGATAAAGTAGTTTTGTCAGGTCAAGATATGCTTATGGCTACAGGAGGAAAAGCAACTGTAGAGGTAGGAAATAGCGATGAAACCGTCCTTCCTTTTATTGGAGAGCTTAAATTATTGATGCAAAAATATTGTGATGAGTTTGATAAGGTGCCTGAGCTTAAACAAATATTTGATGAATTTATTTATGAAAAAGAAAATTTATCTGAATTTCCATGGGTAAAGTTCAGGTTTGAAGAACCTGTCTTTGAAGTAAAGTTTACTTTTGACTATGGCAAAGAACATGAGTGCCAATTACAGCATTTTCATAGCCCGCTAAAATCAAATCAAGGAAGGGAGAGAATGGATTATGTTACCCAATATATTATTAAGGTTAGAGACATTATTGCAGGACTCCCAGCTGAACAAGAATGAGATAGGCGAGTTCATTAATGTGTTTAAACATTATACAAAAGGAAAGTGGGTATATCCAGGTGCAATCCATAGAGTTGCCAAAATTCCCATAGTCAAGGTATATGAGGCTTTAGATATAATGGAAAAAGATGGAATTGTTAAATCATATTTTGAAGTTATTTGTTCTGAATGTAAAAAAACTACTTCAATAATCGTCCATTCCATTGATGAAATACCAAAAGAATATTTTTGTGATAATTGTGGCTATGAAGGAGATGCAATCAATAACGCTGTACTAATTTTTAAGGTTGTTAAAGATGAGTGATATGAAATTCCTTGATGGTTATTCTATTGAAGAAATAATTGTAAAAATAAATGAACTACCTAAGGATCTTGAATGCTTTCGGAGACTAGGACGCATAGCAGATAATTATAAGGAAACGTATAGTAAGGCTTTTGATCATTTTATTGAGGTTAATTCAAAAGACACTCTAAACGGTGTGAATAAGGATGACGATAATAGGATAAAAGGCTTGGCCTTAGAAGACTTAGTATCCCTATTGTTTGAGAGCACGGGGGATTATTATGAAGTGTATAGAAATGTAAGGAATGGAACAAATGAAATTGACCTTTTTCTTAGATATTCTAACAAGGGACGAAGATTATCACAACTTTTAAATGAAAAATACGCTAAATTATTATGTGAATGTAAAAATTATAATTCTTCCATTGATGTTACGTACATAGGAAAGTTTTGCAGTTTAATGCAAACCACTAGTAATAATATAGGAATTATGTTTTCTTATAATGGTTTTTCTGGAAAAAGTTGGGGTGGAGCAAAAGGATTGACCAAAAAAATTTATCTACTCAAGGAACGAAGAGATGAAAAGATATATATACTGGAATTTAAAAAAGAGGATTTTGCTGATATTTTAAATGGAAAAAGCATTTTTGAAATATTAGATGATAAATGCCAGGAATTAGAACTCGGGATTGACGATATTATGAAGTATATAACTGAACATCCTAATGAAAAAAAAGTCTAATATGACAGAGGCGGCCAACCCCGTCTCTTTTTTAATATAAAAAACAAACGAATGAGAAAAGGCAGCCTAATTGGCCGCCTCATCTTTGCATAGTTCGTCAAGGGTAACGCCAAGGGCGTCAGCAAGTTTGATCAATGTTGACATCCGGCCATCGTCCCGGCGCTCCAGATCTTCTATGGTGCGTTGGGGAACATCACTTATTTCCGATAGCGCCCGGACACTTAAGCCTTTGCTATTTCTTATCTGCTTTAATCTCATGGTGCAACCTCCGT
>JAEYPF010000022.1 GCA_023411115.1 Methanobacteriota archaeon
TATTCCAGAATTTAATTGGAAATGCCATTAAATTCAAAAAGCTGAATGAACCCCCTAAAATCCACATTTCAGCCCAAAAAAACAAAAATGAATATGTATTCAGCATACGTGACAATGGAATAGGAATTGAAAAGCAGTATATGGAACGTATTTTTGTAATATTCCAGAGGTTACACACAAGGGATGAATATGACGGCACTGGAATAGGTCTGGCAGTTTCTAAGAAGATTGTTGAACGCCATAAAGGTAAAATTTGGGTTGAATCAACACCTAATACCGGTTCCATATTTTACTTTACCATCCCCCTAAAGAAACATTTAAACAGCTTAAAAACTGCAGATATGTAACTATAATATCTTTAACAATTCTTTTATATCCAATTTGTCCAAGTCTCGAGGCTCTTTTATCTCGTACTTTTCATATAATTCTCTCAAATCATAGTTAGCCATGATTTCATAGAATATTTTATCTTTCAGTTTTTTATTCTCCTTAATTTCTTCAAGTTCCACAATACATTTTTTAAGCACCTCTTCTGCATCATCAAGCTCATTAAGCTCGTTAATCAGGCCACTTTCACTCTTAGGCATATTTATATCCATATCTTCGTAAAAAAATGTATTGAAAGTGTTATTTTGATGTATAATTTTATAAATAATTATGATTTGCTCTTGAAGTTCTTCTACTTCTTTTTTACTCAAATCCATGATATCACCTAAATATAACTTGATTTTTTAATAGTTCTATAGATTTCATAAACCTTATAAAATTAAGTAATTAACTTTTGAAAAAAATAAACACAGATTAAAGAAAATAACCCATTACTACTTATTTGTTTTGTCAATAACTTCTGTACTAAAGTTGAATCTATACAGTTATCTACCACATCAAAAAATTTGTCATTTTCACCATTTTAATAGGAATTAAATATGGTTTCAGCATGATTGCAATTGGCATTCTTTATTCCCCATTTTATACAAATATAACTTCAAATCCAAGTATTTATTTTTCAGTTTCTTCTTTTATAGGGATTGTGAAATAAAATGTCGACCCTTTACCCAGTTCAGACTCTACCCATATCCGCCCACCATGGCGTTCTACTATTTTTTTTGCAACCGCCAAACCTATTCCAGTTCCTTTATATTCATCCCTAGTATGCAGCCTCTGGAATAACTCAAAAATACGTTCTGTATATTCTGGTTCCATTCCTATACCATTATCTGAAACTCCAAAGATGTACTCATTATTTTCCTCATCTTTTCTAGTTGAAATATGAATTTTAGGGGATTCATCTGGCTTTTTAAATTTAATAGCATTACTTATTAGATTCTGGAAAAGCTGTACAAGCTGTTTTTCATCTGCAATAACTATGGGAATTTCATCATGTGTAATTTCTGCATTATTTTCTTCAATAGATACTTTAAGGTTAAAGAGAGCCTGATTAAGGACATTCTGAACATCAGTTGGTTTAAATTCTTCGCCCCTTGTCTGAACCCTAGAATATTGCAGCAAATCTTTTATCATTGCCTGCATCCTCTTTGTACCATCTACTATAAAATCAATAAACTCGTCGGCATCTTTATCTAGCTGGCCCGTATACCGCCGTGCCAAAAGTTGAGTAAAGCTTGCGATTGTTCGCAAGGGCTCCTGTAAATCATGAGATGCAATATAGGCAAACTGCTGTAATTCTTCATTAGAACGCTCTAAATCTTTAATAAGGGTTTCACGCTCTATTTCTGCATTTTTACGTTCAGTAATATCTTTTGTTATTGCTACAAATCCAAATGGATTGCCTTCAGCGTCTCTAATACTATTTCCAGAAATTTCTACAGGAAAAATTTTTTTAGTTTTTAGAGTAATGGAATTAATTTCTAAAGTTACGCTTCTTTTCTCCAATAAAGCTATTTTTGTAGCCTCCAATAATATCTGCCGATCTTTTGGATCTATTAATTCAAGGGCGTTTATCCCTATCAGTTCATCGCTTGAAGTTGCCCCATACATGTCCAGAGCTGCCTGATTAGATGAGATTATGTTTAAATTTAAGTCAGCAGTTATAATAGAATCAGGAGATGATTCAATAGTGGTGTTTAACTTCTCCTCACTTTCTATTAAAGCTCTTTCTGCTTTTTTACGTTCAGTTATATCTCTTGCAATTACTGAAACCCCAGTAATCTCCCCATCAACATTTCTAATAGGTGATAGCGTTACAGAAACATCTATTTTAGTACCATCTTTTCTTAACCTTTGAGTTTCATAATGGGCAACTTTTTCACCCTTTTTTACCCTTTCCATAATTTTAGAGATTTTTCCCTGTTCAAATTGAGGAATTAAAGTAAATATATGTTTTCCTACCATTTCACGAGCTGAATAACCGTATATTTTTTCAGCCCCCCTATTCCAACTTACTATTATTCCATTTAAATCTTCACCAATGATAGCATCGTCCGATGAATCAACAATATCTGCCAGTCTTTTAATTTGCTCTTCTGCTTGTTTACGCTCAGTTATATCTTCTGCAACACCGTACATCTTGGTTGGCTTTCCTTCCATATCGGTCACCATACCATACATCTTGGTTGGCTTTCCCTTTTCATTTCTTAAAATTCTCCCTCGAGCATGAATATATCTTATTTCACCAGTGATTTGATTTATTATACGATGCTCCACATCGTATGGTCTTATACCTTTTAGTGCATCATCTAATGCTTTTTGAACCTTTGCAATGTCATCATGATATGATATTTTCATAAGTTCCTTTGAAGATAACCTATTTGCTTTAACACCATGAATCCGCTGCCATTCCCTAGATAGAATAAACTCATCTTTTTCCATATCCCACTCATAAGCGCCCATTTTTGAAAGACTGGAAGCTTCTTCCAAAATAGTTTCGCTCCTCTTTAGCTCTTCTTCTGCTTTTTTACGTTCTGTAATATCACGAGAAATTGAAAGAACAACATTTTTTCCTTTTAATTTAAAAAGATGAGTATTAAGTTCAACAGGTATATGTATTCCATCTCCAGTTACCTGCACGTTTTCAGCTATGGAATATCCCTTTTCAAGCAGCTCTGATACCATCCTTGATATCATTGAAGTGTCAAGATACAGATCTAAAGGCGTCATATTCAACAGTTCTTCCTTACTATAACCTAATCGTTTAGATGCGGCATTATTTACTTCAATATACCTTTTAATCGTGTTATCATTATTTAACTCTGTTAAACTAATCATATCAGTTGCCTGATTGAATAATTCACGGAACTTCTTCTCACTCTCTTTCAAATCTTCTTCTGCTTCTTTACGATCTGTAATATCTTCACATACAGTGTAAATAACAATCTTACCATCAGGTTCTTTTACCGCCCTTGCAGTTTCTTTTACCCATAGTATGCTTCCATCCTTACGGATTTTACGTAGTTCCCAATGAAACACTTGTCCATGATTTTCCAGAGTTTGATTTAAGCTTTGTGCTGCGAATTCTGTATCTTTTCCGTAAAATACTATTGATAATGGTTTTCCAACTAATTCCTGGACAGTATAACCAAGTTGTTCAGCTCCAAAGTTGTTTACAGATAATACCTTCAATTCAGAATCTATAGTGAAATATATGGAAGGATTGTCCTCATATAATACACGAAATTTCTCTTCACTCTCTTTTAAGGCATCTTCTACCTGTTTACGTTCAGTAATATCACGTGCCATAGCAAGGGCTACATTCTTGCCCCTAAGCTGGAAAATATGCACGTTAACCTCAACAGGTATTTTCCTTTCATTCTTAGTTGTACTGACAGATTCAAAGGTAGTATATCCTATTTTAAGGATTTCTGATGTAATTTGAGGAATTTCAGGTTTTTGTTCTGGTGCAAACAAATCTAAAGGAGTCATATCTAAAAATTCTTCCTTACTATATCCTAACTTATTAATTGCAGCTTCATTTACTTCAATAAATCTTCCAGGCAATCCATTTTCCTGTATTTCTGATAATGTTATTATATCAAGTGCTTTATTAAACAATTCACGGAATTTTTCTTCACTTTCTTTCAGTTCTACAGTTCGTTCTTTAACCTGTTCTTCTAAATTATCCCGAGCTTCTTTTAATTTTTCTTCTACCTGTTTACGCTCAGTTATATCCTCCAGTATTTCAATAGCCCCAATTATATCGCCTTTAGAATCTTTAATGGTACTTACAGTACCACGTAGCCATCTTCCTTTCTCACCCATTGTTGGAAAAAAGTTTTCAATCACATAAGCATCTTCCACAATTTCAGATCTTTTATATTTTCCAGAATAGAGTCTAGAAATTGTTTTTAAATCATTTTCTATAAGCAAATCAGCTATAGTTAGCCTTTTTTCATTATATAGTGCCCTCCAATGATCTCGGGTTCCTATCATTTCTTTGGCTTTAATTCCACTATACTCTTCAATAGCTTTATTCCAATGAATGACTCTATGATCTCTGCCTATAATAAACATGGGGACTGGTGAACCCTGAATTATGGTTTCCAATCTCTTTTTACTCTTTTTTAGCTCACTTTCAACCATCTTACGTTTAGTTATATCCAGGTCGATTACAATTCCCATAATGATATTACCTTTATCATCATATACTGGTACAGAACTAACACTTATCCAGCCCTTTGTGCCATCACCGCGTAAGATTTCAATTTCTTCGTCTTTAACTACTTTTCCCTTCCTAATTGAACGAGATAATGGCCATTCATAATTTTTATAAGGCCTACCATCATGATGGAAACCTTTATATTTTTTAAATTCATCAGAATTAGTTGATTGGTAACGCCATATCTCTGCAATCTGTTTATTAGCTAAAAGAAACTTTCCAGAAGGAGCTTCTGCTATAATGACCCCAACAGGAATATTTTCTACTATTGCACTTAGCTGTTTTTTCTGAATTTCTGAACTATTTGTTTGAATACTTCTATAATCTCCATTCCGCGGATTTTTATTCTCTTTTTCCATAAAAATCCCCTATTCTAATCTAAAATACTGCTGAATACAACTTAAATCATATATTAACTTAGACATTAATCTAAAAATTAAAGGTTAAAATGGTTAAAGTTATTATTTGATAATGGTTTTAGATGTATAATATCTATTTTGCAGGAGCAAATTTGATTATAGGTTTAACTACCGTATCTCTTTGGTCAAACTGACTGTACATCTGAGGAGCTTCCTCAATAGGTATTCTATCTGAAACTATAAAACTTGGCTTGGCTTTACCATCAAAGATTAAGTTTCTTAAAAATACATGCAATTGCTTTACAGGAGTTTGTCCCATTCCTATTGTAATTCCTTTTTCCCATAGTTTTCCCATTGGGAACATTAAGTTTCCCTGTTTTTCATCTTCATTATCTGCAGCTGGATTTGCCTTTGGATAAACACCTATAATTCCCAGATGTCCGCCTGCATTTATTAAATTTGCAATGTCCATAAGTACCTGATTACGTTTCTCCTGACTAGGATTATCCCTATCATATGCCTGATATCCCACGGCATCTATTGCACAGTCTACTCCTAATGTTTTTTCTTCTCCAGGTCTTAATGATTCCATAAGATTCTTGTTATTTTGTCTCATCTCCATGATCTGCTGCGATGGATCTCCGTCATTAGTGTTTATTGGAATCGCCCCCACCGATTCAGCACGTTTAAGTCTCTCCTGCGAATCATCGATTATATAAACCTCAGCTGCTCCTTTTAGAACTGCACTGTAAGCAGCAAGCAAACCCACTGGTCCTGCACCGAAAATCGCTACAGCTTTACCTGCTGAAACATTAGCCAGTTCTGTGGAATAATAAGAAGTTGGAAAAATATCTGCAAGTAGTACAAAATCATCTTCAAATTCATCTCCAGGTTCCCCCGGTAATTTTAAGCATGCCCAATCTGCAAATGGAACTAGTACATATTCTGCCTGTCCTCCCCCATACGGACCCATGTCCACATATCCATATGCTGATCCCGGTTGATCTGGATTCAATGTAAGGCAAGCATTTGTCATACCTTGAATACAATTCAGGCAAAACCCACATGCTATATTAAATGGCATGACGACCCTATCTCCAGGTTTTACTAATTGAACTGCATCTCCAACTTCTTCAACGACCCCCATTGGTTCATGTCCAAGTGTTCGTCCGGATTCCATTGTTGTTTCGCCGTCGTACATGTGTAAATCACTTCCACATATAGCACTGCTTGTAATTCTTACAATAGCGTCTGTAGGATTTCCAATTTTAGGATTTTCTACCTCCTTTACCTCAACTTTTTTGGGACCTTCATAAACTACAGCTTTCATTTTTTAACCTCCAAAATTTTTTTTAAAAAAATTTGGGGTTCCAAAAATTCAGAATGAATTTTGTCAACCTCCAAAATTTTCTATTTTGGGGCCCTCGAACACAGTGTGTTCGGGGCATCGAAATCTCTGATTTCGAATGTTCATGAAATTTTTTTAAATTTCATTCAACCTCCAAAAATCTTTGATTTTTGTGGTCCCAAAACCCTTGGTTTTGAGGACCTCCAAAATTTTTTTAAAAATTTTGTGGTTCGGAAAATTGGAAATTTTCCTCACCTCCACACATTTGAAGATAATTTTATTGTTAATGGTATTAATTATTTATTAAAAATTATTATTAGAATCCAACAAAATGAATTAAAGGAAAATCCAGTAAATATCAACCCAGTTTATTTTAATAATTTAAGCCAATTTAATATGATTTCAAATAGATAGATATAATAGGGTCTTTATTTTTAATTATTAATCATGAACTAGCCCATAATGTTCAAATATGTACAATGGAGGTGAAACAGTGGTCTTGGGAATAGATGATCCTTGGGTCTGGGGTGCCTATATTCTAACTATATTAAGTATGCTTTTATGTGTAGTATATGGAGCCTTAAATTGGAATAAAGGCAGCGAAGATGAAGAAGAACAAATTAAAGAGGAAATGGAATGGCATAAAGAAGAAAAGAAAATGGAAAAAGAAGAATTAGGATTATGGGATGAAGAGGGATAGGTCGTGATTAGATGGATAATTACTTAATGCTTAGTATTATTGTTTTAATATATCTCCTTTTGGTTGGTTACGTTGGTTACGTTGCCTGGAAGCGAACCAAAAGTGCAGACGATTACATGGTCGCTGGAAGAGAAACCCATCCATTTATTATGGCACTCAGTTACGGAGCGACATTTATAAGTACTGCGGCGATTGTCGGTTTTGGTGGAACTGCCGGAGTATACGGAATGGGTCTTTTATGGCTTACAGTTTTAAATATTCTTGTGGGTATTTTTATAGCATTCGTCATATTTGGGAAACGAACACGGAAAATTGGGCATAATCTAAAGGCCCTTACATTTCCAGAGTTCCTCTCCCGCCGTTTTAATAGTAAATTTATTCAATATTTCAGCGGGGCGATTATATTCCTTGGAATGCCCTTATATGCGTCGGTAGTTTTAATTGGTATGGCAAGATTCGTTGAAACAACATTAAAACTTGATTATACAATAGCTTTAATTGCAATGGCAATTATAGTAGCTATTTATGTTATTTTCGGAGGTATAAGGGGAGTAATGTATACTGACGCTCTGCAGGGAACTATTATGTTTATAGGTATGATAATCTTATTAGGTGCGATTTACTGGTTAACCGGAGGTGTTACTACTGGTAATCAGGCCCTTACTAATCTGGTTAATGTTGTACCTGCCAGTGCTACGGCTAATGCTACGAGTACTGGGTTTACAGGTTGGACGTCCATGCCTGCGCTGGGAAGCCCATTCTGGTGGACTTTAGTCAGTACTTTGATCCTTGGAGTAGGAATAGGTGCTTTATCTCAGCCACAACTTGCAGTAAGATTCATGACTGTAAGATCAAACCGTGAATTAAACAGAGCAGTGCTCATTGGAGGAATATTCATATTCATGATGACAGGAACAGCATTTATTGTAGGTGCACTTTCCAATGTTTACTTCTTCAACACTGTTGGACAACTGGCCATGCAGTTTGCTGGAGATAATGCAGATAAGATAATTCCTTCGTTTATTACGGCAGCAATGCCTTTATGGTTTGCTTACCTATTTATGATTACCCTACTTTCAGCGGCAATGTCTACTCTTTCAGCTCAGTTCCACGTACAGGGAACAGCTTTAGGACGCGACATATATGAAACTATCACTGGAAGAAAAGGTATGAATTCTGTTCTTGTTGCTAGGACAGGAATAGTCATTGCAGTTGTGATAGCTGTTATTCTGGGACTTATTCTGCCAGCTAATATAATAGCTGTTGGAACATCCATATGGTTCAGTATAACTGCAGCAGCGTTCCTTTCAATGTACGCATTTGCATTATTCTGGAAACGTTCAACCAAGGCAGGAGTCGTTTCAGGTTTAGTCATTGGATTATTAATAAGTGTATTTTGGCTTGTATTCGAGTATAAAAAGTCAGCAGCAGCACTTGGTATTTGCCAGGCGCTTACAGGTAACCCTGTTCTTATAACTGCAAGTCCATGGCCTACAGTTGATTCAATAGTGATAGCATTGCCTATTGCATTTATAATCACTGTTGTAGTGAGCTTATTAACTAAACCACAACCAAAAGAACAGTTAGACAAAATATTTAAGGGAATTTAACCCTTTTAATTTTTTTTATTTTTAAAATATTGTAAATAAACTATTTCTTAAATTTAAGTATTTTAACCATTTTTAGTTTATTTAACGTTTAAATACACGTGAAATAAATTCGGGACATATATTTGGGTATTTCTTTCCAAATTCCATTTCTAATTTATCTGTGATGTCCTCTTCAAGTTCCTTATTTTTAGCTGCAGAAATAGAAAATGTTTCATTTTCAAAATAAGTGTTCAAAACTTCTTCACCTATGTGCATCTCTATATTAAATGGCCTAAATAGCTTTAAACCGTTTTCCATTTCAGATATCATTTCTGGTGATAATTTAAGACGCTTTTCGGCTTCCGGGGTGTAAATCTTATAGGGAGTAGTTATCTTTTTAATATGAAAAGACGCACAACCCTCTATAGTGGAAGCCTTACGAGTGGTTCAAAAAACACAAAGGAGAACTTTTTTGTCAATATTGGCGTCACTTTTAACATTAATTGATTTCATAAAACCCCTCCTTATTCTTCCGAACAAATAACTCATCCTCACTATTTGTTTTGGATTTTATAGTATATAGTCATCGAGGAAAGAAATCTGATATTTTTCTAAGATGTATTTTCTTAAATTTAATTATTTCTCTTAAGCTGTACCTTAATCCTTTCAACCTGTTTACTATTAAAACGTTGTTTAGCTTTGCTTATGATTGCATTATCATTCACATCGAATTCTTTTTCAATTAACATGTTTGTAATTTCATCTATCCATTCTCTTGCTTCAATATCATCTATGAAATCATTTGATCTTGATTTTGATTTTTTATCTGATTTTGAAGCTATATTTCCATCATCATCATCTTCAGAACTTATCCCCAAAAGCGCTGTAAGCTGATAGCGCCTACCATACGTAATTGCACTCCCAATCCCTTGAGCTGTATTTTTATCAGGTTTTAAAAGTAACTTATCAGTTTCAATCACCTCACCTGATGTATGAATGAGTTTAGTTTGAATATATACATCTCCAGCTTCCGTACTTCCTGTATTCTGGATCAATAATATTCCATTTTCAGTCAAAAGTGGACGTATACAGTTTAAAATATCTGGCAACGGTGCATATTTACTCTTGAAAAATGGATTTGTGGCTGTATTTGATGGGTTTTTGATTTTTCTTTGAACCTCTAACAATGCAGATGCTATATTTTTAATTTCCATTTAAATTACCCCTTATAGGTTTAATTTATTCTTTTAGATTTTTTAATGTTTTTAAATAAAATCAAAGTTATTTCTATTTTAAACAATTAGTTAACAATAAAATTAATCAAAAAAATCCAATTTCATTATATTTTCTTTTTTAACTTTTCTGGGTGGATGAACTTCCCTAAACTCCAAACCATATTCTTTTAAAAGATTCATAGCACTATCAGTAATAGAAGGTGCCACTAGCATTCCCCTTAGCCCTTTATTTTCTTCTTTTAGATTATCGACATAACGTTTAAGCTGGCTTACTGCACCTAAACTTCCTCTAACTCTTTTAAGTTCCAAAACAACCATGTTTCCATCCTTATCTTTTCCAAGAATGTCAATTACCCCGTTTGATATGGATTTTTCCTTTGCAATAGGTTTAAACCCTTCTTCAATAATTTCAGGGTTTTCATAGAAGATAAGATTGGCCATATCTTCCTCACTTCCAATTAAATCCAGTTCTTCGTAATCCTGAGCAACAAAATACATTGCCATGTAAGTTTTTGAAATTTCAACGTCCAGAATTTCTTTTGGATTCTTCCTAATACTTCTTATAAAGAGCGCATCATCTTTAACCTTAAATTTAACAGTACAACCGGGAGGCTGCCAATTTACAGGGTTTCTTTTTTCGCTCTTATGAATTAAAAAAGATCCATCGGGCTTAATTATAATGACCCTATCACCTAATTCAAGGTTGCTTTTAGCCCTACCTTCATAAAATACCCTACAGCAAGCTGTAATTATCAAAATAGCCTTATTTTTAAGCCCATTCTTTAAAATTTCATTTGTTTCTTTAATATCTGGATTTTCTTTTACTTTGTAGTTTGCCATTGATATTACTCGTCTCTGTCGTTGTAAATTAATGAAATGTAAAGAAATTGAAATTTAAATGGAGATTAATTTAAAAGAAAATAAAAAAATAAAAAAATTAAAGTTATTCTTCGTCTTCAAATGAATCTGCTTTTACAATTTTGAGATTCGGAGTTCTTGCATTTGGATTACTTGCCTGAACTGCTTTAACTGTCACATTTTTGACTCTTTTATTTACTGTTTCCCTGAATGTGTCAAAAACAACAGAATAGCTTTCAAGACTGTTTAATTCTGTACCATTTAAGGCATGGCTTAAACTGTCTATTAATTCGTAGATTCGACCGCCTTTTTCCCCATATATTTTAGCTATGTCGTCATCGAAGTACGCAGATGTTATAAGACCACATATCCATTTTTGCTTGTTTTCATGGTCAGTAACTATAACATAAAACTCTTGTACTTCTTTACTTTTAATTTCTTTGGATTTTAATTCCCCTACGTATATTTCACCTGTAAGCTCGCTATCTATTTCAAGCTGGGAAAGATACATGGTTTCATAGTCATCTTCGTAGTTTGTGCTGCCCTTTTGAATTCCTAAATCAAGCATTTAAACACCTCTTTTTTTGTGCTTTAAACACATTATGTTTTTCCAACCTAGTGCATTGGGATGATCTCAGATCATTCGCATTGAACGTTTTCATCTTCTGGATGAGAGTATTCAAATCCTTCTTTCCTACACCAGTCATAGAGAGCTTCTGCGGCCCCTCGAGATAATCTTCCTTGCTTGTCGCCATATTTTAGTCGTGTAATTCTCCGGAATGCTATTTCTAATTCATCTGGAATGCATACTGTTACCGCTCCCATCCGATCATCATCCTAAATTAAATATGTTTTATGCTTTATGTTATATGTTTTATTTTTGATATTTAAACTTTTCGATTTTAATAATTAAAAAATAGGTTAAAAGAGATGAATAGATTATATCACAATATTTAATCGCTATTTTACAACTTTTAAGTCAAAATAAGAATTCTAATATCATATTTTCCCATTGTTCTTTTTAAAATGAAATATATTAAAGTATAAGTACCATGTTGAACTTAATTAATAATAAGCACAAATTGAGTCATTACCTCCAATTTGTATTTTAAATATGAAAATGGTGATATCATGAGAGTAATGGAAAATATTGTTGGAAAAGAAGTTTTAGATAGCTCTGCAACTGTAATTGGAAAAGTAAAAGATATTGAAGTAAATCTGGGCACTAAAAGAATAGAAGCAATTGTAGTTGGAAGAGGAGGAATCTCAGAAAGTATAGGGATATCTAAAGAAGAAAATGTCATACCTTATGATATGGTTAAACAAATTGGAGATAAAATACTTCTTAAAGAGTATATAGACGAACCAGGATTAGAAACCCAGGAATTAGGGTTGTAAAAACCGAAGGTTTTTACACATCGAATGCAAGCGTTCGAATGCTATAGAAAATCTGCGATTTTCTATGCACCGAAAACGAAGATTTTGAGTGTTATAATTTAATTCACATATTTTTTTACATTTTAGTTTAAGATTTTCAAAAATCAATCAGGTGTTTATTTTGGAAGTTATAGGAATCTGCAATATCTGTAGAAAGGCCGGCAAAATGCACACTTGTTCTTTATGTGGGAATATCGTCTGCAAAAGCTGTTATGATACCGAAAAAGGCATTTGTAAATCCTGCAAGAGTTATCCTGGAAAAAGGATATAAGTGAAGCCTACAAACATTACTTAGAAAACAAATCATTAATCCAGTGATGCTAATGAAAAATGAAAAAAATAGACTTATAGGTCTTTTAAAAGAAAAAGAAGTTATAAAATTTGGTAAATTTACACTTTCATCTGGAAAAGAAAGCGATTACTATGTAAACATGAAAATGGCAATTACAAATCCGGATATCCTGAAATCCATTGCAAAAATTGTATCAAATCAAATAAATAATGGCGAAATAGATAAGATTGCAGGCCCTGCTTTAGGAGCTGTACCCATTGCAACAGCAATTTCTCTTGAATCATCTATTCCAATGCTAATGATAAGAAAGGCAAAAAAAGATTATGGTACCTCCCAACTTATAGAAGGGGAACTTATAAAAGGAGATTCAGTTATTATAGTAGAAGATGTAACTACAACAGGCGGTTCCCTTATAAAAGCCATTAACGCCATTAAAGATAACGGAGGAATTGTCAAAAAAGCAATTGTAGTCGTAGATAGGGCCGAAGGAGCTATAGAAAATCTTAAAAAAGAAGGGATCCTTTTAGAGCCGTTAATTTCCATAGATGATTTTAAAAATAAGTAAATAATAAAGGAACTACTTGTTATGTCCTTTATTTTGCTTTTGATCTTTCTTTAAAGTTTTAACTTTGTTTATCTTAGCTACTTTTGTACTCATTTTAGCAAGTAACGCTTGTTTAATGGCAACTTTATGCTCAAGGGCCGCCTCTCTTTTAACAAAACTATTAATCATGCCATCAGTACCATTTACTGTAGGATTTTGTATAAACGCAGTAATTTCGCTGTTTAACTTATTAGCCTGTTTTTCAAACTGATCTAACGCATTTAAAAGTCCTTTTGCTTTAGTATTATTACCATAAGTTGCTTTTAAACCTTCTATTGTTGCTATTAAAGCTGTTAATTTCGTTTGTGTATCTGTTAACGTTTGCAGCTGCCCTGATGTTAATGTTGAATTAGTAGAATTGTTACCTATAGTGTCATTGCCAGTATTGTTTGTACTGTTTGTATCGTTCAAAGTGGTGTTATTAGTATCATTTGCAGTAATGTTTGGTATAACATCAGCAAAAATCGGCACACATATTGCTACAGCTACAATTGTAACCAAAAAAATCAATGTTGCTTTTTGCACAGACTCACCTCTACATTTGATGTTACTAAATATACTCTTTTATTATATAAAGGTGTCTATGACTTATTTTTCTAAAATAGAAAGAACTAGGGCCTTATGTGACAATAATCCCTTATTTAAATCCGTTAATCTTGTTTTTTGTGACTATAGTCACATTAATGAGATTTTAATTAGTATTCATAACGTGTTAAACAACAAAAATACCATTATTACCCCTTCAAATTTAATTTTTACAAACTCACACCATAAAATAAAAAAAATAAGTAATAATAACCCTAATATGTAATATTCAGTCCCTTAAATGCTTGACAAGATGTCCAAGTTCAGGCACTACTATTTTTAAACCTAAATTAACTGCATTTGGAGAACCCGGAAGAGCTATTATCAATTTATTCTTATAAGTGCCTGCGGTTGCCCTGCTTAAAATAGCACCAGTTCCAAGCTCCTTGTATGACTCATATCTGAATATTTCTCCAAACCCATTCAATTCCTTATTAAATATATTTTTTAAAGTTTCAATGGTTATATCTCTAGGGCCAATTCCAGTTCCCCCAGTTGTTATAATAACATCAACATTGTAGTTTTCTATTATATGGTTTATAGTTGAAACAAGAAATCCAGCATCATCAGGTATTACAGAATAAAAAGCAACACTATGCTTATCTTCCAGAGCATCCTTTATTAAACTTCCAGATACATCACTATTTTTCCGTTGCAGAAAATCATTATATTTAGAGTCACTTAATGTTATAACAGCACCACTTACAGATTTAGGTGCATCTTTTTTATGCGCCTTCATACTTTCGCTTTTCATAAAACCATCCCATATTGAGATACTAATTCGGTAAGCAATTAATTTTGCCTATAATAATTTAATTTATGATTTAATATACAACTAATACACTTTATATACTATATTTTTTATTTCTTTTATATTTTAAATGTATATATAATGATATAATCCGTAAATTAACTGTAAATCTATAAAATGTGATCTATACCCAAAAATGAGAAATAGTCGCCACAATGTAGGAAGAAGAAGTCACAAAATGAGTCTGAATACCAATTGGACAATAATAACAAAACAAAAAATTTATATGGCATCTACACAAACCATAACTAAATGGCATTAGATCATATCAATGCTATTAATTACAGAAAAAGTTATAGAAACAATTTGGAAACGGGGAGGGCATTAGATCCAATTCAGAGGCGGTTTAATTTTTGCGGAAAAATTAAGAGGAGTCTAATTTTGCCCTCCCTTGCTAATTTATATTTGTACCTCATTGCATAAAAACTTTCTGTATCATATTAAACCATATTATTAAAATCACCTATTTTAGCTCGAATATTTCAAAACATCGGATATATTTATTATTTTTAAAAACTGATAACTAATATTATGCAAAAAAAGATTTATATTCTGGACGCGTCTGCAATAATAGGGGGCTTTTATTCAAAAAGCTATGCTAATTTTACCACAAGTGGAGCTATTTCAGAAATAAAAGATTTAAAATCAGAAATATTGCTGCAATCTGCCATTGAAGAAGGGCATGTTAACATAGATGAGCCAGATAATGAAGCTATAAACGAAGTGGGTAAAACAATTGAATCATCAGGTGATGTTCTAAGACTTTCGGATGTAGATAAAAGTATTGTCGCGCTTGCATTGAAATTTAAAAGGAAAGGATTTAACCCAATAGTTATAACAGATGATTATTCTATGCAAAATACCCTTAAAACTATTGAAATTCCGTATGAAAGCGTTTTAACCCAGGGAATAAAAGAGATTTATAATTGGGTTAAAAAATGTAAGGGATGTAAAAAAATATATCCATCTGATTATGATTTTGAAGACTGTGAAATTTGTGGCTCTCCTGTTATAAAAAAGAGAATAAAACTTAAAAAATGAACATAAAAGTTATTATTTTTTATATTACTATAACCAATCTAATCTTAATTTTTATAAGGAGATTAAGATGAACAATAATAAAGCCATATTCCTATTAATTGGAATTGGAATAACATTATATTCTTTAGCGAGTTATTTAGGGTCTAAATCCCCTTTAGATTTATTTAATGGATCTCTAGGAGTTATGGTTATTTTATTCATATTTTATAATGAAGATAATAAAATTAATTATTTGACCGCTTTGTTTTGTGTTAATATATTTCAATGGATTATTTTGATATATGTCTTCTTTAATAATCCTGTTTATATGAAAACATATTTTTACTTTCTTTTAATCGGTGCACCTTTATTTACTATAGTTTTAGTTAACCAAATCCGCAAGAATCACCTTAAGCCTCACGAAAAAGCAAAAATTAGCATGTCAACTGATAAGAAAAAATTAATACTGCTATTTACAGGAGCAATTATAATAATTGGTAGTTTAGCAGGTTTTATAGTTTATTACGCTCCTATATTCCTATATGGAATTACTTTAGGGTTGATGACTTTTACGTATGGGTTTTATCATGAAGATAAAAAAGTTAATGTTTCAAAGAGACATGATATAGCCAATGCTTTAACTAAAGATGTTAATGTTACACGGAATTATGCCGTGGCCATGAGTTCCCTTTTAATATTACAAGTGATTATTCTCTGTTACTTCTTCCGTCAAATTTCAACAGATGATTGGGCTAATGCTTTTTCTTTTTCCATAATGATTGCCATATTTTTTTCAATTCAAATTGGTAGAAGTAATTTAAAATTTTTTGGTGAGGAAAAAGAAATTATTTCCAATGAGAAAAAGGAAACTATCATTGGAATATTTGCTATAATAGGATTTATTCTATTTGTTGTGGCTTTAGCTCTGAAATAATACCCTAATTATTAGATCACCTCTTAAAATCCTTAAAAACTAATATTAATTGGTTAAAACAGATTATCATGTCTTCACTATTTTTTATAGATAATTTTAATAGATTCGTTATTCTTAGATTAGATAATGAAAATTGGTGTAGTTGTGCATGGACCATATATAGTTGATTCAGGGCATGCAGAGGAAATTTTGAACTTACTTCAAGATTATGGCCAAGTTAAGGCGCGACTTGGAGGTACAATGGGTAGAACTGCCGTGCACGATGCAGGACTTGAAGATAGAATCGATATAAGTCAGAAACTGCTTCCAAGTGAATCCATAGATAGATTTGTCCACGATAAGTGTGATGTTATATTTTTAATTAATTATGGAAAGTCCAGTGTAACCGGCCATGCATTTGGATTTAAAGTCTGGAGCAGATGTAAAAATGATCCGCCTCTAATTCAAATTGAAAGGCCGGGTGAAGATGATGGGAGCGTCATAGCATGGGAAAATTCACTGAATGAATTTGCAGGTCAAATAGCTAAGCGGTTGAATCTTAGAGTCATTGATCCCCATGAAATAAAGATGGAACTGATGAAGAATAACATTACACAAACCCACAGAAAGGTTGCCGGAGTCTCTCCTGACGAAAATATATTTGTAAATGGCATTGTTATTGGTAAAACCACTTCAAAAGATGTTACTTTAGTCGTTGATGATGGAATTATAACTGAAATAATTGGTGGGACCCTTAAAGAGCATGGTGTTGAAAAACTCGGCAAGGTAGATCTAACCAAGGCCATAATTAAAACAGGATTACTCAGAAGATCAGAAGTCACACCAAGAGTATTAGAATCATTTAAAAATGACAATAAGTATAGTATAGCTTTTTTAAATCATGCAGCAGAAGATATTTACAGATTAAAAGATGTAGATGCGGTAGTAACAATTGGAGATGATACTACTCTTGTTGCAGGAGATATCCTCTATAGATTTGGAGTACCCATTATTGGAATCACAGATGGTGATATTGACAAAGTTGTGGAGAAGGGATTTAAAGCGGACAAATCATTGATAATTGAGCTTGAAAGTGGCTGGGACGATGTTATTGGTGAAAAAATCTTTCATGAGCTTTTTAATGGAGAAGAAATCATAGAAATAGAAAATATCGAAAGTTTTAAAAATGAAATATTACAGATCATAAACAATAACACCACTTGCTTTAAAATAAAAGAAAACTGAGGTGTACAAGTGGATTTAAACGTTCTTATTGATTCTATAAAAAATTTTGAAGGGATTACAAGGAAAAACTCTATAAAAGGTATAGCAGATATCTTAAAAGACACATATAATATTGCTGGGAATACTATTTTAAGTTTTGGCGATGATGCATCTGCTATAGATATTGGAGATGAAAAATTAGTTCTTCTTGCAGCAGATGGAATGTGGGGAAAGCTCATGGAAGCCGATCCTCGCTGGGCAGGATACTGCTCTGTTCTGGTTAATGTAAATGATATCGCTGCTATGGGGGGAAAACCCATTGGCATGACAAATGTTATTTCTACACAAAATAAGGAAATATGCAGCGAAATCATGGAAGGGATTAAAGAAGGTGTTCAAAAATTTGGAGTACCTATGGTAGGGGGGCATTTTCACCCAGATACGCCCTATAACTCTTTAGATGTGTCCATTACAGGAATAGTAAATAAAGATGATGTCATTACAAGTTGTGATGCCCGCATAGGCGATAAGGTTATAGTTGCAATTGATATTGACGGTGAAGTACATCCGAAATTCAACCTTAATTGGGATACGACAACAATGAAAAGCGATGAACTTGTACAGGCCCAAATTGAAGTAATGAATAAAGTAGGCAGTGAAAAACTGGTAACTGCAGGTAAAGATATAAGTAACCCTGGAATATTAGGTACACTTGGAATGTTACTTGAAGCGTCTGATGTGGGTGCAACCGTTGAACTCGAAAAGATCCCGCGAAATGAAAGTGTAGAATGGGAACAATGGCTTAAATTATATCCTGGAGCTGGTTTTGTCCTTACTGCAGAAAGTAGTAAAATAGATAGATGTATTGAACTACTTGAAGAGGTTAATATAACATCTGCAGTTGTTGGAGAAATTATTGAAGATAAGAAGCTCTATATTACTCATAAAGGCCAAAAAGAAGTCCTGTTTGATTTTGAAACTGATAGAATAATGGGTATTAAAGAGAAAAGATCATAAAATTAATAACAATTAAATTCATATAAATGTTATAGATCTCAATTTGAAAATAAGGAATTACTCAATTTAAACAAATCATTTATAAACTAGTCCATGAGGAGATTTAATGTTTGTAAGGGTCAATGACGAAGAAATAGACCTTCCTGAAGGTTCTACAATTAAAGATGCCATCGAAGCTGTAAATGCGCCCTATATGGAAGGTTGCGTCCTTAGCGTCGTCAAGGGTAAAGAAGAAGTTGAAAAACATATAAACAAATATAAAATTAAAACCAACAAAGGAAGCATAATAATCGAATTATTAGAAAATGCCCCTTCAAATTTAATTAAAACATGGAAAGACAGGTACAAAGAATTTGAAAATCTCCAGGTAAGATGGACAACAACAAATGAAGTTTCACTGGGGCCAATTAAGACAGATCTTACCCCAACAAGAGATGAACATAAATATGAAAAATGGGACGTTATAATAAGTCTTTCAGGATTTACTGCGGAAGCAACCCATATAATTCTAAGTAAGTCCAAACATGAAGCCGTATATGGAGTTCCTGAAGGAAATAAAGGAGTATTTGCCAAAATAATAGGTGGTAAAAGAACTCTCCTTAACCTTACAGATGACGATATTATAAAGAAAATAAACCCAATCATAGAGCGAAGCAGTACTGTAAAAAGTGCCACTATACTTGATTTAGATACGCCGATTACTGAAGGAAATGAATTATTTACTTATGTTCTCGTTAAGCCAGAATTTAAATCCCCCCAGTCTGTTGAACATTTCTTTGCATTAGCCGAAGAAGATAAAATCAAAGTTGATTATGAATCAAATTCATTTGTAGGTTTTTATGGACTACAAGGGCTCTCTAAAAGCCCAGAATTCATAGATCAACGGAAAAGGGGAACTGTTACCCTTAGAAATAGTGGTAAAGGAGCGGGGCGTGTCTATATTTACAGAGAAGACAGAGTTTCCACACCGCCCCATACAGTCATAGGTCATGTTGATAAAGGAATGCAGCTTCTAGATATTGCAAATTCTGGAGACTATATTACAATTAAATCAGATCCAGAAAGAATAATGGCGCTTTCAATGACTCAAAAAGAGGCAGAAGAGTATCTATCCTCAAAGGGTATAGAACAAATACGTGATGGCTTAGATGATGATGATGCAGTAGTTATAGGCCAAAATCCAGTTTTTACAATGGATATCATCAATGAAAAAAAAGTAAAAACAACCGGAGTTAAGTCAGACGAAATAGTTTACATCGAATTAGATAATACTGCCCCAAGGTCTTCATGGTATTTCCAGAAAATTACAGGACTTCTTGATTCCCCAATAGGATCACTTAAAGTTCATTTTGCTTTCCCTGGAATGAAAGTTATGATGTTTGAAGGAAAAACTAAAGAAGCAAGGGGACTTATTCCAGAGAACATTCCCCAAAAATGCGTAGGTGCTGGTGAAATAGGAATAACCAACATGTCAAGAAGACACGTTGGAATGATCGGAATAAGATTTGAAGATAATGACGAATTCGGCCCTACAGGAGAACCATTTGGCGGGACTAACGTCGTTGGTAGAATCGTAAAGGGGCTTGAAAACCTTGAAAAGTTTAAAGAGGGAGAAATAGTTTATGTCGCAAGAAAATTCTGAGAACCCTAAAGTTACTCGTATGATAGTACTCGGACCATCTGCAGAAATAAATCAGGCAGAACTGATTCAAAGACTCCACATGCTGGGACTTCCACTTACCGTTAAATCAACATGCTATGGAGCTATAGTGCACGGCGATGAAGACGTTGTAAAAGAAGCTGTAATTAGAATAAGACAATTAGATCCCTGTAATATTTTCACAAAAGATAGAGGATTCCCACCAGGAGATCCAAGGCGTTGTAGAGCCAAAAGAGGAGCAGCAAGGGAAGGTTTTCATCAGCTTGAAAAAGAATATGAACTGCTGGACTGCTTAAGAGAAGCGCTTGAAAATCCACGGGAAGTCCATGTAGAAAGACCAAAGAAAATTTCACCTGATGAATTCAGAAAACTCGTAGAAGAGAGTGAAAAATAAACAATACCTATCTTTAAGCTCATATGTAATAGAGGAGTGATAAAATGCAAATAACTTCTTCTTCAGATAGTAAAGAGATAGCCCCAATGGCACTTGCTATCCACCAGCTTGTAAATAAATTACCCATAACCATGCGTAGCAAAAATTTCGCAGGAGTTAGGGTAGAAGATGGAAAAATCGTGGATAATGATTATACGGGTCCCGTCCTGGAAAAGGTATTGACTAATGGCAAGACTATTCATGAAACTCCAGAAACAGGGGATTATGAAGGAATTCCTGTGTTGGTAGTTCCTTTAATTGAAGGAGATGAAGTTATCGGCGCAATAGGAATTGTTGATATAACAAAAGGAATATTCAGTGATATTATGCAAATAGCAAGAAGACCTGAACTTATAAAACATGAAACACCTAAGGGGGAGTTTTATTGAACAGATTATATTTAAAATGTTTTAACCAAGTCTACAAGGAGATGTTTAATTGAAGATAGCCATATTTCCGCCAAATTCATTGATTTTATCGGATTTAGTTGAACGAAAGGGACATGAACCACTCTCATTAATGAAAGAAGTAAGAAAAAAAGTCACCGATGTGGAAATAGATTCACCCCCACTTAATATAACTGAAGAAGAACCAATAAAAGGACTTAAATACGCAGCAATTGAAGTACCTTCGGGTGTAAGGGGAAGAATGGCCATATTTGGCCCCTTAATCGATGAAGCAGATGCTGCAATTATCATGCAAGAAGCGCCCTACGGATTTGGATGCGTAGGCTGCGCCAGGACAAATGAACTTTCAATGTATTATTTAAGAAAGAAAAACATCCCCATACTCGAACTTCAATATCCTGTTACAAGAGAAGAAGCTATAGAAATGGTAAATAAAATTAACACATTCTTAGACTCGCTGGAGGAAAAAAATGGTTAAAATAGCCCAAATATCCTGTGGAACAGAATACAGTGGTATTCAGAAGGAAATAGAAAAAGCTGCATCAACTTTTGGTGCTGATATTGTTATTCCAGAGGCAGATTTAGATTATATTAACGAAGCTTATGAAAAGTTCGGTTTCGCTGCTGCAAGTAGCGGTATCCGACTAATGATAGCAAGAGCAATGTCTTTAGTTGAAGGAAAATCCGCTGCAGATGCTGTATTTATTGCAACATGTTTTAGATGCGCCGAAGGTGCTCTGGTTAGAAATGAGTTAAGAAGACTCATACAGGAAAATACCGATTTGCCAGTTGTAACATATTCATTTACAGAAAAAACAAAAGCTGATGAACTATTTATAAGAATGGAAGCATTAACAACCATTGTTGATAGAAAAAGCCTTCTTGCACGTGAAAAACAGAATGGCCTTACAATTGGAATAGATTCTGGTTCAACTACAACAAAAGTTGTTTTAATGGAAAATAACAAGATAATAGGAACAGGATGGCTTCCAACAACAGACGTTATCCAGTCTGCTGAAGACGGAATGAAAAGTGCCTTTGAAGGAACGGGGTATAAATTAGACGATATTGACGGCATGGGTGTGACTGGATATGGAAGGTTAACCATAGGAAAACATTACAATGCTGCTTTAATTCAAGAGGAACTTAGTGTAAACTCAAAAGGAGCTGTTTACCTTGCAGACCGCCAGAAAGGTGAAGCTACTGTGCTTGATATTGGTGGAATGGATAACAAGGTCATAACTGTTAATAATGGAATTCCAGATAACTTTACCATGGGTGGAATCTGTGCTGGAGCATCAGGACGATTTTTAGAAATAACTTCAAGAAGACTTGGTGTTGATATAAGTGAGCTTGGAGGTCTGGCCTTAAAAGGAAATTACAGGAATGCCCTTTTAAACAGTTACTGTATCGTGTTTGGTATTCAGGATCTCGTTACTTCACTTGCTGCAGGAGGTACAAAAGAAGATGTAGCAGCTGCTGCATGTTATTCCGTAGCAGAACAGGTTTATGAACAGCAGCTTCAAGAAATTGACGTTCGTGAGCCCCTTATTCAGGTAGGTGGGACATCACTTATAGAAGGGCTTGTGGAAGCTGTAAGTACTATTCTTGGTGGAATTGAAATTATTGTGCCAGAACACTCGCAATACATAGGTGCTGTGGGTGCTGCGCTCCTGGTATCTGGTTTAGGGAAAAAATAGTTTACTTACGTGGAGACAGTAAATGATAGTTGAATCTTACGATGAAAGTGGAGCAGAAGTCTATGAGATGGTCATAAGGCAAATATTACAGGATCTCCAGATTTCTAGAGCAATTAGAGATATGAAGGTGTTTACAGATCCAAGAGAGCCCGTGTTTATTATTGTAGTTAAATATGAGAAAGCTGCATCCCCCATCACTATTAATGATTTTACAGAATATGAATATAAGAAAGAAGAAGATAAAATATACATGAGGGTTAAAGATGAAACTTATCTTCCAGAACTCCTTGAGAAATTATGGGAAATAGAAGGAAGAGAAAACATACAGCAGCCCAGCAGATATGAGGTTATAATAAGCAATCCCAAAACCAAACTGGAAGGAATTGCAATCCATGACCCTGCCGAAGACTTAAAAAAGAAAATATATGATGCCATATTCAGGATAATTCCTGAAGGTTTCAAGGTTGTTCAACAATTATCAGAAGATAATATCATTGCAATGGTCTGTTCTGACGAAATTATTAAGGATGAATGGGTTAAAAAAAGAGATGATATGATTAAAGAATTAAAATAACAAACTAGAAATTATAAGGAGATATGGATATGAACGAATCTAAGTTTGCCCATATAACAAGGGTACACCCCTGTTTTAATGAAAAAATGCACGATAAAGTTGGAAGAATCCACGTTCCAATTGCACCGAAATGTAACATTCAATGTAATTTCTGTACAAGAGACATTAATAAATGTGAAGTCCGTCCAGGAGTTGCATCAAGAGTCATGACTGTTGATGATGCAGTAGCACACGTTAAAAAGGTGACCAGTGAAATGCCAATTTCTGTAGTAGGCGTTGCAGGTCCTGGAGATGCTCTATTTAACGATGAAACATTCGAATTCTTCAAGAGAGCTGGTGAAGAATTTCCAGAACTTATAAAATGTATGAGTACAAATGGGCTCCTTTTACCAGATAAAGCTGATCTTATTGCAGAATTAGGTATAAATTCAGTGACAGTCACAGTAAATGCAGTCGATCCAGAAATAGGAAAAGAAATTTACGGCGGAGTTTTTTACAACGGTGAAATGCACAAGGGAAAGGAAGGATTTGAAATATTATCCCGAAATCAGCTGGAAGGAATAGAGAAAGTTGCAAAAAAAGGTATTGTAGTAAAGGTTAACGCTGTATTAATTCCTGGAATAAACGACGAACACATCATTGAGATAGCAAAAGAAGTCAAAAAACGAGGCGCTTCTTTGATGAATGTAATTCCACTTATACCACTTAACAAGTTCAAAGACATAGAAAGGCCAGGCTGCGCACAGATAGAGAAAGTTAGAAATGAAGTTGAGGAAATAATACCTGTATTTAGAGCATGTACTCAGTGCAGAGCAGATGCCTATGGTGTTCCAGGTAAAAAAGATAAACACCTCGATATGACCCCTGCAAGCCACTATTAAACCTATTAATTAATCTAGTGGCATAAATTTTTATTTTTAATTGATTACTATTTTACATTTTAAAACAATGAGATGGTGAATTTCAATGAAAACGATGTTCTGGGAAGATAACGAACTTGTACTCATCGATCAGACTAAATTACCTGATGAACTTGTTTACTACCACTGTAAAACTTATAAAGATGTAATACACGCCATAAAAACCATGAAGGTACGCGGTGCTCCTGCAATAGGTGTAGCTGCAGCCTTTGGTATGGCACTTGCAGAACTGGCTGGAGAAGACCTGGAAAAAGCAGGTGCAGAGATTAAAGCAGCAAGACCTACAGCAGTAAATCTCTTCTGGGCAGTTGATAGGGTGCTTAAATCAGACAATGCACTGGAAGAAGCTTTAAAAATGTACGATGAAGACATTGAAACCAATAAAGCCATTGGAAGATACGGTGCAAAAGTAATAGACGATGGAGACACCATTTTAACCCATTGTAATGCGGGAGCTCTAGCTTGTGTAGACTATGGAACAGCTTTAGGAGTTATAAGGGCTGCATTTGAAGAAGGCAAGAAAATTAAAGTCATCTGCGATGAAACAAGGCCTTTTTGTCAGGGCGCTAAATTAAGTGTCTTTGAAATGCAGCAGGAAAAAATTCCAGTGAAATTAATCGTTGATAACGCTGCAGCAAGGATGATGCAGATAGGGAAAGTAAATAAAGTTGTAGTCGGCGCAGATAGGGTTGCAAAAGGAGGAATTGCAAATAAAATAGGCACTTTAATGGTTGCATTAGCCGCAAAGAGATTTAACATTCCATTTTACGTTGCAGCACCAAAGAGTACATTTGATTTTGAAAATTCTATCTATGATACTGAAATTGAAGAAAGAGACCCTAATGAGGTGCTTTATTTTGGAGAAAGCAGAGTAGCACCAGAAGGAACTGAGGTGGAAAATCCTTCATTTGATATTGTCCCAAGTGATTTAATTACTGGAATAATTACAGAAGAAGGGATTCTGGAGCCATTTTGATTTTATTTTCTGAAATTGAAAAGGTAGATTAATTTTATTTATTTTTTTAAATCTTATTAAACCGATTTAATAATCATCATCAATGAATTCTTCTTTATACCAGTAAAAAACCAATTTACCGCCGCATTCACACTCAATGAAATCATTTGGATCTTCTCCTTCCTGAAGCTCATAGTACCCCTTACATTCACTGCAAACTAAATATCCGTAAGTTATATCATCTTCCTGTACTTCTTCTTCTAATTCTTCCTTACAAAAGATACAAAATGTAAAACCAGGAGGATTTTGAGTTCCACATTTCTCACAGCGCATAAATGAATCCTCTTATGTGTCTTTAAAATTAACTATTTCTCAAACATAACAAACACATAAGGTAAGGAACTATAATTATTTAAATTTTACCCTTTTTGTAAATATCATTTAAGAATCTTTGCATCAATCCCCATATGCCATTTACCTGGACTTCTAGAACGTACTTTTCTTTTATCCAAAATTTCAACTCTTCTCGGATAAGCAGCCTTTTCAAGCCTCTTAATTGGCTCTTCAAAGCCTTCCGAAAATTCATAATAGTGAATGATTCCGCCAGATTTTATGGACTTCATTGCAGTATCCAGAAATTCGTATGCGCTTCCAGGAAGATTCATGATTATCCTATCTGCCTTAATATTTTTATCTTCTAAAACCTTCCTTACATCCCCCATAATTGGAATTACTTTACCTTGAACTTTATTAAGCTCTATATTTTCCTGCATGTACTTGTAAGCCTCAGGATTTATGTCAACTGCATAAACTTTCACTTCATGATTTTTTGCAATCAGCACAGGAAAGGGACCTATTCCTGCAAACATGTCCACAATTATTTCACCATTTTTTACACTATCAGTCACCCTTTTTCGCTCAGTAGCTAATCTTGGACTGAAATATACCTTTTTAACATCAAGCATTAACCTGCATCCAAATTCTTGATGAATGGTTTCAGATATATTTTCTCCAGCAATGTGTTCAAGCTCTCTTGTCCTTATAATTCCTTTAATTTCACTTTTCTTTCTAAAAACAGCTTTTCTACCGGTGAATTTAAGGGCAGCTTCCCCTATTAAATCTTTATAATCCACTAAATCATCTGGAATTTCAAGAATAACGATATCCCCAATTATATCAAAAGATCCCCTGATCTCATCAATTATCTTGGGATCAATTTTATCCCTTAGATAATCTTTAAGACTTTTGGGCCCTCTTTTTTGCATTTCAAAGGTGGTTTCAATTATTTCAACATTATCTTGCCCAATTTTTCCAATTATATTTTGATCAGGAGCTTCATTAAGCGGAATTATAACAAAATCGTTTTCCCGCTTTATTCTAGCATCTAGATTCAAAAGAGAGTAATTTAATAAAATTTTGCGAACATTATTCGCCATATTTTTAGGAATCTTTAAACCTATCATAATTTTCCCCATTAAATTAAAGTTTTCAACTGATATAACTAAATATCACTGCAAATAAAATATAACTATTCTTGATGATAAATGTTTAAATATTATAAATTGGTGATCTTGCGATTTATTCCATGAATTTAGTAAACATTTAAGAGTAAAAATGTTTTTAGGAATCACATTTTCAGTTTAAATTTATCAGAGGTGTTAATATGATTTATTTTATTGGTTTAGGACTTTATGATGAAAAAGATATCTCATTAAAGGGAATTGAAGCCTTAAGAAGGGCTAATACTGTATATGCCGAATTTTACACTGCAAATCTATTTGGAACAACATTATCTAAATTAAAATTCATGATAGGAAAAGACATTCAAGTTTTAAGTAGAAGCGACGTTGAAGAAGAAAACATTATTTTAGAAACTGCCAAAGATAAAGATGTTGGGTTTTTAACTGCAGGTGACCCCTTAATCGCGACTACACACACAGATTTGATGATTGAGGCTAAAAAAAGAGGTATTGAAACCACAGTTATCCACGCATCTTCAATTTTATCTGCTGCTCCAGGGCTTGCTGGACTTCAAGCGTATAAATTCGGAAAAGTCACCACAGTACCGTTTCCAGAGGAAAATTATTTCCCACATTCCCCATACACTGCAATAAAGGCCAATATTGAATTCAATGCCCATACACTGGTACTTTTAGATATCCGGGCTGATGAAAATAGATATATGACCATAAATGAAGGTCTGGACTATCTTTTAAAGGTTGAAAAAGAACGAAAAGAAGGAGTCATAACTGAAAATACCATAGCTGTAGGAATTGCACGCGCAGGTTCAGACAAACCAGTTGTACGTGCTGATAGAATTAAAAAACTCGTTGATGAAGATTTTGGAGGTCCTCTTCACTGTATGATTATACCTGGAGATCTTCATTTTATGGAGGCAGAATATCTTGTTAAAATTTGTGGGGCACCAAATGAGATACTTGATAACCAGTAATCTTCTAAAATATTAGTAAAATTTGTAAGCAAATAATTTAACAGGTAATTTAAAAATTACTAAAAATATAATTTTTGGATTGTACAATATGCAACAAAATACTTGCAGTGATCTCGAGGCAAAACCATTTTTAAAATGGGCTGGAGGAAAAACCCAATTACTAGAAGAATTCCATAATAGATTACCAGGGGAAATAGTAGATAGTAAAAAAATTAAAAGATATATTGAGCCTTTTCTCGGTGGAGGGGCAATGTTCTTCTTTTTAAAGAGGAAATATGATATAAAGGAATCGTTTCTTTTTGACATTAACAGAGAATTAATAATGGCTTATAAAGTTATACAGAAAGATTCTAAAGGATTAATAGACAGATTAAACGATATTGAGCATAAACATCTTGAAAAACCAGAATATATGCGAAAAGAACACTATTATGAGATTAGAAATCGGTACAACAAGCAAATTAATGATTTTAATTACAACATTTTCAATGAAAACTGGATCGATAGAGTTACTTATCTAATATTTTTAAATAAAACCTGTTTTAATGGACTTTTCCGCCAAAATAAGAAAGGAGAATTTAATGTTCCTTTTGGACGTTATCAAAATCCAAGTATTTATGATGAAAAAAATATAATTGAAGTTAACAGGGCTTTAAAAGGTACTAAAATCTTTTGTGGAGATTTTACTGATTCATGTAAATATATACAAAAGAATAGCTTTGTTTATCTTGATCCACCATATCGTCCACTTAATAGAACTTCAAGTTTTACAAACTATGCAAAAAATGGCTTTGATGATGAAGATCAAGTTAGATTGGCAAGATTTTTTAAAAAAATGGATGAAAAAAGTGCGTATTTAATGCTCAGTAATTCAGATCCCAAAAACAAGGATATAAATGATGATTTCTTTGACAAACTCTATGAAAACTACATTATAAGTAGGATTCCTGCAAAAAGACATATAAATTCCGATGCTTCAAAAAGGGGAGAAATTAATGAACTGATTATTATAAATTACTAAGTTCTTTCAATTTCTTTAATTAATGTTTCAAATAAGAAATTACCCCTTTTTTCCTTCAATTTCAGCTTCGACTGTTTTTTCAGTATAATCGCATTTTTCAATATTTTGAAGCGGAATTATAACATGTTTTACGCCGTCTTCTTTAGCGCCATATGTTATTTCAATTAAGCCCCTATCTTCATCAATTTTAATTTGTTCCACTCCAAATTCCCCTCTTTTAAAGTTATGAACATTTTCGTTGATTAAGCTAACTTCTAGTTTATCGATCATTTTGTTCACCTTTTACTTGATACTAATAATTATGTACGTTATTATTCAAGTATTTGAGTATTGATAGCTATTTTCAAATTATCTTATTTGAAATACATTCAAAACCTGTACTTAGGCAAACTATAAATACCCTAAAATTAAATGTTAAAAATAACATAAGTTAAAATTAACCTATAATTAACAGGTGAAAAAAATGGTAAAAACTGATCTCATCATTCTGGGCATGATCTATCTAATGCCAAGTCATGGGTACCAGCTTAAAAAGAATATCAAGGAATCATTTGGAAATCCCTATTTCAAGTTAAATAATAACGTGCTGTACCCAACACTTGCAAGGTTTGAGAAAGACGAATTAATTGAAGGAAAAGAAATGCCTGGTGAAAAAATAAATAAAAAAGTGTATCATATTACTGAAAAAGGAAAAACCCAATTGCTTGAAATGGTTGCTACACCCGTACAACCAGGCATTGACGATTTCGAGTTCAAAGTACAGGCCGTATTTTTCGACCTTATATCAAAGGAAAAGCGTATCAAAGTAATTAAACCACTTTATGAAGCTAAATTAGAGATATATAACGAATCTTTGGAAAAGAAGGAGATGTATGGACATCTTATATCTCCTATTTCATCTATTGTGCTTGAATATGGTATTACAGAATTAGAAAATTCACTTGAGTTTTATAAAAAGATGATGGAGATTGAATAAGTAGAGAAAGATTAATAACCAAGATATAAATAGAACTAGTGGTAAAAAAGAAAAATTTTAAGAAAGGGGATATTTCTATGGGCGAATATGTAATAGAGGCTCAAAATCTCACCAAAAAATTTGGTGATTTTTTGGCCGTAGACAACTTAAATTTGAAAATTAAAAAAGGGGAAGTTTTTGGTTTTTTAGGCCCTAATGGGGCTGGAAAAACGACCTCTATTAACATGATGGTGGGACTACTACGTCCTTCCAGCGGTAAAGTATTGATCAATGGAGAAGAAGTGGAAAAGATTGACAAAGGAATAATTGGCATATGTCCACAGGAACTGGTCCTTTGGGATAATCTCACATGTCACGAAAGTCTTAAGCTTATGGGAGATATGTACGAAGTGCCTAAAAATACTTTAAATAAGAGAATAGAACAGCTGCTGAAAGATCTTTTCCTGGAGGATAAGGCCAATACAAGGGTTTCTAATCTTTCTGGCGGTATGAAACGTCGTTTAAACCTTGCAATGGCAGTTATCCATGAACCTGAAATTGTTCTATTGGATGAACCTTCAGAAGGCCTGGATCCTCAATCTCGACGTGTTCTGTGGAATTATATCCAATCAATGCGTGATGTTGAGGGTAAAACTGTCATTCTGACAACACACATTATGGATGAAGCAGACAGATTGAGCGATCGAGTCGCTATAATTGATCACGGTCAGTTACTTAAACTGGACACTCCAGAAAACCTCAAAAAAGTGATTGGAGAGGGAGATGTAGTAGAAATAGCATTATCAGACCCCAAGATAAACAAAGAAGTTATAAATGCACTGAAAGGACTCCAACATGTGTTGTCAGTGATAGAAGTAGATGGAACTATTAATTTAAGAGCTTTAGATGCAGTAAGCAAACTTCCACGAGTAATGGAAACTGTAGAACAGTCCGGAGCCCATATAGCAGATCTTTCTATGCGACAAAATACATTAGAGGATGTTTTCATTGAGTTAACAGGGACTAGATTGAGGGAGTAAAATGAAATTTTTAAGTATAGCTATTAAAGATTTAAAAGAACTTTTAAGGGACAAGAGAGGGTTATTTTTTATTTTACTGTTTCCTCTATTCTTTATGTTGATTTTCGGATTTGCCTTTGGAGGTATAGGACAAAGCAATACACCTTATAAATTAGCAGTAGTCAACTATGACCAGGCAGCAACCATACCTATTGTTAACCAAAGTACCAATTTCGGAGATAATCTTACCCAAGATTTACAGAAAGCCAAATATCCGAACAGCGATGTGAATCTCTTTAACATTACCGAAATGAATGAAAGTGCAGCTGATGCGCTTTTAAAGGATAGAAAAATCGATGCTGAATTAATCATACCCCAAAACTTCTCTCAATCAGTGGTTGCCTTGATTAATAATACCATCCAAACTACCACCAATCCACTTTCGGCAAGTTCATTAAATACATCATCTGATATTACTTCCACTCTCATAATCCGTGGTGATAGCGGATTTATAAATTTCGGAGCATCCCAGGGTATTTTAAAAAGTTCTTTATTTATGTTCCAAAATCAAATAATAACTCAGACTCAAAATGCTATCCGAGGAACTCCTGGAGCACAACCTGTACAATTCATTAATTCAACGGTAGAAGGTATAAAAGGAACCCAGAACTTCACCACCTTTGACTACATTGCCCCAGGTATAATCGTGTTTGCGATTTTAATGCTGGCAATCAATGTGGCAACAATATTAACAAGAGAAGTAGAGAGTGGAACTCTTAGGCGGCTTAAAATTTCCAAAATGACATCATTTGATTTTCTCTTTGGTGGACTCTTACCATGGTCACTTATTGTGGTTGCTCAAGTATTGATTCTTTTTGCAGTAGCCATGGCAATAGGTTTCCATTGGCAGGGGGGCATTAATTCCATTATACTGGCTGTAATTGTTGGTATAATTGGAGGTATAGCTTCCATTTCTCTGGGAATGATTATCGCATCGTTTGCAAAAAGTCCTCCCCAAGCCAGTCAGCTTGGAACTCTAATAGCCGTACCACTATCTTTTATTGTTGGTGCGTTCCTTCAGCTTCCACAAGTAGTAATTGGTAGTTTCATGGGTCAACAGGTTCAAGTATACGATGTATTTCCATGGTATCATATTGTAAATGCTTTACGTAGTGTTTTAGTATATGGAGGAGGTTGGAACAGCATTGCATATGATGTTGGTTGGGCAATTGTTCTTACAGTGATCCTTTTCGCCATAGGAGTATTCCTGTTTTCAAAGAATAGATTAAGGCCTGAAAATGCATAAAAAATTTAGATATGACAAAATAATTTATCATAATTCTTATTTTTTAAATATCTAAATTTTAATTTCTTCTCTTTTTATTAAATCTAAACATGAATCAGAATTTTATAGTAACTAGCATTTTATTAATACTTTTCATATAAATTGTAGTAAATTACTTATAATTTGAACTTCAAAAATAGAAGTTAAATAACTCCATTTTCACTATTTAAAATTCATAAATACTTAAAATGACTTAAAATAACAATAAATGTCTGTGATGACTATTAAATCCCTAAAAATCATGATAACCAGATATAATATTATTTTTAGTATGATATAGAGGTGATAAATATGGCAGAAGAAGAAAGAAAATCTATGTCAGAAAAAGAAAGAAGAATGATGGAAGAAAATGAAAAAACTTCAGAAGTTTGGACAGAAGAAAAAAAAGAACGGCACGAAAGAGCTAGTGCAGACCTGCTTAAAGAAAATGAAAAAGGTGAAACTGTAATTAATCCTCCTTCTAGTGGAGGTAAATTACTTAAAGGATCAAGAGGAGAAAACGCCGCAGGGGCAAGATGTGGATATCCAAGTAAACCCTGTGATCGGTAAAATAATTAAGAACAAAACATTGGCAGAAATGTAATATCCAAGTGAAACCTTAATTAGTCTACTTTTTATCAATTCACCAAATTAAAGAATTTTAATTTATTTAATTCTTTTTAATCTATTTTTTAAGTTAATTTAATATTTAATTAATGCCAAATATTCTATTAAATTAATAGATTACATTTTTTATTTGTAAAGGGTGAAAAAATGGCAAAATCTGAGAAACATTTTCATCACGGACGTTCAAGTAAAGAAATTTTAGATGCAAATAGGGTTTTAAATGCAATTGGACTTAAAAAAGGAAATATATTTTTAGATGCGGGCTCTGGAGATGGATATATGTCTCTTGCAGCTTCCAAAATTGTTGGAGAAGAAGGTAAAGTTTATTCTATTGATGTTTGGGAAGAATCAATAAATAATTTCAAAGGAGAAATTGAAAAACAGAATATAGAAAATATAGAAGCATTTGTGGCAGATATAACTCAAAAAATACCATTACCAGATGATAGTATTGATATTCTATACATGGGTAATGTTTTACATGGATTTGTTGAAAATGAAGAAGTTAAACCTGTAATGAAAGAAATTCAAAGGGTGATTAAGCAAGGTGGTTCCTTCGCTGTTGTTGAATTTAAAAAAGAAGAATCCAACCGCGGCCCTCCATTGCACGTGAGAATAGCTCCAGAAGCGGTTGAAGAAATAGTTAAAAAATATGGGTTCATTGTAAAAGAGATTGAAGAAGTTGGTACCTATCATTATGCCATCATATCGGCTAAAAAATAGCCTTATTTAAATTTCATCCATATTATTTTTTATAAACTAAAATAAAGCTCTAACTACGGTTAATTGCTTAAAAAACATTAATTTTTATTTAACTGCATACCATAATAAATTATTTTAAACATGAAACTTATAACTTATAATAACTCTTATTCATTTATTTTTTTAAAAATTTAAAATTAAATCTCGGAGGTGCTTTAGTTGGCTGAAAAGAAATCACCCGCAGAAGGATGGCCTGTTATTAATGGGGATTATGTGGTCGGAGACCCTGAAAGCCCTGTAGCAGCAACCACCCTGGGATCACACAATGAGGACGTTCCAGCAGCAGCAGGAGCTG
>JAEYPF010000021.1 GCA_023411115.1 Methanobacteriota archaeon
ACACTCCTCAGAATTACAATACTACTACAACCAGGGGCTACTGAACCAAAATTACACTGCAGTCAACTCAAGCACCAAAGAATACTACAAAAACCTCTACCAAAACAACAAACAAAACTACGAATAATTAAGCGTTGGGTTTAAATGGTAAGGTAAAATAAAAAGTCGATCCTTTTCCAGGTTCTGATTCAACCCATAACCTACCGCTGTGCCCTTCAACTACCTTTTTGACAATGGATAGACCAATTCCATTTACATTATGTTTTTCCTTTATATGCAAATATGGATATACTGTAAAAATATGTTCAATACACTGTGGGTCAATGCCAGCCCCATTATCATGTATGCTAATGACATATTCTTCGTTTTTATAATCTTTAAGTGCTGTAATATGGATTGTAAGGGTTTCATTTTCTTTTCTAAATTCTATAATATTGGTAATCAAGTACTTAAACACTTTACTTACTTGATCAGAATCTGCAATGATTTCTGGAAGTTTATCATAGGTAACTTCAATATCATTTTCATTAATTTTTAAATCAGATAAAACTTTATTAAGAGATTCTTCAATATCCACAGGTTTAAATACCTTTTTTACCCCTGATACGTTGGCATATTCAAGTAAATCCAAAATTATCTGTTTCAGGTTGATACTTTCATCTGTAATATCCTTTATGATACCATCAACATTATCTCTATTTTTTTCCAGATCCCTTGCAAGATCTATAATGGTTTCCAGATGTTCCTGTACATAATAAGCTGTTATATAGGTATATTGCTCAAATTCTTGATTGAAAAGACTTAATTTCTCTAAAAGTTCCTTTAATTTTATTTCTGAATTTTTACGTTCACTAATATCACGAGAAACCCCAAGAGCAACCTTTTTATCCCTTAGTTTAAAAAGATGAGTGTTGACCTCAACAGGTATTCTTTTACCGTCTTTAGCTATATGGACTATCTCAAATTTAGCATATCCATTGGTCCAAAGTTCTACTGCATTATTAGCCATATCTACTCTTTTATCAGGGGCAACTATATCTATGGGAGAAATATTCTGGAATTCTTCGTAGGTATAACCAAGTCGTTTATATCCCACTTCATTTACTTCAATGAATTTCCCAGGCATTCCGTTTTCATTCATTTCATGTAATGTAATCATATCATTCGCTTTGTTGAATATTTCCCTGAACTTTTCTTCGCTTTCTTTTAGGGACTCTTCCATCTGCTTACGTATTGAGATATCCCTAGAAACTGTAAGGTAAACCTTTTGTCCTTTGTAGTTAATAGTGTGACCGTTAACTTCAACTGGTATTCTTTTACCGTCTTTAGCAACATGAACAATTTCAAAATTACTACAGCCCTTTTCTGCTATTTCTACTGCATTTTTTTGCATTTCTACCCTTTTATCTGGGGCAATTATATCTGTAGGGCCCATATTTAATAGTTCTTCCTTACTGTAGCCTAATCTATTTAATCCAACTTCATTTACCTCAATATACTTTCCAGGCATTCCATTTTCTTTTAGTTCTGATACGGTTATCATATCATTTGCTTTATTGAATATCAAGCGGAATTTTTCTTCACTTTCCTTTAATGATTTGTAAGCATTTTTTAATTCTTCCTCTGCTCTTTTACGTTCACTTATATCACGGAAAACAACCTGAACAGCTTTTTTGCCTTTATAGTCAAATCCAGTTGATAAGACTTCCACATCTATGGATTTTCCATCAACTGTTAACAATTTTTCTTCTAGTGATGAGACAGCTTTATTTTCCAGTATTTCTTGAATACGTTGCGTTACAGTCTCTCTGTAATCTGGATGAACAAAATTAAGTAATGGTGTATTAACATATTTTTTAGGATTTTTTACCCCTAAAAGTTGCAGTGCTTTATTATTTGCAGAGATGATTTTACCTTCTTGATGAATAATAACTGCATCAAAAGAATTCTCTAACAATTCACGGTAGTGTGTTTCACTTTCTACTAATTCATATTCTATTTTCTTTCGCAGTTTAATTTCTTTTTTTAATTCTTCATTGGCTTTTTGTAGTTCAATGGTTCTCTCTTTAACTTTAATTTCCAGATTATCATGTGCCTTTTGTAACTCTTTTTCAGCTTTTTCCTGATCTGTGACATCTATTCTAAGCATAACAAAGAGCCCATTTGGTGTTGAAAACCCAGAAAATTGATAATACCTATTTAAAGGAGGTAAATAAGCTTTAAATGTTTTACTTTTACCTGTAACAATTATTTCATTGGCCATTTTAATATGAGGCCATATATTCTCAAATCCATAAAGTTCACTGATACGTTTACCAATATAATACTCGTGCGAATTACCAGAACCTACAATTGTGGACTGGTTAACATATTTTACTATAAAATCTATAACTCTACCTTCACTGTCATAAATGGGTTCATAAACAGATACTCCTTCAAGCATATTATCAAATAGTTTGAAGTTATTTTGGTCAAATGAGTAGCTATCCGCTTCTGTCATGTTTTCATCTTCTTTATATGTTCTTATTAAAGAGTCAGTTAATATGAAATTTATTATTATATTATTATCAAAGTTAAATACTAATATAAACGTTGTGGTTGGTTAACCTATATATTAAGATAGATTTTGTATACAACTTATTTTAAATTAATTTTATAAAAAAATGGAAATTATTGAAAAAAAAATCTTAAAACAAAATAATATCATGATTACATGTGAAAAATTAAAGATGTTAAAAGAGGATAGTTTCAATTAAACTATCATAATAATAATACACTTTGCTCTAAAAACAAAAGAATAAAATTGCTATAAATTCATATATATAGTAAGATTAGAAGTTAAATAAATCTTGAAATTACTTAATTTAAAATATAAATGGATGTGGAGTATTTAATGATTTTTACAAAAACATTACACATAGAAACTGAAAAACCTGGAGATATTATTAATTTAACCCATAAAATTGAAGGTGTGGTTGGCGAGTCGAAGATCAGTAACGGCATTGTGCATGTCTTTGCTCCACACGCCACTGCTGTTTTTGCATTAACAGAACTTGAAAGTAAGTTAAGGGAAGATATTGATAATTTACTTGATAATTTAACCCCTAAAGAAGGATGGGAGCATGATGTAAATGCTTATTCTCATCTCAGGTCAATGCTTCTTCCTCCCGATAGGACACTACCCATACGAAATGGAAGAGTTATCAAGGGAACTTGGCAGGATTTATTTTTTATAGAAGCAGACACATCAGGCAGATTAAGGAAGATAGAGGTAACTGTTATTGGAGAATAGATTTTAATATTAAGGAGGCTTAAAATGGGCAAATTAAGGTCAACTATTGGGTTTGTAGGTGAAGATGGTGTTATATTAAAGGATCATTCTATTTTCGATAAGGGCGAAGTTGTGGTTGTAATATCTACTGAAAATATTTATGAAATTTTAAATGAAATGCTTGAAATCCAGGGAAATATTGAGTCAAGTAAACGCTGGATAGATGAAATAAAAGAAATTGAATGAAATTTTAAACAAAGTAAAATGTTATGTGTGTATGTGAATCTTTTAAATATTCCATTTATTTGTCTCTTCCAATTATTAAGAAGAAAAGTTCCACTATTGTGGCAATTGTAATACCAACCATAATAAATATTAAAGCTATAGTCACGCTCCAGTCAATTAAAAATGAACTGAAATTGAATGGAAATACAGTGAAAATATTGTATACTGCAATAATGGCAACGATATTTAAAATTATTTTCATTATATGCCGGAACCATCCTGGATTATAAACAAGAAGTACAATATTTCCGATGATTGTAACTATAATTGCCGCATTTATAATCCATAAAATATCATTAAGTGCATTTGTAATAAAATAAACATGCCAGTTAATCAAATTGTTAAAAATATAGAGTAAAATGATGTTCACAACTATTGCTGCAATATATTCTGATTTTCTGCCCTTTTTATCACGTTTTGCAGTCATCCTATCTACAAAACCAGGACTATGATCTTCATCATGTTTCAATGAATCACTTCCATATCATTAAGATATTTATCTAACTCATGTTTATTGACTCTGATTACTCTTTCTGGTGTTACTATCATATTTATTTTTTGATCGTGTATTTCCACAGGAACTTCATCTATTATCTGTAATTCATGGACGGTAGTTACAATTGGAGTGCTAGTTTTAACGGCTTTTTCCTCAAATAAATGAGATATTTCCATATCACCATAGCCGCCGCCTTTACCAAGTCTGTTTCCAGATAAATCAACTGCTACAGAACCTTCAATTACAAGATCTACTTTGGGAAATTCATTAATTCTCCTTCCAAAATTGAAGGCTCCATTTATGGTAGCTGCCAGTTTTTCTTTTCCTTTAACACGATGCGGATCTATTAAAAGATAACCCTCTTTTAATTTTGGAGAAGCCATAATCAAAAGTTTTCCATCCCTGAGTGCAAGTTCACGTACTTTTTTCTGTGCAGAATCTGGGCTTGAAAAGATTACTCTTGAGTTTTCCCATTCTTTAGTGTTTTTTAATAATTTAGCCGCCTCAGTTGACCCTAAAAAATTAGGTATTCTGCCATATGGGGGCTTTGGAGGTTTAGATAAATTATTGTTTTCTAAAGTGTTCCAAATCAAGTTCCGTATCCTTTCTTTATCATCAACTTTCATTCATTTTATTGTATGCATTAAGTTAAATAAATAAGAATACTGCACATAAGTGACAAACTATCTTGATTATAAAAAACATTAGATACGAGATTTTGCATAAAAAATAGTAAAAAAATATAAATTTAAAAAATCCGGCAAAAAATCTTTCGAAAATTTTTATAAAAATTTTTGAGTGCTGTTAAAAATCCTTGATTTTTAACGCACCAACATTTCATGTTTGAGTGTTAAAGTACCGACGCAATTGCCAGCACAGGAATCATTGCCATAAGCGCCAGATGAGGTGCATATGCTGGCGATGTCTGAAAATTATACTTGAGTGTTGCCCAGGTCTGTGTAAATGCTGTGATTGCTGCAACTAACTGCAAAGCGACTGCTGCGTAGATAACAATAAGATTACCTGTGGCGATAGCCGCAAGAGTGACTATAATTGCCAGTATCAAAGCACCAAAATGTGGAGCTAAGCGCATACCTGACATTCTAAATGTTATAAAACCGCTTGCAATACCGCTCACAAGTATTGCGAGAACTATTACTGGATAAGTGACTTGCATTTTTTACCTCCTTTTAAAAGTTTACAACCGCATATGTTGGGTCGCTTAGCAGTGTAACGTATGTAGCAGCCCCTGCAAGACTGGTGCCTTCTACCAGGTCCTCTTGTTTCATTCCTCTAAATTCTGCACTGAGTTCGCACACATAAATCTTAGCGCCTGCATCTATGACTTCTGCCATGAGCCTGTCTAATCTATCAAAAGAAGGGTGTTTTACCTTTGATGCATTGCCTTTTTTGGCTATACTTGCCCCATCCATTAGTAAAAATACTGTCACTTTTTTACCCATACTGAGGGCAGCTTTTGAAAATATAAATGTGGCATATGCTCTTTCTGCATTTCCTATTCCATTACTTTGAGCAACCAAGACTTTATCTCTGTTAGCTGCAACTGTTCCAGGTGTTACAACCGGTATTTCGGTCTTTTCTATTACAATGTAATTTTTATCATTATCTATACCTTTTTCAACAACTGTACCGTTCATTTCGGGAATAGAAATTGCTATGTCTTCAATAGCTTCGCCACTTTTGCTCTTAACCTTTATACGGTCTCCAGCTGTCATGCAACTCAGCTTATCACCCACCAGTATGATAGGTCCCGGGCATGTTTCTCCTGTAACGTCTAATTCTTCTGCCTGTAATTTTGTCATTCTTACCACGACGGTTTGATCTTCTGAATTTTCTATTTCATAGGTAAATCCAAATTTTTTTGCCACTTTTTCCAGTCCCTCTTCTGATCCTGGACTAAGGGTCAATATAAGTCCATCCCCTGCACCATTTTTTATAATGTTTTCTGCCATTATGGCTGCATTAGGTGCCTTAATTCCCATGGCTGTAACTTTTTTCATAGCGGTTTTCTCCTAAAGTTCTCCCCATTTTTCTTTAAATGTTTTAAGAGCATCTACTATTTCATCAAAGTTTTTAGCAGGAATACCAAGAATAACTTCTTCGTCTGCTATTTTTGCATATTTACGGGATCCACTGCATCCAAGGGTCATGTTAGGCACACCACGTTCCTTTACTGCCACCACAGCATCTGCGCATAAAGACTGTATACCTGAATAATCACTTGAAATTCTACCTCCTTTTGCCCTTAAATAAGCTTGAGATACTCTTAATGCCTGTCTTGGTGTAAGTACAAGAATTATTACATCTGGTTCATAGTCTGCAGTTTCAAGGGGTGAATAAAGTGAGGCATAATATTCTTCACTTGATTTAGGTATAGCAGCTACTGTTTCACTGGCCACTTCGGCAGTTTCAAAGTTTCCAAGCTGATGGTACATCTTACCAGTTGCTACACTTTCAGGTAATGATTCAATTCCCATTACTCCAGCTCCACCTTTACATAGGTGCTCCTGTGAAGTTGCATATCCCTTATTACCAATTAATCGTGCGTCTTGAACAAACTCACAGTGTCTTTTCTTTTCATCTATCTTTTGATAACCATTTGGTATTTCATCAGAAGATTTTACCAATTTTACGGCCACAGGGCTTCCTTTTAATCCCAATAGTTCCTTTAACTCTTTTACCTTTTCACCATAGATCATATTATGGCCTCCATGTAACATTCTTAAATTATACTATAAAGTATAACTATACATCATAGTATAACTTATAGTATATAAATCTTATCCTGGTCAAAAATGTGTATTGGGATGTATAAAGGTTAAAAAATAATTTTACACAACATTTATATGAGTTAATGATCTATACTATATAGTATAAAATTAGGGATGAAGATCATGGAAGAATTATCTAATACAGAACGTCTTATTATATCCTACATCAAGTCTCACCCACCTGAAGAGTGCATGCTGGACAAGATAACAAGAGGTACAGGCAGAAGCAGGGCTACTGTACTTAAATATCTTGAAATACTGCATGTAAAAGGGATATTGAGCTATAAATTTGTAGGGCGAAGTAAATTATGGCTTTTAAAAGAAGCACCAGAAGAAGAAGCTGTGACTATACATGAACCCATGAATCTTCAAGATGCAGGTGAACTTGCATCCATAGCTTCAAAATTACATATATTAATATCCAGAGAGTTAAAACTTAAAAAATCGATAGATCGCCCTGATACTATAGTGTTCACGATCAACAGATATATGGATATAGTAGCAACCAATGACACATTCGATAATTTTTTCCCTAAAAAAACTCTGCATGATATAATAGATAATAAACAAATGACATTATTTGAAAATACAGTTAATTCATTAAATTTAAACAACAATGCAGCTATTGAAATAAATTTAGTGGAAAAGTCAGGTATATACAGACCATATAAATTAGCATTACAACCAATTGTGGAAAATAATGGTATTGATGGTACCATCATAATAGGAGAAGAGCTTTCACAATCTAAACGTACAAAACGTGAGCTGGAAACACTGCTATCCATAGCTCAAGCTGCAGGTTCAGCAAGCAGTGAAGAAGAGCTTATGAGGGAAGCAACAGGAAGCATCAATGATATAATTCCATATAAATACTGTGTAATATTTTTAAGGGACCTTGGAGAGCTACGGACTGTATATAAAACAGAGAATACGGTAATAAATAACGAAACAATTCACTATATCAAGGGATTTATTGGAGAAAGCATGAATATGCCTGAAACAAAATCTGCTACAGTAGGAGATTACTATCTTGAAACAATTAAATCAATGATGGGCGACGTATCACTTTCTTTGATGTTATCAATCCCTATTATTGATGAAGATGAAGCAATTGGAGCTATACTTTTGATTACCACATTAACTTCAGTAAGCTCTATAAATATAGAAGACGTTGAAATGGCAGCTGATGAACTTTCAGGTTATCTGAAGATGCAGAGATTAAGTGCTGAAAAAGAAGAATTCACCAATACCCTTCTTGCAATGAACAGTATATCAACGATACTGAACTCCACAAACGACGAGGATGAAATACTTGAAAAAGCTGTAAAATCCACCATTGATTCATTAGGTTTTGAAATGGGATGCATCTATCTTAAGGATGACAAAGAAGAATTGACATTAAGAGTACATAAGAACCTCCCTGAGGACCTTAAAAAGATGTGTGTTGCAGGCATGTTTAAGGACCTTTTCAGTAAAACACTTGAAAAACAGAACATAGTGTACATTACATCTGAGTCAGAGGAATATAATTCTCTTGAACCCGCCATTAGATCAAATAACATTAAAACTCTGTTGATACTACCTATTAAAAGTGGAAATGAAATAATTGGGCTTTTAAACATGGGTAGCAGACATATAAAACCATACAATAATGTTAGTCTTGAAAATCTTAGTTCAATAGGGTTACAGCTTGGCTTGGCTCTTGAAAGGTCAAAATTAGCAATTAAATTAAAAGCTGAAGTTAGTAAACATATAAATGCTGCCAAAAATTAGAAGCTTACGAAAAACTCTGTTTTTCATGCTCCGAAATCATAGATTTCAAGAGCTCTCAAAAATCAAAAGTTTTTGGAGCACTCAAACACTTTGTGTTTGATGCACCGAAAATCAAAGATTTTCGAAAGTTCTGATGGCTTCGATTTTCGCCGGCTTAGTTTTATACAATAATATAACTTAAATATATACAGACTTTTGGTGTTAAATTTCTTATTAAATGTAAATAAATTAAATAGGAGCATAATATGACAATTAATTTGGTTATCCTTTTAATTTTAGGGATAATTGGTATCTTCTTGATATGGATATTCTGGTCAAGTATAATAGGTGCTGGTTTTCAACCTACTTCCAGAGGTAGAGTTAAAAAAATGTTAGAAATGGCAGAAGTAGGTTCAGATGATATTGTTTATGATCTGGGCTCAGGTGATGGTAGAATTGTAATGGATGCTGCCAAAAAATACAATGCAAGGGCAGTTGGGATGGAAGCAGACCCATTACGTGTTCTCTGGTCCCGCTTAAGTATATTAACATCTGGCCTTCGCAGCAAAGCTAAAATTGTCTGGGGAAATTTTTTCAATCAAGATATCAGTGAAGCAACTGTAGTAACCCTATTTTTAAGTGACACTGCTAATCAAAGACTAAAATCTAAATTCCAACGAGAATTAAAACCTGGAACTCGAATTGTTTCATATGTCTGGATGTTTAAAGGGTGGGAGCCTGTCAAAGCAGATAATGCTGAAGAAATTTATTTATACATCATGGGTCAAAGCGATTCATTTTTAAAAGGAGACATGGAATTTTATAAATATTAAATCAACGAATTTAGTTACTTAGTTCTGATATAATCCAGTTATATACTATTTGATGGACCTTTTGAGAAGATTCGTCAAGACAATGTCCGTTGCCAGTTAATACAATTATTTTCTTTGGATCATGTGCATTGTCGTATACCTGTTTTGAGCAATAGCTTGGAAGAACAGTATCATCAGATCCATGAATCAACAATATCGAAGAATTGTTAGAAATACTGGACACAGAACCAGACCCATAACTTTGAGTTGCAAGAGTAATTACAGTTTTGACAGATTCAGATAATGCAGCAGCCTGAATTACTACAGCTCCCCCAAGTGAATGACCAACTAAGGCAATTTTAGAAATTTCCATGTTTTCTAGAAAGTTTATTCCTGCAAGTACATCATATACAGATTCTTCAAGACTGCGGGGATATCTATAACTAATTCTAAGGGACGATATGTTGTTTTCTATGAGTTTTTCAGATAGATCAGGATACAATCCTTCAGCTGGCGAATCATAATCTCCACCAACGCCCCCTACCCATATTACTCCAGAATCACTATTTTCAACTTTATAAAATCGGCACGACACTTCACCTTTATCGGTTATCAATTTTAGAGGAATATAATTATTTTCGGCATTTTCACCTATAACTTCTTTAATATCTATTTTTATATTCACTATATCCTCCTTTTTAGCTTAACAATAATTTTTGAACGTAATTCTGATTTTATATTCTTAAATGAGATTATATTTATAGTATACTGAATAAATTTAAGTAATAATATTCTATATTTTATTATTATAATAATTAACTAGGTCAAAAAATGTTAAAATTTGTTTCAATTTTTATTTAGATTATTTTAAAGTCATTTAGTGAAAAATTAATAAAAAATTAATAAAAAGTTGTAATTTAGGTATTTAGATTAAATAAACCCCTTTAAATCACATGGGTATCCACATGAAAAGAAAAATATTTAGAAAAAAGTCTATTGATGAATTATTGGAAGTTAGTTCAGGTGAAAAAGGACTTAATAGAGTCTTAGGACCTATTGGACTTCTAATGATGGGTATCGGGGTAATTATTGGAGCTGGAATTTTTATACTAACTGGAATTGCTTCTGCATTTTACGCAGGTCCTGCAATAGTCATTTCATTTATTATTTCAGGGATTGCATGTATGTTTACGGCACTTTGTTATGCAGAATTTGCCACGATGGTTCCTGTAGCTGGAAGTGTTTATACATATAGTTATGTAACCCTTGGGGAGATATGGGCCTGGATTATTGGTTGGGATCTGATACTGGAGTATCTAGTTATTGTTGCTGCAGTTGCAATCGGTTGGTCTAATTATTTCGTTGAAATTTTTAGCTCTATTGGGATTATCCTACCATCTGCGCTGGTTAATCCACCGGGAGTAGAAGGCGGAATTATAAATCTTCCCGCTGTTTTAATTGTTTTTGTCATTATGAGTTTGTTAGTAATTGGCGTACGTGAAAGCTCTCATTTCAATACTGCAATTGTATTTATTAAACTCGCTGTAATTTTACTTTTTGTTTCAATAGGAATTTATCATATTAATCCCTCAAATTACAATCCCTTTTTCCCTTATGGTTTTATTGGAGTATTTAAAGGGGCAGCAATAATATTTTTTGCATATATTGGATTTGATGCCCTGACGACAGCTGCCGAAGAAGTGAAAAATCCTCAAAGAACCCTTCCAATAGCAATCATAGGATCCCTCATTATAAGTTCAATTCTTTATATCGTTGTGGCGGTTATTTTAAATGGGATACTTCCATACAGCGCTTTTAAGGAAACGGCTGCCCCCGTTGCTTTTGCACTTCAAAATTTGAGTATTAACTGGGCCAGCACCATTGTATCTATTGGGGCACTCTGCGGAATTACATCTGTGATTCTTGTAGGTTTATTTGGACAGACCCGGGTTTTCTTTGCTATGGCAAGAGATGGATTGTTGCCGGGCTTGTTTGCAAAAATTCATGGAAGGTTTAAAACTCCAGTCACTGGTATCTTAGTTGTAGGTTCAATTGGTGCAGCTATCGCTGCTTTTGTTCCTATAACTGACGTAGTTCAGCTTGTAAATATAGGAACACTTGCAGCATTTATCCTTGTATCCTTTGCTGTAATTATTTTAAGGAGAACACAGCCCGATATTTCGCGGCCATTTAAAACACCATTTGTACCTGTAATTCCTGTTCTCGCCATAATATTTTGTTCTCTGCTTATATTTGAACTGCCAACCCTTACTCAATTGAGATTTATAGTGTGGCTTGCAATTGGGCTGGTCATATATTATTTTTATGGGCGACAAAAAAGTCATTTAACTAACATCACAGAAGAAAATTAATGCCAATTGTAAAAAATTTTAAGCACTAATAAGGTCAAATATAAAGTATCAGGAGAAATTGTATGGAAAAAATTAAAAAATTCTTCAAAAAAGATAAATTTGCTGAATATACAGGTATAGAACTGCTGGAAGTTAAAGAAGGATACGCAAAATCTAAAATGGAAATTAATGAAAGTCATTTAAATGGAATTGGAACTGTTCATGGTGGGGCCATATTTACTTTAGCAGATTTTACCTTTGCTGTTGCAGCTAATTCTTATGGAAATGTAACAGTGGCCATAAATGCAAATATATCTTTTATGAAAGCGGCAAGATCTGGAATTTTATTTGCAGAGGCAGATGAAATATCCACAAATCCAAAATTAGGTACTTATACCGTTACAGTTACCGATGATGCTGGTGAATTAATAGCAATCTTTCAGGGAATGGCCTATAGGAAGAAGGATAAAATTTCACCTTAGTTATAAAGTAAAATAATTAGTTCTATTTTTAAATTTAATATTTATAAAGCTATTTTTTATATTTTCAAACAATTAAATTTCCATGATTCTATTTTATAAGATAATTACAAGCTAATGTTAAAATTCGCTTTATTAAAAGTGATAGTTTAATTATTCTATCAATAAAAATTATTTCCAGCATTTTTTAAAATAGCAAAATTTATATATTTAAAATGTTACATTTTAAATTATACATATAAACTTAAAAGTTTATATGTATGGGAATACAAACATTAAGGAGGTTGAGATATGAACAAAAACATATTTACGGTTTTAACCGTTTTATTTATGGTTTTTGTTAGTTTTCAATTGGCTGGACCTGTAGCAGCAGCTAAAGTAGTAGATCACGGCACAAAATATGCATGGAACGGCCAGGATGGTTATTTTAAAATAGTATGGAAGACCTATCAGTACAACGACAACTTCTTAAAAACATATGTTACAAAATATCTTCGAGACGATGAAACTAAAAAATACAATGAATTAGGTATTGACGAAGAGTTCACATTTGCAAAGGTAACAAAAAGCTCCCTTAAAATCACTAATATAGCTGAATGGCTAGTTGATTTTGATACAGATCCAGTTGATGTGAGTTACAAGAAAACCAGCTTAAGTGCAGCACAATACTACTGGAGAGTATTTAGACCTCAAACATTATTGAAGGCCAATTTTTAAAAATTAGTATTTTTAATCAGTAAAAAGAGGTAAATAAAATGAACAAAAAGATATTTGCGGTTTTAACCGTTTTATTCATGGCTTCCGTTGCATTTGGACTTGGGCCTGCATCCGCAGCAAAAGTAGTGGATCACGGTACAAAATACTTAGATCCGGCTCACCATATAAAGATAACATGGAAAACATATCAATACAACAATAACTTCTTAAAAATGTATAAAACAGCTTATTACCTAAACCCCTATACCAAAAAATATGAATTAAATTATAATTCAGTCACAACATTTAAAAAAGTGTCAAAGACTTCCATTAAAGTTGAAGAATTACGTAAACAATTTGTGAATCCTTACAATCTATATTACGCCAAAACAAAACTTACTGCAGCACAATACTACTGGAGAGTATACAAACAGTACTGGTAATTACTTATTAATTTTCTTTTTTACTTTTAAGCGATACAAATCAAGTTAATATAATTGCTTAAAAATATTTATTATTACATAAAGAATTTAGCAGCCATAAGAATAATGGGCCATAATACAAACTCTAAATCGGCTAATGTATGAGATATAGTTTCAAGTCCTTTGGAACTGGTTTTACCTGCTTTTTTGATATAATAAAAACTGTATATACCAAAAAATGTCAGTGAAAGTGCCATTACTGGCACAGCCCCAATATATATTCCTATTAATAGTGGAATAAAAGAAATTACATTTAAACAATGCAAAATATTTATTGTATTTTTTTTACCTAAAATAACGGGTAATGTCTTTAGTTTTTCCTTTTTATCATTTTCAATATCTTTTAAGTCAAAAAATAATATATTATTTAAGCACCTGAGGAATATCACCATAAATGCAATGAGTACTGAAGAATTAAATCCAATAGAGTAATATAAAATAGGAAAGAATGCCCCACCTAATGCCCATGTTAAAGCAGTGTAAACATTTTTGAAAATAGGAATTTTTTTTGTTAAATCTTTAAGAGCCACGTTATATAGAATTCCCACGGTGATAATTCCTGAAATAAACAATATGAGATAGAAATTGAAAAACAAAATTAGAAGTACAGCCAGTAAAATTATATAAAAACCAAGAATAAACGGGTACTTATTTGTATTTTTCTTTAAAAAAACTGCTCTTTCTGAATGTTCACTAATATCCTTTTCTATATCGCTGTAATAATCATAACTGTAGACAATAAGAGGAAGAAGATAGGCTATTAACAGTAAAGGTATATCAACCTTAATATCAATCACATTTGCAGTAAATAAAATAAATGCAGGACTGCATAATGCCGCAAAATAACCTCCATAAAAAATTTCATTTTTTATAGAATTCAATGATTCAAATTCTATATTTACAATATCAATATTTAAATTCATAAAAATTCCTCTATGCCATGTACTAATATTATGGATATTACGTATTTAGCTTATTTATAGTACTTAACTTCTTCTTATTAATTTATATTTTAGAATACTAGTAATAAATATAATTTAATACTTATTTCAACCTTAAATATTAATTAACATTAAAAAATAATATTATTTATGAAAATAATAAATTAATACGATAAAAAGGATTAAAGATCACATAATATTTATATAATATAAAAACAAAATTTAAACACAATATATAAACATAATATAAGTTTATTTAAAGCGGAGAAAAATTATAAATGAATGCATACGCATTAATTTCATTAATAGCATTTATGCTATGTTTTTTTCTTGGAAATTTTATTTATTACAGAAATCCAAAAAGCCATTTAAATAAAATGGTTGGAATACTTTGTATACTCGTTGGATTTCTAGCTTTTGTAGAATTTGAGTACCGTCAAGCATATTCATTTCAAAGTGCCTATTTATGGCTTAAAATAAGCACATTATGGCCCTTTGTACCTGCTATTCTTCTACATATATCACTTATTTTTACCAAAAAAACAGAATTTCTTAAAAATAAATTCACTTATCTTTTGATATATTTACCTGCTTTAATCATTTCTGCTTTAGGCTTAACAACCAATTTGCTTATAAATGGTGCTTTAGATGAGTACTGGGGTTGGACATATACTTTTCCACAATATCCTATTTTATTTTATCTAATGAGTCTCTGGACAATTATTTGTGTACTTTTGGCAGGTTTTATATGTCTTTCATATTACCTAAATTCTAAAAAGATTAAAAAGCAGCAGTCTAAATATTTAATCGCTGGACTTTATTTACCCATGGTTATAAGCTTGGTAAGTGATATTGTCCTTCCAAACATGTCAATAAAAGTTCCTGAACTGACCATGACCATGTCAACAGCAGGAATAGCCCTTATCAGTTACGGACTTTGGAAATATAGATTCCCTGCACTTACTCCTGCAGTAGCTGCCGATAACATTGTTTCTACCATGTCAAATTTTTTCTTTTTACTGGATGAAAGCATGGATATAATAAATGTTAATCAAGCTACAAGGGATCTTTTAGGGTTTTCTGATACCGAATTAATCGGTAAACCACTTCATATGGTTTTTGAGGAAGAAAAGAAATTTTTATTTGAAGAAAAACTATACAAATCTGGTAAAAAATCAATAACTAACATCGAAACTGTTTTTAAGGCTAAAAATGGCCAATTAATCCCAGTGTTTTTGTCCATCTCTTCAATTGAGGGTGATAATTCACAGATATTAGGAATCGTTTGTATTGGAAATGATATTACAGATATTAAAATAGCGGAAAATAAAATTAAAGCATCCCTTGAGGAAAAGGAACTATTGCTTCAAGAAATTCATCATCGTGTTAAAAATAATTTACAGATAATAAGTAGCCTGCTTAGTCTTCAATCTGGATATGTAAAAGATAAAGAATATCTTGGACTTTTTAAAGAAAGTCAAAGCAGGGTCAAATCAATGGCTTTCATTCATGAACAATTGTATCAGTCGTCCAATTTTACAAATATTGAATTTGCAGGATACGTGCAAAATTTAATAAGTTATTTATTCCATTCTTACTCTATAGACCCTTCTCATGTGAACTTTAAGTTAAATATTGAAAACGTTTCATTAGATATCAATACAGCCATTCCCTGCGGTTTAATTATTAATGAACTCGTGACAAATTCATTAAAATATGCATTTCCCAAGTTTGAAAATGAGAAAGTTTTAATTCCTGTAACTTACAGTTGCGGACCAGCAGATGAAACATCTTCCAGTCTAGCGGTTAAATCATCAGATAGCACAGTTACAAGCGTCGATACCATTTCAAATGAAATATCTATATGTCTGCATTCTTATAAAGAAAACAAATTTATCCTAATTGTAAGTGATAATGGTATTGGACTGCCAGAAAACATTGACTTTAGAAATACCAAATCTTTAGGATTACAATTAGTAACTAATCTGGTTAACCAGCTGGATGGCACTATAGAACTTGATAAAAATAATGGAACAAAGTTTAAAGTGTTATTTAATAAATTAGAATATAAAAAAAATTGATTTAAATTTATTTATTTTTTTTACGCGAAAATATATCCAATGTACATCATGGGAATTTTATTATTGTAAAATAACTTGAATGTTTTTTCATAATCCCAATTAATGCAAAATAGGAGTATAATGCCAAATAAATAAAATTAAATAGAAATTTTATTTAATAAAGTAAAATATAATGGATTTAAGTTAAAAATAAACTTATTATGGGATACTAATACTCTAAATACTTATCATTAGCTTTTTTACATAAAATATATATGTTAACTTGAATATAAAATAAACCAGTTGATTTTAAAGGTATTTTTAAGGATTGTTAAGTTGAGAAAACCTCCGGTTTTTGAACCTAAAAATATGTATAAGGTGTAAAAATGAAGGCTAATGCAGTAAAAATTAAAGATGGCATTTACTGGGTAGGTGTCATGGATTGGGATTTGAGAAGCTATCACGGATATACTTTAAATGGAACAACATATAACGCTTATTTGGTATTTGGAGCAGATAAAACCGTATTAATTGATAATACGTACCCTGGAACAGCCTCAGGAATGTGGGGCAGAATTGAGGATGCTTGCGCAAAAGAAGGAAAAGATTTCAAAATAGATATTATAATTCAAAACCATGTAGAAAAGGATCACAGCGGTGCTTTACCTGAAATACATAAAAAATTCCCTGATGCACCAGTATATTGTACACAAAAAGCATTAGAAGGACTTAAAAGACATTATTCTCTTGAAAATGTTGATTTCAAAGTTGTCCAAACTGGAGATGAACTGGATATTGGAGGTAAAAAATTAACTTTCCTTCAAGCTCCACTGCTTCACTGGCCTGACAGTATGTTCACACTTCTTGCAGATGATGGTATATTGTTTTCAAATGATGCCTTTGGACAGCATTTATGTTTTAGACAGAGAATGGATAATGAAATCCCTGACTTTATATTAATGGATGCTGCAAAGAAATTCTATGCCAATTTACTTACACCTCTATCTCCACTGATACTTAGAAAATTTAAGGAAGTTGAAGATCTGGCATTACTGGATAAAATCGAAATAATTGCCCCTTCACATGGACAGATCTGGACCGATCCAATGAAAATCATTGAAGCTTACAGCAACTGGGCTACAGGCAAATGCAGAAACAAGATAACCATAATTTATGATACAATGCATGGCTCAACACAGAAAATGGCCCATGCATTTGCAGAGGGGATAATGAGTGAAGATGTTGATGTGTTCACATATTTTTTACATGAAGATGAACGCAGCGAAATCATAAAAGATATTTTAGACAGTAAAGCCGTCTTATTTGGGATTCCTACCATATTCAACAAGCCATATCCAAGTATTGGTGACTTAATGTACTATCTTGAAGGCCTAAGGTTTGATAGAACAGGACTAAAAAAATTAGCCCTTGTCTTTGGCTCCTATGGATGGGCAGGAGGGGGCATCCGAAAAATAGCAGATGATCTTGAAAAAAATGGATTTGAAATTTTCGATAGATATGAAGTAAATTATGTCCCAGAAAAAGAAGAATTAGATAAATGCTATGAGATGGGTAAAAATTTAGCCGTAGAAATCAAAAAAATTGGCTAAATTCTTTAATTTTTAAATCCGAACGGATATTTAACTATTTTTTTACTATTTTAAATACTGATACAGTTCAACCAATTTTTGAAAGAACAAATGAAAGGATGAAACCCAAAACTGTAATTAAACCTGCAAGATCATGAGTTTCTGAAAATGCTTCAGGAATCATGGTATCTACAAGCATTGCAAGAATTCCACCAGCTGCAAGTGCAAGAGTTAATGAGTTTATACTATCCGGAAGCTGGCTGAATACAGCATATCCAGCAAGAGAAGCAGCCCCACTTACAGCAACAATAAGAAGCCACATTCCAAATATTGAGCGAAAATTCCATCCTGCATCTTTAATACCTGCTGTACTCGATAAACCTTCAGGTATATTGGATATGAATATTGCAACGACAGTAGCAACACTTACTGCCCCACCACTAATTATAGTAATCCCTATGGCGATTGATTCAGGGATGCCGTCTATTACAGAGCCTACAGCTATAGATAAACTGTTGCTTTCTGAAGTAGCATTTGAGTTTATTTTTCTGGAACGTTTACGGTGTTTAGCTCCTTTACGTGCCAGATAAATATTTATAGTCGTAAAAATTAAGGCACCTAAAATAAAGCCTGTAACCATATTAGAAAATCCACCCAGTGTAAATGCTTCTTCCATCAATTCTAAGGAAATTGCAGAAAGCAGCACTCCAGCACCAAAAGCCATTACTGAAGCAACAATACGCTGAGGTATTTTAAAAAAATATGCAAACAATGCACCAATTAAAAGAGCCGATCCTGCTATTAAACCCCATAATCCAGCCATAATCCATTCAGGTATCATCATATCACTTCTGTATTGAATTATGGGGCTTTGAATTAATATACTTTTCATTTAACTAGATCACAGAATAAAAATTGAATAAATCAGCGGTTATGATTATACCTCATTAATTGAATCATTCAGCTTTTTCATCATGTGCCCAATTCCTTTGCACTGAGTTAAGGGGTTATAAACCTCTTTTTCATTGAATAATTTCCTTATAATGGTTGTATAATACTTCCCTCCAAGGATAATTATTCTTTCATATTTATCCAGTCTCCTTGATTTTATCTGTAAAGAAAGCTCATCCAGTGTTATTGGACTTGAAGCTTTATCATGAAAACATTGGTTATATGGTCCTTGAACAACCTCATCATGATATAAAAATCCATATTTGGCTGACAGAATACACCATGAATCCTGATGGAATCTTTTGGCATATTCTATAGATTTTCTGGTAAATAAACCAGTATACAAATTTTCTGCTTTTACGGGCCCTGCTTCTGGATTTTCGTCATATATTTTCTTCTTCCCACATGCAACTATACACAATGATCTCATAAATTACCGTTGTAAAATTAAGTAATTAAATTTATCATGATATAATAAGGTGAAATTAGAACATTATTAATCGATAAATTGTATTAATTTAAAGGACATAATATATAGTAAAGAAGCTTGTCAGGGAAAATACTATGAAATGTGAAGAAAATATAGAAATAGAAGTTAAGGACATGCTTAAAAAATATGCAAAAGCATATGCAGACAAAGATATCGATGCTATGATGGATCTGTTTTTAGATGATCCAGATATTGTAGCGATAGGTACAGGCACTGATGAATGGGTCCATGGCCGTGAAGAGCTTAAAGAAGGATTTGAACGTGATTTTACCCAGGCTGATAATATTCAGATTAAATTTGAAAAGATCACTATTCAATATGCAGGTAATGTAGCATGGTTATCAGCGTTGATGACAATGTATGCCGTGGTTTCAGGAAAAGAGGTGTTAATTTCAGGGCGATTAAGTATGGTTCTTGAAAATAAAGATAATAAATGGTTATTTACACATCTACATTTTTCATTACCTGCAAACCAACAGGAAGTAGGGCATTCATTTCCAGAATGGATTATAAGCTAATTATTCTTATTTTATTTGGCCTTTAAATTCTCTTTCGGACCATATTTCTCGCAACGAAAGTTACGAGTTTACAAATCTATTTTTTATAGATTTGTAATTCATCTAAATTATTCTTTAAAACATAGTGGAGTTTTTCGGCCCCAATTATCTTTTCTTCTCCCAGATCCCATTTAGATGGACACATGATGAATGGTCTGCACTGTCCGCCGCCCAATCCTCCATGACTTCCTATTAACTCTTCAAATGCAGCCACTTCATCATTTTCATAGGTACTGTTTACCAGAATATCGGGTACGTATTTAAAGCTGTCAGTGCGTCTTAAATGATCTGCAGCATTTTCACCGAAACCTTTAAGGGGGTTTTCACCTTCTATTTCATCTTTATCCAGGTAATTTATACCTTCTGCACCTATTGCTAAAGCCCCGTACTCTTTGGAGCGGACCATGACAAAACCAATTCCTTCATGCTGCACTAAACCTGGAATCAATTTAGGAAAAGCATATTTAATTTCTTCATAGCTTAAACGCTGCTTATAATCTGTAAAATAAATTAATCCCAGATTTCCAGAAGCTAGCACAATTATATTGGCTTCTTCGGCAGATTTAGGTATTTCAGGTGATATTTTAACTTTTTCTTTTTTTATATCTTTCAGTAACCCTTTTTTAATAAAATATCTTTTATTAGCTTCTTTAAATTCATTGTAGCTGAACTTTATAGTTTTTCCCCAGGCATAGTCAATTTTATCATTAATATAACTTTGAGTATCTTCTATGGGTCTGCTGAAAGGCTGTCCCCAGTGATCTTCATTAGATGAGAGTATACTGTAAATTTTTTGATTTTCAGGAAGCAGCCTACGTACCAATGTTTCTAAAGTGTATCCATAACGCTGTTTAAATGTGGCACCGTTGGTTTGGCCATGATCTGAAAGAATTACATGAACATAATCCCTTGATGCGAATTTACATGCACTTTCAATCCTCTTAAACTGTTTATCTAATTGCCTGAGAACCACAAAAACATCTCTATCTTCTATTCCATTATGATGAGCAATTTCATCATAGCCGTAATACGTAGCATATAACACATCAGCATGTCCTGCTATAGCATCACCCACAATACTTAAGGTTGTAACCTCACGCATAAACACATTAGCCCCTGCACGTACAAATAAATAAATAAAACCTTTTTTAAGCCGTGGATGGACATTTTTTACCCTTTGTCTAATGCGAGAGAAGATTTCCAGAACTAAATCCCATAAAAATAGAGCTATTGTTCGGGGGAAATTTTCAGGATTGGCGTAGAAATAGTACCATGATTTATTGTAAAATTTTTTAAGGTCTGTAAGCTTGCTGTAGGTAAAAATAACATCTTCAGCATCCCCTGAAAATAGATTAGAACGACTTGCACCATTAACTGCTAGTAAACCCTTACCATTAGAAATCCTTCCTTCAAGTAGTGGAGCATCACTGGCACCATTTGAAGCAACGATTTTATTACCATTTTCCTTTTCAACCCATCGAAAGGCAGGCATATTACTATTATTACCATGCAAAATTCCTGCTTGAGATGCTCCTGTCTGGCTAGAGAGGTCAGGCTCCCATTCACTTATTTTATAAGAATTCTGCTCTAATAATCTATTTAAAGTTGGCATTTTCCCTTTTTTTAGGGCTTCCTCAAGTATAGATACAGATAGGCCATCAATTTCGGTAAATATCACACCAGGTTTATTGTTTTCATGATTTTCGCTTTTTTCTATTCTCCTTCTTAAAACTGATCTAAAATAAGATGCATCATCATCAATAGTTAATAAGGCAGATACTACAGTAGTAACGGCTGCCATGACTATGGGAGTAGTTATATATGCTAAACCCGTTATGGTAAAGCCTTCAACAATTTGACTTGTTAACCAGAGTATAAAAGCATTTAAAACAAGAAGTCCAACACCAAAAGTAGCTACAAGAAAAGGTAAAGTGTAACGAGTTAACACCGGCCATAAAACGGCATTTAAAATCCCTATAACAGCAACAACTACAAATGCAGTTTCTACGCTGTTAATAGTAATTCCTGCATCGAGCCATGCTATTAGTAATAGACCTAAAACGCCAGCTATCCACAGTACAATACTCCTGCCTATAAATACTTTCATTGATATTTCACTATTCATTGTTAAAACTCTATTGTTGGCTTTTCAAGTTAAAAACTGTAATTTCAGGAGGGCAGTTAATCCTGAGCCAGAATACATTCGTTCCAAGCCCGCGATTGGTATATTGAACCATATCACCTACCTGATATCTACCAATTGGATATTTTAAGAAGTGCGGTCCCCTTATAAATGTCCCAATACCAGGTATCATAAACTGTCCGCCATGTGAGTGGCCTGAAATTTGTAAACTAAACCTTCCTGTTGTTGCGCTGATATCAGCAAAATCAGGCTCATGTGCAAGCAGTATTGCAGGCCCTGAAGAAGGTAACTTATCCATAACCAGATCCAAGCGGTGTTTATTTAACATAACACTATCTACACCCGCCATATGTAATACAGCATCTCCACGTCTTAAAGTATAAACATTGTTGCTTACATCAATTATATCACTCTTTCTTAGCACATTACGTATTTTATCTGCCCCATTCCAGTGATCATGATTTCCAAGGACGGCAATAGATATGTCCTTTGGCTTTAGCGTTTTCAAGCATGAAGTTAAATCTTCGATGAGATGGTCAATGGCATAAGATACAAAATCACCAGTTATGGCTACCATATCTGGATTTTGTTGATTAACGAGATCTATAACTCCTTTTAATCTATCTGTTGATATCCACTGACCTAAATGGATATCAGTAATATGTACAATGCGATAACCCTCAAAAGAAGGGTCAAGCTCTGGAATAGTAATGTCAACGGGCACAATTTCAAAATGACCTGAGTCAAATTCATGCATTCCCATCTTTTCCATAGACTTAGACATTGCTAATTGTAGTTTTTGCCTTATTCTAAAGCTCTTTAAGTCATTTGAAGTTGTTTCCTTTATTATATTAATATCCCCTGAAAGTAAATATATATAATAATATCAATATATGGATTATACAGTTAATATAGATAATCAAATTCTGATTATAAATTCATAAATTTGTTAATCTTCCAAAATACTGGTTAAATACGCCCACATTTCAATTTCTTCCCTTGCAATATAATCTTCAGTACGATATCTGGATTCTTCACTCTCAAATGGATAATGTTTTTCATCAAAACGCATAGTTAAATATAAATTTCCTGATTTACAGGATAATTCTTCTTCTACACGGCTTTTAAGCTTATTTATTGATTCTTTATTGATATCAGTTATTTTATAAGTAACATAGTACGTGGAATCTTCTAAAATTCCATAATTAACAATTTTAACTTTCATTCTATCTCCAACATTACCTTAAAAAATCTCTGATTTTTTATGCACCAAACGCGTAGCATTTGAGAGCTTTAAAAAATCACCAATTATTTCTTTTGCTTGTTCTATTTCACTTGATCCCAAATGTCCAAGTAATGAATCGTATAAGAAGAGTTTAGATCCTTTTATTGCTTTTGAAAGTGGTATTACGTCAACATCAGGAGGAAAATACTGATCCTGATTAACTCCAATGATAAGTGTATTGGCTTTAATTTTGTGCAATTCAGCCCTTACATCATAATTAATAGTAGCCTCATTTTGCCATACAATGTCATTTGCGTCAGAATTAGCCCCTTCTACTTCCATTTCATGAATAGATTCAAGAACTTCTTTGTTTGAAGAAGTTTTATAGTAAGCTGGCGAAAAACCGAATAAATACAGGAGCATCATTGCATTTTGAGGTCCAATTAGGGGTTTATGTTCATATTTACCGTCTCTGTAATCTGGATCATTTTTAATGTAATTATTCATTATAGTAGATATTGCGTAATTTTGACCCTTTGATGTAGAACTCGTTGTAATTGGTATAATAAATTCCATAAAATCAGGGTAATTAATAGCCCATTGGAGCACCAGAAAACCGCCCATTGAAGTACCAATAATGCCTTTCAGGTGTTTAATATTTAGTTTTTGAGTTAAAAGATTGTATACCGCATCTACCATATCTTCTACAGTATATTTTGGAAATAAGTGCCCCATACCCGATGTTGATGGTGATGAGGATCCTGGATTCCCTAGAGATGTAGGACAGATTACAAAATAGTCATTGGTATCAATAACCTTTCCAGGACCTAAAATATCCTTCACACGTTTTACAGATGAGTAATCTCCAGACGAGCCGTGCAGGTAAACTATTCCATTGGTGATGTTACCATTACTGTCAGTCTTTTTATTGCCGAATGTTGCATATTCCATCTTTAAATCAGCTAAGATTTCACCAGATTTAAATTTAAAGTTTTTAATTGTGTAATATTGCGGTTCTAACATAATTTCTCCTTATTAAAAATTTTCTTTAATTTTATTGATGATCTTTTCTCTAATGTTTTGAGGTATTTTTCGTATGGGCATGTGTTTCATACGTCCAAAATTAGGATCTTCAAAAACTATACCTTCAAATTCAATTTTATGATTATATCTAGGTATAAAATGCCAGTGCAAATGAGGATCTGGATTATTTTTAAGATAATCAGCATTCATTAATGATTCCCAATTAAATAGTGTAGCATCAAATGATTTTTTTAAGGATAGTTCTAACTTTTGAACTATTTCTCCAAAATCAACCCATTCTTCCGGATTTAAACCAGCTAAGTTTCCATAATGTCTTTTCAAAGCAACTACACATGTTCCAATATTACTCTGATTAGGGGCCAGAAAAACGATCCAATAATCAGTTTGGAAGATAAGATTTCCATAATTACGAGATTCTAATTCATTGCAGTAACTGCATTCCATTGAAACGACCTTTCCGAATTTTAAAAATGATTATAATTATGTTCCAAACTTATTAAAATTCATTTATACTCCTACTGAAATATACAATTTTAGATCTTAATTTACTTTAATGTATTAATTTAAAATCAATTAACTACGATTTATTTCCAATCTGAGATTATTTGAATACCACAGAAATAACATTTTCCACAGGTCTTGTGAACTCTTCTCCGCATTCAATACATTTGAAAATTAAAACCTCATTGTACTCATTAATGTCAATAATGTCTATTTTTTGAACACCGCATTTTGCACAGAGTATAATTTCAAAATTATCTACCAGCGCCTCTGAATTTGACATAATATTGCCCCTTTTCAGTCATTATTTTTCCACAAATGCCTCCATGGGTTACTAACCTCTAATTAGTAATCATATTACGCATATTATTATTATATGTTCTAAAATGGTATATCCTTTTCCATATTGGTAAAAAATCATTATATTTTTGTACATAGTTACTATCTCTAAACTATGCAATTTTGTCGTAAAATAACACAATTATAATCCAATACAACACTTCAAATAGATTTTACAAAATTTACAGTAGTCATTACAAGTGTTTAATTGAAATACCAGTACTAAATCAAAGATAAATCTTTTTAGAGGCTTTAAGTTATTAAGAATTAATCATTTTTAAACAAAATATTTATATATAATCATGCCAATAATTATTATAATAACAAAATTTAACTAAAATGTCAATATCTTCTAAATCAAGATTCAAGATGGTATTATTTGGAAAAATAGATATATGCATATCAAATCCCTTTAAATTAAACAACATAATCTGAGATGATATAATGAACAAATCTAAAGATATTGAAACCAATGTTTATACAATATCTGATGAAACAGCCACATTACTGGATTCATGGATAGCCCAGTCAAATAGGTGTAATGACGATGAACTCCATGATGCTTACTCTAAAGCCGTGATCAATGCAGCCGAAAAGGTAAGTCCATCTGTAGTAAAAGTAAATGTTAAGAAAGATTTTAAAAAGGGTAGAGGCAGCAAAAAAATACCAAATGAAGCCCAGGCAGGTGGTTCTGGCTTTATTTTTACATCAGATGGTTTTATACTTACAAACAGCCACGTAGTTCATAACTGCAGTGAAGTTGAAGTAATTCTTTCAGACGGTCAAAATTTTACCGCAAGTATCATAGGCGATGATCCCCATACCGATTTAGCCGTAATTAAAATTGAAGCAACAGGTCTTATACCTGCACAAATTGGTAATTCACAGAGTTTAAAAGTAGGGCAACTGGTGATAGCCATAGGAAACCCATACAGCTTCCAGTGTACAGTGACGTCAGGTGTTGTAAGTGCAATGGGACGCTCTTTAAGGACAAAAACTGGAAGGTTAGTTGATGACATCATTCAAACAGATGCGGCACTAAATCCGGGTAATTCTGGTGGACCCCTTGTAAACTCACATGGAGAAGTTATAGGAGTAAATACTGCTCTTATTTTACCAGCTCAAGGAATATGTTTTGCTATTCCAATTAACATTGCTAAATTCGTTGCAGCACAGCTGGTAAGAAAGGGTAAAATTAAACGTGGCTATATTGGAGTTTCATGTCGAAATGTAACTTTGAAAGATTATGTCACGCAAATGCACGATTTGACTTCAAATTTAGGTGTAAAAGTAGCAAATATATCTGATAACGGCCCTTCCAAGAAAGCTGGGCTCATAAAAGATGATATTATAGTGGCTTTTAATGGGGAACCAGTTAAAGAAGTAGACGATCTGCATAAATATCTTACTGAAGATAAAATCAATATGGAATCTAAATTAACTATTATTAGAGGATCTAGAAAGATTATTCTGGATATTGTACCGCAAGAGCTTGAAGATATGGAAAAATAATTCAACCTTAAATTTCTAAAATATATTAAGTCGTGCAGATTTAACTCAATTAGTTTTTTATGTGAATTAATGAGTTAATCTGGAATTTATCATATATTAAAGAAGTATATTGTGAACAATTATTATTTGAAGTATTTTAAGTTATAAAATGATGTAAGAATGTTTAAAATAATATTAACTAACTGTTAGGGAAATAAAACATTTTTAATGGATTAAAAACAGAGTTATACTAATATGTATAAAATGTAACTGGATATAGATAAAATATTGAGTTGCTAAAATTAAAAATAAGGAGAAAACACATGGTATCTGCAAAGTTTTATGAAAAATTAATGAAAATATCCAAGGTAATGGAAGAAGAAGGTGATGGGATTAGCTATATTCGAAACGAAAGCGATAATTACACTATTGGAACAAGGAAATATAGCGATAAAATTGCCAAATACCTTGATGAAACAGTGGGAACATGGGAAGGTAGCGAAGCTCATGTAAAGAAAAAGAAAACTAGAGGAACTAAGCAAGAAAAACCCAAAAAAGTTGGTTATCTCTGGAAAATTCCAATAACAGAAAGTTAATGATTTAAATGGCTACCGAGAAGGAAATTAAACTTGTATTTAACAGAGTTGAAATTGAAGTTCTTGTAACTGAGACATGTAATAGCATTAAAATCCAGTTTTTCAATCCTGGAACAATGGATTTTGTTGAGGATATTTCCCAAGTGCATAAAGGATGGACATTCCAAGATAAAGACCTGAATAAAGATTATGAATCATTAATTGAAATGGGTAAATCAATAGATGAAAATCAATATAAAGCTGCCCATGATGGAGAAATTATTGAATTCGATGCGAATGGTAAAATATTATTTCAAGATATTTAACTGATTCCATCTTTATCATCATTTATTTCTGTTCATATATATCCCATTAGGATTATTTTCAATGATTTAGATTAATTCAATTTTTAATAAGTGAAAACTCAGTTAATTTCAAAAGTATAGATCCAGTAAATTTATCTAAGTACTGGCTCAGTTACAGGCAAAAATTTTTAATTTTATGCAAAATTTAGTTCGTTAAACAGAACTATAACGAAGCACATGAAAATCTTTGATTTTCAGTGCATCAAATCCTGTGGATTTGATAGCTGACAAAAACTTCGTTTTTGTGGCGTCAAAATCTTTGATTTTCGGGACATCAAAAATGTAATTTTTGAAAGTTCATTATTTTCAACATTAAAATGCATTTTCAAGAAGTATTTTAAATCCTATTCCAATAAGGATTAAGCCACCCAGCACTTCAATTTTGCCCTCTAAAAAGTGCCCTATTTTTTTACCTATGTAAACCCCTATAAATGAGAGTGCGAATGTTACAATACCAATTATCAAAGCTGGCTGAATTACAGGAGTGTTTAAAAAAGCAAATGTAACACCAACGGCAAAAGCGTCGATACTGGTTGCAATTGAAAGAATCAATAAATATCTAAAGGATAAAGATTTACCTTCATCATCCTCATTTGAACTGTAAATACTCTCATAAATCATTTTAACACCTATAATCAGGAGTAAACCAAACGCTATATATGGAGCGAATGTTGAAATGATATTTTCCAGTTGTATGCCTGAAATCCAACCTAAAACAGGCATTAAAGCTTGAAATCCGCCAAAAAAGATTGCAATTGTTAGCGCGTGCTTTACATTTAATTTTGATGTTAATCCTTGCGTTATTGAAACACTGAAAGCATCCATAGCAAGTCCAACTGCTATAAAAAATACTGAAATAAAATCCATAACAGAACCTTTGGAAACAGATTATATAAATTTATTCATTCAGTTGGTTGAAATATTTAATTGAAATTTAAAATAGATGCTGCTAATTATTTGTAATCAATAAATGTAAATAGTTACATCCTTAAACTAAATGAGAAGGTATAGGTAGAGTTGACATGAAGGTGGTTTGAAGTGCCCCTATACCTCCCTTAATATAAATTAGTAATAACATATATAACTTTTTTGTTTGCTAAAACGTTTTATATATCCAAAATTTGTACAAAAAAGTCTTAAATTTCTAAAAAACATCTCTAAAAGAAAATTAATGTTAATAATCTAAAAATAAATTAAAAAATGAATAAATAAAAACTTTCAAACACTCTATAGTGTTTGGAACGCGTAATAATCCTTTGAATTTTTGAGCGAAATCATAAAGTTAAGATTTGTATACATTTAAATATTTACTGAAAACAGTCTGGAAAAATTTAGAAACAATTCCTTTACTGGATAAGTCATTTTCAAAACTATATTTTCCAATAACTCCGGCAGCAAGCCCTAAAATTAATTTAGATGTATTTGATTTAGGATTTTTTTCTAAAATTGAATTTCCTGAAGCAGATGCTATATTTAGCTCCTTGTCCTCTGGAATAATAGCAATTACAGGTATGTTGAGAATAGTTTCAATTTCGCCCGGTGTTAAAAATTCTTTACCAGTTCGTTCTTTGTTGATAACTACACCCAGTATATCTATTCCAAGTTTTTCTGCAACGATTTTTGTCTTGAGAGCATCACTTAAAGAAGTAATTTCGGGTGTTGTGACAAGTACTAGCTCATTTGAAACCTGTAAAGCTGCTAGAGCATCTCTTTCCAGCCCACCAGGCGCATCTATTAATAATATGTCTATATCTTCAGTAAGGGTTTCCAGGACTTCTTCAAGTCTTTCCAGTCTCATGTCCTTAAGACCATAAAGTGAAAGTCCTGCAGGGACGATTTTAACTCCACCTGGACCCTCGTATATGGCATTATGGATCATATCTTTTCCAGACAGGACATCCTGTAAGGTTACTGGTTGATCTTCTAAACCAAGAATCAACTCTAAATTTGCCATTGCTATATCTAAATCTAAGACAACTACTTCTTCTCCATGAAGAGACAAAGCTATTCCAAGATTAGCTGCTATTGTTGTCTTTCCAACCCCACCTTTTCCTGAAGCTACAACTATCACTCTTGCCATACTTCCACCTGATATTTGGATCATTTTATAATCTTACATGGATACTTGTACTCACAATTATTTATCAATCACAAAGATTAATGTGAATATGCTCACATAATAAACATACCTATAAACTTCTTAAATTATTGCAATAATTAATTGCAAATAAATTAATTAGATTAAAGAATTAAATTTGAAAATAGGAGCTATTCTATGAAGGAAAATCACAATAAATTCATGAATGAAGCCATTGCAGAAGCAAAAAAAGGTTTGAAGGAAAGAGGAATTCCAATAGGTGCAGTTTTAGTTCGCAGTGGAGAAGTCGTTGGTCGTGGCCACAACCGGTTACTGCAGAAGAATTCTTCAATTTTACACGGTGAAATGGACTGCATTGAAAATGCAGGAAAGTTAAAAGGTGATGATTACAAACACTGTACACTTTATACTACTTTATCACCTTGCGAGATGTGTTCGGGAGTTATATTGCTTTATAAAATTCCAAAAGTTGTAATGGGAGAAAATGAAACACTTAAAGGTCCAGAAAATTATTTAAAAGATAATGGAGTTGAATTAATTAACCTGGATTTAAAAGAATGTAAGGATATCATGAAAGAATTTATTGAGAAAAATCCTGAAATATGGGATGCAGAAATAGAAAGGGTTAGCAAATGAGCTGCTTCCATGATAACAATAAATCTTATTTTTATCCTAAATACTTAATAAGTTAATACCAATGCCATAATCTTAAATTAAAGGATTAAGATAAATGTAAATATGAAAAATATGGCATATATCCTAGTAGCAGTTTTTTTAATTGCAGCGGTTTCATATGGAACTTATAATTACATTATAACTTCACAGCAAACCATTGTGGTTGGATATTTGCCAAGTGATCACCATGCTGCACTATTTGTGGCTAATGCAAAGGGAATGTTCGAAAAAGAAGGTTTAAATGTCCGTTTAGTTCCATTTAGAGCAGGTCCAGATCTTATAAAGGCTGCCAAACTTGGCCAAATAGATATTGGCTACTGCGGGATTTCTCCTGTAACTATGGCTATAAACAATGGAACCCCACTAAAAATTATTGCACCTGTAAATGAGGAAGGAAGCGGAATTGTTGTGGGGAATAACGTTGATATAAATAGCATAAGTGATTTTAAAGGTAAAACTATAGCTATACCTCAAAAAAATTCAGTACAAGATGTTTTATTGAATTATTTACTGGTAAAAAACAACATTGACAAAAATGAGGTCAATATAACTGAATCAGAAGTACCATTTATGCCAAAATCATTGTTTTTTAAAAAATTTGATGCATTTGTAGCATGGGAGCCCTATGTATCATCAGCAAGCATGGAAGGTGATGGAAAAGTATTTTTACACTCAGAAGATATTTGGAATAACGTTCCCTGCTGTGTTGTTATAACAACCGATAATTTTGCAAAAAATAATCCTGGATCTTTAAGAAAATTTTTAAATGCACATGTAGAAGCAACTGATTATATAAATTCTCATAAGAATGAAACTGCCTTAATTGTATCAAAAAAGCTTGGAACTAATATAACCGTGGAAGAAGAAGGATTAAAACACGTTCAATTTATTGCTTTACCTTCAAAACAATTTACAGCAGATGTTTTTAAGTTTATAGCTATTCAAAGACAGTTGGGATACATTAAAAGTAATTCATCTAATATATCATACTTTGACTTCAGTTTTTTGCCAGAAGTAAACTAAGGATTAGATAATTGGGTCATTTGATTAATTATGGATTATGAATATCCTTCTTTTTCCTTTGCACGTTCTACCTCTATTAAATATTCCTCATCTTCGTCATAATCTTCATTTTCCTTTGATATAATGGAAAATATAATAATTATAATACTCATGCCTATGCCCAGAATGAAAGCGCTCTGAAATCCGTTTAAAAGAATTCCAGTGGGAGCACTTAATTGAAACGCACCACTTGATGGTGCCCCTAATATTTTAGCTATTTCACTGCTTATGGTATAGTTAAATATTGCATTAAAAACCACCACTCCCATAACCAGACCTAGATATCTGGCAGTATTTAAAAGACTTGATACAGATCCTAGTTTTTCTTTAGGGCTATGGCTCATTACAAGTTTATTGTTTGCAGGGGTGAACATACCTTCTGAGATGGCTCGGATTCCAAGGGCAATGAAAATAAATAACAAACCCATGGTTTCGTTTAAAATGTATAGCAGGAAAACAGCTAATGTCAGTCCAAATCCTGCAGTAACCGTTGGCAGTCGAGATCCAATTCTATCAGATATATAACCCGATATTGGCCCAACCCCTATGACAATTAAAGAAGGTATAAGAATGATAAGGCCTGCAAAATCAGTTGAATATCCCATAATAAGTTCAAGGTAAAATGGTAGAAGGAAAATAGTCCCTGTAAGAACCAGAGACGCCATAAATCCCGCTATAACGGATACAGTAATGTAAACATTCTTTAAAATAGAAATATCAAATAGAGGCTGTGAATGTCTTAATTCCCAGATGCAGAATAAAATTGCGAAGATTAAAGACATTAGCAATGGTATAATTACAAATGGAAGTCCTCCAGTAAGATTTGGTTCTATGTTTAAAGGTGTAACAAATAGTGCAACGGTCAAATCTTTATTAAAAGGTATAATAAACATTGCAAGGGCTAAAAATATTAATACTGCTCCAATAATGTCAAATTTCACGTTTTGAACTCTTATTTCTTGTGAAGGCAGTACTTTAATTGCAAAAATAGTTGCAAATATGCCTACAGGTACAACAATTAAAAAAATCCAGTTCCATCCTATAAATTCTGTTACATATCCTCCAACACCATATCCAGAAGCAAGCCCAAGGGTTGTTGTAAGTGAAATATAACCAAAAATTTTACCTCTTACATTATGCGGAAACGTGGTTGATATAATTGCAGGTACCATAGAAAGTAACATTGCAGAACCAATGCCCTGAATTACCCTGAAAATAATTAATTGAATAAAATCAAGGGAAATACCACAAAAATAAGATCCAACAGTAAATAATAAAATTCCAATTACAAAAATTTTTTTATAACCTACAATATCACCAACACGTCCAAAAATGAGTAAAAGACTTACAAGAACCAGAAGATGAATGATAACTATTAAAGAAACTGCATTAGTGCTTATATCTAGAAACTGAGATATAGTAGGCAGTGATATGTTAACAATACCTGCACTAAATGACCATAGAAACATTCCAAGTGCTAAAGTGAAAATAATTAAATTCATTTTAGTTTTCAAAGTTTATACACCTGTTAATAGTACAATTTTAAGGAGTATAAACCTTATTAAGAGATAATAGATAAAATTTAATAATTTTTGGTTTTCAATTATTTTGATTAGAACAAAATTTATAAATTTTCTATACTTCGAAATTTAATAGTGTAAAAATATAAAAATTTTAATTTTAACTTATCCAAAATAAGATAAAATAAGCAGCCACATATACACTGAACTATTCATAAATCCCTATTTTTAAAAATTTATATTTTTTATCATCCAATTTAAACAATTTTTTAAATTTTTCATGAAAAATATAAAAAGAACTTTCAATAAAGAGAAATTGTGCAGGAATATTATTTATATTGCCAGAATTGTAATGGATACTACGAACTTAAAGAGAATGAGTACCCTGAAATGTTTGAGGTATGCAGCGTATGCGGTGGCGATTTAATATTAGTTAATGGTATCAATGAATATCCATATGAACACGTTGACAAAAAAAGACCATTAGGTAGAATATCACTTATTTTATTTGCTTCATGTTTTGCAATTTTTTTAATATTAGTTCCAGGTAATATTTTCTCAAGCTTAGGTTTAGATAATTCCGCAGATTATGAGCATTCACTTTTAGGTCAAAATAGCTTTGGATATGTTACTAAGGATGTATACTCCTATTATGGTTCATCTGGCCCTAAGATAGCCATTATAACAGGGATGCATCCAAGGGAAATATCTGCTAAAACAGTTTTACCATCTGTTATAAAGTCATATGCCCTTACACATGATGTTGAAATTGTAAATTATCAGATTAACGTTACTGATAGTCCTGAAGACTTTATAAAAGGCCGTAACAATGGTGAAAACCTTGCTGCCCAATATGTTGTTCCAGATATTGAAAAATCAGATTACAGTCTGGTGATAATAGCCCATAATCATAAAGTAAGCTATGGTGATGGGTATTATATCGCCACTCCATCCATGGATGCAAAATCAGTGTTTATGGCAGGAAATATCAATTACAGTCTGCCAGATTTTAATTATTATCAGAGATCAGCCGATGAAAAACCTCAAAGCACCTCCATTACAAAAGTTGACAATCCCATAGCAGCAGCAGGGATTCCTGTATTTGTTTATGAAATTCCTGAGTGGGCTGCAAATTCTGATGTTTTTGTTAACTCCAACAGGCTAATAGATGCATGTTTTAATTTTTTAAATAAATAATTCTCTTTTAAGGTAATTATATGTTTAAAATTATAATTTGCACCATCGAAAGTAATAAATAATATATTATGAATAATAAAATAACATGAATAGTACCAATATAAAATAGATATTTTACGCTTAATATTAATTTAATTAATTAATATTAACTTAAATTAAAAATTAGAATAATATTGGAGGTAAATTCATGGAAACTGTAAAAATGTATACTTTAAGCACATGTCCATGGTGTAAAAAGACAAAAAAATTTTTTAAAGATCATGATGTGCCCTTTGAATATACTGATTTTGATTTAGCAGGCGATGAAGAACGCGAAAAAATATTAAAAGAAATGCAAGAGTACGGTGCCAATGGATTTCCCTTTGTAAAAATTGGAAATAAAGTAGTTGTAGGGTATAAACCAAATGACTATTCCTATTTAATTGGATTAGATGAATGATATAATCATCCATTCGTTCCTCGCATATAATTTTAAACTCTTACTTTTGAGATTTTTAAGACAGTTATAATCCCTTTTCCTGCCTTATTATTTTGCCCTTGTCAATCATTTTTTCTAAATAATCAGATACAAAGTTAAATAATGTCCCTTCCCTGTCATTTTCAGCTAAAAAAATGACGATATTGGCCATTTCCTTAGTAAATTGAAAAACACTGCTTAATTCACCAGATTTTTCGAGTTCAATTATGTATCTATCTACAATTGATTCAATTTCTTTAAATTTTTTTAATTCTTTTGATGATACTTCTAGATGATTCTTATTAATTTCAGGGGGATCTAAATTGTCCATATTAATACCTCTAAATAAACTTCATTTTTAGTCCATAAATATTCTGTTATCCATATCATAAATTTATAAAATGATTATAACATTAATAAATTGTGTTAATAAAGTATATCAATACTGAAATATAAACAGTGAACTGAGGAGAACATAACATAATATGTATCAGAATTTATGGTAAGATGTTCTAATTCATTAATTTATAAATTTGCAAGCTAAAGTGATGTATGCTGAGGGATTTTATGTTAGGTGAATATATAGAAATTTTACTGGTTGAAGATAATCCAGCAGATGTGCGCTTAATAAAGGAAATATTCAAAGACTTTACAGTATTAAATGAAATGCATGTTGTAAGCGATGGTATAGCTGCTATGGACTTTTTATATAAAAAAGGACCATATAAAAATGCTCCAAGACCCGATTTAGTGTTACTCGATCTTAACCTACCCCGTAAAGATGGTCGTGAAGTGCTTGTAGAAATAAAGAATGATAAACATTTGAAATCCATTCCAGTTATAATTCTAACCACTTCCAGTGCTCCAGAAGATATTTCTGAAACATATAATTATGCTAATTGTTTTATAACCAAGCCCGCAAATCTTGATCACTTTATTAAAGTTTTAAAAAGTCTTGAAGATTTCTGGCTTAATATGATAAGATATCCATAAATAGCATGACTTTAAAATAAAAACTAGAACTAAGTTTATTCTACAGATGAAAATTATGTTTTATTAAAGTGATTAGATGAAAAATAAATTTAAACTTGCATTATGCCAGATGAAAGTCATTGATAATAAAGACTTTAATATAAATAAAGCTTTAGAAATGATCAAAATTTCAGCTAAAAATAAAAGTGATCTGGTAATTTTACCTGAAATGTTCAACTCTCCTTATGATAATCAGAAATTTAAGGAATATGCAGAAGATAGAATTAACAGTAAAACCCTGAAGGCAATATCAAAGGCTGCAGAAGAATTCAATATTTACATAGTTGCAGGATCGATACCTGAATTGGATAATGATAAGTTGTATAACTCCAGTTTTGTATTTAATGGAGATGGGGAAATCATAGGGTCTCACAGGAAAATGCATCTTTTTGACATTGATATTCCTGGAAAAATTACATTTAAAGAATCAGAAACACTGAGTGCAGGTAATCAAATAATTGTAATTGATAGTGACCTCTGTAAAATTGGAGTAGCTATATGTTATGATATAAGATTTCCTGAACTTTTAAGGCTCATGGCATTAAAAGGCGCTGAATTAATCGTGGTTCCTGGTGCATTTAATATGACCACCGGTCCAGCTCACTGGGAAATCTTAATTCGAGCAAGGGCAGTTGATAATCAGCTGTATATCGCTGCTGCATCACCTGCAAAAAATGAAGAGCTTTCATACGTTGCATATGGCAATTCAATGGTCGTCGATCCCTGGGGTAAAACTTTAGCCAGAGCGGGTTCAAATGAAGAAATAATTTATGCTGATATAGATTTATCAAGAATTAAGGAATTACGTGAAGAATTACCTTTATTGAAGAATAGACGTGAAGATGTCTATTCTACAGTAGAAAAATAAATGTAGTATATGACATATTTTAGTTAATAAGACCATTACTTATTTTTTAAGGCGGTTTTAAAAATTAAAAGATTAGTTATCTTTTAACAAACTTCAAAGAAGCTGAATTCATACAGTACCTTTGCCCAGTTGGTGGAGGACCATCATCAAACACATGACCCAGATGAGCATCACAAAGGGCACACAGGGCCTCAGTTCTAATCATATAATGGCTTTTATCTACCTCTGTCTTGACATTTTCCTCTGCAATAGGCTCCCAGAAGCTTGGCCAGCCAGTTCCTGATTCAAATTTTGTCTTGGAATCAAATAAATCGATATCACAGCAGACACATTTATAAATTCCATTTTCATGGCAGTCATGATATTTTCCAGTAAATGCCATTTCAGTCCCCTGTTTTCTTGCTACATCAAATTGCTGGGGAGTAAGTATTTCTTTCCATTCCTCATCTGTTTTTTCAACTTTTTCCATCAGTTCAACCTTTCCAGTTTCAGACGAATAAATTGGGATTTTTTCAGGATCAGTTTTCATATCTTTTAATATGTATGTTTTTATCTAAATAATTTATTATTCAGCCTTTTAATTCATTTAAATGAAAAATTAATGTTAAAAGTTATATACCAGAAATTATTATATTCATATTCAATGAAAAACATCCCTGTTTTATACTGCAAACTTAAAAAGTATGAAAGAACGTCTAAAACAAAATCAGAAGACGGTAGTAAATTAATTACACGAAGATATATGATACCTGTTAAAAAAGAACAGGTAGAAGGCAGTAATTTCGAAGATATTGAAGATATTGTAATCTTAAGTAGAACTGACTTTGATCATAAATTGCAGGAATTACAGAATACTAATTTTAGTGCTAATGAGCTAAAACAGTCCTTAAGCAGTAAAGATCAGGAAATTATCAATTTAGAAATACTCTTAAACGATAAAACTCAGGAAGTTGTCCAGGTCAAGGAGCTTTTAAAAGAGAAGGATCAAAAAATAGGAGATCTTAAAGATCTACATGAAATTCAGGTTGGGGAACTCCAATTAAAGCTTAATAAAGTAGATGCTGAATATCAAGCCGAAATTAAAGCTTTCAATGTTAAAATGAATGAATTTAAAGATCTTATAGATCAACATGAACATCTAAAAGCCCATAATAAAGAACTTGAAAGAGAACTTAAGCGATTAAGTGATTTACGTACGTTAGAACAAGAATCTTTCCGTATTCGGCTCAATGAGATGGAATTAACCCAGGACGAATATGATAAATTGAAGAAAAGCCATGAACTACTCTGGAACGTAGTTCAGGAAAAAGATAAAGTTATAAGGGAAATGGAAAAAAAAGGCGTTGTTGGCAACATTCTTAAAAAAATAAGAAAAAAAGAAGGAACCTAATTTTAAAATTCAATATTATTTTCTACCGATGAATTTATTTTGGCAATATTTATTTACCTATTTTCTTTAAAGCTTTATTTGCAACCTTTTTAAGATCTTTATCTCCAGTAGCAGCCCTTCTTGCTTTTTTGATAGGATCTATAGCTCTTTCATCACCTATATCACCAAGGGCTTTAAGTGTCGCTACTTTAACGCCCCAATCTTCATCAGTTAATGATTCTGTAAGGGGTTCAACAGCTTTTTTATCACCTATTTCTCCTAAGGCTTTTGCTGCAAATTTCCGTACTGCAAAATCTTCATCATTTAAAACTTCGATTAAAGTATCAACTACACTGGTATCGCCAATGTCTTTAAGGGCTAATGTAACATATTTTTTGATATTTCCTTCTTTATCATTTTTTAAAGCCTTTATCAAAGGATCTATTGCCGGTTTACCTATTTCTCCAAGTGATTTAGCTGCCTGAAACCTGACTTGCGGATTTTCATCGCTGAATGCTTCAATAAGAGGTTCAATTCCTTCAGTGTTTCCAGTTTTGCCAATCTCTTCAGCGGCTTCCTTTCTAACTTCCACATCTCCATCTTTCAAATTTTTTATTAAATCATTCATTTAATTATCTCCATTTAAGATTAAATTCATAAATCTCTTATTTCTGGTTAATGATTATGGTTATTTTTAATCTATGATTTTTAAAGTTTATCCTTTAACCAACCATACTCTTTGGTAAGCCCTGTTCAATACATTTTTTTAATGCTTTTTCAAGTTTTTTTCTATTAGCTGGCATTAATAGATATAAAAAGCTTCTTATTTTAAGTCCCAATGATGGAAACGGCTTTTTAACAAGCTCTATCATGTCAGGAGTTACAGGAAGCCCTGCCAGTTCAAGCATGTTTTTAACAACGTTGGCATAGTAAACTGACTCAGCAAAACCTTTACCAATTATATTTCCAGTTTTATCTTTTATATAAACAGCTCCTTCAGAGTACTGTGCCCCACTTGCATTAAACCCTGATTGGCCTCCCTGAACTATGGGAACCATGGTAAAATTTCTGATATCTTCAGGAACGTTTTCATCAAAGCTAAATTCCCATTTATTAGGATACCATGTATTTGTAATTTTATACATATTTGGATCCGATGATCTTTCGCTTTTAATCCATTCAGGTATCTTTAATGTGCCAGTTATGTCTCTAACTGTGTTGTCTTTTTCAATTAACTGGCCTTTAACCTTTACAGTCATAGTTTCAGGAGGTTCATTACCTGTTTGTTCATAGAATTCTATATTTTCATCAGTATGAGGTGCGTACATGGTTAATTCCCTCATGCCATCAAACTGAGCCATGAACCAGTCCCAGCCTCTTGAGTGTGACACAGCCATATTATTTGCTGCCCTTAAAGTCTCACACCTTGGATTTCCAAGGGGTTCTAATCCATTACCCCACTGGTGGTCAAACCAGAATTTACCCTCAACCAGCCTTATTTCTTCACCATTTATTTTTAAAATACTTTTGGTAGGATCCAGGCTTAAATTAGTGGCAGAATAATACAGTGTTCCCATATCACAGCAGCAGGGTAGACAACCATTTTTCCCCTGTAGAAGAAAATCTTTATTTGAACTAAGGGTTAGATCAACTTCCAGTTCAACAGGGGAATGCTCTAAATTAACTCCCCAACCTCTTAAACGCAGCGGAAACATACTATCATCTTTAAGAGATTGAATACTATTTTTTCCAATGGAATAATTGAATGGTAAATTACTTACATTCGCAAGACCTGTTGTACCTGCAACTGCAAGTGGTTTGGATTGGTAATGTATATTTCCAGCTTCACCTACAGCTAACTGGAATTCAAATATTTGATTTTCAAGATCTGAAATTCCAAAACGTTTTGCAACAGGTGGTGGCAGCAATGTATATCTATAAAAAAGGAATAAAATTCCATATTCCTTCCCATTTTCACCTTTACAGTTCCCAACAAAGAAATGCCACCCTACTTGATATCCAAATTGGGGAATGTGAGTTTCTGGAAATTTTAAATTAGCCTTATCTGGAATCTTTTGATATCCCTTAACACTATCTAAACCCAATAAATGAGTCATTGCATAGGCTTGAAGCGCCGATAGAGAATCAGAATGTTCAATAAATTTTTGGTAACGTTTTTTGTAGCTTGGGGTAAATGAATCAGGATTATCAATTAATTCCTGTAATCTATATTTCATCCGCCTGCCAAAACTTTCAGAAGAATTCTCCTGGCTTTTTAAACTATCTAAAACATTTACACTGATTTGGGCATCTTCAAAGTTACGTGCCCACAATACCCTTGCAATGTTGTCCTTTGTTATTTCATCTAATTCATTTAATGTATTCTTACCTTTCATTTTACCCCTTCTTTCAATAATTATTTCTGCCAGTATATGTTAACTGTACTTAATTTAAGATTAGATTAATGAAAAATATACCATTATAACTCTTTTTAAATAATTAGAATAAATTGTAAATTATTTTAGCTTTTGTGAAATTATTACTTCTTTATTTATATATTATCTCCATATTTAACTTTTTTATTTGTTTTATCTTATTTTAAGTATCCTTCAAATCATATAAAACTTTATCGATCTAAAATAATAGAAAAAACAATTTTTAAAGAAGATTACAGTATCATATCATACATAGTAAAGTATATTTAGTATATATTACAACTTAATCTTACCAAAAGTTTTTTTAATATTTTAGAAAATTTTATATATAAAATTTTATAACACCCAAAAATCAAGCATGAAAAAAATCAAAGGGTTTTTTGAGGATTTTGTAACGAAGTGAAACTACTAAAAATTTTCAACATAGATCTATTATGAAAAACACTGAAATTTACGACACAGAAATTATAGACTCAGCATTACTTATCAAAGATTATCTGGTCATATCAGACCTTCACCTTGGTTATGAATATGCTTTAAATAAAACAGGATTCATGATTCCGCGTTTCCAATATAAAAAGATTATTTCGAGACTTAAAGAGATTTTAGAGGTTTCAAATGCCAGTAAAATTATTGTGAATGGTGATTTGAAGCATGAAATTGGTAAAATTAGTAAACAGGAATGGAATGAAGTTATGGACTTTATTGAGTTCCTAAAAAAATATTTTAATGAGATTATTTTGATTAAAGGGAATCATGATAATTTTACAGGGTTTATAGCTGAAAAAAGCGGATTAGAAGTATATGAAAATTACTCTGTAGAAAACTACATCGTAATGCATGGGGACAAAATACCCCCTAATTTTAAGGAATTTAAAGAAGATACCGTTATAATTGGCCATGAACACCCCAGTATTGGGCTTCGAAGTGGAGAAAGAGTTGAAAAGGTTAAATGCTTCTTAAAGGGTAAAGTAAAAGATAAAAAATTTATAGTAATGCCTTCTTTTAACTTTATAAGTGAAGGTTCAGATTGCCTACAGGAAAAAACAATTTCACCCTTTTTAAATGGAATTTCTTTGGGTGAATTTGAAGTATTTGCTGTTGAAAACTTTGAAGTCATGAATTTTGGAAAAATAGAGAATTTACTTAATATGAAAAAATAATTAGGATTAAAATGATAAAAAAACAGGAAAAAATCCATAAAGACAGTGAAATTTATAAATTATTACATCCATGGGTCAAGGAATGGTTTAAAAACAAGTTCAACACATTTACAGAGTCCCAAAAACTCTCAATTATGGATATACACAAAGGGAACAATATCCTTGTTTCATCCCCTACAGGATCAGGAAAAACACTGACAGCTTTTCTTTCAATTATAAGTCAGTTAACAATGCTTTCTGACATGGAAAAACTGGAAGACAAGGTTTACTGTATTTATATTTCCCCATTAAAGGCTCTTGATAATGATATTGAAAAGAACCTAGAAGAACCACTGCGTGAAATTGAAAGGATTGCTGGTAAAGAGCTTGGAATTAGAAAAGCAGTTCGTACAGGTGACACAACTCAGTATGAGCGGACTAAAATGCTTAAAAATCCACCACATATACTTATAACAACTCCTGAAACACTTTCAATCCTTCTTTGTGCTCCTAAATTTAGAGAAAAGATAAAAGATGTTGGATACGTAATAGTGGATGAAATTCACTCCCTTGCAGATAATAAAAGAGGAGTACACCTTAGCTTAACTTTAGAAAGATTACAGAATCTTGCCGGTAGATTTACAAGAATTGGGTTAAGCGCTACAGTTTCACCCCTTGAAAAGGTTGCCCATTATTTGGTAGGATCTCAAGACGGCGAGGTTAGAGACTGTAAGATCGTGGATGTAAATTACCTAAAACAGCTTGATATGAAAGTTTTATGCCCTGTTGATGATATAATAAACGAAACTCCTGAAGAAATGAATATTGCTACTTATGATCTCCTGGATGAGCTCATAAAATCCCACAAAACAACTTTAATATTTACAAATACTAGAAGCGGCACAGAGAGCATTGTATTTAATTTAAAAAAGAAGTTTAAAGATAGATACGATGATACGAACATCATGGCTCACCACTCTTCACTTTCAAAGGAATTACGTCTTGAAACAGAGAATAAATTAAAAAATGGAGAACTCAAAGTAGTTGTATCCTCCACATCACTGGAATTAGGGATAGATATAGGATACATAGATCTTGTTATACTTGTAAGTTCTCCTAAGTCTGTTTCAAGGGCTTTACAGCGTATAGGGAGAAGTGGACATAAATTACATGAAAAATCAAAGGGAAGAATCATTGTTGTAGACAGGGACGACCTTGTGGAATGTTCTCTAATATTGAAAAATGCCATTGAAGGTAAAATAGATGAAATACACATTCCTGAAAACTGCCTTGATGTTTTAGCCCAACAGCTGTATGGAATGTCCATTGAAAACAGACAGGATATTGATACAGCATATGATTTAGTTAAAAGAAGTTACTGTTATAAGGATCTGCATATTAATGACTTTTTAAGCGTTTTGAGCTATTTGGCCGGCGAATACACGGATCTTGAAGACAGATATGTTTATGCTAAAGTATGGGCTGATTATGATACCAATATGTTTGGAAAGAGGGGAAAATTAGCCCGGATGCTTTATTCCACCAATATTGGTACCATTCCAGATAGGTCATCTGCCAGGGTTAAATGTGATGGTCAGATTGTTGGGCATGTAGAAGAAGATTTCATGGAAAAACTTCAAAAAGGCGATACTTTTGTCCTTGGTGGAAGAATTTACCGCTTTAACTATGCAAGGGGAATGACTTTAAATGTTACACCTTCATCAGGTCCTCCGAGCATTCCATCCTGGTTTTCAGAGCAGTTGCCACTTTCTTTTGATCTTGCACTTGAAATCCAAAGATTTAGGGCAATAATGGAAGGAAAATTTGAATACGGACGCAGCAAAGAAGAAATAATGGATTTTATTCATGAATTCTTATATGTTGATTACAATGCTGCAAATTCAATCTATGAATATTTCAGGGAGCAGTATCTCTATGCAGTGATTCCAAGCAATAAAAAACTTCTTATAGAATATTATAAAGGATTTGGAGACAGAAAATTTGTTGTTTTCCATACCTGTTTTGGAAGAAGAGTTAACGATGCCCTTTCTCGTGCTGTGGCCTACATCATTGCTAAAAAATATAAAAGAGATATCATGATTTCCATATCTGACAATGGATTTTATCTAAGTTCAGAAGGTAAAATTGGAGGTTTAGAGGCATTCCATGACCTAACTTCTGAAAATATCCAGGATATATTAATTAAAGCAATTGATAAAACTGAAACGTTAGCTGGAAGATTCAGACACTGTGCTGGAAGGGCGCTAATGATCCTGAGGCGCTACAAGGGAAAAGAAAAAAGCGTATCCAGACAGCACATTAAAGGTAAAATCCTGTTAAATTTTGTTAAAGAACTTGATGAAAACTTTTCAATACTTAAAGAGGCGAGAAGAGAAGTAATCGAAGACTTCATGGATTTAAAAAATGCAAAACGCGTTTTAAAAATGATTGAAAGCGGACAGCTGGAAATAAAACAGATAAATACAAATATTCCATCACCATTTGCATTTAATCTTGTTGCACAATGCTATTTAGATGTTTTAAAATATGAAGAGAGGATAGAATTCATAAGAAGAATGCATCAGGCTGTTATTAACCAAATTGGAGATTAATCTGCATTACTTTGTCAGTTGGGATCGTTATTTAACTAATTGTGTTAAATGTCGTATTCATTAATTTATTTTATAATATCAAATACTAAAAACTAAAAAATTAAAAAAAATAAAAGAGTTTGAGACATGTAGTCTCTTCTAATTAACTAAATTTATTCTGTAAAATAATGTGTGAAGTCATCAGCATCCATTTCAATGAACCATTGTCCATTTGCAGTCATTATAGGAGTTCTAGTTATAACAACTGCAAGATCTTCAGCTTCTACATCATTATCAGTATCCATTTTCTCACTGATTAATTTTAAGGCATCGCCTATTGCTTCTTTGGTGTCGAATCCAAGCAACATTTCTCTTACATCCATTCCTACTTCTTCTGATGCATCTGGATTTTTTGCAACTTCAACACTTTTTAAATTATTGAAAACTCTTACTGCAATTGATTTAATTTCGTTATCTTTCATAATAATCACCAGAAACTATTTCTGTTACTATAATAAAACTCTTTCTATTTAAATACTTTTAGAACTTTTATATAAAGGTTTTTAATTTACCCTCATGTTTTTTTATTAGTCACTATCTAAATTTTGATCTATATTTCAAATATTCTAAAGTCATATATCATTATAATACATTACAGCAAAAAAATATCTGTATTTAAAACTATATAATAATAATGAATATTTCAAATAAATTGAATTTGAAAAAACGATGATTAGGGGGATATAAAATGTTAGAAAGGCTGGATAATATAATTTATATGCTTTTAGTCGATTTAAAAGAGGGTAATCCCATAATAAAACTTGCTCAAAGGGAAGATACATTTGAAGAATATTCCAGAACCAATCTTTATATTTATATAGAGCTTAGCAAGGAATATAATGTCCCAGTTTCATATTTAGCTGAATTAGAACGTATATTTGGAAGTGGTGTTGGTCTGATCCAGGATAGCACTACAGGATGTAAAATTTTAAAAACGAAGATACCCCTCGAAAGCATTAAACATTTTGAAGAAACTGAATAGCTTTCTATAAATTTTTAAGTTCACGATTAGATCATTGAATATGACATTTGTATTAGTTATAAGTTATAAGTAATGATTCATTTGTTATTTCAATGAAGGAATTATAAGTATAATATACAGCAATTTGCCCATATTTTTAATTCATATATTTAAAACTGAAAAAATGCCTTAAATAAAATAGATAAATTGTAGAAACTAATCTGTGGCTATTTAGCCCTACTTTCTCCTTTTTGACAGAAATAGAGCTTTGGTTCTCCACTTTCTAAATCATTTTCTTTCCATACAGGACATTTTTCACATATACACATTTTTTTAGGATTAAGATCTTTGCATAATGCTTTTCCAGTTGAACAGTACATTCCTGGAACCCTATCAGCTTCATAATATATTCCAGTTTCACTTGCCCATGCTATTTCTTGCATTATCCTCCATTTGCCCTCTGCACATACGCTTTCCGCCTGTACAGGACATTGCGGGCATAAGCATCTTTTGATATTTTTTACACTAAAATCAACTTTTGACATTTAGATACTCCCTCTTTTGATAATATGTAAGAACTGATTTTTATTTTTTAATATCCAATTGAAATCTATAAAAAGAATTTTATATTTACATATTAATAAAAATTAACCTTTATTTATCATTTTAATAGATTTGAAATTTTAAATTCTAAAAAAATTTTTTAACAAGAATTAAAAACTTAAAATCATGGTGATTAATAGTTTAGCACCTTAATATGCATGATAAATGGCACGAAATTAAAAATTCTTAAAAGTTGCAGTAAATGATCTTGTTAGTATATATGTAAAGGTTGATTTATGCTAGTTTTTAAGATTTTAGTTTTGTTTTTAATTTTAGAAAATTATCTGTTTGTTAAATGTCAAAAAATTTCAATTTTGATATTGTAGATCCTACTACTTTGCAATAATAGCTATGTACAGTTCGTATTACATAGTTAGTGAAATATCTTATCTACTAAAATTTTCACCCAAACATGGCGCACATTGCTATTGCTAAAACTAGTACGTAGGCGACAATCATGAATGGTAACAAGAAAATCATTTCCCACATTATCTTCACCACCAAATTTCAATCAGTAACATATTATAATTATTAAGTAATAAAAAATATACTTTGTGGTATTATGCATTAAACTGTCTTATTTTGTTATACCACCTAAAGCAGCAGCATCCGGAGAAACAATTGCATTGTACAAATGTGAATGATCATACATTACTGAACTGTAAAGTAAAAGTCACCAAGTCGGACCAATATGAACCCTTTTTCTCAAGGCCAAAATCTTTGCAGAAATCGGTGAATTTATTAATCTCTAAGCTTATATAAATATAAAATTGAAATAATTAGGAGATAATTTATGAAAAAAGCAACTCTTAATCAACAACAGCCCCGCCCGCGCACTAAGAAGGCGGAAGGGGAAAGCACCGTGCTCGCGAAGATTGCCGAGATGCCAGAACCGGATCGCGCCATGGGCGAGCGGATCCATGCTATCATCAAAGCCAATGCCCCATCCCTCTCACCGAGGCTCTGGTACGGAATGCCGGCGTATGCCCTGGACGGCAAGGTCATCTGCTTCTTCCAAAACTCGCAGAAGTTCAAAACAAGGTACTCAACATTAGGCTTCAGTGACAATGCGAACCTCGACGAAGGCAACCTGTGGCCAGTCGCCTACGCTCTGAAGGAGTTAACCGCCACTGAAGAAGCAAAGATCGCCGCACTCGTGAAAAAAGCGGTGAGTTGAGGACTTTCATAATAAAGCTAAATTAAATTCAGTGACTAGTTTAAAACGGTCACCATTTTATTTATTTTCGATTTCAAATGTGTTATAATGCACTCTGGATGTATCATATCGATCTTCAACAGGTAGTTGTTCTGCTGGATAGCCTATAACGATTAAAACTAATGGTATAATCTTTTCAGGTAATTCTAATAATGCTTTTAGCCCATTTACTCTTTCTTCCATAGGATAAACACCTGTCCAAACTGCTCCTAAACATTTACCATGCGCAGCTAACAATATATTCTGGGCTGCAATAGAACAATCAATCACCCAGACATCAAGATATTTTTCCATAATGCCTGGATATTTTTCCAAATCACCACAAACTAAGATAGCTAAAGGAGCATCAGGAGTAAAAGGAGCTCCAGAATGTACATCAGGTATCTCTCGAAGTATTTCAGGATCATTTATTATAATAAACTGCCACGGCTTATTATTTCCTCCAGTCGGACCACTCATACCCGCCTCTAAAAGTTCTCTCAAAATATCGTCAGGTACTGCTTCTTTTTTGTACTGACGAATGCTTCGCCTGGTTTTAATAGCTTCTAAAGTTTCCATATTATTTCACCCCATATGTTAAATAATTAAATTTATTGCTATGAAATTCAGGGATTATTGATATCCCAAGCTTTAATTTTAACTTTTTAAAGAAATATTAATACATATTAATCATTTAATCGAGTCTCCTATATCTTTAAGCTTTTTGCTTAGCTCTTCTATTAATTCCCTATAAGAGACTAGTTTTTCTTCTTTAATAGCATTTAAATAATCAATATGCCCTTCGATTTCTGTTAATGAGCTTTTTATTGAATATTCTCCACGATCCATTTTTCCAGTGGGTTTGAAACGCCCGTATATTTTATTAATGCTTTTCTGTCCATTTTCAGTTAATTCATATCGGCCATCTTCTCTTTTAATAAGGAGACCTTCAGTGACCATATTTTTAAGCATACGGTATAATGAACCAGGTAAAGGCCGAGAGTTTTTTTGGCCATGGTTGGGCGTTTTACAGGATTTTTGGTCTGATTGAATGGTGTTCGTAATTTCAACGCCGTTTCCAGGACCATTTTCATCCAATACATGGAGTATATTAATTCTTAAACCACCTAATTTTTTTATTAGGTTCATTCTCTCATGAAATTCTTTGTGTAGATTTTTGAAGTCATCATCCATCTAAATTAACCTCCACTGCACCATACTTATCAAATATTTGATATAATATCAATAAATAAATATTATATAATCGCTTAAATCTATTTTTATTGGATTATATCTTATTTTTAACTAGTAAATATCAAGTATTTGATATCAAATAGTTGATATTGTAATGTTATTAAATAAATAGTTTATGATTCAAAGGATGCATTCTTATTTAGGTCTGCTTCCCAAAATCAATTAACTGAAATGGTCTAGAATGTATTGATAAATCATTTAATATTAAAATAAACGGTTATTTTTAATTATTACAGATTTGACACTAAAAATGATTCATATTATTAACAGTATAAATTATTTGTATTTTTGGAATTCCCTGAAATTTTAATTTTAGTCTGATTCAACTTCGTAAAAGAGAATGTTGGGCAAATAATCATAATTAAAAAAATTGAATATTTTATTGTTGTTATCATTTTAAGTAAAAAATTTGAATGATAATTACAAAATATAATGTTCAAATAGGAGAGTATCAACTTTGGAAAAGAAGGATAAATTACGTAAAAAAGCTGAAGAGATACTAAGTACTGAAGGGAAAGTTTCCTCTAATTTTCCAGAGGATGCTAAGTGGCTTATTAATGAGCTTAGAGTGTATCAGGCTGAGTTAGAATTGCAGAATGAAGAGCTTCGTGAATCTCAGGCAGAATTATCTAAATTAAGAGATGAATATTTTGATTTATTTGAATTTGCACCTGTGGGCTATTTTATATTGGATAGCAGTGGTGTTATTAGAGATGTGAATTATAGGGGCACAAAAATTTTAGACCTTAACAAGGAGTATATAACGGGTAATTCGTTTCTTTATTTTGTTAAGCCTGAATTTATAATGATATATTCCAAATACAGGAAAAATGCCATTAGAACATCATCTAAGCAGTCTTTTGAATTAGAATTGATTAAAAAAGATAGAAGTTTTTTTAATACTCTTATTGAAATGTCTGTTGAAGGGAAAGGTTTTAAGTTGGCTGTGATTGATATAACTATTCTTAAAAAAACTGAAAAACGATTAAAAAAAACGATAAAAGAATTAGAACGTTCCAATAAAGAACTGCAGAGTTTTGCATATATCACAAGCCATGATTTGCAGGAACCCTTGCGTAATATTGCCAGTTTTGCTCAGCTTATTGAAAGGCGTTATAAAGGCCAATTAGATAATGATGCTGATGAATATATTGATTTTATGGTGAGTGGTGCTTCTAGAATGAAAGAGATGATTCAAGGTTTGCTTGATTATTCTCGTGTTGGAACTCGTGGACATAAATTTAAGGAATTTGAAGCTGAAACTTCTTTGAAATATGCGCTGAGTAACTTAGGATCAGCAATAGATGAGGTTAATGCTGAAATTACTTATGATTCTCTTCCAGTGCTTTTTGCAGATGAAGATCAGATTATAAGAGTGTTTCAAAACTTGATTGGAAATGCACTTAAATTTCGTAGGGAAGGAGTTAAACCTAAAATTCATATTGCTGCGCAAAAATCAGGGCATGAATACATTTTTTCAGTCAGTGATAATGGAATAGGGTTAGAAGAAGAATACAGTGATCAAATATTTGAAGTATTCAAAAGATTACATGTAATTGATGAGTATAAAGGCGCAGGAATAGGCTTAGCCATTGTTAAAAGAATTATAGACCGTCATGGTGGTCGTATCTGGGTTAAATCAGAATTAGGTAAAGGTTCTACTTTTTATTTTACACTGTCAAAACCGTAGGTTTTGCAGCTCGAAAATTTTCAATTTTCGACGGCTGCCAAAGCCCTAGCCTATGGCATGGCAAAAATCAAAGATTTTTGCACACTGTCAAAAACGAAGTTTTTGCCAACTTCGTAATATAATGGTTTAACGAAGTAAACTCACCTCAAAATTTACTTCAAATACCCATAACCGTAGGGTATATTATTAGTAAATATAGCATTTTCATGTCTTAAATGTTATTAGATCACTAACTTCTATTTTAAATGATGCATTTAAATGTCAATTCAATGATATTCTATATTATCTAGTATTATTATGTTTTCAAGTATAACTCATTAAAAGATTAAACAATAAGATGTAATAATAAAATTAAGAATATTATATTTGGAGGCCGTTAATGAGACCCATTTTATCCATATTTTCAGCGTTAATAGTATCAATTTTGCTTCTTCTATGCATGACCTATTTAAGCCTATCTTTTAATATATATTTAGAAGGTTTTCCATTCTTCGCTGTCATTTTTTTAGGTGGAATAATAGCTACATGGTTTTCAACAAAAAACAAAACTAGATATAGCATATATTATGGTGTAATATTTGCAGTTATATATGGTTTTTTCTCAGCAAAGCTCCTTATAGCATTAATCTTAATTCCACTTCTTGCCACAATGGGAGGTTCTATTGCTAAAAACGAGAAAAATACCATAAAAAATTTAATAAATAATAAATTTCAAGGAAATTACAAAAATTTTTTTATAGACCTCTATAAGCGGAATAAAATAGTTTTAATGGCCTCATTAATTATATTTTTTGCATCTGTAGTTATAGGCGGAGCTGGCCCTTACTTATCTGGCTCCTTTAACCAGTTTATAACAAATTTAATGATAAACTATTTATCAAATTTAACGCATCTTACCAATGTAAATACACTTTCCATATTTTTAAATAACAGCAATATTGCCTTTTTATACATGTACATTGGCAGTATTTTCTTTGGAATTAGTAGTATAATCGAACTAATATTCATTGGACTTTTTAATGGGTTTACATTTGTCAAATATCCATTTACTCTCTTTTACTTGTTACCTCATGGCATATTTGAAGTTTCAAGCTATATTATAGCAGCTGCTGCGGGATTTAAACTTCTCAGCACAGTAATGAACATAATATGGAAAGGAATACACATAAAAAGAGATAATCCTATAGGTGAACAGGTTAACAAAATTTTAAGTATTAATTATTTAAAATTTAGAGATTCTCTAACCTTAATAGTAATTGCAATAATTTTACTCATTATAGCGGCAATTATTGAAGTTAATATTAGTAAGGCACTTGGGAATTACATTACAGGTTTAGATATTCATTCATTTTCAAAATATATGCTAAACCTGATTAATCATTAATATTTTAGGTCCGACTATATGATAACTCAATACAATAAGGTTCAATTAATAGAGCCACTTCTTTAAGAATATTGACATCAACTTTTCCATTAGAATTCTGAATAAATTGAGGTATAGTAGATGGGAACAAAACATTATAATTCCTTGGCTTTTCTTCTATCTTAAAATTATTATCCAGAAGAGTAACAATAGAATTAACCCAAACACCATCCATATTAACTCCATTATCTATTAAAAATTTCCTTAAAGACATTGCATTTACCAGGACCTGTTTTCCAGGTTGGCTATGTGCTTTTTTTATAGTTTTGCCACTTTTATAAAACCATTCTTTATCCCTTATTAGAAAAAACCCACTATAATTCTTTGTTTCAATTACATATATCCCCTTAGGACCTACTACAATATGATCAAGATTTCCATAGCTTCCAGGGAATTTAACATCGTTAAAAATGAAATGGTCTTTTGGTAACTGGTTTAAATGTCCTGCTACGATGGATTCTCCTTTTATTCCTTTATTCCAGCTTTTACCTTTATTGTAACCATAAATAGTTAATCCAAAACCAATAACTAAGAAAATAATTAATAAATTAAAACCCAATAAAAATCCTATTAAACCGATAGCTCCTAAAATAGAACCTGAAATCATTATTGTATTGTATTTTGAGCTCTTTTTTTCGGCATATCCCTTACCTACACTCATACTTTCTCTTTGAGATTCAGAATTTTCATTATAATCGTCATCAAGAGAATTTAGGTACTTCAGGTTTCCACCACATTGACAAACATCAAAATCATTTAGAGATTCACCATCTTGAAGTTCATAATAACCCTTGCACTTGTCACATAAAATGTAAGGCATTTTAACCACCATTTTATGTTTTATAATAAATAGTTTTAATAGTTGCTATTATTTGACTATTAAAAATTTTAACTATGTTTTCAAATGCACTCTCCCTCAACCACCATAAAACAAAGACATTAACATACTTGGTGGAAAAAATAATTTTCAGATTGTAAAGTTCACTCGGAAGTAAAAAGAGGAAATACAGCATAAAGGAATGATGTAAGAGTAAATTTACATTAAAATCGATAATTATATTCCAATCGAAGCAAATACTATAAAGACAGATACTCTCATCACTATAATTATTATTTAAAGACACAACTATTTATTTTAAAAAGTACATTAATTAATAATATTTTGGGGATCTATTGATTAATCATTGGATGGGGAGCACATGGACAACGAAAACATTAACTTCAAAGAAATATTCTTAAAATCACCTTTAGGTGTCTTATTTTATGATAAAGACGGCAAATTAGTTGATGCAAATCCATCTGCTTTAAAAATTACAGGAATTCCAAAATTAGAATATGTAAAAGGTTCTAATCTGTTCGATAACCCTGATATTTACCCAAAAAAGGAAAAATTAATTAATGAGGGAATGGTCAAACTCCAATCAAAAATTGATTTTGAAAATATTAAAAAAATAGGATTTTCCGGTCAAACCCGGTCAGGAATTGCCTATTTGGAATATGTTATTTTTGTTATTGATTCTGGTTATTTAGCGCAGCTTCAAGATATAACTAAATATAAACTTGAAGAGGAAAAAAAACACCAAGCTTTAGAAGAATCACAATCGATTTTAGAAGAGTTGCATGTTTCAAATGAGGAACTGCAATCTACCACCGAAGAACTACAGGTTGCAAATGAAGAGCTCCATCAACAGGGAGATAAACTGTTACAGGCCAATCAGACCCTACAAGAGAGTGAAGAGAAATTTTATAAAGCTTTCCATGCTAACCCTGCTGCCATGACTCTGAGTGATGCTGAAGGTAGGTATATTGATGTTAATGAAAGCTATTCAAAGTTAACTGGTTACAGTAAAGATGAATTAATAGGACATACTTCAGCAGAATTAAATATACTAAACCCTGAAAAACGTAAACAGTATCTGATGGAATTACAAGAAAAAGGTTCAGAGGATGATGTAGAATTTGAAATAGAGACTAACTCTGGAGAAAAACGTATTGTAATTAGTAATTCTGAATTAATTAAACTCGGCAGTGAAATCAGAAATATTTCTTTTATTTATGATATCACAGAGCGTAAAAAAGCAGAAGAGTCCTTAAGAGAGAGTGAAGAAAAATTTTCGAAATCTTTCTATGATAATCCCGCACCTATGGCCATAAGTACATTAGATGCTAAGTTTATTGATGTTAATGAAAGCTATTCAAGGTTAACCGGTTATAGTAAGGCAGAATTAATTGGCCATACCTCAATTGAATTAAATATAATTACTCCTGAGGAACGTGAGAGATATCTAAATAAGCTTGAAAAAGGTTCAATTCAAGAAATGGAATTAGAATTAACCAATAAATCTGGTAAAGAAATTATTGTAATTAGTAAAACAGAATTGTTGAAAATTAACAATGAAAATCGGATTATTTCTTTTGTTTATGATATCACTGAGCGTAAAAAAGCTGAAAATGTGATTTTAGAGGCTAAAAATCAAGTTGAATTGGAAAGACAACGTTTAGAGACTATATTAGAAACCAGTCCTGCTGCCATAATTATAATTGAAGCTTCAAATGGTGAAATTTCTTATATTAATAAACGTGCCAAGCAAATTTATGGTGTTGATGTTACAGGTCTTGATTTAGCTAATGCGATATCTAAAGTCAAATCAAAAAGAATTGACGGTTCAGAGTATCCTGTTGGGGAAGGGCCTTCAGGTCTCGCTCTAAAAGGTCAAGAAGTACACGATGAAGAAATGATTCTTGAAAGGCCGGATGGCACTACTGTTCCCATATCTGGCAGTACGGCGCCCATATTCAACTCGGAGGGTAAAGTAATTGCAGCAGTTGCTATTTTTGAAGATATTACCGAGCGTAAAAAAGCCGAATCAAATCTTCGAAAGAGCGAAACTCAGTTTAAGGTACTTACCCGAAACCTGCAGTCAGGAATAGCATTGATCAATGCAGAGGGTGAATTTACAATAGTCAATCTCTCATTTTTGCGAATGTTCAATCTGGATACCCAACTTGACATTTTAAATGTCAACAGTCAAGATTGGAGCCTCTGGAAAGTATATGGAGAAGATGGAAATTTACTTCATGTAGATGATCATCCTGTGAGGAAAGTGGCAATAACTGGTAAGCCTGTAAAGAACCAGCTTGTCGGTGTACTTAGTCCCGGGATGGACAAAATCACGTGGATGTTGGTTAGTGCCGAACCTATTTTCAACAAAGATGGCAGTAATAGCATGACCATCTGCACCTATCACGATATTACCCAGCGCAAACAGGCCGAGGAAGATACTCAGAGGAACATAAAATTATTAAATGGTATCAATCAAGTATTTAGTGAATCTTTAACATGTGAAACCGTGGAAGAAGTTGTAGGTAAATGCCTTGAAGTTGCTGAAGATTTAACTGACAGCGAATTTAGTTTTATAGGCGAAATTAATTCAAATGGTCGTTTGGATGATAGGGCAATAAGTCCCCCAGGTTGGGATGCATGCACAGCCAACTCTAAAAGATCTCTTGAACTTTTGAGTGATATGGAAATTGTTAGTTACTGGGGAAGAACAATAAAAGAAGAAAAAAGTCAAATAGTAAATAACCCTAATTCAGACCCTGATGGAAGGGGCTTACCTGAAGGCCATCCACCAATAAATTCATTTTTAGGGGTTCCACTAAAACAAGGCAATAAAACCATTGGAATGATAGCTTTAGCCAATAAAAAAGATGGTTATGACTTAGAAGATAAGGAAAATATTGAGACATTGTCTGCCACTTTTGTTGAAGTTTTAATGCGTAAAAAAGCAGAAATAAAGCTGAAAGAAACTCTAAATAATTTAGAAGAACAGGTTAAAGAACGTACTTTAGAACTTTATACTGAACGCCAGCGACTCTATGAAGTTTTAGAAACGCTGCCCGTAATGATATGCTTGTTAACAGAGGATCATCATGTAGCATTTGCCAACAGGTCTTTCCGTGAGAGATTCGGCGAGTCTGAAGGCAGACACTGTTATGAATATTGTTTTGGATTTAATGAGCCTTGTGAGTTTTGTGAATCATTTACACCATTAAAAACAGGCAAACCCCATCATTGGGAGGTCACAGGTCCTGATGGATCCATTATTGATGCCTATGATTTCCCTTTTACCGACACTGATGGCACTCCATTAATCCTTGAAATGGATATTGATATTACTAAACAAAAACAGGATGAAAAGGCACTTAAAAAAGCACATGACGACTTAAAAGAAATAGTAAATGAATTAGAACGCTCTAACCAAGAACTCCAGCAGTTTGCCTACGTATCATCCCACGATTTACAAGAACCCTTAAGAATGGTAACAAGCTATTTACAGCTTTTAGAAAGAAGGTATCAAGGTGAACTTGATGATAAAGCAGATAAATATATAAATTTCGCAGTTGACGGTGCACTTCGTATGCAGAATTTAATAGATGATCTTTTAGCATTTTCCAGAGTAACAACAAAGACTAAAGAATCTGAATCCGTGGATTCTGAATTGATTTTAAGTCAAGTATTGTCTAATTTAGACGCATCTATAAAAGAAAATGAAGCAGTTATTTCTCATGATCCGTTACCTACTGTAACTGCTGATTCAACTCAATTATCACAGGTATTTCAGAATTTAATCAGCAATGCAATTAAATTCCGTGGCAGTAAAAATCCAGAAATTCATATTTCTGCCAAAAAAGAAGATAATGAGTGGATATTTTCAGTCGTTGATAATGGAATTGGAATTGATTCCAAACATTCAGAAAGAATTTTTAAGGTTTTCCAGAGGTTACATAAAAGAAGAGAATATTCGGGTACTGGAATTGGTCTAGCCGTTGTAAAAAGAATCATTGAACGTCATGGTGGAGAAGTATGGGTTGAATCAGAAGTTGGGAAAGGATCTACTTTTTATTTCACGATTCCCCCTTTTAATGAATAGATCAAAAAATTGTAAATTTTTGACAGAATTTTGGGCATGTAAAAATGGAAGATTTTTTAAGTTTCACAAACATGTAAAGTATAAAAGCATCAAATTCCAATAAGAGCATAAGTCATTGGAAAATAAAAATTTCGGAATTGAATACATGGAATACGAAAATGCCTTTAAATTAAAGGGAAGACTCATGAGGGATCATGAAGGAACTGCTCTTGAAGATTTAATAGATGGAAATGAAGTTATTAATGACAGTGGTACCTGTTACGATATAGAAAATCGATCCACACTAAAATTTAACACATTAGATCAAGAGAAAGCAAGAGAAAAAATTTTATCAGATTTAAAACTACTGAATGGAATTGGAGAGTTCAGGGAACAGAAACTACGCAGTGAAGGGTATAAAAGCATTGAAGACCTGGTTGAACACGATAAATTTGGCAAAGAAGCTTCAGAGTGTTTAAAAATCATTAATGGATCTGATAAATGTAATATAACTGATTGGATCTCAGAATGGTACCCAAAATCACATCCCATGTCTTTATTTTCTTCAAGTTTTGCAGAAAATGAAGATTTTATTTTTCTGGATATAGAAACTCTAGGATTTTGTAATGTTCCCATAATCCTTTTAGGGGTTGCGAAAGTTCATGGAAATGAAATTTGTGTAAATCAATATTTATCCCGGAGTGTAGGTGAAGAAAGTGCAGTTTTAGAGGCATTTTTATCCCATATTGATCCTGACAGTGTGTTTGTAACATTTAATGGGCAGACATTTGATATGCCATACATTCAAAACAGGATGAGATATTTTGGTATTAAAAGAAATTTAAATAAGCCTCACTTTGATTTACTTCACTTTTCACGGCGTACCTGGAGTGATAAATTACCAAACTGCCAGTTAACAACGATTGAAAATCATTTATTCGGTATAGAGCGAGAAGATGATGTTCCAAGCGGTTTAGTGCCTGACTTTTATAAGACTTATGCTAAAACTCAAAATATTGGGCCCCTAATTCCGATAATTGAACATAATAGACAGGATATAATTACTCTAGCCCTGATATTCTCCAGATTACATGACGAATACTCCATATACTAATGAAATTACATTTAGATTGTTCAAATATAATAAAAAATTAGAGCCATGATATGTATAAATAAAATGATGTTGAAGTATAATTTCATAACTTAGTAATACTTACATGTATGCTGGTTTATTAGCTATGGAGGCGGAAATATGAAAAATAAACCAATCAAGATTTTATTAATAGAAGACAGCCTGGAAGACGCTATAATCATACGTGAGATGTTAAGAGAAACATCTAATATCTCATTCGAATTAGAACATGTTGATAGACTTAAAACTGGTTTTGAAACTCTATTTAATGATTCATTCGATGTATTATTACTTGATTTAAATTTACCAGATAGCTGGGGTTTTGATACATTCATCAGAACTTATGACCAGGCCCCTGAATTACCCATTGTAATTATGAGCGGATTTGACGATGAAGATGTCGCTGTTAGAGCAGTTCGTGAAGGTGCCCAGGATTATCTAATTAAAGGACAAATAGATGGGAGATTATTGTCTCGTTCCATTTCTTATGCTGTTGAACGTAAGGAAGCTGAAAAAGAGTTAATGAAAAGCCAGAAAGATCTTAGAAAGCTCATCCAGTGGCATGAAACAGAACTAATGGAAACAGAAAAAAAACTGCAGGAAGAAATAGCAGAACGTGAAAAAGTTGAAAATAAATTAGTTAATGCTATTAAACAGATAGAAATGGAAAAATCCCAGTTAGATGTTCTTATAAATAAATTACCAGTTGGAATTTTAATTGTCGAAGCATCTTCTGGAAAGCCTATCGTTAAAAATAAGAAGTTGGATGACATCTGGGATGATTGTTTAGAAGCAGAGGAACTAGCAGAATACTGCTATTACAATGGTTCTCATCCTGATGGAAGGCCATATGAACTTGAAGACTGGCCGTTGACGCGTTCTATTACCAGTGGTGAAGAGGTTGAAGAGGAAAAGATCATTATTTTAAAAGAAGATGGTAGTAAAAGCGTTATAATTAGTAGTTCTATACCTATAAGGGATAATGAAGGTCAGATAATTATGGGAATGTCTATTTTTTCTGATGAGGATTCTAATTAGAATAGAATTTAATTAATAGTAAAATTTAAAATAAAGGTTTCTAGAACCTTTACTTTTTTAATAAATGTCATTTATCCTAGTTTCTTAAGAGATGCTTCAGTAAATGCAGGAATATCATCAGGGCTTCGGCTTGAGATTATGTTACCATCTTCTACAACTTCTTCATTTACAAATTCTGCTCCTGCATTCTTAATATCTTGAATAATGGATTTCCATCCTGCAACTCTACGTCCTTCTATGACTTGGGCTGTAATTAAAAGTTGTGGAGCATGACAGATTGCAAAAACAGGTTTACCACTTTCAACGAATTCTTTTGTAAATTTAACTATATTTTCATCTTCCCTTAGTTTATCAGGAGAACATCCTCCTGGAATAAAAATTGCATCAAAATCATCTACAGATATATCTCCAGCAGATTTGTCAATATTTACCTTAGTCTTTTCTTCTTTTCCTTCAACTTGCCCCTTTTTTGATGAAATATGAGTTAATTCATGTCCTGCTTCTTTAAAAGCTTTAGAAGGTTTAGTATATTCAACATCTTCAAATTTTGGTCCAATTAAAACTCCTATTTTGCTCATTTGATCACCTTTTAACAACAGATATTCTAAATTAATCTATTACTAAATTTATAATTAATATTATTAAAATGAATTGTTGATTAATTTTTCAATGATCAATGCTATTTCAAACATTAGGGTAAATGAATACCAAACTGCGATAAAATAAATGCTATTCCTGCATAACCTAGTAATAATGTCAATCCGAAATAAATAGTAGTGACACTTACCAGCAGGTATCCTGCTAAAACAAGATAACCATCACACTCAAGAATCCCTGCAGCCAAAAAAAAGATAGAATAGGCAGGTAAACTATCAGTTAATGGTATTGGCAACGGCAGCATAAGCAAAAATGCAGTATAGACCATTAATGAAAGATTAATGCGGCTAGCTGTAAAACTACTTGTTAATATTAAAAAACGAGGCCTAATATATTTTTCTAGCCTGCCTAAAACACTCATGGTTCCATTCAATATTTTTATAAGTGTATCTTTAGGTAATTTATAGTTTATAATTCGTTTAGGTATTAAATACCTGTTAAAAATTCTACTGATACCAATGAACATTATCCCTAATCCAAAGGGTATGCTTGATCCTGGAATTGATACTGGAATTAAAAAAGGAGTGGCAAGTATCATACATACTATTAACCCTCCACGATTTCCCATCAGATCAAGAAAATCCTTTAAACTAATACCCTTATCTGGAATTTTAGAGGATATATCCTCCAGTGACATTGAAAAAAATTTATTACAATTATGTTTAGACAATTAGTATACCTCAAAAATTATTTGTTAATTAAATATTAGAATATTTTTAACTAGATTTATATACTTAAATATGCCCTTTATTTCTATAAATAATTAATTTAATTAGATATTTTCATTTTTAAAAAGCGCTAGTTAGTAATAATGTAACCAAAAAAATTTAAATTTTTAGGTGTATAATATTAAAAGAGGTTGAGAAAATACGCAATATTTTCGAACTTTCGAAAATCTAAGATTTTCGATGTTTGCGAAACTTGTTTCGCAACCGTAAAAAATCAAAGATTTTTTACATGTACCAAACACTCGTGTTTGAGTACCACAAAATTTTTAGAAAAAAATTTTGAGGTGTTTAATATGAACGTACTTATTGTTTTTGCACATCCTGAAACAAATTCATTGAATGGAGTTATGAAAGACATTGCAGCTAAAACACTGCGAGATAACGGGCATGAGGTTAAAATATCCGATTTATATGGGATGCGTTTTAAAGCAGTTCTTGATGAAAATGATTTTTCACAAAGGCAAAATAGTGAAATATTTAATCCCATGATGGAACAGATGAATGCAGTTGGAACCGGTTCACTAACTCAGGACATTAAAGACGAAGTAGAAAAAATAAAATGGGCAGATATGATAATTTTCCAGTTTCCTGTATGGTGGACATCACCCCCAGCAATCTTAAAAGGATGGTTTGATAGAGTATTCCTGCCAGGAGTTGTTCATAACATAGCTGAAGGAAAATTATATGATACTGGCTTATTGAAGGGTAAAAAAGCAATGTTATCATTTACAACTGGTGCACCTAAAGAATTATATTCTTCTGAAGGCCCTCATGGTGATTTAAATGAAATTTTTAAATTTATAACCCACAACATTCTTGAAGTAACCGGTCTAGAAGTGCTCCCTTCTGCAGGCATATACGGACCCGCGATGATGTCTAAAGAACACGTAAAAGAGGAACTTGAAAGATACAGAGAAGCAATAAATTCATTATAGTTATTAAGTATTTAAAACAAATATTGTAACAGAAATTATTAAAGGAGAAATGTTATGCCTGTAATTACAGTAGATGGACCAAAATTGACAAAAGAACAAAAAGAAGAACTTGTAAAATCCTTTGCAGAAAGTGCAAGTAAAATAATGGGGTTACCAGTAGAAGCAATGGTGACCATAATCCGTGAGGTTGAAGCAGAAAACGTGGGAGTAGGAAACATACTGCTGTGCAACAGAGTATAGTTTCTTATTATTTTATTTTTAAATAAAATTAAAAAAGCATTTTAAAGATCCTTTTAAAGTTTGATCAAAAACAACTAACGGAAATAACTACCACCAATAAACCTCTCAGTTGTTCTATTGTAAAATCTCCAGCAAAGGTAAAATGCCCCAATATTTGCTACAAGAACACCGACATTTCCAGCATCAAACAGTGCGGAAAAATTATTTAAAAAGTGTAAACCCACTGCAATTAAATAAAACCTTACAGGTTGTCGTTTTCCAATACCATATGCAATTATTGATGTACTTGCTGCATGAAAGAAAATTCCAGGAAGTCTCAAATATACAGGCACATGAAGCACGAATACATACAATAAAAATTCTGTTATACCAAATCCAAGGCCAACCAAAAATCCCAAAATAAAAATAGACCTTTCAGTTTCTCCATGTCTATAAAATAATGGATAAGCTTTGGCAAATTCTTCAATAAATGGAGTAAAAATAACTATTGAAAGTATAGTAGCAAAAGTAAGATGCAAAGCACCTAAAAAATTATTTGCAAATGACCCATAAAGTAGTGTTATAGGAATACTTACTACTATTCCAGAAAGCAGAAAGAAAAGTTTCTCTTCCAAATCAGGCCTATGGGGTTTAATAAGTAATTTATCAGGGTGAACATCTATTTCATCATCTCGAGCATCAGACATATGATAAATACTCCTTAACATAAATTAATCAATTAATTTTTAAAATAGAAAGTCAGAGTTCCATACTATCCTTGATTCTCAAGGACATTTATTATATTCTCTGCATCTCCATGAGCTTCATCGTTAATAGGAACTACTTCAATTTCACGGGCTGATTTAACTCCAATATCTAGTTCTGTTGCTCTTCGGATCTGATCCAGCTCAAAAATTCGTCCTTTACTGATGCTGGTCTTTACACCATAATTTCTAAGAATTGCAACCCCTACCGCATCTAATGCAACTCGATCTGCAGAAGCAAGAATGAGCCGGGGCTCCACAACTTCTCCCTGTTCAGGTCCCTGGGTTATAAAAGCTTTAATAGCATCCATAACTACCAAATCAACATTGTAGTGTTTGTTAATTTCAGCTATCATAAGTCTCTGGTAGGGTGATACGTGTAATTCTGCCATATAATTATATACACCCCTAGGGATCCTTTTTGCGACTATTCCCACTGAATTTTTAAGGGATAAAGTAAAATGCCCTCCAAATCTATGTGTTTTAAGACAGCATGTTTGAATAACCCTATCCGACTCAAGAAAGAGTTTTGGTAGATAAAATCCTTTAATCCAGTGAGTTCCGTCTTTTTCAATCTTTACCCATTCATTTTTATCTTGTTCATCAAGTACAGTGACTTCAAAACCTAATTCATCTGATAAATCAAAGACACCCATTTTTTCAAGTACACGGCGTGTATCGCCCATTCCGCTACGCTCACCTAAAGTTAAACCAGAAATGTTAGCTTCATTTAGTTTAGATATTATGGCGTGAAGTGTATCTACGTGAGTTGAAGCTGGAAAAGGATCTGCACTGTTAAAATTAGCTTTTAATGCTACTTTATCTCCTGAAAACTCATCCAGTTTAAAATTCTCCATTAAATCATTTATTCCGGATTTTCTATCTTCAGTTTTAACTAAAAAAACTTTACTATTCTTATTTTGAGTTATATACGTACCCCCTCAGGTATGATACCCAATTTAAATAAGACACTTATATTATGTATCTAACGACATATTTTATTTTTGGTCAATTTTAAAATCAAAATAAGGGTTAAAATAATTAAATTAAAATTAAAGGAATTTTAAAATGAATTAAGCTATTTAGTTAAAAAATATTTATTATCAATTAAAATTGACTCAATTTAACAATTAAAATAAATAGAAAAAATAAGGAGATTATTTGTTGTTTGAAGACCCTTCAGAAATTACATCCTGATCTATTTCAATGGAAGAAATTGCTGATTTTTCATTTAAAATTCCTTTCAGGAATTCACCGGTATAAGTACCACTCAGTGCAACTTCTTCAGGTGTACCTTCTGCAACAATGAGTCCTCCTTCATCTCCTCCTTCTGGACCAAGATCTAAGATATAATCTGCTGTCTTAATGACATCCAGATTATGTTCTATAACCAGAACTGTATTTCCAGAGTCCCTTAATCTACCAAGAACGTGGAGAAGTTTTTTAATGTCTGCAAAGTGAAGTCCAGTTGTTGGCTCGTCAAGTATGTAAAGGGTTTTACCGGTACTTTGACGGCTTAGTTCTTTTGAAAGTTTTACACGCTGAGCTTCTCCTCCTGAAAGTGTTGTTGCAGGCTGTCCAAGTTTGATATAGCCAAGTCCAACATCATCAAGAGTTTTAAGTTTTTTATGTATTCGTGGAACATTTCTAAAGAAGTAAAGTGCTTCTTCAACTGTCATATCAAGTACATCTGCGATATTTTTACCTTTGTACCTCACATCCAGAGTCTCTCTGTTGTAGCGCTTTCCTTTACACACTTCGCAGGGTACATAAACATCTGCTAAAAAGTGCATTTCAATTTTTATTATTCCATCACCACTGCAGGCTTCACATCGTCCGCCCTTCACATTGAAACTGAATCTACCCGGTTTGTAACCTCGTTTTTTAGATGCAAGTGTTTCTGAGAATATTTCCCGAATGTAGGTAAACACACCAGTGTAAGTAGCAGGGTTTGACCGGGGAGTCCTTCCTATTGGCGATTGATCGATTATAATTACCTTATCGATGTTAGAAATTCCCTCAATTTTATCGTGTTTTCCAGTATTTATGGGTTTTCTGTTAAATTCTCCGTAAAGACCTTTATAAAGTACGTCGTTTACAAGGGTACTTTTTCCAGATCCAGAAACTCCTGTAACACATGTAAATACTCCAAGAGGTATCTTTACATCTATATTTTTAAGGTTGTTCTGTCTTGCTCCCTTTACTGTTATGAATTTCCCATTAGGACTTATACGTTCTTTTGGGATTTCTATGGTTTCACTTCGGGATAAATATCTTCCTGTTATAGAATCCTGATTATCCATTATCTCAAGAGGTGTTCCTGTTGCAATTACTCTTCCTCCATGTTCACCTGCACCTGGACCTATATCTACCACATGATCAGCAGATAATATGGTTTCTTCATCGTGTTCTACAACAACCAATGTGTTTCCAATATCCCTCAACTTTTTTAAGGTTTCAATAAGTCTTGCATTATCCCTCTGGTGTAATCCAATACTTGGTTCATCAAGTATGTAAAGAACTCCAACCAGACCTGACCCTATTTGAGTAGCAAGGCGGATTCTCTGAGCTTCTCCTCCAGAAAGCGTTCCAGAAGATCTGTCAAGTGTAATATAATTTAATCCGACATCTGATAAAAATCTTAAACGTTCTTTTATCTCTTTTAATATTTCTTTTGCAATGAACTGCTGGATTTCAGTAAGTTCAAGCTCGTCAAAGAACTTTTTAGACTCTTTTATAGGCATTGCTACAACTGCAGTGATGGCCCTATCACCTACAGTGACTGATCTGCTTTCAGGGCGTAATCTGGTTCCATTACAAGCAGGACACTTTCTGTCGCTCATGAATTGACCTATATAACTTCTCATGTAGTTTGATTTGGTATCCATGAATAAACGTTCCATTCTCTTTACGACGCCTTCAAATTTCCTCGTTACATGGTGCATTCTGCCTCTTCGACGGAACGTGAAATCGATTCTTTCAGAAGACCCGTATAAAATTATATTCTGATACTTTTTAGGAAGATCTTCAAATGGGGTTTCCATGTTGAATCCATAATGGTCTGCAACTGCCTTAAGCATTTGATGGTAATAGTTATCCTTGTTTTTGGACTTACTCCACGGTAGAATGGCACCATCATTAAGAGATAAAGTCTTATCAGGCACAACTAAATCCGTATCTATTTCCATCTTGCTTCCAAGACCATTACACTCAGGACACGCCCCGTGGGGGCTGTTAAATGAAAATGTCCTTGGACTTATCTCTTCGAAGTTTATATCACAGTCAGTACATGCAAAGTGTTCGCTGAATACCCTTTCTTCTTTTTCATTATTCATTTCATATAGTGCTACTATAAGTCCTTCTCCAAGTTCAAGGGCAGTTTCAACAGAGTCAGCAAGTCTTCTTTTAAAATCAACATCGTATCGTATAACAAGTCTATCTACAACAACTTCAACTGTATGCTTTTTGTTCTTATCAAGAGTGATGTCCTCATCCAAGCTTAATACTTCACCATCAACCCTTACCCTGACGAATCCTTTCTTATGGAGATCGTCAAATATCTTATGGTGTTCTCCTTTCCTATCCTTAACTACAGGAGCCAGTATCTGTACTTTAGTTCCTTCTTCCTCTTTGTAAATATTGTCAACAATCTGACCTGATGTTTGTTGTGATATAGGTTTTCCACAATTATAACAATGCGGAATACCTATCCTTGCATATAAAAGTCTTAAATAATCATATATCTCTGTTACTGTACCTACAGTAGATCTTGGATTCATTTTAGTGGTTTTCTGGTCAATGGATATGGCAGGTGAAAGCCCTTCTATATAATCAACTTCTGGCTTTTTCATCTGTCCCAAAAATTGCCTTGCATAAGCTGAAAGAGATTCAACATATCTTCTCTGTCCTTCAGCATATATTGTATCAAAGGCTAGGGATGATTTTCCAGAACCACTCAGTCCTGTAATAACAACGAACTTATCCCTTGGTATCGTGACATCTATATTTTTAAGGTTATGCTCTCTTGCACCCTTTATGGTTATACTATCTTTCTTTGTATTCATTACTTTGAAACCCCTTCTAAGATGCTAATTTTATCTCTAATTTTGGCAGCCGTTTCAAAATCAAGTTTTTGAGCTGCTAGTTTCATTTCATGCTCTAAATCCTTTATAAGCAGTCGAACTTCGTCCCTTGGTATATTTTCTATATCATCTATTAATTCAACTTTATTTTTTTTCTCTTTTTCCTTGATGGATCTTACCACAGTTTTGGGTATAATATTATGTTTTTTGTTGTATTCCATCTGCATTTTTCTTCTGTTGTTTGTAATGTTAACTGCAGATTCCACAGATTTTGTAATTTCATCAGCATATACAACAACCTGTCCTTCCACATTCCTCGCTGCTCGTCCTATTGTCTGGATAAGGGATGTTTCAGAGCGTAAAAATCCTTCCTTATCTGCATCAAGAATTCCAATTAATGATACCTCAGGAAGGTCAAGCCCTTCTCTAAGTAAGTTCACCCCAACAAGACAATCAAATTCACCGCGTCGGAGGTCGTCAATTATTTCGATACGATCCAGAGTACTTATTTCAGAGTGAAGATACCTTACCTTGATTCCAATTTTGGCATAATAATCTGTAAGGTCTTCAGCCATCTTCTTGGTTAATGTAGTTACAAGAATTCTTTGATTCTTCTTAATTCGTTTTTGAACTTCTCCCAAAAGATGGTCTACCTGCCCTTTAACCGGTTTGATAATCACTTCAGGATCAATAAGTCCAGTAGGCCTTATAATCTGTTCTACGGTATTTTGGCTTTTTCCAAGCTCGTATTTTGCTGGAGTTGCCGAAACATAAATCACCTTATTTATGAGGCTTTCAAATTCCTCAAAGTTAAGAGGTCGGTTTTCACGGGCTGATGGAAGCCTAAACCCATAATCTACAAGGGAATCTTTACGTGCACGATCTCCAGCATACATTCCTCCAATTTGAGGTACTGTAACGTGAGATTCATCGATAATGGTCAAAAAATCTTCAGGGAAATATTTTATAAGTGTATGCGGCATACTGCCCCATTTTCTACCACTTAAATGGAGTGAATAGTTTTCAACTCCAGGACAGTAACCCATTTCTTCAAGCATTTCCATATCAAACCTTGTTCTTTGTTCAAGGCGTTGTGCTTCAAGTAATTTATTTTGTGATTTTAAAATAATGAGTCGATCTTCCAGTTCTGCTTCAATTGCATTTAATGCTCTCTGCATTTTACTTTCTGAAATAACAAAGTGCTTTGCTGGAAATATGGTTATACGATCGATCTTTTTGACTACATTTCCTTTCAAGGGGTCTATATATGATATTGCGTCTATTTCGTCACCAAAAAGTTCCACCCTCACAGGTAACGATCCATGTACTGGAAATATCTCTATGACATCTCCCCTTGCTCTGAATTTTCCCCTTGTAAAATCTATATCATTCCTTTCATACTGTATATGGACTAATTTTGACAATATTTCTTCTCTTTCCTTTATTTCTCCAACTCCCATGTACAGTAGATGATCTCCATAATCTTCAGGAGATCCGATACCATATATACAGGAAACACTTGAAACTACTATTACATCGTCCCTTGAAAGCAATGATTGAGTTGCTGAGTGTCTCATCTGGTCTATTTCATCATTTATGCTGGCTTCCTTGTCTATAAATGTATCAGTATGGGGAATATATGCTTCCGGCTGATAATAGTCGTAATAACTTACAAAGTACTCCACAGCGTTTTCAGGGAAAAATTCTTTAAATTCCTCATAAAGCTGTGCTGCCAGAGTTTTATTATGGGACATGATTAACGTTGGTTTATTTATCTCTTTAATCACGTTTGCCATGGTAAATGTCTTTCCTGATCCAGTAACTCCAAGCAGTGTTTGATGCTTTAATCCATTATTTATACCGTTTACAAGTGAATTTATGGCTTTTGGTTGATCTCCCAACGGTTTATAATTTGATATAAGCTTAAATCCTGACATTTCTCTATCCTCATTTTAAGAAGGCATATTCAACTTTACTTTTCAAATTCTTAGATATTTTTAAATTATTTTAATTAATAATAGGTTTTGAGTAAGAGCATTTGAAAAGTAATCTATGTTGACGGTGCCTGTATGTATTTTTGAAGCTAAACACAAAGCTATTTTAGTTGCTAAAATCACCTTATAACAATTTTTATTTATGATTTATTGTTTTTGATTTATTTGTTAACGTTTTATTCTTAGATATCTGTTTAAATTCTGTCATTTCTTTATCCTCTTTTTTGAAAAAAAGATAACTTTTATATATATTATTATAACTTATAAGAAAATAACTTTATTAATATTGGAGCATATCTTATAAATAAATGATGGTATGACGAAGAAGGTTGAAGGAAAAACGAAGCATTCGAAAATTTTCAATTTTCGATGTTTGCGAAACAAAGTTCCGCAACCGCAAAAAACTTTGTTTTTTGCATGTTGAAGAAAATGTAATTTCCTGAACAGCAAAATTCATAGAATTTTACATGCGTCAAAATCGGAGATTTTGACAGTTTTTCCTGAACATTCGAAATTTTTAATTTCGATGCCCCGAAATTCTTATGAATTTCGAGGGCCACAAATCAAAGATTTGAAGGTGGTTAAAATCTCAGATGATTCTATAGAAGAAGTTGAGGAAAGTTTAAAAACTGATGGAAGGTTAAATACAAGCCATTCATCCATAAAAGAAATTGGAAAAAGCCTTAAAACAGGTGGAAATTTGGATACACATCCATTAGCTGTGTATGGTTCCGATACCATACCTGATGGAGCAGTACCTATGTGTTCTCTTGATCGCTGCGTTGCTAAAGCAATAATGTTAGTATCTGTTAATGATAAAGAACCTGCATTATATATTGGCAAAGATACGCTTAAAGGATGTTGTCCTGGAGCAATGACATACTTAGGATTTACAGAACCTCTTAAATTTATAAAATATTTCGTTTCTACTGGAAGCGAAAAATTTAGAGGAGGTGAAGCAGAATACCTAAAGGCAAACCCTGAAACTGTTGAGGGATTTTTAGAAGCTATTGGCAAAATAAAGCAACTTGGAAAATATCTTGTAATTCAAAGATGTGAAGATATAGAAAATGATGTAGAAGTTAAATCGATATTATGTTTCGGTAATGGAGAACAGATACGTAATTTAAGCAGCCTTATTCACTTTAGAACCGAAAATCCATTCAATGCTATTAGTATGGCATTTGGTCCTTCATGTGCATCTTTTATTACATACCCTGCAGGAATGGCTGAAAACACTCCTCCGGGGACTGCATTTGTTGGTCCTGTTGACCCAACTGGAAATGTATGGTTCCCTCCAGAATACATGTCACTAGGTATACCTTTAGAAATTGCAACAGGAATGCATGAAGATCTCAACAATTCTTTCGCTGTAAAAAGACCTGAAGTTGCATCTCCAACTGTAAGGGATGAAACAACTACCTCTTAATCAAATATCATTTTTAATATTAATTTCAATATTTTTCTATTATTTTATGATAATTCAAAGACTACAAACAAATCAGAGAGGCGATTAAATGCCAAATCGTTGCAGTAATCCAGACAATTTGCCCAGTAAACCTGGAGTATACATAATGAGGAATATTGAAGATGATGTACTGTATGTTGGAAAAGCTAAATCTTTAATTAAAAGAGTTAAGTCTTATTTCAGCAGATCAGAACAGCCATTAAAAACGAAGTTATTGATGAGTCATTTTCATAGTTTAGAATATATTATAACCGATACAGAAAAAGAAGCTCTTATTTTAGAATCTAATCTTATAAAAAAATACAAACCAAAATATAACATAAGATTGAAGGATGATAAAAGGTATCCTTATATTAAAATAACCAATGAAAATTATCCAAGGATCTTGATTACAAGAAATGTGAGGGATGACGGTGCCTATTACTACGGCCCCTTTACAGATACTGGATCCGTTAGAAGAATGGTTAAATCTTTAAAAGCTCTCTTTAAAATAAGGGCCTGCAGAAAAATGGATGGCCCATGTCTTAATTACCAGATTCATCTTTGCAGTGCTCCATGCAGTGGTAAAATAACCAAAGAATCTTACATTGAAATAGTAGAAAAAATTAACCTGTTTTTTGAGGGTAAATATAATAAAATAATCGATATGTTGAATGAAATGATGATTGAAGCTGCACAAAATCAGGAATTTGAAAAAGCTGCTGTACTGCGGGATCAGATTCAATCTGTAGATAGTATTCTTGAAAAACAGAAAATAGAATTTGATAGGGGCCTAGAACAGGATGTAATTGCCTGTTCCTACGATGAAAAAATAGCATGTGTGGTTGTATTTTCAATAAGAGATGGTAAAATAATTGGAAAAGACGACTTCCTCATGAGTGGAACCGAAGGTACGCTACCTGATAAAATCCTTGCAGCATTCTTAAAACAGTATTACATGAGTCCAAGAAGTATACCCTCTGAAATTATTATACAGTATAAACCTGATGAAAGAGATTTAATTGAAGAATGGCTTTCTTCCAATCAAGGACATGAAGTAATTCTTAGAACTCCAAAAAATGGTACTGAAACTCGTTTAGTTCAAATGGTAGCTAAAAATGCTGAAATTATTAAAAATCAGGAAAAAGAAGTTAGAAATACATTGCTGAACCTTAAAAAATATCTTAAACTTCCACGAATACCAAGACATATAGAATGCTTCGATATTTCAAATATCAGCGGTAAATTTGCAGTCGGATCAATGGTGGTTTTTGATGACGGTATGCCTAAAAAAAGTAAATACAGAAAATATAAAATAGATATTCCTGGTCCTGATGATTATGCCATGATGAGGAATGTTTTAAACAGAAGGTACAGCAAAATTGCCGCAGAAGACAAAAATAAAAAACCGGATCTCATAATCGTAGATGGAGGGAAAGGGCAACTCAACGTAGCAGTAGATGTCTTAAACTCAATTGGTATTGAAGATATACCTGTTATTGGACTTGCTAAAGAATTTGAACATGTTTTCGTCCCCGGTGTTTCCAATCCCCTTATTTTACCAAGAAATTCTGAAGCACTGCATCTCTTGCAGAGGATAAGGGACGAGGCCCATAGATTTGCAGTTACCTATCATAAAAAACTCAGATCCCGCGAACTGAAGTATTCTGTCCTTGATGGAATAAAAGGAGTGGGAGAAAAGCGGAAAATAAAGCTACTCAAACATTTTGGTGATGTAAATAGTATAAAAAAAGCCAGTATTGACGAATTAGCAAATGTTGACAGCATAAATAGGAGTTTAGCATCCACCATTTACAAACATCTCCATAAAAAAAGTAGTACTGCATAAATTTAAATTATTAATGAGTCTGGTAAAAATTGATTGAGATTAGTAAGTGAAAGGTAATATTAATATATTTAAAGCAGTAAAGTAGTATGTAGTATGCCGTCTTTTAGAATACTTGTTGTTGAAGATGAAAGTATTGTAGCCATGGATATTAAACACAGACTAGAAAGTATGGGTTACATCGTGCCTGCAATTACATCTTCTGGGGAAGAAGCAGTTAAGAAAGCTGCAGAAACTAATCCAGATTTAGTACTTATGGATATAGTTTTAAAGGGAGAAATGGATGGTATTGATGCTGCCCAGCAAATAAAAGATACTCTCGATATCCCAGTTGTATATTTAACAGCTTATTCTGACGAAAGAACCCTTAAAAGGGCTAAAATAACAGGTCCTTTTGGTTATATTATTAAACCATTTGAAGACAGGGAATTACACAGTGCAATTGAAGTTGCACTCTACAAGCATGAAATGGAAAGTAAATTAAAAGAAAATGAAAAATGGCTTTCTACAACTCTTGAAAGTATAGGCGATGCCGTAATTACCACGGATAAAGACGGATGCATAACTTTCATGAACCCTATTGCTCAAAAGCTTACAGAGTGGGATCAGGACGAAGCTTTGGGAAAACCATTGGAAAGTGTTTTTAAAACTATTGATGAGGAGACGGGTAATCCAATTGAAAGCCCTGTGACTGAAGTGCTTCAAAAAGGTTCTATAACTTATATGAACGATCATACTCTCCTAGTAACCAAAAATGGGGCTAAAATACCAATCGATGATACCAGCGCCCCAATTAAAGATGATAAAAACAATGCAAATGGTATTGTACTTGTTTTTCAGGATGTAACTTCACGTAAAAATGCTGAAAAAGAGAAAGAGCAACTTTTAAAAGAAAAAGCTAGAGGGGAACTTTTTAGTTTTCTTTTAAGTGCTATGCCAGTATTTGCTTCAAATATACCTCCACAAATAAGAAATAACATTGCAAAAAGTTTTGCAGACCGTTTCGAAATAAACATGAAGCCCAGATTCAAAGATGGTGCACTGGGTTTAGATGAAAAAAATATGAGTCAGTTAGATATCTTTAATAACTATATTAAATGGATAGAAGGATTTCTCTCTAATTTAGGTATTGAGGCAGAAAATTTACCAGGTGAGTATAAGAATTGCCTTAAGTTCACAAATTGCCCCTGGGAAAAAGAAGCAGAATACAGTCCCATGTTTTGTCTTATATGCAGAGTAATCGTCCTGCGTAGCTTTACATGGACATCTATAAAAGGTAATGTTGAGCAAATATCATGTATGGCAGAAGGTTCAAATGATTGTACATTTGAATTTATACTATCAAAAGATTGTGTTAATATTAACGGCAATCTTAAATGTAAATCAACCTAATTTATATATAAATTTAAAGGAGATATGACATTGGAAAGAGTAAAAACAGGTATATCAGTATTAGATCATATCACAGGTGGATTCCCAGCAAGTAGAACAATGCTTGTTACAGGAGATGCAGGTTCAGGTAAAACTATATTCGGACTTCATTTTGCAAAAAATAGTTGCGATCAGGGGCTTAAAACAGCGTATATAACCACAGAGGAAGATGCTAATGATCTTAATACTCAAGGTAACTCTTTCGGATGGAATTTAGAAAAATTCCGGGAAAATGGTCTTTTAAGTTTCATTGAACTGGCAGGAGTCAGGGCCAGGGTAACAGAAGCTGAAATGAGTATAGATATTGGTACAATGAAGGGTAACTTTGCAAAGATCCTGCAAAATATTCCTGAAGATACTGATGTCGTTATTATAGACAGTCTAGGCAGCTATACTGCCAAATTAACACCGTATGAGTTTAGAGATCGTTTTGATCTCCTTGTATATGAACTAAAAAAGAAAAATATCACTGCACTTGTAATACTTGACAGTGCAACTTCTCATGAATTCAATGAACTGGCTTTGTTTTCAGTTTATGGTGCTATCAAGCTTATGAAACGTGAAAATCCATATACCGGCCGTAGAGAACGAGTTATGGATATTGTAAAAATGAGAAGCACCAAAACACCCACCCAATTTATGACCTATGAAATAAATTCAGGTGGAATTGAGATACTATCCAGTTCAGAATTAGCTAAATAGATTTTAATGGATTAGTAGTAAAAATAAAAAAAATAATTTTATTTCTTTATTAAATTTTTAATTACACCCTTTCAATTGCAGCTACAAGTAGTTTTATGGTATTTTCAATATCATCCAGGCTTACAACTTCAACTGGTGTGTGGATATATCTTGTTGGAACCGATAAAACACCAGTAGGGATTCCTTCACGTGTAAGGTGAATTGCAGTAGCATCAGTTGTACCACCTTCACTCACTTCAGACTGATATGGTATTCCTTCTTCTTCAGCTGTTTCAATTAGAAGTTTTTTAACTGTTGGATGAGTTATTAACCCCCTTCCACTTGCATCAGTCAAAATTATTGCTGGTCCTTTATTAATTTTTGCGGGTGCATCTTCTTCTTTAATTCCAGGATGGTCTCCTGCTATTGTAACGTCAAGTGCTATTGCTAAATCAGGATTTATTCGAAATGCGGAAGTCCTTGCTCCTTTAAGCCCAACTTCCTCTTGAACTGTTCCTACTCCATAGATAGTTGCATCACTTTTGACTCTTTTCATGGTTTCAATAAGAACGTAGCAACCTACTCTATTATCAAACGCTTTTCCAGTGACAATGTTGCCTCTAAGCTGCGAAAATTCATGTTTAATAGTTATAGAATCTCCTATATTGACAATTTTTTCTGCCTCTTCCTTGCTTGAAGCACCTATATCTATGAACATATTTTCATATTCAAGTACTTTCTTTCTCTCTGCTGGTTTCATTCTGTGAGGTGGTTTTGCGCCGATTACACCTAGTACTTTACCATTATCAGTGTTGATGTAAACTTCCTGATTTAAAAGCATCTGGTCATTTATTCCGCCAATTTTTGTAAATTTAACGAATCCTTCTTTGTCTATATATTTTACCATTAGCCCAATTTCATCCATATGGGCCGCCAGCATTATCTTTTTTCCATCGTCTTTCCCTTTTTTAACTGCAATTAAATTGCCAAGACCATCAACGTCGATTTCATCTGCATGGTCTTTCAACTCTCTTTCCATGATTTCTCGGATGTTATCTTCAAAACCTGATACTCCAGATGCATTTGATAGTTCCTTCAATAAATCTTTCATATAATAACCTCAAAAAACTTATTTTTTGGGTTCAGGAAACCTACGGTTTCCTTCAACCTCCAAAACCCCCAAAATATTTTCAAAATTTTGGGGCATGGAAAAATTCTACGAATTTTTCCGGTTGCGGAACGGAGCTGTAGAAAAATGCGTAATATTTTTCTACGCGTCAAAAATCTGCGATTTTTGACAGTTCCGCAAACATTGGAAATCATAGATTTCCAAAGATTTGGAAAATCAATAGATTTTCTTCAACTATTTCATCATTGATTTTATTAGAATCAACAATCCAAGCAGTACAATTATAATTGGTCCAGCTTGCTGTCTTATAAAGTCCATAGGTATATATCCCATATTTATAGCATACCAGAGTAAACCAGCTACAATGAAAACGACGCTTATATATATGCCCCATTTATTAATGCTTCGTTTCTTTGTTTCTCTTCTTTCAGTTCTTCCAATTGGTTCATTAATATCTTCTGGCCTGTTTATTTCTATCCTTTCCTTCATTGTTATCCCCCTACTATTTATATTTCTATTGTTAAAAATATATTCCCATAAAAGTAATTTATTCGTTCATTTCTGTTCATTTAAACGTGTTCATTATAGGAATAAATTTCTTTAAAACTTATTCTTTGTGATCTTTAGATATGAATTGTATTTTAAATTTAACTGTTAAAACCACAGAGGCTATAAATAAAATGTTTATAAATTAATTAATGTAGAAAATAATAACAGGATTAATATATTTTGACCATTTAATTTGTAATATTATATTTCTGGGTTTAAATTAACTGTTGATGTTTATATATGCCATATATTATAAATAACTAATTATAATCATGTATGGAAGAGATAGTCAAGATATTAATTGTTATCGACTTGTAATTTTATGATCGAAGTGAAAAATATGATACCAAAGAACCATCCAAGATACCAATCATTACTTTCAAGAGACAAAATTGTAAATGCATATAAATCTGGGATTCTAGCGGATGCAGGAATGATAGCCCATGGAAGAGGAGAGGCATTTGATTATTTAATTGGGGAAAAAACGACAAAAGTTGCAGAAAACTCAATAGAAGCTGCTGCTGCGGCTTTAATTCTTGCAAAAGATCCTGTTATATCTGTAAATGGCAATACTGCAGCCCTTGTTCCAGAACATGTTGTGAATTTAGCAGATATTTTAAATGCAAAAATAGAGATAAATCTTTTTTACAGGACACCTGAACGAGTTAAAGCCATCTGGAAAGTTTTAAAAGATCATGGCGCACAAGAAATTCTAGGCACGGAAAATGAAGAGTTTAAACATATAAACGGCCTGGATAGTCCAAGAGGGAATGTAAGCCCTAAAGGAATGTATAACGCTGATGTAATCTTAGTTCCACTTGAAGATGGAGATAGAACAGAGGCACTGGTTAAAATAGGGAAATTCGTAATAGCTATAGATCTGAACCCATTATCACGGACTTCTAAGACTGCATCATTAACTGTGGTTGATAATATTACAAGAGCCATACCCTGTCTTATTGATAAAGTAAATAAACTTAAAAACAAGGATCCCGAAGAGCTAAAGGAACTAATTGATAATTTTAACAACTTCAGTAACCTCAAAGAATCACTAAAAATTATGCTAAATTCTATTGAGGAGTTTGAACAATAAAGAATATCACTGAAACATGGAAGATGAAATCATGCAAGTAATTGGAGTAACAGGGTTACCTGGATCAGGTAAAAGCGTTGTAGCAAGAGTTGCAAAGAATCTAGGAATTAACATAGTAAGAATGGGTGACGTTATAAGGGATGAAGCAGAAAAAAGAGACGCTGACATTGGAGAAACTGCAGTTAAATTAAGGGAAGAATATGGAAAATATGTGATTGCAGACAGATGCGTAGAACTAATTAAGGAATATTTAGATGAAAATAAGGAAAATAAGAGCTCAAAATTTATAATTGAAGGCATAAGAAGTCCAGCAGAAGTAAAAATATTTAAAAAAAATTTTAAAAACTTCAAAGTTATTGCAATTCACTCAAGCCCTAAAACACGTTTTATGAGGTTAAAAAGACGGCAAAGGTCAGATGATTCGAGTAAAGTACCTGAGTTTAGAAATCGAGATGACAGAGAACTTAAATTTGGAATAGGCAACGTTATAGCTACCTCAGATTACATGATTATAAACGAAGGGCCCATCTGGAAGTTTAAAAATTCCATAAGACATATATTAAAAAATGAGTTAAAAGACCCTAAAAAATGATTTAGTGGGGATATAAGGATGAACTGTAAATTGTATGCTAAAACAAAATTAAATCCTACAGAAGATATTGATAAAGTTGTAAAAGCCCTTAAAAACCTGTTTGATTATGATGACATTGAGATAGGGGAAGATTACATTCTTGTTTCTGGCGAAAAGGAATCAATTGCAGATCTGCGAAAAGATCTAAGGGAAAGGAAAATCCGTGGTGCTGCAAGGAAAATGATGCTAAAAGGAATTGGTATGAATAAAATTTGCTTCAAATTAAGTAAACAGGCAGCACTTACTGGAGTACCAAATTTTGTAGAGGATGATCTATCTTCACTTGGAGAAATTGAAGTTGAAATTGAAACAGATGATACTCACAAATTTATAGACTGGATAGCACCTGAAATTAAATAATTTAGTTTTTAAAATAATAAAAATAAACCTATCAAAATTAGCTTTAATCCCCTAATTCAGCATCTTTAATTAAAAAATAACCACTGTCTTTTTCCCAAATTTTTTCTGATTCAATCACTTCAACCTTTTTTCAAAAAAAGGATTGATCAAAAAATCCCTCAAAAAAATCGAAGATTTTTTGGGGTACTAAAATCATAGATTTTCGACTGCCTCGCGAAAAAACTTGTTTTTTCGCTGCGGAAAATGAAAATAAGTTTAGAACAGCTATTTTAAATTTAAAATCAATATAATTTAAAAAGTATAAAACTATTAATTCATTTTATCTTCTAATTCAGCATCTTTAATTAAAAAATAACCACTATCTCTTTCCCATATTTTTTCTGAATCAATAACTTTAATCCTCTTATTAAATATTGGTCCATCTAAAACGAGAGTTTCAGCTTCGCCACCTTCAAAGCCAATATGTATGTGGTATTTTTTATTTAGTTCAATAATTTCATCAAGAGAAGTTCTATCGATCTTTTTACCAAGCCATGACTCATCAAGTCCTTCCGCAGCTACACTCGTTATTATAACATCAAATCCAAGTTCAATAATTTCTTCCATATATTCTTCAGGATCTCTGTGCCAGAGAGGTGCACATGATTTAAGCCCCAGTTTTTCACAGATTGCATCTATCCTTGATTTCTGATAAACAGAAAATAGCGCACCTGAATAGATAGCTTCAATACCTTTATCCTTTAATTCACATAAAATATGAGTTAGATCCTCTAATTCTTCTTCTTTTATGCCTTTTGTAACTTTTTTTATTAGTGGTATTCCCATTGCTTCGGCTGAAAGCTCTGTAATATGTATATTTGCAACATGGAACATATAAGAGGCAGGATTATCAGAAAATACAGAAATAAGATATTTCACTTCATGTCCTTCTTTTAAGGCATTATATACTGCCATTGTACTGTCTTTACCTCCTGAAAAGAGAACTGCTACTTTCATATTTATTCCTCATTCTTTTTGATTATTCTTCCCTTAATATTTCCAAACATGCTAAGGAGAGTATCTATAAACACACCTGCCAAACCAACAAGCACTCCAATAAATCCACATAAAATCACTATATTAGATTTATCAGGAATTATTGCATTTAATGAGTTAATTTTATCCTGTGTCGGTCCTTTAACTTCAGTAATTACAGCATTCTGCGATAATTGTTGTGAAATCTGAGTTGTTTTTGCTGCCTCAGCCTGGATAGATATATGTACAGTACTGTATTTCACATTTATGGCTGCAATTAGCATCAGCCAATCCTTTAATTTATCAATTTCATCCTGTGGATTGGTTCCATTTTGAATTTGAATTTCTATAGTGTCATTTGTAGGAATTTGTGCCGATAAGATGTTTTCATTTGAACTGGGTATACGATTTGGAAGTGAATTTTTCCACCTATCTGAAAATTGATCTGTTTTTACCGTTATTCCAGATACTTCAACACTTTTAACTCCATCAACCTTCTTTGCATCATTTATAAACTGATTGATGTCAATATTTGTTGATACATTTAAATTTAAAGTTTCCAGGTCGCTGGAAGTACTCTGATAAAAAGATGTAGCAATACCTGGAATATCATCCATTATTGGAGATATGAAAAATGCCCCTCCAATGACACCGACTATAAAACCCATTAATATTACAAATATGAGGTTTTTTTTACCAATAATCGGCGTTAAAAGCGCGGTTGAAAATACAAATACCATTAATACTAAAAACAATATTACCATTAATATAACTGCGATAGTTTCCATGATCCACGTCCTACGGCTATTTGATCTTTGTATTACACTAAGTTTTACCCTCTGTTGTTATTCCTTTGATTAATCTACATATATCTTTTTTGATACAGGTACTGCTTATTGAAATAACTCATGAAAGAATTTTATTCCTGTGAAAAATCATTGAATAATAATTTATCATATTTTATTAGTATATACTAACTATAAAGGTTTTGTTTATAATAAATGTACATTAAAATTGTTATTAAGAGTAAACTAATTCGTATGATTAATAGTAAAACCTTAATTCATTGATGATCATGCAATATATTATGAACAGCACGGCATCTGCTTTGAATCAATGATCTTCTGATTTAATTTAAAATTAAAATAGTTGGAACCTTATGCATTTCCAACTATTATTCCGTTAAATAAATTTACATATACCATCTTAGATATGGATCCCTGCTTTAGAGGAACGATCCACACATGAACAACGGTATTATTTATAGTAACATTTCCAGGGTTAGGAGTTCCTGCTGTAAATCCCGGATTAGCACCTAAAGCTATATTTTTTGCTACATCTGCAGATATCTGAAAGGTTATATTACCAGTCATATTTGTTGAATTATCTGTAGAATTATTGGAAGTTACAGGAGGTGCAGGTGTTTCAACTGGAGTATCTGTTATAGATTGATTTTGAACATCCGCATTTGAAGTACCTGTAAATGGATTATATGCATAAATTACAATGCCTAAAAAAATTACACCAATTATTATTAAAGCCTTTTTTTCCCAGCCAGGTCCTAGATCCATAGAAATCACCAAATTGAACTACGTTGTCATTTTTTTATGTAAATGTTATAGCACCATTGTTGTTTGTTACTTGATATGATGTGCCATTATTCATAGTGAAAGATTGAATGTTGTTTTGTGGTATCAGTTTAATAGATATATTCTTTGTGTTGTAAAAAACACTTATACGTCCATTACTGTACACGTCTACTGTGTAACTAGATTTTAAATTTGGAAGGGTTAAATTAGCAGAATAACCATTCCCCTTTATATAAACGGTGTTTATAGTTTCAGCTATTGTTTCACCAGTAATTCTAGCCTGTCCAAGGTTTCCAGTATCTGATTTATCCATTTCTGAGCTTGCTAAGTTAATCAAACTTCCGGCAATGATTAAAAATACTACTGTAATGAGTAACAATTCAGCACTGGCAATTCCCTTTTCGTCAAGCATTTTTTTTCACCTAATATATATAGTTCCACTGAAGACCAAGCTGTCCAATAGAATTGTTAGAAGCAAGGAAAATATCACCGTTAGGACATATAACACTTTGCAAAGCGCCATTTTTACCCTTTTGTACTGTTATAGGAAAACCTTTAACATTTGCAAAGTAGTCACGATCAAGCATAGATGCTTTTTGACCATGATCTTCTTCGAGAGGATCCCAAAGAATAAATGTGCTCATTTTGGCATTATCTGGACCATAAGAGTTACCAGTGTTCCTATTTTCTAACCTATCAAAGAAAGTTAATCCACGGGGATCCTGGAAGTAATAAGGGTGCATAACAGTTGCATTAGGCGCTCCCATAATTTCTCCCCATAAATTATCTAACTTACCACCAGTTGCAGTATTTACCACTACATTACCAGTTACATTATCATCGAAGTGGTAATCACTGGAAGTATAAGGGTACGCGTAAATAAGGGAACTGTTTCTCTCTTTGGTATTAACCCATATATAGGGGTCCTCAAGCCCTTCAATAGAAACATAATAATTTGCAGCGGGTAAATTAAGGTCCACAGATTGAGAATTAGTTTCAGAATTTTGTACGATCCTTATGGAAAGACTTGGTGAAGTGATGTTAAATCCAAATGGATCGCTCTGAGTAATGCTCATGTTTCCTGTTTGGAATATATTAACAGGGGCTGTATCATTAGGGTTGATATATACATAGTCATCTCCAATTTTCACATATATAGATCTCCCTGTTTCATTTTCCAAGACTCTGCATGTTTGAGTGATATTAATATTAAGTGTATTTACAGTATTGGCTAAAATAAACGCTTTACTGGTATTAGTTCCTGTTTTGGCAAAAAAAGGATTATTATCTGATTCCAAATTAGTTTTATTTACAACTGTTTCAACAGCTATAAGAGAAGAACCTCTCGCTGCTCCCACCATGTCAAGTTTTATCGTATCTACGAGATCATGTGCTATGGTGGCAGTGACATCTCCACCAATGAGTATTGCAGATAAGGTGTTGAGTTCATCAACTATACCCCCAAATGAAACTGCAACCAGGACTACAGGTACCATTAATAAAAAAGCTAACGGTGTAAAAGCATATCCTTTATCGTCCATTTTATCATCTTCCTATTGTTTCCATAATTCCAATCTTATTGGCGTAGATTCAGGCAGATCTCCAGCCCAAAGTGCTTCAGTTCTTATTAAGCTTTGATTAACTACAAATCCAGAATCACCGCTCAGGCCATTTATTTTAGCCACTAATTCATTACTTGCATTTATTTTAGCGGCTTCAGCAGTAGTATTGAAGTTAGCTGTCCACATATTTTCCAGGAATTGTGGGTAGAATATAGATATTCTAGTACCGGAATAAATTTCCGGATCAGCGTCATAACCATAAGAACCAGTGCTGCTGGCTAAATCACCTGATTCAAAAGCTTTTGCCGGTGTTATGGTAATAGTTAATGTATAATTTCCCTGTTTTGGTTTAGTACCATTGGCAGTGACAGTTGTAAATATATTGTTTGAATCATAGCTTGTCAAGTTTAAAGAGTAAGGCACTGGACCACTGTAAAGTGTTTCACTCGCAGTACTATTATTACATTTAAGGGTTATAGACCGTGTATCTAACCCTGTACCTAAAAAGAGCATGACATTCAATGCTCCAGAATCTATATGGAAATCTCTACTTTGAGTCAAGGTTTTTGTAGAACCCGAACTATCATTTTGATAACTGTTAAAGGCGAAAGTATCCCACTGGATAGGTAATGAAGTATAGGCAATCTGTGTATAAGAACTCTCTAGCCCTACCAGGTCATAATCACTACCAGGAACATTATCCCAAACAATAACCCTAACTCTATTGTTACCCGGTTGGATGAAATCACTACCATTTCTATACATATCAGTGTCGTGTAAACTTACAATTCCAGGAATGTTTCCATATCCTCCATCAGTACGTTTTGTAAAACTACCAAATGATGTGAAAACAGTCCTCCAGCCGCCGCCGGGATTTTTAACCTGAACTATAGCACCGTCAACACCACCAAAACTATTTACCACAGTATATGCGTCAAGAAGTTTTGAACCGGGAGGTAAATAAACAGTTTGTTCACTGGCAACTGCAGATCCATCATTACCTGTTGGAAGTCCTGTAACTTCAAAAGGACTGCTAGTGTCAAGATTATAGTTTGAGTCCTGTAGTTGAGTCCAGCTTACGCTACGTCCTGATTTGTTTGTTATTACTCCTGTATCTAAATCGTACTGTGTAACTTGATTTGGGGATGGTCTTCCTACTCCTGCAATGTCATTGAAGTAGATGGCAGGAGGGAACACAATTCCAACAGGAGCATTTATTGAAGTTGTATAGTTAGCTAAAATTGAAAACCATGGCATATTATGGTATTGAGTTGCATTAAATCTAATATAGAAATTGTTAGTTCCACTGTTCAACAGATTACCAGAAATATTACCTTGGTAATTATACATATAGTCATTCTGTCCAGTGTATAAATACTGGAAGCTTGTATTTCTTATGCTTTGACGGAGAATTCCATTTAAATAGAAATCAGCGTTGAAAGCAGCCTGATTTCTCTGATCTGAGTCATAAGCAGATCCTATTAAAACTTTGGCGCTATTTATCTGTCCAGTTGTAGATGGCACGTAAAACGTTATATTGGAAGCTTTCTGAGGGCTAACACTGGTTCCACCCCAAAAATTATAAGTATTAAGACGAGGATTACCGCTACTTCCCCATGGGGCGAAATTTGAAAGCCAGTTATGGAAGTTCCAGACAGTAGTCGTGGTGTTCATACTGTAAGTTGTGAAATTAACCATATCTAGCTTGTAGTAAGCCCTTCCCATCCATCCTTCCTTTGGTAAAGCTATAACTCTGATCTTTGTTACCACATCATTACGCGTAGAAGGATAACGACTGCTGTCGCTGCTCACAACAGGTGTGTTATTGTGGCCTACATAAATTTTGTAGCCAATGCCTGGTGGTATTAATTGATCTAACGAACTTCTTAAATCAGCTTCTGCCTGAGCTGTAGAACCATTTGCATATTCTGCAGCAACAACCTTTAAAGTTCCATTTTGATCCATACTTTCCAGTGCACTATCAGCAAGAGTCTCAAGATGCTGATGGTCTTCACCCTGATAAATGGGAAGCAGTGTGTAAGTTACTATAGACGCAGATAGCACTATCACTACCACTAAAGCCAATGCCGCATCTACTGTAAATATAAAACCTTTATCATCCATAATATCGCCTTATTTCGCCCATAAATATAATATTACCCTACTAGCTTTGGGTGTTATACTGTCCAGTGTAATCTGACTTTGAGGCATACCTCTTGGTGCCTGAATTATATAAACATCTACTGAAGCTCCAGGATTACTTGGAGTCCTCACAGTAACTGTATTATTCATCATCTGTGGTTGATTCATTAATATAGTTTCATTAATTGGCACCGTGAAATTTATGTAACGTGTATTAGCTCCATTAAAATAATGAGGATCTACTACATCATTACCATTAATTGTTACAGTTGTTGAATCATATCCCCGATTTACAACCAGAACCCAATAATCATACGTATTTAGATAATATTGACTAGTTGGAAATGGATCAGGAGGACTGTTGTACACTTCTGGGATTCCTGGATCTCTGGTAGCATCTTTTAACTCAGATACCACGTCAAGTTTTTCATAGAGAGCTGTTTTCTCTACTCTAATAATATTATAACCACTGTTGTTGTATGTCCCAAGTGTTTTGATGTTTGTCCCATCCACCAGGGAAACATTCAAAAAGAAATTGTATTCATTTCCTACAAGTTTCTGTACATCTGAAGATTGCAGTAAAAATAATTTAGCCGATGATATCGTACCCTCTTGAGGCCCCTTATTAAAATCGTATTTTGCAATTCCAGCTACAGTTGCATTTGAATTCTGTTCCCATGTTACAGGCTGTCCAGAAGTTTCAAGTAAAGTATTTAAAGTGTCTGCAGCTACTCTATCGGTAGAACCTTGAAAAATTGTATCATCTACTAAATACATTATATTATCCATATCCGAGGCTACTATGCCTAAAACAAGGACTAGTGGAATAAGAGCAAATAATAAATCTAAAGAAAAAATTTGACCCCTTTTATCATCTGATATGAACCCCAAATTGCTCCACCCCCATAATATAAGTCTATTTAATTTAGTTGATATTTTATATGACTTAATGGCCTTTATATATGTTTTGTGCGTCTTATTATAGTTTAAAATAGTATTACTGCTGTAGAAATTCGTACAGATGTAAATTCAACATATATAATAGACAAATAGTATTAACCGAGTTTAAATAGTAAAGCATATACTATAGTAATAAAATAGAATACCATGAGAAAAATGGATCAAAAAGGACAAATTTCAATTGAATTCGTTCTTGTCATTGCCTTTATGCTAGTACTTGTACTTATGGTTGCTTCATATGTAGGTAGCGAAAACGAATTGAATACTGTATTATCTGCTGCACGATCAGGTGCTACTGATGCTGTAACAAGCCTTGCTATTACTAATAGAAGCGTTATACCTGAAAGAGTAGACGATATAAAGACAATAGGATCAGGTCACGATTTAACCATTCAAATAAATATGTCAGGACCATTGTCTGCAGATCAGAAGGACATTGTAATAAATGGAACATTGAATTCAATTGCAGCCCAGGGATACACTATTAACACCAATGGTACAAATAATACGTCTTTAGATGACTTTATTTTAACGGGCAGGCATAAATACACCATTACAATAGTTTAAAATTAAATAATTATTTCATAGCTAATTACTTATTTTACCCGGAATATTCTAAAAATTTATTTTAAATTACAACATCTTGATTTTTAAGATAAAAAAGAGTCTGTTAAAAAATAATAATATATTTAGTTTAAAGTTTCAATTATACTGACAGGCTTATTTCCGCTGGTACTCAATAGTTTTTCCTCTATTTGAAGTTTAACTACATCACCTTCTTCTGCACCGTAAGTATTATCTACAATATAGGTATCTGGCTTTACATTGGAACGTATATCATATTCTACATTCACATATGCTGTTTTTTTACCTGTTTCAATTACAGTCCCATATGTATAATCTCGGTGATATTTCAATCTGAAAATTAAATAAATCACTGCAACGGATATAACCGCAAAGATCAGGGTAGAAAGTGATGGTAAAAGCTCAAAGGAATATGACATGACAAAATTTGGATTACCACCCACTAAAACCAGGATTATACTGACAGCAATGTACATCAAAAAGAAGTCACGATATGCATTAAAATCAGGTGTAAACATTAATTTTACCTTTGTAAACAAAGTATACAGAATATAAGAAACTAAAATAACTCCAAATATACAAAAGATAAAAAATGACATGAAATTAAATAAATACAGTATGGTTGTAATTAAAAACACTAATGATACTATCTGAAGTTGAAATACTGTTCTCTCTTTTTCTTCTGATGTAAAATTTTCAGAAGATTTTGAAATTGAAATTTCTTCGACTTCTTCTGTAGGATGTGGGGTTCCAGTGGTTCTTACTTCAGAAACCTTTGAAATACCCATTTCACTAAGTTCAATCCCTGTATCCTTTATCTTAGATACATTTTCTTTAAAGGACTCTCTATCAACCTTACTTTTAATATTATCTGTGTTAATTCCCCTGATTTTATTTGGGATCCTGGGAATTTCCATGATTACTGTACCAGTTACATCAAATAGTTTTATGACTAGCTCGCCGAATTTAGCAAATATTCTCATTGGGATCTACCTATGGCTTAATAGTTGGGTTATTCAATTGTGACATCAAGGGGTTGGAACTACTTTAACTTGCATTACTGCAGGACTCTGAGTATTATTCCAGTATACCTGAACTGAATGCCAACCCTTAGTAAGTGTTAAGTCAGCTATATTACTGTGATAATTTATTGGAGCAGTTATGGTTTTTGAAGTAGCTGGAGTCCCATCAGGAAGACTATACTTCAAGTTGTTAACCGTTACTTTAACTTCATGCTTGGTAGAATCAAAGGTTAAAGTCATATCTCTAGGAGCATTAACTTGCAATGTTCTCATAGACCCCGGTCCATTTGCATAAACGATATTTACTGCACTTGCAATGCCTTCAAGAACTATTTTTGTATCAGACACCGCTGTAATATTGTTACTTGAGTCTATAGTGGGTCCGATAAAATACGTTATCATAAAGAGGAAAATAACTAAAATTACTACGAATAATAGCAGATATTCTGCAGAAATCTGTCCCCTATTGTCAAGTCTTATAATTCTCATCTTTCTCATTTTTTATGTTATTTGTATCTCATATAAATAATTAAGTATTTACTCTTAAGATGGAATCTTATTAGCTACTGAATGATACTACGAATCAATATAGTATTACATATAATATTTTCTGGATTATAATTGCTAGATCTCCAATAAATAAAGATATTAATAGACCTATAAGGATTGATGGTGCAAATGGTACTCCTCTTTTGATTTTAATTTTAGAATCAATTTTGTTTTCATCAGATAACTTTTTAAGAAGGATTACATTCTCATCTGTTAAACCTGCCGCCATTGTACTTATTAAAAGTTTACCTTTAGGGACTGTCATGCCTGTAGGGTTCCCATTTTTTATAGACTCTTTCATTTTCTCGAAAAAGCTTTTATTATCCACATAAACTTCATTATCACGCTCATACATGTTATAAGCAGGTATCATGCCTTCTTTTAAATCATTGATTTCATAATCATCCTGGAGAGCTTTTTTATTCACTGATGTTAAAATTTTTCTAATAATTCCTATTGCTGTTAATGATATGAAGGTCAATATAAACAGAATAATCATACTGCTTAAAAACTGAAGATTATAAAAATTATTATACAGTACAAAAACAGTTAAAATTGAAATTACAATGGCTTTTATTCTATTTGGAGTCTTAGAGATGATAAATGTTAAAACGTAAATGAGAATTAATGCAAGTAACAGTATCTGATAAGGTAAAAGTGGATATATATAATAATAAGTTAAGATAACCACTACAGTTATAACCAGTGATAATACAATATTTTTTCTGTATTCTTTAACAGGAGCTAATAATTCATCAACAAGGTATGGTTTTTTTATTATAGCGATGTAAAATACATAAATCAAGAGAAATGGAAGTATAGCAAGTATACTATTAATTATAAGAGTAAAAGGGAATCCATAGTTAGAGACAACTGGAAATGCCACACCCCATATGTTATATTTTAAAGCTAAAGGATAAGACGGTAGTAAAGCTGCCAGAGCTGTAAAAAGCTTAACATCTCCACCTGCCCATGCTCCCAGTTTCCAGAAAATGTAACCTAAAACAAAGATCAATGCTGTAAAAATTAAACCAACTATAATAAACCAGATATCGCTTATCATAAAGGCATAAACCGCATTTAAGGCAATTCCCAAGCCTATTAATGAAAAAGTAAGCTTGTTCTGAATAATTCCTGTTTTCAAATCTGTATAACTTGCATAAAAACATGCTATAATTGCGATAAACGTGCAGACTAAAGGTATATCGAGAACCATGATATCACTTGATTTATTTCCTGTATTTTAGTTTATTATGATGATTTATCCTTTTTGTTTTCAAATGCAGCCTTCATAAAAGACACAAAAATAGGATGGGCATTATTTGGTCTTGATTTGAATTCTGGATGGAACTGACATCCTAAAAACCATGGATGATCTTCAAGCTCTATCATTTCCACAAGTAAATAATTTGGAGATATACCTGAGATTATAAGACCCTTTTCCTGTAAAATTTCACGATATTCATTGTTAAATTCAAACCTGTGTCTATGTCGCTCATTTGCAGTCTTTGTTTGATATGCATCATATGCTACTGTCCCTTGTTTAATGTTACATGGATAAGAACCAAGTCTCATTGTTCCTCCCATGTATTCAACCTTTATCTGCTCAGGCATGATGTCAATAACTGGATTTTTAGTTTCTGGGTTAAATTCTGTACTATTTGCACCTTCAAAACCATGCATTCTAGCAAATTCAATTACCATACACTGCATTCCAAGGCAAATACCAAATAGCGGGACTTTTTGCTCTATTGAATATCTTACAGCATCCAATTTTCCTGAAATTCCCCTTTCACCAAAACCTCCAGGTATGAGTATTGCATCCAGTTCTTCAAGTTTGTCAATGTCTATAGAATCTTCAGCGCTTATCCATTCTATATTAACTTTAACTCCAATATTAGCGGCTGCATGTTTCAGGGATTCTCTAATGCTTATATATGCATCTTCAAGCTCTACATACTTCCCAATTATTCCTACATTGACCTTAGGTTCCTTCTTTTTTAAGGATTCTACGATTTTCCTCCAATCCTCAAGGTCAGGTTTCTGAGGTTCCATCTTTAGTCTCTTAAGCACGTAATCTCCTACATTTTCATTACTTAAAATTAAAGGAACTTCATAGATGGAAGGAACATCTGGAGCGTTTATAACAGCGTTTCTCTCAACGTCACAAAAATGAGCTATTTTTTGTTTTAACGGCATGTCTATAGGTAGCTCAGACCTGCAAATTATCATATCCGGATTAATACCTGTACTTCTTAGTTCTTTAGTACTGTGCTGAGTAGGTTTGGTTTTAAATTCCCCTGCAGCTTTTAAGTAAGGTACGTAGGTTACATGAACAAACATTACATTATCATGACCTTCTTCGTTACGTAACTGTCTCAGTGCTTCTAAAAACGGTTGACTTTCAATATCACCAACAGTTCCACCTACTTCAACTAAAACAACATCAGCTTCGCTTTTATTTGCAATTTTTCTTATCATTGATTTAATTTCATCTGTTATGTGTGGAATTATCTGTACACAGGATCCAAGATAATCTCCCTTCCTTTCCTTATCAATAACCGATGAATAAACCTTACCTGTTGTAATATTAGAATCGCCAGAAAGTTCAACATCTAAAAATCTCTCGTAATGACCTAAATCTAAATCAGTTTCCATACCATCTTCTGTTACAAACACTTCACCATGCTGATATGGATTAAGTGTTCCTGAATCCCAGTTTAAGTACGGATCTATCTTTATTGCAGTGACATCAATGCCATATGATCTTAATATCCTCCCAATCGATGCTGCAGTTATTCCTTTTCCTATTGAACTTACAACTCCTCCAGTTACCACTATATATTTTGACAGCTAAACCATCTCCTGATTAATATCGATGTATATCATTAAAATCTCAACCTTCAAAATCGAAGATTTTGGGGTTCAGGAAATACTACATATTTCCTTCAAGCTCAATTTTTGAGCTAAAATTATAATCCACAATCTGGATTTATAAGGCATTTTATATAACATTAATGGATTCATTGAAATTATTATATCAAAAATATGAAATATTTAAAAAAAAATAGTTGAAACCTCAAATTATTTTAAGGTATCCAAAAAATTCTTCATAAATTCATGCCCTTCAATTGTGCCTAAAGATCCCATTTTAGCAGAAAATTCATTGTACTGACTGACACTATCCTTAATTCCATTTGTAGAACACATTGCATATGGAATTACATCAGTAGTATGTGTTTTGAGAGCTATGGGAGTTGCATGATCAGGCAGTATGGAAATAGCATAATTATCGAATTCAGGAAGCTCGTCAAGAAGCTTTCCAACGATTTTCGTATCTATACTTTCTATCGCTTTGATTTTTTCCTGGATGTCACCAGCGTGTCCTGCCTCATCAGGAGCTTCAACGTGGACAAATACTAAATCATGATTATCTAAAGCATTTATCGCATAATCAGCTTTTTGACTGTAATCAGTATCAAAATAGCCAGTTGCTCCAGGAACATCGATGTTTGTAAGCCCAAGATAAAGTCCAATACCTTTTATAAGATCAACACCCGTTATTGTGGCCCCTTTTAAGCCGTATTTTTCAGTAAAATGCACCATACTGGGCTTAGTTCCCTGTCCCCATAACCATATCATGTTTGCAGGATATTTACCGCTTTCAATTCTTTTTCTATTTACAGGATGATCTTTCAGAATCTCCGCCGAATCATGCATGACTTTATTCAATAATTCAGCGTTCTTGTCATTAGCTGGCTTTAAAAAGTGTTCTTCAATATTTTCCCCAACCACATCATGGGGAGGAGTAGATTTTAAAGATGCCGAACTTTCATCGTCCAATACAAATAAGTGCCTGTAACTTACACCCAGATAAAACTTTCCAATATTTCCAAATTCCTGATTTAATGTAATTATAAGCTTTTCTGATTCCTCTGTAGAAATATGATTTGCATTAAAATCAGCTAATTTTCCATCCTTCTGGGTTATAAAATTGCATCTAAAGGCAACTTCACCTTCTTTAAGATTAGCACCAATGCTTGCTGCCTCAAGCGGCCCCCTACCAGTATAATACTTTTTAGGGTCATATCCCATAATTGAAAGATTTGCAACATCAGATCCAGGTTCCATACCTTCAGGAACTGTTTTAAGCATTCCATTTACACCATTAGATGCTATATAATCCATATTTGGAATTACAGATGATTGAAGAACGGTTTTACCATCTAATTCTACAAGGGGGTAATCTGCCATTCCGTCTCCTATTACCACTACGTATTTCATTTTTCAAAAGTCTCCAGAATTAGTATTTGTTGGTTTAATTGCTAAATTTATGATTTTGCTTTATAAATGCTGATTATGTCGCTTAAAATTGCAGATGCCGTTTCTATAGGACCTGCACCTTTTCCAACAACAGTAACATCTTCTGCAAGGTCTGTTTTAAGTGTTGCAACATTCAGTGTACCATCTACAGCAAATGGCGATCCTTCCCTTACAAGTCTTGGTGAAACTTCAAGAACATCTTCAGATACCTCACCAATCAATTTTATAAGATACCCTTCACTTTTAGCAAGAGAAATAGATTCAGGCGTAATTTTCGATATTCCAGTCACTTCAACATCTTTAAAACTTACATCCCTATTTAAAAGTGAATTAGCAAGGATTACAGTTTTACAAGCTGCATCTATACCCTCAACATCTTGAGCAGGGTTAGTTTCGGCTATTCCCATTTCCTGAGATTCTTTTAAGATTTGTTCATAGGAAGAACCTTCTTTAGCCATTCTTGAGAGTATATAGTTAGTGGTACCGTTTAGAATCCCTAAAATTGAATCTATATCACAGCTGGAGAGAGTTTCATGGGCAAAGTTTATAATCGGCATTGCACCACCTACAGAGGCTTCAAATTTAAACTGAACTCCCTTATCCATTGCAGTTTCTATTAATTCCCTGAAGTATAAAGCTAAAGGTCCCTTATTAGAGGTAACTACATCTTTTTTATCATGGAATGCCTTTAAAATATGGGTTTTGGCAGGTTCCCCGTCACAGATATCAGTAGGAGTCACTTCAATAAGGCACTCATATTCGGCTTCATCAAGTACCTTAATATTTGAAATATTGGGAACACCATATTCTGGATAGCTGGCTATTTTTCCAGTTTCTTCCTTAGTTTTAAGAAGTAAATCTGGATCCAACCCACCATTAGAAATTGCAGCCCCTGAAGTGTCCGTAACTGCTACTATTTCAAGATCTATCCCATACTTCTCTTTGAACCTATCCCTTTTCATAGCGATTGCCTTTACAACACCTTTTCCTACCGCACCAAAACCTAAAATACAAATTTTCATTAAATTTTCCTCCAACTAAAAAAAATAGCAGCGATTTATAAATTAAACTTCATTTATAACTAAAAATCCTTTGGATTTCCCAATTTCCTTTATTTTTCCCATTATGTACTTTCTCTTACCATAATCTGCTTCGACAATGATCTTTGAAGCTGACTTTTCTGGATCGTCGCCAATTTTTAAATTAAAATCAGCCACTCTTACACCTTCAATGTCATTGAGCTTGTTAAGTGCATCTTTGACATCTTTTTCCACGATATTACCAATCAAAATCGTTCTTATTTTCTCTTTCCTTAAGACGCCATCTACTTCCATTATCTGAATGTCTTGACCTTCAAGAGCATCTATAACCTTATCCAAAGTGTCTTTATCCCCTTCAATTGTTATTTGAACAGGTACTGTGCCTCTTTCAGTTTTAATATCCCTCTGGTGAATTACTGTTACTATATTGGCCCCAAGTCTACCAATAGGTTCAAAGGCATCCATAAGTTGCCCGGGGATATCTAAAAGTTCTAAAACAAGATTCAATCTCATTTTATCTTACCTCAATTTAAAATTATAAAATATTTGCTTATTTTATCCATTTTCCTTTTTCTGCTATAATATTTCCATTTTCATCCAGTTCTGTATTCCTAAGAATCTTTTCTGGATTTTTATCTTCACCACAATCTGAACGCGTTAGGTTAATATTATCAACAATATAGTGAGTTTCTTCAAGTTCTGGAATGTTTTCAAGGGCTTTTGAAAACTGTTCCAATATTTCTTCAGCTTCTTTTTCTATTTTCATGTTCATTCCTCTGAATTAACTAATAGTATAATTTTAATAAGAGGTTTTGGTCCAGCTTTTTTAAAAGGTGGGCTTGTTTTTCTATTTTCATCCTCTGAATTAACTTTAGATTAAAATAGTGTAATTAATTGGTATACTGATCGAATTTATTTTGAACATCCCTAAAGGACTCTTCCTTTAAAACTTTTTTAACAAGCATTTTGTGGATACCTGAGCCGTATTGTGCTGCTTTTTTAGGCCTCTTTACAATTTCTTCAGGTACTCCAAGATCTGCACCTACTTCCCTGAGTATACATTTCCTCAGTGTGTCATCTTTTTTATTTATTTTATATTTCATAGGTATGTTCATGGCATTATTTATAATATCAGGATCAAGATAAGGCACTCTAAGTTCGATGCTATTTGCCATAGTAACAGCATCATCCCTTTGTAAGTTTACGTGATACAGGTTCAAAATATCCTGCTTTAAATCTTCCTGCGTGATTTCTCCTTTTTCTTGATAAAACTTCAAATAGCGATTATAGCCCCCATAAAGCTCATCTGCTCCCTGTCCTGAAAGCATAACCTTTAAATTATCCTCATGAGCCATTTCTGCTGCAACATATCCCGGCATTCCCACGCCAATTTTCATGACGTTGAATTCTTCTATAGCATTTAATACCATTGGTAAATATTTCCTGACATCTTCAACATTAACTAATTTGACTTTGAGAGATAGATCCATAGTAGCTGCAGTTTCTTTTGCAAATTTAAGATCAATAGAATCTTTGTGACCAACACTGTAAAGAGTAGTTTTAATTCCAAGATCATCTGCTATTTTAGCAATTATTGTACTATCTATGCCTCCTGAAAAAAGTATTCCAACTTCAGAAAGCCCTGAAACTCTTTTTTCTACAGATTTTATTAAAAGGTTCTTTAACTGTTTTTTAAGTACCTCTTTTGATAAATGGGATCCATTTTGCAAATTTTGTATACTCAAATTTATGTTTTCATTTAATTTATTGGTTAATTTTAATAATTCACCATTGTACAATATTGAACCCGGCTTAAGTGTTTTTACATGGTTTATTCCTATATTCCATAGTGCTTTTCTTTCAGAAGCAAATGCAAATGTATTTTTATCTGTATTTTCTCCATAATAAAGCGGTTTTACTCCCAAAGGATCCCTTACCGCTGCAAAATTTTTGCCATCATATACTGCAAATGCATAGTCTCCATCCAGGTATTCAATGGTTTTTATCACTGCACTGTAAAGTGAACCATCGTAAAATTTTTTAATGAGAGTTATTATAATTTCACAGTCAGAATCAGTTTTAAAATCGGCTTTAAATTCATCTTTAAGCTCTCGATAATTATATATTTCCCCATTACAAACTAAAACATAATTATCATGGATTATAGGTTGTGATCCCGATTCGCATCCAACTATTGAAAGCAAATTATGTCCCAGTCCAAATGATCCTTCAGAAATTTTTAAACTATCCAAATCTCCATAGGCTACTGATCCGTCCACAAAAACACCAGATCCATCCGGACCCCTATGTTTAAGAGAAACAAGCATATCCAATAGTTTTTCCGATATATTGGTTCCAATAATTCCAGCTATCCCACACATATTTAACTTCCTAATTCTTAAGAAAATGGATTTTAGAGATAAATTTACTCCCTATTTGATAAACTTAAGTTTCATGTTTATTTTCTTTAATATATATTATTGGATGATGAAAAAAATTCAGGTTATATAATTATAGTGAATGATGTGTAAAAAGTTGATTATTATAGGTTAATTGCGATACATTATACTTTAATAGTGTTTACCGTGTTTAATGATATTTTTCCTAAAAATACATGATTAATATTCGTTTATTTGTTTAATATGCTATATTTTATGGTAAATAATTGAAAAATTGTTCCACTCCTTTGATTAAGTTTATGGTAATTTCATTTTTTGAACTTATTTTTTTTTAATTCATTTAACTATAAGAAAAATAGATAATGCTATTTTCTTTGTGATGTTCAAATTAGTAATTTTTTGTTAATCCATCAATTTGGTATATTACTATAATTTTATTTATTATTACAAATAGTAAATTTTTTATTACATAGTTAATATAATAATTAATTAAAGTAATACTATTATAGTTACAATGTCCACAATCGTAAAAAGAGGAATATATTGAAACATATTATGCACAAAAAATCTAAAAATACTATTACCCTGTAAACTTTTCCATCGGCCTTTTCATCTGTTAAAAATTGTTCCATAAGTGCATAATAAAAATCATAAGAATTTAAAGCCCTCTTTTAGCTTAATAAACTGTTTAGCAGGGTTAATTACAATGTTTAGAGAGTTTCATACTAACTCTGCGCCAAAAAATAAAGGGAGGAAAGTACATGAAAAAATTTCTAGTTGTATTTCTAGCCATTGTCATAATAGGTGCCGGAATTGGATTTGGTGCAACTTCAACTCTGTATACCAATGAACTTGGAGATACCAATGATAATCTTGGTCAAAACAACGGAATCCCAAGTATTAATACAGCTCAAAATGATGGAAACAGCATAGATAGTATTGATCAAGCTAATGGGAACAGCTTAGATAGTGTTGATCAAGCTAATGGGAACAGCTATCAGGACGGAAATGATTTAAGTAATGATGTGCAGGACAACTGGTATGACGGTTTCTGGAATAGTGAAGGGAATAATAATGGATTTTGGACAAGTGGGGACAATTACGATAAAAAAGATGATAAGGATAGAGATAAAGACAGAGACCACAAAAAAGACAAAGATAAGAAGGATAAAGATAACAATGATAAAGTAAGTGTAACAGTAAACAATTATGTAACTTCAACAACCACTGGTGGAAACGCACAAACTACAGGCGGCAATTCAGAATCCAACGTTGAAACTAAAACAGCTTCTAGTAATGTGCCTCAACAAATTGCGTCAGAAATTTCAGAGTCCAATGGTGGAAATATATTTGTTAATGCAGTTCCTATGCAAAAAACAGGATTACCAATTATTCCCGCATTGATGTCTACATTACTTATATGTAGCGGCTTATTATACCGAAAATTGAGGAAATAAATCCTTAATTTTCATGTTTTTTGTTTAGATAAACTAAAAATTGAAAATACTAATTTTTTAATACATGCTTTTAATCTAGTTTCTTTTTTTTCAAATAAGCTCCAATTTAAATGAACAAGAAATAAGTTATTCCAACTTTTTAAATATATATAAATTAATAGATTAAATAAACTTATAAACAGTTTATATGCGTATTTAATTTTATAATAATCATATTGAATTGTTTTTCCCATAAATAAGACTATTAACTGATTTATATTGCTACAGAATCATTATAATGAATTTGTTGTTGTTATCTAAACTATTAAGTTTTTATTAATTAATTAAAATACTGTACCAATATTGTTTTATTTATTAATACCAATCATAAAGTTTTTATTATATTAATAACATATTAAGCAAGTAATAACATTCACTTACATCGATACACATGAATACTTAATCACCGATAAAAATTAATTTTTTCCATAATGCAATTAAATAGAATAATACACACCATACATTAAAATAAAAACTATTAAACCATTTAAAAGAGTCTAATTAATAAATTAAGACTTAATAATTAAATCAATTAGTAGGGTACTTGCGTAGTTAAAGGAGCATCATAACTCTACCCTGCACCAAAAATGAAAGGAGGAAACCGCATGAGTAAAACATTAGTTTTATTTCTAGCCTTTATCATAGGAGTAGGTGCCAGCATTGGATTTTGTACTGCTGCAAATGCAAACGATATGGGAAATATAACTGTTACTTCAGATAACGTAAACTTGCAAGACCAAGAAGCATTTACTGGCCATAAAATTCATGATCCAAATGATCCTAGATCAATACCAATGCAAAAAACAGGTTTACCCATTTTACCTGCATTGCTATCAACATTACTTATAGGCAGTGGTTTATTGCATGGAAGATTAAGGAATTAATTTCTTTAATCTTTTAAATTCTTTTTTTCAACAAATAAACCTTTAATATATTCCAAATAGGAAATATTTTACTACAAATAGTGCAATAGCAATTTAATTTGTTTAAAAATTAGTAATTAACTTTATTTTGTAGTCATAATTTTTTTTAAATTTATTTATATGAAAGAGAACAATAGCAAATGTCTTCTTAATGCCAGTTATATTATTACTATTGTATTAACTAATTACATAATTATATTAATATTATTTTTCTTTATAATACTAATAGTAAACTTTTTATTATATTAGTAATATAATAAGCTAATATAGTAATAATATAATACTTGCTAGGGATACAATCATAAAAGGGGAAGATATGTTGCAATCCGATATGCATAAAAAACCAATATTTTTCACTATTAATTTTACTCGTTCATTGACCTTTCCCTTAACAAATGGATTACTGTAAACTTAGACTAAATTTTATGGGCATTTAATGCCTATTATCAGGTATTGGCCCATATAATAGGACATTTAAATAAATAAATTGTTGAGTAGGGTACTTGTAAGAAAGAGGGGGTTTCAAACTCCGCCCTGCGCCTAAAATACTGGAGGAAAAAAATATGAAAAAAGCATTAGTTGTGTTTCTAGCATTTGTAATGTTAGTAAGTGCTGGAATGGGATTTGGTGCTGCAGCAACACCGAGTACACAGGACACTAATACTGTACAGAGTACTGATCACCCCGCCAATCCTGATGCGGATAAAAAAGTTGATCCAAAAGACGATAAAAAATGTGACGATGATAAAAAGTCCGACGATAAAAAAGATGACAAAAAAGATGATGACAAAAAATGCGACGATGACAAAAAATGTGAAGATGACAAAAAAGATGATGACAAAAAATGTGAAGAAGATAAAAAAGACAAAGATGACGAAAAAGTAGAAGTAACTGTCATAATCATCGAAAAAAGGTTTTATTATCTAGTCAATGGAAAATGGGTTCTTGGTGGAGCACCAGGTGCAGCCGCAGCAAAAAGTGCAGCCAAACCTAAAGCAAAAGCTGCTATGCCATCAGCACAAGTGCCTATGCAAAAAGCCGGTGTACCAATTTTACCTGCATTGTTATCAACATTGATGATAGGCGGCGGCTTACTATATGGCAGATTCAGGAAATAATTCCTTAATTTTTAAATTCTTTTTTTAAATTCTTTTTTTATTTTCTTGAAATAAATTAAACTGTTATGGACATTTATTAATTCATATAACAATAATTTATTTCAAAGTTCTAAATAGTCAGATAAGGCTGTTTTATAATAATAAGCCCATTATTCTTTTTTTAACTAACCGAAAAGTTAATTATAGTGCTTTTAAGTATGTCTTCCTTAGAAATACGCATTATTCAATAACTGATTCAACAAAACGCGTTAGATATAGGCTATAGTCCAGTAAAATTTATAAAATCAATAGGTTTATTTAAATGAAGTATGTTACTACTCTATTTTGTAAACTTTATTTTTTTAAATTCAATTATATTAAAGAGAAAGGTAATGCATATTCTCTTATTGCTTCTTAAATTATTAATTTTGTATTACATAATTACATGATTATATTAATATTGTTTTTGTTTTTAATACTAATCGTAAAGTTTTTATTATATTAACTATATAATAAGCAAGTAATAACATACAATAAGCAAGTAATAACATAATATTCGCAGGATACAAATCATCAAAGGGGACCATATGGCGCGGCCCATAATACATAAAAAAAAGCAACTTCCAAACATGAATGTTTGTTTCCTCAAAAATCGATACTTTTGAGGTTTTCACAACTAATTCTACCAGTTCAGATTCCCTATTCCAGTTAAAAGCAAAATATATGCACTTATTTAATTACATCCCCCTTACATGATTTAAAATGAGAATAATCTTTAGTAGGGCAATTGCGTTGTTTAAAGGGTGTTAAAACCCTGCCCTGCACCAAAAAGTAATAGGAGGTTAACACATGAACAAGATATTAATAATATTCTTGTCACTTGTTGTGATTGCAAGTATTGGGATAGGAAGCACTGCTGCCCAAAATATAACTATTGGTAGTGGTGCATCAGTGCTTGATCCTTCTCAAAACCAAACTCAAGACCAAGCACAAGCAGAATCTCAAGCTCAAAGTTCATCCAATAACAATTCTCTAAACAATTCTAACAACAATACAGCTACCAGTAGTGCTACTGCAACAAACAACATAAGCATTATAAACACAAATACTTTTAACCCTGTTATATTCCTAACTTCTGAAAACAGAGTAGGCGATATATGGGTTAGTTCTTCTAATATAAATGCACAACTACAAGCTGAAGGATTTAAATATGCAGCATTTGGAGATGGATCTTTTGGTTACGGAGCTGGTAATGTACCTCAACTCACGGCCACAGTACCAAACAAAACAGGTAATGCAGGGCCAGGTGGCATGGGTATGCAGGAAGCCGGACTTAATGTCACTTCTCTATTAATGGGTATAGTTGGAGTACTCGGTGGATTACTTGCAAGCAGATTCAGTTCATAATCGGGAATCCCGATTATGAATTATTTAATTTTCAATGAACTCAATAAATTTCAATAAAAACTTTGAAATTCTTCGATTTTCAATGTTCAGAAAATCCGTAGGAATTCCCTCAACAATAAATTTCATTTTTTAAGACCTCAATGCTATTAAAACCTCCAGATACTAACAAAATCCAGTAAAAAACTATGATTTTTTCTATATTTTTAATTTTTAAAGTTTTTATTGTTGAACTAATTTTAAAACTGATGTTTGAACCAGAATAATATAACTTTAAATTTTTCATTCATTTAACTAATTTCAAATGCCCATCTAATGCTGAATAATTTTATTTATGATCATTCTTTTCTGGATAAATCATTAATATTAATATTATTAATAGTAAAGTTTTTATTACTAATTATACATACTAATAATGCCGATAGTATTAATCAAGTCCATTAAATTAAGTCAATTTTTTGTACTAATCTAATGGATTTGTATTAATCAAATCAAATGTATTACCTATAAGGGAGGTGAAAATATGAAACGAACCATCCTAATTTTACTGCTAACGTTTATTGCAGCAGTAGGAATGACAGGAGCAGCATCAGCACAACTTATCGATATTAATATAACCTTGGATCCTAACGCGTCACTATTAAGTCCTTCACAAAATCAAACTCAAGACCAGGCACAAGCTCAATCTCAGATATCAACAAACACCAACACCAACAATTTAACAAACACCAACACCAACATAGCTTCCAGTACCTCTTCTTCAACCAACACTAACTTTATATCAAACAACAACTCATTCAATCCAGTACTAGTTTTAACTAATTCAAACAGTTTAGGAGCTATAACCGTTAGATCAGCTAACTTTAATCTCTAAAACATTATTTATCTAAAAATTTAGAGGAAGTAAAGCTGATTGATAAATAGAATCGTCATTGTGGTTAACTATGAGCATTATCATGGTTATTATATGGATACAAGCTGGTTGCACTGGCGATTCCAATTTATTAAATAATCCAGGTTACAATTTTTTTATTTTTTTTGAATTATTCTAAATTTAAACCCTAATAAGATTATTTTGAATCATTAATTTTAAGATAAATTAATAAAAATTGTATTATTAACAGTAAAGTTTTTATTACTAATTATACATACTAATAGTGTAGATTGTATTAATCAAACTGGTTAAATTAAGTCAATTTTTTGTACTAATCTAATCAGTTTGTATTAATCAAATCAAATGTATTACCTGAAAGGGAGGTGAAAAATATGAAAAGGCCGATGCTAATTTTACTGCTAACGTTTATTGCAGCAGTAGGAATGACTGGAACAACATCAGCACAACTTATCGATATTAACCTAACTATAGGTAATGGTTCTTCAATATTAGATCCAACTCAAAATCAAACACAAAACCAGACACAAGCTCAATCACAGGTATCAAACAATACCAATACAAATAATCTAAACAACAGTAACACCAATGTAGCTGTCAGTACTTACACATCAACCAACACCAATAATATAACCAATACCAACACATTTAACCCTGTTTTAGTTCTAAATAATTCAAACAGTGTAGGAGCTATAACAGTTAAATCAGAAAATGTAAACATCCAGAGATTATTCAGACGCTAGTATAACCGTTAAAAAGGGAATCGTCGGTGTGGTTAACTATGAGTGTTATCATAGTTATTATATATGTACAAGCTGATTGCACTGACGATCTTCCCAGTTAAAATCAGAATGATTTAAACTCCTGAACTTTATACCTTTAATTTTTTATTTCAAAACGTTTAACTTCCATTTATTTCTAAAATTGCAGTAACTTCTTGCTTCAAGATTTTTAAAAATATAGGGCACTTAATAAAGCACTTTTCGATAAATTAAATTAATCAATATTTATTTAATTCAATAAAAATCAATTGTGCTTTATTTTAGTTTTTAGCTATAAAAAAACCATATTTTTTGTAACATTTGTTTACTAGTTACTCTCCTAAGGTGTCTTTATGATTTAATTAATTATACTAATAGAAAGTTTTTTATTACATTAATTACAAAATAAATATTGTAATACAAATGTACAATCCAAATTTAGTAATAATCTGGATCCTAATTCAAAAACAAAAACATAAAATTAATCCTTTAACTACAAAAGTAGGCCAAACAGAATGTCAGTGCAATCAGCTTGTATTACAACTTTATTAATTAATTAACCCATTGCTTCTGTTTGGCCTGTTAAATTTGGACTTGGAAATTTTAAAAATTATGATTTTTTTAAATACAAAACTCAGCTTTTTGTTTGATCTGATTTTTAGATATTTGATAATGGAAAAGTCCATATTTCGTCAGAAACTATTAATTTTAACTATTTTACTTTAAATATTGTATAACTGCATATTCAAAACAATATTACTCCAAATAATTAGTATAGTATGAAAAAAAATCCCAATATTTCGAATAATTTTCATTTTTTAAATTAAATAATAATTATAGTACAATTTTTTGATAGTTATAACTTAAGGAATATTTTTTTTTACTAAAAAAACAAACACCCTCATAAACATTGATACCACTAATGGAACTACTTCACTGAATAAATTTACTCTTAAAGTTCAAAATTAAAATAGAAAGAATTTAATCCTCCTTTTATAATTTAAAAAGTTTTTTAATTTCTATTAAATTTAAAAAAATAGTGAAATATTAATTCTTAGATACTATCTAAAAATAAAATATTAAAATTAAAATAATGAAATGATTATTTTCTTGCTCTTGCAACTTTCCTTGCAATTACAAGCTCACCAATAGCAATTAAACCAACAAAGAATTTTTCAAGCCCTCCAGTTGCCCAGATTGCTTCACCAAAGGTTGATTCTCTGATGTTTCTTTCATATTCCTCTGGTTTAATTCGCTTACCTGTTCTTCTTCTTGTAACTATCGCAGATGCTTCCATAAGTTCATCCCAACTTACCCCTTTAAGTTCTTCTGCCATAGCCTCAAATATTTTGTAAACTTTAATTTCATAAAGATGTGAAAGTGTTTCTACGATATCAAATGTCCTTATAACACCAACTATAGTATCATCATCATCTACAACAGGTATACTAACTACTTTATGCTTTGAAGTTTCTAAAACAGCCAATCTTGCCGGATCATTTTCATGTACATGAACTATATCGTCTTTAGAATGCATAATATCAGAAACTTTCTTCTTATCTTCTCTAAGTCCTCTTGTAACATCAAGAGAAGTTATCCAACCAATAAGCTTCTTTTTATCGTCTACAACAGGCGTTGTAAATTTCTTTTTCTTTTCCATCATTAATGATACTTCAACCACATCTTGATCCGGAGATACGTATATATATTCCTTATCCATAATTTCCTTAACTATCATTGGACAACCTCTCAAGTTTTAATGCACTTACAGGACACTTACTAGAACAGACTTCACACAAAATACATTTATCTTCAGAAAATACTATTTCACCATCTTCAAGTTTAATTGCGCCTACAGGACAGTTTTCTTCACACACCTGACATGAAACACACGCTTCCCTATCAATGGAAAGTTCTTTTGTCCTTAAAACAGGCCCTAATTCCCTTTCAAGCTGTACAGCACTTTCGGGGCATACGTTAGCACAAGCCCCGCAGCCAACACATGCTGCAGTGTCTATTACAGTTGGTTTTCCCTCTTCAACTTTTACTGCACCAGTAGGGCAGAATTTAGCGCAAGTTCCACAGGAAATACATTTATCTTCAGCTACCTCAATATTTTTCATTTTTAAGGTTCTATGTGGTATTTTTAATTCTTTAAGATGGTATTTCACTTCTTCATCTTCAACATCAGATGTACTTTCAATAACACGTACACTCTTTACAGGACAAGTTTGAGCACATATTTCACAATTTACGCAGTTTTCAAGTACTTTAGCTGGTTTTGTTGCTTTTGCTTCAGATATAGCTCCTACAGGGCATTCTTCAGCACACAGGTTACATCTTATACACTCTGGAGAAATAGTTATGCACTTTCTTTCCAGTTTATACTCTTCGATCTCTGGTTTAATCTCTTCTAAATCCATAGCTTTATGGATGACTTCCTCTTTTAGCACTTTCTTGTCCTTTTTAAACGTTATATCCATAATTACACCTTTTAATAGGTAGATGAAATTCATTAAATCATGATTTATTTAAAGTATCCAATTCAGACAATTCAGGTAATCCTTTAATTGCTCCTGACTCCTGTATACAGCATGAAGCAACGAAATTTCCCAATTTACCAGATTCTTCAATGCATTCATTATTAAGAAGCCCATATAAGAATCCCGCATTAAAGGCATCTCCTGCCCCTGTTGTATCAATGCATTTCACATCAAATGGCTCTATAAAATGACTATCACTGCCATCTGTAATATACGATCCTTTATCTCCTCTTTTAATTACTACAGTATCTATATTATATTTCAGCAGAACTTCTGCTCCCTCTTTGCATGTTTTATATTTATGACCAATTAAATGTTTTAATTCTTCTTCATTAATAAGGATAATATCTGTTCTATTTAAAATATTTTTAAGATATTGGATGCCTCTTTCAGCGTATATTCTTCCAGGATCAAGACTTATAATAATATCTTCTGAAATTTCATTTATAATATTTTCCTGAGCTTTAATAGAGTCTCCAACAAAAGATGTAAGATGTAATACCTTAGAATTTTCTAAATAATCTAGTTTAACCTCATTAAATTTAATTAAATCATTAACACCAGGATCTACATACAAAGCTCTCTGTCCGTTCTCATCTACAAATCCAAGAACATTTCCACTTCTACCCTGTGAAACAATTATACCTTCTGTATCTACTCCCTCTTTTTGAAGATTTTTAAGCAAAAGGTTTCCATCATGATCATCTGAAATTTTACCTATAAATCCTGTATCCATGCCCAGTTTTGAAAGTCCTATGATTGTATTGGCGGCTGATCCACCACAAAATATTTTGAAATTGGTTATATAAGCTTCCTCATCCTCACAGGATATTTTATTTACATTATAAAGCTTATCCACATTCAATGCTCCAAATCCCACTACATCGAACTTTTTCATTAAATTCTTCCTTTCATTTAAATTTATTTAAATAATTCACTTAAATAGATTTTATGATCCCCTAATTGGCCGCCGTAATTTCCTGCAGAAACCTTCACTACACCTTTGACATCTTTTACAGCTTCAATTCCTGCTTTCATGGCTTTTTTTACAGCATCTAAATTTAAACCATTAATCACTATCTCAGGAATATATTCAACACCATCTGGAACCATTGTTTCTTCTTCAATGGTCTTTTTAAGTGAAGGACAGTAAGGATGATTCGTTGTTGGACCTATCCATGGATAATTTGTTTCTGGTTTGGAAGCTGCTGAACAAATATCAAATGGAGCTATAGCTCCTTCAACATCACCAATAGCTTCTAAAGCCTTTTTTCCAGCATCCATAACAGCTTCTTTGTTACTGCACATGTACCAGAAGTTTGCACCCATAATTCCACGCATATATCCTACATTGCGCTCTATTTGGAAATCAGGGATAGCAATAGGTACAACTATCATTTTACGCCCGTAATTATCTTCTTCCCATTCATAACCATCGCCACAGTGTCCCACGTTTCTCATCATATCCATTTTTCCAGCTGGATTGATTGAAGCATCGAATAACGCAGTAAATGGTTTTACAAGTATATCCTGTCTTATTCTGTAGGATAATTCAGTTTCAAATCGATCTATATCCTCTTTTTCATACCAGATTTGTATTACTGCTCCTTCCCTTCCATCAGGAGTTTCACCCGCATTAAGCCAGCCTTCAATACCACCTTCAACCCGTCCAATTACAGTTCCTGGGGTTGCTGTAGCATCGTAAGCTGCCCTTTGAAGTATTTCTTTATCATCTGCTGTTACAATCATTCTGCAGCAGATCCCATCAAAGGCTTCGCAGTAAGTATTTTCTATCTCAACCATTTTATCAACCTGATTTCAGTGCTTTTATCCTAATGCACCTATTGCCTCGCCTCTTACAAGTCTTCGAAATGCCTTACTTTCATCAACCAGCATTTCAAAATTTTCATCATTTATTAATGCAATTTTAGGGAGGTTAACGCGTTTTATTGCCTCTTTAAGCTCATTATTAATTGAATAATTATTAATGGCATGCTCAGTATCGTCCATATATGAATTGATAAATTTAATTACTTCATCTTTTCCGAATTTATTAAATAAATCTGCAATGATGGATATCATAACTGTATTATCAGCCATTATTGCAATTTCTGCTTCTCTTATGGCATATTCATTCCCATTAAATGAAATTGCAATACCGCCCTGTTCTTTTGCAAACCTCAGGGGCTCGACATCAGTTATACTGTCTCCAACATACATAATATCAGAATTATTAAACCCAAATTTACTGATAATATCCAGAACAGCTATTTTTTTACCTTCTCCACCTATAGGGTCAACTTCTTCCATTATTTTGCCAATTTCCATTTTATTGATATCTTCCCAGAATATTTTTTCCAATACTTCAAAATCTGGATTTTCAAGTATTATTTTTCTAAACTCCATTAATTTTTCTTTATCAGATACATTAATTGAACAACAATCCATATCCAGTTTAGTTGAATAAGTATTTTCAAATGGAAACTCAATTAAATCACAGAGTGCACGAATATATTGTTCATAGCTTGTACTTACAATGAAGGATGGCATTACTTCATTTACAAATTGTAATGTATCCTTTGCACCAGGAAGAAGAAGTACATTTTCCTTTGAAAAGCCCACAATATTTTTATTTGTAGCACCATAAGCTTTTAAAAAAGGAACGATTAATTTTAAAGTCCCTCCAGCCTTATAACCTTCTCTTTTAACTTCTTCAACAAGGATATCATCATATTTACTGATTATAGTAAAAAAATTTTCCCCATCTTCAATGAAATGGCCTGCAAGCTCAAATGCATTATCATTTATTGATATAGGGCCTTCACAGTCAGAAATAAAAACTCTTTTGCCCAATTTTTCTTCCTCCAAAAAAAATTTCTATTTTTTTTGGGGTTTTCGAACACTTTGTGTTCGGAACATCGAAAATCGAAGATTTTCGAATGTTCAGGAAATCTTTTTCGAGATATCCTTCAACCTCCAATTAAAAATAAAAAAAATAATAATTATGCTGTTTTCAATTTTACAGCACCTACTGGACATGTTACCTCACATGAATCACATACTATGCATTTTTCAGTGTCAACCACAATTTTACCATCTTCAATACTCATGGCATCTTCAGGACACTTATTTACACATACTCCGCACAGCTGACATGTTTCACTATCAATGGTTATTTCTCCAGTTCTTGGACCTTCTAAATTCTTTCTTACGTAGAATATTTTGTCATCGTTAGCATCGAAGTATTCTTCTTTGAGAACTATAGACCCAAATGGGCATGCTTCAACACATTTTCCACAATAAACACAGTCTTCACCAATGTGTACTGGAGAAGGCATCTCAAGTTCAATTGTATCAGCAGGACAGACACTTATACATGCACTGCACCCTATACAACTTTCTTCAATTACAGCTATGTTTCTTTTTGGAGCAGTAGTTTCAATTACATCCTTGATATCTTCTATCTCAAGGTCTCCATCCATAGCAGCAGTGATCTTTTCTTTTAATTTATCTGTTATATCAATTTCAAATTCATCTTCAGTATGTTCAAAACTAATGTCCCTTGAAATTCCATTTAAAACACTATCAACTTTACCTGCATCTTTTGCAAGTTTTTTTGTTTCTTTTTCAAGAAGTTCAGAAACAATTTCCATCGTTTTGATTTTACCAAACTTTTCATAAGCTCTTTTTCTTGAAGAATATTTAATTGCAGTTGAAGGGCATACATCCATACATTCCTCACATCTTGCGCAATATGAAGGATTTATATATGGTAATTTAGTTACCTCACCCACATTTATTGCTCCTTTAGATGGACAAACCCTAGTACAGGTCATACAGCCAATACACTGCTTTTCATCTACAACTACTCCTTTTCCGCCAGCTACAGATCTTGGTAAGATTTCACCATATTTTATGGCTTCGGTAGGGCATACACGGGAACAATAACCACATTTAACACATTTTTCCTCGTCTATTACGCTGTGGGCTTCTTCCTTACCTGATGATATTAACTGAATTGCACCAGTTCTACATGCATTTACACATGCACCACATCTTCTACATAATTTTGGATTAATATTTGGTACATTTTCCCTTACGGCCTCAGCCATAGCGGTTTCCATAGTTATAGCATCATATGGACAAGCTTCTCTGCAAAGAACACACCCAAAACACTTATCATCAATTTCTATATGTTTATCAGGAGGTATTTCATGAACAGCTTCTACAGGACAAACCTGAAGGCATGGCTTATCTACACATTGTTCACATTTAGATGCGTCTATTTCATAGGCCACTTCTACTTCTCGAAGTGGTTTGTAAGATTTTTTATCAGTTTTAGTTTCAGGAATTTTATCCACCCCCTACAGGTAATAGTGCTGGTTTTACTGTTACAAGAATCTCATTTTCTTTCACTTCACTTTCAGTGAGTAAAAACCTTGCGACATAAAATCCTGCAACACCGAATGGACATGTTTGATAACATGTTGTACAGCGCAGACACTTATTAGTATCTCTGGTTACGCCTTTTTCTTTATCATAAGTAATAGCACCTGTAGGACATTCATCAACGCATAATCTGCATTGTTTACATTTAGAATCGTCCCAGGTTATAATTCTGAGTTTCAGTCGATCTGTTACTTTTTCAACTATATCCTTTATAAGATCTTCATCAGGTAATATTTCACGAGCCTTTTCAAGAACATCATCAAATGGAACTTCAAATGTCACAACTTTTTCAGGTGGAAGATCCTTTAATTCATCCTGCCGGGATTCTATTAAATCTTCTAGGGTCTGAACAACCAGATTAATTACGTCTTTTTGCCCTTCAACATTGGAAATGTATATTCCTTTAATTGCACCTTTTACAGGACATGCTTTTGCACATTCTCCACAGGCTATGCACTTGGACTGATCTACCATCATCTTATTATCTTCTTCGATAATGGCACCTTCAACTTTACACGCTTTCATACATTTTTTACATCGAATGCAGAGGTAATCATCGATTACAAACATCTTCTCTGCAGGTAATATGGTGAATTCCTCGTGAATTAAATGACTTTCACCAGTTCTGAGTGTTTTCGGATCTGTGGGACATACTTCTGCACAGAATCCGCATCTTATGCATGCGTCTGTATTTATAACTGGGTATGTTATACCTTCTCCATCTTCCATATCCTTGTCTTTTGTCCTTACAAGTTTAATAGCAGCTGGAGAGGGACATGCAGCTGTACATGCACCGCATGCAATACATAATTCCCTTACAACTTCAGGAAAATCTCTGAATCTATCAGGCGCTTCTACTATTTCTCTATTTGTTGCAGCACCTGCAAAGTTTTCAATCCATCCTTTTCTTGCAAATTCGTATAAATACCATATTACGGAAGACATAAAACCCTCTTTTTAGTTTTTGTTAAAATGATTTATTTTACATTATAAATTCCATCAAACTCTCTGACTTTACCAGATTTTTCATCTACCACAGTAACTCTTTCAGTACATGCAATACATGGATCAACACTTGCATAGGTTGCAATAGCATCTGCAACTGTAGCAACATCTTTAAACATGTATCTGGCACATGCATCGATGTTCATTATACTTGGAGTTCTTATGGAAATGTTTTTTATTAAATTACCATTAGTTTCAATCATATAGGCTACTTCGCCCCTTGGAGCTTCGTTTCTATTGTCGGCGTATCCTGCAGGAATATCAATTTTTTTCCTTACTTTACCTTCAGGTAGATTATTTATAGCCTGTCTGATAATCTTAATTGATTCTGTAACCTCATCAAATCGGTTCATGTTTCTTGCAAAATTGTCCCCTTCATCACGCCAGATCACATTGAAATCTAAATGGTCCCTGTATACTGGCTTATCAGTTCTTAAATCATCTCTTATTGATGATGCTCTGGCAATTGGACCTACTGTTCTAGCTTTAAGTGAATCTTCTTTAGATATGACTCCTACATCTTTAGATCTGAGACCTAACAAAGGACCATGCTCGAACATTTGAGGATACTTGGCATACTGTGACTCTAATTGATCTAAAAGATTTAAAATACTTTTTAGATGGACTTCCTTGGCATCAAGCCTTACTCCACCAACTACATTCCATGCCATATGAACTCTGTTACCAGTTAAAAGTTCAATGGCATCCATAACCAGTTCTCTTAGAGACAACATGTACATGAAAAGTGTTTCATGCTCAATTACATTGAAGTATGTTGAATTTGCCAGTAGATGGCTTTGAATCCTATCAAGTTCATTGGCAATTACCCTTAAAAATTGTGCACGCAATGGAGCTTCTTCACCAGCTATTTTTTCAAATGTTTCAGTGAATGTTTGTGTATGAATATATGAACATATTCCACAAACCCTCTCTGATAAATAGACACATTTCTGCCAGGTTTTTCCTTCCATTACCTTCTCGATACCTCTGTAAACATAACCATAATCTATTTCTGCACCTATTACTTTTTCTCCTCGTGTGTGGAGTTTTAATCTCAAAGGCTCTTTAAGAGCCGGGTGAATTGGTCCTATTGGAACTATCATTTACTTTGCCTCCCTTTAGCTGCTATTGCGTCTGGACCAACGGCTAAAAGAGCCTGTAATATTTCTGTTGGTCTTGGCGGGCATCCTGGGACAGCTGCATCTACAGGAATGAATTCATTAAGTGGAGGGTATATTGAACTACCATCCTGATTATAAACATGACCTGAAAGTGGACATGCTCCAATTGAAACTACTATTTTAGGTTCTGGAGCTTTAGCATAAATTCTCTTGAGATTTTCTTTCCACTGCTCAGCTACTGGTCCTGTAACTAATATTACATCTGCTTCTCTTGGATTGTTGTGGAAATAAATTCCATACTGTTCTAAATCATAACGAGGAGATAGAAGGGCAACTACTTCAATATCACACCCATTACATCCTCCGGTATTTATAAGACATGCGTGAATTGAGCTTTTCCTTATGATACCTTTAAGTGAATCTAACATTTCCTTACCTCATAAGATATTCAATTAATTCCTTTTTACCATCAACAATGGCATCTTCATACTTTTTACCATTCACAACTTCTTTTGCAATTTTATTTTTTATTGCATCAGCATCTTCTTTGGATATAATCTCCATTATATCCGAAAGCCAGCATATTTTTAGGTCGGAATCTACTTTATCTAATATACAAAGATATTTTGATGATTCGAAACGGGGATGCAAGGCTTCAAGGCCAGACATATCCAATCGTCTCATTAAAATCTTTTCTAATTCCTGTGGGGCGATACCCATTTCCTTTGAAAATGGCTTTATTATATCTTCCTGCCACCTGTAACTGTTTAATATCCTTCCTTTCATCAGTTCCATTAATGATTCATTCTTTTCTTCTAAATCAGTACTATTCATAAAAGAACCATCCCCACAAGCCAAATAAGGCCAGATACTACAAATCCTATTGCTAATTCATATCTTCCATATCCAGGTCTCATTCCAAGCACAGTTGCTATAAAAAACAATCCCACTGTAATTGAAATGTATTGTGGAATCAGCATAATAAGTTGACTATTTAAGAATAATATCCATCCTATAACTGAAATTATGAGGGCAACTACATCTATATTTTTAGCTACAAAAGGTTCAGTATACTTTTTGTAACTAAGTACAAGCCCTACGATCATTCCAATTACAAATGAAAGTATATATACAAGATAAATTGTTAAATCCATGATATCACCAGTCAGGCAGGTCTATAAAGGTATATAAATGATATTATAAATGCTAAGAGAGCTATAATAAAAGCTGCTTTTTCAAGGGATTCTGAAATATGATTAAATTTAGCTCTATTCTGGTATAATGTTAGAAATGCCAGAAAAACCACTGCAATGGCTAAAGGAGCTACAATAATCCACTGCTTAAATACAGCGAGTGAACTCATTATTATTGCCCCTACTCCAACAAGGAACATTAAGAAGAGTGTATCCATTTCTTTCATCATTTTTATTCTCCTGCGAAGATTTGCTTAATTTTATATTACATTCATGAGTAGTATTGAACCTATAATTCCAATTGATGCAAATGTTATTTGAAGTACTACAGAGTGATTAGGGTTTAAAAGCGGTGTGGTAGCACTTACAAATGCTATTCCCACTGTCATTGCTACCATTCCTATTATGAGCCAAAGAGGACTCAATGCTCCAATGAATAGTGTTAAAAACACCCATAGTAACATATACCACATCAATGATTCTGATATCATAAGATATCCGCGCAGTAGTCCAAAGTGTTCAGTTTCATATCCAGATACTATGTCTTTTCCTTTTGTTATTGAAAATGGCGTGTATTGTGCCTTGGATATTATAAGTACCATGAACATTGCTGCAGCTAAAGGTATGCTGTAAAGTAACGGTCCATGTACTGCTTGATAATTTATTATATCACTAATTCCCATGGATCCTGTTTTAAGATATATGATTACAAGCACTGCAAAAAGCGGTACTTCTGCGGCCGCTGAATATACTGCCCTAACACAGCTTAATTTACCATAAGGTGAACCTGATGATGATCCTGCATTATGCTCTACAATCTTATGAAGTGCATATACTGCAAATATGATTAAAAGTGATCCTTGAACTACAGGCCCCACTATAACTGCACTTATCCATATAACCATGAGAATACTTGCTATTCCAATATAAAAAGGCATTGCTGCCGTTTTTGGAAATGATGATTCTTTAATATAGAATTTAAGTAAGTGTAAAAGGTACTGGATTATAGGTGGTCCTGGTCTGGTCTGTACTCTTGCTACCACTTTTCTGTATAATCCTAGAAGCAAGCTTCCAATTAAGAATGCAATAAGAACGTTTAGTAGGATATTTGCCATTAAATTCATCTGATCACCAATTGTAACTGCTTATTAATATCCGATGAAGGGTTCTCTCCTTCTATCTTCTTCCTCTTCTTTTCTGGCTTTTGCCATAATTATTAATCCAAATGAGAGCACCGAAAGTGGAATAAATACGATTGAAATTCCATAAACCATCCAGTCAGCTGGATTAAATAGTAGTGCGTATACTATGCTCGCTATGGAAATTATAAATATTATTGAGCTTATTATACTCTGTTTATTCATTATTTCACCCGATAATGTATTTTAAAATGGTTTGTTGATTATTAACAATATTTCTATTGCCCTTATAATTACAAGTAACGAACTTAAATGTATTATAACTAAGAACGGTGAACCAGGAGTTCTAAACATTTCAGCTTTTGTTGCATAAAATGGAGCTATACCAGTCTCACCAGCTATCCCCATTAAGAGCAGTACCGATGCAAATTGTATCATTGGTGTTACTGAACTTAAGTTAGAAAGTTCAAATAAACTTAACGTACCTGTTGCTGCAAGAATTGTCGCTGCTCCACCAAATAATGGAAGAGATGCAATCATAGCAATTATACCATACTGGAATGCTGAATCTAAAACATCCACCATTTTTACGGCTCCAACTAAACCAATATTTACTATACCAATTAATGCAACGAATAATGTAAAATTGAAGAGATCTCCTGTTATCATTGCTCCTGCAGTTGCAAGACCACATATTATCGCGAGGAATCTCCTTATTTTAAATTCACCTTTATCTACTTTTACTTCCCTGTCTTTTAGAGTGCCAAATCTAGCCTCTACCTGGGTTTCTGTATTACTTAAAGCTATAAGAAAGGTAAATAGAAGTGCTCCGCCAAATAAGAACAGGTTAAATGGGGTAAAGTACAGTACAATATCTCCTAAGGGTATGTAACCAAATAACTGTCCGCCCAATGTTGCTATATCCATTTTTATTTACTCCAAGTCATTTTAAGTGTGAATAATATTATTTTTCTCTTTTAAACTCCTCTCTAGCCATCACACCAATTAATCCCATTTTGGATGCTACTTTTATCAGCACTCCAAATGCTGAAAGGAATAAAGCCAGTAGCCAATATTGAGGAGTTACAAAGAACATAAGGAATCCTATAAGCCATAGAACCCATGCTATACCTGATATTCCTGCTATTCCTTCAAATAAACTGGAAGGGAGACCTCTTATTGTTCTAGAAAGGACATAGAATAATATTCCTACTCCTGCAACTGCCCCTCCTGTAAATCCGCTTAAAAATACTCCATAAGCTACAAGTATTATTGCAAGGAAAGCAGGTGCAGTTTCTAAAATTTCCATATCAAGGTTAAGTGGAAGTGGTATCAGTTCAACAGGTTTTCCATTTTTTCTCATTTCTCTGCTCATGAGAATCTCTGAAATTGCGAGAATTTCTGCAAGCTCAACTACCAATCCTGGTAGTACAAGGGCTTCTGCTAAATCAGTTGCCACAGCTGCAACAATAATTAACATAGCTAGCCCCACTAGATCTGTAAGTATCAATGCTGTTAAATCACCTTTTTTAAATGCTATCCCAAGAAGGCCTATAAAGCCCACAAGTAACCCAACAATTATTGCTGGTTTGTAAAGTGAAACTACAACAGGAGAGACAACATTTGGGACAAAAACTTCTGCGCCAGTCATTCTTCCTCCCTCCTCATTGTAAATTGAAGTGCAACCCATGAGGCAATTACAAATGCCATCATCAAGATGCTTGATTCAAGAATTGTGTCAAAACCTCTTGAATAGTACAGTATTTCATCTATTAACCCACCAGGTGAGGAATAAATTGAAGTACCATAATAGAAGGTCGTATTTTTTACTGATATCGCCATAGGAGACAGATAACCCGTTACTTTACCTGCTTGTGATGAAAATTGAGGATATTGAGATTTAATAATACCCGGTTCCAGAAGAAAGTTTCCATTTAAACCCCAATCAGCTATTACATTACCGCCCCTATTATAAGGAGCTAAAGGATCGCCAGAATTAATTTGACTTTGTGGTTCTGGTCTTGGATAAATTTGATGATCATTTAAAGCAAAAGGTACTACAAAACCTGCTATTAACACAATTCCAAGAACTAAAGAGAAAAGTCTTGGAATATTATCAGGATTTGCAAGATCATTTAGAAGTCTTCCAATACTCCTCATACCTTTGCCCCCATTTCCTCAAGCCTTACAATGGCTCTTAAAAGAATCATTGTGATTATAGTAGTTGATGCTACGAATGTAAGAAGTGCTATGGTGTGATTGTATGTTAAAAATATCATTGAGACCCCTACAGCAGGGATTTCCGTGTTTAATGTCCTTATTATAGGATCTTTAACTCCAGGGCCGATAACAGTTCCAATACTACCCAGTATTACAAGTGCAACGCCAGTGTAGAACCATATGTAAATATCAAGCAATGTTTAACTCCTCCTGGGCTTTTAGTTTTTTCTTTCTAACGTCATTGAGTTTTATAATACCAATTAAAAGTATAACTGCTGAAATTGGATCGAATAACGCAACGGCAACAGCAACATCCAAATATTTTGCTGCTACTATCATTCCTATAAAACCTCCCTGAAGCAGGGTAAACATTATTACTTTGTCTACGGGTTTTGGGAGCAGTATTATACCAGCTGTTCCAATTAAAGCTACTGCAGCCGATATTGTTGATATATTTATGAAATCTAAGATAGCCATTATTCCACCATTGATTTTAAATTATTTTACTTAACAGTGATTTCTTCCTGTATCCTTCCAATTGAGTATGCGATTGCGTTTGAACTTATAGTAGACGCTACAAAATAAGTTATTGCAATTATAGCACCAAATGGGGTCTGTATATAAAGGGCAATAAGTGCAGATATACCAAAACTCATTGCATTTAAATAGAGCATTCTCTCACTTCTATCCCTAGCAATTAATGTTCTAAGGGCCATAAGTACAATTATAATGCCTGTAATTTCTATTAGCATCTTTATCAACCTTTTTAATATATAAAAGCTATTTTTGGATTTGTTTCTTTAATCATTTAAATTTAATGTCTATGTTATATCAGTGTATCTTCTCATTTTTTTAGCAATTTTACCCAGTAACCGGGATGCTCTTGGGTGATCAAGTCCCTGTATAGTAACAATAGCAAGTAACATGCCTACAATGAATTGTTCAGGAGGGATACCAATAAATGAAACCAGTGCTATTATAATCATTATTGTAATCGCACCTGTTGTACCTGCATAACCTGGGTCTGCACATAACCTGTTACCAATAAAGACAAGTAATGCTGCTACAAATCCTCCTGCAGGAATACCTATAGTATAACATGCAATAGCACTTAGTAATGTTCCCGCTGATGCATCAGGAGAACATACAATATTTCCCTGGAAGAATCCACCGGATAAATCTCCGCCTCGCTTTTTCACATCTCTTCCAATAACATCTGCACCTTTAACACCTGGTTTTTCAGGAAGACCCATCCATGTATCTATAAGCACAAAATTAAACCAGCAAAGAACAGCTGCAATTATAATTCCAATGATCTCATTCACTAGATTCACCTCCAATCATATCCATATGTCTAGGGAGGATTTTTTCAAGTAGGTATTTTGAAATCAATGCAGATAATACACCTATAATAATTCCAACTATTATTCCATCCCATCCAAGCTCAAAGACCATGGCAGATAATCCAAGGGCAATTATTACAGTTGGAAAAATTATGCTTGTTGTCCATGAGTCTCTTATTGGTCTTTCAGGAAGTAAAGGAATTTTCAATATGAACCCAACAATGATTGCAGATACCGCTGCAAGAACATAACTCATCACAGTTACAATATCAACATGAATAATCATGATAAAAGGATGATCAACTAGATATATAAATGTTTTCAATTTCACGTTATATTTTGGTATAAAAAATAGAAAAATGTATTATGCTGATTCAAATTATATTAACTAAGGATATTTATAAAAATAGATATAAAAATAATATTCTACTTATAAGATCAGTTTAATGAAATGATTTTAAAATATGCAATTTTATAATCTGAATTTTACACACCTAAAGAAGGAAGATTTTCTATGAGTAAATCAAAGTTTGATAAACCACTATCAGTCATTTTAATAATTGCACTTATTATTGCAGTTGCTTTTACAATATATATTGTCGTTTTTCCACAGCCCGGTGAAAAATTCACAGAATTCTATATTTTAGGACCAAATGGGAAAGCAAGCGACTATCCAACTAACTTAACCATGGGTGAAAATGGAAATGTTACCATTGGTATTGTAAATCATGAATATGCAAATGTTACCTATCAATTAACGGTTAAACTAAATCAAACTATCTTAAAAGATGAAAATATAACCCTGGCAAATGACGAAAAGAAAGAGATTCCATTTACATTTACGCCAGATAAAACAGGGAATAACCAGACACTGGAATTTTTACTGTATAAATTACCTGATAATACAAATGTGTATCGTTCGCTTTATTTATATCTGAATGTCACTTCCAGTTAATATTCAGACTATTTTAAATTATAAATAGAGGAATAAAATGAAAAATAAAAAAGTTGTAGTTACGGGTGGTCTTGGATTTATTGGTTCACATCTTGTTGAGAAATTGAGTGAGAATAATCTGGTTATTGTCATTGATGACCAATCTACTGGAACTATAGATAATATAAAAGATTTTAACCTTTCTAAAATTGACACCACCCTGGGAGATATAACATCAATTGATGATTTAGAAAGAATTTTCGATGGATGTGATTATGTTTTTCATCAGGCCGCGGCAGTCAGTGTTCCCCAGAGCGTAGATGATCCCTTAAGTTCAAATGAAGTTAATATTACAGGGACATTAAAGGTACTTGAGGCTGCAAAGAATGCTGGTGTTAAAAAAGTAGTTTTTGCCTCGTCATCTGCTGTTTATGGAGATGCAGAATCATTGCCACTTAGTGAAGATAATCCAGTTAACCCCCTTTCACCTTATGCTGTTACTAAAGCCACCGGCGAGTTATACTGCAATGTATTTTCTGAAGTTTATGGGCTACCAACCATTTCCCTCAGGTATTTCAATGTTTTTGGACCAAGACAGAATCCTAATTCACAGTACGCAGCTGTAATCCCTATTTTTATTGATAAAATGCTTAAAAATGAAAGTCCTGTCATATATGGGGACGGAGAACAAAGTAGAGATTTTGTTTTTGTAAAACACGTTGTAGCAGCCAATATCATGGCGGCAGAATCAAAACTAACTGGAGCATTCAATATTGGCCTCGGAAAAAGTACAACCATTAACCGGCTCTTTGAGATTATAAATGAAATTACTGGAAAGAGTATAAAACCAGTTTACAAAAAAGAACGTCCAGGAGATATAAAACATTCAGTAGCAGATATATCTAGAGCTAAATTACTGGGTTATGATCCTAAAGCTGATTTCAAGGAAGAACTTGCAGAGACAGTGAACTGGTTCACAAAAATTTAATTTTAAATTGCGTTTTTATAAAATATCTTATTATATGGATTTAAATCTATATTATACATATTTAACTTATTTTTTAGGAATATAAGTTACTATTAACCTGATTATCAATTAATTCCTATGTTTTACAGATATAACTGATACAAATATAAATAGAAACTTATTTATTTTATATTAGTAATATATTATTATCTAATTATAATATCCTATACATTATTTACCATTATCAATGTTTTAGATTGAAGGCCTATTCCCATTTCTAATATTTAAACTGTTCCAGTACATCTAATTATTATCAAGTTAGTTAGTACCGTATAACTAAACAACCGATAAGGCAGAATAATGCTAAATAAATAAGAAAGGCGCCATTAACGTTCACGATTTTAAATTGTATTATTTTAAAAGCTAAAGAGGATAAATTAATGAGTATAATTAGACGAGTAGCAAAAAACACATCATCGCTATTGGTATCACAGATTATAAGTTATATATTTGTATTTTTCAGTACAATGTACACTGCCAGATACCTTGGTGCTGGAGGATATGGGATCTTATCTACTGGAATTGCAGTTACCAGTATTTTTGCTGTTATTGGAGATCTGGGGCTTGGATCTTTAACTGTAAGGGAAGTTGCAAGAAATAAATCTCTGGCAAATAAGTATGTTGTAAACACTGCGTTGATGAAGGTAATTCTATCCATCGTCATGGTAGTTCTGATTGTTCTAACAACTGAAATAATTAATTATTCACCGAAAATTAACAGTGTCATTTATATTCTTACAGTATCAGTTATTTTTAACACATTTTCAGGGGTTTTTGGGTCTATATTTCAGGCTAATGAAAAGATGGAATATGCATCTATCGCTGGAATTTTAAGCAGTATTTTAACATTTATAGGATTTTTAATGGCAATATATTTTAATTTAAACGTTTTAGAATTCGCATTTGTTTATTTAATTGTTAGTATTATCAATTTCATTTATGTGATGTCTGTATTCATATGGAAATTCTTTTTACCACAAATAGACATTGATTGGAGTTTCTGGAACCCGCAAATAAAAGTTGACTGGAACTTCTGGAAACCTGTTTTAATGCAGGCATTACCCCTTTCCATTGCAGTAATTTTTTCAGTGATTATATTTAAAGTAGACACCATTTTACTGTCAGTAATAAAAGGATCCGTTGTAGTTGGTTGGTATACTGTTGCATACAACATTCTGCAGGCTTTATTCATTGTCCCTACCGCTTTTGCAACTTCCATTTTCCCACTTCTATCTACTTTCCATGTTTCTTCCAAAGAATCGTTGCAACTAACTTACCAAAAATCCTTCAAGTACTTAATCATATTAGGCATTCCCCTTGCAGTTGGAATTACGCTGCTTGCAGATAAACTCATACTGCTTGTTTATACTCAGGAATTCATACCATCGATAATAGCACTTAAAATACTGGTATGGACTGTTCCTTTCATATTCTTGACTATAATGTTTGGAGTTGTGCTTACATCTATAAACAGACAGAATTTACTCATGAAAATACTCTTTATTGTCATGATTTTTAATATAATATTGAACTGGATAGTAATTCCGCAATTCAGTTATATAGGATCCGCAGTAGTGACCGTACTTTCAGAAATGGTCACATTTATACTGTGCTTAAATTACCTCTCGAATTACGTATGTAAATTTAATTTTTCAGGTATGATACTTAAAACCAGCATAGCAAGTGGAATAATGGGTTTATTTATAATTTACGCGTCGCTAAATATGTTCCTGGTAATCGTAATTGCTGTAGTTATATATTTTGTAGTTTTAATTTTATTAAACACATTTTCAAAGGATGAAATTAATTTATTTAAGCAAATATTCGAGGCAAAAAAGTGAATTTACTTTCAAAAATATTACAGTATAGATGTAGTATAAAAAGGCAGTTAGAAATCAGAAAAAATAAAATATTCCTTAAAAGAGCCAGGAATAACCATGAACAATGTAACAAGGAACCTTTAGTATCAGTTATAATTCCCACATATAATCGGGCTGAAATCTTAACAGAACGTACCATTCCATCCATATTAAGACAAACGTACCAAAATTTTGAGGTAATAATCGTAGGGGATCACTGTGAGGATGAAACCCCTGAGTTAATCAGTAAAATCGGTGATAAAAGAATAAAATTTTACAATCTTTCCCAGAGAGGAAAATACCCTGAAGATCCTGAAAACCGCTGGTTCGTTGCTGGCGTGATTCCAGTAAATAAAGCCATAGAACTATCTTCTGGAGACTGGATAGCCCCTTTAGATGATGATGATGAATTTTCAAAGGACCATATAGAAGTTCTGTTAAAACAAGCCCTTAAAAACGGCTATGAAATGGTTTATGGAAAGGTAAATATGGAAGTTGAACCGGGTAAGTGGCATGAACTTGGTTCATATCCCCCAGAATACTGTAAAATCTCCAGAATATCTGCAATTTACAGCTCAAAATTGAATTTCATTAAATATGATATCAACAGCTGGAAGTGCAGAGAACCTGCAGACTGGAATACATGGAGAAGGATGAAAGATGCAGGTGTCAAGATAGGATTTATCGACAAAATCGTTGGAAATCATTATCTTGAAGGGACACAAAAAGAGAAAAATCTGATAGATAATTAAGTAGTTCATCAAATATCTAGACATAATTTAACTTCTAATTTTTGGCATTAATAAATAATAAATATATCAAAAATACTGAAGCGTAAAATTAACGCATATAACCATTGAAAAGCTAAAATCAGCTTCTATTTTATGATCTAAATACTAATGGACTTATTAATTTTGAATATTAGTAATACCATAAACTTTATATCGTAATAAGTAATAATATAATATAAGTAAGTATGTACATAACCTAAAATAATATTTCAATATTTTTAAGTGATATAATGAACCTATTTCATGAATTAAATGATATTAGTGAACTAATTCCAGTTGATTTTGGGGGAGGTAGCTCGTTAAGTAAAACCTATCTTATGGCATATCTAATTTTAAGAAACAGTCTTAAAATATATGTTGAAATAGGTATTTATAAGGGAAGGAGTTTATTTCCAACTGCATATGCTATTAAACAAAATAACGGCACTTCTTATGGAATAGACCCATACATCAAAGATGCTGCAAGGGAAAATGACGTTGAAGAAAATCTTCAAATACAGATTGATGAATTCATAGATAAGCTGGATTTTGAAGGCGTTTATCAGGATGTACTTAAATTAAAATCTCAGTTAGATCTTGAAAACCATATAAAGATTATAAGAAAAAAGTCCTCAGAGTGTGTTGAATTTTTCCAAAAAAAGAGTATTAAAATCGATATGCTCCATATAGACGGTAATCATGATACCAAATACGTAATGGATGACGTTGAATTATATTTACCATTATTAAATCAAAATAGTTTTATAATTATGGATGATATTGACTGGGACTCTGTAAAACCCGCTTATAAAAAATTAAAAGAAAGTGCCACAGTCATTTTCCAAGCCACTGACTTTGCAATTTTAATTAACGGTAAAATTGAAAATAACCGCCTTAAAAAATACCATTTTGAACTTAACAATATATTTAACATAATTCAAACGTTTAACGAACAAAAATTGTTGATAAAAGAAAAAAATAAAATTATCAAAGATTTAGAGCTGAAAATAACCGAAAAATTCGATTTAGACTGTGAAATAAGAGTAAAAGATAAAAATAAAACTATAAGTAAAAAAAAATTAAATTCGAAGTTTATTCATTTAATTTCAAAGTCTATTATTTCGTTAAAGGCTATTTTTCAAGATGACCATCAATACGATTTTCAGGACATAATTATCCTGGATGATGTATTTCCACATCCCCTATCTGCTTTTAGATTACAGGAATATAACTCCTATCTTGAGTATTTTGATAAAATAAAAATTTACTGCAATCCATTATCTTTTCCTGCCCTTAAGGAAGATAAATCCATTAAAGACATAATAAAAGAATATGAAAAAGCGTATCCTCAATTTAAAGGTAAAGTAGAAAAATTTGACTTTAGAAGGATTTTAAATGGTAAATTAATTTATACAATTTTTTTAAACAACGCTTTTTTTTACATTGATACAATTGAAAAATATAAAATACCCTTTGTTTTCACACTGTATCCTGGCGGAGGTTTTGAGCTAAACAATGAGCTTTCAGATAACAAACTAAAACAGATTTTTGCTTCGCCTTATTTTAAAAAAGTTATTGTTACTCAAAAGATAACCTACAATTATCTGGTTGATAATAATTTCTGTAAACCGTCAGAAATTGAAGAGATTTATGGTATAGTAACTCCTCTGGACTTATTGGAACGTGAATATAACGACAAAATGCATTTTGGCAGGGATAAATCCAGTTTAGATATTTGTTTTGTAGCTCACAGATACACAGAAAAAGGTGTTGATAAAGGATACGATGTGTTCATAGAAGTTGCACATGAATTAACCAGAAAATACCCCAATATCAATTTTCATGTTGTTGGTAGCTTTGATGAGGACATAATTGATATCACACAGATAAAAGATAAAATTAATTTTTATGGGACCCAACTCTCGCAATGGTTTGATGAATTTTATAAGGATAAAGACCTAATATTATCACCTAATATACCATTTGAAATGTTTAAAGGTCAATTTGATGGATTTCCAACTGGCTGCTGTACTGATGCAGGTTTACATAAGGTTGCAATATTTTGTACCGATGAGTTGGATATGAACGGGCAGTTTGAGAATGGAAAAGAAATAGTCATCATTCCCCATGATTCAGGGAAAATTGTGGAAATAATTGAAAAATATTACCATAATCCTGAAAAATTACAGGAAATAGCTGAAACAGGGTACTTAAAAATAAAAGAAATTTACAACTACGAAAATCAGATGGTCTCAAGGATAAAAATTCTAGAAGAACTGATAAAATGAGTAAATATAATATAGAAGGCGTTAAAACCTTCCAGTTTACAAAAATCATGGGAATTGAAAATATTGAGTTTGGAAAAAATATTATAATAGATGATTTCACGCTAATTTATGCCACTGCCCCTATGAAAATCGGTAATTATGTTCATATAGCAAATTTTACTTCAATTACAGGTGGTGCAGAGCTCATTTTAGATGATTTTGTAGTGGTTTCACAGGGATGTCGAATTTTAACCGGAACTGATGACTTTGTTAATTGGGGTTTCGGTAATTCTACCATTGATGAAAAATACAGAAATACTCTGAGAGAGCCTGTAAAAATTGGAAAATTCTGCATTATTGGAGCTAACAGTGTTGTACTGCCTGGCGTTACTATTGGTGAAGGGGCCACAGTAGGAGCTGGTTCTGTTGTGACTAAAGATTTAGAACCATGGGGCGTTTACATAGGAAATAAAAAACTTAAAGAACGCAACAGGGTAGAAGTTTTAAAAACATACCGTAAATTCCTGCAGGAGCAAGAAAATGAAGGTTTTTAAAGAACCAATCTATGTAACCCGGCCACTTCTGCCTGACTTAGAAGATCTGTATCTTGAAATCCGGGAAATTATTGAAAGTAAATGGATTACAAATCATGGACAAAAACATAACTTGCTGGAGGAAAAATTAAAAGAAATTTTAAAAGTTTCTAATGTTTCTATTTTTAATAACGGCTCCATAGCACTTTTAACAGCATTAAAAGCTTTGAATTTACCCCCTGGCAGTGAAGTTATAACTACTCCTTTTACATTTGCTGCTACCCCTCACTGCATCAGTTGGAACGGATTAAAGCCAGTTTTTTGTGATATCGAACCAGATACAATGACAATTAATGCAGAAAAAATTGAAGAATTGATTACTCCTGACACTTCTGCTATTTTACCAGTCCATGTCTATGGATTTCCATGTGATGTAAAAAGGATTAATGAAATTGCCCAAAAATACGGACTTAAAGTCATTTATGATGGAGCACATGCTTTTTCTACAGAGATAAATGGCAAATCAATTGGAAACTTTGGAGACATTACGATGTTCAGTTTTCATGCCACCAAGCTGTATAATACCCTTGAGGGAGGATGTTTAACTTACAGTGATAATGAATTGAATGAGAAAATTTATAACTTAAGGAATTTTGGAATAAAGAATGAAGAGGAAGTTGTAGATATTGGTATAAATGGAAAAATGAACGAATTTCAGGCATCAATGGGTATTTTAAACCTTAAATTATATAAAAAAGAGCAAATAAACAGGTTAAAAATAAAAAAATTATATATTGAGCAGTTGATTGAAATTGAAAACATAGAAATTCCAGGTATGCCTGAAAATACCTCAGATTCATGCCAGTATTTTCCAATTGTAATCGAAGATGGTTTTCCTATAAACCGGGACCATGTTTACGATAAACTTAAAAATTGCAATATATTCACCCGAAAATATTTTTATCCAATATGTTCCGATTACAGGCCCTATAATAATCTTAAAAGTTCATCTGTAGATAATTTACCTCTAGCTAATGATTTGAAATGCAAAGTGCTGTGTTTACCTTATTATGGAAGTTTAGATCATTCAGTTGTTGTTGAAATATGCGATATCATTAAAAGTTTCTCTAAAGTGCCTTTGAAAGTTTTAGCTAATTAAAATTCTCTTAAATATATGTAATAGTCCCAAAAAGCTTTGGATATGTTGATATGAATCCCAAGATTGCAGTTATAATTTTGAACTGGAATGGCTGGAAAGATACAGTAGAATGTCTTGAATCATTGTATCAAATTACATTCCATGATTACGATGTTGTTATTGTTGATAATGCATCTTCAGACAATTCCTTAGAAAAAATAAGGCAGTATCATGAAGGAAAAATCGAAGTAAATTCCAGCTTCTTTAAATATTCAAAAAGTAACAAGCCTGTTAAAATTATTGAATATACCCTGGAAGAATCTAAATATATAAAAAGTAGATCATTGGGTACCATCCTTATAAAAAATGATAAAAACTATGGTTTTGCAGAAGGAAACAACATTGGAATAAGATATGCATTGGATACATTAAATGCAGACCATATACTACTTTTAAATAACGATACTGTGGTGGATAAAAACTTTTTAAGTGAATTAATTGAAGTAATTGAAAGCAGACCCCATATTGGATTTGTAAGCCCCAAAACATATTATTACGATTTTAATAACAGAAATGATGTTATAAATTTCGCTGGTGGTTCTTTGAGTATGTTTAAAGGGCATTCTCAATCTATAGGCGTGAATGAAGTTGATAGGGGCCAATACGATGATATAAAAACCGTAGAATATGTCGAAGGCTCCTGTTTACTTGCAAAAAGAGAGGTTTTAGAGAAAATTGGTTTGTTTGATACTAAATACTTTGCTTACTGGGAAGAAGCCGATCTATGTACAAGGGGATTTAAATCAGGATATAAATCAGTATATGTCCCAAAAGCAAGAATATGGCACAAAGTTTCGGCATCTACCGATGATCCAACTAAGATCTATTATTATACCCGCAATAAGTTCTGGTTCATGGAAAAATATGCAAATAAAAGTGAATATATCTCCTTCCTTCTGCTTTTTTTTGGATTCTACTTCTGGAATATTGTCTGCAAGTATATTTTTTACGATTTATACAAAAGAAGCTTCGAACACAGCATTTACTTTTTAAAGGGAATAAAAAACGGCTTTTTAATAAAATAATTTAGAATCCCTGAGAAACATGACTAAAATCAATTTAATCACCAGCTGGAATATAGAGTGCGGAATAGCAGATACCACACGGCTCCTGGTGGATGAATTAAAAAAATATGATGATATTAATATTAACATCTGCCCAGTTAAAAAGATAGGTTCAAGAAACCCTTTATACTTCTTTAAATTGTTAAAAAAAATTCAAAAGAACCAAATTACACATATTCAATATCACAGTGAGTTATTTGGCCAATTTATACCTCATTTTTCATTAAGTTACTTTCCTGCAGTTATATTTTTCTTAAAATTCTGGAGAAAAAACATGATAATCACAACTGTTCATGAAGTTGATCCAAATTCCGCTGTAGATAAATTAATAATTAAATTTTTAAATCTTTCTGACAGGATAATAGCCCACAATATTAGACTAATAAACTCAATGGGAGAAAATGGAATTAAAAAAGAGAAATTGTCACTGGTTCCATTGGGTTCTTCAAAAAGTAAAAAAAGAGACAAAAAATGGTGCAAAAATAAGTTAGGAATTTCAAAAAAGACCGTATTGACTATTTTTGGATTTGTGAGTCCAAATAAAGGCCATGATCTGGTTATTGATATTTTAACTGAACTTGGTGAAGAATGTATCCTCATTATTGCCGGTGGAACCAAAAATAAAGAGCAAATTGAATATATAAATTCATTAAAAGCTAAAATATCAACTTTACAATTAGAAAATAGAGTTAAATTCCTTGATTTTGTAGATGAAAAGGAGTTGCCCATTGTTGCGTGTGCCTCTGATATTTTTTTATATCCTTACCGCTGGATAGTTGCATCTGCAGCTCTAAATTTAGCCTTAAGTTATGAAATTCCAACCATAACCTCAGATATAGATTATTTTAAGGAAATAAAGAACGAATATCATTGTATAGAGCTTTTTAAAAATGATGATAGAGACGATTTACTGCAAAAAATATATGGACTTCTAGAAAGTGCGGAAAAACAGAAATATCTCCAGAATAAATGCAGGTATTTTCTAAAAAAAACAAGCTGGACAGCTGTTGGGGGCAAAACAAGAAATTTATATCTTAATTTATTAGATTAATTGGAGGACTTAAATGAACTGGAAAAATAAAAGTGTTTTAATAACTGGTATTACAGGATTTGCTGGTTCGTATTTAGCAGATGAATTATTGAAAAAAGAAGTTGATACCTATGGCTTAATCAGGAGAAGGGCGGATGGAGTAAAATCCAAGAATTTAATCGATCGGGGCATTGAAGATCAGGTTAAACTTATTGGAGGAGACTTAACCGATATTACTTCATTAACAAATGCACTTCAAGAATCACAACCCGATATTATTTTTCATTTAGCTGCTCAGTCTTTTGTTCCGCGGTCTTTTGAAAATTCCATGGAAACACAAATGATAAACTGCATAGGAACCGCAAACCTCCTGGATGCGGTGAGAATAAAAGATATAGATCCAAAAATTGTTTTTGCAGGTTCCAGTGAAGAATATGGGCTGGTTATATCATCCCCTGAACAATATATACATGCAAAAAAAGAATATCAGGCAATATTTCCCGAAGTTGAAAAGATTCCAGAGGTACCTATTAATGAAACCAACCCACTGCGCCCAATGTCCCCATACGCCGTTTCTAAAGTCTACGGAGATCATTTAATGAGAAATTACTACTATTCATATGGTTTAAATACAGTTGTATCAAGGGCATTTAACCATGAAGGAGCAGGAAGGGGTCCAATGTTTGTAACATCTGTTATAACCAGCCAGATAATGAAGTTAAAATTTGGAGAAACTGATAAAATAAGTATTGGAAATATAAATGCATTCCGCGACTGGTCCCATGTTAAAGATATCGTTAACGGCTACATGCTCCTTGCTGAAAAGGGTAAAGTAGGTGAAGTGTACAACCAAGGTTCCATGAGGACAAATTCAGTATTGAGTTATATTTTACTGGGTTTGGAAGAAGCAGGATGGAATATTGATAAAATAGAAACATTTAATGGAGAAAAAGTGATTGATAGTCCTACAGAAACAGATAAATCTCCAATATATAAGATTAATTTTGAAAAGACAAATGTTGATAGAATGATTCTGGAAAATGACCTTGAATATACAATTGCTGATAAAGGAATCTACGCACACACCAGTAAAGGAAAGGTAGCTATAGAATTTAATCCAGATAGGTTCAGACCTGCAGAAGTTCCTATATTACTTGCAAATACTGAAAAAATTCAAAAGTTAGGGGCTAAAATCAAATATAAACTGAATGATATAGTAAACCATCAGTTGAATTACTATTTAAAGAAAGAAAATAGGGATTAGCAGCTTAATTATTTATTATTCATGACTCTAATTGGACAATAGAAAAAAAAGATGTTTTAAACGATTTTTTTGTGAATTAGACCATTTCCTTAAGTCATTAAATCCATATCTAAAAAACTATTTATGTCTATGATTAAAATTAAATACACATTGATATCAAATAAGATTTCACTAATGATAGATTCAATATTTTAATTATAAACTGGTTTTAAGACATTTCGATTATTCAAGGTGATGAGTTGGACCCCGAGAAAACGCATAAAAAAACTACTTCTGCAAATCTAAGCAAAGTATACCGCAATCCCCTTTTCATATTAACCTTGATTACAATAGGAATTACAGTTTATCTTTTAGAAGTTCAAATGAAAATAGGTGTTCCCTATTTCGATGTTTTTAACTATTTAAATAATGCACTTTACTTTGCAGGCATGGGTAAAAGCGGGAATGTTCTTTATCTTCCCCCTGCTCAACCAATTTTAACCTCGCTGTTTTTTAAAATGGGATATGTATCTGTAAATGCTATTTTCATTTTAGATAGCATATTCTTCGTTATAGGAGTTATAGGATTATATTTACTATTAAAGCAGCGGTTTAATGAGATTCAAAGCTTTACAGGTAGTCTAATATTCATATCATTTCCTGTTGTAATGTCATGGGCCGCATCTGGTGGTATAGACCTTCCCGGAGTTACTTTATCAATATGGGCAGTTTATTTCACTGTTTTAGGTGTAAAGAAAGATTCAAGATTCTTATATATGGTTCTACCATTGATAATGTTAGCTTTCCTTACAAGATACACCGCAGGCCTTATACTTCTCCCTATACTTCTTTACTTTTTAATTAATAGTAATAATATCAATAACATTAAAAAAATCATATCTGGAGTTTTAATAGAGGTTGTAGTGCTAATAGGTGCTTTTCTATTCTTATACACAAAATTGGGTACTGCCAAAAATTTTTACAGTTTACTGCTTTACGTTACCACTTCCCAATCAGTGGGAGTGGGAGACGTTGCCTACAATACCAATATACTTTATTACCTTCAAAATATCCTGAACTACATCTCTGTAGGTCCATTTATGGGTACCTATGTCAATATATTAAACCCATCTGGAAGCGTTCCATCAATATTAGCATATATAACTGCTCTGGTAGTTTTAGTTGGTCTTGGTTTTTATGTCTACAGGATTTTAAACTTTAAAAATATGGAATTAAAAACGGATTCATTAAATATAATGAAAATAGTGCTGCTTATTATACTGATTGCTGGTTTTATAATTTCATTCAACAATGTATCCTATGTTATCAGTGAGATAATTTTCTTTTCGATATGCTACCTTTCATACCTGCTTTTAAAGAACTCTAAAACCAGGAATATAGACCTGGACGTTATGTTCTTTTCATGGTTTGGGGCTTATTTAATATTCCAGAGCATTCTTCCGCTTAAGGTAGATAGATACTTTATTACCATGACCCCTGCATTTGCGTATTTCATTATTCTGGGTCTAAGTGAGTTCATAGATAGGATAAAACCTAGAATTAAAAATAAAAATTTAAGATCATGGGGAATTTATTCAATCATTGCGTTAATATTCTTATCATCGGCAACTGCCACATACATCGGCCATACCCCTAAAAAATGTTTTACTTTAGACATAGGAGAAGCAAGTAGCTGGCTTAAAGACTATGATCCAGATTACAAAGATAAGATCATTTATTCAGATTACCAGCCGGCAGTTAGCTGGTATCTAAAAAGGGCGACAAATGGAGGATTTCCAATATATCTAACTAAAACAATTTTATATTCTAAATTGCTCCAAAAAAATAATGTAGATTATTATATAGATTCTTTAAGCGAACCAAAACCCGATCTTGAGGGTTACCATATAATTAAAAATATAAACAATATAGCAATTTATGAAAAGAACAGATAAATCTTAAAAATAATGAACGTATCAGGAGACATTAAATGAATTGGGAAGAAAAAAACGTGCTTATCACAGGTGTTAGCGGATTTGTTGGATCCTATCTGGCAAAGGAATTGTTAAAAAAAGAAGTTAACGTTTATGGACTAATAAGGCGGAGAGCAGATGGAACACTAGCTAAAAATTTGCTGGATCAGAGGATTGAAAACGATGTAAAATTTTTAGAAGGAGATTTAACCGATATAACGTCGCTTGCAAATGCACTGGATGAATCAGACCCTGATTTTATTTTTCATTTAGGTGGTCAGTCTTTTGTTCCCCGGTCTTTTGAAAATTCCATGGAAACTCAGATGATAAACTGTATAGGGACTGCAAACCTCCTTGATGCAGTACAGGTAAAAGATTATGATTCAAAGGTAATTTTTGCCGGATCTAGTGAGGAGTATGGGCTGGTTATTTCATCAGAGGAACAGTATGAAAACGCTAAAAAAGAATATGGAACAGTATTTCCTGAACCAGAAAATATTCCTGAAATCCCAATAAATGAAACCAACCCATTAAGGCCAATGTCACCATATGCAGTTTCCAAGGTCTATGGTGATCACTTAATGAGGAATTACTATCATTCATACGGATTAGAAACAGTAGTATCACGTGCCTTTAACCATGAAGGAGCGGGAAGAGGTTTAATGTTTGTAACATCTGTTATAACCAATCAGATAATGAAGCTAAAGTTTAAAGAGATAGATAAAATCAGTATTGGAAATCTCAACGCCTTTAGAGACTGGTCACATGTTAAAGACATAATTCAAGGCTATCTAACCCTTGCTGAAAAAGGCAAAGCAGGAGAAGTATACAATCAAGGTTCTATGAGGACAAACTCCGTGTTAAGTTATATTTTACTTGGTTTAGAGGAAGCAGGATGGAATATCGATAATATAGAAACATTCAAAGATGAAAAAATAATCAGCGACCCTACAGAAATAGATAAAAAGGCAATGTTTGGAGTTAAATTTGACAAAACAAAGGTAGACCAGATGATGCTGGAAGGGGAACTTAAGTATGCAATTGAAGATAAAGGAATACAGGTCAGCACTGATAAAGGAGATGTCCTTATTGAGTTCAACCCAGATAGATTTAGACCCGCAGAAGTCCCTATATTGCTTTCAGATACTGCAAAAATTCAAAAAATTGGGGCTAAAGTTGAATACAGCTTGAATGATATTGTAAAGGACCAGTTGAATTATTTCTTGAAGAAAGAAAATAGATTATGAGTTAAAACTCATTTTTTTATTTATTTTTATATTACAGCCTTTTGCAGCTCAAAATCTACCAAACCTTTTCCTCCTTTCACTGAATTTAAATTTCTTTTCAATGAAGTCTTTGACATTTATACTTTTCAATCTTAAAGCTTTTGATTCTATTAATTTAAATGAAAGTATTGCAAGAGGAACTGTAATCAATGTGGACAGGATGAACATTCCTGCCACCGAAATGCCAGGTATAAAGTGTTCAACACTTTGTTGTACTGGGAAAGCGTATATGTATATACCATAACTGTAATCACCATACTTTCCTACCTTGTTTACATATGGGATTTTGGCAAATGCAACATAAAGAATGAGATACGGTAAAATTATTGATGACGCTAAAATTAAAGTCAATTTGTTATTTAATGACAGAAGGAATATTGCCAGCATAACTAGCGCTATTTTTATATCATATTTGATTTTATCCCTGTACAAATATAATAGAATTCCTACCATGAATGTTATGGCAAAAACTCCCCCATTTGGATATAAAAACTTTTCAACAGCCCTGAGATGAATTGTGGGAAGGTGAAACATTAAATTTAAATAAATCACCATGAAGAGAGATGTTATCAGTATAACCACTTTCCTTTTGTATAACCACCCAACAAGACCAAGAACTGCGACTATGATGTACATATTAAAGAATAAAGATAACATCCAGATAGATCCATTAACAAGGTTTGGAAGAACGTTATCTACAAAAACACCAGGCAGTGTAAGGTTGTAATAATACATGGTCATGATCTTGAAATACCCCCATGTCATTGGATTTTTAAAATAATCCGCAACAGGAATGACTGTTACTAGAGGCCCAATTATAAATATTGTTACTAATGCCACCCCAAAAAGGCCCGGAAGAAGCCTGAGAAGTCTATTCCAGAAGTAATTATACACCGACGAACTTCTTGACCAGCTATGTGTAACGAGATATCCGCTGATAACGAAAAAGATTATTAGGCCCAGATCCACAATTTTAAACTTTCCAAGGATCCAAACAGCGTAACCTTCAGGGGTACCCGTTAAAGGAAAACAGTGATAGTAAAGTACAAAAAAAGCCCCTAAAATCCTCAAAAAATCAAAATTATTGCTAAATCTACTTTTAAGTTTATCGTCAACAAATTGGGATAATGACATAATATCAGCTCAATTAATAATACATCGTTAATATAATAATCCTGAATTAGAAGTTATAGAATGTTTTTAATTAAATACAAATAAAGATTACATTAATTAGCTTATAATATTTGGTTTTTGATTTTATTTCCAGCTAAAATAAAAATATACATTTAAGTAAATTGAAAATTATATTCCAAAACTAAGGAATTCACCAAGTTAATTAAAACAGAGATGAAATAATGAAAAAAACAATGAAGGTCATAGCTTCGGTTCATCTGACTGATACACCAGTTACACATATTCTAGAAGTATTTACACGATTACAAAACAATTATGATGTGGAACTTATAGCATTGAACACCCCTGATACGTCTAAAGTTACTGATCTTGCTAAGAATGTCAATATTCGCCAGGCTCCCCTTACACAATATAACATACCTTTAATAAAAGGATTTTTTTATGAAACATACATCATTCTGCACATATTGAGCTCAAGAGAGAAAATAGATTATATATACAGTAGATCCAGGCCATTTAACTTTGCTGAATATGTAATTGGAAAGTTAAAGAGAATCCCAATAGTTATAGAAGTAAATGGAATTCTTACAGATGAACTTATTATGGAAACCCCAAATCCAAACGCTTTGACTTCGTTAAGAGTGAAACTCATATCATTTATTGAAAGGAAATCACTGTCTGTTTCCTCTAAAATTATAACTGTAACGCATAATATCAAAAAAAGAATCCAGAAGGACTACAACATTCCCGAAGATAAAATCGTTGTAATCGGAAACGGGGCAAATACAACCATGTTTAAACCAGTTGATAAAAAGGAAGCCATGAAAAAGCTAAATTTAGATGAAAATCAGAAGTATATTACATTTACAGGTAATTTAGCACCATGGCAAGGTGTTGAATATCTTGTTAAAGCTGCCCCCCTAATCATAAAAGAAATTCCTGATCTAAAATTCTTAATTGTGGGTGATGGTTCAGTTAAAGAAAAATTACTGGAAATGGTAGATGATCTGAACCTGCAGAATAACTTTATTTTTACAGGAATGGTTCCATATGAAGATGTCCCTTTATATATTAATTCAGGGGAATTATGCGTAGCTTACAAGATACCCATAGGATCTGGTTATTCTGCATTGAAATTTTATGAATACATGGCATGTGGGAAACCAATTGTAGGTAGTCGAGTGACTGGGTTTGAAATTTTAGAGCAACAAAATGCAGGAATGCTTGTTGAGCCTCAAAATCATGAAAAATTAGCAGGTGCAATAATTAAACTTCTTAAGGACGATGAATTAAGAGAACAGATGGGAAAAAATGGAAGAGAATATTTAATTGAAAATAACAGCTGGGATGCTGTTACAAAAAAGATTGAAAATATTTTAGATAATATTTAATTAATTTACTATAGTGAATCTTTCCTAAGTTCTTATCTTAAAAGTGTTCTAATAAATTCAAATTCCTCTTTTTTAAACCCTTTTAAAAGCATTAATATGCCCATATAAACAATAGAGCTGATTATAATTACAATAATCAAGTTTAAAATATCTGTTGGGTAAAATTTAACGATAATTAGAGACATTGGAATTGCAGCTACTATACATTTAGCTATAAATGGCAGATCAAAATCGAATTTGAAATATTTTGAAGAATATGCCACAGTTATAATAAATGCTATGGTATATGCTGCCAGTGTAGATACAGCTGCACCTAAAATTCCAATGTATGGAATCATGGTAATATTTAATAGGGCATTGAAAACAGCTGCAATAATCCAGATTATCCCAATTATTTTGGTCTTTTTATTTAGTACAAGTATATTAAGAATGATATTATAAATTCCAAATAGTAACGCACTTACAGTAACAAAAGGCGTTACAAAATAACCATTGGCTGCTATTTCAGGAGTTGTTAATATTTGAATTATTATTTTCGACAGCAGCGACAGCCCAACAGCTGCAGGTACTGCAAATGCCATGAAAAATTTTAAAGAATATTTAATGAAAATTCTAACCTGGTCCATTTTATTTTCATCGTAGTATTTTGTTAAAAGTGGAAGTAAAAGCACGCTAAATGGAAACATCAACATCAAAATCAAATTACCCAGAGTATAACTTGGAGAATAATATCCAACAAATGCTGTACTTAATAATATGGCAATTATGTATCTATCACTGGATTCTACAATCCAGTAGGATAAATTACTTGGAACTATGGGTAACCCAAGAGACAGGTATTCCCTTATATCTCGCATTTTTGGGATTTTAAAGCCAATAAAATGAATTATTATGGCTAAAGCCATTAAAAAGATTATAACATATGTGATCAACATTCCTAACACAGCAAAAAATATACTGTAACCAGCTACAGCAAAATAAGACACCCATAAAACTGGAATATAAGCCTGTAACAGCAGGAATATAGAGTAGATTTTCATCTGCTGGAATGTTCTGAAAAAGTTAAGATAAACTATATTTAAAGCGCCGAAAAAGACTATTGGCGCCAGTAATTTCGCAACCGCAACATTATCATTTAATATAGCATGAGCGATGAATTGTGAAGATAAAAACAATAAAATAGCCGCAATTATACCTGTTAAAGCAACTAAAAGTACTATAGAATAAAATCCTTCCTGAATTTCTTTTTTATCATCCCTTGATGCCAGAAATCTTGTCATTGAAAAAGACATTCCCAGAGTTATAAGGGTGGGCACCAGATTTAATGTAACAATTACCTGAACCCAAATTCCATAATCTGAAACACTGTAATTTTTGGTGAGGATTGGCAGTAGAATGACTGTACTTAGAGTAACTAAAATTTGAGTTACGCCTATCAATCCTATACGCTGCACAAAAAGTTTATATTCGCTCAAAATTTACACATCCAAATTATGTAAAGTTTATAATAATTATAATTGATTCAATTAAAGTACAAGAAATATCTCAATTTACTTTGTTCTCATCCTAGATATAGTTGAGGTAACTGAATTTAGAATTTTATAAAGAAAATCAAGAAATGTGAAGTTTTTACCAAAGTTTATGTAATGAAATTAAAATTTAATATGTATTTATCAGTAATTAAAGCATCTAATAAATGGATATTAGAATTTATGTTAATTTAAATCATAAAACAATATTTACAGTTATATGAATACTGCTTAAATCCTGAAGATTTCAAACTGGTCCAAATATTTATTAATTAAGGAGCATCATTGCTGATCTGTCGAATGTGTTCTTTAAATTTTACTATTTCATGATCACTATTTAATTTAGGTGAGTCAGCTATGATTAAATTTGTATTTTCACAAGATCCATGTTCATATTTCTTCAGGTATTCTTCAAGAGTGCAGATATTCCTTGCAGGCGCTCCAGCTACAACAGAGTTGGGAGGAACTGTCTTTGTGACTACAGAATTAGCCCCAATTATAGCATTGGGTCCAATTTCAACACCAGGCATTATGACCGCATCCATTCCTATAAACACGTTATCATGAATTGTGACTCTACCTACCTTATACTGGTTGGTGAATATACTTAAAGAAGCATCGTGGGCCAATATTTTAGTTCCGCCTGTAATTATGCAGTTGTCTCCTATTTCAACTAGAAATGGAAATAGACTGTCTATTGAAACATCGTACATGTCAACGTTTTTTCCAATTTTTACGCCCATTTTTCTGAAGCTGTCAATATAAGCATGTAATCTCTCTGTTCGATCAGGCGCTTTGCCAATGAAACTAAGAAATAGCGCTTTCAGATTCATTTATATCACCTAATAAATTATATATCCTCAACTACCACTTTAGGTCTGGTTCCTATCTTTTTACAGGGAACTCCTGCATTGATGCTCCACGGTTCCACATCATTAAGTACCAGGCTGCAACTGCCAACAATTGCTCCTTCACCTATTGTAACATTGGGATGAACAACTGTATTGGTTCCTACAAAAGCATCTTTCTCTATGACCACTTTGCCCCTAATTACATTTCTCTGTTCGGGCGGCAGTGCTGTAGACATTCTTTTACCGCCATAATAAGTGTCAGTACCAGTTAATACCCTTGAGCCTGTAGCTAGAACTGTATAGTCACCTAATATCAATTCACCGCCGCCAATAACACTTACAAAAGATGATATATGGACATACCTACCAATCTTTATCCCCCCACCCCCATATATAAATGTAAAGTCATCTATCATGGAGTTATCGCCTACTTCTACCATTTCAGGTTTTATTATCTTTGAAAGAGGATATACTTCAACGTTTTTTCCGCATTTTTTAAACCTGTCTTTTAATTGCGAGCCCATATTTTCGTCAGATTTCATTTGCTTCCTCCAGATACAGTATGTAATTTTAGAAACTCTCAGATGCTTAAAGTTAGATGTGGATACCAATATAATTTACCATTATAAGAATTTCCTTTGAATGGTTTCTAAATAATTCATTACCAGCCTTTCTATTTCATCCTTTGAGATTAATTCAACGTCATCTGAACTATATATTCTTGGATTTATTTTGTTAACATCTGGATACATTTTAGAGTCCTCATCATTTTCTAATATGAGGTACATGTCCTCTAATTCGTATATCCTATTATATTCTGTATTGTTAATCAATTCTTCATGAATTCGTTCCCCAAGAACTAGACCAGAAACATTTAATTCTATATCTTCTTTTGAAAGCCCTAATTTCGGCACGATTCTATTCATGATGACATCTACTAAATCTCCTAATTTAAATGCCTTCATTTTCAAAATGAAAATAGCGCCGCCCCTTGTAAATTGAGTGGCTTTTATTACAAGTTTTACAGCCTCTGAGATCTCCATTATAAAACGAGTTACATCTGGATCAGAAACTGTTAATGGTTTTTCATTTAATAAATTATCTATAAATACCGGAATTACGGAACCACGGGAATTTGCAACGTTACCAAAACGCACACAGCTGAATCCCGCATTTAACGTGATCCTCTCAGCGATGTATTTGCTGGTACCCAGGACATTTACCGGGTGTACCGCCTTATCAGTGCTGATGGTAATAAGGTCAGCATTATTATGTTTTGCTAAATCTACAACGTTCTGTGTTCCTATAATATTTGTTTTAACACTCTCTAATGGAAAATCTTCACACATTACAACGTGCTTCATTGCAGCGGCGTGATAAACCAGATCGATGTCAAAACGCTCGAATACACTGTTGACACTCCGGTAATCTCTTATATCTCCAACTACCGTTTCAATACGATTATCAGCTATTCGCTTTTTGGTCAAAAAATGTTTTATTTCATCCCTGCTAAAGATTATGACCTTTTTTACATCATAATTCAGGAGCTGTCTGACTATTTCACCGCCTATAGATCCAGTTCCGCCAGTAACTAAAATAGTCTTTCCATTTAATTTGTCTTTCATTCTTTTACCTTCAAAAATTCTTTAATGTTTTCAACGATGTAGTCCATTTCCATTTTCGTCATTGCAGGATATATTGGTAATGATAACACCTGATTAGATATTTCCTCAGTAACAGGTAAATCTCCCTTCTTATATCCAAATTCTTTTTGATAAAAATAAGTCAAATGAATAGGATCGAAATATACTTTACTCATTATGCCGTTATCCAGTAAATAATTCATTAAACTGTCCCTTAGATTTTCTTTAACCCTTATCGTAAACAGCTGGTGTACATGATAATAGTCAGAAGGCAAATCTGGTATAATAATGTCATTTTTAGGTAAATTTTCCCTGAGGTATGAAGCACTATCCCTTCTCATTTTAATTATATCGTCGATTTTTCTCAATTGTGATGAACCAAGTGCAGCACACATTGTGGGCATTCTAAAATTGTATCCAAGGGTTATATAATCCAGGTATTCATTTGTAGAGAAATAGTCCTGTGTATCCAGTCTTCCATGTGACCTTATCAGTTTCAATTTTTCATAGATGTCTCTGGAATCTGTTACGATTGCACCGCCTTCACCTGTAGAAATTACTTTGTTCTGGCAAAAGCTCAATAGTGCCGAATCTCCAAAAGTTCCCAATTTTTTCCCTTCGATTTTTGCACCCATTGATTCAGCATTGTCTTCAATGAGTAAAAGGTTATAATCGTCTGCAATTTCTTTTAGCTCGCGTATTAAGCAGGGGCTGCCACCATAATGAATTGGAATAATTGCCTTTGTTTTGGAGGTAATTTTCTCTTTAACATCTTCAGGATCTAAACCATAAGTGGTATCTTCAATTTCTGCAAAAACAGGTTTAGCCCCAACAAAAAGAGGGGCGTTAGCTGTTGCAATAAATGTAAATGAAGGAACTATTATTTCATCATTTTGTTTAATGTCATGAGCTAATAAAAGAGCATGGAGTGCTGATGTTCCAGAATTAAATGTCACAGCATATTTTGTTCCAATATACTCCGATAGTTCCTCTTCAAACTGCTGTATCTGCGAACCAGTGGCCCAGTGGGAGCCGCTCCTTATAATTTCTGTGACGCTTTCAATATCATCCTCATCAGAGTATATTTTGAATAAAGGAATTTTCAACTTCATTTAAACTTCTCCTTGAACAAATTTTCATATAAATTTTTCATCTTTTGAGCATTTGTATTCCAATCTTCCTCTTCCTCTATGATCTTTCTGTTTATCCTATGAAATTTTTCTTTTATTTCGGGATGCTCAATACAATAATTTATCTTTTCTGCTATTTCTACTGGGTCATCTGGATCAACATATAATGAGTTAATATCATCTGTTAAATATTGTTTATACACATCTATATTACTTACAATTGGAATTACCCCACATCCCATTCCTTCCATAATACTGCTTGCAAATTGATCTGTTTTTGTTATTGAAATAAACATATCCGCAATATTTAGATAGGAAGCCATTTCTTGAGAGTTTATATTTTTTGAAATAAAGCGGATATTATCTATGACACCTAATTCTTTAGCTTTTAATTTCATCTCTTTCTCATAATCTGAAGTTCCATAACCCTTTATAATCACAAAAACGGCCTCTGGATTGATTTTTATAACATGAGGAATTGCTTCAATAATTCTGTTTATATTATAGGTAGGGGTCATGCTTCGATTACTTAGTACAACTGGTGAATCCTCATGAATTTTTAAATGTTCCCTGAGCTTTTTTGTATTTTCGTCATCCCTACAACGAAAATTATCGGTATCAATTCCCCATGGAATTCTGATAATCTTTCTTTCAGGCAGGTTAAACTCATCTGTCAGATAGCTACCCATAAATTCAGCAGTGGTAGTTATTTTATCTGCCTTTTTAAGGGCATAAGATACCCTATATCTCAATATTTTCGATTCATTTGCATCCCTTAAAACATCACTTCCCCATGCAGATACTATTAAAGGATGAAAGGAGGTTAAGGCCCCATTAAATCCATTATCAGTTACATAATGTGCATGAAGAATATCTGGACGTATTTTCCTCATTAAAAAATTGATTTGAAGTATGTTAAATAAAATCCCTATTGGGAACAGTATCATGTCAAATATCTTTCTGCTTGAGTTTAACCTCTTAATTTGATGCACTTTTACATTTTCAAGTTCGCCAGGGCTGTATGATATTATATCCACTTCATTACCAGCATCCACGAAGTATTTAGACCAGCGCCGGATATGAATACTATTTACGTCTGCAAGAAAACATATCTTCATAATAATCCCAAATGCAATGAATTAAAACAGAATAATCAATTTTCATTTAAAAATTTATCGATGATTTCATGTATTTTAACTACAGATTTACCGTCGCCGAAAACATTGTTGTATTCTCCTTCCGGCTTGAAAGACCTTAATGCATTACTAATTACATCCTTTGGAATAAAATCTTCATTTTTATAGCCTTCAAATATTATATTCCACCCATTATCAACTGTTTCAGGCCATCCTGTGGAAGTATCTAAAGTTATACATGGTACCCTGGCAAAAAATGCTTCTTTCTGTAAACCCCCAGAATCTGTTATAATTTTTCTGGCATTTCTGGTTAGTAGATTCATATCCAGATAACCCACTGGCTTTATAAGCTTTATATTCTCATTTTCATCTAGGGTATCGTACAACCCGTATTCTTTTAGGTATTTAACTGTACGGGGGTGAACAGGGAATACGATTTTTTCTTCTACTGAAATTTCTAAAAGTGATTCTATTATTGCCTTCAAATTTTTCTTTGCATTTGTATTTCTAGCCCGATGAACAGTGGTTAAAATATAACCCTTCTCTTTTAAACCGAGTTCATCTAAAATTTTCGAATTCTCATCGGCTTTCTTTGAAAAATACATAAACAAATCGAGCATTACATCGCCAGTTAAATAAACACCTTCGAGTCCCTCTTTTTTAAGATTCTCCATTGATTTGGGAGTAGGTGCAAAAAGTAATGCTGATAAATGATCAGTTACTATTCTATTTATCTCTTCCGGAACAGTTTTATCAAACATCCTCGGACCAGCTTCTATATGAGCTATAGGCAGCTGTAGTTTAGCTGCTGTTATTGCAGCTGCTAAAGTGGAATTGGTGTCGCCATACAACAAAATTAAATCGGGATCTTCTGATATAAATAATTCTTCGAGTTTTACCATCATTTCAGCGGTCTGGTAAGCATGAGAACCCGATCCCACGCCCAGATTATAATCAGGTGTAGGAATACCCATTTCTTTAAAAAAGATATCTGACATTTCTATATCGTAATGTTGGCCAGTATGAACGATGATTTCCTGGTTATTCTTCCTTAGCTCGTTTGATACTAATGCAGCTTTTATAAATTGGGGTCTGGCACCCAGAACAGTAACGATTTTCATTTAATCACTTATTTACCCTGGAAAAATTCTAAAACATTTTCTATTGTATATTCTATTTCTTCTTTTTCTAATTCTGGAAATACTGGTAATGAAAGAACTTCATTGCATGCAAGTTCAGCATTTGTAAAATCCCCTTCTTTATAATTCAAGGTGGAAAAACAGGGCTGTAAATGTAAAGGCAGAGGGTAATATACAGCAGAGCCAATGCCCCTGTTCTGCAAGAAATCTTTTAACTCATCCCGTAAACCGTCTTTAACTCTAATAGTATACTGGTTAAATCCGTGTTTCTCTTTACTGGAAGTTTGAGGTAATTCTAACTGTTCAATGTCCTTAAAAGCTTTATTGTATGTATCTGCATTTTTAATTCTGTTTTGAACCCATCCATCCAGATATTTCAATTTAACATTTAAAACAGCTGCCTGAAGTGCATCTAATCTGCTGTTATATCCAATAATGTGATGATAGTACTTTGGCTTCGCTCCATGAACCCTGAGTGTTTTTATTTTCTCAGCAATCTCATCATCATTGGTTGTTATTAAACCACCGTCACCAAACCCGCCGAGGTTTTTGGAAGGAAAGAAACTAAAACAGGTGGTTTCCATGGATCCAATCTTTTTTCCCTGATATTCAGCACCTATCGTTTGAGCTGCATCCTCAATTACTGCTAAATCCTTATCTTCTGCTATTTCTATGATTTCGTCCATTTCAGCAGGTTTTCCAAAGATATGAACTGGAATAATGGCCTCTACGTTTTCATCAAGGTTTTCTTTTATTTTCTGAGGATCTATGTTGAATGTTTCAGGATCTATATCCACAAATTTAGGTTTTGCACGGGCATTATGTACTGCACCTGCTGTTGCAAAAAAGGTGAATGTAGAAGTTATTACGTCTCCAGTAATATCATGAGCTCTAACTGATAAAAGCAAAGCATCAGTACCACTGGCTACGCCTATAGCATGTTTAGCGTTGCAGTATTTAGCTACATTCTCTTCAAATTCTTCAACTACATCTCCCATAATGAATCTTTGTGAATCTAAAACTGTATTAATTGAATCATTTATTTCTTCCCTAATTGAGTTATACTGTCTTTTTAGATCAAAAAACTGAACTTTCATTTATTTTCCTCACTTGTTATCCGTTTTAGTGCTGTCTGCAGAATCAATCTAATTTACTCACTTTGCCATCTGTTTTTTCGTATTCTCTCTTACAGCTGCAAATGGCCTTGTTATCATTGAAGTCTAGTTTAAGCCCGCACTCACAAATCCAACCTGTTATTTCAGCAGGATTTCCATAAACAAGGGCATAGTCAGGCACATCTTTAGTTACAACAGCTCCGGCTCCAATTAGAGCATATTTACCAATATTATTTCCACATACGATGGTAGCATTAGCACCAATAGAGGCACCTTTTCCTACAATAGTTTCTTTAAATTCGTCTTTTCGTGAGATAAAACTTCTTGGATTTATGACATTTGTAAAAACCATTGAAGGCCCCAGAAATGCATCATTCTCTACTTTAACCCCTGTATAAATTGAAACATTATTTTGAACTTTAACGTTATCACCAATAACCACATCAGGCGCAATCATTACATTCTGACCAATGTTACAGTTATCTCCAATTTCTGCCCCTGGCATTACATGTGAAAAGTGCCATATCTTAGTATCTTTACCTATACTGCAGGGCTTATCAACTACAGAACTTTGATGGACGTAATAAGGATCTTCCTTAATTAAAATATTTTTACCATTTTTTTCCAGGGATTCTTGACTGGCTTGTAGTATTTCAAGTACTCTCAGACCTTCTTTACCGTTGGTTTTTGGATTTTTCCGGGATTCAATACATTCCAGGAAGTGTTTGCATTCCTCTTTTAGAGGTTCTTTCATTTCAGTTTTTACAACAATAGCATCCTTCATTTGAGGTACTGGAACCCTGTTTACCCATTCAATTTCATGGGGATACAAAAAGAGTTTTTCATCAGAAACATCGTCAAATACGGCCATTTTTTCGCTTCCAACCACTACAAGTTTCTGTTCTTTGTAGGGATGCAGCCAGCTTACAAATATATGGGCTTTCACACCGCTTGGAAAGTCCATTGTGGTTAAAGTAACATCTGCCACATTTTTACTTAAGTAGGTACCAGCATGGGAAGCCAAATTTAAAGGCATTTCATTTAAAAGCATTAAAATTACTGAGATATCATGGGGCGCGAAACTCCATAGTATGTTTTCTTCTGTCCTGAATTTCCCCAGATTAAGACGATTTGAATATATGTACTGGATTTTACCTAATTCCCCATTTTTTATCATTTCATGGAGTTTAAGAACTGCTGAATGATATTGAAGAATATGCCCGACCATTAAAATACTGTTATTATCTTCTGATATTTTAACAAGTTCTTTCCCATCCTCAACATTTAAAGAAAGAGGTTTTTCCACAAATACGTCTTTTCCATAGCTTAAGGCTTCCTTAACCATTTTGTAATGCAAAACAGCAGGAGTAGCAATTACAACTCCATCTATATCCTGGTCTTTTAAGACTTCTTGAAAAGAGGTTGTTGTGTAAACCTCCGGATACTGCTTTTTGAAATCTTTTAATACTTCTTCGTCAAGATCACAAATTGTTTTCAGTGCTCCAATTTCAGAAAAGTTTCTAACTAGATTTTTACCCCAATAGCCGCTTCCAATTACTGCTATGTTTTTTTTCATTTTAATCATCCGGTCAATGTCTGAGAGTGTTCATAAGTCAATTATAATTTTATGTAAAATGGATTTTTAGGTGGAACATCTCCTAAATCTGAATCCAGTATATTTCTTGTATCATCCATAGATATCTCTTTTTCAATGATGGAGTCCAGTATGTTTCTTGTATCGACAATAACTTTTTGCTGATCCTTGATAATGTTCAATATTTCAGTACTTTGCTTAAATTCATCGTGGTCAGTTACGATAATAACACAATCAGCCCACTGTAAACTATCTTTAAGATTTTCTTCCGAATGGTAAATTCCAAACCTGGTTTTAATTGAATCTGAATGTGGATCAAACACCTTAAATTTTACTCCACCTTCATCAAGTTCTTCAATAATCCTAATAGCAGGAGATTCTCTGGTATCACTGATATTTGCCTTGTAAGCCAAACCCAATACCAACACTTTAGAATCCCTTAGTTTTTTCCCTGATTTTTTAAGTGCCTTTTTGGCTAAATTTAAGGTATGTATGGGCATGAAATCATTGATTTCTCCTGCAGTTTCTATGAACCTTGGAATTACACCAAAATGCTTTGCTCTGTATGAAAGGTAGTATGGGTCAAGGGGTATGCAGTGCCCTCCAACTCCAGGACCTGGATAAAACGGTGTAAACCCATAGGGTTTGGTTTTTGCAGCTTCAATAGATTCCCAAATATCGATATCCATTTTCTCAAAAATAAGAGCCAATTCATTAACAAGGGCTATGTTAACATTTCTGAAAATATTTTCAATCATCTTAACAGCTTCAGCTGTTTTACAATCTTTAACTTTAATGATATCCCCAGTGATGCCTTCAAATAGCATTGCACAGGTTTCAGTAAATTCATTGGTTAGACCACCCACAACATTTGGGGTGTTTTCAATTCTATAATCTTTATTTCCAGGATCTACCCTCTCTGGAGAATAAGCTAATCCAAAGTCTTCTACAGCTTTCAGGTTACTTTTCTCTTCAAGGATTGGGCATAAAAATTCTTCAGTAGTTCCAGGGTAAGTAGTACTTTTCAAAATTATGAACTGCCCTTCTTTAAGGATTTCTCCAATCTCTTCACCAGCTGTTTTGATGTAAGATAAATCAGGGCTTTTATCTTCCCTTAAAGGAGTTGGAACAGCGATGATAATAAAATCACAATCCTTTAAATCCCTGTGATCATATGTTGGATACAATTTTTCTAAATTAATTTCGTCATCTTTAACATCTTCTATGTATGATATTCCTTTTTTTAGTAATTCGGTTTTTTCTTTACTTTTATTATAGCCTATAACATGGAATTTTTTTGTAAAAGCAACTGCAAGGGGCAGTCCTACATAGCCCATTCCCACAATCCCTACAATTGCTGATCTATTATTGATTTTAGCTATCAAACTTTCAATCCATTCCATTAAACCACCTGAGTCTTTTGAATTATAATCGTTATCACTTTTTTTGAATTATAATTTGATATTAATTTATATCAATATCCCTCTCTTTGAACTTAGTATATCTTACTATATAAATTAAATAAATCTTTTGTAGATAGAGCTTTTCCAGTCAAATATAATATGTATTATTTAAAATGAATTTTAGGAATAAATATGCATTTTTTAATAAATTACAAGATGTATATTTAACATTGTTACTGTAGATAATCCCATGATCCAATGGATTTAGCATTTTTAATGATGGTTTTTAAGATATATGACGAATAACGCATTTTAACCCCTAATTTTTAGACATTACGCCCCTCTTAAATTTAAAATAACCCTGAATTATGGTATGGAACAGTGTAAATAGGGAATAATTATTTAAATATTATTATTAATATAATACCCATGAATACTTATTTATTCAGATAAACTACACACGCGTTAAAATGGTTATTAACTATTTAAAGGACATATTAGTCATAATATTCAATTTATAATTAAAAATCATGCGTTATAAAGGCATTACGTTATTTTCAACTAAAAACAGATGAAATTATTAAAATCTATCATTTTATTAGAAATAAATATTTTAGAAGGTTACTGCGGTGAAAATACTTAGTGTACATATTTCAGTTCCTAAAAATGATGCAGAAAACTGGCGTATTTTAAATATAGCTCAGATTTTAAAGAATAATGGGCACGAAGTTGATTTAGTGCATTACTGTAGTAAATCTGCATACAAAGAAATGGAAAATAAAGAAAATTATCCTAAAGATAAATTTATAATAACTTCTCCCCCTGCTGTCTTTTTTAACCATCTGAAATTATTAAATGAAAAAGAAAAATACGACCTGGTTTATGCCAATACAGGTACAGCAGCCTTTTGTTCTATACTGGGAAAGTTAAAGAAAATACCTCTTGTTTTTGATATGCACGGCGATCTTAAACAGGAACTTTTATTAGAAAAAAGATCCGCCCTAAATCCTTACTTTTTAGCTGAATACCTGCAGTTTAAGATAATGGAATTTACAAATTTGCTTGGCTGCGATGAAATTGTATGTGTTTCTAGAAAAATGATGGATTACCTGCACCAAAAAAAAGGCATTCCCTTAGAAAAAATGTGCTATGCAACCAATGGTGTGGATCTAGAATTCTTCAAACCCAAAAATGACAGAAGTAACTTAAAAGAAAAATTAGGACTTGAAGATAAGTTTACAGTTGGCTATGTAGGAGGGACTCAGGCCTGGCAGGGTTTAGATAATTTACTACGTGCAGCTAAATCCATTGAAGATAATGAATTAACATTTATTTTTGTCGGAGGAAAACCAGAGGTAAATGTAAAAAACTTCATTTTTATACCCGAAATAGATAGATCTCAGGTTCCAGATTATTATTCCATCTGTAATATTTTAGTACTGCCAAGACCATATCACATTGCAACAGAAATAGCAGCTCCAACCAAATTTGCAGAATATACTGCAATGGGAAAACCAGTTTTAACTACAAATACTGGAGATGCTGCTGAATTAGTACAGAAATATAACTGTGGTATCGTAGTAGAAGATAATCAAGTAAAAAATTTAGTAAAAGGAATAAATAAATTTAAAAATTTAGGTCCGGATGAATTGAAACATATGGGTAAAAATTCAAGGAAATTAGCTCAAATTGAATTTGATTGGAAACTGGTAGGTAACAATCTCTTAAAGGCATTAGAAAAATTTAATTAATTTTAATACTGCCAGATTTTGGATCCGCCGTTGTTATATATCATATTTGTACTGCTCAAAATTTCCTTATAGTCCGTTGTATTTCTTACTTCGTAAAATGGAGCTATAGACTTGAATATAACATTCTTATTGTTATTGACATATGTTAAATATATATAGTCTCCATTTGTAGCGTTTTTTGATGGGAAAAGTAAAGTATGATTCAAAGTTTTAATATTACTGGTTGCAAGTATCCTGTCAGGGGCTGCTGCATCCGCATATATATTCAAATCCTTTTTTCCATAACTGTACAAGAATTTTGCTGCAAAAATATCCTGATTATAGATATAGTTTTCCTCTCGAGGGAAACCATCGGCATCATAGTATGATGAAGATGGAATACCATAAAAATGATATTGTAAATGAGTGGAACATGCAAACAGGGAGATCAGCAATATCAATATAATAACAACGTCCAGTTTAGGTTTTCTTATGACACTGGCAATCTTTATTCCTCCAATTATAAAAATAGGCGCTAAAAATGCTAAACTTTGTAAAAATAATCTACTTGCACCATAATCATTGGATATACTTGGAATAACAACAAATACGGCTAATAAAAAGGATGCCATAACACCGCCGATAATAAAGCTAAATTCTATTTTATCTTTATAAAATTTGTACCATACTAGTACTGAGATTAACCCAATACCAATAGTTAAAAAGATTGCATCGTTAACCAGTGCACTTATTATGCTTGGAACAGTCTTTAAACCTATACCCAGAACAGCGAGTACTGTGCTTTCTCTAGTTGTTTCGACACCTGTACCAGTTAACGATCCACCAGCCCTTGCAAGTACAAAGGACGCAGTAGATATTTGATTCTTTGCAACTAAGATGTACCATATGAATGAAGAAACTCCTAAAATGGCAATGACGTCAAAATTTATTAGTTTAATTTTTTTCGCACGTATTAAGTTCTTTAAGAAAGGAACCAGTAATATGGGTACCACTATTAAATAGCCCACAAATGCGGTAGTATAGTGGGATAAAACTATAGAAAGCATTAAAATTATAAACAAGATTTTTTTAGTTGACTTACCTATATCCAATTCAAAAAGAACGAAAACCGCCAGGAAAAAGAAAAGAAATGCAAATACCTGTTTCGATACGCCCAGTATTTCCATAAAAAACATCTGAGATATAAACAGAAATGCTGCCAGCAGCGCATACTTGTTTTCAATATATTTCCTTGAAATGACATAGACAACAAGAGGTATTATAGAACCTATTAATGCAAAAACCAATTTGAAGACATATTCTGCCGATAGCGATGTTAAAACTTTATATATGGTTGGTAGTACGGTAACACTCAAACAGGTGTTATATGTATTAGAAAAACTTAAAAAATCCCAATGAAAGTTATTAAGTGTTAACTGGAAGCAGTAAAACTCTAAATGAACGTCTCTACCTACTGGATAATTAGATGTCAGCCCAGTCATGAGAAGAATACCCAAACTGATCATCCAGATAGCAACTGGATATGTAGAATCGTGGACTCTATCTTTGAGATAAATTAAAGCAACAATATATAAAGGGATTAAAAGCAACATAGCTAATAAAATGAAATTATTTTCCATTATATTCATTAAATAAGTCCCAAAAATAGCCATAAATGGGAATAAAATCGATAAAATCATGGGACTGATTAGCTTATTCGGGGTATCTATTTTAAAGTTAAAAACATCCCTGATATCAAAGTCCTTTTTGTTTTTATGGTATGCAAATAACATTAAAACTACCGTACTAACATTGAATGCAATAAGCAGAGGCATTAAAGATAATGGCTCTAAAATAAGAGGATAAAAACTATTTAAAAGCAAACCTATGAACATGATAAGAGATAAACTTAATCCTATGCTTAAAACAAACTTTTTTAGAAATTCTAGTTTATTTAATCGCAGTATTTGGACAATTAATAGTCCAGGGATAGTTGTAAAAAAGAGAAACGCCAGAATTTCCCTTAACCCTGGGACATCTAAAAGTATTATAATATCAGTTAAAAACAAGGTTAAAATTATTAATACAAAATAATTCTTAGCTCCTAAGCTTTTAATTTTGTTAATATGTGATAAAACCATTTTTATTCTCCAATGATGATTGCTATAACAATTTTACTTGATAAAATTACCATTTTGTGGGAATATACATTTATGTTTTACTAATGAAAATACTCAGATTTGTAGAAGAGAAAACTTAATTCAATTTTTTACTGATCTTTATCAGACATTAACGCCAATTCTTTATATACTTTTTCCAGCTGTTCTATGTGTGCGTTCATACTATATTTTTTTCCAGATTTCAAGGCGCCCTTTTCTAATTCCTTTAATTTGAGAGGATTATCTACCAGATGGTTGAGTATATCCTCCAGTTCATCAAAGTTTCCAGCTTCAAATAAAAAACCATTGCGCCCTTCTTCTATAAGCTCAGGAATGCCCCCAATTCTACTTCCAATTACTGGCGTTCCATTCATTAAACTTTCATAAATAGCCATTGGAGAATTTTCAAACCAAATAGATGGCATAACAGTAATATTTGCCCCTTTTTGAAGTGAATTAAGCTCTTCACCCTCCATAAAACCGTGGAATATTATTCTCTTATCACCACTGGCAATTTTCCTTAGATGCTCTTCATCTGGTCCCTTGCCTAAAATATGAAGTCTAATATTTTTTTGCTTTAGATTTCTAAAGGCTTTTATTAATATCTCAACTCCCTTATGTCCAACTAAAGCGCCAGTATATATAATGTCAATGGTTTTATAATCCTTTTCAGCCATCTTATTTTTCCATTCAATGCCAAGGGGAATTTTAATGCATTTAGACTCCCTGAAAAAATCGTTGCTCTGTAACATGTCTAAGATAAATTGTGACGGTGCTGTAACCATGTCTGGTTTATTATTTACAATCTTTCTTGATACAGAACGATATAATTTACAAACTGAGCCCGGTTCATTACAAATTTCACCACTGGCATGTAAAAGTGATACTCTTTTACATAAAAGAAGGTATTCATGGACTGTGAAAATAAATGGTATCTTCAAGCTTTTAATGGCATCGAAAATCGACAGTGAAAACCATATAGGTGTGTGTATATGAACTATATCTGGTTTTTCTTTTTTTAATATGTCCTTAATAGTTAAATAGGAATGCAAATTCCATACATCAAGAACATTCCATATCATCTTCTGAAATATTGATTTTTCTGCGGTATTTGTCCATGAAAATATGTTAAGTGGATAAAAACGATGCACTTTGACACCATCATCCATTTCTAAAGATGGTTTTAATGAAGATACGCCGTCATATGGCTTTGTAGTTATTACTACAACTTCATGACCTTTTTTAGATAGTTCCTTGGATATTCTTTCTGCGTATATGTCTGCACCGCCGATAACATCAGGAGGATATGTATATATAATCTGACAAATTTTCATTTGAATCTTTAACCTTTATTTCTTAACTAATTTTCTATTTTAGCTGCTCTAACCTTCTAAATTCATTTATACACCATTTTAAAGATGCAATTAATCCCATTTCGGCCATTTTGGAATCTGAAATTTTCCTGTTTTTCTGTATATATTTCCTTTTTTTAAGGGTTTCAGGAATATTTTTTATGAAATAATAATTTCCTTTGAAGACGGCAGACACCAGTTCAAAATTTCCCTTCAAAGCAAAACCAGATATTCTAACAATATCAAATCCGGTTGAAATGATGAGTCCTGATACTATATTCTTCCTTGAGAAATTCTTTAAAATATTTGAGAGCCTGTTTTTTTGGACATGGAAAACTCTGAAAGGGCTATCCATTTGCCCTCCAGTGGCTCCATACTTATGATAAACTATAGATGTAGGTATATAATAAGTTTTATGTCCATTTAACCAGCATCTCCATCCAAAATCAACATCTTCAAGATATGCAAAGTAATCTTTATCAAATCCTCCCATTTTCTCGAACAGTGATTTTTTAATTAGCATAGAACATCCTGAAGGCGAACCTACAAACCTTACATTACTATATTTCTCCAAATCAGGTTTTGCAAAGTTTATATCCAGCCCACTGCCCATAGGAGTTATTATTCCACCAATGGTATTTATTTTATGCGGCGGATCATAAAATAAGACTTTACTTGAGTATATATTTTCCTCACCGTAAAGTTTCACTGAATTGACCAGTTCAATTAACCAGTTTTCATGAACTCTGGTATCGTTATTTAAAAAAACTATAAATTCACCTTTAGCTTCCTGTGCTCCTTTATTGGTTCCTTCAGCAAAACCATAGTTCTTATCAAGAGAAACTATTCTTATTTCTGGACAAATTTTCCTGGCTAATTCAATGGAATTATCTACAGATGCATTATCCAGTAAAATAATTTCGTAATTACTGTATTTAATATCTTTTAAAGAATTCAGGCATTCTTGCAGGTGAATTTCACCGTTGTAATTGGTTATTACAACACTGACCATTGGATAATGTGAATCGTTCATTTTTAACACTGGAACTATTTTAAGTTGATGATTTTGACTAGAAAATTAGATTGTTACAATATATTATATAATACTTCATTATATGATCTAAAGATATTTAATTTTCTTTTAAATTTACTGTGATTTTAATAGCTAACAGTTAATTTCTATGTAGAGAATTTTTTATGAAATAGGGGAGATATTTTTCGTTATTTCCAAGAAAAACTGCAAAAAAATACACGAAATTATATATTAAAGCATAGGGAAGCTGTAAAAAGTATTTGTTTTTGATAAAATATTTCATTTGTTCTAAAAAATATTTCAAGCCTTTATTTACAAAATTATCCTTACCCTCAAGTGCAATGGATGCAAATGCTGCACCATCTTTAAATCTTCTTTTAAAAAGAGAGGATAATGAATAATCATGGGAGTGATACACTGCAGCTTCAGGTTCGTAAATAATTTTATATCCTGCTTGAAGAGCTCTTAAAGCAAAATCTTTATCTTCTGCCATTGGAACGTCATTATCAAAGGATACATTGTTCCAAACTTCTCTTTTTATGGATGAACAAACATCTGAAACAAAAATATTTTCCATGTAGAACTTTTTAGGATTTTTGGCATGTTTTTTCTTTAAAACCCGTATTTTTTTGGGGTAATAATATGAATAAAAAAAGATATCCATTTTTTTAGCATCGTGATTGGCTATCTGCCTTCCATATACGATATCTGCATTTTCCTTATCAAATGGTTTCAACAAATTTATCAAGAAATAATCATCAACAGGTAACGCATCTTGAGTTAAATAGACTAAAATATCTCCTTTTGATTTTTCCGCCCCTAAATTTCTTGTTTTACTGTGATGAAATTCTTCAGGCTTAATTTTAAATAGTTCAACATCATATTTTTCCAGAATTTCAACTGTACCATCCTGTGATCCTGAATCTATGGCAACAACTTCCATTTTACCGTTATACTTCTGTGTTCTTATACTCTGCATAAGTTCCTCCAGCCTACTGCCTCCATTCTTGGTTAAGAGTATAATACTTACATCAGTTTTCATTTTAATCTTTTCCTTTAAATTGTACTTTAAAAAACTCATTAAATACAATTAATAAATGAATATAAAAAAATTTAAGGCTTAAAATCTCATTATATCCTTAGATTGGTAATTTTATAGATCTAGAAATCAATCTTTTTCGCCATTATTTAACAGAAGCAGGCTCAAGAATATTCCAGAGAATATGGTTTGAATCCCTAAGATAGATAATATCAAAGCTAACATAGCATACTGGATCTGAGAAAGAGCCCCAAATCCTCCTGCACTCCAGCTGAGAAGAACTTTAAGTCCTACAATCAATCCGCCAACTAGGAAAATTATTCCCAGAAATAGTTCCCTTCCAAGGGAGTGATAATTCATGATTTTTTTTATCATGCCAGAGCTTCTAGTGACTCCATATACTGTTCCAAATGCCCCAAAGTGTAACCATGCCAGAAGCATTTGATATCCAATTATTAGCAGTAAACTGCCTAATATAAATGTATGTAATCTAGATTGGAACCCTATGAAAACTCCAATTGTGAGAACTATACCTAAAAGCAGCACTACAATACCTGGTCCTAAAAGGAAGGGTGTTGGCCTGTAAAGCATCATGAACCTCAGGTGTCTCCAGCCGTCCGAAAAAGAACTGAGCTTTGATTCGCCTTCTCGAGGGTAGTATGTTATTGGTATTTCAGCTATCTTAACATTTTTTCTAGCTGCTTCAATTACCATTTCTGAGGCAAACTCCATTCCACCACTTTTAAGGTGTAAATCATCCAGTACATCTTTTTTTATGGCCCTCATTCCACAATGGGCATCAGAAATCCCTGCATGGAAAAGAGCGTTTAAAACCCATGTAAGAAAAGGATTACCTATGTATTTGTGAAGGGCAGGCATAGCTCCTTTTTTAATTTCTCCCTTAAGTCTGGATCCCATTACAAAATCTGCATCTCCATTTAAAATAGGTTGGATAAATTCATAGGTCGTTTCAAATGGATATGTACCATCTGCATCACCCATTATAACAATATCCCCTTCTGCTTCCGAAAATCCTTTTAAATAAGCATTACCATATCCTCTTTTTTCTCCGTATACTACCCTTGCTCCAGCTTCACGCGCTTCCTGAGCAGTATTATCTGTTGATGCATTATCTACTACCACTATCTCAACATCGAGTCCATTTTTCTTTAATTTTTCAACTGGAACTGATTTGACGGTCTTACCCACAATTCCTTCTTCATTTAATGCAGGGATAACAATTGAAATTTTCATAAAATCACTTATTTTACTATCTTACGTATAATTTTTTAAATCATGAATAATTCATTATATTGTTCAATTTGATAATATCTCTTATATAATTTATTTATAATTAATAAAAAAAGAAATGTCAATTAATAAAATAATTAAAAACAGCAGTTATTTTAGAATATTAGTTAAATGCTCTGTTAATTCCTTTTTAACATCTTCATTTTCCATTGCAATTTCAATGGAACTTTTAAGCCAGTCCACAGTATTTCCAATATCATGGATTTTTCCATTGAATATGCAACCATAGCTTTCCTCAAAATGTCTTAAAGCATCAGTAAGTTGAATTTCGCCTCCAACTCCTGGAGGGATTTCATCGATGTAATCGAATATTTCAGAAGTCAGTATATACCTTCCGATAATACCTAAATTCGATGGAGCATCCTTTAATTTAGGTTTTTCAACCAGATCTTCAATTCTATAGAGAAAATCATTGATTTTAGAACCATTAATAATTCCATACCGTTCTACTCTTTCATCAGGAACTTCTTCTATGGCAATTACTGCGGATTCATATTTATCATAAACATTCATAAGTTGTTTTGTACATGGGATTTTAGATTGAGCTATAGTATCTCCTAGCAAAACAGCAAAGGGTTCACCGTCAATATGTTTTCTGGCACAGGCTATTGCATCTCCCAGTCCTTTCTGCTGTTTCTGTCTGACGTAATAAATATCTGCAAGTTCTGATATGGACTCTACTTCTTTAAGATAATCAGTTTTACCGCCATTTTTTAGGAAGTATTCCAGTTCAAATGCCTTATCAAAATGATCTTCTATTGATCGTTTACCTTTTCCTGTTATTATTAGTATATCATCGATTCCAGAAGCAACAGCTTCTTCAACTACATATTGAATTGTTGGTTTATTAAAAACTGGAAGCATTTCTTTTGGTTGTGCTTTTGTGGCGGGTAAAAATCTTGTACCAAGTCCAGCAGCAGGTATAACCGCTTTCATAAATGTTCACCTATAAATTGCGTTTTAAATGTTTTTGTTTGAGATTAATATATACTATAAGTACACTTAAATGCTTTATAAACTTTTTTGGTATTTTTGGTGGTTTATTATATAACATTACTAAAATATTATTGTATCTTAAATCATCAAATCTTTCATTTTTACATATTTGTATAAAAATAATTATTTAATCACGGTTAATTTATATAAATAAGATTTTAATGCTAATTAATCATGGAAAACATACATTTTACAGTTAAAAATCTTGTGTAAATCACTAAATCTATTAATTTGGAATTAATAAGATGAGATTGGAAGTTAAGGCTCAATGAAACCCTGATTATTTTAAAATTTATTGTATTTTTTAAGAATCATAATTAAAATATAAGGATTAATATTCGCTAATTGTGAAAATAGTATGAACATAGTTTGACTTTTTTAATAATCAGATTAATTATCAATTAGAAAATAATATTAACATCAAAGTTTAATAATTAACATAAAAGACGTCTTTGTGTCATAATCCCAGGTGTAATATATGCAGATGCTACATAAATATGAAATGCTACGTAAAAAAGCTGAGGAAAAATTGAATGAAAAAACAATTGATCTTGAATTACCTCAGGATATAGAAGAATTGATTCATGAACTTCATATTTACCAGATTGAATTAGAAATACAAAATGAAGAACTTATGCAGTCCAAGGAAGAAATAGAAAAATTACATAAAAAATATTATGACCTCTACAATACCGCCCCTGTAGGATATTTTTCTCTGGATGAAAAAGGAGTTATACTGGAATTAAACTGCGTAGGGGCTGAATTTTTAAAGACTGAGAGAAACTATTTAATCAATACACCATTCAGTAGCTTTCTTACACTTAAATCATATAAATCATTTACAAACTCATTTAAAATGGCAGTTAAATCGAACATCAGACAGGGCTGCGATCTTGAATTAATTAAAAAAGATGGGATTATATTCAATGTACATGCTGAAATTTTGTTTATAAAAGAAGAAAATCAGTTTAGAATGGCTTTAATTGATATTACAGAACGTAAAGCGATTGAGAATCAATTAAAAGGATATATGAAATATCTTGAAGAAACAGTGGAACAAAGCATCGCAGAATTAACCTTTGCAGGGGACAACATCCATGAGATCATCGATGAAAAAATTCTTTTTAAAAGAGATACATGATACAAATTCATTTAAATTAATAAAAGATCTCAAGCAAAAAGCAGATCAGGGCTAAAATTGGCAATGGAAGTGCCATTATGTAATATTTCTTTTCTGCGCTTTTTTTTGATAAATAACTTATTAAAATCAGGGATAAACCTAACAAAAACCATCCCGCTGAATTAAAATAAAATTTAGTATAAAACGAGTATATTGATACAGCAAAAACTATGATTGCCAGTAAATAGTTTGTATTTTTACCTGTCATATTTATAACTCGCTGTTTAGGGTATAAATTTTTATTCTTTTAAACTCTACCCATTTAAAACTAATTACCATATTCTAAATTAAATTTGTCCTTTAAAATATCTAAAAATTTCATTTTAGAAATATTATAAATTTTAATGATTTTATGCTGGCTTTTAAGTCCTGAAATAATTTCAACAGGAGATCCTGTAAGACTCGAAAATTCATTTATTATTTCTTTATTAGCTTTACCCTTTTGTGGAACCGATTTTATCCTGATTTCTATTTTATCTCTCCATTCATTGTAACCAATAACTTCAAACTTCTTTGACTTTGGAGAAACTTCAACATCAACAATTATTCCATCCTGAACTTCAGTTACAGCTTTCATAGAAAATACCACATTGATAATTTAATTTTATCACTAACTTAATTTATAATTTAAAACATAACTTACATTGAGGCATATATTATATCGTGATAAAATGGTGTCCAAAAGAGGAGAAGAATATATCTGTGATGTATGTGGACTTATAGTAAGCGTAGAAGAAGAATGCAAATGTGATGATTGTGTTATAGTTTGCTGTAATAAGCCCATGACAAAAAAAGAATAATTTTGATACTTTTTATTTAATTTATTAAATTTATTTATTATTTAAGCTAAATAGGTATATTTTAAAAGCTTTTGTACTCTCAAAAAAGAAAACATTTAAATAGTGAAAAAGAAAAATGATGGTATGCTCAACCGGTAAAAAACTTTGTTTTTACAAGGCCCTCAAACATTAATGTTTGGGACGTTAAAAATCAGAGATTTTTAGCAGCTCTCAATAGTTCCAATAAATGTTAAAATTAACATTTGACAGCAGGGGTGGTCGAGCGGTCAAAGGCGCTAGGTTGAGGGCCTAGTGGGTGAGTCCCTTCGCGGGTTCGAATCCCGTCCCCTGCACTCAAAATCCCCAAAAAAATTGAAAATTTTTTTGGGAGTTAGAAAAATGTTTTACATTTTTCTAAAATTTCATGGAAATTTTGGTGTCCCGAAAAAAGAGTTTTCGAGGGCATTCAAAAATATTCTAATTTTAAATACTATTTTTTCAATAAATCTTCTAAGGGTTCATTTTAAGCAAAAAAGATTTATGCATATATAAAAAAATAAATTAAGGTTAATCTAACCTAGATTTTCCTCCGAAAAGTATTGACTAAACATTTATACTTATTAAAGATTAAGTAAAAGATTTAGTTATTGTTTTTCATATTTACATAAAAACTGAAGGTCTAGATCAACATCTAAAATTAGATTTTATGGTTTAAAAAAAATATGAATTAATACTTCAAAATTTTCATAAGTACTATAACTTAATAATATTCCTTTTTAAAACATTTGTGGCATCTGTAAACATGTATATATTGAATATCTCCATCAGGGGTTTCTTCACGCTCCGTATCTTCATGTTCCATGGGTTCAAAGCAGTCTGAACATATTCGATTATTCAAGCAGCCAGTTTCAAAAAAATGTTCCTCAGTTATTATATTGTCTTCTTTAAGCCGTCTGAATATTTCTAGAAGTGTTTCTTCGTCAACACCCAGAATATCTTCTATTTCACATAAATAATAGTGATCGCCGTTATCTTCTATGAATGCCTTAACCTTTTCATAAGTAGAATTCAAATCAATCACCTGTTCATGATTTTAAGTATAATCAATGCAACTACTACTCCTATTAATGCCCCTATTACTGCACCTATTAAATTCATAAGAATCACCTTAAGCGTTGTTATAGATTAATCTACTGTTATCGTTACTTTCAAGTCTTTTCCTTTTTTTAAATCGTCCACAAGTTCTCTTTTAAGGTCAATTGCGGCTTTGTCAGATTTTATCATCAATGTTCGGCTGCATTTAAAATCACTTTTTCTACAGACCATGTCTGTTGGATGATCCAGGGTCAGTTCAGGATGTCCATATCCCCTTATTTCATCTTCTGCATTTTCTGTTTCCAGTTGAACCCTAATCAATGTATTTTCATCCTTTATGGCTTTTCTAAGTTCTGGAGGAAAATCTTCAAGTTTAGTTTTAGATGAAACTCCTACAATACAATCAGCCCTTATTCCTATTTCCTGGTCCATAGTTACTTCAAATGTTGATCTATGGGCTGATGTAACATTTTTATGACCTTTAGCGTGGAAAATGTACTCCATGTTATTTCTCCAATTAATATCCTTAAATTTAAGCAATTATCTAAATAAATGATATCAATAGTCTATATGATTAAAAGCTATAAATAATTAAATATATTAATTTTAATAGAAAAAATATTACTAATTATATTTCCTGTTTAAAAATTGGAAGATAGTTTATGCAATTTTTTACCGAATCTCAGCAGCTATTTACCCTTATTTTTGCCATTCATTTTACTTTAATAATTGATAGAGTTAATAGAACTTATAATCCTTATGACACATATAATGCATGGAAAGGCCAGTTACATTCCATTAGAAGATTACTTTTGTCCTGGTTAATTCTATATATCCTACCTCTTCTAAATTTTGCTGCATTTCTTTTAGTTCTTGGAATATATGAAGTATCATTTGAAACAAATTTAATTGGAGTTTCAAATATTGTCTTAGTAGCCCTTTCATCTTTTTTTGACTTTGGATATTATAGAATTTTTGAATCCATGCTCTATATATCCCCAAAAACATTTTATACAGATGAAGAAGCGGAAATAATGTTAGCAAAGGGCCGTAATGAGTTTCAAGCCCACCTCATACCTGGAATTCTGTACGTAGTTGCCAGCATCGTGATGATCATGATTATTTTAATTATTAATTAAAAATGACAAATTATTTAAGTACTAACATACCATTATTAATTGAATATTATTAATATGTATGAAAGTAAAAAATATATAGACGAAACCTCATGTATCATTAAAAATATAACCCCTCAAAGCAATTAAACAATTACTTTGGCTTTAAAGATAGTATTATGTATTTTTAATACTTAAATTTAATTTCAAAGAGAATATAACAAGATTCCCTATACTGAAAATGTAATTTTTTATGCACATAAACGATTTAGAATATTATAGTACAATATTCGTATAGTAATAATTTATGCAATAATAGGAAAATCTAAATAATCATTAGAACAAATATTAATACGTTAAAAGAATCTGAGTTAAGAAATCTACGATTTTCGAATCACAATTTTTAAAAAATTTTTTGGAGGTCCTCAAAACCAAAGGTTTTGGGACCGGGGGAAACTCGTTTCCTCGGCCGTAAAACAAAGTTTTACTGGCCACAAAATTTTAAAAAAAATTTTGAGGTGAAATAAATGGATGAGATTAGTGATAGGGAAATATCTAGAAAATTTTTAGATGATGCATATAAATGTAAACCAAACAAATTAGGGCATTTACTTCAAAAAATAGAATATGAAATTAAAAATAGAAGCCATGCAGATAATATCCTTTTAAGGGCTAAGACAGTAGTAACCAGTAAAATGGCATTGATGAATAGTAAATAATCCTTTTAATAAAATTAAAAATTTATATCTCTATTAATCATAATTATACCCTCAAATTACCTTCTAAATATCATTAAGATTCTATTATATCCTTGATCCGTAATACTGGTTAATTTAATTATTTTATATAAAATCATCAAAGTGCACAATAGTTCCCAGCTTTTTTAATTTATTTCTGTAGTTTCATTATATAAAGTGAAAATAAAGGAATCAAAATTGGAAAAATATTAAAGAACTTATTTTATTAAACTTTTTAAATGCACAAATCATCAGCATATTTATATTAGTTATTTCAAATAGTGAAGCATGTCTGGACCTGAAAGGAAAATCTTAAAGCCAAAAGACTATGAAAAGATGATTTCAAGCTTAGATATAGAAAACTTTGAATTGAAAACATCTTCTATTCTTGAAGCCAGGATTACTTTAGTTAGTCTAGAACGATTAGCGGAAGATCTATTGGAAATAAGGCGGGAAGTTTCTGGAGATATGAGAGCTATTAAATTAAAATATTTAGGTCATGACCACACTAAATCTTCCTTAATTGGATCACTTAGGGGAACCAAAGCTTCAACTAGAAGAAAATCTTTGAATGACAAATGTGATCGTGAACTTGGTCCATATAAGAACGTTTTATACATAATTGATCATTATATTGAACAGATTGAAGAAGTAAAAAAGGATATTAACGAAATAAAAGCCTGATAATGCTAAAAACAAATATTATCGAGAATAATTGAAATATGATCAATCATGTTTATTATTTATTTTTAAAGATATTTATCTAAATTAGGTGTCCTAATGGCAACATATTGTCTCATTATTAAATTAAGCAAAAATTCCACAATTAAAATAGGAAAACTTGGAGAAATAGATTTTAAAAAGGGTTACTATGTATATGTGGGTTCTGCACTTAATTCCATTGATGGTAGAATCAGGAGACATCTTTCAAAGGAAAAAAACCTGTTCTGGCATGTTGATTATCTTTTAGCATATTCTACTGTAAAAGAAGTAATTTTAGAAAGAAGCGGTAAAAAGTGGGAGTGTGATGTTGCCGTGGAAATTTCAAAGAAAGGGTTACCCTTAATCAATTTTGGCTGTTCTGATTGTAGATGCAATTCACATCTATTTTATTTTAAAAATAAAGAAATCGCAGAGAATGCATGCCTAAATTCATTTAAGAAATTCAAACTAGAGATAGAGAAAATAAAGAATTGATAATTTAAATCAATTTACGTTGAAAAAAGAATTTTTAGACGGTTTAATTCGATTTTTGGTAAATAACATGCCCCCAATAATAATTAAAGCCCCTGTAACTAAATTAAGCCATATATATGCTGTTGATTCTGAAATACTGAATGTGTTTAATTTTAAAATTTCAAATAAACCTATACCTAAAAATATTGCCCCAAATATCCAGTGTATTACTGACAAAATCCATACTCTCAAAAATATCAACTCCTTTTAATTTTTAAATATTATTAAACGCCCGAACCAATTATTAAATTATTAAATTCAGTTAAATAGGCTTAAAATAGGCTTAGAAAGAATTTTTAAATCAGGGTATTTAATGAAAATATCATGGATGTTTTTGCAATCTTAATTGAAACTTTTATTTAAACTTTTTTGTATCTATCATGATTCATGGTCATATTAGCATAATAATAAGTTTAAAATTAATACTTAATATGATAAATTTCATTAAATTAAAGTAACGTAAAAAACTTAGTTAGACCTCATGATTCCAATAATGTGTAGTAGGATTATTATTCGGTGAAATTTTAATGGTTATATGAAAAGTGATATATTCAATTTCATTTGACTCGAAAACACATGTTTAATGCATGAAAAAATAAAAATGTTTTTTGTAATAATTAAAAAGTAAAACATATTAATAAAAATGGATAATCTAATAATTGAACTACTAAAGATCCTGGGATGATTTGCATACTAAATTATATTCAGGGCTTAGTTTCCATCACAATTCTCCTGGACACTTACCCTCCAGGTCCTTAGTGTCCAGGGAATACTAATTATAATATTTATTTCACGACCATATTTATGTTTAGAAATCCGAAAATGCTTCTACTATTCATATTAATCAATAAACCATTTTAAAATAACAATTTTTTATAATCACGAAGCTAATACTTGTCGATACGTAACTAAAGTTCATTTTTAGGCATTAAACACACTGGAATTCTGTTAAATGTTTTTATTCTCCCATTTATGTGACAGTTATCACTGAATTAAGCATCCAATTTAAATAATATTAAGATTCATATAATGACATAGTTTACTAATCTCTTCTAACTTGGCACCCCCAATGTCAGGACCACTTTCAGGGTTAGTAAACAAACTCATGTAAAAGGATACTCCGGACTCACGAACCCATTACCGGAGTATCCCATGCCCTTTATTTTAAAATTCATAAATCGTGATAATTAGAGATAGAATCTATATCTCATTTTAATATCCCCAATTGCTGACAATATTACGGCCAATAATAAATTTACTAGAATTTAATTAATTTTAATGAAAATAGCCTAATTCCAAATGTTTTTATAGGATAACGCTGAAACGAATATTAATAATCTGGGTGTTACTGATGAATATAAACAATATTATCGAAATACTGGTGATAGAAGACAATCCAATGAAACACAACTAATAACTGAAGTTTTAAGTAAAGATACACCAGGAATTACCATAAACTGTGTTACTAATGGTATAGAAGCTATTGATTATTTACATAAAAAAGGAAAATACACAGATAGCAAAACACCAACTTTAATTATATTAGATTTAAATTTACCTAAAATGAACGGTCAGGAAGTTCTTGAAAAGATAAAACAAATGATAATTTAAAATGTATCCGTAGATGTCCTGACAATTTCCAGCGATGCTAAAGATATATATGAATCATATAAACATTATGCTAACGCCTATATAACTAAACCTGTTGATTATGATAAATTTAGAGAATATATGTGCGCTTTTAAGGATTACTGGTTTAATAATGTAACATTTCCCAAAATAAACTACAATCCATAATTCAATAAAAAATATGATTCATAAGACATTGCTATATTTTTTATGTTTTTAATGCATTTTATTGATAGGAATTGTAAAATAAAAAGTAGAACCTTCACCAAACTCTGATTCAACCCAAACATGACCACCATGACGATCAATAATCCTTTTAACGATAGCTAAACCGATTCCTGCCCCTTGATACTCATCAATTGTATGTAATCTTTTAAATACTTCAAAAATTTGATCAATATAATCTCGTTCTATTCCAATACTATTATCACTAATTGAAAAAACATACTCATTATCCGTTTTTTTGGCTGAAATATGTATTATTGGGTGTTCATTGGGCTTTCTAAACTTAATAGCATTTCCTATTAAGTTTTGGAATACTCGAGAAATTTGATTTTCATCTGCAACTATATCTGGAAGTTCACCATAGGTTATTTCAGATTTATTCTCTTCAATAGACGATCTTAAGTTTAATAACGCGTGATTTAAAGCTTCATTAACATTAAATTCTTTGAATTCCTCACCGCGAGTCCCAACGCGTGAATAATCGAGCAACCCCTGGATCATTCCCTTCATTCTAGTGGCGCCACTAACCATGAATTCAATGAATTCATCAGCATCTGGGTCTAACTTGCCTTTATAACGTCTTTCAAGTAGTTGAGCATAACTGGCCATAGTTCTTAAAGGTTCCTGTAAGTCATGGCTAGTAATATAAGCAAAACTTTGTAATTCTTGATTAGAAAGTTCCAACTCTTTTATGGTATCTTTAAGTTCAACAGTACGTTCTTCAACTTGCTCTTCAAGATAGTCACGTGCTTGTTTTAATTCTTCTTCCATTTGTTTACGCTCTGTAATATCATGTGCAACAACTAATGCACTATCAGCTTTTCCATCTTTATAAGCTAACATAATATTTAGAACAACCCATAATTCCATTCCGTCTTTTGTCCTTACTTTAAAATCAACAGATTCATCTATTTTTTCATTGTTTAATACTTTTTGAATTCTTTCATGAAAAATTGGTTTACTTTCATCTGATAAAAGGTCAAAAGGGTTCACATTCATTAGTTCTTCTTTTGTATAACCAAGAATTTGAGCCATGGAATCATTTACACTCTTAAACTTCGGTGTTTTATAATCAAGTTCATAAATACCAGTAGGAGCAAACTGCACAATATGTTTATATTTTTTTTCACTTTCCTTAATAGCTTCTTCAGCCCGTTTACGTTCAGTAATATCCCGTATTATCATGCTGGTTTTAGCAATGCCATCTATATCTGTAAAATTGCTTGAAGTTACTTCACCAAGAAAAGTTGAACCATCCTTTCGTTTATGTGTTAATTCAGATAAAAATTTGCCTTTTTGCTCCCTTTCTTTAATAGCTTGCCTCAATTTTTCATCATTAACAACAAGACCACCCCTACCTGCTTTAACAATTTCTTCTTCCGTCATCCCAAACATTTCTTGTGCTGCATGATTAGCAGCAAGGATACTACCATCAGGTTTAGTTAAGAGTATAGCATCAAAACTATTCTCATATAATGAGTGAAAACGAGCTTCACTTGCCTTTAATTCATTTTGTTGTTGCTGAAGCTCTTCTGTAGTAGCTTGCAATTCTTCATTAGATGATTCTAATTCTTCAGCAAATTCTTGCGATTCTTTTAATAGGCCTCTAATTTGCTCTTCAGATTGCTTATGTTCGGTTATATCCACTCTAAGTACTGCAAAAAGGTCACCAGGCATATCAAAACCTGAAACAATGAAATATTTATCTGTAGGCCCATAATAAACTTCAAATGGATATCTTTTTCCTGTAGAATGCAATTCATGAATAGCCTTAAGATGAGGTTGTATAAAATCTAAACCAAATATTTCTATTGCACTGTTACCAATAGCATCTTCAGGATTTATACCCATAGTTTTAACAGTTGCAGGGTTTATATATTCAAGAATACCATCAATTACTTCGCCCTTATCATTAAAAATCAGCCTATAAACTGATACTCCCTCAAGCATAATGTCAAATATTTTAAACAGGTCTGCAATAACAGATTTACACGTGTTTTCCACTTATATCATCTTCTATGTAGATATATATTATAACCATATCACAATTATCATAAATATAAATAGAATAATATTATTTTTTATTCTAAATAAAATAAATTTTACTATGCTTACTCAAAAGAATTAATTTTCAATTTTATAACTTCAAAAATCTTATTTTCCACTATAAATCAATGAAATTTATATCGAATAAGATTTAATTAGAAGGTTACCTTATTTTTTTTTAAATAGGGCACTCTGGGGCGAAGCCCCTTATCATGACGGGGGGCATGAGGGCTAGTTTTGAATAAGCTAACTGTCAAAATTATAAGTTTGACCCTCAGAAAATGGTCACATTTATTAAGCTTAGTAATATGCACCGTATATTACGATAATCATGCTGATTTAGGGACGTTATCTTCGCCATATACATGTATAGCGCATGATACGGGTTTAAAGCTCGTAACTTATCTTAAAGCATGACTGATAACCAATTTCGCAAAATTTATTCACAAAATAAGATTTTATAAAATTAAAAAAAATAAAAATAAAATTTTGAGTAAAAAAAGTAGAAAAAAGTCTTATAAACTTTTAACGACTAATTCAATGTCAGATGCTTTAACTGTTTTTCTTCCAGCGTGTTTTGCAAATTTAACAGCTTCTACAGCTATTTCTTCACCTTTAGCTTCTAAAATTTTTGCTAAAGCTTCGGTTGCATCTTCACTTACTCTTTGAGCACCAGCGTTTTTTATGATTCTTCCAACTGGAGCTAATGGTAATTCAGCCATAAACATTCACCTCATTTTTATTTATCATAATATCTTATTTAAACTATTATATATAAGTTTATCGTTTTATTATATGATTATTTTAAAAATGATGTAACTATTACTCACCTGAGATTAATACATGTAATTTTTTAGTATTACATAAAAAACTATACATTTTTCGTAGCCATAAAAAAGTTTAGGACAATAAATTTAAATTTTTATATGGCCCTGATAAAAATAAGTTTAATTAAAAATTAAAGGGCATTCTCCTAAATTAGGAGAGAATCACAAGTAAAAAGTGGCTCCTTTCCAAGATTCTAATTCACAATCATCCTGAAACTAATTAAAATATCGCATATAATTTCGCTAATGCGAATTTAATAATTTTAATATCAACCAAACTGCTAATTAGTAATCGAAATGGTGTTATTTTTAAAAATAGAAAAAAGAATTATTGAAAACCTCTGAAGAATCCATCAAACTCATCTATACCCATAGGATCTGGAATAACAAAATCTTCATTTGAATATATTGATTTAGCGAGTTTCCTGTAGAGTTCTGCCTGCTCAGATTCTCCAAATTTCTCAATCACAGTTTTTGCATCAATTTCGCTTTTTTGAACCATTTCGCTTCGAGGAATAACTCCAATAACCTTACTTCCGACCCTACTTGCAAATTCGCTTACAATTTGGAGTTCATTTTCAATACCCCTGCAGTTGCAGATAATACCTCCAAGGTTACCTTTAAGCTTTTTAATGCCCTTACAAATATTATTAGCAGCATATAAGGCCATATATTCCCCCGAAGTGACAATATAGACTTCATCAGCGAAATCTTCCCTGAGTGGAACTGCAAATCCACCGCAGACAACATCTCCCAGCACATCATAGATGATTATGTCCACATCATCAGAAAATGTTTCAAGTTTGTCAAGTAATCCAATTGCAACTATGACGCCCCTTCCAGCACACCCTACTCCAGGTTCTGGACCTCCACTTTCTACACATTGGACTTTGCCGTACCCTTCAAACAGGACATCATCAATAACTACATCTTTTTTTTCTTTTACAGTATCAAGGATAGTAGGAATTCTTCTTCCCACAAGAGTCCTCGTGGTGTCTGCTTTAGGGTCACACCCAATTACAAGGACGTTGTAATCCTCTGAATATGCCGCGGCTATATTAGAAACAATGGTGGATTTTCCAATACCACCTTTACCATAAATAGCGATTCGCTTGGTCTTACTCATCCCTGTTTCCCCAGAGCACCTATAATATCTCCCCTTGTTATAATACCAATTAGTTTACCATTTTCATCCACTACAGGGAGCCTGTTTATATTATGGGTATCCATAAGTGCAGCAGCATCAGATATTGAAGCGTCTTTTCTGGTGGATACTATATGTTTTGACATTATTTCACCCACCATAACCGAACCTGCCTTTGCCATATCTTCAGCGATTTCATCAAGTTCATACCTCATTTTCACAGGAAGTTCAATTAAATCAAATGGAGCTGGTAAAATCAGGTTGATTTTGGGAGAATGGATTTCGAGCATCCTCATTATATCTCCTTCACTAATAATGCCAATTACTTCATTATCTTCATCAACTATTGGTGCTCCACTTATCTTTTTTTCCCTTAAAACACTTGAAACATAGGTTATTGTGTCTACATCTTTGAATTTAATTACATTTTCCTGCATAGCTTCTTCTACAGTTATCATAAAAATCCTCCTAGAGATATGTACTTTTATTAATCATAATAATTAACTTTTCCACATGAAATATTAAGGTAGACCATACTCTTATAGATTTCCTCGAGTCTAAAGACATCAAGGAATATATGAAAGAGAGTTACATCAAGGATTAAAACAATACTGCTATTTATTGGTAAAACTTCACGTTGAGTAGCTGAAAACAAATATTTAGCTTATTCTAATTATTTTTGCTTCAATTAATATAATTTTGAGCTAGATAAAATAATGAAGGCGTAACCGACAAAGGATAACTCTAAAGACTATATTTATTTTACTTATCATACAGTTCACTTATCATTAAGTTGTTATAAAATTAGATCATCAAAATAATATCACCATAACGTCAAACTATAATAAATTTAACGAATTAAATTATAAAAATAGCTGCTACTTCTTATTATTTTAAACATTGAAATTAAATTGATGGTGTTATACTTCTAAATTTAGATATAAATCAATAGATTCATCTACGTATTACGCATATTCAAAATATTATTTCCAGATGCTCAGGACTTATACTGCATCGACGGCCAAAAAATATCGAGAAATCCCAATAACAAAACGAGCTTAAAATGATTTAAATTCTAAAATAAGCTATTAGGATTCTTTATTTTTGCTTTAAAACCAAATAATTTATAAGTTAAGGGCTACTATTTTGAAGTACAATTAAATGTCTTAATTTCAGACATTTTTAAAACCATAAAATAAGAGGCGGTAAAATGCGAAAATTATTCTTTGCAGCAATAATTGCTTCAGTACTTCTTTTAAGTATGAGCAATGTATCAGCAGCATATTCTACAGATTTCACCGTAAATCAAGTAATTAACTCAGCAAGTAATGTGAAATTATACGTAGAAACTAATCACAGACTTCCAAATACTGTGAATGTAGCTGGAACTCAAGTTACTATGCCACAATTTTTGGAAATCATGACTACAACAGTTCTAAATATCAATAGTGGCTCAAATGCACCTATTGATCTTAAAAGTTACAGCAGCCCCGGTACTTCTTCAGAAAACATTACAACGGCCAGCATCAGCAAGACAGAATATTTAGACATTGCAAATCGTGTCAAGTCTTACATGGACATTAATGGAAAGGCTCCTAGTTATGCAACTCAAAAAAGTACTGGAAGTACAATCGGCTTTGAATCCTTAGTTTACATGTATTCAAAGATACTAAACTACTACAAGACAAGTTATACACTGCCAAATTATGTTACAGTAAAATCCTGGAAAAACATTACAGAAACTACAAACAATACAAACGTTACAAAAAACACAATAGGCAGTACAAGCTATGGTTATGTAGAAAAACAAGTCTACGGAAATCAGCGTTCCTTCCAAACTGTAGTTCTTATAGTCGGCGTGCATCCACAGGAAAATGGAATTCACACTGCTGTTGCAAACGCTCTGGCAAGTAAATCATCTATGCTTACTAAAAGATATGTCATTTACAAGGTTCATGTAACCCAGGATGTTGATGATTACAACAAAAGCCGGATGAATGGGCAGTTATTAGCTCAAAAATTTGTAGTTCCAGATGTCCCTAAGGAAAAACCAATGTTAGTGGTAGATAATCACGAAAATCATGGTGCAAATAGTGGATATGCCCAATACAGGTTTTTATATCCAATTTCAAATACGGCCATAACTACAACTTACGCTAATAAAATAATTAGCCAGATGCAGTTTTTAGTGATATACAAACCTCCAACCAGTACAAGTCCACAGTACGTCACTATACCAATTGCAAATTATGGAATACCCACCATAATCTACGAAACTTACTTCTTTGATTCAACAGCTAAGAAAGTATCTGACGCAAATGCTCTTATCAATTCATTAGATAGGCTTTAAATATCATCTGAGTAAGGTATCTTAAGAGGATTGTATATTAATTCTCTTTTTTCTTTATTTTTGATTTTTAAAATAAATTTAGTTATTAAAATAGCTTTTATAGACATATCCTGGACACTTTAAGGAGGCTCCAAGTGTCCAGGGAATTTGTTAATGGTCCAGTTAATAATAAGTTCTTAATGATTTATATGTTTTACTTTTTGAACTGTCTAAAAATTGTACATACTATTTTACCCATTAACCAAAAAATAAACGTTATTCCTATACTTATCAGCAAATTAGGATTTATAGATTTCTTATTATAGTCCATATTTGTGTAAAATGGTTTAAAATGAATTCTACAACGCAAAAATTGTTTTATTAATAGCACGCCCACATGTTACCATTATAAAACTGAAATTTAGTTTAATTTTATAAATTAAATCTTAAAAACTCTTATTAGTTTTAATTATTTCAAACTTTAAGTTCAGATCCTTTGTGTTATTATTCTAAATTCAAATGTAATCCCCTATTTTTGACTAAATGGCATTCATGTTTAAAATGTCATTTTAGATTATTTAAGATTTGATGATTGGCAGTAGCTAAAAAATAATGATAATTAGGAGGAATAAAACACGATTAAAATGTTTTAAATCCTAAAATAAACGATTTAAATTCTTTATTTTCGATTTAAAAACAAATGATTTATAAGCTAATGATTACAATCCTGATCTGTAAATTAAAAACATCAAATTACGATCCAATTACAAAAAATTTATGAGGTTGAGGAAAATTCTCAAAAACCTTCGGTTTTTGGAAGTTAGAAAATAATTAGTATTTTCTAAATTCTATGAATTTACCGAACCACAAATTTTGAAAAAAAATTTGAGGCGATAAAATGCGAAAATTGTTCTTTGCAGTTATAATCGTCATTTTAGCATTATTTTTAAGCACTGGCAATGTATCTGCAGCAGACTCTACAAATATTACAGTAGACAATGTGATTAGCGCGTCAAGCGTTGTAAAATCCTACATAGAAACGAATCACACACTTCCAAATACAGTAAATGTTGCTGGAAATCAGATAAGTATGTCTCAATTCTTAGAACTACTAACCACAGCACTTTTGAACATCAATAATGGCTTAAATACAACAATTACACTTAAAAATTATGATAATGCACCTACCCCCTCAGAAAACATCACAGTTAGGAATATCAGTAAAGTAGAATACCTTGATATAGCAAACCGTGTTAAATCTTACATGGATATTAATGGAAAAGCTCCCAATTATGCCACCCAAACCAGTACAGGAAGCACTATTAGTTTTGAATCACTGGTTTATATGTACTCAAAGATACTTAACTACTACAAGACAAATAACGCACTGCCAAATTACGTTTCAGTGGCTCCATGGAAAGACATAAGTGTAGCAAATGGCGCAAATGTGATAGGCAGTGCAAGCTATGGTTATGTGACAAAAGAGGTCTACGGAAATCAAAGTTCAAACCAGACTATAGTTCTTATAGTCGGTGTACATCCAGAGGAAAATGGAATTCACACTGCTGTTGCCAATGCCCTCTCAGGTAAATCAGTAAATCTCAGTAAAAAATACGTTATTTATAAAGTTCACGTAACCAAGGATGCCAGTGATTACACCAAAGGAAGAATGAACGGACAATTATTAGCCCAGCAATTTGTAGTCCCAAATGTCCCTAAAGAAAATCCCATACTGGCTGTAGATATTCATGAAAACCATGGTGCAAATAGTGGATATGAATATTACAGGTTTCTCTATCCAATTTCAAATACAGCTATAACCACAACTTACGCAAACGAAATAATCAGCCAAATGCCGTTTTTAGTGATATATACACCTCCAAACCACACAAGTCCAGAATACGTCACCGTGCCAATTGCAGAGAAAGGAATACCTACAATAATCTATGAAACCTATTTAAGTGATTCAGCAGCTAAGAAAGCATCAGACGCAAGTATGTTCATCGAAGCATTAGATAGCAAGGTCGGAAGTACATCAACTGTAAATACAGCACCTACAGCAAATGCAAGTCCCAAAGGAGGATTATACAACAATGACAAGGTAATTACACTTTCAATGAATAAAGCAGGGAACATTTACTATACTACAGATGGAACTACTCCAACTAATGAAAGCATACTCTATACAGGCCCAATTACATTAACATCGACATCAACAACTACATTAAAGTTCATTGCAGTGGATACTGACGGTAAATCTTCTCCAGTTTATACAGAGACTTACACAATCGATGAAATTGTCCCAATATTAATTACAACAAGTCCAAAAAATGGTGCAATAGGATTTTCAAGAACCGCCGCCATCACATTTAGATTCAGCGAAAACATTAAAACTGGCGCTAACTGGTCTAAAATCTACATGAAAAATGCAAATACAGGAAAAACAGTTGTAATCACCAAATCTATAAGCGGTAACACTCTTTCAATCAAAATGACTTTAAACAGATATGCCTATAACCAGTATCTAGTCTACATTCCAGTGTCAGCAGTGCAGGACAGCGCAGGTAACAATTTAGCTGCAGCGTACATGTTAGGTTTTAAAACAGGGAAATAAATTCTTTCTTTTTTTCTTTATTTTTCAGCACTCTTAATTAGGGTAACCATGATAATCACACTTTTTTATAACTCAAATATTTTCTACCACTTCCAAAACGTTTAAATATATAATAATTAAATTTCATAATAGTTAAAATTCATAACTATTTTGAGCTGATAAATAATGAACAAAAAAGAATTTGAAAAAATGGTAGATAACATCCTTATTTACAATCAGTTATTCTACAGAAGGATAAAAACTTCAATAAGTGAAGAAGCGCGCCTAAAATATGGTAGAACCGATGGATATTACCAGATACTTGGAATTTTAGTTAGTTTAGGTCCCATGCCAATATCTGAAATTGGCAAACAGCTTCATATTTCTAAACCTAATATGACCCCATTAATTGATAAATTGGTGGAAGATGGATGGGTAAAACGTTCAAGAAGTGATAAAGACAGGCGCGTGATAAATGTCGAAATAACCGAGGAAGGTAAGAAATTCCTGTTTGAAGCTCGGAAAGTTGTTGAAGAAAACATCAAAGAAAACCTTTCTGATCTTAATGAAGAAGAACTGCAGACCCTCAATGAATCCTTAGAAAATATAAAGAAATTAACTTTAAAAATAAAGCACAAGTGATAATATGAACGATTATAAAAGCCATTATAACCTCAGTAAAAATAAAATAATCATGATCATGGCCGGATTAATGGTTGGACTCCTTGTTGCAGCCCTTGATAATTCAATTATCAGTACAGCAATGCCCCAAATTATTAGTAATCTACAGGGGATGGAATACTATGTATGGCCATTTACATCTTACATGTTAACTTCAACCATTGCTATAATCCTTTTTGGTAAATTATCAGATATTTACGGCAGAAAACCAGTTATAATTGGTGGAATTATCCTATTTATTATAGCATCTATTATGTGCGGATTTGCCGCTAATATATTTGAATTGATTATATTCAGGGGTCTTCAGGGAATTGGTGGTGGAATATTAATATCTCTTCCATTTATCGTGGTTGGAGAGGTCTTCAGTCCAAGGGAAAGAGGAAAATATATGGGAATACTTGCATCAGTTTTTGGAATTTCAAGTGTTTTAGGACCTATATTAGGTGGAGTTATCACCGATGCTGTAGGTTGGAGATGGATTTTTTTCGTTAATGTCCCCATAGGAATAGCTGCAGTAAGTATACTGGCATATTCACTACCTACTTTCAAATTAGATGGGGTAAAAAAAATTATCGACTATTCAGGCATTATTACATTTACTTTAGCCATAAGTGCATTCTTTTTGGGGTTAACACTAGCAAGAGACATTAGTACATATCCTTTAACTGAAATAATTGGATTATTCATCTTTTCTGCTTTAATGTTTGTATTGTTTATCTTGGCTGAAAAAAATGCAGAAGGACCAATTCTACCCCTTTATCTCTTTAGTAATTCAATATTCACTATCTCAAGTATAGAAAATTTTTTGGCAACTGCTATTATATTTGGAGGGATAGTTTACGTCCCATTATTCGCTCAAAATGTTATAGGAATGAGTGCTACAAATGCAGGGCTAATGATGATTCCTATGCTAATAAGCCTCACTATAGCTTCCAATATTGCAGGGCAAATAATTTCAAGGACAGGGAAATATAAAATACTTGCCATTGTAGAATTTGTAATTACGGGAATAGGAATTGTACTTCTTGCTACAATGAATGCAAATTCATCTCCTTATGCGCTGGTCATCTATTCAACAATTCTTGGTTTAGGCTCAGGGATGATGTACACCGTATTTACCATAAGCGTACAGAATGCATTTTCACTTAGAGAAATAGGGATAACTACTGCAGCCATGCAGTTTTTCAGAAATGTAGGGGCAACTGTTGCAATCCCAGTATTTGGGTACATTGTAAATGCAACCATGGGAAATATAACTTTGGTTAATTTAGGTCAAAAAGAAATTTTAGCGCTTTCTATCCATAATGTTTTCTTAGTATCCATAGCACTGGCATTTGTTGGGCTAATCATTGCATTCTTCCTTAAGGAAATACCATTAGACGGTGACGAACCAGTAACACAAAAAATACCTGAAGAAGGGGTAGAAGAAGCCAAATAACTTCTTTTTTATATATTTTTGAAATACTTAATACAGAAGATAAGATTTAAATTAAAAATGCTCTAAATAAAATAGCAATGGAATGAATCAAAAAGAAATTGGAGAGACAATGAAATTAGAATTTCATGGAGACCTTGTGTTAATTTACCTGCCAATTGAAGAAAGAGATAAAGCACTAGCCTTTTTGGATAGATATAGCATAAACCATGAAGAAATTGAAATAACCAGTATAGATAATCATTATATTCGATTCAGTTTTTATGCATCAGAAACTATAAAGAGATTATTCGATCAATTTAAAGAAGAAATGGATAATTCCTTGGAAAATGAATTTTATTGATATTTAAGCTATTAAAACTTATTTTCCCTTAATATTCTTTTATAAACCAGATCATTAGGCCTTACTTTGCCATTAACTTTAATACCAACATTTTGACCTTTTTTAACCTCTGCAATATCCTTACCATCAATCTGCATTGATTCAACTTTTTGAATTAAAGACCCAGTTGTTTTTCCTTCTATTATAATTTCATCTCCTACTTTCAGGTCATTCCAGAGCCGAATTTCAGCTGCAGAAACGTTTTTATAATAATTAATAACTGAGCCAATATCCTTTTTAGTATATGTAGCTTCATTATAGCTACTAGTCTTATAAGGAGTTTTAAAATAAAATCCTGTGTCAAATCCCCTATTAAAGACTTTTTTAAGTTCATTTATCCATTTATTATCAAATTCCCAGTTGCCGCTTTCATATTTATCTATAGCTTCTCTATAAACCTTAGTCACAGTCGCAACGTAATCGGCAGGCCTTGCCCTACCTTCTATTTTGAATGCGTCGATTCCAGCTTCAATGAGTTCGGGAACATGTTCTATTGTGCAGAGGTCTTTTGGGCTTAAAATATTGCTTTCATTTTCATTTTGGATAAGTCTAAACTCATCTCCATCTTCAGATGTAATCTTCCATTCTTTTCTACAAGGTTGTAAACATTCGCCACAATTTGCACTTTTCCCATAAAGGGATGCGCTTAAAAAACATCTTCCAGAGACTGCTACACACATGGCACCGTGAATAAAGGTCTCTATTTCTAAATCAGTATTTTCTTTAATTTCCTTAATTTCTTGGAGTGATAATTCCCTTGAAAGGACAGCACGCTTTACCCCAAGCTCTTCAAGTAAATTCAAAGACTCAAAATTGGAAATATTGGATTGAACGCTCATGTGCACATCAATATCATTTTCCCTTGCAATTTTAAGGGAACCGAGGTCAGAAATGATTAATGCATCTATATCATAAGAATAAATACTGGGTATAATCTCTTTAAAATAATTTATGTCCTTATTTTTCATTATAGTGTTTGTACAGACGTATATTTTCTTATCTGCACCATGACATAGTTTTACTGCTTCTTTGAGGTTTTGGACTGTAAAGTTCTTTACATTTGCCCTCATGTTGCATCCTTCTATGCCAGCATAAACGGAATCAGCACCGTTTGAAATTGCAGCATTCATTGCCGCGAAATCTCTTGCAGGTGAAAGTAACTCAACTATTTTAATCACCCATGTAAGTTTAATAATCAGCCTCTTTTAAATAAGAAAGGCATATCTATTTTTTTGTTTTTTTAATTCTTTAGATATAGACTCAAAGTATCAACAATCTTCTTACATTAAAATTTTATTAAGATTCTAATCTATTTTTAGATTCAATTAAAATATATTATAAACTAAGGGTAAAAAGTAAAAAATAAATGCACCTATAAGTTTAAAATTTAATAATTAGCAAGTACAACGCCTTGCCTCATATTCCTCAATGTTATCAGGTAATTTTGTTGGATATTCACATGTAAGACATCCAAGACAAAGCTGATCTCTTTCTATGCCTATACAATCAACCAGTCCATCAACACTTAAATAAGCAAGAGAATCTACGCCTAAAGTTTTCCTGATTTCTTCTACCTCTTTGTCAGATGCTATTAATTCTTTCTTAGTCGCCATAGCAATTCCGTAGTAACACGGCGAAATTATCGGCGGGCAACCAACTCTTAAATGAATTTCTTTAACCCCTGCTTCCCTCAATACATTAACCAGAGCTTTAGAAGTGGTACCCCTAACGATACTGTCATCTATAAGTACTATCTTTTTACCTTCAAGTTCTGTTTTAACAGGGTTCATTTTAAGCCTTACAGACGTTTCACGTTCTTCCTGGGTTGGCATGATGAAAGTTCTACCTATATAACGGTTCTTTATAAGTCCTTCACCATAGGGCAGACCAGACTCTCTGGAATAACCTATAGCAGCAGTTATTGCAGAATCAGGGACTGGCATTACAACCTCTGCATCTGCAGGATATTCCTTTGCAAGGGTTTTTCCAATCTTTAACCTTACATCATAGACATATTTATCATCCAGTATACTATCAGGACGTGCAAAATAAACATATTCAAACATGCAGTGAGCCGTTTTAGATGATTTAGCTCCTGGCATTTCAAAACTTTTAATTTCATTATTTATAACCAGTATCTCACCAGGCTTTACAGCACGGATATATTCTCCACCAACAACATCAAAAGCAACCGTTTCAGACGCGACAAGCGTCGTATCCCCAACTTTCCCAAGGGAAAGAGGTTTAATTCCAATTGGATCTCTTACAACAATTAAATCATTATTCAACAATATAACAAGCGAATAAGAACCTATGAGTCTACTCGATACTTCTTGAACCGCTTTTACTATATCCTTGGTTTTTTGATATTTTTTAGTAAGCAGGTGACATATAACTTCAGAATCAGTAGTTGACTTAAACTCGTAACCCTGCTTTTCCAATTCATTTCTCAGTTCCATTGAATTGATGATATCTCCATTATGGGCAACTGCAATTGTTCCCTGATCAAATTCTCTGAAAAATGGTTGTGAATTCTCTATTTTAGATTTACCTGTAGTTGAATATCTCACATGCCCTATTCCTACATAGCCTTCAAGTCCTTCAATGTTTCCATTGTTAAATACATCACAGACAAGTCCCATACCTCTATATGTGCTCATTTTCTCTCCGTTGTGCACAGATATACCTGCAGATTCCTGTCCTCTATGTTGCAATGCATAAAGACCATAATAAATAGGCCTTGAAATATCATTTAACTTTTTATGAGAATATGCCCCTACAATACCGCATTTATCCCGCAATTTTAATTCTCCTGATTTTCTCTAGATAATCATCGTTGATTGAAAATGAAATTATCCTTAGGATTTAATTTAATATAGTTCTATTATACAGATAAGTTTTAATAAATTTAATTTTTATTATGCAAACAGTTAAATTAAATCTTACCTTTGTCAAATTCTTCTTTTAATTCTTCAATTTTAGAATCGTAAAAAATTAGGACCACTCTAATTATTTTAAGCCAGTCAATTGCATCTTTTTTTGATAAGGCAATGATTTTGTTTTGACCAACTATTACATTCTCCGGCTTAAATTCGTTACTTATAAAATAAATCTGTTCTTTATTTTCTAAATCTTCATCAAAAATTTCTTTCCACAATCCATCAATAGAAAATGATTCGAATAACTCTTTATTCTGAATTTCTTCCCATGAAAATTTCATAGAATTGAATTCATTTTTTAGCAGGTTATATTTATTTTCTAAAGCTTCTATTTCTTCCCTTAATTTAGTATTTGCTTCCTGTAATTCTTGATTTGTACTTGAAAGTTCTTTGTTGATTACTTCGAAATCTTTGGTTTCTGTGGATAAATTTTTAATAGTTTCGTTGGATTCTTTTAATTTATCCTTTAACTCTCTAAATAGTTTAATATTAGCTATAGAAATTAGTCCCGACCTTATTATAGCATTTTTAATTTCATTTTGTATAAGGTATGGATCTATATACTCAACATCATGACCAAACGGAAGTTTCATCCGTTCTATATGTCCGACATCATCCTTCAGAACTTTCTGGAACTTTTCAGCAAGTTCTCGTCCTGGAGCATCAACATCAGTTGCAATTAAAACAATATCTGCTCCCTTTACAGCTTTTTTTGCTATTTTGGAGCTTGTAGTAGGAATTATAGAGGATATGGTAATGTGGTATTCAGCCCCTAAAGCTATATTTCTCATAGCTTTAGATACGCTTTCCACATCAGATGCACCTTCTACAATTATCCGTACATCAATCGGATTTTTTATATCCATCTATTTCAACCTGTATCCTGTAATTTTTTTATTTTTCCAGCTGTAATGTCTAATTTTGCTGGATCTGCCAAAACCACATGCTGCACAGTATTTTTTTCGTGCATGATAAGAATTTTTACCACATCTTCTACATCTTATGTGGGTCTTTTTATTACGCTTACCAAATGATGGCGTTCCCTTCATTTATTAATCCTCCTTAAATAAGTTAATATTCTATCAAAATTCGATTTTATTAAAATTAGATATCACAATCAGTTTCTTATCTAAATCTAAAGATTTTATCCTGGAGATATATAAACTATGTTGTCTCCTCTTATAAGCACAATACCTAATCTTCGGGACGATTCCCCGTTTTCAAGTTCCTCGGCATCATTCAATACCAAGTTCATGTGCATGTCAAAACTTTTTAAAACTCCTCTAAATTCTCTTCCGCCTTTAAGCTTGATTAATACTTGGGAGTTTAATGATTTACCTAACGCGTCAAGTGGTCTTGAAACATTCACATTCT
>JAEYPF010000004.1 GCA_023411115.1 Methanobacteriota archaeon
GGAGAAGTTTTTGAAAATAATGGAAAAATTGTATAATAGCAAATAAAAAATTACATTAAAAACATAACTACGAGTGGTGATAAAATGTGCGAATCAACAGTTTACTCAACCGACGGCGATAAGATAATGGAAGATGCATTGTTTATAAAAATTGATGGTGAAAAAATAGAGCTTACAGATATATTAGGCACCAGAAAAGATATTACTGGAACAATAGTTGAAATTGACCTCGACAAGCATGGAATTTATGTTAAATTAAGTTAATAACCTTTTTTTCAATTATAATCCAAATTCTATTTTTTAGATAAACCTTTTTAGTTTTTGTTAATTAAAGATATTCCTGTATATTAACGTAAGTTAAAGATAAAAAGAATTATTATTTGGCTTATTTTTCAAGTGTATCCATTAATAAAACTACAATATAAAAATGGGAGTATTTACTGACATCTTATTATATTGTACTTCTAAAATAGCAAATATTTGATTAAATAATGATAATTGAACAGGAAAATTAACCTTAATTAATTTTTAAGTCACATAAAAAATAGCTTCAAATAATAATCTTAGGTAAAAATAAAGTATGTGGGTGGAAAGATCCACCTTAAAAAAACATTCTTATTTTATAGATAATGCTGTGTTTGGACAGTGTTCAACACATTTTTCGCAGAGTACACAGTACCCTTTGATTGGCATTTTCTTGTCGCCTGTGAGTTCCAGCATGTTGTATGGGCATACTTCGATACATTCGCCACATTCATCACAAATTGATGGGCTGAATTCGATTCTATCCCTTTTAACCATTTCGCCGTTAACTTCTTTGTCGATCTGTGTTACTCTAAGAGCTCCAGTAGGACATGTTGATGCACATGCTCCACATCGGGTACACATTTCGTAAGATTCACCTGGTTCTACTCTTATAGCTCCAGTAGGACATACTGGGGCACAGCTACCATCAAATATACAGAGTTCTTCGTTTCTAACGAGTCCTTCGTCGGAAGCTGGTTTTGCAGGTCCAAGTTCGACTTCGAGGTTAATTGCTTCAACTGGGCACATTTTTGCACAAAGTCCACATGCTGCACAGATTTCAGGGAGTTCCACTGAAAGATCTGCTGCCTTAGCTTCTATAAAGTCACCAGGGCATGCTTCGACACATACGTTACATCCAATACATGCATCTTTATTGAGATCGAATGCTACTATGTCTTTAGTCCTTTTGACTGGTTCTTTACCTGAAATGTAAACTGCATTCCATGGGCATGTTTGGGAACATACTCCACATTTGATACATGCGTCTTCATCAATGTTGATTACTTCCCCAGTTTCAGAGAGGGTAATAGCGTCTACAGGACATTCTTCTACACACATTCCACAGCCTACACAGCCTGAAATGTATATAGGTCCGGTGATGTCTTTTTCAATTACTTTAGGTTCTTTGACTCCTTCTATACCAATGACTTCTACTGGACAAACATCCACACATTTCTGGCACATTACACAGAATCCATGTAAAGGCATTGTTGTCTGGACTTTTCCTTCATCCATTTTCAGTACATCTGGAGGGCAGACATCTATGCAGTCACCACACTGGTTACATGCTGAAGGACTAAATACTATGCGAGTTTGAGTTTTGCCTGTGTCCCCAATTGGCATTTCTTCTGCCTTGAGGGCACCTGTTGAACAGGCTGCTACACATTTTGGTTCGCCAGAACAGAGATCACAGAAAATAACATCTTCAGGTGTTACTGAGATTGCTTCTGTTGGACATACACCCTGACAAGCTCCGCATCTGATACATCCTTCTTTGTTTACTACTATCATTTTTTTTTCACCCTTAAATGGTTTTAAAGTTTGTTAATTAAGTGGCCTTCACTGTCGTATACTTCAAGGGTTGCGAGTTTCATTTGACTGTCGATTTCGTGAGTTGCGCATGATAGACATGGGTCATAACATCTAATTACCATTTCCATTAGGTTGAAAATACTGTCATCTACTTCTACACCAGGTTTTATGTAGTCTTTTGCAACTTTCTGAATACCCATTTCCATGGATGGGTTGTTCTGTATAGTTGCGACGACTATATTTGCTTTGGTTACGAGACCATTCTCATCAGTTTGATAGTGGTGAGTTAATGTTCCCCTTGGTGCTTCAACGATTCCTATACCTTCACCAGCTACTTTTTCAAGAGATGGTTGCCATTTTTCTCCAGATAGATCCTGTTCTAAAGTGTCAGCAGCGTTTTCAGCACATGCGAGTAACTCTATGAGTCTAGCCCAGTGGTAGAGTAATGGTTCTTGTGCGTAACCGAATGCTTTTCTGAATTCGTTGAGGTAATCCTGTGCTTTAGGTGCAGAGTCTGGCATTTTGTCTACAACATTTAACCTTGAAAGTGGTGAAACCCTGTAGATACCTTCTGGGTAACCTAAGTCCTTTATGTAAGGGAATTTCAGGTATGAGTATGGTTTGGTTTTTTCTGCGATGTAGTCAAGGTAATTTTCAGGTGCAAATTCTGCATAAGGGTTACCTTCTGCATCTTTCATCCTTACGTCACCGTTGTATACATCCCATGCACCGTTGTTTACAAGACCGGTGTGGTATGTTTTAACTAAACCGAGTGTTTTGACAAGGTCTATGTTTTCTTCAAAGATTGGAATTGCAGTCTGGATTGTTGCTTCTGCTAATTCAACGTTTCTTTGAGCTTTTGCAAGTAAATCTTTTTGAGTTTCATCATCAAGTTCTGTGGATATTCCACCAGGTAAGTTTGATGTTGGGTGAATTGGTCTTCCACCAGTAGCTGTTACTATTGCAAGAGCGTTTTTCCTTAACTCTATGGCCTGTAAAGCTAATTCAGGTGCATCTTTAATGATCTGGAAGACGTTTCTTGTTTTCCTGTCTTTTCCTGCTATAAAGTCAGGAGCTGCGAGGAAGTAGAAGTGAAGTGCGTGTGAGTGCATGTATGAACCCCAGTTCATGAGTTCTCTCATTTTGTATGCTGCTGGGAGAACATCGTCCTGGGTAAATCCAAAGACACCGTCAACAGCTTTTGTAGCTGCAAGGTGGTGCTGTACATCACATATACCACAGATTCTTGGTACTATCCTTGGTACATCTTCAATTTGTCTTCCTTGTAAGAACTTTTCAAATCCACGGAATTCCATAACGTGGAGTCTGGTTTCTTCTACGTTTCCTGCGTCATCGAGTTGTACGGTAATTTTAGCGTGACCTTCAATTCTTGTTACAGGTTCAAGTGTTAATTTAACCATTTATTTTCCCTCCTGTTTCCTCATCTTCATAGGTACTAATGAAGCTGGAAGTGTAAATGTGTAGAATGTACCTACTACGTCGTCGAGCTGTTCTGCGACTTTTTCTGGGTCAACAGTTTTATCAGCTTCAACACCGAAGTCAGATCCTATTGCACTTATCATTTTTGCACCTTGATCAAGTACTGCTCCAGTAGGTCCATAGCAACCTCTACAAGGTACAGCTATGCTTGGGCATTCTGCTCCACAGAGTGAAATTGTTGCAGGTCCCATACATACTACTCCCTGAGTTACTAAACATACATCTTCTTCAGGTTTTCCTAACTCGAACTGCCTTTTAATTTCATCCATTGCCAGTCCTTCCGGTGGCTTTTCTCTTGGACAAACTTCACATAAGTTTGTTGTTGGTAATTCAATTGGCTCTCCTTTTAATAAAGCCAGTATTGCTTCTGCAACAACGTCAGACCTTGGTGGGCATCCTGGTACGTTTAAATCTACATCGATAACTTCACCGAGTGGTCTTACTCTGCTTTCAAATGTAGGTACTTCTTCATTTGGAATGATACCTTCTGGGTTTACGTTACTTGGACAGTTTATGTAAGCTTCCTGTAAAAGCTCTTCGTTGGTACAAAGGTTTCCGAGTCCTGGAATTCCTCCATATACTGCACATGTACCGTATGCTATAACGAAATCAGCTTTTTCTCTGATTTTTTCAGCCATTTCATGGTTTTCGTCGTTACGGATTCCACCTTCAACGATAGCAACGTTTACTTCTGGAATTTCGTCGTATTTTACATCCATTAAAACAGGGCTGTGTTCAAAGTCTGCAAGTTCCATAACATCTATAATTGCTTCGTGTATATCTGCAATTGATAAGTGACAACCGGAACATCCAGAGAGCCATGTTGTTAATATTTTAGCCTTTTGACCTTCTTCTGCCATGTTTATGCCTCCGCTTCTTCTTCAACTTCTGCTAATTGTGCTTTAAGCGGTGATGGTCCGAGATTTTTGATACGAGCTACCATCATTTTAACTGTTTCTGCGAATTTTTCTCCTTCTGATGCAGAAATCCAGTCGTGGTATACTCTGTCTCTTCCTATTCCTAAATCATCTACCAGTTTGTAGATCAATCTCATTCTTCTGTCTAATTTGTAGTTACCTGCGTCGTAGTGGCAGTCACCGTGGTGGCATCCTGCAATTATGACACCGTCAGCGCCTTCCTTGAATGCCTTAAGAACAAATTGTGGTTCTATACGTCCGGAACACATTACTCGAATTACACGTATGTTCGGAGGGTATTGCATCCTTGCAGTACCTGCTGTGTCTGCTCCACCGTAGGAACACCAGTTACAACAAAACATAACGATTTTTATATCATCCTCAGCCATAGAGTTTCCTCCTTGCGTTTCTCAATGTACTATTGTACTAATTAGTGTACTATTAATGTACGTTATATGGATATAAAGGCACTAAGTATAAAGGTTACTTCTAAGACAATTTCGAAAAGTTTATATATAATAACATGGATTTTTGTTTCTTAAACAAGAGTTATATAAGCCTAAATCCAAATTATATACAATAATTACACTTAAATACAAAATACACCCATAATTTTGTTTCCATTGGATTAAATAGCCAAAATTAAGGATTTAATTTTCCACTGTAGAAAACTTATTGGCTATACATTAATAATTTTATAACTACATATGCACATTTACAGAATTTTTTACACATGCTGGGATGAATTATATAATAATATGTCGTGACCTGTTTCAAAGACATTATAATTTATTATTTCATCTAAATTAACGCCGTTAACTAAAATACATTATTATATATTATTTAAAACAGATTATAAAGAGTTTAATTAAAAGTAAATTAAAAAAATAAATAATACTAAAAACGGTGGTGGTAAAACTGCTACTTGAAATAACTGATTTAGCTGTTGAAGTTAACGGAAAAGAGATCTTAAGTGATATAGACCTGTATATTGACAAAGGAGAGACTCACGTACTTTTAGGACCCAATGGTTCCGGTAAAAGTACTTTATTTATGAGTATACTTGGATTTCCCAAGTACAAAATAACCAGAGGAGAAATTATCTTCAAAGGGGAAGATATAACCAACTTATCCACTACAGAAAGGGTAAAAAAGGGCATAGGTGTAAGTTTTCAGAATCCGCCGGCAATAAGGGGAGTAAAGCTTAACGACCTCCTTAAAATTGAACATAAAGAAAGTGGTGAAGAATTAAGTCCAGAAATGACGGAAATTGCCACTAAGCTCAAGCTTGATGAAAGATTCCTGGAAAGAGATGTTAACCTGGGATTTTCAGGAGGAGAAGTGAAGCGATCAGAAATTTTACAGCTTCTGGCTCAACAACCCGACTTTATAATGTTTGATGAACCAGATTCGGGTGTGGATATTGAAAATGTTGAGCTCCTTGCAGAAGAAATCCGGGTACTGCTTGATAAAAATAAAAAACCAGGTATGAGAGAGAAATCAGGACTTCTTATAACTCACCTAGGTTATATTTTAAACTTCGTAGGTGCTGACACTGCCCATGTACTTATGGATGGTAAAATAGCCTGTTCAGGTAATCCAAATGAAATTTTAGAAGACATAAGGAAAGAAGGATTTAAAGGATGTGTTGAATGTTGCAGAGTACATTAGAACGCGCTAAAAAAGCCCAGGAAAAGAAAGCTCTTTATGGAGAAGATATAGACCTGGAAAAATTCATAAAGGAAGAGGCAGGAGAACATGAACGAGTGGAAAGGGCCAATGAAGTTCCTAAAAGTGTCCAAGATACCTTACTTAAAGTAGGGGTAGACCCAACTGAAAAAGAAAGGGCAGGTACATTCATTCAGGTAGACCAGAGTGGAGTTTGTACTACTTGTCCTTCTGAAAGTGTTGAAATAATGGGAATGAATGTAGCCCTGGATAAATATGGATGGATTAAAGACTATATGTGGAAAGCCGTAGCTCCTGATGCAGATAAATATACGGCACAAACGGCACTTCGAGAAGCCGAAGAAGGAAGTAGCGGTTATTTCATAAGATCATTACCTGGTTCCAAGGAAGTGTTCCCATTACAGGCATGTATGTTCATTGGTGATGAGAAAGTAATGCAAACAGCCCACAACATCATTATTGCCGAAGAAAATTCTGAACTGCATATTATAACTGGCTGTGCTACTGGAGAGGATGTAAGTTCTGCGCTTCATGTAGGAGTATCTGAGTTTTATCTTAAAAAAGGAGCCAAAATTACATTCACCATGGTTCACAATTGGGCGGAGCAGGTAGACGTGCGTCCAAGAACAGGGATAATGTGTGGAGATGACTCAACTTATATCAGCAACTATATCCTAACTAGTCCAGTTAGAAGTATTCAGTCCTATCCGACAGCATACTGTAGCGGTAAAAATTCTAAAGTGCTATTCCAATCCATTCTCGGAGGCCAAAAGGACTCCATATTAGATATGGGATCCCGTGTTATTTTAGAAGGAGAAGGATCAAGCACAGAAATGATTTCAAGGGCAGTTTCCAAAGATAACTCCCAAGTATATTCTAGAGGTCATTTAGCAGGTCGAATGCATAATACAAAAGGGCATTTAGAATGTCATGGTCTTGTTTTATCTGATGATTCTATGATCTATGCAGTTCCAGAACTGGAAGGTAGTGCTAAAGATTTAGAGCTATCTCACGAAGCTGCCGTAGGTAAAATAGCAGAAGAAGAAGTTCTATATCTAATGTCAAGAGGGCTTACAGAAGAAGAAGCTGCATCCATGATTGTAAGAGGATTCTTAAGCATGGATATAACAGGACTGCCTCAAGAACTTGCAGATGAAACTAAAAGAATGCTTGATATGAGTTTAAAAGGTATGTAATAACCATAAACTCACTTATTTTACTTTTAAATATTTTTTATTTTTTTAGATCAAAACTATTTTAGAGTTGTTATTTTTAGATTATTTTATAAAAAAATATTAATTCCAAAATACATAAAATAATGAGAGGTAATATTATGTATTTAAATGGAGAAGCACGGGTTGGAGAAGAAATTGAGGTTGCGCATGTAGATCTCTTAATAGGAGACAAAGAAGGACCTGTTGGGCAAGCATTTGCTAGTGCTCTTGCAAATCAAATGGAAAAACACACTCCTCTTTTTGCAATAATAGCGCCCAATCTTACGGCAAAACCAGTGACATTGATATCGCCTAAGGTTACACTTAAAAGAAATGAAGATGTTTTGAGAATATTTGGACCTGCACAGAAGGCTGTGGCCATGGCTGTTGTGGACTCGGTATTTGAAGAAACTATTCCTGAAAAGATAGTTGAAGATATCTGTATAATATGTGGTATTTTCATACATCCTGCAGCTAAAGACTATGATAAGATATATAGATACAACTACGAAGCTACAAAATTAGCCATAAGAAGAGCATTTACCAAGGAACCTTCCATTGATGAAATTCTAAATGAAAAAGATTCTGTTGTTCATCCTTTTTACAAAGGACCTTAAATTTATTCTTTTTAAATAAAACTAGCTTTAAATAAATAGTTAGATAAGAAATAAGATAAATAATATAAAAGTAGGAAAATTTAGGCTTCTGATATAATTATAAATTCGCCCACTTTTTCAACTTTTCCAAATGGAACTAAAAGGTGATCTCCTTTTTTCTTTGCACCTTTGACATTTATGTTTCTGCCTTTTTCAACTTTTATGACGACATCAGTTATTTTTCCAGTTTTACCGTTTATTATAAGTTCATCCAGTTCGCCTAATATCCTTGCATTATTTGTTGCAACTTGATATCCTTTAATTTCGCTCCAGACCTTTTCTTCTCCTTTTATAAGTTTCCTTTCTTCATTCATCCACATCACCCAATAGCTTCTTAAGAAGTTTTATGTCTTCATACGTATTAATGTTTAAGGCTAATTCTATTTTTTCTATAATTAAAACTTCCTCATTTTGTGTCTTGTTAGTACCTCTTAATATATTTAATCCCGAGGGCACAAGATTTTCAAACGTTATGGTTGGTTTGAGCGAATATTTTTCAAATACATGCAGTGGTACCATAACACTCATAGCAGGTTGACCAGATTTAAGATATTCTTCAAGGACATAATCAATTATATCTGCACTTATAAGGGGTAAATCAGCAGTTATTGTAAGTAAAATATCATCTAATTTAAAATTTGAAAGAATAAATCCAAGATCATTTACATAACCATTTCCCGGTGTTTCAATGGTCTTAATACCCTGTTCTTTTAAAAAAGTTTCAGTTTCTGGAGTGTTTTCACTTGTTGCAATGACTATGTCATCTATTTTATTTGCACTTTTAAGTGATTCAATAACATACTGGATCATTGGCTTTCCATTTATTTCAACAAGTGGTTTTTCCACGCTATGCTCCATTCTTGTTCCTTTTCCCCCTGCCATTACTAAAGCCATTATCATCTTAAAACACCATTTAAATCAAGAAATTATAGTTAAATTTTGGTCACACAAAGTTTATATATCTAAACCAACATTTAAGTAATGTGATCTTTTAGTAACTTCAATTAAATAAATGATCACAAAATGTGTTTAAACTATTAATAAACTATAAAAATAGTGGTGATAACCAGATGTTTGAAAACATTAAAACATTACTCTTATTTACCGTACTAACGTTCCTGTTGATGGGTGTATTTGGTTTAATAGGATCCTTCTTTAAACTAGGCATTTATGGAGTATTACTGGGTTTTGCAGTAGCAATTGCTATGAATTTTGGTTCATATTTCTTTTCAGATAAAATTGTACTAAAGATGTATGGGGCAAGGGAAGTATCAGAACATGAAGCTCCAGAACTTCATTCAATTGTATCTGAAATGGCACAAAATGCAGGAATCCCAAAACCTAAAGTCGCGATTGTTGAAAGCAGCACTCCAAATGCTTTTGCAACTGGTAGAGGCCCCAAAAAAGGAGTTGTAGCTGTAACTACAGGTATACTTGGCCTATTAAGTAGAGAAGAGCTTGAAGGAGTTATATCTCATGAACTTGGGCACATTAAAAACAGAGATATACTAACTGGTGCAATAGCAGCCACAATAGCAGGAGCCATATTCATAATTGCAGATTATGCAAGATTTTTCGCCATATTTGGCGGTGGTGGAGACGATGATGGAGGATTAATTGGAATAATTGCAATGTCCATAATTGCCCCAATAGCCGCCATGCTGGTTCAGTTAGCAATAAGCAGAACTAGAGAATATAAAGCCGACGAAAGCGGTGCAAAAATCTCTGGAAAACCATGGGCACTTGCAAGTGCACTCCAAAAACTTCAAATTGGAGCTAACGCGAGACCAATGGATGCTAATCCTGCAACAGCCCACATGTTCATAGTAAATCCATTTGGAGGAAAAGCAAAAACTTTATTTAACCTGTTTTCAACTCACCCCCCAATGGATGAAAGAATAAAAAGATTAGAAGAACTTAGAACCTTTTAAAATTTTTTTATATAAAAAAATTTTAATGCCCCGAAACGAAGTTTCGAGGACTTTTTTAATTTATTTTAAATATTTACTTATTTTTATTATTTTAGTAGAATTTAAACAGGATTTACACTGTTTTGTATTTAAATTCATTATAAAAAAATTAGAAATAATTAGAGAAATTTAGTTACTTATTTCCCCTTTTGCTGTAATTTTCTTCGTTGACCAAGAATGCATCCACTACCCTGTCTTCCTCCAATTGGAACATGTGGTGTTCCCATTGAGTTCATACATCTTGCCATTACAGCTGCACCCATCGCAAGAGCGTCCGACACGAAAATTGTATCTTTGAAATGATCCTTTGAATATTCAAGGATAAATTCAGGTTTTCTTCCAGTTATTCCTGCCCTGCCAGTTACCCCCAGCATGGATCCCTGTTCAATGACGCCTTCCTGGAATGCCTCTTCAGCTAATCTCTTTACAATTTTGGCACTTACATGGTCAAGTGTTGCAAATAATGTGTGTATTCCACTTTCAACATAAATTTCATGACCTATATCTGTTAATTTAGGGATTTTATCCCCATTTTTACCTACATCACATCCGATAAGGGTTGTTCCTGCGTCATAGGCTGCTTTTGGATCTACAGGCACCGTTCCAAATCTATCCCGATTTTCAGGAACTCTTCCTATATCCAGGTACTCATGGACTCTTTCTGCATATTCTTCGGCGGCTTTCCAGTTTGCTTTCTTTAATATATCTCTTGTATAAAGATCTAAAGCTGCTCCACCTCTTTTATCAACTTTTTCTGTCCCGCGTATTATAGCATCAGATACTGCCCCTGCAAGACCACAGAAATTTCCAATTGTCCGTGCATAAGGTTCCTGCCCATTGGTTATTCTTCCTGCAAGTGTTGTTCCAAAATCCATGGAAACACAGGGGTTACGGAAGTCAACTTTAGTCCATTTGGAACCAACCTTAATACCTGCTGTCACAAGTTCTCCTTCCATTTCATTTGCAACTACAGCCCTTCCTGTAGGTGGAAGCACACTTACAACTGCGCCATCAAATATTACCTTTTCAAGTAAGGTAAAATCCCTTAATCTTTCAGGTAAACTTTCTTTGGACATTGCAGGCGCCATTTTACTTGGAGGAATTCCTGCATCAAGGCATCCATCTGCAAGGGCAATTATAAGGTCTCCAACTTCTTTAGGAGAAGCAAATCCAGCTGTAACTCCTGTTGAACGCACTACAAAATCCAGATCTTTATCTATATCAATCTTGGAACGCTTTACAGATTCAAGAATGGTATCTCTCACCATTTCAGAAACAGACTCTTTTGTAAGTTCTACTTCCCACACAGTTTCACCAAAGACTTCCTCACCAGGCTTAGGTGGTCTAATGTCCCTAGTCATCCTGACTGTTTTATCAAGGAGATAAGTTTTACTTGTTTCAAGATTTGTAGCTGTAAGTATACATTTTGTAGTTGTATTTCCAAGTTCTACAGAAGCCACAATATAATATGTCTCAGGCTTCATTCCAAGCCCTGCACCGGCTCTTTTTTTGGTAAAAGCTGTTGACTTTACATCTTCAATAGATACATACCTGCTTTTTGCTATAACTGGTTTTGGACCTCTGCTTAATATATTCCCTAAAAATGACAATGAAATACCCTCCAAAAATTGGAAATTTTTGGGGTTCAGGAAAACAGAGTTTTCCTTCAACCTCCAAATTGAAATCTATAATTAATCTTTTTAAAAGGAGATATAAATTTTGTGAAATTTTTTTAAGCTAATAGCAGAATATTGTAAAATTTTTTTTAAAAACAGCGAATTTTTAAATAGTTTAAAAATCATCAAAATTAAGTTAAAATATATTAAACCAAAAAATAAGGAAAGAGAGCGATTTAAACCGCCTCTTAAACTCTAAAACTTAGAGCAATTTGAAGATTGGGTGATCTTCGACTGGTTCTGTTCCTATGTCTCTAGCTGCTTCTGCTATGAAGATATCAGCCATACCACATGCTGGGAACGCCATTCTAGCGTTTTCAATAGGACCAAAGAGTACGAAGTCTCCACCAGCCATTTGCTGAATGAGGTTTGAACCTACGTCACAAACTGGCCATGCTTCTGCGTGACCCTGTCCACCTTTTTCAACTGGTTTTTTGTATGTTCTTAACCAGTCCCATGCAGATGGTACGTTGTGGATACCGGAACCTACTGGTAGACCCCATTTACTTTTAACAGCAAAAGATGTTCTACATGCAGGACCTGCACCTTGTCCGAGTGGTGTAATAGCTACATCCATGAATGGTTTATCGATTCCGCATGCTTCAGACATTGGGAGTAATCCGTCGTCTAATGCTGCTCCACCATTTTCCCAGATGTTGATTTTACCATCCACACCAGCTTCCATAGGGTTGAACCCAAGGACAATGGATGAAGTAATTCCAGTTTCTTTAAGTGCGTCTAGTTCAGCTGCTTCTGAAGCCATGTTTATAGAGTTGTAGATTGCTCTGTCTGCTAATCCTGCTTCGTCAGCATACTTTGCACCTGCAGTTCTAGCTTCTGCTGATGTTGAATCTATCATGAAAGGTTTGTCACAAATGTCACCCACAAATTCCAGATATTTAACTATTGCTTCTGGTGTTTGACCAAAAGTCTGGACAATACATGGGTTTCCAGTTACATCGGACATTTCTTCCATAGTCTTTATACGTTCTTCTGCTGCGTCTTTATCAAAGACACCAGCTTTTTCATCACTAATAATATTGTGTCCACCATAAAAGATGGTACCTGCCAAAACAGTTGGGTATTCACCAGGCTGGCCTCCAACTTTAACTCCGGCGACATCTATTACAATTTGTTCTTTATCAAATCTAAACATATGTAAAACCTCCTACTTATCCTCCAAACATGGCTTGTAAAGCTTGAACTACTAATCCTGCTCTTAGAACACCGAATGTTATAAACAGAATTATGAGTCCTATTATTATTCCGTATAGGATACCAATATCCCTACCAATTTGTTGACCCATTCTCTGAGAGATTTCACCCCATGTGAATTCTACTTTCTCTTCCATGTCGTCTAATCTCTCATTAGCTTTATTGAAATCATCGGAAGGGACAATTACAGTAGGTATAACATTTTTATCATCTGCCATTTTATCGTGCCCCTATCATTTAATTACCCATAAAATTGGGAGTCCTACTAAGATTATTGCCAGTATAAAACCCACAGCAATACCCCACATTCTGGTAGCTATGAGCCCGGCAAATAACCTCTGATCTCTACCAATCAATGCGGTCCGGTATTTTACATCTTCTGCTACTTTTCTTATGCCTCTAATATTAGGTTTATTTGATATTAACATCTTAAACCCCCATTATTTCAAGAGTAGTATGGTTCCGATGACCAGTGTGAAGGCTAAACCAAGCATAATTCCCTGAACTTTTCCAGCGTACATACCTGCGAATATTCTCTGTAGCCCACCTACACTTTTAACCTGGGTCTGAATATTACGCATTCTAGCTTCAATTAACGCTGTTTCAGGAGCTACTGGCCTTATTTCTTCGCCTTCCTCTTCCTCTGCGCCACCTTCTTCTACTTTTATGATCATTGCTTCTTCTTCAAAAGCTCCTGGGTCTTTTTCGATGCATTCTTTTACTTTAGCCTGAATTTGGCCTGCATCTTCCACGTCGATCATGCTTATGATTTCCATTTGTTGTTGGAATCTTTCGATTC